>JAVCDF010000027.1 GCA_030765725.1 Candidatus Chlorobium antarcticum | reverse complement strand
CACAAGAAAACCTGTAATAGGGTTATCGCCTCAGGCGTTTGAACCAATTTCGGGTGTTCAGTCGATATACTCTATAAAATGCTCGAAATCTGCACGATCCGGCAACGAGATGGCTCCAGCGGGGCAGATGGATACGCACTTGTTACAGAGAACGATGCAATTGTAGGGATTGGCGACCGTCATCTTTGGCCGGCGCCGCAATCCTTCGTCAGGACCGGAAGCGAACACCCCTTTGGGACAGAAATCAGAACAGGAAGTGCAGCTGTTGCATGCATCAGGATCGATCACAGGAAACCATGCAATCTCTTTACGAGGAACGGTAAGACGCCCTCTCCTTTTTTTTTCATTGCCCATTTCAACCTCGATAGAAAATTACCATCGGCACCGCCTTTCCACACACAGAGAGGCAGCGCCGACGGAGAAAACCCAACCTCGATACAGCACGGCATCGTGACGGGGGAAAACTTTTTTTGCCCAGCAGATGAAAACTATAACAGGAAACGCAATAACGAATGCGCTACCTTCTCTGGAGGGCTTATTGATGAACCGGTTTGAAAAACTTGTTGTCACCTATACTTCGTCGTGTTGCCATCAGGACTATGAACCCGTAGTCTTTTTTTCTTCCATACAACAGCATAACCGGCAGGTCTCCTGACTCTCACGGATCACATCTCCTTCAGACCTTCCCGCGCTTTTCCCGGGAGGAAACAGCACAGTGACCTGAAAAGACCGCCTTGCATGCATATGTGGTCATATGCCTTACTTGGCGGGTTACCGCTTTACAGTTGCGGGTACAGTGTACGAATCTCACGCACTTCCCTATTCTCCGGCTTTTAAACCGGCACCTGTTATGACGAGAAAGAACAATGTATTTTTAGTTACTGCTTTTTTTTCTGACTTGCAAACAGGGCCGCACCAGTTCGGTTTATGTCAATTTTGCACAAACACTTCACTCCCCTGGTATTCGCGCATGATTTCAAACTTTTCATAAGCAGCACCAGACTCAAGGGCTTCATGCGCTAAATCATTACCATGTCGATACGATGGTGCAATACCTGAAACATACAGGGCGGCAGCAGCATTCATGCAAAAGAAATCGGCCGCCGGGCCGCACTGCCTGCCTTGAAGAACAGCCATAACTACTGCCGCGTTCTGGGCCGCACTGCTCTTGCTGGCAATGCAATCAAAAGGCACTGTTTTCATCCCGAAATCCTCAGGAGTAACTTCATACTGCGTAATTGATCCATGACGCAGTTCTACAACTCGGGTCGGCCCGCAAAGAGAGAATTCGTCAATGCCAAGTTCTGGCAGAAAGCCTTCTGCCATACCGTAAGGAGAGAGAGCCGCGCTCGTACCTGTTTCAGCAAGGATTGCAACCATCTGTAACGACACGGCGGGCGAATAGGCTCCGATAACCGCACAGTTGTTCTGCCGACAGGGACGGGTGAGCGGGCCAAGGATGTTGAATGCCGAAGTGAATCGCATGCTTCTGATAAGCCTTGCCCAACCTGATTTCAGAAAAGCTTCTCCAGGCAGATAGCAAATCCCGGCATTCTTGAGGCTGAGTGCGGCACGCTCCAGCGGGTGGTCGAGATTGATCCCTAAAGCCTCAAAAATATCGGATGCGCCTGAAACGCCCGTGACAAGCCTTGCTCCCTTTTTCGCGATCGGCAGTCCGCATGCAGCGGCAATCAACGCAGCGGGACTTGAGCAGTTCAATGTTTTCAGACTGTCGGATCCGGTGCCGACAATATCACATACAGGGCCATCAATGCTTACCTCGATTTTTTGAGTGTCATACCTGTCGAGAGCGTCCCACGCTCCAGACAGCTCCAGAGTTGTTGGCCCCCGCATCAGATGGGCTGAAAGAAACGCCCCCTGCTGAAGCTCCGGCTGGAGATTGAGAATAACCTGCCGATAAGCCTCACATGACTCCTCTCGCCCCATAATATGGCCGGCAGCAATCGCCGTAATCAATTTTCCAAATTCCCGAAGCTGCTGTTCATTTTCCATTGGTGTTTTCCTGATTGGTGCCGGTGTCGGATACGGACTCCGGAATTCCTGATTAGTAGTGTCAAAATCTTGCCGATGCATCAAGCGATTATCCGCCGGAAACCTTTCCCGACGAGAATAGCTTCCATTTCCGAAGGCACCTCATCCAGCCTTATTCTGCGTTCAATAAGGAATTGGAGATCATCGGCGTAGCATGAAAGGAGACGGACTGCTTCGCTCATGTCATTACGGGTGCAGCCGTAAGCACCCACAAATTTGAGTTCACGGTAATGCAGTTCGTCAAATATGCGGCTGGGGATTACCGGAAGATTCCCTATTCCGCTGAACAGGCAGAATCTGCCGCCAGCCGCAAGTCGATGAACTCCTGCATCAAATGTTTCGGCTGCGGGAGTGGCGTTGAATACGACATCAACCAGACCATCCGCTCCGCTCAAATGGAGGTCAGTTCCTACGCCGAAACCACTCCTGAACGCCGTGCTCTTTGAAAGCTTGTCCTCGTCGGGATCTGCTATTACGACCGTGGCTCCGCAATCCAAGCAGACTAAGGCCAGCAGGATTCCCAGAGTGCCCGCACCATAAATCAGCACCTGGTCACATGAATTGACAGAGGCCTGCCTTACACCATGCACAGCACAGGCAAGAGGTTCAGAAAGAGCAGCCATCGATGCGCCAACTCCATCAGGCACTTCAAGAAGGCTTGAACGGGGAACAGCCAGAAATTCAGCAAATCCTCCATCCCGATGAAACCCAGTTATGCGCATATCAGGGCATAAGTTCTCCCGACCGCTCCTGCAGGCATGACAGCTTCCGCAAGCCTTCCCGGGCCATATCACATAAAGCCGGCCGGGACTTGCATCAATAAAACCGCTGACTTCATGGCCGAGAATCCGTGGCATATGCAGATCCCGGTGTCCTGAGTGCCACATTTTTGCATCGGTCCGGCAAAGAGCGGCCGCCGCAACCCTAACGAGAACCTCGCCTTCATCAGGAGTAGGCATCGGCCTCTCAACAATCGTCAATGATTTCTGTTTGGTAAGGAGGAGAGCTTTCATCGCATGACATGTTTTATTTTTTTGAAATAAAAAAAGGGCTTCGTCCCACCTTTCAGAAGGTGGAGCGAAGCCCTTTACCATTGGGTTTCTGCGGAAGAAATATCCCTTTACGGATATCCCGGTATATTGTGTTTCTTCACA
>JAVCDF010000026.1 GCA_030765725.1 Candidatus Chlorobium antarcticum | reverse complement strand
AAGGTGTCAGACGCGATGAACGGTATGCTTGGAGGGGTCATTCGGGGTTTGCGCAGGGATATTGTTATTATCGGTGTGTTCAGCATGGTGGTCAATGTGTTGATGCTTACGCCGACTATATATATGCTGCAGCTCTATGACAGGGTGCTTTTCAGCCGAAACGAACTTACCCTGCTTGTTGTGACCCTACTGATGGTCGCTCTGTTTCTGGTGCTTGGAGGTGCGGAATTTCTGCGTTCCCGGCTTCTGGTTGATATCGGCAGAAAATTTGATCAGGAACTCAACTCTCGGGTCTTTCATGCCGCGTTTTCACGATACCTCAGGCAGGCGGGGACGAACCAGGGACAGCCGTTTTCTGATCTCTCGACCATTCGCCAGTTTATCAGCGGTAACGGGATGCTGGCATTTTTTGATATTCCCTGGACGCCGATCTATATCGGGGTGACATTTCTGTTGCATCCTATTCTGGGATGTCTGGCGTTGCTTTTTGCCGGTATTCAGCTTGTGCTGACCTATCTGGTTAACCGTTCACAATACCGGAGTATTGAGGTTGTAGCGTTGGCTGAAACTGAGAGCAGTGGGTATATTGAAGCCAAAATGCGCAATGTCGAAGCTGTGCATGTAATGGGTATGGTTCAACATCTGAAGGATCGCTGGTTCGGTCTTCATGATCGTTTTCTGAACAGTAATGAAGTGTCGGGCGAACGGCAGATCCGTTATGAGGCTTTGACCAAATTTTTCCGATATTCGATGCAGTCACTCACGCTTGGCGCAGGTGCACTGCTGGTTATTGATGGCAGCATGACGGTCGGCGGCATGATTGCCGGTAATGTACTGATGGCCAGGGCGCTGCAGCCGCTGGATCTGGTTATCGGGACATGGCGGCAGTTTGTGGAGGCAAAGGTGGTCGTCGGGCGTCTTGATACATTGCTTGCATCGTATCCTGAACGCGGTGAAGGTAAACCGGTTGAATCGCTGCGGGGGGATGTGAAGGTTTCATCGCTTTCCGCAAGTGCTCCTGAGCGTTCAGAGCCGATTCTTGACGATATTTCTATTGAGTTTAAGCCTGGTCAGATTATCGCTGTCATGGGGCCATCAGGGTCGGGGAAATCGACGCTTGCCCGATGCCTTGTGGGGATCTGGCCGGAGTATAGTGGTGAGGTTGCATTGGACGGTACGCCGATTGACAAGCTGAACAGGAGTCAGCTCGGTCCGTTTATCGGCTATGTTCCACAGGATATCGAACTGTTAGAAGGTTCTGTTGTTGAAAATATATCGCGGTTTAGGGAGATTGAGCCGGACAAGGTGATTGAGGCTGCCCGAAAGGCCGGTATTCATGAGATGATACTGCGTTTTCCGCAGGGGTATGATACCCAGATCGGTGTTGCCGGCAGCATGTTATCGGGGGGGCAGCGCCAGAGAGTTGCGCTCGCAAGGGCAATGTATGATGAGCCGTCACTTCTGGTGCTTGACGAACCCAATGCAAATCTTGATGACGCGGGTACTATGGCTTTGAACCAGGCCTTGCAAACCATGAAGGATGCGGGCTCGACCGTAGTGATTATCAGCCACAGGCCCAATATTCTCCAGATTTCGGATCGGGTGTTGATCATGAAAGGTGGTAGGATTGTGCGCGATGATGATAAAAAAAAGGCATTGGCGATCGAAAAAAAATCAATAGCCCCTCCTACAGTTTCGATCCGCTGAGTGGCGGTGTGTTCATAAATGATAATAACTGTTGTACATGAAGAAAGGATTTGGCTTCAAGAAGAAAACGGAACAGTCAGTCAATTCGGGAAGACACTCGTCAGATGTGAAATCCAACCCTGTGAGAATGGGTGTTATTGTCATGATTACCGGTTTTTTGGGTTTGGTGCTGTGGGTCGCATTGGCACCGCTCGATGAGGGGGTGCCGTGTGACGGGGTTGTATCGATAGCGACAAAATCCAAGGTTATCCAGCACTTGTATGGAGGCATTGTCAAGAATGTGTATGTCAGGGAAGGGCTACTTGTTCATGAGGGTGATTCGTTGATGTCACTTGACAAGTCCTCCGTGAATGCTGCATACGAAGAGGTGTCTCAGCATTATCTTGGTTTGAGAGCCTCAGAAAGTCGCCTGATTGCCGAGCAAAAGGGATTGGTTTCAATTGTGTTTCACAATGATCTTGTTTCGGCATCCGATAAGGCACTTGTCGGGTCGCTGATTGAAAACCAGAAACGGTTGTTTTCATCCCGTCAGGATCTCCGGCGGATATTGCAGAAGCAGCTTGACGGCATTCGTGATCTTGTCAAGGAAGGATATGCTCCGCTTGAGCAACAGTGGGAGCTTGAAAGAAGGCTTGCTGAAATGGATGCGTCAGTAGCATCCGATCTTGCAGGGATCAGGATGCAGGTTGATGCGTATGCAGAAAAGACGCAGGCGCTTGCAGAACAGCTGGAGCGCACTGAGATTCGCACGCCGGTCGATGGGCAGGTTATGGGCTTGAAGGTACAGTCTCCAGGGGCTGTTATCCGGCCAGGCGATGAGATTATGGAAATTGTGCCGTTGGAAAAGAATCTGCTGATCGAAGTAAAGATTGCTCCGCACCTTATTGACAGGATTTCGCCCGGTTTGTTCGCTGATGTACGGTTTTCCGCGTTTTCTCACTCCCCCCAGCTGGTTGTTAAAGGTGAGGTGGCATCTGTTTCACAGGATCTGCTGACCGATCCAAGGTTGAATCCCTATCAGCAGGGTTCATCGTACTATCTGGCCTTGATTTCGCTTACGCCTGAGGCTATGGAGAGGCTTGGCAATCGTCGTCTTCAGCCGGGTATGCCTGTCCAGGCCATTATCAAGACCGGTGAGCGCACTGTATTGACCTATATGCTGCATCCCCTGATAAAGAGAATGTCGGCGTCGATGAAGGAAGAGTAACAGTGCATAAGAGTTTTTTTGTTGTTACAGTGCGTTCTCGTATGGGTTACTAACTTATTAGAAAAGCTGGTTATTATGATGATGAGATTGGCGTTTATGTACGCTCTTGCTTTTATGCTGTTTTTCGTATCGCCTTTGCACGCACGAGCACTGAGTCTTTCAGAGGCTTGCGGCAAGGCTGTAGAGTATGATGCAAAATATCGAGCGGCTGAAGCTGATAATTTTGTGCAGAGAGAGGAAATCGCCAAAGCCCGTTCAAGTTTCAGGCCTAATCTGAGCATTAGTGCGGCACGCGGCAGGAGCGCCACGGAGAGCGTTTCGATGGTAACCGATGTCACCAATGATTTATTTTATAATACACAGAATTACAGTGTTGTGCTCAAGCAATCTGTTTTCAATCTGTCGAATTTTGCTTCATATAGCCAGGCAAAAGCAGTTGCATCGAAAAGTGATGCGCTTCTGCAAAGTGAGTATGCAAGTCTTATGGTCAGAACCCTTGATGCGTATATAAATGTATTGTACGCTGGTGACAATCTGGAGTTCAGTCGAGCGCATGTCGATGCTTCAAAGTTACAGCTTGAGCAGGCAAAACATCGGCTTGTATCGGGATATGGAACCATTACCGAAATCAGCGAAGCCCAGGCAAGCTATGATATGGCTCTTGCGGAAGGTTTGGAGTTTCATAATTACTTAGAGCTCAATCGCCGTGAACTTGAGAACATTGTCGGTATCTATAGCGGCGTGATTTTTGGATGATGTCGCAAAACGGGGTTTCAATTCACTACTGCCCGTCTCCGGTTGTTTGATTTGCGAACCAGTACATTTTACGAAGTTTCTGCTGCTCTGCCAATAG
>JAVCDF010000025.1 GCA_030765725.1 Candidatus Chlorobium antarcticum | reverse complement strand
GTTTTAAGAGGGGCCGGCGGGATGCAGTTTCGCTCCGCTCCACTGCCTGCCACCAGCCCTCCTCTCATCATCAAAATATAGCTTATTAAAACCTTGTGTTTCACGACATCAATTCACAATCGCGGGGTCTCCTTGAAGTTCATAGCCCCGGCAAACCACCATCTTACTTAAACGATAATTTTGCCAAATCACTTCCAATCATTACCTTAACAGGCTGTTTTCATGAGGGCAATTAGCTCAGTTGGTTAGAGCGCTTGCTTCACACGCAAGAGGTCAGTGGTTCGAATCCACTATTGCCCACACCCTCACCAGCAAAGGATCTCCAGCCGACCCAAGATCCAACAAACACCCCAAAAAGAGTTCGCGATAC
This sequence comes from Candidatus Chlorobium antarcticum, assembly GCA_030765725.1. Classification (GTDB taxonomy): domain Bacteria; phylum Bacteroidota; class Chlorobiia; order Chlorobiales; family Chlorobiaceae; genus Chlorobium; species Chlorobium antarcticum. The sequence continues at coordinate 3,768 of JAVCDF010000025.1, read as the reverse complement.
AAATATAAGACCGAAGCGCACGCAAATATGCTTGATGAGACGAAGCGACACTATGCAGGATTCGTAACCACAACGGTACCATTCGAACAGCCGCCTGCACTGCGAATTGTTCGCAAGACCGCTTGAACCCTACGCCAGCAACATCCATCAAAGCCCAGACTCTTCAACCGGACGAGGATCGCATCGACAGCATGGAACGCCGAAACAAAAGGAAGGAGAACAATGACTCCTTCAGCACGAAATACCACGCATCTGGCGCGAAGGAAAATGAGCCGGGCTCTCAGTGCACGGTACTGAAAAACCTCTTGGGCATCACCAGCAAGGAGGAAATTGACGAGGCCGAAGTCAAAGGCTATACCGACGCCTTCGACTATATGATCACGCATTTCAGCAGTAATCAGCAGTTGAGCGTCGACGACATCAACGCCATACACGGCGTCTTTTTCGGCCGCATTTACGCATGGGCCGGCAAACCCAGAACCGTTAATCTCTCAAAAGAAGGCTTCCTCTTCCCCCCTGCTCATTTCCTGGGGCAAAGCCTCCAGGAGGTCGAAGACACAATTCTCAAACCCAGCACCCCATGCCATGGGACAAGAAAAGAAGTCATTGAGAAAATCGCCAGAGTGCACCTTGAACTCCTGTTCATCCATCCATACAGGGAAGGGAACGGACGCACCGCAAGGCTCGTCGCAACGCTCATGGCGTTGCAGGCAGGATACAGCGGATTTGACTGGGAGGTATTTTATAGGCGATTCGACGATTATGTCAAATCGATTCAGACGCTGGACCTAATCCTTATGTGCACCCTTCTTGACGAGGCACTTCTTGGCAACGACAGCCTTGCCTGACTTTTTGCTGACAGTCAACTTGCCGAGCACGCTCTTGGCACAGGAAATCCCCTCCACCCGCGAAGAAGAGATCACTTCCCGATGCAATATCACCTTCCGCCCCTCTTTCGTCAGGAGCGCGGCGTGCGTTTCAGCCAATGATGGTTTCATGTCCTGCTATTTGATTTCGTATCCTTTTAATATACTGCCCACTGAACGCCCCACAAAGCCCATCATTCATTATCAGAAAGCAATCGCACCATACGCACACAACCCTCATCAGCAAATGCTCTCCAAGTCTCCCCTTCCTCGAAAAAAAGTACCGTCAGGAAAATATCAGAAAAAAACGAAAAAGAAGTCTGTTGTGGCCCCCACCCAGTAGACAAAATAAGGCCAAGTTTAAGTTGCTAACAAGCTGTTCATGCAGCGGAAAGGCGCTGCCCCTCCTTCTCAAAAGTCCTCTGCATTTTATCGAGACTCTCTGGTACCGGAGCGTCCATTTTTCGAGCAGTAGTGATATGGAACTCAGTTTTGATGGCTTCGCCACCGTGTGGCTGAGCCTGGGGCGCATGCGGACCAGATCTTCTCCCGCGTCATTGAACGAAAGCGGAAGATCAATCAGAATTAGTGCACGAAGTGTACAGCGTCCCCTATTTCCTTAATTCTGAAACAATTACAAGTCTTTCCAATAGCGTTTGCTAGACTGTGATATAATATGGTGGGTGGACAGAATGGAATAAATCCGAGGCAACACCTCATCCTTATAAAGGGTGAGGATCGTACGGCTCAGGTTCTGCGCATCGCGCGGAATGGGTGGAGTATGTCCGTGATGTTTAAAGGCGGAAAATCCTATGATTACGACCGGAGTAATGTAGAGTGGCTTTCGAGTCCGGCGCATATACCCGTTTTAAATAGTCGAGTGCGCCTTGACGGTGACTTGTTTGCCGAGGTTGAGGCGGTATTGCATTTCGACCAGTGGGTCAAAATCTTTCAGAGAGGTGGTGAGAGCTGTTGCGGCCGGTTTTCGGATCTTTCTGTTCAGCCGATAAACCCGTCTAATGGTCGCAATCCTGATGTGCTTGCTTATTTTCGGGAACTTGCTGAAGCCACTACTTTCAGGACGAATAACGACAAGTCGCTGATGGCAATGAAATATCGGCATTTGAGCACTGTGTCGGGCCGTAGTATCCTGTCGTGCTTTCTGGATGCTTGCGTCCCTAATACTGCAACGGAAGCTTCTACGGATCTCATATTTCCGTTCGGATGCAATATGAGCCAAAAAAAGGCCGTAGAGCAGGCGATTAAGAATCCTGTATCTATAGTTCAGGGGCCGCCGGGAACCGGTAAGACCCAAACCATCCTGAACCTGATTGCCAATATGCTGCTTCTTGATAAGCAGGTTGCCGTGGTTTCCAACAACAATTCGGCTACAGCCAATGTGCAGGAAAAGCTCCAGAAATATGAGCTGGATTTCGTGTCGGCATTTCTCGACAGCAAGAAGAACAAAGAGGCGTTTATCCAGGGGCAAACATCTGAAGCGCATATGCTGTCAACACTTGAGCCGAAAGAGGAAAAGCGAGTGCGCAAGGAGGTCCTTTTTCTCAATAGCGAGCTTGATGATGCATTTGTAAAGAAAAACGAGCTGGCAGCTCTCGTTCAAGAGATCAATGCGTTTCAGCTTGAAATAGCTTACTTCACAAAGTTTGAGGAGGAAGTGAGAGGTCGTGAACCGAAGCTAATGGTTAGGCCATTTCAGCCTCAGTCACCCGCAAGGAAGTTGTTGAAAGCCTGGCAGTCTTATGAGAAGAGGGCTGCGAAGGAAACACAAGTGGAATCGGGTTTTCGCACTGGTTTTCTGGAGAAAATCGCTCTTCTGTTCCGTTTTGGAAAGGAAGGCAGAGCTCTGTTGGGGCTCAGCATGGGGGCCCGAATTCTCATGCTGCAAAAGGCTTACTATCTGCGTAAGATAGCTGATATGGAAGCCAGTCGAAAATCGCTTGAAGACGCACTTGCCGGCTACCGTTTCGACAAGCGGCTGGAGCGGCTGACTGCGCTGTCGTTACAGCTGCTGAAGCATCATCTGGCGGGGCGTTACAACAATCGCGAACGAAAAAAATTTACTATCGATGATCTCCGGCGGCACCCAGAAGAATTCCTCAATGAATATCCCATTATTCTCAGTACAACCTTTTCAGTCATTACCTCGCTCAAGTCCGGTTATGTTTTCGATTGTGTGATTGTCGATGAATCCAGTCAGGTCGACTTGCTCAGTGGCGCTCTTGCGATGGCGTGCGCAAAGAAGCTTGTCGTCGTGGGGGATCCCATGCAGCTGCCCAATGTCTTGACAGATGAAGATCAAAAGAGATCCAGCGCGATCGCATTACAATACGATCTGCCGGATCATGTCAGGTTTGATCGGCACAGCTTGCTTTCTGCAGTGCGATCAGCCTTTTCTGAAATTCCCGAAACGCTGTTAAGAGAGCATTATCGGTGTCATCCCAAAATCATTCAGTTTTGCAACCAGAAGTTCTATGGGGGCGACCTCCTGATCATGACGCATGATCAAGGGGAAGCGGATGTTCTTCGTGCTTATACAACTGTAGAGGGACGACATGCTCGCGGTCAATTCAATCAACGCCAGATTGATGAAATCACACAAACTGTTTTACCTGAGCTGAGTGAGATCGATCCTGCCAATATCGGCATTATTTCACCCTACAGGGAACAGGTAACCCGTATGCAGTCGACAGTCGGCTCAGAAAAGATTGAAATCGATACGGTGCATAAGTACCAAGGCAGGGAAAAGCGGGTGATTATCGGCGTGATTTTTGGATGATGTCGCAAAACGGGGTTTCAATTCACTACTGCCCGTCTCCGGTTGTTTGATTTGCGAACCAGTACATTTTACGAAGTTTCTGCTGCTCTGCCAATAGTTTTTTTC
>JAVCDF010000024.1 GCA_030765725.1 Candidatus Chlorobium antarcticum | reverse complement strand
GTACTGCGCAATCTCACCATCGAGGAGTATCGTGCGGCAAAACAGGATGTCGAGGGATGAGCTGGACAACTCCGGCAGATCTGAAAGTCCAGGCAGAGAAGCTCTGGAATCGCGGTTTGTTGCTTTCCGCCCTCATGGCAGAAGAGCCGCTTTTTCCCCGTCGTCTGGTGCTCAAAGGCCCCGATTCACGGCAGCTTGGCGAATCGTTTGCCGAGGTGCGCGACTGGATTGCCCGGCTTTCGGGCGCGGCGAAACACTACCGTATCGTTTGGCGTACCCTCAACCATAGAATTCTCGGTGCCAACACGATTCCATCGGAAATCTGGATCGATTCACTGGAGGATGCGCTGGCCTTCATCGGTAAGCGGCATGATGCCGATCGGTTTGCCGATCTCGTTGCCCTGACCCGCCAGAGAGAGCCGTTGTTGATGGAATGGATGGCAAAACGGCCACTGCGCGCTCTTGAACTGGCCGGCGAGTGGCAACGGATGCTCGATATTGTTGTATGGATGCAACAACATCCCCGTCCCGATATCTATTTGCGGCAGCTCGACCTGCCGGGCGTGCACAGCAAGTTTATCGAAGCGCACCGCGGCGTGCTGGGGGAGCTGTTCGATCTGGTGCTGCCGCCGCAGAAAATCGACTCGACCGCCTCAGGCGTCGGCGGGTTCTGCCGCCGGTACGGTTCCGCATGCTCGACCCTGAACTGGCGCTGCTGCCTGGAGAAAACGAACAGGATGTAACGCTGAATCAGGCAGCTTTTGCCCATCTTGACCTTCCGGTAGAAACAGTTTTTATAACCGAAAACGAAATCAATTTTCTCGTTTTTCCACAGCTACCGCATGCCATGGTGATTTTCGGGGCCGGGTACGGTTTCGAGAATCTTGCTGCCGCAGGATGGCTTCAAGGGAAGAAAATCCATTACTGGGGGGATATCGATACTCACGGATTCGCCATTCTCAACCAGTTGCGCAAGTTCTTTCCCCAGGCAGTTTCCCTGCTGATGAACAAACAGACGCTCCTTGCCCACCGGACGCTGTGGGGCGTTGAACCACAATCCGAGACCGGTGATCTCTCACGACTCACCGATGAAGAACATACCCTGTACGATGAGCTGCGTAGCAACAGCTTGGGGGAGAGTGTCAGGCTTGAGCAGGAACGGATCGGTTTCGATTATCTGGTTGCTGCGCTGGAAAAGTTGTGACGTGTTTCCGATAAAATGTAGTCGGTTGGCGGGGAGATTATCGCGAACAAGGGTGATTATGACCCTTGTTTGTTGCGTTGATGAACAACGTCCCCGAGGTGTCCTGCACGCTTGCACCAACCGTTCCCATGCTTCGGCTTTTGCTGCTACCGCAGGTAACCGTTGCATCACTGCATCTTCAACATCACCTCGCCCTTTTCCCTATTCGTTTTCCCAGAAAAATACACTCTTTTACGCTATTGCACTACATCCCTTACTCTTGCTCCTTCCATCAAGCCCGCTGGCGGTAATCCGCCAGTGAAGTCTCGGTAAGAAGGTAGCTTTCCTTCCAAGCGGTAACCATGCACCACTTCTTGAGCAATCGCAACATCCAGCGCTGCCCGGTCCACACCGGTCTGACCGCCGGAAATGATTTTTAAGTCATAGACGCAAAATCACAGGGAAATCTTCAGGGTTCCATCACCCTCCTCCACCCTGTAAACGCTCAATGGCCCCTTTGCGGGTCCTTCGATCAGCTTGCCATCATAGGAAAAAGTCGATGTGCCTATGCTGCAGCACTGAACCGTTCCTGTTCCCGGAACGGGATCAAGCTGGCGTTTGCCATGCGTACACACATTTTTCAGTGCATGAAACCGACCGTCGTCGCCGTGGACGACAAGAAGCGAAGACTCAAGGCCTTTGCCGTCAAGGCAAACAGCCGTACCTGCTTTATCAAGCTCCTGTGCTTTTGACAGATCGACCGTTACCGTCCCGTCCTGCAGCGACCAGCAATCTGCAGATACCGGTTTGTTGGTAGCAGGACGGCCCAAAAGACGCTGAAAAAAATTTCTTTTAAGTTTTGTTACACTCATGGCGGGAATAAGGTTTATATGAATAAAAAAGCCTTTGAGACAACAAACCAACATAATACATATGCAGAACACAGAGGCGCCATAACTTGAAAATCACAGATTTTTTTTACTATAGAAGAGTAAGCTACTTTAACGAAATCCATACTGACACCTAATCTGAATTATTCACGAAAAAGAAAAAAAGAGCATAAATACCGCAATTCATTATATTACTGGTAGTTAAGGTTGTAACAAGGACGCGATATCTATGCAACCCCTTTCAGAGAATATAGGCACACATCAGAGTACTCAGCAAACATTATTTTCATACAATGCAGCAGCATCCGTTACTCCGGTCAAAGGCAAGACCGTGGCTCTTGATTTCCAGGGTGGGAATATCACCAGTGATGCCGGATTACTGCTATTGAGGGAGAGCGAATCCCAGCTTGGGATCATCTGAACAATCATTAAAAATGACAGCTTTGGATAACTATTTTGAAAAACAATTTGAGTTAAGATATTTCGAAATGAATCAATTCGGAGAGGCTTCATCTGCTACTATTTTAACTTTACTTGAAGAAACAGCAGCTGAACATTGCTATTCAATAGGTCATAGTTTATATGAACTTGAGAAGCAAAATATAGGATGGGTATTGCTTTCTGGGATTATGACAATGGACCGTTATCCAATTTATAAAGAAAAAATAACTATAAGAACATGGCTATCCAGTTATTCAATGATTAAGGGGATTAGGGAGAATATTATTTATGATGAAAAAATGAGTGTTATAGGTAAGGCTAAGGGACTGTGGGTTTTCTTTGATTTTATAAGAAAGAGACCGATACAAATATTTGATTCGATTAAAGAACGATGGTCATACTGTATTGAAGAAAGTATAAAACATGACATAACGAAAAAGATAAATATATTGAATTATACTGCGCATATTAAAGAGTTTATAGTTCATCGCTTTGATGTTGATGCAAATCAGCATTTAAACAATATTAGATATTTGCAGTGGTTGATAGAGTCCATTTCAGATGAAATTATTGATAATTATTATTTATACTCTATTGATGGGCGGTTTGTTGCAGAGGCTCAATATGGTGACACAATTATGTCTTTTGCTGATAGAGATATAGACGATAATTCTTTTATCCATGCGATTAAGAATCAAAAAAACCATAAAGTTTGTGCCGTAGCAAAAACTTTATGGAAGAAAAGATTATAATAGCACGAACGCACAACAAACGGCATGTAAAAATATTTGGTTTTCAGGTTTTGAAAACGACAATCCGTTTCGAATCATGATAAAGAAATACCCTCAGGGCGCTTGGTCGGTTCTATTCCGCTTTTCGCAATCGAATATGAATAGTCGTGAGTGCAATAGTCCGATATATTGTATATACTTGAATATTACTGAACGAATGCGATTTTGAATCTTGATACGACCCGAAATTCAAGCCTTGCCTTGGATAAAATTATGAAACCATCAAATATCCTTCGTACACTGTTCATGCTGTGCGGGTTACTCCTGATGATGACGCACGAGGCCGTTTATGCAGAGGTTGCGGAAGCCCCAACTGCAAAATCAAGCAAGCTCACCGTGCAAAAAATTCCGGTATACAAGCTCTGTCCCGACCTCAAAGCCGACCTCACGCTGACAAAAGGCGACAACGGGATGGTCACTATTTCCGGCAGGGTGTCCAATGTGGGCAAAGGGAACTGCAACATTGCATCCGTGGCAGAGGTGATCATGAATTTGGCTTATGCACCCAAGTATTCCTACAATATGACCGGTGTGTCGGTTGTCCTCGCCACCGAGACGGTCACCGCTCTCTATGAAGGAGCCTCATTTACGGTTAACACCACATACCAGATCCCTGACTTCGACGGCTGGGCCACGGGAAGCGTGCAGGGCAATGCCAAACGCCTTTTTACCCTGCGTATTATCCAGGAGGACAGGTCTCCCTACAAAACCGGCGAAGACTGCAACGTTGAGAACAAGACCGCATCCGGAGAGGTTGCCTACCGGGATGCGCAGCACTAAGGGGCATGCCGATGAAGCACGCGCACCTGTGTGATGTTTCAGTGATGATGGGGGATAATTATTTGATTTATGGGCATCTCTATTTATTCGAAAACAATATATCTTTTATAAAAGCAATAACTTAACGATCACGAAAAGCCCTGAATTTCGTATATTACAGCGGTTTCGTTCACACCTTTGCTGCTGTCATGAAAAACATCAATCCTCTCGGACTTTTCGATGAACATTTTCTTCTGGAACGGCTCACCAAGCTCAAAGATCCGCTTGTGAGACTGGAAGCATATATCGACTGGAACATCTTCGCGCCCATTCTTGCTGTCGTTTTCAGCAAGCCTGAAAACAGCAGCAATGCAGGTCGGCCTCCGTTCGACAGGATCATGATGTTCAAGCTCCTCATTCTGCAGAGCCTTTATAACCTCTCTGATGATCAGATGGAGTTCCAGATCACTGACAGGCTGAGTTTCAAGCGTTTCCTTGGACTGAAGTCAAGCGACAGAGTCCCTGACGCCAAAACCATCTGGAAGTTCCGAGAGACCTTGATTCAGGAAAATGTCATTCAGGCACTGTTTCACCGGTTCAACCAGGCCCTTGATGATCAGTCCATTTTTGCCAACACAGGCCAGATCGTTGATGCCAGCTTCGTTGAAGCACCCCGGCAGCGCAATACCCGTGAAGAGAACAAAGAGGTCAAGGCCGGAAGAACTCCTGAAGCCTGGAAACTCAAACCAAACAAGCTTCGCCAGAAAGACCGTGATGCCCGGTGGACCAAGAAGAACAAGATGAACTTCTACGGCTACAAGAACCATGTAAAGGTCGACAAGGGAACAAAGCTCATTCGAGACTACATGGCAACCGACGCTTCAGTCCACGACTCTCAGGAACTTGAAATCCTTATCGATAAAAGTGATGTCGGTCAAAAGCTCTACGCGGACGCAGTCTATATCGGGCAGGAAGCAATCATTGACCACTGTGGCATGACGAATGCAGTCCATGAAAAAGGCACCCGGAATCATCAACTCACCGAAGCCCAGAAAGAATCAAATCGAGAGAAATCCAAAACACGAGCCAGAGTCGAGCATGTCTTTGGATTCATGACCAATACAATGAATGCCATGTACATCAGAACCATCGGTTATGCAAGGGTTGAAGCAAAAATCGGCTTGAGCAATCTGACATACAACATGATGCGCTGCGTGCAGTTAAACAAGAAAGTCTACAATGTGTTCCTCTGGGATAACTACGCCCAATAAGTGCTTCCAGAGGGATTTTCAGCCCGAAATGTGTCAAAGAACAGTGTTTTTCAGGATCAAAAAAGGTTCTCGCCGGAATACCGGCCAGAACGATATATCAAAAAAAACTCAATTCTTAGAGGTTCCCTTATGTTAGCCATGTCATCCTGCCCCTTGATCCTCACCACCTACTACTGGTAGATTCAGCATTTCCTCAGGAATTGGCCTACGGGTTTCCCGTGGGTACGTTTCCGACAGCTTCACACAGGGCAATTACTCATCCTGCATGTGCCGGTGGGGCCAACTGACGATATAGTTGGTTCTGCAAAGAACAATTCAATTACGCGACTTCACGTCGCACCATCTATGTTAAGACATAGTGAACGTCCCCTATTTCTTAAGAAATCACTTCCTCCAGCTTTGTCCTGCGGCCTGATCCGTGTGCGTTCGTCGCTCCCGACTGTTGACAAACGCAGTATCGGTAGAGCGGATTTTCTCAAAACATTATCCTTCAGCGTATCACGCTCGGCCTGTCGTGTCCCTTCACGATGGAAAGCATATCCATCAACTTCAATAACAAGAAGCGGGCTTTTATCGATTTTACGATAGATCATAAAATCGGCATGAGTCCACGGATGGGTTGCATAGGCAAACTCTTCGCTCGTCAGATTCTCTGTATCCCGAACGATCATCGAGAGTGGGAATTGAAAAATAACCCCTAACCCTCTATAAGCGTCTTCCTGAAGCACCGCCTCGATTTCAATGTTTGCAAGGTTCTCGGAATCGTATTTCGAAATCCGTTTTCGCTTTTTAAATACTTTCAGACGCACTGCCGCGTAGTCATGATAGAGGAGGTCAAAGACAGAACGAACCTTGCCGGGAATAACTTCACAGTTGTTGTACCGGATGTAACGAACAAGATCAGCGACATTGCCATTCCCTTCCGCCATATCTTTGGACACAACTAACCGAAGCTTTTCCTGTGCGCGGGATACGGCAACATTGAGCAGATTGGGGTTATCGACAAATTCGTTGAATTCATTCGATACGGTAGTTATAATAATCACCCGCTTTTCCCTGCCTTGGTACTTATGCACCGTATCGATTTCAATCTTTTCTGAGCCGACTGTCGACTGCATACGGGT
>JAVCDF010000023.1:2500-7608 GCA_030765725.1 Candidatus Chlorobium antarcticum | reverse complement strand
CGCGCTCGTCTTGAGTCAGGGTGACTTTGTATCTCTTCATGATCACTCCTTGTTTGGGTTGAGTATGAAGAGAATATAAGACTTTTATGCGACACTATTACATTGACATGACGCTAGTTGCTCATCATCAATACCGGCGGCCTCAACAACCAACTGGTACTTCTCTTTGGGTGTCAGAAAACGGGGACTACTATCTGAGTTCACGGTTCAGCTTCGAGATCTTTTTCGGGCTGTAGTACAGCCCAGAGCGGTGAATCGAGAGCAGTTCACACTGCCGGTTCATGCTGATCTTCGGATGTTCTTTCTCAATCATGGAGCGCCGTTCTGACAGGTTTTTTACTACTGAAGTTTTTTTTGAGCCAATCAACTTCAACCTTCAGCTGACCGATGGTCTTGTACAGCTCCTCGGTCTCCTGCTTGCTATCCTTGTCGGTTTTCTGTGCCTTGTCGCCCTTACTGAAAACATCCGGCGCACGGTCAAGAAACTCTCGTTTCCATAGGGTAATCTGATTCGGATGCAGCTCATATTTCTGAGCAAGCTCCGACAAGGTGAGTCGCTCATTGAGAGCCTCAAGAACAACTTTGGTTTTGAATTCGGGGTTGAATTTTCTGCGCTTCTGTTTCATACTGACTGCTGGATTTAAGGGCTTTAACCAATGTAACCAGCCGTCCTATTTTTGGGGAGTATTTCACATGATTGACAGAACTGTTTAAAAAAGGGGGTGTTGCTAACCCGAGAGTTATTCAATTACCAGTGAAGCCATTGTGATGCACGAGCAGAGCTGAACGAAAACAGCTTCCCATTGCTCAGAAATGCATGAAATTCGACAAAAAGCACTATCATGAATAGTAATTCGACACTAACATTCATTTTTCGACACTTATGCAGAGCACGATCCCAACCATTTCCGATACCGAGATCACCGTTGATGCCAGCCGCCGATGGGTCGGTTATGCTGCACTGCAGCACTCATTGGGTACAGAACTGCCGTTAAGGGGGATTTGTGCGGTTGCGAGCGAACATGTCAGAGGGAGTGTCCGGATGGAAAACGGGATCCGTGTCTATGACAAGCGATACCAGCCGGAGGGCAATGTTGCAGGGCACATCTTTTTTGCTCTCAAGCATGAAACGCTTGACCTGCTTGTTCTTAAAAGCATCCTCATCAAGCTGGGAGCAAAAACGGTCACAGCGATCATTACAACTTACCAGGGCAAACAGCAAGCCCGAAGACTCTGGTTTCTTTATGAATGGCTCACTGACGATAGGCTTTCGCTTGAAGATATTTCACCCGGAGTCCGCTACCTTCCGCTTCTTGACCCTGAGAATTATTTCACAGGGCCGCAGAGGCAATCACCACGACACAAAATCACAAACAACCTTCTTGGCAACCGTGACTTCTGCCCTATAGTCCGTAAAACAGAGGTGCTGCAAGCGTTCACCGAGGCAGCACTCTCCCTTCAGGTCGAGCAGGTCATGGGCAGAACCAGTCAGGATGTCTGGCGTCGTGCAGCAAGCTTTCTGCTTCTTGCCGACAGCCGCGCTTCGTTTGCAATTGAGGGAGAGCGACCAGCCCGGAACCGGATCGAACGCTGGGCACTGGTCATTCAGCAGGCAGGGCGCCAGCCTCTCTCTCTCTCCGAAATCATTGAGATGCATGACAAACTCATCCAAGACAACCGTTTTGTTGCCAAGGGGCTTCGCTCTGAAGGAGTCTTTCTGGGTGAACGCAATCGTGATGGCGAGCCGGTTCCAGAGTTCATCGGTGCACGGCCACAGGATCTCCCCTCTCTGATGCAGGGACTTCTGGATAGTCACCGCATCATGAGCGGTGGCTCAGTTGATCCAGTCATTCATGCCGCTCTGATCGCATTCGGATTTATTTTCATGCACCCCTTCGAGGACGGCAATGGGCGCTTGCACAGGGCGCTCGTTCATCATATTCTCGCCGAGCAGAAATTTGCACCTGCGGGCATGGTTTTCCCGGTCAGCGCCGTCATGCTTGAACATATCGAGAAGTACCGGCAAGCCCTGCGTGACTTCAGTGCGCCGCTCATGACCTTTATCGAATGGCAACCAACACCAAAGGGCAACATTGAAGTACTTAATGATACCGCCGATCTCTACCGGTTCGGTGACTACACTGCACTTGCCGAATATCTCTACACCTGCGTCGAGCACACCATCACAACTCTGCTTCCGAAGGAGGTGCAATACCTGAAATGTTATGACCTCGCGCTGACATCAATCGGTGAGCACATCGACATGCCCGGAAACCAGATACGCGACCTCATCATGTTCATCACCCAAAACGGTATGAAGCTCCCTCTTCGCCGACGCCAGAAAGAGTTCTCCTCGTTGACTGATGCTGAAGTCCTTACCATTGAAAAGGATATCGCGGACGCTTTTTCAAAGGATGACGGAAGTCGGGTATAACCCCCCTTACAATTCAAGTTCCCGATAATCGGGAGCCGCATCAAGCAGGTGCCATTTGAAATAGTTCTGGTCAATGGAGAACACGCTCTGGCCGCCCATCTGAATGCGAGTCACAAAGGTCAAGTCGTTGCCGGCAATCGCGTCCAGCCGCACAAACGCAACCTGCCCATTGAAAAGATCAATATGGATGCAGATCGTTTTGGTTCCATCCAACACACTGAGTCTCTTGGCCTCACGAACCCTCTGTTCTCTAATGTCATTCACCCCCTGAAATCCCGACTGCACCTCAACCCTGATGTTCTCGCCCCCGATTTCAATTTCCAGATCCGCTTTCGGACTCCGTTTGAATGTGTCAATACTTTTGAGATCATCGTCCCCGATCGGTTTGATGGAAGTACGCGATGCGTCAAATATTATCTCGAAAGCCGGAGTGAAATATTGACAGACAGCATAGCCTCTCAGCCATGAAAAAAGAACGTCCTCCGGGCGCCGCCCCTGATTGTTGAGGCGCGTCAGCAGATTCGCGTCTTTAATGATGCTGTATGAGCGGAAAACATGCTGACGGCAGAAAGCCTCCATATCATCCCTTTTGAAGCTTGCTTCAGCAATATCGTTAACCCTTACAAGCACCTCCTGAATGCGTTGATTCAGGGATACTATGTAGTCGTAATCAACCCCTGGAGCAATATCCTTGGCCGATAAAAATGATTTAGCCGCACCCTGACTGGAGAAGCCAATGGCAGAGCGGTACTCTTTGAAATAATCAGCTGGATTCAACATTAATGGCTCCATTTATTGGCATTCAGAATCTACCCGGTAAAAAATGTAAACTTTTTCCTTGATTCCCGTCAACTTCCTTTGTTCACACCCGGGGCCTCGAAAGAGTTGACCGCCCCTGTGCGATCAAAAATTCAACCCCTGAATTCAAAACCAAAGTTGTTCTTGAGGCTCTCAGTGAGCGACTCCCCTTGTCGGAGCTTGCTCACAAATTTGAGCCACATCCGAATCAGATCACCCTATAAAAACGAGAGTTTCTTGACCGTGCACCGGATATTTTCAGTAAGGGCGACAAGGCGCAGAAAACCGGCAAGGATCGCAAGCAGGAGACCCGGGAGCAGTACAGGACTATCGCTCATCTAAAGGTTACCAACTTATTTTCTCTCGGTAGCCGCCCTATACATGGGGAGTACCTCATACATCAATCACAGAAAGGAAAAGAAAACCATACTGCTCTTTGTCCGCGAGCACAAAAAAGACGCATACGGATTTACCATGCCCTACCACTTCCTGGGGCCAGTAGCATACCAATCCCACAAGGGAGCAAAACCGATGAGCATTATATGGGAACTTGAGAACTCCATGCCTGCTTATTTGTGGCATGCAGCGGCGAAGATGGCGGTGGGGTAGAGAGCGACAATCTTTTGGGGATCTCTATTTATTCTTAGATGATATATCTTTCATAAGAATAACAACTTAGCATTCATAAAAAGGCCGAAAATCCGTATATTTCAGCAGATTTCTTCATTCATCCTCTGCTATCATGAAAAACATCAATCCTCTTGGCCTTTTCGACGAACATTTTCTGCTGGAACGGCTCACCAAGCTCAAAGATCCATTGGTGAAACTGGATACATATATCGACTGGAACATCTTTGCGCCGATCCTGAATGTTGTCTTCAGTAAGCCTGAAAACAGCAGCAAAGCAGGTCGCCCTCCGTTTGATAGAGTCATGATGTTCAAACTGCTCATTCTACAAAGCTTGTATAGTCTCTCTGATGACCAGATGGAGTTCCAAATAACAGACAGGCTGAGCTTCAAACGCTTTCTGAAGCTGAAGACCAGCGACAAGGTTCCCGACAGCAAGACCATCTGGAAGTTCCGTGAAACCCTCATCCAGGAAGGGGTTATCGAAGCCCTGTTTCACCGGTTCAATGAGGCCCTTGACGACCAGTCCGTCTTTGCAAATACCGGCCAGATTGTCGATGCCAGTTTTGTTGAAGTGCCCCGTCAGCGCAACACACGGGACGAGAACCAGCAGATCAAGAAAGGCGAAACCCCTGAGGCCTGGAAAGCAAGACCCAACAAACTTCGTCAGAAAGATCGTGACGCTCGCTGGACCAAGAAAAACAAGATGTCTTTCTACGGCTATAAGAACCATATAAAAGCCGACAAGGGGACAAAGCTCATCAGCGACTACATGGTTACCGATGCCTCAGTACATGATTCACAGGAGCTCGAAACCCTTATCAGTACGGACGATGGCGGTCAGAAACTTTACGCAGACGCAGCCTACATTGGACAGGAAGAAACTATCGAAAGCTGTGGTATGAGGAATATGGTTCATGAAAAAGGCAACAGGTACCATAAACTCACCGATGCCCAGAAGGCTTCGAACCAGGAAAAGTCTCGTACCCGCTCCAGAGTTGAACATGTGTTCGGCTTCATGACCAATTCGATGAACGCCATGTACATCAGAACCATTGGCTACATACGGGCAACAGCCAAGATCGGATTAGCCAACTTGACCTATAACATGATGCGCTGCACACAACTGAAGAAGAAAGTGCACAATGTTTTCCTGCGGGATAGCTACGCCTAAAAGGTGCTTCCAGGGGGCATTTAAGCCCATAATGTGTCAACGAACGGTGTTTTTTAGGATCGACGACAATCCTGC
>JAVCDF010000022.1 GCA_030765725.1 Candidatus Chlorobium antarcticum | reverse complement strand
GCAGAAACTTCGTAAAATGTACTGGTTCGCAAATCAAACAACCGGAGACGGGCAGTAGTGAATTGAAACCCCGTTTTGCGACATCATCCAAAAATCACGCCGGTTGGTTGGTCGTTCTCTTGGTTTTTGTTTTGCGGTGTCTGTGGTGTTTTGATTCAGTGTAACTGAAGATAGCGAAGCTGTTAGCTTTTCTGAAAATGAATGCTTAACCAAATGAATACAGTTGCTTTGTCATCTCTGACAACAAGTATTGTTCAGTCCCTTGGCCTGAATATTCGTGCAGAACGGTCACGGAGAGGGTTGTCTCAGGAAATGCTGGCGGAAGCGTCGGGGCTGCACAGAACCTATATTGGCGTAGTGGAGCGAGGCGAAAAGAATATCACGGTATGCAGTTGTAAGAAAATTGCCAGTGCTCTCAATTTAAGTTTATCCAGCCTTATCCGCATGGCCGAAGAAAGCAGTTTGGAAGATAAAGAATGAAGTTATTCGCGCTTCAATACGAGCAATAGACTGCTCACCTCACCTCATCAAACACCACCGCCATGAACCTTAGAAAAATTCTGCTGACTTCAGTATTCGCAATTCTGGCGGCTTTGCCTGGGTCGTCATTACACGCCGCAGAACCCGGCGCCTCTGTTTACCTGCCTAACATGCATGGCAAGTCGTTAACCACTCCTGTAGCATGGGGCGCTTCTAACAATGTGGTCTTTGTCGGCATAGGTGGTAATTACCCCTCACCCTATACCAGTGATGCAGACGGTGCGGCCGTTGCAGGGTTCGGTGTTGGAGATCCCGTTAAAAACCTTGGCCTCCAGGTTGCTTTGGTCTCCCTTGACCTCACCGAGTGGAAAGAGTACTCAATGTCACTTCATCTCTCTCGCAACCTCACAAAAACAACCGCAGTCGGAGTAGGGGCGGAAAGCATCATGCTTACCTCTGGTGGAGATTCCGATAAAAGCTACTATATTGTCTTTAGTTAAGGCATTCAGGCCAATCCATTCATTGATCATCAGAACGGCAAATCAAAGCTCCACTACAGCATAGGCGCAGGTACAAGCCGGTTCGGTGAAAAGAGCCCAATGGACACCGACAGCGGTAAAGGCAAATACGGCACATATGTGTTCACCAATGTTGCCTACGAAGTGGCCAATTCGTTCAATATCATCGCCGACTGGAACGGCCTGAACCTCAACGCCGGCGTTTCAAAAACCTTTAGGTTTAAAGGCCTTCCTCCCATAGCAGTAACATTAGGATTGGCAGACCTTACCAAGTATTCCGGTGACGGCGTCAGAATTATTGGAGCTATTGGCACAGGATTCCAAATCTAACCCCATTACACAAGAGGATGATCACAATGAAAAAAATACTTCTCTGTACCATCATACCAGCAATAGCGGCTGTCAGTTTCAGTGCAGAACCCGCAATGGCCGCAGCAACTGGTAATGTTTCGGATGTGGCAGCTCAATCAACGGTTGTCTCTGTAGCGTCATCTGTGGCTTCATCCATAACCAGCGCCCTTTCACCTGAACCTGGCACATCAGATGCACCCGCCACATCAGATGCGCCAGGTTCAGGTGAAAGTGATGCTCAAGATGCGCAAGGCGACGCTGAAGAATAATTGATCTGCTCTCACCAATACAATCTTACCCAATGATGCATATGAATGCATATTATAAGCTATACCGGTTCAATGCCGGCAGGGAAGCAATCTGGAACGCAGTGCTGGGTATGTTTGCCCGAAATTCTTGCCGTAAGCAATCGATATCGTCACCAAAATCCGTTCTGAAGAAGATTTCAGCACTGATCTGCATGGCGTTCATTGTGATGCCTCAGAGCCTCATGGCCGAAATAACCTCATCAGCGGCCAACCTGGGCGGTTCGCAGCAGACCACCACCTCCCGCCAAGTATTCAACCCCCTGTCGGGTCCCGACTATCCCATGGTTCAGGACTCCTACTTCACTGATGATTACGGCAACATCCTCATGATAGTCAATATCATAGGTGAGGTTGGAAAATCCGGGCAGTATGTAGTTCGTGAAAATGCCGATTTCTCAACCATTCTTGCCATTGCCGGTGGACTGAAGCCCGATGCCAATCTCGGCAAAGTAGTCGTTGCGCACCAGCAGCCCGATGACAATGGCAAGCAGGCCAATGTCATCAACCTCAAGTCCTACTACAAACATGGTGACCGCACTGCATTCATCGCTCTGAAACCGAACGACACCATCATCATTCCAGAAAAGGGGATCAGCCTCAACAAGGTTGCCAAGGTTATGAGTATTGCCTACCCCTTCATCAACATTTATGACATTGTGGACAACCGCAGCAATTAAGGCTTTGAGCTTACTCTGATTATAATGAACCAGAACTACCCGTTACAGCAGAAATCCACCGAGGCACCTCGCCCTCAGCAGCCCGAAATCGCTGAAATCAACCTCAGTGAAATTCTGCGGATCATCCTGCGCCGCAAATTCGGCATCATTGTCATTCTGCTGCTTTCTCTCATCGGAGCCCTTCTGCTCCACAATTCCAGCACTCCGGAATACCGCGCCGAAGCCCTCTTGATGGTCAGCGCCTCAAAAGGGGCTGGTGATATGGCGGAAGCCATGCTTGGTGGAGGAATGGCAGCTGACAGTAAAGCAGCCAAAAAGGATGTAGAGCTTCTTCAGTCCGTACAGGTCGCCGAACTCGCCGTTCGAGACCTCTGGAAAAGCCCCATGCGCGACTCCCTTGAGTTCTTCGGTAACCGCCCCTACCATTCACCCGTATCTAACCTGTTCAGCTTCCTGAGTATCAGTAAAACCGGCCATGCAAAAACCGGCATGGACCAGACAACTCAGGATCACAGCGAGCTCATGCGCCACTATGCCCTCAAGCTCAATGGCAGAATAAAGGTAGCCGCTTCGCGCGAAACCAATATTCTCAAGGTTTCCGTATCAAGCCCCTTCCCCGACGAATCAGTCTACCTTACCAACACCCTCTGTTCGGTCTATAAAAATTCCGATGTTCAGAGAAAATCGGAAAAGTACATCCAGGCTAACGGTTTTGTAGGCGATATGCTTCACGAACAGCAGAAAAAGCTTGCCACTGCCGACAGGGCGCTTTCAGTCTTTATGACTAAAAACGAAATTTATGAAGTGACGGGCAACACTTCAGAGCTGCTCACAAAACTTGTGGAGTCCGACGCACGCTATAATGACATTCTTGCAGAACACCGGATTGTGGAAAACAGCCTCCACTTTCTTGAGAAAAAACTCACCGAGGCCGACCGTGAACTCAGCAAAAGGATAAGCACCAATGTAAACAACCAGCTTGGCGCCATACAGGATGAAATACGGAGCCGTGAAAGTGAATATGTCCAGCTCCTGAAAACAAAAAATGCCACCGACCCCGAACTCAAAGAAAAAAAACAGCAGGTTGAGGTAGTCAAAACCCGATACGAACAGATCAGCCGCAGCCGTATTGCAGGTCAAATTGGCTACGCGGGCCAAACCCGGAAGTACAGCTTCGATCTGATTCGCGAAAAGCTCCGCATAGAACGCCAGCTCAACCAGCTCAACTTCAGTGCCAGTGAATATAAGCGCCTGAAAGAGTACTACGAACATCAGCTCGACAGCCTTCCCCAAAAACAGCAACAGTTTGTCAAGCTTCAGCGCGACAGGGAGGTGGTCAGCAAAACCTACCTCTTCCTTAAAGAAAAGCAGGATGAAACCCGCATTCTCATCGGCTCCGAAGTCGGCGATGTTACCCTTGCCGGAGCTGCCTTCATGCCCTTCAAGCCAGAAGCGCCAAGCCTCAAGAAAAACATGCTTATGGGGCTTGTTCTCGGCGTCATGCTTGCCGGCCTTTACGCCTACGGTACCGATACGCTTGACAATACGGTTAAAGATGTTCTCTTTTTCAAAAACGCAGGCTTCAACATCTGTGGCGTTATCCCATTCATGCCCGATTTTGGTACACCAAAAGAGTCGCCATTTAGCCGTTTTAAGAGGGTCAAACGGCTCTATAAAAAATCCCGGGGGGAAAGAAAAAATTCAGGCAACACAACTGAATCACAAACCGAATCAAATCACTCGGTTCATCTCATGACCGATGAGCTGAACTCTCACTTTTCTGAAAGTTTTCGTGCTCTGCGCACCAATCTCGACTACTGCCGAGTAGACATGAGTCCCGCAAGCATTTTGGTCTCGGGCGCATCAAAATCTGAAGGCAAGTCAACCATCTGCGCCAACCTTGCCATGGCACTGGCCATCAACGGCGAAAGAACACTTGTGATAGACTGCGATCTTCGCCGTCCATCCCAGCATCATATTTTTAATCTCCGAAGAATACAGGGCCTGACCGACTGCCTTATTGCAAAAGAAGATGGTGGGGAAGAGCGCTTCCCACAACCAACAGAACAGGACAACCTTTTCGTCTTAACAGCAGGAAGCAAAGTGCCCAACCCCAATGAGCTTCTCAGCTCAAAGAAAATGCATAGCCTGATAAGCACTTTCAAGCAGAGCTTTGATCGCATTGTTATTGATAGTCCGCCACTGTTCCTGAGTGATGCCGCACAGTTGGTTCAGTCGGTAGACGGAGTGCTGCTTGCCGCCCGTTTAAACTACTCAAGCAGGTTCCCGCTCAAAGAATATGCAGCAGACAGCTTCATGCGTCACCACATTATTGGCGTAGTGCTTATCAACGCTGCCGAGAGCCACAAATATGGCTATGGCTATGGCTATGGCTATGGCTATGGCTATGGCTATGGCTATGGCTATGGTGAAGACGACGCCTGAGCGGGAGACCCCGTACCTCACCCAATGCAACCCTGCACCCCCGATTTACCCACAACATCAGCCACTGTTATTGCCATCCCCAACTTTGCCCGTATACGGTTTTTGAAGACTATACCCGGTTTGTGGCCGAACTGACCGGTGCGGGAAATAAAAAATCCCGTACCGCAAACACATAAACATAATACATCATGTTTATTAAAGAGCTTTTGGACCAGATGTGGGTCATGCCCGCTCTTGTCACCACCGGTTCGTCCGTAGCCATTGTTGCAACCAGCAAATGGCACGGAGCCTTCTCGCATGACCACAGTGAAGGAGTTCAGAAGTTCCACACGGCACCCACTCCCCGCATTGGTGGGCTTGCCATACTGATAGGTCTTCTCGCAGCCTGGGCAACCCTTTCTGGCAGCGAAGCACACCTGCTGCTCGGCATGATGCTCCTTGCCGGCCTTCCCGCATTCGTTATGGGCTTTGCTGAAGACCTCACCAAACGGGTTGGGGTGAACGCACGGCTCCTTGCCACCATTGTTAGTGGCATTGCCGCATGTTTTTTCACTGGGTACAGCCTCACTCATATTGACATCTGGGGCATTGATGCACTACTGCTCATCCCTCTGCTCTCAGTTGCTTTCACCGCCTTTGCAGTAGGAGGGGTTGCCAACTCTGTCAATATTATCGACGGCTTTAACGGCCTTGCCGGCGGTACTCTCGCCATCTGCTTCACAGCCATGGGCTTTATCGCTCATTCTGTTGGCGACACCGAGCTGACAACAATTTCTCTCGCTCTTGTCATCGTACTCGCAGGCTTTCTCGTCGTCAACTTTCCCTTTGGAAAACTCTTCTTGGGTGACGGGGGAGCATACCTGCTTGGTTTCCTCCTCGCCTGGATGGCCGTCATGCTTCCCATGCGCAACCCCTCAGTCTCCGTATGGGCCCCACTCGTTATCTGTGCTTACCCCTTCAATGAAACCATCTACAGTATGGCCAGAAGGTACCTGAACAAATCCAACCCCGGCGAACCCGATTCAGAGCACCTGCACAGCCTCATCAAAATCAAAATCATCCGCCGTCACTTCAGCTCACTCCCGCAAAGCCTGCGCAACGGCCTGGTTTCACCCATCTGCTGGATAGGCTCAGCGGTAAGCGCAGTAGCAGCAATAATGCTCTACCAGAGGACAGACCTTCTCATGATTGCATGGGCCATCAGTTTCGGGCTCTATACCCTCATGTACCGATACCTGATAAAGCTGCCAACAGTTGAGAATACAGATACCCCAAAAGGCAAATTAAAAACCGCAACATCCACTATCAGTGAATAACGCAACCACAACAAAAATCTACATAGCAGGCCACCGCGGCATGGTAGGTTCGGCTATTGTCCGAAGACTTCTGCAGCAAGGTATAAGGGAAGAACAGCTACTCCTCAGAACTCACAAAGAGCTTGATCTTACCAGCCAAGCGGCGGTCAACACCTTCTTCCAGCAGGAACAGCCAAACGAGGTCTACCTTGCAGCAGCCAAAGTAGGCGGCATCCACGCCAACAGCACCTACCCGGCAGAGTTTATCTACCAGAACCTGATGATAGAAGCCAATATCATCAATGCTGCATACAGCAGCGGCGTCGACAAGCTTCTCTTCCTCGGCTCAAGCTGCATCTACCCAAAACACGCAGAACAGCCAATGGCAGAAGACGCTCTGCTCACAGGTCCCCTTGAAGCCACCAACGAGCCCTACGCTATAGCCAAAATAGCTGGAATCAAACTCACTGAAAGCTTCAACCGCCAGTACGGCACCGACTATCGCAGCGTGATGCCCACCAACCTTTACGGCCCTGGCGACAACTACCACCCTGAAAACAGCCATGTCATCCCGGCACTTCTCAGGCGCTTTCACGAAGCAAAACAGAGTAACGCCCCAACCGTTACCATATGGGGAAGTGGTACACCAAGAAGAGAGTTCCTCAATGTCGACGATATGGCAGCAGCCAGCATCCATGTGATGAACCTTGAGAAAGAGACCTATCAAGAGCACACCCTCCCCATGCTCAGCCACATTAATGTAGGCAGCGGGGGAGACCTCACCATCAAGGAGCTCGCAGAAGCAATAGCAGAAACAACCGCCTACAGCGGCCAGATACAGTTCGATCCCTCAAAGCCCGACGGAACCCCAAGAAAACTGATGGACAGCAGCCGCCTCAACACCCTTGGTTGGGCGCCACTAATCAGCCTGAAAGAGGGACTCAAAACCGCCTATAACGACTTCCAACAGCACCACGGATAACAAGTACGCTCTATGAAAAAAGCACTCATCACCGGCATCACCGGGCAGGACGGCTCATACTTAGCTGAACTCCTTCTTGAAAAAGGCTACGAAGTCCACGGCATCAAACGGCGCTCCAGTTCCCTCAACACCGAGCGCATAGACCATCTCTATCAGGATCCGCATATCAACCACCGCAACTTCGTTCTCCACTACGGCGACCTTACCGACAGCAGCAACCTCACGCGCATCATCGCTGAAACAAAACCCGACGAGGTATACAACCTCGCCGCCCAGAGCCATGTAGCCGTCAGTTTCGAGTCTCCGGAGTACACCGCCGATGTCGACGCCCTCGGCACCCTGCGCCTGCTTGAAGCCATCCGGTTCCTCGGCCTTGAAAAGACCACACGGTTCTACCAGGCAAGCACAAGTGAACTTTACGGCCTCGTACAGGAAACCCCCCAGAAGGAAACCACTCCGTTCTACCCACGCAGCCCTTACGCTGTAGCCAAGCTCTACGCTTACTGGATCACCAAGAACTACCGTGAAGCCTACGGCATGTACGCCTGCAACGGCATCCTTTTCAACCATGAATCCCCCCGTAGAGGAGAAACCTTCGTCACCCGAAAGATCACCCGTGCCCTTGCCAACATCAGCCAGGGACTTGAAGAGTGCCTTTACATGGGCAACATAGATGCCAAACGCGACTGGGGCCACGCAAAAGACTATGTCCGCATGCAGTGGATGATGCTCCAGCAGGACGAACCCAAAGACTATGTTATAGCTACAGGAGTTCAATACAGCGTACGGCAGTTCATAGGAATGGCAGCCACAGAGCTCGGCATAACCATCCGCTGGGAAGGGGAGGGGGTCAACGAAAAAGGCTTCATCGAATCCATGACCACGCACTACCCAACACTCACCAAAGGTCAAACCATAGTCAGCATCGACAAACGCTACTTCCGCCCCGCAGAGGTCGAAACCCTCCTCGGTGACCCCACAAAAGCCAAGGACGACCTTGGATGGGTGCCACAGGTTACACTGCAAGAGATGGTAGAAGAGATGGTACAGCACGACCTTGATCTGGCAGAGCGCCACGCCCTGCTGCAGCAGAATGGGTATGTGGTAGCAGTGAGCAAAGAAGGGTAATCGCATTAGATAATCGTGGCATCTTTTTACCGACGATACAAAAAATATATAGCTAATACCTCTTGGTTGTTCAGTGATAAAATTATTTCACTGGGTATTGGTTTCATTGTTACGGTCATTGTGACGAGGTATCTCGGACCAGAACGGTTCGGGATGTTGTCGTATGCAATATCTCTTACGGCTCTTTTTGCATCGGCCTCTCATATGGGTTTAGGGGGGTTGGTTGTAAGGGAGATTGTGAAGAACAAAGAGGAGCGGTCGGTGATTTTAGGGACAAGTCTTGCCTTGAAAATGATCGGCGCACTTTTGGGCTATGCATTATTGATGCTGTATGCGTACAAATCAGAAGGATGGTTGACAGAAAATTTCTATCTGATTCTTTTGGTGTCTACGACAATGCTTGTTCTCCCGTTTTCTGGTATCATTACATTCTGGTTTGAGTCTCAGGTTCAGGGAAAGTATATATCTGTAGCCCAATTGAGCGGGGCTCTCAGCGGTGCGGCTCTTAAGGTGTTGTTTGTTGTACTCGGTGCAAGCCGGCGTGATTTTTGGATGATGTCGCAAAACGGGGTTTCAATTCACTACTGCCCGTCTCCGGTTGTTTGATTTGCGAACCAGTACATTTTACGAAGTTTCTGCTGCTCTGCCAATAGTTTTTTTCTT
>JAVCDF010000021.1 GCA_030765725.1 Candidatus Chlorobium antarcticum | reverse complement strand
GTCTGTTCCGCCAACGGCAAATGTCTTCCCCACGCTCGTGGGGGTGTTTCCCACACCAGCTCAGATAGAAGCATGACACCCAAGTCTTCCCCACGCTCGTGGGGGTGTTTCTATATGCAGGCTGAGAAAGCGCGGGCGGGTCTAGTCTTCCCCACGCTCGTGGGGGTGTTTCCAAGGTCATGGCGGATTCGCTGGCAACTCAGAGCGTCTTCCCCACGCTCGTGGGGGTGTTTCCGCTTATAAATTAGAAACGATGCAGTGGGTCAAGTCTTCCCCACGCTCGTGGGGGTGTTTCCGAACCAGCCAAACGCCGGTAGCTTTCTGTTCCGTCTTCCCCACGCTCGTGGGGGTGTTTCTCGTCTTGCCGCGCCAAGGGAATCAACGCCTATGTCTTCCCCACGCTCGTGGGGGTGTTTCTCCGCATCCCACAAGATCGGTGAGAACCTCGTCGGTCTTCCCCACGCTCGTGGGGGTGTTTCTCCATTCGAATGTCCTGCGCCACATGCCTGCCTGTCTTCCCCACGCTCGTGGGGGTGTTTCCACCGTCGTCGCCATAGCTTTTAGCTCTGTGAGGTCTTCCCCACGCTCGTGGGGGTGTTTCCACCGGCAAAGTCATAGCTTTTAGCTCCGTGAGGTCTTCCCCACGCTCGTGGGGGTGTTTCCAAAAGCCGCGTCGAAAGGCACATATACTTCCGGTCTTCCCCACGCTCGTGGGGGTGTTTCCATGACTATAGCAATATGATTGCCTTATTACTATGACTTATTGCAAGCAAATGCCAAGCAAAACAGTCCCATCGGAAGGGTTACCGTCATACCTAAATGGCACACTTTCCCCGAAATACTCAGCGATGTAAAAACACTACCTATTTTAAGAAAAAAAATGCATATTTGATACCCCTACCCGGTATAAGTAGGTGTTTGATTCCCGGAGAACTCGAGTTAAAAACTTATGGATGATATCATTACGAGATTAAAAAAGGTCAGCGGGCAGACTCAGGGGCTCGTCAGGATGATCGAGCAACGCGAACAATGTGAAAAGGTTATTGTTCAGTTTCAGGCAGCAAAAGCTGCCTTGGATAAAACCTATTCTCTTGTATTGAATAATAGCCTGAAGGAGTGTATGAACCGGCATGACTCAGAGAACATGGACAGGATTCTGAAGCTGATATCCAAAAAATAGGTAATGCAAAGGGCATGTTTCTGCTCTGATGAAGTGCTGTTGAAAAAAAGTTAAAGCAAGGGTTACTACAAAGTGAAAATCAAAAAAAATCTCGGCGCGGGCTACTCGCCCATTTACTTTCTGGCTTCTTTGGGGAGCGGTGGTATCGTGGTTACTTTTTTTATGTTTATGATGTTCATGGTCGAACACGAGGGACGACCGATCCCAGTATTCGAGGATGTCGCTGTGGCACTCTCATCCGGTCGTTTGGATATTGTTGCTCTCATCATTTTGAGCTATGCCGGAATTGTGTTCTACTCTTTTCAGCATTTTCGGCTGCTCGTCTGGAATATCCGTGAGTATCGAGGGTTCAGCCGGACGGACTCGTATGCGAAGTTGAGGGAGTCGGATGGAGAAGTTCAGCTCATGGCTATTCCTCTGACATATGCTATGAGCATAAATGTCATGTTCATGCTCGGGGCATTATTTGTACCGGGACTCTGGAGTATCGTGGAATATCTTTTTCCCTTTGCGATGCTTGCTTTTCTGCTTGTCGGTATCTACGCCGGGGCGATTTTTCTTGCGTTTTTTTCCAGGGTCATCGCGTACGGCAATTTCGATTGCGAGCGGAACAACAGCCTGAGTCAAATGCTCTCTATTTTTGCCTTTTCAATGGTCGGGGTCGGCATGTCAGCATCGGCGGCGATGAGTCACCAGCCAGTGACTTCGGGACTGGGTATCATTTTCGCATCGTTCTTTACCAGTATCGTTATTACGCTCGGCGTGATCAAGATAGTTCTGGGTTTCCGGTCGATGCTTTCTAACGGGATCAACTACGAAGCCTCGGTCTCACTCTGGATCGTTATTCCCGTCTTGACGATTTTTGGTATTACGGTTAATCGTATTTCCATGGGTCTGGTGCATAACTTCGGAGCCGGAGTCCATCCCTGGTTCCATGTGATCTTTTTCAGTGCGCTGGCTGCCATGCAGCTACTTTTCGGCTTGCTTGGCTATGCCGTCATGAAGCGTCTCGGATATTTCAGCGAGTTCATCAGCGGCGAGGGGAAAAGTGTCGTTACATATGCGGCGATATGTCCGGGGGTGGCGTTTTTCGTACTCGGAAATTTTCTTATCAACAAGGGACTGGTCGCAGCCGATTTTCTTGAGAAGTTTTCTCTGGGGTATTTTCTGCTTTATATCCCGTTAATAGCCATACAGGTGCAGACAATCAGGGTGTTGGGAAGGCTCAACAGAAAACTGCTGAAAGCCTGAGGGGTTTAACCAATGAAAAAAAATAAAGCGGGACATTCCTTATTACTGTGCCTTATCGTAAGCAAATGCCAAGCAAGACAGCACAGCACTCCTGGCCTTCAAATTCTCTGCTGGCCAGTTCTTCATAACCCTTTTTTCAATCATCACCCACCCACCGTACACTCATGTTGACACAAACCGACGCCATCGCACGACTGTAAGGCGAGTCATCCTGGGCGAACATCCAAATTGATATCGGCCGCCGTGCTGAATTCCAATGCGAATATTGCGGCAAGGATCTTCTTGCATCTTATGAGAACTATGACCTCTGACAGGTTGTCAAAACCATCGAGGCGGTGATTGCTTTAAGATAAGCGATACCAACATATAGAAATGCTTTTTATCCGGCCACCTTACCCCGTTGATCTCATGATGTTCACGAAAAAGATTTCAGGAACATCACCGCGTCCCGCCCTGGAGCAGATTCAGAGCCACTGCCTGTATTTCACAGAATATCTCCTACCAGATTGTTTGCCGCAATAACCTTTTTGGCGCGAAGGTTGCCACTGTGGCATAAATCTTGGTAAATTACTTAAGTATGACCCTGCGCATGGGCCATAAGGCCCAGCAGTTTTGTGACAGTATTTCTCAAATTCAATTCAGAAACAAGGAGCTAACCATGCAGAACGGATCACTTTTCGGCAAACTCTTCGACTTTTCATTCAAAGAGTTCATCACCCTGCAGATTGTAAAATACCTCTACATTCTGGGGATGGTTTTTGCGGCCATTACCGCACAGGTACCACTCGGGGCAGGATTTGCGTCTATGCAGTACAGCTTCTGGAGCGGGCTTGGCGGCGTGCTGATGGCACCTATAGTCTTTTTCCTGCTGGTGCTCCTTACGAGGCTGCTTCTGGAAGCGCTTGTGGCAACATTCCGTATTGCGGAGAACACCAGCATACTGGTAGAGCGGAACGAAAAACTCTGAGCTCTTCCTTACGGTCTCTTAAGCTGTAGCTTTCCTCCGCACCACGCGGATGCTCTGCACCAGAATGAAGAGTGCCAGAGCAATGAGGATGATGGCAATGGAGGCGAGCAGGTATTTGCCGGGCTCGGCGGTGGTTCTGCTTGCCACAAGGCTGTGGAAGCCTGATACCGCACCGCAGCCGATGGTGATGAAGAACATGGGGAAACATCCAGCCCTGGTCGGATGAAACCGCCACCACCGGAGGAGCATAGAGCTCAGGACGGGAAATAAGCAGACCGAGGAAGCCGAAGAGCATGGCAACACCGAGCAGTGAAGAGAGCAGGATGGAGAAACCGCGATGATACATCAACCAGCCGATGAGGATAGCAACAGGAATGAGCCCGAGGGTGGGAAGCACCACTTCAGGGGTGTTGGCGAGGGTCTGGCCGGCAATGGCGGCGAACACAGCCACAATGAGGATAAGGGTCAGGAAAACAAAGAGGCTGAAAACGATTTTGGCATTACGGTCAAGGATGTGTTCAGTGAGGTCGGCTATTGAGCGGCCTTCATTTTTAGCAGAGATTGCAAGAGAGGCGAGATCATGCACAGCACCCATGAAGATGCTGCCGAAAACAATCCATGCAAGGGCGGGAAGCCAGCCCCAGTAGAGGCAGGCGATAACTGGGCCAATGATGGGAGCCGCCCCTGCAATGGAGGCAAAATGGTGGCCGAAGAGAATCAACCAGTGCTTTGCCGGCACGAAGTCCACGCCGTCATGCTGTTTTACTGCGGGAGTCTCTTCCGATTCATCGATGCCAAGCTGGCGGGCAAGAACAGAGCTGTAATAGCGATAACCGAGGTATAGCAGCAGAAGTGAGACTGCCGCAAGGAAAATGGTGTTCATGAACGACCGGCGCTTTATGCCTGTGAATTCTTTGTCAAATAAAAAAAATTCTGTCGATATGAGCTCTGAAGCACCGAAGGAAGAAAGGCGCTTAGAGCGTCAAATAAGTATGAAGTGGATATGTACGGCAGTCCAATAATGATGACAACCAGACCTGAAGAGAGGACGATATGAAAAAATTACTTGCGGTTTCATTGCTGCTGCTGGCTACGGGATGCTCCCCCTACTTACGCAACCAACACGACAACCGCAACGACAATCGCCGTGATGATAGCCGTGACGAGCGTTATGACAAGAAAGATAGCAAAAAGAGCGACCGGAAGGACCGGGACGAGAAAAAAGACGACCGTCGTGACGACAAAACAAGGGATCGTGACTATTACCGCTGAGCATTCGAAACAATAACGCTCACTCCGCCTTTTTAATCCAGTAGGTTTCCACACCCTGTTTGATGAGGCTGAACCGACCGGTGGCGAACATCTCCTTCATGAGCTCTCCGGCTTTCTGTGGAGCGCTGGAGAAACGATCTTCAAGGGCCTTTCTGAGTTCGCGCTCCTGAACGGGGTGGCGAAGGGTGATGGCGGTTACTGCTTCAAGAATGTCGGGGGTGCCGGAAAGATCCATAGACCCTTTTATCGGGTGCACAACGGTAGCCACCTCCTGCATAAGGGCAAATGCCCGTTCAATGCGTTCTTCGCTTGGGAGAAGAACATCCTTTTCGGTTGAGGGCCTGGTCGGGATGACGAGATGCACCATGTCGGGGCTGATTTGACGGAGAGCGCCGGTAATGTCATTCAGGGCTGCGTCGGTGTCGTTGACTCCTCCAAGTAGCATTACCTCAACCCAGAGGTTGCCTGTGTATTCCCTTCGGAATGCCGTGAGCCCTTCAAGGTGCCGCTTGAAGGTAAAGCCCGGAGCATGGCGGCTGATTTTCTGGTGTAGCTCTTCTGAGCCGGCGTTGAGTGAGGGAAGCACTGCGTCAGCTCTAAGCGCTTCCTGTCGGACTTCAGGAAGGGAGAAAAGGGAGCCGTTGGTAATAATGGCCACAGGAATATCCGTCATTTTCTTCACCTCGTCAATAAGCCCACCTATTCCGCGGTAGAGCATGGTCTCACCTGAACCGACAAAGGTTATCCAGTCTATGTGCGCTCCGGAGTCTACAGCCTCTTTTATTTCTGAGAGAATCTCTCCCTTCGGATAGAACTCCTGCCGCTCAAGGGTGTACTCCTTCGTTCTACCGAGCTGGCAGTAGATGCAGTTCCAGGTGCAGCTTTTAGGGGGGAGCAGGTCAACGCCGAGCGACTGCCCGAGGCGTTTTGAGGATACAGGGCCGAACACATGGGTCATGGTAGTAATTGCTTATGGTTGAGCGGAGGCTCAGTCGACGCCGCTGTTTGCAAGCACCTCGGAAAACTTCACCCGGCTCTCCTCCTCGAACTCCTCTTTGGATATTCTGGGAAGCAGCAGGCTGGCAACACCGAATGCAAGGATTTCAAGGCCAAAAATGGCGCTGTAGGCCATCATGTAGCTACCGCTGAAGGCGTGCACCACATCGCGGATGATGCCTGCGCCGAAGTGACCAAGGAACATGGCAAGGCTCTGGGCCGTTCCCCAGAGGCCGATATAGACGCCGCTGCGGCCAGCGGTCATGGTCATCATCATGGTGATGTTCGCTACGCTTGAAGCACCGAGGCCGATACCCGTAACTACAAGGCCAATGCGAAGCATGGACTCGTCGAGGGCGAAGCCTGCTGCAATGATAATGGAAAACCCGACCATGCAGAACAGGTTACCGATGAGGGCTCCGTTCTTGTTCCCTATGCGGTTCAGAAGAAACCCGGTGATAAGCATGAAAACCAGCTGCATGCCTCCCATCGTTGGACGGAACAGCTTGGTGGTCACCCCTACGGGCATGCCGAACACATCGGCACCGAAAGGCTCCATCACAATCTCGTTGGAGAAGAGGGCGAAAATGGAGAGGAAGATGTAAAACGCAAAAAACATGGTTTTGGGTGACTGGGAAAGCAGGCGAATCGACTGGGCGAAACCGAGCGACTCCTCCGCTTTTCCTTTCTTCCTCTCGGTATTGCGCTCTTCAACTCCCACAAAAGCGATAAGGCCGAGGATAAGGGCAACAAAACCGCCAGCAATACCCACATTCACAAGGCGTTCGGGAGTGTAGACATCAAGATAGGAGCCGACGACACGAGCTGAAATAATGGTGGTAAGCACCATAAGAGTCCAACTGGAGGAAGTTACCTTGCCAATATGTTTTTCGCCCACATAGTCAGCAATGAGGGCGTAGTAGGCGGTGGTGGCTACCTGCAAACCGAATCCGAAAAGGAGGAATACCACCATGAGCTGCCAGAGGCCGATGTCATACAGGACTGCGGGGAAAAGGGTAGCGAAGTCAGTACCGCTCACCTGCACCTGATAAGCCGCTACGGGGGCGTACATGAAAGAGACAACACAGCTCACAAGACCGAGAAGGATATAGGGAGAACGCTTGTAACCCATGAAGTGCGAACGGTCGGACATGCTGCCAGCCCATACCTTGACGCCGAACACGGCGAGCAGTTCTTTGAGGCTGATGAGGCCAAAGACGATTGTGGAGGCGATGCCGAGCTCTTTGACCATGACCCGGTTGAGGGTGTCGTGCAGAAACCCGAGCATGATGCCGAAACCCATCTGGAAAAGTGCGAGACGGACCAGGTTGAACAATCGCATTGAACGGAAAAAAAATTGTTAGGGAAACGGCGGTGCCGGGCCATTGCACGGCGGGAAATATAATAAAAAAGGAACGGCAATCAGCCTATCGGACCCCGAAGCGTGGCGGCAAGGCCGGTAAGGCGGCCCTTTGAAGAGCACTTCCCGATGGCCGTGGCAAGGGCTTTCTCTTCACCAATAACCATTACCAGCTTTCTCCCCCTTGTCACCGCCGTGTAGATGAGGTTCCGCTCAAGCATTGGGTAGTGGAGCATGGAAAGCGGTATAACCACTGCAGGGTATTCAGAGCCCTGGCTTTTGTGGATGGTGATGGCCCATGCCGGAGCCATTTCATCAAGCTCGCTGAACAGGTAGCGCACCTCACGGCCATCAAAGAGCACCTGCATTTCTGCATCGTCGTCATCAATGGCGGATATGATTCCGATATCGCCGTTGAACACCTCTTTTTCATAGTTGTTGAGGGTCTGAATCACCTTGTCGCCCCTGCCATAAGTGATTCCGAACCGCTCAATCCGCTTGCCTCCCCCGCCGTTCAGGCGCTCCTGCAGAAGAGTGTTGAGCGACTGCGAGCCGAGAGGGCCCTTGTTCATTGGAGTCAACACCTGGATGCCCTCCAACGGATCGAGCCCAAAGCGCTCAGGGATCCGTTCCGCGACAACAGAAAGGAGTTTGCGGCGTATCTCTTCCGAGCCGGAGGCAGAGACAAAATAAAAGTCGGTCAGTTCGGGGCCCTCGTGGCGAAGAAGCCCCTCTCCGCGGTTGATGCGGTGGGCGTTCTGAATGATCATCGACTGTGCAGCCTGCCGGAAAATCTCCGTCAGACGGACAACGGGAACAGCTTCGGAGCTGATGATGTCGGCCAACACAGCGCCCGGCCCCACAGGGGGAAGCTGGTCAACATCACCGGCAAGAATGACGGCGGCTTTGCTGGAAACAGCCAAGAGCAGGCGATTCATCAGCACCACATCAATCATTGAAGCTTCATCAACAATGATGATGTCGGCGTTGAGGGGGTTGGAGGAACAGCGTTTGAAGTCGTAGGTATAGGGGTCGAACTCAAGCATCCGATGGATGGTTCTCCCCTCCCGTCCGGTAGCTTCACCGAGCCGTTTGGCAGCCCTGCCGGTGGGGGCGCAGAGCAGCACACTGAGTCCGAACACCTCGGGAATGGAGAGCAGCGTCCGGATGATGGTAGTTTTGCCTACGCCCGGGCCGCCGGTGATGACCAGCAGTTTGCTTGAAAGCGCAAGGCGCACCGCTTCGCTCTGTGAGGGGGAGAGTTCAAGGCGTGAGCGCTCTTCAGCCTCCGCCACAGAACGCTCAACATCAATCCTCCCCCAGGGCAGCTTGCCTGAAGCAATCCTCTGTATACCCGCTGCCACACCCTGTTCAGCCTTCCAAAGGGACTCAAGATAAAGGTGGCGATTCTCCGCCTCCCCATCGGCAATGATGCGCCCCACAGTGAGTTCGTTTTGAAGGGCCTCCTGCAGGATATCCTCACGCATCTGCAGCAACTGGCGGGCTGAATCGAGCAGCATCGGTTCGGGAACCCGGCAGTGGCCCTTTGAGGAGAGCTCCTGCAGCACCCAGCTGATGCCGGCCCGTGCCCTGAGGGGAGAGTCTTCGGCAATGCCGATGCTTCGGGCAATGGCGTCGGCCGTGCGGAACCCTATGCCCACAATGTCGCGCGTGAGACGGTAGGGGTCGTTTTTGACTGTCTCCACAGCGTCAGAGCCGTAGACTTTGTAGATTTTCAATGCCCTTGCAGTTCCAACCCCGTGCGACTGGAGAAAAATCATGATGTCGCGCACTGCCTTATGCCCCTGCCACGACTCCACAATCTGTGTTTTCTTCTTCTGCCCTATGCCGGGCAGCTCAAGCAGCCGCTCCGGCTCAGCCTCAATGATGATGAAAACATCCGTGCCCCAGGCACCCATCATCACCGAGGCAAGGTGAGGCCCCACCCCCTTCAGCATGCCGGAAGCAAGATAGTTCTCCATCCCCTCACGGCTCTTGGGGGCAACAACCGAAAGAGTGGTAGCACGAAACTGCATGCCCCAATTCCGGTCGTTCTGCCATCGGCCCACGGCCTCTATATGCTGACCCGGAGCAACGGAGGCAATGCAGCCGACAACAGTCATCTGTACCTCATCCGGACCCGAGGAGAGGCGAAGCACGGAAAAACCGCTTTCAGAGCTGAAAAAAGAGACCTTTTCAACTACCCCACTGAGCCGTTCATCCCCTGCTGCGTTCGATTCCTCTGGATTTCCGTTCATTAGCCATTATGGAGTTATGGCGCCCATAGCCGTTATTGTAGAAAAAGACGCTCATGAATACTCAAAACAAAGCAGCGTTAAGCTACGAATGTTTGAGAAAAATGCGGAGCAAAAAGCATGAGAGGGATGAGAGGCGGAGCGCCAATGTGGCAGGAGTTGGAGGGCTGAGGTTTGTCTTCGTGGCACTTATTTACAAACCGAGGGGAAGTATGATCTTGCCTATAGGGCATCTCTATTTATTCGAAAACGATTTATCTTTTATAAAAACAATAACTTAGCGTCTGCAAAAAGCTCTGAATTTCGTATATTACAGCAGTTTCGTTCACACCTTTTCTGCCGTCATGAAAAACATCAATCCTCTCTAACTTTTCGACGAACATTTCCTCGCTGGAACGGCTCACCAAGCTCAAAGATCCGCTTGTGAAACTGGAAGCATATATCGACTGGAACATT
>JAVCDF010000020.1 GCA_030765725.1 Candidatus Chlorobium antarcticum | reverse complement strand
ACGCCCCACGCATGTTTGTCATACAGATGCACAAGCGCACAGCCCGCAGCAACGGTCAGAGGGTCGCGGTCAAGGCCTCCAAAATTCTTCTTGAACACCTCTCGGTCTCCGGCATCAAGATGATCAGCAACCATCTCCATAATCTCTTCCCGTCCCGA
The DNA here is from genome assembly GCA_030765725.1 of Candidatus Chlorobium antarcticum. Lineage (GTDB taxonomy): Bacteria > Bacteroidota > Chlorobiia > Chlorobiales > Chlorobiaceae > Chlorobium > Chlorobium antarcticum. The sequence continues at coordinate 10,797 of JAVCDF010000020.1, read as the reverse complement.
CCCGAACCGCCTGATATGCTCATAAACAGATCTCTGGCTTGCAGGTGTCAGAGAATTCTGTCTGGAAAGTGTCTCGCTCAAAGCCCCTATGACAGCATTGGCGATCAGTTCACCAAGCTTGGAATGTTTACCTGCACTCGTCAGCGCACGGGATCCACCCAACCGGCAGGCAACAGCGATCTGGTCGGTTCCCGTTCCTGTAGCCAGACGCACCGAATAGCGCGAGGATACAGCAAGCTCCTGCAGTACCGCACTTTTAGCTTCGGTAGCGGTCACAATGCTACGCACCATGGCGCCACTGGAGAGCTCTCGATTGATCAGCAGGATCATGTTAATTGTGCCCGGGGGCTCCTCACCCGACCCTGACAGCGACTCGAATCCGTCTTCCCCTTCCCAGACTGATGCAGGATCACCTGCCCTGCCGGCATTGCCTTCAACGCCTCCGGTACAGATTACAGTTACCGATAGATCACGAAAGGAACAGGTTTCAATAGCAGCATGGCGCATGTTCGCAGCTGTTCCAAGCGAAGCAGTCATCTCCGGAAGACTATAGCTCTCGCAAAGCCCCTGAAGATAGCGGTCGGGCTCCGCGACAATGGTTTTAAGATCTTTTCTCATATGGCCGGCAGGCTCGCACGACTGATGATTGAAAACACACTCAAGGTCATCGCGCATGCCGCCATATACGCGGCAGGTTGAAATCACCCGATGCGGCCCCCTAAAACGAACAGCTATCACTTTCCCGTTTCGATGCACTTCCGCATCCCCATATTCACCTAATTTCATGGCGATCTTTTTCTTTCAGTGTAAAGTCTCTTCAACCCTGTATGACTTCAGCACATGAAGCAGATCGTCAAGAGATCTAAACTCCAGCGCCTCAGCTCCCGGCTCAGTGTAATATCTCCAGCAACCATCGCTTCCCACCCCCTCAACCTCCACATATCGAATATCGGTTGCGGCCTTAATCACCCTGCACCCGATTCTCTCAAGAGCCCTCTGTGTCCAGTATGCCATGATCCCCGCAGCAACAAGACCCACATTCCACTTTCCCTCATGCCGGAACCTAAAGGAGCCAGAATGAGAATCAAATTCAAATCCGTTTCTTGTGAATGCATGCTCAAGATGCCCTTCGAGCACAAGTGACTCAGGGATAGCAGAAAGCATAACGGACGAAGCACCTCCCGACCTGTTCATCAACCAAATTCGGTCAGCTGCCTGAAGAGCAAGATCAAGCTCGTGCGTGGAAAGCACCACCGCCTTTTGCTGCTCGCGAGCAAGAGTTTTCAAGAGCCGAATGATTTCAAGTCGGTTCGGAAGATCAAGATGCGCCGTTGGTTCATCGAGCAGAATAACGGGAGTATCCTGTGCTATGGCGCGGGCAATCATAACCTTCTGGCGTTCTCCATCGCTCAGGTCTCCAATATGGCGATGGGCAAAGGGCCTTGTCCCGGTGGTTTCAATGGCAAGACGCACGATGGCTTCGTCCTCTTGAGAAAGCTTACCCATCAAGCCTGTATAGGGATAACGACCAAGAGCAACAAGCGAATACACCGACATATTGCCAGTCATGACTCGTTCTGTCAGAACAAGACTCAACAGTTTAGCTGTCTTTTTAGGATGCAGCCGACCGACATCGCTTCCCTTGAGCAATACACTCCCTCCAAGAGATCGCTGAACCCCGGCAAGGGTTCTCATTAGAGTTGATTTCCCGGAACCGTTTGGCCCCAACAGACAGACAAGTTCACCGGAACCAAGCTCGAGGTTAATATCTTCTGCGACAACCGTCTCCCCCTTATGGAGCTGCTTCTTCCAGGGCAAATCTTTTCGCGTTCTGGAACGATACCCGATCGCCAGATCGCTTGTTTTTAAAATTGATTCTCTCATTAAAACGACGATTTCAGGTTTTTCTGCCTGACGATCACCCAGATAACAACTGGTGAACCAATAAGCGCCGTAACGGCATTGATGGGGAGTGTTGTCTGTGTTCCCGGCATCTGGGCTATGATATCACAGGCAAGCATGAGAATCGCGCCCATAAGACAGGATGTGGGCATAAGAAAACGGTGATCAGAGGTATTGAGTATAGAACGGGCAAGATGAGGGACTGCAATTCCGATGAAACCAATCGGTCCGCAGAATCCGGTTACACTTCCGGCAAGAAGGCTGGTGGCAAGAATAACAAACACTCTCGTGGAAAAAGTACCCATACCGAGGCTTCTTGCATAGCTTTCGCCAAGAAGGAGGACATTGAGCGGCTTTGATGTTGCAAACGAAATCAAAAGCCCCACAGACACTACCCCGCAAAGAACGGCAAGCTGTGATCCGAATACTCCGCCGAGGCTGCCAAATGTCCATATCAGGTAGTCCTGGATCTCTTCGGGCGCACTGAAATACTGCCAGATACTGATAAAAGAAACTGTGATGTTGCCAACCATGATACCGACTATGAGCAGCACCACATTGTCTTTAATTCTTACCGCAACACTGAGCACGACAAGAAGAACCGCCATGGCTCCCAGCGAAGCTGCAATAACAATAAGCCAGCTGCCGCCAAGACCGAGCTGACGAATGGCAATGGCATTGGCTGCACCACCCGAAGCAAGCATAACCATGGCAACTCCGAGGCTTGCGCCCGCTGAAATACCAAGCACGGAAGGCCCGGCAAGCGGATTACGGAACAATGTCTGCATCTGCAAACCACTGACGGCAAGCGCAGCGCCAGCAACTACCGCAGTTATTGCCTTCGGCATCCTGATGGTCGTTACAATTTTTTCCCAGGCTACTGACTCAGAACCGTTACCCAGTAGAATCGATACAACGCTGGGGAGAGGAATGTGAACTGAGCCCAGCAGAATATCAAGCACAAAAAGAACACCAAGCACAGCCACAAGAAAAACAATCATGCCGGCCTTCGGCATAAGCAACGGCCATGGATAAGCGGCAGACTGCGGTACGGAAAATGACCCGTTCATACTATTGCACCTCACGGTAAAAGGTGAACATTTCCAGTCCGATCCCGTTGGACTCAAGAAGTCCAGGATGAAGAATCATAACAAGATCCCTGAGAATAAGATCGGGCCTGGCTACGCCATATTCCCAATAAGCATTGCCTCCTGCAGAGTTCTTCATGCGGTTGTTATTGAACACGCGACCAGCCTTGATGGACGCAAAATCCCGGAAACGAACATCAACGGCCAGCAGCTCTTCCATGGTTTCCACAACCCCGGGATTCAACCAGTAATCCGCCTTAAGCGCGACAGGATAAACCCCTTCAAAACCAAAACGAAGACTGCCCGTGCCGGGGGTGTCAATCCAGGGATAGGATGCGCCAGCATCCTGCAAAAGGGCAGCAACATAACTGCCTCCTGCAGGAAGAAACCATGCATCCTTCATCGGAAGTCCGGTCAGTACCGTGGGCCGCTCTGTTTCAGTAAAATTCTCAGTAAGAAAGGCAACCTTCCGATACGATGATTCAATATCTGTAAAACGCTTTTGCGCAAAGTTTTCCCGATCAAGCAGAGCGCCAAACAGTTTCAGCCACTCTAAACGACCGAGCGGAGAGGCCTCGAGCCATTCAGCAACAACCAGAACTGGGATGCCGGATTGCACGAGAGATTGATAGCCAGACTTGAGGGAAGGAGGAAGAGCAGGAAGAAGGACAAGATCGGGATCCAACTGAAGAATAGTTTCAAGATCAGGACCAAAAGGCATACCAACTTCAGATATCTTTCCTTCATCTATGCGTTTTTTCACCGCCAGCGTATTGACAAAATCAGGTCTGGAAACTCCGACAATGCAGGCACTTTCACCAAGCATATTGATGAAACCGATATTGGTGGTTGAAAAAGCGACAACACGCTTTACCGGGGTATGAATCACTGCATAATCGCCATAGCCATCAGGAGCCGGCTTGCCGGAAGGAAGGAGAATGTAGCGAAGCGTGTCACTTCGAGCGCCCTGACTGAAAGCAACCTGAAGGACAGAAAACCCGTCATGCCGGATAAGACTGAACCGTTCCGCATAGGAAATTCCGTATAAATCATCAACAACTGAAGCGGAGTTGGTTTTCACTGGAACAGCGTTCTCTGACCGGGAATTGCACCCGGTCAAAAGAACTGCTGGCAGCAGCGCGATAATAAGCAATTGAAGGAAACGCCTTAACCAAGCGAACGGAATAAGAGAAAAACTCCAGATCATATATCCACCAATAATCAGTTCCAAAAAATAGGCAACCGACATTCGGGCGTATGGTGAGGCAAAAAGATGCATCCAGATAGATCTCTGGAAAAAACGCGGAAACAAATTCACCGATCACATCAAGACTCATACAGAAACCAAAAACACCTGCCGTTCAGGATAGATCCTGACATGCAATGTCATTTCAAATCTGTGAGCACCTTTATGGTAATTGAAGGATAAGCGGTTTGCCCATGTAAACTTTGCCTTAGACTATCAACCCGTAGTCTGATTTAATTTGCAATAGCATAACAGGCAGGTCTCCTGACTTTAACGGCATCTATGCTCTCAGACCTTCCCGCGGTTTCCCGGGAGGAAAACCTACAGTGACCTGAAAGCCCGCTTTGCGCACATATGTGGCCATATGCTTTGCGTGACGGTTTACCGTTGTACAGTTGCGGGTACAGTGTACGATTCTCGCGTACTTCCCTATTCTCCAGCTTTTAAGCTGGCACCTGTTATGGCGAAAAAGAACATGTCATCATATTTACTCAAAATTTTGCTTGAATACAACAGAACCAAGCGGAAACTGGAGTTTTGTGAAGAAATTCCTTTTGCGCGGCTTTCAATGGGGCGGCACAGCCATCACGACCCTGAATCCCCTAAAATCATTCAGGGCAAGGGGCACAACAATGGAGCGAGTTGAAGAGCGGAAAGCTGTATGGTCAGTATAGCGCCAGCAGCCACCTCGTTCCTGCTGGTATACACCCTCATCATTCGAATCGGACTGATCGAATGTCGTTGTTGAACACCATTCCAAAATATTACCACTCTGGTTCCAGGTACCATAGCCGGATACTCCCTCGGGATAGGCGTAGACCGAAGCGGTTGGACTTTCTCCCCGATTGTTTCGATTCCGGCAGTTGTTTTCATCCCATCTGTTTCCCCATGGGTAGAGAAATCCTTCCGGTCCCCGTGCCGCTTTTTCCCACTGCGCCTCTGAGGGAAGCTGGCAGTTGGCCCATCGGGCGTATGCCTCTGCGTCCTCCCAGTTTATCTGGATAACCGGAATGTCATCATACTCTTCGGGATAGATATCTCCCTGCCAGATTGAGACAGAGTCAATTCTTGCGCCAACGCAGGGTGGCCGATGACCGGTTGCAAGAACGAACTGTTTGTACTGACGATTGGTGACGGCATAGACCCCGATATAATAGGAGTCAAGAAAAAGGGTACGCTCGGGGCTTTCCTTGTCGAGACCGTCACCCATGGCGAAGCTGCCTGCGGGAATGAGCACCATTGGAGAACCATCCTTCTCGTTGATGACGATTGGGGGAGGCTCTTCGTTGAAAGGGTGTATCGCCTGACTTTTGAGCTCCGTCAGGATATCATTGACTGTTCGTTGTGTCATGATGAGGACTCCTCTGTTGTGTTCTCCTGGAGCTCTGATACCTGCCGGTCATCGGAGGTGTTGCGCGCCTGACCGCTCCGGACCATCTGGCGCAGATGCTGAATATGCTTCTGGTTTGATTCTGAAAGGGGAACCATCTCTTTGGCGGCATTGAGAAGATCTTCGGTCTCCACTTCCCGGCGCTTGTCGCGGAATGCCGGAAACATGGCGTCGTTGACAAGCGACTGCAGCTCCGCGCCAACAAACCCCTCCGTTGCCGATGCAACAGCATTGAGGTTGAAGCGCTGCGAGAGCATGGTGAAACCGCGATCCTTGAGATGAACTTCCAGTATCCTCACCCGCTCGGTATGGGTGGGCAGGTCAAGGAAAAAGACTTCGTCAAACCGCCCTTTACGCAGAAACTCAGGGGGAAGGCGCTCTACATTGTTGGCGGTTGCAAAGACGAACACCGGAGCGGTTTTTTCCTGCATCCAGGTCAGGAATGTGGCAAGAACACGGCTTGCTGTGCCACTGTCGCCGCTGGCACCGGCAAAGGCCTTTTCTATCTCGTCAACCCAGAGGACGCAGGGTGCGATGACTTCGGCAATACTGATGGCCTGACGAATGTTCTGTTCGCTTGAGCCAAGAAGGCCGCTGAAGATTGCCCCCACATCCATTCTGAGCAAGGTCATACCCCAATGCCCGGCGGTTACTTTTGCACAGAGGCTTTTTCCTGTTCCTGGAATCCCTATAAGAGCCACTCCCTTAGGGGTAGCGAGACCATACTCCCGTGCTTCAGGGCTGAACGCCTCTTGGCGTGTGTCAAGCCACTCCTTGAGGGCACCAAGGCCGCCGACATTGTTCATGGATCCTGTATAAGGATAGAGTTCCAGCGCACCACTTTCACGGATGATGTGCCGTTTTTCGTTCAGAACCTGACGAACGGATCGCTCATCAAGCCCGTTACCCTCTGCAAGCACAATGGCTTTACGGAACGCCCTTCCTGCTTCGACGATGGAAAGTCCCAGCGCGCTTTCAACCAGCCGCTCACGCAGACCGTATGAGGCCTTTTCAAGCGCTTTGGTCAAGCGGGTTTCACGCTGAAGCAGCTCCTCTATCTGAACCGCATCAGGTTTGCCGACATCAAGAGTTGGAATGTCTGCAGAGAGTTCGAGGGGCAGGTTCTGCAGAGGGGCGGTAAGAATGATGTTCACCGCCTCCTCTCGAGCCGGCAGACGGGATGCAAGATTCCTTAACTTGCGGGCAACAGGCCGTCTGTGCTCCAGAGCATGATGAAAGTCTTTGAGAATGAATGTTGCCGATCCTTTGAAGTCGTCAATAATATCAAGGATTATTTCAGGAGTTGCCCCAAGCTTGCTGAACGATGCCTCCGGCTGACGAAGCATTTGGAACTGGTCGCCGCTGTCCCAGGTTATGAGCCCCATGCCCTGTGGCCATTCACCTGAAGTTGCCCATTGGGCGATTGAACGCAGGGCGTCCTCTTCATCAATAGTCACGAGTTGTATGACGGCAACCCTTGCCGCAAAGTTCAGTTTGAGTTCGTCGATCCAGGTCATGCTGAGTTCAGTTTTCGGTTATACGCTTCAAAGTTTCACTACCGGCAGATTTGTGACGGGCAACGGGAGACGGGAGCCGTCGCGCAACTGAATAAAAGAGCGGTTGTTCTCTTCCGTATCGCGAAGCCATAGCGTAAGGCGGCGGTTGCTATCTACTCCAAATCCGGCAATGAATCGGCGCTCACCAGAGCCGCATGGAGGGTCAGCATGGATGAATTCACAGTCTTCGGGATTAAGAGGCTTGTCACGGCTTTCCTGACGCTCTCCTTCCCGTATCGGGCGCAAACCGTCGGCGCCGTTGACATAGGATATGAGGGGGCGGCTCATGACCGATCGTTCATAAATAACTAATCCGAGTACCTGCTGCGCTTCCGAGGCAGCTTTGATGTATTTGCTGCATACCGGTTTTTCTGTCGGGTAAGGCGTGCCGCGGGGAACAACGGGAACAAGTTCAAAATCACGCAGTTCGCGGTTCCAGCTGCGAAGACAGTAGTCGTGCGTTAGCGCTTGATCAATCATACCTCCGGCAAATCGGCACGCTCCCCTTGCAATAGCCTCGAAAGGATCACCAGTATGAACCTCGCAGTCAGGAAAGAACTCGCGGATCTTCTCCTCTATGCCAGGCAGCATAGTGCTGCCGCCTACAAGAAAAACACCTTTAAGCTCTTCTTTGCGGATTCCAGCCCGGTCGCGAGCCTGCTCAAGTGCTCGATCGAGCGTACGGACAATGTGCTGGAATACATTATGGTTGCTGGGCTCCCGTTTTTCCTGAAGAACCTCTTTCAGCATATCGGAAGTGATTGTGCAGTCAATAAGGCGCCCGGTAACATCGTTATACAGGGTAAAAGACGCCTCTTTGCTTCCGTTTGAAATTGCTATTTTTGCTTGCTCAACCGCTTCGAGTAGCGAGGGTCCTATAGCAGCAATGTCATCATCATTGAGCGCCTCTTGCTTCTGAACATGTTCAAGCAGCCAGTTATCGATCATTATGCCACCAATCTCTTCTCCTGCCCGGCCAAGTATTCTGCACCGTGTATGGCCTACCTGCTGCAGATCAGTGCGCACTATTGAAACATCCAGAGTACCGCCGCCGAAATCGATTATGCAGTATGGCTCGCGGTCAGGAACATCATTTCTGTATCCGAGAATACAGGCGGTGGCTTCATCGATAATGCTGACGCCTCTTGGGAACCGCTTCATTGCCGCTTCACGAATCCAGTCTATGTAATTGTCGAAGGCTTCAACCGGTACGGTCAGCACCAGGTCGTCATCAATGTCACCGAAATACCCGCGAACATACATCAGGATACGGTCAACAAGTTCGTCTGCAGCAAGACGAGGGTAAATAACTGTGCCATCAACGCGCCTGCCCCGATTGGCCCCGCCGGTACGGAGCATATCCATTTTCAGCCACCTGAAGGTTCCGGGATGGTTGCCGAGTCCACCGTCACCTACCTGGCTGCCAATCAGCTTCACCTGATCCTTTCCGAAATGAATCATTGAGGGAATAACTCTTGCCTTCTGCGCTCCCGGTTGCGGATATGAGGTTCCGAGGTTGGGCAGTTCAGGCGTCTCTATATCCCCAAGAGCTTCGTTCCAGCGTGCAATAACGCTGTTGCATGTCCCAAAATCAAAAGCAAGAGCCATGGAAAGTTATTGTGTTTCAAAAATGGTTGCCTTCATTTATCGAGCTCCATATGGAGAGCGTCTGCTTTGGCTTTTGCCATCAATTTTCCTTTAAACCGGAATCCGCTGAAACGAATCCGAACCTGCTGAGGGGGCTGAGGGTGCGAACCGTCAAGCATCTGGTGGAGAGCAACATCATAAGGCATCCGTTCACCAACGCAACCAATCTGCTCCATTCCTCTTTCCGTCAAAATTTTCCCGAGTGACGCCGTGATACTCAGAAGATCATCCAGATTCAGGCCTCCCTTTTCCAAGTGACGGGCCTGCATGGCCCCAACATTGGCCAGAGGCGCGGCGGCCTCCAGAATAATTTTCTCAATCGTTTCATCAACGGCCCGTTCGGCTTGCTCTCTTGCATGCTCCCTCAGGAGAGCGTACTCTTTTCTGAGTCTTGAAATTTCAGCATCGCGCTCTGTGAGCTCCAACCTCAGTCCGGAAACTTCACCGAAGCTTAGCGGAGCGGCTTCACCTTTGAGGCATTTCATAGCATTGAAAAAACACTGGAGCGTTCTGGAGTTAGCGCTCATAAAAGTATCGGGTTATCGGGTTACCATTCTCCATCAGCAAGATCTTCAGTCTCCACTGCGTTTATTTCCTTTGCGTCATCGTTACTGTCAACAGTGATAAGGCCTCGGAGGAAATGGCCCTGAAGCAATGAGAGAAGCTGCAGAAGTTTTTGCTGGAGCATTGAAGGTTGATCCTTCCGAGCGGGAGCGCGGTTAAGACCCTCAATCAACCGCCGGCTCTCTTCCAGCGATCCAGGCAACCGTATTGCCAGCAGACCGGCAGCGATATTTTCCTGCGGCTGAAGCCAGCAGACATGCTCCGGAGGGGAATCGCCGCAAGCTTCAGGAAAAAGGTGCTGCAGGACGAGCTTTTCAGGCCAGGTGCCATTAAGGGCAATCTCGCGGAGCCTCTCGCGAGGGATCAATCCCCGCCGTGTTCCATGGAAAAGCGCACCGGCGCGACTGAAGGGTTCGGGGCCGACAAGCTCCCCGAACAGATCCTCATCGGATAGCTCCTGTTCCGACCAATACGAAAAGATTTCTCTGGTACCTTTTGAACAAGAGGATTGAGGTGCCTCGGGAAGCCGGGAAAGTTCACGGTAGAGAGCAACCGCCTGCCGGACAATTTCTTTTCTTCCGGAGTCAATCGGTTCACCGCCGCTCTCTTCCCAAAAAGCGACAACTGCAAGCACAGTGCTGAACGGCAATCCCTCCAACCGATCGAAAAGCGCGTCGTGATCTCCGCACAGTTTAAATGCTTCAATGACCAGTTCGGGGTCATGCCCCTCTTTGACTGCCTGATCATAAGCAGCAATAAGGCGCAAGTCCAGACTTTTGAGAACAGTGGTGCTTATCCGTTGCCGCTGCTCGATTGAGGCGGCAAGCCATGCTTTTTCAAAAATTGAAAAATCGGGATCTTCAAGGCTCAGATAGCGCTCCGGATTGCCTCGGGAAAGCCCGAAGAGCGCGTCCATTTCAAGTGCAGGAGCATGTTTACCCCGCAACTCTATCTGTTCTGCAATGTCGTCACCGTCAACAATACTCCAGAGCATGAACACCAGACTGTTGCCCCAGTCACTTTCCGGCATGGCATCCAATGCACGCAGAAGTTCTGCATGAAGCGCTTCAGATGCCTCAGCCCTCTTCCTCAGCTCTTCGAATCGTCGGGTTTTCCAGTAGTTCCATACTGCCTTGTGCATGTGCGGTTCAGTCCCGTGAAGCAACTGCAGGAGTCGGAGAAAGATGGCATCTGATTCCGGGTGAGACTCTTCAACAGCTCTTGCCAAAGCGACAGTAGCCTCTTTGCCGCCGCCTGAAAAGAATCGATCAACTGCCCTTTTCCTAAGGAACTTCCCGATCAGAGGGGTGGTGGCAAAGAGGTGTTTTTCAGCATGCATCAAAACCTTCCGTCAACGGGTGAAAAATGTAAGCGTATAGAGTATAAATATCTACCATTGTCCAC
>JAVCDF010000019.1 GCA_030765725.1 Candidatus Chlorobium antarcticum | reverse complement strand
TGAAGTTCATGTCCATATTTGCAGTTACGCAGATACCGCTCGCAATCAGCGAAGGGATTCTGACCGTTATGGTTTTCAACGCAATAATGGCATACAGCAGCGAGTCATTTTCAGGTCTTAATATTTTAAAACAGGAGCATTGAACCATGGAACGGCAGCTAGATAATTTCCTTGGCAAAATGACAAATCCGATTTTGATTCTGATTGTTGTCGGCCTTGCCGTATTTCCGCTGATGACAATGAAGGATGCAGAATTCGCAGGAGCTGACGGTCAGGCAGAAGAGGCCATTACGGTTATTAATCCTCAATATGAACCGTGGTTTGAGTCTTTCTGGTCGCCGCCGGGCGGAGAGATTGAGAGCATGCTTTTTTCCCTTCAGGCGGCTCTTGGCGCAGGAGTTCTTGGGTATGGCATCGGCTTTTTAAAAGCAAAGCATGAGGAGAAGAGAGAGCGGTCGTGATAACTCCTGATTTTTATGCATCACAATCACGGTTGCGGCTGATTGATCCGGGTCTCAAGCTTTTTGTGGCACTCCCTTTGCTTGGCATATGCCTGTGGGCAGACTCCATTGTGCTTTCGATTGCCATTCTCATTTTTACGGGATCAATACTGGTTAAGGGTGGCGGTGTTCCATTGCGGATATATATGAAACTGGTGTTTCTGCCAATTTCATTTCTTTTGCTGGGAACCGTCACCATTGCTTTGGCCATATCGGATACGCCGGGGCATTTCTTTTTTTCATTCTATGTTTTCGGGAAGTATGTTGGCTTTACTGAGACAGGCATACTGCAGGCGACGCATCTTTTTTTCAAGGCACTTGCTGCCGTGTCGTGTCTTTTTTCCCTTTCTCTTACAACGCCCATTACTGATCTGGAATTTATTGCGCGGCGGTTCAGGGTGCCCGGAGTTCTGGTTGAGATGACGGGACTTGTCTACCGCTTCATCTTTCTTTTGCTTGATTCTGCCAACACCATGCGCACGGCTCAGCTATCCCGGCTGGGGTATTCGGGTTTTGCTGCGAGCTTCCGCTCCCTTGCCTCACTTTCTTCGTCGTTGTTCGTGCATTCACTCCAGAAGTCGGAAGATCTTTTTATCGGTCTCGAGTCTCGAGGCTATACAGGTAATCTTACTGTGTCGCGGGAGCTTTATGAGAGTCGAAGAGAGTGGTATGCCGCATTCGTCGTTTTCCATCTGGCAGTTATTGCTGCCGCTCTTTTTCTTCAATCACTTCGGGGGAACTGGTGGTGAAACAACCTTTCCTGCTTGAGTCAAGCGGGCTGCATTATACCTATCCGGATGGCACCATCGGCCTGGATGGCCTCAATATTAATGTTAAGAAGGGTTCTTGCACGGCTCTGCTTGGCAGCAATGGAGCCGGTAAGTCTACCCTCCTCCTGTCGATCAACGGAATACTCCGACCATCGTCCGGCATGATTCTGTTCAACGGGGAGGCGCTTGATTATTCCCGTCATGGGCTTGAGGCTCTCAGAAAACGGGTTGGAGTAGTGTTTCAGAATCCCGATGCGCAACTCTTTTCCGCCAGTGTCTATCAGGACATATCCTTTGGTCTCTGTAATCTCGGGCTTTTGGATGATGATGTGCGTGAAAGGGTTGAGGCGGTAATGAAGAAAACCGGTGTTGATGCTCTTCGTCAGAGGCCGGTCCATCGGCTTAGCCATGGTCAGAAAAAAAGGGTGGCTCTGGCGGGAGTGCTTGTCATGGAACCGGATCTGCTTGTGCTTGACGAGCCCACTGCCGGCCTAGACCCAAAGGGGGCTTCTGAAATCATGCATTTCATAAAAGACTTGCAGGCGCACTCAGGCATTACGGTGCTGATTGCAACGCATGATATTGAGATGGTTCCGGTTTTCTGTGACCATGTTTGCGTTATGGATGCCGGCAAGATGCTGCTTCAGGGTTCGCCTGATGATGTTTTTGCCTGTCGGGAACTTCTCCGCAATGTCGGGTTGCGTCTCCCCAGAATCGGCCATCTGATGGAAATTCTTGAAGAGAAAGAGGGCTTCGCTTTGAGTGGTGCGGCTTTTACAGTTGGTGCTGCCAGACGGGCGTTGGTCGCATTGAAAAACAATTGATGAGGAACAATGGTATGTCAGTAAAGAATGGAAAGGTGTATCTGGTAGGGGCGGGTCCGGGGGATCCTGATCTTCTTACCCTGAAGGCGTTCAGTCTGCTGAAGTCGGCAGATGTGGTTCTGTATGACGCACTCATCAATCCGGCGGTTCTTGATCTTGTCAACAAGCAGGCTGAAATGATTTATGCCGGCAAGCGTTTTGATGATGGTCAGGATCAGACTGAACGGCAGGAAGAGATCAACATGCGTTTGATAGACTATGCCCGTGAGGGCAGCCTGTGTGTGAGGCTTAAGGCTGGAGACCCGTTTATATTCGGCCGTGGTGTTGAGGAAGTGCGGGCGCTGGTTGAGGAGGGGATAGCGGTGGAGGTGGTTCCAGGAGTAACCGCAGGGATTGCGGCTGCCGGGCTCGCCCATATCCCCCTTACCGAGCGGAACCGGATGACTTCCGTTCTTTTTTGTACCGGCCATACCGTTCATGATGCCCCAGAACAGTTCAGCGCTCTTGTTTCACTGCTGAAGGCAGGGAGTTCTATCGTCATGTACATGGGGCTGAAGAATTTGGAGGGTATGGTAGACCGCCTTCTCGGCAAGGGGCTTCCTTCCGGGCTTCCTGTTTCAGTTGTATCAAGGGTTTCATATCCAGACCAGGTGACCCTCAGCGGCTCGCTTCAGACCATCGTTTTTATGGTCAATGAAAAAGGGATTTCAACCCCCGCCATATTTCTTATCGGTGAACATGCCGTTCCAGCATGCAATGAAGAGTTGCTTGAGGCTGTTGTCCGTAACAATCAATCGTCCTGACACTCATGGGAAAAGATCATAAAAAGAGGGAGCAGGTTAATAAACCGGCCATATTGCTTGCACATTTCGGGACAACCTATCCCTCAGCGCTCCCTTCGCTGATGAATATAGGCCGCGTGGTACAGACAGCCTTTCCTGGTGTAGAAACACGGCACTGTTTTACTTCAAACATGGTCAGAAAAGTCTGGACCGCAAGGCGCAGCCAAAGCGCATTATGGCTGTTGCGTGGCGTCCCGCGTGAAATACTCCATGCTCAGAGTTTTCTCGGTGCAGTCGGCAACCTGCAGGACGAAAATTTCAGGACCATTATTGTGCAGCCGACCCATATATACCACGGGGAGCAGTTTGAGGATCTGAAGTCTTTTGTGCAGGCCCTCCAGTCAATCAGAACCATAAAAAGAGCTTGGGCTCCGTTCGAAACCATTGCCCTTTCACGGCCGGCACTCGGTACCTGTGGGATTCTGCATGATTATGCCCTTGATATCAATGAGGTTGTTGGAATTCTGGGAGATGATGTCCTTTTGGCACGCCAGATGGGCGCAGCACTGGTGTATGTGGCGCATGGCAATGATTATTTCTCTTCGGGGGTCTTTCACGAAACCCTGAAAGTTATGCAGGAAGCCTACCCTGATGTGCGCATTCATATCGGCATGGTGGAGGGTTATCCTGGTATTGAGGATATTGCGGGGGTGCTACAGCGGGAAGGTTCGCGGAAGGTGCTCATGAAGCCGCTCATGATCACAGCCGGAGACCATGCGCATAACGACATTGACAATGAGTCGCCGGATTCATGGAAAAGCGGCGTTGAGTCTGTTGGATGTGAAGTGGTGACCCAGATGAACGGGCTTGGTTCTAACAATGCCTTTGCCGAACTTTTTGTCCGGAGAATTCGGGAGACAGCTGCTGATAATAGTATTGAGCTGAACAGTCATAAAATAAAGGATTAAGTATGGAAGGCTGCATCTATGGGGTCTCGCTCGGCCCGGGCGATCCTGATCTGATAACCATCAAAGCGCTCCGGTTGATCAAAACCGCCGACAGGGTTTACTATCCCGGTACGGTTGGCGCTGGAGGCCGTGTTGGCGGGGTTGCCATTGGAATTCTTGAGGCATACAGCATTCCCGAAGACCGCATGTCCGGGATGCTGGTTCCCATGTCGCGTCATCGGGATGCGGCTGAATCATGCTATGAAGAGAACTATGGCCGTATTGCGGCCGATGCACGGGCAGGGAAAAGGGTTGTTGTGGTGAGCGTTGGTGACAGTGGTTTTTTCAGTACCTGTACGGCTATCCTTGAGCGGGCTGTGTGCGATGGAATTGCCACTGAAATGGTTCCGGGAATACCTGCTTTCATTGCGGCAGGTTCAAGTGTAGGCATGCCTCTTGCCCTTCAAAATGACAGGGTTCTTGTTCTGGCCCAGTTGGACGACATCGAACTTCTTGACAAATATGTCAAGAAGTTTGAAACGGTTGTTGTGATGAAGCTTTCTACACTGAAAAACGGTCTTGTCAAATGGCTTGAACGGTCCGGCGGTCCGTTTCTGTATGCCGAGAAGGTTGGTATGGAAGGGGAGTTTACGACCATGGACATCAATGCTCTCTGCCAGAGGGATATCCCATATTTTTCCATGCTTGTCTGTTCGCGTCATTGCATGCAATCAAAACTATACAAAGGAAATATATGTCGGGAAAAATAACCGTTGTAGGTCTCGGGCCGGGAAACGAGCGGATGATTACGCCTGCGGTGACGGAGGCGATTACAGCTGCAGATGTGGTTGTGGGGTACTGCGGCTATATGGCTTTCATTGAGCATATTATCCCTGGGCAGGCAGTACGGATTTCAAGCGGCATGACGCAGGAGGTGCGGAGGGCTGAAAAGGCTTTTGTTCTGGCCCGTGAGGGGAAAAGTGTGGTGGTGGTGAGTTCGGGAGATGCGGGCATTTACGGCATGGCTCCTCTTATCATGGAAATGTATGCAAAGGCGGAATCTGATGATGTTGATGTGGAAGTGCTTCCCGGCATCAGCGCATTTCAGGCTGCTGCAGCCAGACTCGGGGCTCCCATCAGTCACGATTTCTGCGTCATTTCACTTTCCGATCTCATGACTCCATGGGAAAAAATTGAAGCCCGAATAAATGCTGCGGCTTCTGCTGATTTCGTTACAGCAGTCTACAACCCTAAAAGCCGCGACCGGTTCTGGCAAATCCACAGGTTCAGGGAGATTTTCCTTCAAAAGCGCGTTCCAGAGACGCCAGTTGGCATTGTCCGTAATGTCGATCGGGACAGTGAGTCGGTTGTTTTGACCACGCTCGGTGAATTTGACCCTGATTCGCTCGACATGTTCAGCGTTATGCTTGTGGGCAATGATTCCACATTCTTTTCCCGTAACCGGATGATTACCCCCCGGGGATATTTCGACAGGCAGAGGGCTGAAGAGAACAAAACAGTTGGGCAGTCAATCATGAACGGGAGTTTCAGGAAAATTGTCGGCATGCTGAAAAAGAGAGACCTTGCGCCCGATCACGCCTGGGCGCTTATGCATGTGATTCACACAACGGCAGATTTTGAGCTTGAAAATCTGTTCCATACCTCTCCGGGAGCAGTTGAACGCTGGTTTCATGGACTTACGGCCGGAGGAGCCGTTATCGTGACAGATGTCACCATGGTGCAGTCGGGTATCCGCAAGGCCGCCCTTAAAAAATATGGCATCACGGTATGCTGTTATCTCAGTGACCCCCGGGTGCCGGAAATGGCGGCGAAGCATGGCATCACACGGAGTCAGGCCGGTATCCGGCTTGCAGCCGGCGAGCATCCCGACGCGCTTTTTGTTGTAGGGAACGCACCCACAGCATTGATGGAGCTGGCGTCTCTGCTCAATCGTACCGATTTTTCCCCCATGGGAGTTATTGGAGCACCGGTGGGATTTGTGAATGTTGTTGAGTCGAAACATAGGCTCAATGCGGCCGCAGGGTCAATCCCTATTGCCGTGACAGAGGGGCGTAAAGGCGGTAGCTCGATAGCGGCTACCATAGTTAATGCGGCACTGAGTTTTGACGATGCCGTCGAGATGTTTCCGGGGCGCTATGTCTGAACGATTGACATTGATAGGGGTAACTGACAGCAGGCAGCTGCAGCTCAGTAAAGAAGCGCGTGAGGCAGTTGCTGTCCATCGGGTGTTTTGTGGAGGCGAACGCCATCACCGACTGGTGAAGGACCATCTGCCACCCGGGAGCCGCTGGATCACCATTGCCCCTCCGATGGATGGGGTGATTTCAGAAATCCGCAGGGAGAATGGGCCCGTTCTGGTGTTTGCATCTGGAGATCCCTTCTTTTACGGTATCGGCGCCACACTCCAGAGGGCGTTTCCAGAGGCCTTTTTTTCTTCCATGCCGGCATTTCACTCCCTGCAGCTGCTTGCCCAGCGGTGTCTTCTTCCCTATCAGGAAATGCATCATACTTCACTTACTGGCAGAAGCTGGGCGGAGCTTGATTCGGCGCTTATCGGTGGTGAAAGGATGATCGGCGTACTTACCGACAGGAATAAAACCCCTTCCGCCATCGCCGCCCGTATGCTTGAGTACGGGTATGGCGGTTACTCAATGAGGGTGGGTGAGGCTCTTGGGGGCCCAGAAGAGCGCATACGAAACTGCAGCCTGGAAGATGCGGAAACTGAACAGTTTCATGATCTCAACTGTGTGCTGCTGCAATTGGATGTTCCCCGCAGGCAGTATTTCGGCATTCCAGAGGCCGAGTTTGCAGGGCTTCAGGGCAGGCCGAACATGATTACTAAAATGCCGTTCAGGCTGGCGGCTCTCTCCTGTCTTGATCTTGCGAATGCATCTTCATTCTGGGATATTGGATTCTGCACAGGCTCCGTTTCCATTGAAGCGCGTCTGCAGTTTCCCCATCTTGCCGTTACGGCATTTGAAAAGCGCAGGGAATGCGATGAACTTCTTGAAGTTAACAGCCGGAAGTTCGGTGCTCCCGGAATCCGGAAGGTAATGGACGATTTTCTGCAGCAGGATTGCTCCGGATATTGCGGTGCTGGCGGAACGGTTGATGCTGTCTTTATTGGGGGTCATGGTGGACGGCTTGCCGCTATTTTTGAAAAAGTCATTCCCTTTCTGGCTTCGGGCGGCAGGATTGTGACCAATGCAGTTCAGCCTTCAAGCCGGGACGAGTTTCTTCGGCTCGCGGCAGAACGCGGATGCTTTGTTCGTGAGAACCTGACCCTTCGCGCTGACGATCATAATCCGGTAGAGGTTCTGACGGCTGTGCATCGGCAGGGCAATGAAAACCAATGATATACATGATACTATGAAGACTCTTGCTGTCATAGCTGTTTCGGATGGAGGCATCCGTCTTGGCCGTAAACTTGTTGGCCTGCTGCATGCCGATGAAAATCTTTCATGTGAGCTTGTTTCAACGCGAACTGCAGACGGGGTGACAACGGTTCCTTCGCTTGCGGCATTTGTTCGTGATACATTCAATTTTCATGACGGGTTTGTTTTTATAGGGGCTTTGGGCATCTGTGTTCGGACTATTGCCCCTTTGCTGGTTGACAAGGGGAGCGATCCGGCGGTTGTCAACTGCGATGAACAGGGCGCGTTCGTCCAGCCGGTTCTTTCTGGCCACAAGGGGGGGGCAAATGACCTTGCACTGAGGCTTTCGCGTCTGCTGGGCGCACAGGCAGTGATGACCACTTCAAGTGATGTACAAGGCCTCTGGCCGCTTGATGTTCTTGGCCGGGAAGAGGGGTGGAGTACCGAGTTTGTGCCCTCAGTCGAGGGTGAATCAATGACCACAGCCATGGCCTCGTTTGTCAACCATCGGCCGACCGTTTTGCTGCTGGAGCAGAGAGATTCCGTTACCGACTATCTTGAATGCACCCTTCCGTCTTTTGTCCGCGTTGCCTATCGATATGAGGATATTGATTTTGATGCATGCAGCCTCCTTTTGGCAGTTACGCCAAGGCTGTATACCCCTCCTGTCCAGAGCGTGTTCTATCGGCCCGGGGTACTTATGGTTGGGCTGGGATCGGAAAGGGATATTGATCCTGATCTGTTCTGCCGTTCCTTCGTTCATGCATTCACGGCTTCCGGTTTCTCCACAGCGTCCATCAAAGCGTTCGGTACGGTGGATTTCAAGCTCAACGAGAAGGCTTTCATTGCTCTTTCGACTGAGCTCTCCGTTCCACTGCAGGGATTTCTGCCCGAACAGCTCAACGGGGTTAAGGTCCCCAACCCTTCAGAGGTGGTGTTCCGTAAAACCGGCTTGCACAGCGTCTCGGAGGCCTCGACAGCCCTGCTTTCGGGTGGGGAAGAGTGGCTTGTTGAAAAGCAGAAAATGGCGCTTCCCACGGCTGGGGAGGCGGGGCCACGCCATTATACCTTTGCCGTCAGTATTGAAAGAAGTGCTGTTTGCGCTGGCCGCATAGCAATTGTGGGAGCGGGGCCAGGCGATCCTGAGCTGGTGACGGTGAAAGGAAAACGCTATCTGGAAGCCGCCGATCTCATTCTCTATGCAGGAAGTCTTGTGCCGGAAAAATTGACCCATTACGCCAAGCCCGGAGCACTCGTGCGCAGTTCGGCCTCACTCTCTCTTGAAGATCAGTTTGCTTTGATGGATGGTTTTTACCGTCAGGGTAAGTTCATTGTTCGTTTGCATACCGGTGACCCATCGATTTACGGAGCCATTCAGGAACAGATGGCACATTTCGATACCGAAGAGATGGAGTATGAAATTGTTCCCGGGGTCTCGTCTTTCCAGGCTGCCGCTGCGGTACTGAGGTCGCAGTTTACAGTGCCCGAAGAGGTTCAGACCATCATCCTGACGCGTGGGGCGGGTCGTACTCCCGTTCCTGAAAAGGAGAAGCTGTCGGAACTGGCGCGCTCTCGAGCCACCATGTGCATTTATCTCAGCGCTGAGTGGAGCGATGAAGTCCAGTCGGAACTTCTTCAGCATTATCCACCCACTACCCCCGTTGCGGTTTGTTACCGACTGACCTGGGACGATGAGCAGGTGTGGCGTGGTGAACTCAGCTCCATGTCGGACCTTGTGCACCAAAGCGGAAAAACCCGGACGGTTCTGCTTGTGGTGGGAGACGCCATTGGTGCGCGAGTGAACCGCTCGAAGCTCTATGACCCCTCATTCCCTCATGGGTTCCGGGAGGCAAACGGTTCATGAAGGCGAAACGATGATACTGGTACTTGGCGGCACAACGGAAGGGCGCTTGACAGCCGGGCTTCTGGATGAACTGCGTATGCCGTTCATCTATTCAACAAAGACTCCCGTTGAACCATTTGCAACTTCGTATGGGGTTTTTCGCCATGGTGCGCTTCTGGAATCAGCTATTGGCGGCTTTCTCTCAGCTCACCACATCACAAAGGTCATTGATGCTGCGCACCCCTTTGCGGCTCGTCTTCACTGGTTGATATTCAATGCATGCAGAGATGATGGAGTGCGTCTGATGCGTTTCGAACGGCCCTCCCCGGTGGAACTCTTTGCATCATTGGAGGATAACGGCATTGTGCGCGTGCATGATTTTGAGGAAGCTATAGCTGTTCTTGAAGAGATCCGTCCATTGAATCTTCTTGCCCTTACCGGAGTACAGTCCATAGCTCCTCTTCGTTCATGGTGGAGGCACAACGCTACGGTTCTGCGTATTCTGCCCGTCCCCTCCTCGCTTCAGATTGCTGATGAGCAGGGGTTTCCTCAAGAAAATCTTATTCTCACGCCGCCTTCAGAAAGCCAGTCGGACCTTGAGAGCCTAATCAGAATCCATAATGTTGACTGCGTTCTGACAAAAGAGAGCGGTGCATCGGGTTTTCTTCCCTCAAAAATCAGGGCAGCTGCAGCGTGCGCAATCCCTTTGGTGCTTATTATGCGCCCACCCAATCCCGACTATCGGCACCTGGTCACTTCTCTTGATGAACTGCGGAATCTTCTGTTATGCTGAAACCTCTCCGTACCGGCTATACAACCGGAGCTTGCGCAACGGCGGCTACCGGCGCTGCTCTGAGGGCGCTTCTGGACGGTGTTGCACCAAATTCGGTTGCCGTTGATCTTCCTTCCGGTAAACGGGTCACTTTTCCTGTTGCTTTATTACAAATATCAAGCGCCTCGGCCGGATGCGGGGTAATGAAAGATGCCGGTGATGATCCCGATGTAACAGGTGGCCTCATGATCTGCAGTGAAGTGGCGCTTATGGAGACTGAGGCGCCAGGGAGTGTTACTTTCCTCCAGGGGGAGGGGGTTGGAACCGTAACGCTTAAGGGTCTTGAAGTGCCGCCCGGTGAGCCGGCAATCAACCCTGTTCCGAGAAGAATGATTACCGAGTGTGTGGCGCGCGAGCTGAAGTTGCATCCACTGAAGTGTGGCGTGTCGGTGAGGATATCGGTGCCGGGAGGGGAAGCTGTTGCCGCTAAAACAATGAATGCCCGAATCGGCATTACCGGGGGAATTTCCATTATCGGTACAACTGGTGAGGTGGTTCCCTACTCCCTTGAGGCCTGGGTTGCCAGCATCCGGCAGGCTGTGTCCGTGGCAGCGGCTAACGGTTGCCATGAGCTGCTTCTCTCTGCAGGAGCTCGGAGTGAGGGTTTGACGCGTTCTTTCTGCCCTCAAATCGGTCCACTCTGCTCCATCCATTATGGCAACTTCATCGGCCGTTCACTCCAGACTATCAATGAGCATGGCGGCTTCCGGCGTGTCACTATCGGGGTGATGCTGGCAAAAGCAACAAAACTGGCACAGGGTGAACTCGACCTCTCCAGCAGAGTGGTTTCCGTGAAAACAGATGATCTTGCAGCCATGGCCAAAGGCGATGGCTATTCTCCTGATATCTGTAAGCAGTTAAGGAATTTGAAGCTTGCCCGCAATATGACGGAGATTGTCCCTTTCAGAGATGGAGAAACGCTTTACCGCACTCTTGTTTCTTTATGCCTGAGGGTCTGTCGGAGGGTAGCTCCTGAACTTCCCATAACCTTCGTACTGCTTGATATGGAGGGGCGCTTCATGTCATGCAGTTCAGACAACGAGGCGGATGGAGGTGAGGAATGGCAGTTCGGATTATTGTGAATGATTAAGCGAGAGCGTATATTTACATAAGTTTTTTTTAGAGCATTCAGGAACACGGTTGAAATCCGTGGCGGTCCCGCCGCTGTATCCGGGGACTGAACCTGCACTTGATTCCTTCGGGAATGGTCACTGTTCGGGGCGAACCTGAGCGGGAAGGCTTGCAGGGGAGGGGAGATCCGGGAGCCAGAAGACCTGCTGTGAAGAAACACAATATACCGGGATATCCGTAAAGGGATATTTCTTCCGCAGAAACCCAATGGTAAAGGGCTTCGCTCCACCTTCTGAAAGGTGGGACGAAGCCCTTTTTTTATTTCAAAAAAAGGTTCTTCGTCGAATTTAGTGGGTCAGTTCTTTGACAAGTACAGCATCAGCCGATGGCCATGTTGAGCTTACCACAGTAAAACAATATTCGTATCCGGTAGCTCTCAAAGCTGTGGAACCCT
>JAVCDF010000018.1 GCA_030765725.1 Candidatus Chlorobium antarcticum | reverse complement strand
TTTAAGAGGGGCCGGCGGGATGCAGTTTCGCTCCGCTCCACTGCCTGCCACCAGCCCTCCTCTCATCATCAAAATATAGCTTATTAAAACCTTGTGTTTCACGACATCAATTCACAATCGCGGGGCTACTCTACGCTAGCTTCAAGTACTATCCTCCCCTTCCTACAGCTTCATCAGTCCCCGGCGCCCGGATCCGAGGTAAAGCCCGATAAAAGTTTTTTAAGCGAATTTTAAGATCCCCTTCATCCTCGCTTAAGAATCCCGGAAGTACTTTATGATCAGTTGGTTGAGGTTACGGCCTGAACCAGCCGGACTGAAAAAGAGATAAAAAACACAAACAATAATAATAAGGGAGACGATGATGAAAAAGAGGACACTGATGACACTCACAGCAATGACACCGTCATTCAAAACATGGGCAACACCTCTGGCAACCGGAGCCTTTATTATAATCGGGAGTAACAGGTGTGTTGATTTTTTTCCATATTGAAACGGGGTTGGTTGAACCTGTCCCCACATGGCTGAGTTGGCTGCTTGTGGGCGGCGTTTTCACCCATGTCCTGTCTAACTGGAAACAATTCAAAGGGTGTTTTTCACGCAATACAGGACTTGACATCATAGGGACATCAATGCTTGTCACGGCTGTTGCCGTCATGCCGTTCCTCGGTGAAGGGGATGATGGCAACAAGGAAAAACGCACCGCACGCTCCGCCGTCAAGGCTCTTGAGTCCTCTTCGCTTAAAATCTTAGCTCTGGTGATGAAGAAGGCCCCAGAGGCACTTGAGGAACAGCTCGCAATGAAGGGACTGAAAAACATCAACAGATCAATGAGCATTGCAGAAATTGCAGCAGGCAACGGTATGGAAAACGAGGATGTGCTAGGGGGCCTGATTTCAGGAAACCTGCCGCAACACGATGCCTCCGGTGACTACAAAAACTGAACAACACTGACATAAGACTGCTTGTTATTGAAGATGAACCCGGCATAGCCCGCTTTCTCAAGGAGGGCCTTGAAGAGGAATACTTTGCCGTTGATGTGGCCTTCGACGGGCAAAGCGGGCTTGCTCTGGCCATGACCAACGAGTACGACCTTCTCATCATTGACTGGATGCTGCCGCAATTGAGCGGCATCGAGGTCTGCCGCAGAGTACGCAGGAAAGGAGTCAGGATGCCGGTAATCTTCCTGACCGCCCGCGACACGCTTGAGGATGTAGTGTTTGGATTCGAAGCCGGAGCGGATGACTACATCAAAAAGCCATTTGCGTTCGAGGAATTGCTGGCAAGAATACGGGCCCGACTGAGAAATGAAGGGCCCGACACTGCCGCCATCTCGGCCGGCCCCCTCATAATAAACCCCATAACGCATAGGGCATTCTGCGTTGAAACGGAGGTAACACTCACCCCGAAAGAGTTCGCCCTGCTTGAATATCTCATGCGGAACCTCGGCCGGGTCTGCACGAGAAGTCGTATTATCGAGCATGTATGGGATATCCACTTTGATTCCGATACCTCTGTGATCGATGTCTACATCAACTTCTTGCGCCAGAAACTTGAAGCCGCTGGATGCAGCGACCTCATCCAGACCATCCGGGGCGTCGGCTACATCATCCGGTCACCTGAAAAACCATGAGCCTGCGCAACCGCATAGCCCTCTACTACACTGCCGCCACGGCCGTTCTGGTAGCACTGGTATTCACGGCTGTCTCCCTGATGGTTGACCGCGTCGTCTACAGACATTTCGACGAGGAACTGGCAAGGGAATCCACCGCAGTGCTGCACAAATCGCACATCCGGACCAACGCATTCATGGGATTCAGGGAGATGATAGAGCCTGATGAGGCCAACAACCGCAACGAGCAACGCAAACGGCCGCATGAACCGCTGAAAACCGAATTCATCCAGTTCACGGGACTTGACGGAACCCCCATCAGGAAGTCAGCAAACCTCGGACAGAACGCACTCGTCATTAATACCGGCGAAAAGCATGTGACCTTCATCAACACCAGTGTCGGAGGGCTCGATGTCCGCCAGATACAGAGGCCCCTGCAGAGCCGTTCGGGCGAAACCCACGGATGGCTGATAGTGGCACGGCCCGTTACCGACGCCATTGTGGTGCTTGGCGACCTGCATCGGGTACTGCTCCTCTCGTTTCCGGCCATCCTCATAACCCTCTTCGCCCTCACCCGCTCCATTGCGGCCCGCAGCATAAAACCTGTAAAAGAGGTGATTGACACGGCTGAGGGAATTACAAAGAAAAACCTCGACCAGCGCATCAGACTGCCGGAGAACCGCGATGAACTCTACCGGCTCTCTGCAACCATCAATGCCCTGCTAGACCGCCTGCAGGATGCGTTCAACCGAGAGACACAGTTTACGGCTGACGCCTCACATGAGCTCAAAACCCCTCTTGCCGCCGTAAAAGGCACGCTTGAGGTGCTCATCCGGAAACCCAGGACACAGGAGCACTATGAAGACAGAATCGGGCTTTGCCTAAATGAACTGAACCGCATGGCCCAGCTCATTGAACAGCTCCTTCTCCTTGCCCGGCACGAAAAAAGCACCATGACCCCAAAGCTGGAGCCGCTTGAACTCAACATCAGCATCAACGAGGTGGTGAAACGGCTCAAAGCGCTTGCAGAACCAAAAGGGATCACTCTCGACTTCAGTAAGCAGGCCGCCGGCATTGTTGAGGCTGACCCTGAAATGCTCGGCATGATCATAGAAAATGTCCTGTCAAACGCCGTGAAGTACTCCCCTACCGGCTCCACGGTCACGGTTGACACTGGCATCAGTCCAAACGCAACCCGCCGCACCATCACCGACCAGGGAATGGGCATTCCCGAACAGCAGCTCCACTCCATATTTGAACGGTTCTACAGGATGGGTGAATCGAGGAGTGCAAGTTCCGGTGGCTCTGGCCTCGGGCTGGCAATCGTAAAAAAACTTGCCGACCTGCAGGGTATCCTTATTTCCGTTGAAAGCCACCCCGGAGATGGAACATCCTTCACCTTGAGGTTCCCGCGCTCCAGCCTTACGCAGACAGTCAACGCTTAATCCAAAAAAACCCCCTGCTATGGATGCCACGAATATTCAAGGGGGGGTCAGATACCATGGCGGAAACAGATATGAAGACCGCTTGGAGCAGGCAAACAGGGCGCAGTATGTTAAGATTCAAGAAACTGATAAAACAGGCGTATTCAGCAATGCATTTTCAGGAGACTATTTACTACATTGCCACGAAAGGGATTTCCCCTGGACAACGAAACCATAAATAACCAAAGGAGACATCATGGCACATAGAATTACCGACGAATGCACATACTGCGGAGCTTGCGAGCCCGAATGCCCCGTTAGCGCCATTACACCCGGAGATGACCTGTATGTAATCAATGAAAGCACATGCGTTGACTGTGTAGGCCATCATGATGAGCCTGCCTGTGTTGCAATCTGCCCCGTTGACGCCATTATCAAGGTCTAAAGCAGAACGCTCGGACTCAAACACAGAAAAACCTCCGCCCTTTAATCCAATGGATTGGGACCGGAGGTTTTTTTTCAGTCTTGAAATATTGTATATTTCTTAATTTGTTCTGAGTTGAATCGTTCTTTTATTTTTTACCAACACTTAAGAGAGAAAATCAATATGGCACTCAACATTACCGAAGAATGCACCTACTGCGGAGCCTGCGAGCCCGAATGCCCGGTTAACGCTATTTCCGCCGGTGACGATATCTATGTCATTGATGCAGCAACCTGCACCGAATGCGCAGGATATGCTGATTCACCTGCATGCGTTGCAGTCTGCCCTGCAGAATGCATCGTTCAGGGATAAGCTAACCCTGGAAAACATCCGTTTTCTTATGCTGCTTATGCTGCCTGTACCAACAGGCAGCTTTTTT
Source organism: Candidatus Chlorobium antarcticum (assembly GCA_030765725.1). Classification (GTDB taxonomy): domain Bacteria; phylum Bacteroidota; class Chlorobiia; order Chlorobiales; family Chlorobiaceae; genus Chlorobium; species Chlorobium antarcticum. Next base: position 8,386 of record JAVCDF010000018.1, on the reverse strand, counting down.
ATGCCGTTTCGAAGTCTACAACTGTCCTACCATCCGCCGCAGCTACAATAAACTCCCGCACAGCCTCATGCAAAGGATGCGTCTGATAATCGGCCAGCGCCTGCATGTCGGCAAATTCAGAGAGAAGCACCACATCATAGCCGCCCTCAGCAACCACCTCAGCAACACCTGCCTCTATCTTGAACAAACCAGGAATCATACCCGAAAGCGCCTCAAGCCGCTGCTTGATGGCAAGCGCATTTTCCCTTCGCCCCATTCCGTTAGCCTGTTCCCGGAGTTTCCACATAACAATGTGTTTCACCATATCTTTTCTTCTCCCTGATTATTCCAATCTCATTACTGCAGTTTCATCTTCCCGCTCCACACCGCCCGCTCATCTCTCTGGGAGCCTTCAACGCCAGCCTCTGCAAAGCGGCGAAGGGCTGAACCTGAAATGGAAAAAGCTTTTTCAAACATCTCTTCAGCAATAGTCCACCTGTCGCCTCGTGCGTTAAGCATAACCAGAAGCATATCTCTGCCATCTTTCTGCGCCCTTGCGATAAGGCACTTTCCCGCCCGACGCGTAAAGCCTGTTTTAATGCCAACAGCATAGGGATAACGGGCAAGTAGCTTATTATGCGTGCGAAGTAGGAAACTCTTTCCTGTGCGATGCTCAGGCACAACTATCGACTCAAGCATTGCAATGTCGTTGAAGTGCGGCAACATAATGGCATATTCCGTCAGCACAAGAAGATCTTGAGCCGTCGACAGATTCCCGGAATAGATTCCAGCGTCAAATCCGGCAGGGTTGGTAAACGAGGAATGGGTCATCCCGATTGCCCGTGCCCTGTAGTTCATCGCTGCAACGAACTTCTCTACACTCCCGCTCAAATGTATTGCAATGGCAAAAGCCGCATCATTGCTGGAACTGACCATGGACGCCTTCACCAGGTCAATCAAGCGAATCCGGTCCCCTGCTCTGAAACCAGCCTTAGTGGGCTCCACAAGGGTTGCCTCACGGGGAATAATCACCAGCTGATCAAGCTTGCCGCTCTCAATGGCAAGAACACAGGTAAGTATTTTGGTCAGACTTGCCGGCCTGATGAGCCGGGCAGCATCCTTGACCATAAACACTTGCGAATAGCCAAGATCCTTAATGATGTAGGAATCCATCACAACCGGACGAGCGGCCTCAGCCCGACTGCCACCGGAGAGAAGGGAAAACATAATCAGAAGCGACACCGCCGCCAGCTGCAGGGAAAACTTGCGTCCAACCCTGCCTGAACCCATATACCTCATACTTTCTTCCGTATCATTTTCAGTTTTTCAGGATTATGACGCATGTAAGGATCGCATATCTGCGCGTTCTGCAAGAGCAAGAAGCGTCTGATACTCCTTCACATCAAGCAGCACTACGGCGCTTTTACCATACTGCGTTAGGACAAGCGGGCGCCCTGTTTTCTTCACATGCTCAACGAACGATGCAGCATGCGCACGAAACTCCGAGAGAGGACGAATATCCTCTTCAAGATTGATTATATCCATAAAGAAAATGTTCAGTACGCTATAATGCTTTTTTAAATGTACGAAATTCCGTACAAAAAAGACCTTTCCAGCCGGTGCATTCATCGGGCTCAAGGCACTGAAATCAGCAGCTTGAGGGCAAGGCCAAGAAACACCAGAGCCGACATGCGGTTGATGATGCGCTGAGCCCGGGGAGACTGCCAGAACAGGCTGCCGGCATGCCCCGCAACCAGACTAAACAGGGTGAACGCGCCAAAAGCGGCAACAATGAACAGAAGACCAAGAAGCAGAAACTGCGGAACCAAAGGGCCCCTTCGAGGATCGGCAAACTGGGGCAAAAAAGCCAGAAAAAACAGGGAGACTTTTGGATTCGAAAGATTCATCACAATGCCTCTCCGGTAAAGCTTCACCGGTGACAGGACGCCGATTGGCACACTGTGGGGCGCATCGCCGGAGGAAAACGCCTTCCATGCAAGCAACAGAAGATACCCAGCACCGGCAACCTTCAGAAGGAAAAAGAGCATGGCCGATTCGCGAATGAGTGCAGCCAGCCCGAAAGCAACGGCAAGCGTATGAAACACCAGGCCACTGCAGAGGCCGAGAGTTACCAAGAAACCTGCCCGCCAACCGTTCCGTGCCGACTCGGCAATAACAAACAGGTTGTCGGGGCCCGGCGAGAGCGCAAGAAGTACAGATGCAGAAAAAAACACAGAGACGACTGCAGCGTCGATCATGCCTGCTCTTTTACGCTGCCAGCAGGCTTTACGGGCCGTGGTTGCGAAGCCAGTTTTCCTCCATAATGTCCGAGCAGGGTCACCACCGGAAGCATCGAGAGAAGAATCGCGATATAGAGCCAGTGAAGAAGGCCTTCAATCTCCATAACATCTGGAATAGCAAGGCGCAATCCCACCCCTGCAAAGCAAAGAACAAACAGAACGATGGAAAGCCGTATCTTTTTCATGAATATGGGGGCTTTGGCGCCCCTGTATTTTGTTTTCCAGTCATATATGCCCGAAGCAAAAGAGACTGGAATGGCAAGCAGCGTAATGATGATGATATGCTTGACGGTATGTTCAAAAAACATATTGCCACTCGGTATGGCAAGCAGCAGATAGAGAACCGCCACAGGAATCAGTCCATTGCTGAAATGGGCGGCAATTGCGTGAAGCATGAAAGTTTTTTTCATCTCCCCAAAAAGGCTCTGTTTTGCCATAGGTCTGAGTCTCCGATAGTTACATGATTTTGAAGGGTAAGGGTGAACTGTAAGATAACAGCTGTGAACCAATACAGAAAACCTGCTGTTCTTTTAGCGTGTCACCTGTCCTTTACAGGCGAGTGTTCATTTCTTTAAATTTTCGTAGTATTTTAATCTGCCGATTTTTTCCCAACCTTAACTCCACAACGCCGAGGTGCAGAAGCCAATACAACCCCTTGCAGCCACCCTGCTGGTCATCCGCTTTCTCAAACCGGTCACCTGGATACCAGTTATGTGGAGCTTCCTGTGCGGAGCAGTTGCCAGTGGCGGGTTCGGCTGGAATGACTTGACAGGGAAAAAGTTCATTCTGGGTATGCTGCTCACCGGCCCTCTGGCAACCGGCACATGCCAGATGCTGAACGACTATTTCGACCGCGACCTTGACGAAATCAACGAACCAAGCCGCCCCATTCCCGGAGGGGCTATAACGCTTCAAAACGCAACCATCCTCATAGCCGTCTGGTCAGCACTTTCGGTGCTTGCAGGATGGCTGATACACCCGATTATAGGACTTTATGTCATCATCGGTATTATCAATGCCCACCTCTACAGCGCCAACCCCATTAAGCTCAAAAAAAGGCTCTGGGCTGGCAATATCATTGTTGCTCTCTCCTACCTCATCATTCCCTGGATGGCGGGAGAAATTGCCTACAGCAGCAGCATCTCACTCTCTTCACTGACCCCTTCGCTGGTTATTGCCGGGCTGTTTACCCTTTCAAGCACCGGAACCATGACCATCAATGATTTCAAGTCCCTGAAGGGCGACAGCCACTCAGGAATCAGAACGCTTCCCGTGGTGTTCGGAGAAACCAATGCCGCCCTGCTCGCCGCCATACTTATCAACGCCGGACAGCTGCTTGCCGCACTCTACCTGTTTTCACGAGAGCAGGGGCTATATGGCGCCATTGTCCTCTTGCTTATCATCCCCCAATTCATCCTCCAGTTCCCCCTTGTCCGCTCGCCCAGAACCATGGATGTCCGCTACAATGCCCTCGCCCAGAACTTTCTTGTTGCCGGCATGCTTGTTTCTGCTCTTGCCATTCAGGCAGTACGGCCATGAGGTTCGGCCAAAAGCCCTGCATATCGGTTGTCATTCCGGCATTCAACAGGAGCCGGTGCATAGGAACGGCCATTGAAAGTGTTCTCCAGCAGACATTCAACGACTGGGAACTTCTCATCATTGACGACGGCAGCGCCGATAATACGATGCAGGTTGTTGACCCTTACCTGCTCCAGCACCCAGGCGTCCGGTACATGAAGCACAGCAACCGGAAAGCACCTATCTCCCGAAACGCCGGCATACAGGCGTCATTCGGAAAGTTCATCACCTTTCTCGACACCGACGACCACTACCTACCCAACCATCTTGCGAGCCGGATGGCCATTATGGCGGAACCCTCTCCCCCAGACCTTCTTGTCGGCGGCATTCTTGCCCAACCCGGCACCATGGTTCGCGACCGCCACAACCCGGAGCTGCTGGTTCCGCTTGAGCAGTGCATTCCCAGCGCTACCTTTTTCGGCAAACGCGAACTGTTTTTTTCTCTGGAAGGGTTCAGTGATCTACCGTATGCTGAAGATACCGACCTTTGGGAACGGGCCGCTGCCTCCGGATGGAAACTCAAAACAGTGCAACACCCAAAAACCTATGTCTATCAGCAGTCTCCCGACAGCATCACCAGAAACTACCTGAAACCATGATCAACGCCCTCACCGTCTACTGCAGTTCCAGTACCGAGGCACCCCGCGAATATTTTGATGCGGCCGCCTCGCTCGGAAAATCATGTGCGACAATGAACATCTCTCTTGTCTTTGGTGGAGGCAGGGTTGGGCTGATGGGCTGCATTGCAGATGCGGTGATGCAGAACGGCGGGACCGCCCGTGGCATTATCCCCAGGTTCCTTGAAGAACGGGAAGTAGCACACTACGGACTGAGCGAACTCACGGTAGTGGAAACAATGCATGAGCGGAAAATGAAGCTTGCCGAATGGGGGGACGCGTATCTGGTGCTTCCCGGTGGCCTGGGAACCCTTGATGAACTGCTGGAGGTTATGACATGGAAACATCTCGGCCATCACCAGAAGCCCATCATCCTGCTAAACATCAACGGATTCTGGAATCCCCTGCTCGAGTTCTTCCGTCGCATTGCAGAAGAGCGCATGGTATGCAACGGGTACAGTGACTACTACACAATCTGCAACAGCACAGAAGAGGTTGCAGCCCTCCTCGCCATCCATAACACAATAGTCGAAACCGCCCCATGAACGAGTTCTACCCCGCGCTTCTCCTCACCCTTCTCGCGGGCCTTTCCACCGGCATTGGCAGCGCAATGGCCCTTGTGGTGAAACACACCAACATACGGTTTCTGACGCTTGCACTTGGTTTTTCTGCCGGTATCATGCTCTATGTCTCCTTTGTTGAACTTCTTCCACAGTCGGAAGCGGCGCTCCTTGCCGGCATGCCCGCCCAGTCCGCAGCATGGATATCAACGCTCGCTTTTTTTGGAGGAATACTCTTTATATGGGTTATTGACCAGCTGGTACCCGATGTTGAAAATCCGCATGAAATGTCGTTTATCGGACGAATGGAAGATCAGGTTCCCGACAGCATGCGCCTGAACCGGATGGGTCTTTTTACCGCAGCCGCCATAGCCATCCACAACTTCCCGGAGGGAATGGCTGTTTTTTTTAGCGCCCTCTCAAACCCGAACCTCGGCATTGTTATTGCTGCCACCATTGCACTGCACAACATTCCCGAAGGAATGGCCATAGCCGTACCCATATACTTTGCAACAAAAAGCCGAAAGAAAGCCTTCACCTACTCCTTTCTTTCAGGCTTGGCCGAGCCACTTGGCGCCATTATCGGATTTGCAATCCTCAAGCCATGGCTGAACCCCACGGTATTCGGAAGCGTGCTGGCCGCCGTAGCAGGCATTATGGTCTATATTTCGCTGGATGAACTTCTGCCTACCGCAGAAGAGTATGGAGAGCACCATTTGGCCATTACCGGGCTTATTGCCGGCATGGCCGTAATGGCTCTAAGCCTGCTCCTCCTCGCATAAACCAGTCAGCGAGCAAAAGCAGGCTTAATAACCTTGAGTTCAGTGGCAGTCGTGACCCTGGCAGGCCTCCGCCGCAGTGACCTTGAGAAGATCCCCATCGGCAAAGCGTTTGAGAGCCACACCAAGTGTTGGAGCCATGTCGGCCATATACACTTCAATACCAAGCACCTGAAGCCTTGAGGCCGCTCTGGCCCCAATACCGTTGCAGATGACGGCGTTCACGCCCATCTCGATAAATGACTCAGCTGGCGTACACTGACCATGCACATGCTCACTGTTCGGGTTTCCGGTTATCTGCACCTGGCCCGATTCCGTATCGGTTATGGCAAACCATGGGGCACTTCCGAAATGCTCACACACAACCGACTGTTCGCCGGCATTATCGTCAAGAGGAATAACAATTTTCATATGCTCTCTCCCTCAGCAGCACCGGAGCTACCGTTTCCGATGTTATGTGAATGATCATGGTCATGGTTATGGTCGTGCTCATGCGCACCGCCACCACCCTGTCCCATACCGGTTCCTTCGCGGTGAAGCCCGGTTCTAAGCCCCCGGCAACGGCCTCCGCCGCCCATTCCACCACCAACTCCGCCGCCTGGCGAAATGCGATGGATGTTTGCACTACCGCACGACGGGCATACCTCAGGACGCTGCACACCGTGCCCAATACCCCATGCATGGCCGCAACCGCTGCACTTGAAAAGTCTCTGTTCTGTCATCATGATTGTTCCTCCTGTTATTGTTAACTGCTTTCCTGTTACCAGCATCACGCCAACCTTATGGCGCGCCGAGCTGAGGATATTGCCGAAAGTCTGTCGCGAAACATGCATCCGCCCGGCAGCCTCCTCCTGATAAAGCCCCTCAAAATCCGCCAACCGTATAGCCTCAAACTCATCAACCGTCAGTTCAATCGACTCCAGTTCATCAACAGGAACGCCTGCGGGCTTGAAAACCACAAACTCCGGCCTGCACCCTATTTTTCTGCATTTGACTGGTCGCGGCATATGATATGAGAGATATTCAGTGAATGATTATTAGCATATGCCAATAACATACCACAAAAGAAGCCACCTGTCAAGCAGATGGCTTCTTTTTTTTAAAACCGCTTTTTATAAAAATGGCAATACGGCTCATGCCCCGTCTTTTCATAATAATCCTGATGATACTCCTCCGCAGGCCAGAAGCGCCCTGCCTTCTCCACCGTGGTCACTACCGGGTACCCTTTCGCCTTCAGCTCCTCTATCAATTTCCCGGCAACAGCCCGCTGCTCATCATTCTGGTAAAAAACGGCAGAACGATACTGGGTTCCCCTGTCTGGCCCCTGACGGTTCAGCTCGGTAGGATCATGAATCTCAAAAAACAGCTTTGCAAGTGTTTCATAGCTGACCTCTTCAGGATTGAACACCACCTCCACCGCTTCAGCATGTCCGGTTTTTCCACTGCAGACATCCCTGTACGAGGGGTTCTCAAGCGTGCCGCCGGTATAACCTGAAGTGACTGAACGCACACCCTTTAAAACCGCGAGCCGATGCTCCACTCCCCAGAAACACCCACCTGCAAACACCGCTTTTTCTTCCGACTGAGGTGCCGTTGCCTCAGGCCTGAAATCAAGCGAGACAGAGTTAACGCAATGACGCACATTTTTATCAGTCATCGACTCACCAAAAAACACATGCCCCAAATGCGCCCCGCAGTTGCTGCACACAATTTCCGTCCTACGGCCATCAGCATCAGGAACCTCGCGCACGGCTCCCGGAATGGCATCGTCAAAACTTGGCCAACCCGTACCCGACTCAAACTTATCATCAGAACGGAACAAAGGAGCATCGCACCTACGGCAAAGGTATACCCCCGACTCTTTATTCAGATAATATTTGCCAGTAAACGGCATCTCCGTTCCCTTATTCTCTATAACCCTCTGCTCGTCAAGGGAAAGATCATTATAGCTCACGCAGTCCTCCTTTTGTGTAGTTGCAGTGCAGCCGGAAGCCGCAGTCAAAAAATATACCGCCAGAACCAGTATGACGGAACGAAAGTCTCTTGAAATTATTCTCATACTCATTAAACAGGACAGAAAGGAACTTGGTTCCAGCCAAACAAAAAAAAGCCGCATTTCTGCGGCTTGGACAACGAATCATAAGTGAACAACTCTCTACTCGCCTTCCTGATCCTTTTGCGGCACCGATGAATCTGAATCGCCCGTTATCATTCCGGCAACCTTCCCTATCAGAGAACCAACCGCCATTGCACCGAGTCCAAGAACCGCAATACCCGCAAACCCGCTCAATACCGGAGCAACAACCGGTGCAGCAAGAGGAGCAAGAGCAACAGCTCCGCCCGCCCCAATGGTTTTTTTCACCATATCAATCTGACTCTCATTCATCTGTTCGGGATTTAAATATTCGTGAAAAAGTAGCTTATACATGAATATATCACAAGACCCCTCATCAATACAAATCTCCGGCGTGATTTTTGGATGATGTCGCAAAACGGGGTTTCAATTCACTACTGCCCGTCTCCGGTTGTTTGATTTGCGAACCAGTACATTTTACGAAGTTTCTGCTGCTCTG
>JAVCDF010000017.1 GCA_030765725.1 Candidatus Chlorobium antarcticum | reverse complement strand
CTTATCGCCCACCTTCTCGGTGCTGATTGATGCCACCGATCCTAGCGTTACTGTAGTCCACTCCCCCGCATCCCGAAACTCCGGAAACCGCAGCTTGGGCGTCAGGGAAGTTTTGCAAGTGGAGGGAGCATCGTGCTCCCTTTTCTGTTGCTCACTGGAGCTGGAAGCTCCAGCTACTTTGTTCGTTTTACTGCTCATATGCGCTGAGTCCTGAGATGTCGCGGCCTTGGGCGCGTTTAGTAAGGAGGGGGTGGAGGTCGCCCATGAGGGCGAGTTCAGCCTTGGTGCGGGCTTTCCAGCGGAGGCCAAGCGGGGCCATGAGGTCGCTGAGCTGTTCGCCGTCGAAGATCATGCGTTCAAGGATGTCTTCTACGAAATCTTGCAGTGTGGCGGCGCCCAGGCCGTGCTTAGCGGCGATGGCGGCGAGTTCCTGCGCGTCCTTTTCTGTTTTGAAGCTGATGTATCCCTTGCGAATGGCGGTTTCGCTGAGGCCTTCACCGGCTTTGAGGGTAGAGATGTAGGCGGCAATGTCTTCGCGCTCGTTCATGAACTTGGCATCGGACTGGATGAGGCTGATGAGCTGCTCGCGGCTCATTTTCTGTTTGCCGGGTGCCTGCTGGGAGTAGCGGGAGATGAGCCCCATGATGTAGTCGTAATCTATGAGGGTGGAGGCAAAGAGGACGAACTCAAAATCGAGCTGGTCCTCATCGTAAGTGGGATCCTTTTCGCAGACGCTACTTTGCTGGTCCATTTGTTCTTTTATGCGCCGGGCGGTTTCCAGATAGGCCCCGCGAAAGCTGAGCAGATTTTCCTTGGGGAGGATGTGCTCTATGGTGGTTGCGTTTTCTTCGGTGAGGTCGGTGTATTGGTCGAGCCGAGTCTTGAGCCGCTGCACTTCTTTAAAGTGGTTAATGAAGGCGGCGCGGGCTTCGTTGCCTTTGAGATTGGGTACGGCTTCTGGGGCGCAGTCGAGGCCTTGGGTTTTCATGAAGTCGTTGAGCTTCTGCACGGCGTCTTCCAGCTTCTTGATGACGACGGGGGCTTTGTCTACCAGCCAGATTTCACGGGCCTCTTCTCCACTCTTTTCACCTGAAAAGAGTGCGATGGCGGCATCGACGGCGTCTTGCTGCTGACGGAAGTCGAGGATGTTCCCGTAGGGCTTGGTGCCGTTGAGCACGCGGTTGGTTCGAGAGAAGGCCTGAATCAAGCCGTGGTGCTTGAGGTTTTTGTCTACATAGAGCGTGTTGAGGTATTTGGAGTCGAAGCCGGTGAGCAGCATGTCCACGACAATGGTGATGTCGATTTTCTGCGCGTGGGGAAAGTCTGAGTTGGGCCACTCCTGGTCTTTGATGCGCTTTTGGACATCCTGATAGTAGAGATCGAATTCGCTGAGGGTGTGATTGGTGCTGTAGCGGATGTTGTAATCTGCAAGAATTGCTTTGAGGGCTTCTTTTTTCTTTTCGGGTTCAACTTCGTTGTCCTGTTTTTCCTGCGGCAGGTCTTCCTGAATCTGCTTTACATCGGCATTGCCCTCGGCGGGCGGAGAGAAAACACAGGCGATGTTCAATGGCTGAATATCGGGATCGGCGGCCTGTTTTTCTGCCTGATTCGTTTTGAAAAGACTGTGGTATTCGATGGCATCATTGATGGAGGATGTGGCAAGAAAAGCATTGAACCGTCGTCCGGCGGTGGCCGCGTCGTGTTTGGCCAGAATGGCTTCGACTATGGCTTTTTTGGCGATAGCTTCTCCGGGCTTGGGTAGTTTCGCGCCTTTTTCTTCTTTGGGCTTGAAGTAGTCTACATGAAAGCGGAGTACATTTCCGTCTTCGATGGCGTGGGTTATGGTGTAGGCGTGAAGCTGCTTCTGGAAGAGGTCTTGCGTGGTTTTCATGGATGCCTGCTGGTCCGAGATTTTCTGGTAGCTGGCATTTTCTTCAAAGATTGGGGTGCCGGTAAATCCGAAGAGCTGGGCCTTGGGGAAGAACTCTTTAATGGCTCGGTGGTTCTCACCGAACTGCGAGCGGTGACATTCGTCGAAAATAAAGACGATGCGTTTATCGCTCAGCGGCTGTAATTGTTCCTTGTAAGTCGGCTGGTCATTCTTTTTCCGTTGTTTGTTATGCCTGCTGCTTTCATCAAGCGCAACGCCGAGCTTCTGGATAGTGGTGACGATGACTTTGTCGGCATAGTCTTCGGAGAGCAGGCGGCTCACGAGTGCGCCAGTGTTGGTGTTTTCTTCGACACAGCCTTCCTGAAACCTGTTGAATTCCTCACGAGTCTGGCGGTCAAGGTCTTTGCGATCGACAACGAAAAGGCATTTCTCGATGTCGGGATTGTCTTTGAGGAGCGTGGAGGCCTTGAAGGATGTGAGCGTTTTCCCACTACCGGTGGTGTGCCAGATGTACCCGTTGCCGCAATCCTGGTGGATGCAGTCTACGATCTGCTTCACGGCGTAGACTTGATACGGGCGCATCATCATGAGCTTCTGCTCGCTGGCGATTAGTACCATGTAGCGGCTGATCATTCGGCCCAGGGCGCATTTGACGAGGAAGGTCTCAGCAAAGCTGTTAAGGTGGGTGATCTTTTTATTTTCTTCGTCTGCGAACTGATAGATGGGCAGGAATCGCTCGTCGGCATTGAAGGCGAAGTGGCGGGCGTTGTTGTTCGCGAAATAGAAGGTGTTGGTACGGTTGCTGACGATGAAGAGCTGGAGAAAGCAGAGGAGAGTTTTTGTGTATCCGTTGCCGGGGGCGTTCTTGTAATCGACGATTTGCTCCATTGCCCGGCGCGGGTTGATGCCGAGGGTCTTTAACTCGATCTGCACTACGGGTACGCCATTGATGAGCAGGAGAACATCATATCGGTGGTGGCTGTTGTCGGTATTGATGCGAAGCTGGTTGATGACTTCAAAGGAGTTTTTGCACCAGTCGTTAATGTTGACCAGAGTGTAGTTGAGCGGAGTGCCGTCGTCGCGTGTGAAGCTGTTGCGTTCGCGCAGAGTGCGGGCAGCGGTAAAGACATCCGGGGTGATGATTTCGTCGAGGAGGCGGGTGAACTCACCATCGGTCAGGTGCACATGGTTCAGTGTCTCAAATTTGTCTCGGAAATTCGTCTCCAGTGCGGCACGGTCACGAATGTCTTCGCGGTATTCGTATTTGAGGCCTTGGAGTACCCCGATGAAACCATATTCGATGTGGTCTTCGCGGATAACCGATCCTGAAACGGCGGCGGGTTTGCCGTTGGTTGGCTTTGAGGTAGTCATGGGTTCTGATGAGGAGTTAATACCATTAGGGTCGGGGTCCAGAATATGCTGTGCTGCTGGCAGTGGCAATGAAGCTGTCGAAGGTGAGAAGTTTTCCGTTCTAACTTGGCGTTTTTGGTCAATTCTTTGTTCCTATACGCTTAAAGCTGCCTTTATTCAGTAATATAGAATTTCATATCCTGAAGTAGCTGATTAATCAGAATTAGTGCACGAAGTGTACAGCGTCCCCTAACCCAAGGAGCTGTTCCAGTTCGGCGTCACTGAGCTGGTAATGGTAAAAGGTTTCATAATACTCGCTGACGACCGCTTTGATATCAATCCTGTAATGATCAGGATAAAGCAGGTTCGCGAGCCAGGGAACGCCGAGAAGGCGGTTGATGCTTGCTGGACGGTCAAACCACCCGAATGGCAGATAGGGTATCTGGTGAATATTCCCGTTTCTGACTGCCGGAAGTTTTCCCCAGACTGGATCGCTCTTGATATGCGCCATGGTTCCGGTCTTTTTGCCAAGTCCCGCCCACACAATGATGCGGTCCGGATTCCAGAGGTAGAGCTGCTCCATCGATACAGCGCTCAGCCCTTTGCGTGAGGATTTTCCTATTGCTGCGGCGTTTGTGGCTCCAACCATTTCAATCAATTTTGTATGGATTGAACCTGAAGGGTCTGTATGCAGACCCCGTTCACCCTCAGCATAGTAAACGGACAGGCGTTTCTCTGCAGGGATGGAGGCGCTTTTTGCGGCAACAGGATCAACATGTCTCTGAATGAAGGCAAGCATTTTCTGAGTCTGCTCCTCCCTGCCGAAGACTTTGCCAAGTCGGCGGAACACTTCAGGATAATCTTTGAGATGAAGTGAGGCTATATAAACTGGTATGCCTGTTTTGGCGGAAAGCCGTTCCGACTGGTCAATCGTCTGAGCGTTAATATCGTAAAAGTTCAGGATGAGGTCCGGGGCGAGCTTCATGATCTCTTCAGGGGAATTTTCCACAAACGGGAGAGCAAGGTAATCCTTCCTGAAAAAATGCTGCGCTTCAGGGGTGTACTGAAACGAGCGGTTGACAATCATTTCGGGCTCAATCGCATACATCAGAATGCTGCCGGGGCGGTTGACATAAACTCTTTTGATTTCCGCCGGCAACTGCATCGTCCGGCCCGCCATATCGGTTACCGTTTGGGTAATCCCCTTTTGTTTACCGAAGGCCGAGGAATTGGCGCCTGGCAGAAGAAGCGTAGCAAAGAGCACAAGGAGCGAAGGGAGGATGCGCCGGAATGGATGAATGAAAACCATGGTCTGAACAGGTTTTTATTGTTGTGAAAAAGGCTTGTTAAGAGGGGTGAAAAACTTCAACGGGTTCCCGTTGGCGTCTGTTGCGGAAATCATGTCGATATCAACACCGTAGACCCGCTTCATAACTTCCGGCACAAGTGCATCGTGCGCATGATTGCGGACGACAAGGCGATCTGCCTCGATACTTACGACTCTGGCACCGAGATGGAGAGCATGTTCAGGCGCGTGCGTTGCCATGGCAATCCCAATCCCCTGCTTTCGGAGTTCCTCAATCTTTCGGAGTAGAAGTACCTGATTGCCATAATCAAGATTTGAAGAGGGTTCATCAAGAATCAGCATGCCTGACTGCTGGGCAAGCGCCCGGGCAAGCATCACCATTTGCCTTTCACCCCCGCTTATTTCCGGAAAAACCCTATCGGCTAAATGCCCGATACCGAGCATGTCGATAGCCTTGGCTGCAACAGCACGATCTTCTCTGCCGGGAGACGAAAACATGCCAAGATGCGCCGTCCTGCCGAACAGTACAACATCTTCAACCCGAAAGGGAAACATGCTCTGGTGCGCCTGTGGCACATAAGCGATCATCCGGGCCCGTTCAACCGGCGTCCTGGCTTCGAGCGGCTTGCCGTTGAGAAAAATCTCTCCAGCTAACGGCTTGAGAAAACCAAGAAGTGTTCTGAACAGGGTTGTCTTGCCTTTGCCATTCTGGCCGAGAAAGCAGCACACCTCTCCTGAACGGAGTGTAAGATCAATATGCTCAAGAACACTTCGGCGAAGGTATCCGACAGACAGATCCCGGCATTCAATAACAATCGGCCTGCTGTTCATCATGATTGACGGGGCGAGAATTTAAGGAGCGCTATAAAGAATGGAGCGCCAACAAGTGCCGTAACGATTCCAATGGGTATTTCAACTGGAAACAGTGCGCGGGAGAGGTTGTCGAAGAACAGAAGGAATATTCCTCCAAGCAGAAAAGAAAGCGGAAGCTGCACGCGATGGTCAGGCCCTACAAGAAGCCGTGCCGCATGGGGAACAAGCAGTCCAATCCAGCCGATAAGACCGCTCACAGAGATGACGCTTGCCGTAATGAGGGAGGCGGAGACGATAACCGTAAAACGGACTACAGAAATATCAATTCCGAGTGAACGGGCCTCGTCATCTCCGAACGAGAGGACATTGAGCCTCCAGGAAAGCAGCATGAGCGGAAGCGCACCTGCAGCGAGAACAGCGGCAACGGCGGGAAGATCACTCATACGGATGTCGGCAAGACTACCCATGAGCCAGTAGGTAATTGTCGGCAACTTGCTTTCGGGGTCAGCCGCATATTTCATGAGGGAGATAAGTGCGGTAAAGACTGCGGATATGACGATACCCGACAGCACCAATACCAGAATGCCCTCGTGCCGTTTGGAGGCGGCTCTGCTGACCGTAATGGCAAGAAACACGGCAACCAGACCACCCGCAAAAGCAGAGGCCTGCACGAAAAGGATGGGCCACGAAAGAAGAATGGCAAGGGCAGCGCCAAAACCAGCACCGGCGCTCACCCCAAGAATGTCGGGGCTGACCATGGGGTTACGGAACATTCCCTGATAGGCCGCGCCGGCAAGCGAAAGAGCTCCGCCTACAATAACAGCGCCAAGGATTCGTGGTAAACGAATGGAAAAAAGCACGGTTGCAACAGCCGGGTCATGGCCGGAGCCGGTCATGATTGCCGAGATGAACGAGGGAAGCGAAACCGGGTAACGCCCGACAGAGAGGGAAAAAGCAACCAGAAGGAGAAGAACCGCAACGGAAGCTGAAAGAACCAGTATGTTTTTCATTGTCACGCCCTGCCTGAGCGCTCGGCAAGAGAAAACGCCAGTTGCCCAAAAGAATCATGTTGCTCTGAAGTTGGCATTGCCAGGGTTTTACCTGCTCTGTATGGCTGAAAATTAATTTTACCTCCACAAAGCTCTTTCATTATCCGAACATCATCTTTGCTGTGCAGTTCACCGACAAGAGTGGTTCTGAAATGGGTTTTCACTCCTGAGCGAAGGAGCAGCAGAATTGAATCCCTGATGCGGCCAAGAAGAACCGGAGTGCAGGATATCCCCGAGAGAGCGCTGTAGCGATCCAACTCGAACGGAGCCTTGATGTCCATGGCCACCTCATCAACCAGCTCACCCTCAAGCAGTTCCTCCAGCATCTCCGGGCGGCTGCCGTTTGTATCGAGCTTGACTTCAAGACCGAGACCCTTGAACATCCGCAGTGCATCGGGGAGAGACTTGTGGATAGTCGGTTCACCACCTGTTACCACAACCCCGCCAAGCAGGCTGCGGTTGCGGGTAATGCGCTCAAGCACATCGTCAAACTCAAGAAGCGGCGGAGCCCCGAACTCGTCAGGAAGAACAAGCTCTGGGTTATGGCAGAAGGGGCAGCGAAAATTGCATCCAGAGGTGTAGACCACTGCGGCAATGCGACCCGGAAAATCAACAAGGCTCTGGGGTAGAAACCCACCAACAGGAAGCGGGATAGCTTTGCCCGTCATGCCTCCTCCTCGCTTTCTGCCGGCACAGCTACGAAGAGCTTTCTGTCGGCATATTCACTCTGCTTGCCTCCATTCCACTGCTGCACAGGACGGAGATACCCCACGATGCGGGTATAGATAATGCAGCGTTGCTCAATGCCCTGTGCGGCACAGTCGGGGCAAAACTCGTGCTCTCCGAACCGGTAACCGTGAGAAGGGCAGATGCTGAAAGTTGGCGACAGGGTAATATAGGGCAGCGTAAAGTTGGCAGTCACCGTCTTCACCAGCTGCTTTACTGATTCAGCGGGAATCGCCCGTTCACCAACAAAGGTATGGAAAACCGTTCCGCCGGTATAACGCGACTGGAGTTCGTCCTGAAGGCGAAGCGCTTCAAAAAGATCGTCAGTGTGGCCGACAGGCAACTGCGTTGAGTTGGTGTAGTAAGGTTCCGAACCGTTCTGGACAGCTTCCTCGTTGGCCGTTATAATATCCGAATAGAGCTTCTTGTCAATCTTGGCGAGGCGGTAGGCCGTGCTTTCAGCTGGAGTAGCCTCAAGGTTATAGATATGACCAGTCTCTTCCTGAAAGGTTTCAAGATGTGAGCGCATGAAGTCCATCACCTTGAGGGCAAAAACCCTGCCGTCTTCATCGGCAATGGTGCACCCAAGGAAGTTGAGGCAGCACTCGTTCATTCCGGTAATGCCAATGGTTGAAAAATGGTTGTCCCAATACCGGCCGTTGTGCTCAAACAGATGACGAAGATAGAACTTCGAGTATGGATAGAGACCTTCAACAGTCAGGCGCTCAATAACCTTGCGCTTGATTTCAAGGCTTGTCCTTGCCAGTTCCATGGCGTGAGCAAGTCGCTGGAAGAACTCCTCCTCGCCTTTGGCCTCGTAACCAATTCTGGGCAGGTTCATGGTCACAACGCCCACCGAACCAGTTAGGGGATTTGAACCGAACAGCCCACCCCCCTTCTTCTGCAGTTCGCGCTTGTCAAGCCTTAGGCGGCAGCACATGCTGCGGACATCGTCGGGGCTCATCGAAGAGTTGACGAAGTTGGAAAAATAGGGAATGCCGTATCGTGCTGCCATCTCCCAGATGCCGTCGTAAACCGGATTCTCCCAGTCGAAATCAGGCGTTATGTTATAGGTGGGAATCGGGAAGGAGAATACAGCGCCGTTAGCGTCACCGCCATTCATGACATCAGCAAATGCACTGTTGAAAACATCCATTTCATCCTGGAAATCGCCATAGGTCTCCTCCATCGTCTTGCCACCGAAAATAACGGGCATGGTGCGGTGCGTGGAAGGCACTGTAAGGTCAAGCGTTACATTGGTGAACGGGGTCTGGAATCCCACTCTGGTGGGCACATTCATGTTGAAAAAGAACTCCTGAAGGCATTGGCGTACCTCTTTGTATTCAAGACCGTCGTAACGGATGAACGGGGCAAGAAGAGTATCGAAGTTGGAGAAGGCCTGCGCGCCGGCAGCTTCGCCCTGCATTGTGTAAAAGAAGTTGACAATCTGACCGAGTGCCGAGCGCAGATGGCGTGCAGGATTGCTCGCGGAATGACCTGCAACGCCTGTGAATCCGCTGAGCAGAAGATCCTCAAGATCCCATCCCACACAATACACGCTCAGGAATCCAAGATCGTGTATGTGCATCATACCGGAGGTGTGGGCTTCGCTGATCTCAGGCGGATAGATACGGTTGAGCCAGTACTGGGAGCTGACTATAGTCGATATATGCTGGTTCAGCCCCTGCAGTGACCACGAAGAGTTTGCGCTCTCCTTGACACGCCAGTCCTCAAGGCTGAGGTAGCTGTCAACAAGATCAACATTGCTGAAGATCTCCTTTGTCTCGCGAAGGTTGCGATGCTGATGGCGATAGAGGATATAGGCTTTGGCTGCCTCGAACTCTCCGGCAGCAAAGAAAACCTTTTCCACAAGATCCTGCACACCCTCAACAGTCGGCGCATCTCCTCCCGAAAACTCATGCAGACGCGAGAGTACATCGCCTGTCAGCTGTGCGGCTTTGGTGCGGTCAGCCCGTCCGACTGCCCTGAGCGCCCTGAAGATGGCGTAAGTGATTTTTTCAGCGTCAAAGGGCGCCCTGCACCCGTCGCGCTTGATGATTTCATGAAAAACAATGTCGATCTGTCCCATAGTGTCCCGATGGTTTGATTGGCAAAACGGGGACAAGGGTGCAGGAGGAGCGGAGACATCTGTCTTGCTGCGCAGAGCGGCAAGATCGGGCCTGAAAACCCGGAATGAAGGTGTCACGCAGGACCATACACCCGTAGTCCGATTGTTGATGCGAATGCATTCTGGCAGGTCTCCTGACTTTGGCGGTTCATAACGACCCAACCTTCCCGCAATGATTCCCGGGAGGAATCATCACAGTGATCGGGCAGAGTCCACTTCAGCGCGTCACACAGCGCGTATGATGGATGGCCGCTCTACAGTTGCGGGTACAGTGTACGAATTGCGCGTACTTCCCTATTCTCCGGTTTTGATACCGACACCAGTCTGCAAAAAAAGAACTATTCTTATACTTCAAATAACCATTTTCCTGCTCCCAACCAAGCTGTTTTTGTCGGCATCCTTATGTTTCTTTTTCCCCTGATGAAGCCGTGTTTTTTTCGTAGCTTTAACCATATGTTCTATTGCAGGTAAAACCTCCTGCCAGCCTCTGGTTTTCAGGCCGCAGTCAGGATTGACCCATATCTGATCGGACGGAAAATGATGCAGCACTTTTTTCAGCTGCGCCTCCAACTCCCTGACCGAAGGAATCCGCGGTGAGTGGATGTCATAAATCCCTGGGCCCAGCTGATTCTGATAACTGCCTGCTGCAAAATCAGCAAGAACCTCCATATCGGAACGGGCAGTCTCAATAGTAAGAACATCAGCATCCATCTGGACAAGCGCATCGAGAATATCAGCATAATCTGCATAACACATATGCGTATGGATCTGTGTCGCTGGCCCGACGCCGCCCGAACAGAGAAGAAATGCCCTTACCGACCAATCCAGATAGCTTTTTCGTTCCGCCTTTTTAAGAGGGAGCCCTTCACGGATGCCCGGCTCATCGATCTGAATGATCCCGATTCCCGCAAGCTCAAGGTCAAGCACCTCGTCCCGCAAAGCCAGAGCAACCTGCATTGCAGTTTCACTCAAAGGCTGATCGTCCCGGACAAAAGACCACTTCAGAATAGTGCCCGGCCCGGTCAGCATACCCTTCACCGGCCTGTCAGTCAGATTCTGCGCAAACACGGCCATATCCACCGTCATCGCCTCTTTTCTGCTCACATCGCCGTATATGACCGGGGGCTTCACCGCGCGAGCTCCATAACTCTGAACCCAGCCGTTACCGGTAAAAGCAACGCCCTCAAGATGCTCTCCGAAAAACTCAACCATATCAGTCCGTTCAAACTCCCCATGCACAAGCACATCAATGTCGGCTGACTCCTGCCACCTTATTGCATCGGCAGTCAAAATTTTAATCCCGGAAAGGTACTCTTCCTCAGCAAGAGCCCCATCCCTGTAGCGCTTGCGAAGTGAACGGAGTTCAGCGGTCTGTGGCAGCGACCCGATCATGGTAGTTGGAAGCAACGGCAGTTGCAGCCACTCCTGCTGCAGGAAATTGCGTTCTGCAAATGATTCCGGACGGGAGAGTTGGCGTACAGCGTAAGAATCTACTCTGGCACGCACATCTTCATTCAGGAGTTGCTGTGAATTCTGCCGTGAATCCAGCGCCTTCAGATGTTGAGCAAGCCCGCTGAAAACGTCAGTTGCAACCTCATCTTCCATCAAATCGGCAAGAAGGCGGATTTCATCAAGTTTCTGCCGCGCAAAAGCAAGCCAAGGCTTCAGAAAATCGGGAAGCGACCCACCAGAAGACTCATTATCCCTGTCATAAGGAACATGCAGGAGTGAGCATGAAGAAGAAACCATAACCCGATCGCTGCCCAGAGACTTCACCGCCAGACCAAGAATACCCAAAGAATCCTCGAAATGATTTATCCAGATATTGCGACCGTCAATGATTCCGAGCGAAAGCCCCATGGCCCTGGGGACAGCTTCCAGAAGTGAGGGAATGTCGCCAAACCCTCTCACGGCATCAACATGCAGCGTATCAACCGGAAGAGAAAGAGCTGTTTGAAGATTCTCACCAAGACCGTCGAAATAAGTAGCCAGAATGATATGGAAATCAGGAAAATGCAACCTCAGGTATTGATACACATCAACATAAACCTGTCTGGTTTTGTCATCAAGATCGCCAACAAGGCAAGGTTCATCAAGCTGAAGCCAATAACAGTCCGCATGGTGCAGATCCTCAAGAACTGCAGAGTAAACGGGAAGAAGCCGCTCCATGAGATCAAGACGGTTAAAGTCGCCCCCCTTTTCTTTGCCAAGCAGAAGGTAGCTGACAGGACCAAGAAGTACAGCTTTTGGCGCAGGAACCCCGAACGCCTTAGCTTCAAGAAACTCGTCGACGCACTTTCGTGATGTGTAATGGAAATCCTGATCGGAAGTAAATTCCGGAACGAGATAATGGTAGTTGGTATCAAACCACTTAGTCATCTCCATGGCCGTAACATCCAGGCCGGAATCCTGATACCCCCGGCACATAGCAAAATAGAGATCAATATCTGACAGATGTGTCCGTAATGACTCATATCGCTCAGGAATGGCCCCGAGCATGAAGCTCATATCCTGAACATGGTCGTAGAGGGAAAAGTCGTTACAGGAAATGAGATCCATTCCTGCTTCCATCTGTGCGCGCCAGCGGCTCTGCTTTTCAGCAAGGGATGCGGCCCTGAGGCCTAGCTCGTCAAGTGCGCCCTTCCAGTAGCCTTCACAAGCTTTTTTCATTTCTCTGAAAGCGCCGATCCGTGGGTAACCGGGAGTGTGAGTCAGCATACGATAATCTGGTGGTGTTCCAGCCTGTCTGTATGCTTGCGAGGGAAAAGGTCAATGGGAGTGGCATGGCGAACAGGAAAGTTTTCCTGATGCCGGACTCATCATCAATGCTTTTTTCCGCGAAAGCATGTGGTTGATAAAAAAAAGCGGGACAGGTCTCCTGGCTTGCCGATTCTGCAGCACCTTCCCATTCCAAATACATATGGAACAGTGGTAGAACGCTGCACAACATTTTGTCGGCTTTACAGTTGCGCGTCAGCTCACGATTTTCGCGTGATTCCCTATTAAACCCCTTTACGGGGTATCCAGCTTCATCAGTAAAAAAAGAACAGTTAATAGAATGTAAAAATAACGGTTGATTTTACAGCCGCAAAGAGAAAATAAATGGCCCGCCATCAAGAGCCCCCAGCTCACTCAAGCCGACGATAATATTTTATGCGATACCGTGGGAGCAGGTCAGTATGAAAAATTGAAACGAGATCGGAAAGAACAACATCGGGTTCCGTCATGCCGATCTCCCAGAAAAGAGTACGCCCATCGTCAAAGGTCAATGCATTGTTGTTATACACATTACCGGATTTCACTGAAGCAAAACACCTATATCGTGAGTCGTTCCCGATCAGATCGGCCATGGACTCCGCAGTATATCGAGGGTTAACCCAAAAATCGGCATCAATACCAACCTTAAGGGCGTGTTCAAGACTAATCAGATTTTCATCATAAGCAGTGCTGTCCTCAAGAACATACCGTGCACCGGCATCATGCAGGAACCTTATAAACCAAGCGCTTGAACCATGCGTTGTCCAAATGTCTTTGGCGCTGTGCCCAACAATTACCGTAGGACGCTCGCTGAAAGAACCTCTTACCGATTCCGCCAGCTTTTCATATCGATCTGCAGCGCAAGTAAAATATTCGCCGGCCTCCTTTTCCTTGCCATAAAACGCCCCAAAAAACTTTATCCACTCAAGAACACCAAGCGGATGCTCTTCAAGTTGCATACTTACCAACCCTGGCTTAATCCCCATTGCGAGCAATTTCGAGTGGCTGTCGGTATCACTTCCTGAAGCATAAACAAACGCGATATCAGCATCTATGCTCACCATGGTCTCCATGTTCATGTCGTTCGACATTCCTGTTTCAAGAACCTCTCCTGTGGCCATCCGCCTTCGTATTTCTGGATTCCCGACCCACTTTCCCCGGCCGATCCCTTTGATGGTTTCGATCTCACCGAGCCGGTCTAGCATAGACACCTGCAAGCCAATACCGCAGGTAACTTTTTTTACCGGTGTAAATACAACCAGGGCATCAGGATACCCCGATGGCACCGCGACTCCTTTCGGTACCAGCAGATATCGGTAAAACACCCCACGATGTGCGCCTGTAGGCCTCCTGATCTGAATAAGTGTGACCGCGCCAATCTTTTGCATAGAGAAATATTGGGCGTAATGCAACGGGATATCTTCTTCACTCGCTTGTTTCGCTGAAGGCTTGCCTGGCAGATCGATTTTATCAACCTGCCCGCAACCACTGAAGAGCATGAGGGGCTGTACTGTAACCAGCACTGCCAGCATCAACCGGTTTACAATGAATCTCATGCTCTCAGATCCAATTAAAAGGTGACGGTATATTTGACACCCATAGATCGACCTGGCATATTGTAGCCGTCTTTTTCAGTGTAGTTTTCATCCAGAATATTTTTCACCGTCAAAGCAACACTGTTCTGATTGTTAATGGAGAGACCGACCGTGGCATCGAACACCAGAGACGGCTCATGCTTTAAAACTT
>JAVCDF010000016.1 GCA_030765725.1 Candidatus Chlorobium antarcticum | reverse complement strand
ATTCTTTAGCTTCATGTCTGCACGGGTCGTTGTCACTATGATTTCCCCCGTTGTGTACTGATTTTCATCAAGCACCACATTAAGTATGCCGCCCTCGCCGGCAGTGATGTGGCGAGTAGCATAGCCGACATAGGTCACCATGATGGCCTTGACATCATCGGGAATAGAGAGGGTATATTCGCCACGAATATCAGTTAATGTCCCAATGTTCTGCCCCTGAACTTGAACTGTTGCACCGACAAGAGGCTCTCCATCATTGCCATCGGTTACGACACCACTAATGGCTCTATCCGCTGCAAACGAATTAGGCTGAATGGACAATAACAACACGACCATAAGACTGGCAATGCGGAGTACTGTTTTTGGCGGTTTTAGAAACTTGTTTTTCATGATACTATTTTGTGGTTAATAAGTGCATGCTGCTTGCGACACAGAGGCTCCATTGGAGCACCTATCACTGGCAAGCCTCTCAAAATCCACAGAGGGGCCATCACGGACTCTTATAGACATTGCATTTTTACTGCGCTTCCGAACTCCCCCCGTCATTCGGACTCGGGGATGAACCTCTAAGCCAAGGCGAATACATGCTGCCTTCGCCTTGGCTGACGAGGCTGTTTCTGTCTTGTATTTCATAGTACTGTTCGCTTTTTTCCCGAAGCCTTTTCTGTGTTACGGCAGGTCTTCTGACTCTCCCAATGCTTCCGGCCTTCCCGGTCCGCGGGAGCGGACCAGTGGCATGATTGAAAGCAGCATTCCGCCGGTAGCATGCCGGCAGCGGGATTACAGCAGCGGGTACTGTCCCGGATTTACACCGGATTCCCTTTTCATTCCGGCTTCATGCGATGCCGGAAACCGTAACAGTTCTCTTTTCAATAGTATCGTCTACTCACTTCCGACCCTCCGGACCTGATTCTACTCCGATCCGCCATTCCCGTTTCCACCGCTCAACATCCTCGCCCGTGAACACATCGATCTTTCCTCCCTGAAACGAACTGTCTACATCGCCTATGTTTTCTTCAAGATCACCCTCTATTGCCAGGGCTGCCTGTCGCACGGCATCCAGCAGATCAGTTCTTGCGTCCCAGAGCCCACGAGCCTCTGCTTCAAGCAGACGGCGGGTAATCTCCTCAAGAGCATAGGGGTTCTGCCGACGGATCCATTCGCGGTTCTCTTCATTCTGAATGAAGGTTTCAACGACCTCCTCGAACACCCAAGTGTCAACCTCGCCGGTTGTTGCACTCCATTTGAACAGGTTGTTGATCCGAGAGGCAAACCCTTGAGCACCCTGAAATCCATGCTCTTTCATCGAAGCAATCCATGACGCATTGCAGAGCTTGGCGCGAACAGATCGCTCGGCCTCTTCCCTGAAATCGCGGATATCAGGATTACCTGGACGGGTAGTATCGGCCCACCATGTTTTGGTGGCTTTTCCTGAAAGCACCTTCGCCGCAGCGGCCATTCCCCCCGCGCTTGCCGCATAACAGCCACAGTCGAGCGCATCGTATTCTTCAGAAGTCTGCTTTATGAGTGATACTTCAACTCTCGAAAGCTGCCGGCTGAAGAGGTCATATGCCTTTACGCCCTGGTCAAGCTGCCCGCCGCCATACGCATAACCTGAATGGTTGATGTAGGTCTCGGCCAGATCGGCCTGGCTGTTCCATGCTGAAGCGTCAAGCGCAAGGGCGACACCATTGGCATAGGTGCCGGGAGGAGAAGAAAATACCCGATACAGCGACAGGCGTTGCATAAGCGAATCTTCCATTTCCCCTGCATGAGATTCCTGCAGGACGGCAAGCTGCTCAAGGGTGTGCTTCCTGACATAGTTGGATTTTGAGGGTTCGTCAAGTGCACTGACGGCAGTTACAGCCTTGTCGATGAGAGCAAGGAAATGCGGCACCATGTCTCTAACGATACTGCTGGTTTCTATGGTAACATCGATTCGTGGTCTGGGCAAAACGACACCGTTAACAGTAATAAACAGCTTATCAAGCGGCATAACCTCAATCGCCCCAACCCTACCGCTCGCCTGACGGACAGGCCTGACGCCCATGAGGGCGAAGATCTGTGAGAGCAGTTCCCCATCCGACTTGAAGGCATCGGAACTCCACAGACTCATGCCAATGCTTTCAGGAAATCGTCCTTCTTCTCGATGGAATTTTTCAAGCAACATGTCGGCCATTCCGAATCCGATATTCCATGCCGCCTCAGTCGGCATAGTCATGATGTCGGCCGCATAGAAGTTCCTACCTGAAGGCAGTACATCGGGTTTGCCAGACGAAGGTGCACCCCCAAGCCCGGCATCAATATAGCGTCCGGAAAGCGCCCTGATAACGCCCGTCACCTCATCCCCAGCTCTACCGATTCCTGCCGCTGTTTCGAGGCACCAAGCCCGAAGTTCAGAGGGAAGGCAAACTGCGGCTTCCTGAAAAGGGCCTTCAGCATCTGAAGGGTCAATAACGACTGAAAGCAATTCGGCCGCTTTGCTGAAGTCGTCACCTTCGGTTCCGGGATGAAGCAAGGCAAGCTCTTCCGCCGAAGGGTAGAGATCCCCGAGGCGCGGCAGCGCTGCAACAAGCATGGAGGCAATGCCAAGAAGGGAGGGTGACTGACCAAACAGATGCATTCCGTCGGGTACCATCGACTGCTTCAAAAGCATCATCCTGCGTGAAAGGCTCTCGGCTTCGTCCTTGAGCGTTGAGGGCGTAGCCCCGTCCTCCAGAAACCGCATGGCGATAGCCAGTTCGAGCAATTCACCCTGCAGCGTCTCCATTCTCGCTTTTTCGCTAGCTTCTGATGCGCGTCGGTATTCGTTGAGCCTTTCGTCGAAACGCTGCAGATCTGGAGCCATGGTCGTCGGCCTGTACACAGGAGTGAGGTGGTCGATAATTACCGCCCTGCCACGACGCTTTGCCGTCATGCCTTCACCGGGAACATCCATGATGTAGGGATAGATGTTTGGTAAGTCACCGAGAGAGATGTCGCTGAAACAGTTTCCGCTGAGAACGGCTCTTTTACCCGGAAGATATTCAAGTGCGCCACTCGTACCGAAATGCACAACAGCGTCGCACTCTTTCTGGACCCATGAGTAGGTTGCAAGCCAGTGATGCGGCGGCGAAATGTCGGGATCGTGAAGAATCCTGCAGACCTCTCCATCGCAGCGGGCACCATAGCATCCCCGTTTTGGCTGCGGCATAACGAGAACTTTGCCGAACCTGATTCCGGTGATGAGCAGAGCTTTGTGGCCGTCGACTTCAAGAGCCATTCCTTCTCCCGGAAAGCCCCCCCAATCATCGTTCACTCGCTTCTGCACACCGGCATCGAGTGCGCTGAACCATGCCATATATTCCTCCCGCTGCATGGCATGCAATACTCCTCCTTTTCGCATGATCTCATCAACAGTGGTCCATCGGAATTCAAGGAGAGCCTTTCGGTCGATGATCATGCCAAGCAGTTCCCTGCCGGATTCAGGCAGAGCACCTACATCATACCCCTCGGCCTGCATCCTCCTGAGCACCAACAGAACACTTTCAAAGGTATCAAGCCCTGCAGCCATGCCGATGGTGCTTTCAACCCCTTTGCAGGGATTGTTGTGTAGCATAATGGCTATCCGTTTCTCACTGTTCTTGGCATGACGAAGGTAGGCCCAGCGCTTCACCCGTTTTACAAGCATGCTGATACGCTCGTCGATGGGAACCGAGGTGCGAACCATCATTGGGTCTCCTGGATTGTGGAGTGTTCCGGCAACCATGATTGGATCAATGGCCCCAAACATCTCCGGCTGTACCAGCGAATGGGTAAGGGTCATTGCACTGATACCGACCGGATCATCCAGCCACTCCTCGGGCGAAAGCATAAAGTTACGGATCAACTGTACGACAGGGACATCAAGCTCCTGCAGCACATTCCGCTCCCCTGTTGATCCAATCAGTCGACCCAGAAGGAAGTTCAGGATGATATCCGGGCACAGCTCGCCCGAAGAAAATAAACGACGCCACGGATAGCGATCGTCCCCAAGTGCGACCGCCTCTGAGTCGCAGAAAACACAGAACGGAATAACCCCTGCTTTTGTGAGTGCGCCAATAAGGGCATCGACATCGGCATGGTTCCCCTCGGCAAGCAGACTGTAGTGCATGATGATGCCCGCAACCGGAGCCTTGCACGGAAACCTGTCCGTCTCCTGCAGCCACAATACATATGCATCTGCGCTGTCGAAAAAGCTGTCGCTTTCGGGATGGTATATGCCTGTAGTGCTTACTGGACGCCAAGACTCATACGAAAAGCCGGCAATTCGGCGTAATCCGTTAAGGAAATTCTCCTTCGACAACACACCAAAATACTCTCTGAGGGCTTGCAGTTCAGTTTCAGGATGCGTTGAGAATGATTCGGGAAGGCCGGGATGCAGAGCAATCCGTATCGGCACCTGCATCATCCGGGGAAGCAATGCCTGGAGTCCGGGAGCTTCCGGCTGTACGCTTGCAAGAAGTACATCAACCTTTCCGTTGTCGAGAAGTTCAACAAAATCACCCTCCCCTCCGAAACCAAAAGAGAGCAGCTCTATGCCCTCATCACGAACAACGGCGGCAAGCTGGTGCCATATGGCAGAACTATGGGTATTGTTGTAATAGGCTATCGTTATCACGATCAATGGATTTACAGTTTATTTTGTAACACATTTAGCTCCAAGCAGCGATCCGACATCCATCACCATGTCCTGCAGGGGCTGGCGACGGACCCGATGCGGAAGAGCAAGAGCAACTGCTCTGTCAATATCATCACTACTGACGACTCCACGACCTTCCCAGGCTGCGATTGTTTTAGCCGTCTTCATTATGATGATGTCGCCCCGGTGCCCGTCTACACCTACCTCAAGGCAGCTCTTCGCTATTCCGAGCAGGTTCTCTCGGCTGATCGTAACAGAGGGATAGAGGTCACGGGCCCGAACAATCCGTTCTGCAAGAGCTGACGACTCCTGCTGCCACTCGGCACAGAACCGTTCAGGATTCTCTTCAAAAGCGAACCTGCGCTCCATCACCTTTACTCGCTCCTTCGGATCGCTTATTCCGCCAACATGCACACAGAGCCCGAACCTGTCGAGCAGCTGCGGGCGAAGCTCTCCCTCCTCGGGGTTCATGGTACCTACAAGTGTAAAACGGGCCGGATGGGAATACGACACACCTTCGCGTTCAATGGTGTTAACCCCCATCGCCGCTGAATCAAGCAACACATCGACAACATGATCATCGAGAAGGTTGACCTCGTCAACATAGAGAATTCCGCGATGCGCAGCCGCAAGCAGTCCGGGTTCAATGCGTTTTTCACCAGCCTTGAGGGCATGCTCAAGATCAAGGGTGCCGACAACGCGATCTTCTGTCGCTCCCACAGGAAGTTCAACAACATGGACCTTTTGCATGGAAACAGGCAACGCCTCCGGGTTGGGCGTTTCCAGACCGGAAACAGCAAAGCATTCACGAACTGTTTCAATATCCTCATCAGGAGAAAGATGAAAAGGTATTCCGGAAATCACTTGCATTTCCGGCAAGATATCTGCAAGAGCCCTCACGGCAGTTGATTTCGCCGTTCCCTTCTCTCCCCGAACAAGTACTCCGGATATGGCGGGGTTAATGATGTTCAGGATAAGGGCGAGCTTCATCTGTTCCTGGCCGACAATGGCCGTAAAGGGATAGGTATACTGATATTTCATACTGTCATGGTTTTAATAATGGAAACAAGGGTATCTGCCCGAAGGTCGTCAATACGATAGTATGAGGCGCCAAGCAGACCGGCGATTTTGTGGGCAATTTCGAAATTGACGAGTCCGGGCTCTTCGGTATCGATGACGAGATACCGGATTCGTTCTTCTTTGGATATGTTGCTGGAAATCCGGAATGCTTCGTCCAGCGGTTTGGAATCTCCGATAGATCGGTTGGCCTTCCCATCGGTGACAAGGATAACAACAGGACGGCCAAGAGGCTCCTTTCGGAGATAGTTCATCGCTATCTCATGGCCTTTGACCAAGCCTGCAGAGAACGGCGTCCTGCCTCCAACCGGCATCTCCTGAAGCATTCTGGCCGCAAGCTCAACCGATGAGGTAACAGGGAGATTGACAACAGCGCCATCCCTGCGGAACGAGACCATGGCCAGCTTGTCGCGCTTCTGGTAGGCATCGAGCAGAAGCGACATTACAGCACCTTTTGAGGCTGCCATTCTTCCCCGGGCACCCATCGATCCACTGGCATCGACCACAAAAATCAGCAGATTTCCGAGGCGCTTTTCCCTGATCTTTTCCCGGATATCCTCTTTCTGCAAAACCACGGCCATACCGTTAGGGTTGTCGCGGAAACGCTGGAACGGTGCGGCTGCCCTTAATGTGGCATCAAGCGCGATATCGTTGCTGCCACGAGGCATCACGCTTTTGGTATAGCGACCCTGTTTCTCGGAAACTCTTGAGCGGGACCGCTTCCCTGATCCCCTGCGCATCTTCCGGTCTTTCGGGCTTACAATACTGCGTACCTTGAAGGACGGCCCAACCCCGAAGAGTTGCTCGTTCCCGGAACCTTCGGATTCATCACCCATCTCCTCTTCCGGCTGATTTTCGGGCTGCGTTGATTCGTTCTCCTCAGAATTGGCTCCATCATCGCCATCGCTCTCTTCTTTTTGCGGCTGGTTCTCACGCCCCTCTTCGGGAGCCTCGTTCTCTTCCTCCTGCGATTGTTCTCCCTCATTCCGTTCTTCTTCTTTCTGCTCAGGCTCACTCTGCTGTTCTTCAGGCGGAGGGGAAGCATCGCGACGCCGGTGGATCAAGGCAAGGGATGCAACAGTTGTGATGTCCTCTACCGAGACTTCGGTAGAACCACGAAGGGCGGCATTTGCCCGCGCAGCCTGCTCAATCACCAGATCGGCCCGATGGCCCGCAACATTGCTGTTGTGGCAAAGTTCTGATATGAATCCACGCAGGTGTGATGGCATCCTTATGGAAAAAAGCAGGCTTCGGGCTGCGAATATTGATCGGCCGATACGCTCTTCCTGATCAAGGAAACTATCGGCAAATGAGTCAGGGTCTCGGTCGAACTCTTCCCTGCGAAGCATCAATGTCAACCGGAGTTCAGGATCACTTTCATGCTGAACTTCAACACAGAGCCCGAACCGGTCAAGCAATTGTGGCCGAAGCTCCCCTTCCTCCGGGTTCATCGTACCCGCCAGCACAAACATGGACGGATGCACCAAGGTGATACCTTCCCGCTCGACCCGGTTCTCTCCCGAAGAGGCGGCATCAAGCACGATATCGACCAGATGGTCGTCGAGCAGGTTTACCTCGTCGACATAGAGAATGCCTTCATGCGCCTTGGCCAGCAGACCCGGCTGAAACACTCTCTGCCCCTGCTTCATTGTTTCCTGAAAATCGATACCTCCAGCAACCATCTCTTCCGTGGCGTTGAGCGGCAGCGTAACAACTGCCGTTCCCTTTCCTCCTGAACTTTCAGCCTGCTGGGGAAGCAGTTCGCCAAGTGCGCGCACCGCTGTTGACTTGGCAGTCCCTTTTTC
The DNA here is from genome assembly GCA_030765725.1 of Candidatus Chlorobium antarcticum. Taxonomy (GTDB): domain Bacteria; phylum Bacteroidota; class Chlorobiia; order Chlorobiales; family Chlorobiaceae; genus Chlorobium; species Chlorobium antarcticum. Next base: position 9,448 of record JAVCDF010000016.1, on the reverse strand, counting down.
TCCACGCACAAGCATCCCGCCGATACGGGGATTGACTGCATTAAGCAGAAGAGCCTTCTTAAGCTCCTCCTGCCCGACTATAGCAGAAAACGGAAAATATTTTCTTTTCATGGTACCTTCAGAAGATGTAGTTCATGCCGATTTCCCACTCCCTTGGTGGAGCGTCGTAACCATCAACATAGAGATATTCCCTGTCCAACAGATTATCGACATCAATATGGAACTGCATTTGCCCTGTCCTGTAATCTGCCCGAAAATTCACCATATCGTACCCCGGAAGAGTCTCTCTGTTGTCGGTTCTCACAAAAACTCTTCCGGTATATTTCAGGTCAGTGCGAAGCGAAAAACCTTTTGCGGGCTTAAGGACAACCTCACATGAAAGCGTGTGGAACGGAAGCGCAGGAAGCCATAAACCTGTTGATTCGTTCTTGGCATGCAGGTACATGTATGAAGGTGAAAACTCAAGCCACACCAAAGGCTTCCATGTCAGAGAGCTTTCCGCGCCTTGATAAGTCACTTCACCGAAATTCTCATACTGCCCGGTATTGTCTACTGCGCGCACATAGGTAATACGATCGGTGATATCGCGATGAAACAGTGACAACTCACAGCTCAGCTCCTCTGAAGGGGCAAAGCAAAAGGAGCAACCTGTGCTCACAGCCTTCTCCATCTGGAGTTCAGGATTGGGTCGAGTGGTCGATGTTTCGTTGTAGCGTTGTCTGAATGTCGGAAGACTGTTCGTCCGTCCGGCTGTCAGCTCAATTTTCCATGGCTTCCCGGACCATACGAGTCTGGCTTCAGGATTAAGGGTGTTTGTGAATGTTGAATAGAGGTCCCCCCTGGCCCCGACCCTCAGAGACCAGAGGCCACCTACCCGGGCAAAACATCTGGAAAAATTCAGCCAACCGCGGTCCTCCTCTCTGACGCCGAACCCGATGCCGCTCGCCTCCTGCCACTCAAAGCCCGTTCCCACATCAAGCAAACCGACAAAAGGAAGCATCAAAGGTGACTTCAGACTCTGTCCGGCAGCAACCACCTTCAACTGAGAGTAAAAATCCTTGTCGGAATCACTGTTCCGGGTTGTGGTTTCCCTGTACCAGCTCCGTCCGACAACTTTTCCAGCAGTTAAACCGAAAAGCAGAGAGTAATCGTCATAGTTCTTTCGGACATTGGGAGTCCTGCTTTCAGGGTATCCTCGTATTCCTTTTTTCTGTGTACTGTAATCACCGGAAATAAACATTGAGAGGTCCGTATCCGCTGTATAATCCAAACGCATACCCACGCGCCGCTCCTCCCGGTCATCATTCACGGTAAACCCATCATAGTTTCTCGCCCCGGCAGTTATGCCTGCAGCAAACCGACCAATACTTCCCTGCAGGGAGATATCTGCATTTTCTTCGCCATTATTGCCCGCATGCAAACCAACCGCACCTCCGATACGAGTGGTCTGGCGGGTGGTGATAACAATCACGCCACCTTCCGTGTTGTCGCCAAATGCAACTCCACCCTGTCCTTTATAGACCACTATTTTTTCAATCCTTTCAACGGGAATCACAGACCATTTGACGGCTCCTGAATATGAGGTTGGATCGTTGATGGAACGCCCGTCCACCAGCACTCTCACATTGTAAGAGCCCCGTATGGAAACAGAAGTTTCACTTGCCTTGATACCGGGAATGCGATTGAGCAGCTCGGCAGTATCTGATGCCTGCATCAGAACCATGTCTTCCGCGGTTATCACTACGCTGTCATCCCTGCCGGACGCACACGCCCCATCCGGCAGAGCCACCGACATCAACATTGCTATGAGCAGGCTGCTGCTGAAAACCCTCATTCGTTAATCTCCTCGAGCTGACCCTCTGTTTCGAGGTACTCTTCCTGCAGCCGCTGCTTCATTTCCTCTGTCGTGTTCCACATTCCTCGGCTTATCGCTTCAAGAAGTTTATCGATAATATTCTGGCGTGCGTATGGGTTGACCTCCTCCATCCAGCGTTTCATCTCTTCATCGAGCACATATTTTCCGGCTACACGCTCGTACATCCAGTCATCAACCACCTCGGCGGTCGCATCCCAGCCAAGGATGACATCCATCATCTTGGAAATATCTCCCGCGCCCTTATATCCGTGCCGCTTCAATCCGTCAAGCCATTTCGGGTTGAGCAGGCGTGAACGGAAAATATGTTTCGCCTCTTCGAAAGTTGTCCGCACCTGAGTTCTTTCCGGATCGGAGCTGTCGCCTACATAAGCCTCAGGCAAAGCCCCGAGCTGGCTTTTGGCTGCCGTAATGAGGCCTCCGTAATAATTATAATAATCGGTGCAGGAGAACATGTCATACTCGCGGGTATCCTCGTTTTTCACCGTGGCATCCATTCTAGAAAGCACCCTGCGGAAGGTGTCCTGCTTCTGCTGCCCGTAAGACCCCCGTCCATAGGCATGCGAAGAATAGCGTATATAATTGGCTGCCAGATCGTCCTGCGTTTTCCAGTTCTTCGATTCGATCAACTCCGAAACACCTGCGCCATAGGTGCCGGGCGGACAGCCGAACACACGGAACGATGCTTCACGCAGAGCCTCATCTTCACTCATCCCCTTCTGACGATAGTCCTCTACATCGGCAAGCACATTGCGCCGAAGCAGGTTACTCTCAAAAGGTTCATCAAGTGCCGCCACCATTCTGACCGCATCGTCTATACGATCGACCAGCAGGGGAAAAGCGTCACGGAAAAAGCCTGAAATTCGTGGTACCACATCAAGCCTCGGCCTGCCCAGCTCTTTCAGGGGAATGATTTCAACACCTTCAACATATCCGCTGCCTTTTTTCCAGACTGGCCTTACTCCCATCAGGTAGAAGACCTCGGCAAGATCGTCGCCGCCGGAACGCATAGTTGAGCCTCCAAACAGGATAATGCCAATGCTGCGCGGATAGTCCCTTTTTTCAGCGAGATAGCGTTCAATGAGAGCATCACCGAGACTGCATCCTACCTTCCATGCAGCAGGGGTTGGAATGCGCTGGGGATCAATTGAGAAAAAATTCCTGCCTGTCGGAAGAATATCAGCCTGCCCTCTTGTGGGGGCTCCCGATGGACCGGGATCGACAAAGCGGCCAGAAAATCCTTTGAGCGAGGCATCAATCTCATCGGTTACACGAAGGAGACGGGGAACAAGATCACCGCAGATATAACGCAGTCCCTCCATAACATCTGATGAGGCAAAAAGGGGCATTTTTGCACGCACTGCATCGGGTGATTCAGGCCCATACCCGCCGGAAGAAAGAATCTTCACCATAGCCAAAGCATGAACATGGGCTTTTTGAATCACCTCCCCTCCGGTATCGCCATTGTTACCGAAAACAGGAGAGCCTTTCCGGGCAAGCAGTTCGTCATAATCAAACCCCATGGCTTTGACAATCGACTCCCGCAGGGAAGGAACGCTACCCTGCTCAAGGCGTGTCAGCTGAACTAAAAACTCTACGAGACGGTCGCCATCGGGAGCCACTCCCATTGTATGCAGTCCATCGGAAATCATGGTATCGGAAATCTCGTCAAGCACGCTATGGAGAACATCGAGAAACTTTTCGAAATCCGCCATAGCCTCCACCCGCCCGTAACAGGTATCCTTATCAAGATCCGCCTCAACGACGGCATCCCAGATCATCGGACGAAGAACATCCAGCTTGCCGGGATCACTGTTTCTTGCCTCTGCATAATTCCGCAGGAGGTTGTCAAGTCCGGCCATTTCTTCATACAGGTCGGCATTGGTGAATGCTGGCGTCAAATGGTCAATGATACAGCAGTTCGATCGACGCTTGGCCTGCGTCCCCTCGCTCGGATTGTTGATGATATAGGGATAGATGTTTGGCAAATCCATAATTGCAAGATCCGGATAACACTCTTCCGACAGCCCGAGCGCCTTTCCGGGAAGCCATTCTAGCGAACCGTGCGTACCGACATGCATTACTGCATCAGCCTTGAATACATCCCTGATCCATCGATAGTGCGCCAGGTAATGGTGCGGAGGAGGAATATCGGGATCGTGCAACATCTGATCCTGGCGCTCCAGTGTGCCACGAGACGGCTGAATGGTGATAAACACATTGCCGTTGATTGTGCCAGGGAAAAGCAGACGGTCCTCATGAACAAAAAGATCGCCCGGCATCTCACCCCACTCGGCAGTCATCCGTTTCTTCGTTGCCTTAGGTAATGCTTTATGCCAGGGCTCATAGGCATCTTTGCCAGCCGTTGCTTCAGCTTTGGCTGCCATCCGCTCTGGAGTAAGCCACCGTCTGTCGCAGGTCATTCTGGTAACCAGTTCCCGGGCAAGCTCGTCGCCATCCTCGTATTGTCTCCCGACTGCATAGCCCTCCTCAGCCATTCGCTGCAGCAGAAGCCTGATGCTGGCAAAACTGTCGAGACCGGATGCACATCCGATCCGGTCGTTTCGGGGTGGATAGTGATGAAAGATGATGGCAATTTTTTTTTCTGCGTTGCGTTTCCGGCGAAGAGCGGCCCAGCGAAGAGCCATCTCAGCCAGTTTTCCGGTACGCTCCTCAATTGGCATAATGCATCGCAGTTCAGCCCCCGTAAGCGGATCAATGCCCCGCGTTTCCCTCGTTGAAAAAGGAACCGTCATCAGGGCTCCGTCAAATTCCGGCTGGGCTGCATTGTAGGAAACCTCCATTGTTCCAAGACCCTGAATGCTGGCCCTCCATTCCGCCTGGTTCTGGAAGGTGCTGAACGCCTGAAGAAAAGGCACATCAAGACCCGGAAGGATTGTCCGGTAATCCGCCGATGCCATGGAAAGAGCAAACAGCATAGGGTTGATGAGCACATCAATGCGGCTCTTCCCGTCAGCATCGTGGAAATAGTAATCGGCAACATAATCGGATCCACGATTTCCCCGCATGGCATCACGGAACCGGTGATGGAAAACAGCGATGACATTTCCGCCACGGCTCTCGATTTCACGAATCAGCCAGTCATAAGAGGCAAGGTCGGCATCGACATAGTAATTCTGGTAGAACCATATACCGACAGTTGGCTTCAAAGGGTCAACATGGCTGGCGAGATAACCCTCAAAATCATCATGTGATGAATAGTCGGGATGATAGAGCCCTTCGTGTGGCATTGCAACGGGCTCTGCGGCATCTTCTCCTTCTGCATGGATAAGCGAATGTAAGTACCGAAACAGATTCTCGAAATTGACCACGCCACCGTTCTGCAGATACAACCGGATCTTTTCCCCCTCTTCCGTACCGAAAAGCGTGCTGTGCTCCCTGGCCAGATCAGCGGCTTCATCGTCTCCGCCAGAAGCATGGATGACAATGAGAGGAAGGCTCGCCCCTTTTTCATGCCGTTGTGAACAAAGCTCTATAAATTCATCGAATGCAGGAAACGAGGCTTTCCCCCCCATAAGCTTGATGATAACGGCATGGGATGAAGCCGCTTCCTTAGCAAAAGCAACCGTCTGTTCAAGGGTAGAGAGCTGTGATGCAAGACGGGCCTTCACCCTGACCTGTCCACCAGCGCTGTTATATTTACTCATACCCGCACTCATCGTCGAGATTTCAGATGGATTGACACTGAAATAACAGAGAGAGAAGCTTTTCATGATGCTATTTTTCCTTTGTTCATGAGGTAATCATAGATGGTCCGGTAAAGGGTACAGATCAGCCCAGAAGCATCATCGCCGTTGTAAAAAAGCCGAGACGGGCAGTCTCCGGGACAGCGCCCCTGAAGTTCGCACCCTTTGCACTCACTCTCATCAGCAAGGCGGCATTCCGACAGGACTGACTTACCCGGAAAGGGATGATCAAGAGTGCCCAACAGAAACGCTGGATCCCCCATGGTCTGGGTACAGGGATAGAGCTCCCCTTCAGGAGTAACGGCAAGACTTGAACCGGTGGATACCTGACAATAGGGGGCGGGCTTTCCTCTTTTCAGAGCTTTAAGCAACAATTCCTTTTCGCGAAAAATCAGAGGCCTTTTCCGTTGCGTATTGAGAATATCAATCGTCTCAAGAAGCCGACTAACTCCATAGTGAAGCGTATCATAATCGGGTGGAAACACGCCGTTGCCCTGCCTTGCCGAACCCTTTTGCACAAGCAGATCAAGACCGAGTGCAGAAGCCATTGGAAATGAGTGCAATGCCATAGCAAGCCGGGAAAGTTCCGAAGTATTGAGGGAGGTAAGCACGGTCGTAATGCTGAATGGCACCTGTTCCCTGTCTAATATCCCCATAGCCCTGTATGTGGCAGCACTCTGGCCCCGAAGCTTCTCCTGAATACCGGGAAGACCGTCAACACTAATCCCTACCGCGGTACCATGCGCTTTGAATACACGAGCGCAGTCACGGTTAAGCAAGACACCGTTGGTCTGTACCGCTGTTGTTGCAGGCCACCCTTCCTTCCTGATCCGATCGAGTATCGCGCACAAAAGGTCGGCCGCCAGAAGAGGTTCTCCTCCCGTCAACTGCACATGGAACGGCGTTTTTTGAGAAGCCACCATTTCAAGAGCTTTCATGGCAGTATCAACCCCCATAGGCGATCCATGATGCCAGCCGCCTTCGTAACAGTAGGTGCAGTCGAGATTGCATGCTCTGGTAAGTACGAGCATGAGTGAAGTGATTTTCCCGCTATTCAATCAACACGCTCCTCTTGGTTATTGATGAAAAAGCGGTTCAGCGCATGCTGCTGACATTCTATTTTCTCGGTCCATTCCTCCAGCGAACTGTAGGCAAGCTCAAAGACAACTGTTTCCGGATCAATCAGATCAAAAAGATCTCCGATCAAATACTCACTGAAGGGTTCATGTCGGTCAATATCCCGCACATGACGGAAGGCAACAGAAAAACGCTTCCAGAAATCCGTTTCGCCTGCGAATGGGTCCTTCATCTGCATGCCCGCCTTTACGGCCGCTCCTGAAAGACTTTTGTTGAGATGTACCGCTTTTATCAATTGGCGGTAGTCGCCAAGCCCTTCAACCGACTGCAGGAGATAGGTTATAGCTTCTTCTTCACTCTGCAGTTCGGGGTTCCTGTTCAGGATATGCCCGGTATCGAGCACAATGCCGCATTTAGGCCAGGAGACTTTCGAAAAGAGCCGGTCTATCTCCGCAACACTGTCGAGACGGAAGTTTCCCGGCCACCAGAGGTTCTCGAAAAGAATCATCCCTTCATAAGAGGTCCCGCGAACCGCTTCATTGATAATTTCAGCCGAGAGATCAACAGTTTCACGCCAGTCCCAGGGGGGCTTCCAGTTAAACACATAGTCGAGCTCATAGTGCACGGGATGGAACACGACATACGGCACACGGAAATGCGCAGCCAACTCAAACTGGGAACGATAGCACGAAAGTACCGCCTCCCGATCCATCCCACCGTAATAGGCCATCACATTTTCTTCGTTGCCGAACATACGAAGCAACCCTTCTCTGTCGTTCTGCCATATCTGGCGCAGCATAACGAAAAAACGCAGATGGATGCCCCCAATGATTTCCGAAGGGATTGAGTTGAAGTCATATCCCTCGACGGGATAGAGTTCATATCCATTAAACCCGGTCCGTTGGAGTAGTGCTCTTGCATCGGCCCATTCTGGCCCGGCAATTAAGAGATCAGACTTATGAGTGCTGATGTTCAGAAGAAACTGCATGGGATTCACTCCTGAAGGGAATAAGCTTCCTTCAGGCCTCGCCCTCCGGCACCAACGGAGTTGATACTGCTGGACTCAGAAACAGGAACTTTGTGTCCGTCAAGCAGTAACTCAGCATCAATCCGATCGAAAAAGCGTTTCTTTCGCAGTTTTTCCACATCAATTTCCATCGAAGCACATTCGGAGCCTTCGCTGAACCGTTCTTCCCATCGGTAATGATCTACCGGAGGCATACAGATGAATGAGATGTTTGCCCCGCTAGCGGCTACAGCAACCTGCTCAATTGATCGGGAACCCAGCACTAGCCTGTCGGCAGCATCAAATGACATAGCTGACACAACCGCAATATCACACCCCTGTTTTGCAAGGGCAGTCACCGATTCAGGGTGGTAGCTCTCCTCTTTCGAAAGCAACGCAATACGAAGATGATCGAGGTCAATCATAGAAAATTCATCACTCCCCGGTCGGCGGTGAACGAGGCTTCCGTCAGGTCGGCAGCAGAGCAGCTCCGGCGGTTCATTGGGAAGCATAATCCCGGTGCAGATCACGGCTCCATGCGCCAATGAAGCTTCTTTGAGCGTCCGTATCATTTCTTCCCTATTCGGAGCATTCATTAAGGGAAGTACAACCACCGAACCCGAAACCGAGTCAATTTCCGCCAACTGACTGTCGACATATGCATCTCCAAGAAGAAGCTCAATCGAGCCATGCAGACAGTAAACAGGAACAATCTCAGGCGCTGGCAAGGCATGGTACGCTGTCATATCGGCCGCATACCGCATATCAAGATACATTGCCCTGTAATGCTCAGGAACCCTTGTCCGCAGGCTTTCAGCTCTTGCTGAAGGAAGTCTGCCGTCCACAAGAGGAAGAGTGAGATGAAAGACCTCGGAAACGGGAGAGCTTCGCTCCAGAATGACTGACCCGTCTGATGCATAGGCACAGGAGAACGCGTCTTGGCATTCCATGGTACGGTCCTTGCCGGTCCTGTTGCAGGCCACGAGGGAACAACCGTTTTCACGGGCTCGGGCCCGCCAGATTTCTCTGGGGTCAAGCGATCCACCTGGCCAGTTGGCAGAAACAAGAAAAAGGTCTGCCCCGCAAAGCGCGGCTCTTCGGGGAATGACCCCGTAATAGGTATCAGAGCAGATAAGGACGGCGACCCTTCCCCACGGCGTATCAAATGTATTGTCCTGCTTGTGAGAGCCGGGACACGCCCAGCGAACCTCGGCGGTTACCTTCCTGTAGTTCAGCAGCAGTTTGCCGTCAGGAGCTATCACGGCTGCGGAATTGTAGAATATACCGGTTGCGGGATCGACTTCAGGATAACCAAGAACAATATAGCAGCCCGATTCCGCAGCAACTCCAGCAAGCTCCCGTACCGAGACTCCCTCCATGCTTTCAGCACAAGACGAAACCTCTTCCGGCGAACGGAAGCTATATCCGCTGACTGCCAATTCAGTATTGACAATAATGCGGGCACCGGCAAGAGCTGCCTGACGGTTCAGCCGCACAAGCTCCTTACGGTTATGCTCCGGATCGGCATACCGTACATCAAGATGTATAAGCGCAATGTTCAGTCGTTCCATTTATCGGCAAACCCCAATGCCCATGATGTTGTGATGAAATCAAGAAAGTCTTTACAGCTCGGCCCCCACGATACCGCTTCGAGTCCTGCCTGGTAGAAACCAAGTCGTTCATTGCGCTGAGAAACTGCCGCGGCGAAAAGCGATCCCTGCATGATGAAAATCTCACCCATGCATGAGTCTGGAAGAACGCCCCACGCATGTTTGTCATACAGAT
>JAVCDF010000015.1 GCA_030765725.1 Candidatus Chlorobium antarcticum | reverse complement strand
CGCCCAATAAGTGCTTCCAGAGGGCTTTTCAGCTCTAAATGTGTCAAAGAACGATGGTTTTCAGGATCAAAAAAAGGTTCTCGCCGGAATACCGGCCAGAACGATATATCAAAACTCAATTCTTAGAGGTGCCCACTATACTTGTCAACTATCCTTGCACCGCCTCCGCTGGCTGTCCGGTAAGCTTGATTGAGTGTACTTGTTTGTGTTAACTCGCTTTTTTAAAGTAAGAACGGGCTTTTCCTTTTTTTGTTATAAATACACATAGTCATGAGTGTTCCTGGCTATTTCGCTTATTTTTCGGAGATAGCGGCGTTGTGGGTGCCGGGGGCTGTGAGGCGGACATATATTCCGCCGAGCATGACCAGGAGGTTGACGGCTCCTACTACGATAAAGGGGGCTTTGGGACTGAGCTGGTCGAACATTCGTCCGCCGAGGGTGGTGATGATGAGAATGCCTATTGCTCCGCTGATGTTGAACATTCCGATGACTGAGCCTCTGGCTTCGCGGGGGGCTTCCTGGCCTATGAGTGACTGTGAGCCGAGGAATGCGCTGATCTGGCCGATTCCGAGCAGGACGAAGTAGAGATTTGAGAAGCTGTCGTGTGGGTTTTCGATGAAGGCGAGTGAGAGGTACCCTGCGCTGGCAAGACCCATGCATACTACGAGGGCGGTGACGCGGTTCCATCGGTCGATAAGGGGACCTATGATTGGGGCCCAGAGGAGTGCTGCGGCCTGTGAGATGATGAAGACCATCATTCCTTTTTTTACCGCTTCGGCAGGGCTCATTCCCATGGCGATGCCGGCGGTGGTTCCCCAGAGGGGGAGGAATGTGCCGATGATGGATTGGTCGCCCCGTGCGACGAAGGCGGCGGCGTAGGAGAGCAGGATTCGCGGGTTTTTTGCGTGGGTGAAGCCGCTGGTGAGTAGTGTTTTGAGTGGGGGGCGTTCCTCTTTGCGGACCGGGGTTCCCCCTTTAAGGCCAACACTGAGCACAATTGCGGTTACAAGCGCAAGAGCGGCAATGGAAAGATGCGCAATTATGCCGGCTTCAACGCCGCTGAACCCGCGGCCGATGAGTTTTTCGGGCATGCCGCCAAAAAACTGGTTGAGAACAACAATACCCAGACCGTTGAGAAAACCGGTGATGGCTATGAGTTTGCCGCGTGAGCGTTCGGCCGGGTAGTCGACCATGACGGTTGCTAGCCCTCCGGTGACGGCAACTATGCCGAGGGCGTAGATGATGCGGTAGAGGGTGAGGTCGGCAACTGACTGCGCCAGCGGGTAGAGGGCGTAGGCGATTGCCAGTAGTATCATGCCGGCTATGTAGATCGGTTTTCTCCCTATCCTGTCCATAATGACGCCGGCGGGGATAAAGAAGAGAAGTGTGACTATTTCGGTCCAGAACACGAGGTTTCCGCTGATTGTACCCTGCTCGGCGATGGGGATTTTCAGGTGCTCGTTGAGGATGTATGCCTGACCGATGGAAACAAAGGTGACAAGCCCTATGGAGACAAATGCGGCATAGAGAAAGGTCCATCCGTGCTGGGGGAGCACTCCGGGGGAAAGAACTACGGGACCAAGGCGGTGCTGCTCTGTTGATGATTTCATGGGGGGGCGGGTTTATGGTGACGGGGTGCATGGGAAGAGATGACCGCTTTCCATTTTCAGGCAGCGGTCGGCGACCCGTGCATAGTCGTCGTTATGGGTAACAATGATAAATGTAGTTCGGTGTTCTTTTGAGAGAGATGCCATCAGCTCATAGAGCAGATGGCTGTTGCGGTTGTCGAGGTTGCCGCTGGGTTCGTCGGCAAGAACCAGTTTTGGTCGGTTCATGAGGGCGCGGGCAATTGCAACGCGCTGCTGTTCGCCTCCGGAAAGTTCAGAAGGGAGGTGGTGGAGCCGCTCACCGAGTCCTAGACCAAGAAGGAGCTCTTCGGCCCCTGTTTTTGCCGGTTTGAGTTGGCCGGTGGCAATGTACTCCGGCATGGCCACATTTTCCAGGGCGGTGAAGTCGGAAAGCAGGTGGTGGAACTGGAAGACAAAGCCGATTTTCCGGTTTCTGAAGAGAGCTAGCTCTTTTTGTTTCTGCCGGTATCGGCCATTCTGGAAGAGCATTTCCCCTTCGAAGGTTATTGTTCCGCTGTCGGGTGTGTCGAGCGTGCCCAGCATGTTGAGGAGCGTCGTTTTTCCGCTGCCGGAGGCGCCGATGATGGTTACCATTTCCCCTTCGGCCGCTTCAAGGCTGATGCCGTGGAGAATGGGAATTGGGGCTTTGCCGGGCAGTGCGTAGGACTTGTTTATGTCGCGGGCTTCAATGAGCATATTCATGCGGGCCTTGTCTGTCCGTCGCCTTCAATCATCCACTTGTATGTGGTGAGTTCGCGGAGACCCATCGGCCCCCGGGCATGGAGTTTCTGGGTGCTTATGCCGATTTCTGCGCCGAGCCCGAACTGGGCTCCATCGGTGAATGCTGTGGAAGTGTTTGCGTAGACGACTGCCGCATCGACGCGTTTGAAAAACGCCTCTTTTATCGCCCTGTCTTTGGTGATGACCGCTTCGCTGTGCCGTGAACTGTAGGTGGCGATGTGTTCGAGTGCCTCATCAAGGGTGTCGACGGTTTTCACCGAGAGTTTCAGTGAGAGGAACTCCGTCCCGAAATGTTCCGGTTCGGCATGTTTCAGCAACTCTTCCGGATAGGATGCGAGCAGAGGAAGGTATGCCCGTTCGTCTGCGAAAATGATGACCTGATGCTCCGCGAGTGGCCGGCAGAGTTTCGGGAGGTCACCCAGGCGCGCGCTGTGGATGATGAGGGTGTCGAGGGCGTTGCAGACGCTGGGGCGACGGGTCTTGGCGTTCAGGACGATCTCTTTTCCCATTTCTAGCTCGCCGCTTTTGTCAAAATAGGTGTGCACAATACCCGCTCCTGTTTCAATCACCGGCACTTTCGCCGTGTTGCGCACATGGTTGATGAGCGCCTGACTTCCGCGGGGGATGATCATGTCTATTCGTCCGACCGCACCCATCATAATTGTGGCGGCTTCCCGCTCGGAAGGCAGGAGGTAAAGCGTGTCGGGGTTAATACCGTGGTCGTTCAGTACCGAGTGAATAAGCTCAGCAATGGCGCGGTTGGACGCGTCCGCGTCACTGCCGCCTTTGAGGACAGTGGCGTTGCCGGATTTCAGCGAGAGCGCAAAGACATCGAAGGTGACATTGGGGCGTGCTTCATAGATGATGCCGATTACCCCGATGGGGACCGAGGCTTTTCTGAGCCTGAGGTTGTTCTCAAGCGTCCGTTCTTCAAGGGTGATGTCGAGAGGGGATGGGAGCGAGGCCACACTACGAATGTCGGCGGCAATGCCCTCCAGCCGTTTTGCGTTGAGAAGCAGGCGGTCGTACATCGGGTTGCTCCGCTCCATCCGCTCCAAGTCCGTGCGGTTGGCTTCAAGGATGGTCGAGGCATGCGCGGGAATCCTGCTGGCAAGGTCGAGCAGCACTTCATTGATCTCGGTGTCGTTGAGCGTTACAAGCGCTCTGCTGGCCGTTCTGACCTCGTCGAGTTTCAGGGTGATGGTATCCTTCAGGTTCATGGTCATATCGTGTCGGTTGTGTTGGCTGATTCAGGCTTTCCTGACGAATTCGGATTTCAGTTCCATTGCCCCGAACCCGTCGATTTTGCAGTCGATGTTGTGATCTCCCTCAATGAGGCGGATGTTCTTCACTTTTGTGCCGCCCTTGATGGGGGATGAAGCCCCTTTGACCTTCAGATCCTTGATGACGGTAACGGTATCGCCGTCCTGCAGCACATTGCCGTTTGCGTCTTTCCATACCCGTTTTCCCTCATCTTCCGCGCCCTCCGTAGGGCTCCATTCATGGGCGCACTCGGGGCAGACCAGGAGAGGGCCGTTTTCGTAGGTGTACTCTGAGTTGCATTCGGGACAGTTCGGCAGATTGCTCATGATGGTTTTTTTATTGAGTCGCTCAGACAGGTTTGAGTTAGACTGGTTTAATATAGAGGTAATCGTAATGGACCAGGGGCTTTTGGTCTTTCAGGCCGATGAGCGGAAGGGTTTTTTCGGAGCTGTACTGCGCCATGCCGTACCCGATGATGCGCCCGCTAGAAGAGCAGATTTTGATGATGTCGCCCTTGTGAAACGATCCGGTTATGGATTCAATGCCCACTGGCAGAAGGCTGTTGGCCCGTTCGGTGGAGATGAGCGCTGCTTCGGCTCCGCTGTTGATGGTGACGGCTCCTTTTTCAAGTCCTTCGCTGTTAGCAATCCACTTTTTTGGCCCGTGTGCCGCTTTTTCAGGCAGGAATCTGGTGCCGACTGCTTCGCCTTGGAAAATTTTGGTAAGTATGCCGGGGGTGCGGCCGTTGGCAATGTGGACGGTAATGCCGAGTTTCGAGAGTTTCTGTGCAATATGGCATTTGGTCAGCATTCCTCCCCGTCCGAACTCCGATTTTGTAGGGGTAATGTACTGGTGAAAATGCTTCGCCGAAGGATCAATTTCGCTGATGAGGGTCTCATTGCCGTCCGACAGGTCGAACAGCCCGTCCACATGGGAGAGGATTATGTGCCCTTCTGCGTCCATCATTGTGGCTATCAGCCCTGAGAGCTCGTCGTTGTCGGTAAACATAAGCTCGGTAACCGATACGGCGTCGTTTTCGTTCACAACCGGGATGATGCCTTGTTGCAGGAGCGCTGAGAAACAGGTGCGCATGTTGCTGTAGTGCAGCCGGTCGCGGAAGTCACTTTTCGTTACCAGAATCTGTGCCGTTACCAGGCCGTGCCGGGCGAACAGGTCATTATAGGTGTTGATGAGGCGTATCTGCCCGGTGGACGAAAGTACCTGCCGGATGGCAACGGGCGAAAGATTTGCCGGTGGTTTGATGATTGCTCGACCTGCGCCGACGGCCCCAGAAGATACCAGAATAACCTGCACCCCTTCTTGGCGAAGAGCTGCAACCTGATCGGTGAGGTTTTCAAGCACCGCAAGGTCAAGCTGGCCATCATGACCGGTAATGACATTGGTACCAACCTTGACGACCGTTTTTTTATAGAGAGGATGTGGCTGTTTCATGCTGCTGTTACGCTGCTTTGAGCTGGGAGAGTTGCAGACCTATGACGCCGATGATGATGAGCATCAGGGAGACGAGCTTTACGGGAGTCATTGTTTCGGCAAACCAGATGATGCCGATAAGCGAGACGATGGCCGTTCCAAGCCCAGCCCAGATGGCATAGGTCATGCCGATGGGTAATACCTTCAGAGCTTGTCCGAGCAAGGTAAAGCTAAGGCCGTAAAAAATAAAGACCAAAACTGCCGGCAGTGGTTTACTGAAGCCGTCGGACAGTTTCAGACATGTTGTTCCGATAACTTCAGTGGCAATGGCCATGAAAAGCGCTATCCAGTGCATCGTCCCTGTGGTGTGGTGGTTGAAAGGCCTATAGTTTTTTCCGTGCTTAATACTTAATATACAAACTCTCTGTTGGAGCGGGAGCCTGTTTTCCGTCTCTCCCCTGACGGGTTGCCGGCAAGGGAAAAGATGTGCATATTTCCACACTGGCCAGCGGCCACATCTTTTTTTATGACAGGCGTTGTGATCAACTTTTTCTTGTACGGACGATGCTGCTTACGGGACTTTTTGATATATCGTTGCCGTTGCGCAATCCGGTACTGCAGTTTTCCCTGATTCTGCTCATCATTCTTTTTGCCCCCCTCATACTCAACCGTCTGAAAATACCGAGCCTCATCAGCCTCATTATTGCCGGTGCCGTTGTGGGTCCGCATGGACTGAACATGATGCTTCGCGACAGCAGCATCGTTCTTTTCGGGACGGTGGGGCTGCTTTACATCATGTTTATGGCCGGACTGGAAATTGATGTGGCAGATTTCCGGAAGAACACCCGCAACAGCATATTTTTTGGTCTATACACTGTTTCCATTGCGCTCAGCCTCGGCATAGGGGCGGGGATGCTGCTGCTCGGTCTGCCGTTGCTTTCGGCCACCTTGATAGGGAGCATTTTCGCCTCCCATACGCTTCTGCTCTATCCCGTCATCAGCAAACTCGGCATTGCCCGCGACCGTGCAGTTAACATTGCCGTGGGCGGCACCATTATTACCGACACCCTTGCCCTTCTTCTTCTGGCTGTTGTTACCGGCATGTCGTCGGGTGCGCTAACGAGCGCATTCTGGATCAGGCTGGTGATTTCACTCATTGTGTTCGGTCTTGTGGTTCTGCTGCTCTTTCCAATCCTTGCACGCTGGTTTTTCAAGCGGTTTGACGACAGTGTCCTTCAGTACCTTTTTGTTCTGGCCCTTGTCTTCATGGCTGGATTTCTTGCCGAAGCGGCGGGGGTTGAGGCCCTTATAGGAGCCTTTTTCGGAGGTTTGGCGCTCAACCGCCTGATTCCCCATACCTCGCCTCTGATGAACCGTATTCGCTTTGTCGGAAATGCCATCTTTATCCCCTTTTTCCTTATAGGGGTGGGTATGCTCATCAATATCAGCGCCTTTTTTAGCGATTTTCGTACCATTTGGGTGGCCATTGTCATAACGGCTGCAGCAGCCACAGCCAAATACTTCTCCGCCTGGATTACCCAGAAAATCTTCGGCTTCACCAACGATCAGCGCAACCTTGTGTATGGCCTGATAGGCGCTCATGCCGCCGTTGCTCTGGCAACCGTGCTTATCGGGTACGGCATTGTGACTGGCTATGCCATTGACGGCACTCCGGTCCGCCTGCTTGATGAAAGCATTCTCAATGGCACGATTGTTTTCATTCTTGTGACCTGTACCCTGGCCACCATTGTGGGAGAGAAGGCGGCAGAGAGGGTTGCCCTTGCCGCCGATGCCGAAGAAAAGCCCGAGGCGGCTGCCGCTGTTCCTGAAGAGCGCATCCTTATTCCGCTGAGCAATCTGGAGCGGGTTGATGAACTGGTCAACCTCAGCATTACACTCAAGTCTCCCAAAAGCCCCAGCGACCTTTACGCCCTCCATGTAGCCGACAACAGCGTGAGCGATGAAATTGGTGAAAAAAACGGGCGGAAGATTCTTGAAAAGGCAGAGGTTGCAGCCTCCTCTACCGACAACAGCGTTACTTCGCTGCTCCGTTACGACAGTGATGTGCCAAACGGCATTGTGGGGGTGCTTCGTGAGCAGAAAATAACCGACCTCATTCTCGGGCTCCATGAGAAAACCGGGCTGAATGATTCCTTTCTTGGTGCATCTTCCGAGAGCCTTCTTGCGCGGGGCAATGTTACCACATTCATCTACCGCCCCGTTCAGCAGCTTGATACAGTCAAGCGCACCATTATTGTCATCCCCTCGGGTGCTGAATTTGAAGATGGGTTCCGGCTCTGGATGGGTAAAATCGCCAATCTTGTCAAAAATACCAGCGTGCGGCTGGTGGTCTACGCGTCACGCCATACCACAGCTGTTCTGAAAGAGGTATGGGGTTCAGCTGTAGCCAATGCTGAGTACAGGCCGTTCAAGGATTGGAACGACTTCCTTGTGCTTTCTGGAGAGATCAAAAACGACGACAGTCTTATTATTGTGATGAGCCGGAAACACCATCGCTCCTATCACGATAGCATGGCCAAAATCCCTGCATATCTGGGTCGCTACTTCCAGAAAAACAGCTTTATACTGCTCTGGCCCGTTCAGAGCCCTGTGGAAGAGGCTTCCCCTGAAAAAGCTCTCAGAAAGGGCCTTGGCACCCTTGAGCGGTTTGGTAGAGTATTTGGGGACGCGTACAAAAAAGGGTGGAAGCCTTTTCAGAAACAGGCTGAAAAATAGCCGGATTCCTCAAAGGTCGGTGTTTTTCTGTTCACTCTTTTTTGCGTCGGGGGCAGCAATGGTTTCTCTTCTCCGGAATGCATTGACCGAACACCTGAAGACTGAAGCTTCCAAGCTCAAACCCCTGCTGGCGGCAGAGTTCTTCAAGCATGCCGGCGAGCTCGCTACTGGCAATTTCCACCACCTGGCCACACTGTTCACAGATCACATGCAGGTGGTTGGCAACGCCGTGTGATTTTTCGTAGTGGGTATGTTTGTGTCCGAGGTCTATTCTGGCAACAAGCCGCAACCGGAACAGAAGATCGAGGGTGTGATAGACGGTTGCCCGTGATATGGAGACCCCCTTTTTTTTCAGGCGCTGATAAAGTTCATCGGCATCCAAATGGCTGCTGGAACTGTAAATTTCACGCAGAACCGCAATTCGGGCTGAGGTGCATCGCTGCCCCTGCTCTTTGAGTGCATTGCGCAGCACTGATTCAGCTTGCAGGGAGCTTGCTGACTGCTTCAGGGAAGGTGTTTCAATGGTGTCGGTCATATTTCGCGCCCTCTCGGGGGGGGATGAACGGTTTTCTTCCTGTTTCTGTTACATTAAGTATACAAAGTAAAAATAATATTCACCTAACAACTGTTGCTGGGGGGGAAGGGTGCATTGGTGGAAAAAATACCGTTGAGAATGTTATTTTCCCCTCTGAAAATGTTTCGGTCTTCAAGCGCAACCGCTTTTAGCGGAGGAGGCAGCAAGATAACGGCAAGGAATTTTACGAGTCATGATTTTACCCATTACTACATACACCGATGAGGTTCTTCACCAGACAGCAAAACCTCTTAAGGGGGTGGACGGGGCAGTGGAGGAGCTTATCGCTTCAATGTTTGAGTCCATGGAGAACGCCTCCGGCATAGGCCTTGCCGCTCCCCAAGTAGGCCATTCACTCCGTCTCCTCATACTCGACATATCATGCATGAAGTCATTCGAGGATGTTGCCCCAATGGTGGTCATCAATCCGCATATTCTGTCGGTAAAAGGCAAAAACCTGATGGAAGAGGGTTGCCTCAGTGTGCCGGGCGTGCAGGGCGATGTGCAGCGCCCCTCCTCCATTACATTGAAGTATCGCGACCGGAATTTTCTGGAGCAGACTGAAGAGTTTTCGGGTATGCTGGCCCGTGTGCTCCAGCATGAAATTGACCATCTCAGCGGCACTCTCTTCATAGACCGTATGGAAAAACGCGACCGCCGGAAAATCCAGAAAGAGCTTAACGACATAGCTGAAGGCAATATTGAAGTCGATTACCCGCTTGCACGAGCCTGTTCGAGGGATGGCGGGGGGACGATATGCATGTGAACGCGCTCCGCTTGATTTTTATGGGGACGCCCGATTTTGCAGTTCCCTCACTACAGGCCATTGCTGGTGCCGGACTACCCTTTGATGTGGTGCAGGTGGTAACGGCCCCTGACCGCCCCAGACGCAAAAAAAACGCCGATCCAGAACCGACACCGGTAAAAAGTCTTGCTCTGGAACTGGGGTTGCCTGTGCTTGAGGTAGAGGATGTGAAGGACCCGGACTTTGCTGAGGCTGTTAGGGAGCTTCAGCCGGATGTGATTGTGGTGGCGGCTTTTCGCATTCTTCCACCTGCAGTTTATGGAGCAGCCCGTCTGGGCGCATTCAACCTGCACGCATCGCTTCTTCCGGCCTACCGAGGTGCAGCGCCCATCAACCATGCCCTGATGCAGGGTGAAACCGAAACCGGCGTCACCACCTTTTTCCTACAGCAGCAGGTTGATACTGGCAGCATCATTCTCAAAAAAAGCACTCCCATCAGTAGCGGGGAGAACGCCTCGGAACTTGCGGTACGGCTGTCCGAAATCGGCGCCGGAGCGGTTCTCGAAACCCTCCACCTGATTGCGGGTGGCCGTGTAGAGGTATCCACGCAGGATGAATCGCTTGTTTCAAAAGCTCCGAAGCTGACACATGAAAACACCAGAATCAACTGGAACCAAAGCGCTGAATCTCTGCACAACTTCATTAGGGGTCTTGCCATGCGCCCCACCGCTTGGACCACGCTTGGAGGGAAAAACTTCAAGGTTTTTCGCTCTGCGCCAGCACCCGAACTGCCGGGACAGGAAATCCTGCCACCCGGAACGATTCTTGTTTCAGAGGGTAGGCTCTACAGTGCCTGCGCTGAAGGGGCCATTGAGATTCTTTCACTCCAGATGGGGGGAAAACGGGTGATGGAGGCTTCGGAGTTTCTCTTCGGGTTCCGATCTGAAGAGGGTCTGCGGCAGTTTCAGTGACGGGTCGGAAATACCGGAATCAGTCTTATTTTCGCTATATTCCCGATCTTGAACGATCTTGATTTTTAATCCAGTCTAACGCTTTTTTTATGGCCCCGTCCAGTCCGGAAGTAAGCCGCATCAGGAACTTCTGCATTATTGCACATATAGATCATGGCAAGTCTACCCTTGCCGACCGTCTGCTTGAAATGACCCATACGCTCGACCGAACGCAGATGGATTCCGCGCAAGTTCTTGACGACATGGACCTGGAGCGCGAGCGGGGTATTACCATTAAAAGCCATGCGGTGCAGATGAAGTACCGTTCGGTAGCGGGGGATGACTACACTCTGAACCTCATCGATACTCCGGGCCATGTTGATTTTAGTTACGAAGTATCCCGCTCGCTTGCCGCCTGCGAGGGTGCGCTGCTGGTGGTGGATGCTACGCAGGGCGTTGAGGCCCAGACCATCGCCAACCTTTATCTTGCCATAGAGGCGGGCCTGGAAATTATTCCGGTTATCAACAAGATTGATCTCCCTTCGTCTGATGTGGAGGGGGTTGCCAGTCAGATTATCGACCTTATCGGCATAGATCGGGAGGATATCCTGCAGGTATCGGCAAAAGCCGGCCTTGGAGTGGAGGAGTTGATGGAGGCCATTATCGTCCGTGTTCCCGCACCGGCCGACAACGGCCATCTACCGCTTCGTGCGCTTATTTTTGATTCCGTGTTTGATGCCTACCGCGGTGCGGTGGTCTATCTCCGCATTGTTGATGGGGTACTGAGAAAGGGCGACAGGGTACGATTCTTTGCCAATAACAAGGTGTTTCTTGCCGACGAAATCGGCTCCATGGGTATGAAGCGCCAGCCGAAAACTGTGCTTGAGGCGGGTGATGTTGGGTACCTGATATGCTCCATTAAGGATGTGAAGGATGCTAAGGTTGGCGATACGGTGACCCATTTCGACGCTCCTGCTGAAAAACAGCTGGCGGGATACAAGGAAGTGAAGCCCATGGTTTTCAGCGGCCTCTATCCCGTCAACTCCAATGAATTCGAGGACCTGCGTGAGTCGCTTGAAAAGCTCTCGCTGAACGATGCCTCGCTTGTCTACACCCCCGAGACCTCCGTGGCGCTCGGCTTCGGCTTCCGCTGCGGCTTCCTCGGTCTTCTGCACATGGAGATTATCCAGGAGCGCCTTGAGCGGGAGTACAATATGAACATCATCACCACCGTGCCCAATGTGGAGTACCGTGTGCTGATGACCAACGGCGAAACGGTTATTGTTGATAACCCCTCCAAAATGCCTGATACGGCGCGCATCACCCATGTGGAGGAGCCTTATGTGAGCATGCAAATTATTACTCTTGCCGACTATATCGGCAACATTATGAAGCTTGGTATGGAGCGGCGTGGCGAGTATCGGAACACCGATTACCTCGACACCCAGCGGGTGAACATGCATTTTGAGTTTCCGCTTTCTGAAATTGTTTTTGATTTCCACGATCGCCTGAAGTCTATATCGAAAGGCTATGCCTCAATGGATTACGAGTACATCGGGTACCGCGAGTCGGAGCTGGTGAAGCTTGATGTGCTGCTCAACGCCGAACCTGTTGACGCGCTCTCCATTATTGTGCACCGTTCAAAGGCTTACGACTGGGGCCGCAAGCTCTGTGGCAAGCTGAAGGGAATTATCCCCAAGCAGATGTACGATGTGGCAATTCAGGCCGCCATCGGCAGCAGAATCATTTCACGCGAGACTATTTCAGCCATGCGCAAGAATGTGCTGGCGAAATGCTATGGTGGCGACATAAGCCGTAAACGGAAGCTCATTGAAAAACAGAAAGAGGGAAAGAAACGCATGAAGCAGGTTGGTCGCGTTGAAGTTCCCCAGGAGGCTTTTCTGGCGATTCTGAATATTGATGAATAACATGCTTGCGCAGGCTGCGGCCGCAAACGGCGTCAAAACAGCAACACCAAAACAGACACATACTTGAACAGACAGCACGGCGATTCCGGAAAGAAACAGTCACGGGAGTGGTTTGAAGCACTTATCATTGCGGCAATTTTTGCATCGCTCCTGCGGGTGTTTGTGGTTGAGTCGTACCGTATTCCCACCGGTTCGATGGAAAAGACCCTGATGGCGGGGGACTTCATTTTTGTCAACAAATATGTCTACGGGGCGAAAGTCCCTTTCACCGAGCTTCGTACTCCGGGCGTTGAGCCGGTTGAGCGGGGGGATATTTTTGTGTTCAAATACCCGCATGACCGTTCGCTGAACTACATCAAACGCTGTGTGGCCGTCAGCGGTGATACGCTTTCTATCCGGGAGCGTCAGCTCGCTATCAACGGCAAGCCTGTTGCACTGCCCCCAAAAGCGCAGTTTCTCAACAGGGAGATGGCTCGCAGTGAGCAGGACAGCATGATTTTCCCTCGTTTTTCCGGCTTCAACAAAGATAGCTATGGCCCCATACGCATTCCCGCAAAAGGGGACATAGTCAATCTCACCCGTGAGTCGTTTCCCATGTATGCCTGGCTGATTTCAGATGAGGGCCACCGGGTTGCGCTTGAAGGGAATGCTGTGTTTTTGGATGGAGCTCCCGCTGCTACCTACAGGGTAGAGAAGGACTACTATTTTGCAATGGGAGACAACCGCGACAACAGCCTCGACAGCCGGTTCTGGGGGTTTGTGCCCGACAGCGACATTCTCGGCCGTGCGCTACTGGTCTACTGGTCATGGGACCCCAACCTCTCCCTTCTTACCGATCCGGTTGACAAGATTGCCTCCATCCGATGGCAGCGGACAGGTGTTTTGGTTCACTGACAGCGCTCCCACTGTTCAAGAATGGTTCCGCTGAGGTTTTCTGCAGATGATTCCAGCGCCTCCCTGTTCAGAGCAAAGAACAGCAGGTCGGGACAGGGAACTTCAAGGGAGGCAATGCAGAGGGTTCCGGTGCTTCTTGCCCCGTCAGTTCCTGCGGGCGTTATCCGCACGGTTGAAAGTGTTATTCTGTCGAGGCCAGGGCCTGCATTGAGTGACTCAACGCTGAAGTCCAGGGTGCTGTGGCTTTTCTTCTCAAGCGAACGGGTGAGGGCGGTTTTGAAGCCCATGTTGAGAGAGATGGTGGCGGCAAGATAGCAGAGGAGATAGCCTGCGGTAAAAAGCACGCCGGGCGATAGCAGAAATGCTTTCAGCCACTTCTTCAGGAATATGGAATGTGGAATTCGGGAGACCATTATGGCAGTAGGGTCCCTGTGTGGTTCTTTGAGCGTTTTCGTGTCCGTGCGTTTTTTATAGATACAATATTTTTCTCTTTATTGGGCTGTACCCATAACCATTTCAGTTCTCTTTCCCTATGCCTGAACAGCCAGTTGCCCCCCTTTTTCGTCTCAAACCGCTGGTGCGGGAGATGCATGCCGATACCGAGACGCCGGTTTCAGTCTATTTGAAACTGCAACGGCAGTATTCCTGTCTTCTTGAGTCAGTCGAAGGGGAAGAGTTTCTTGCCCGGTTTTCTTATATCGCCATTGATCCCGTCGCCATTTTTCGCGGAACGGTCAACGGCCCAGTTGAGCTTGAGGTCCGCGACCCGAAATTCAGCGCATTGAAAGCGGTTGCAGGAGAGGGGACTGATCTGCGTGCCAGTATTGACTGCTGCCTCGCAGCGTTTGATACCGATGAGATAGCCGGCAGGAAGAACGGTTCGGTACAGATGATCACCTCGGGCGTTTTTGGTTATTTTGGTTACGATTCCATGCATCTTGTTGAGCGAATCCCGGCGGCCGAACTCCCGGACCCTGCCGGTATGCCGGATGTCTGCCTTCTTTTCTGCGATACGCTGGTTGTGTTCGACAACATCATGCGCAAGATGTTCATTGTTTCCAACCATCTTGATGAAAACGACCGTGCCGGTGCGCAGAAGAAAATAGACGCCATTGCCGAGCGCCTCTGCCAGCCGCTCCAAAGAGAGCAGATTGACTTCCTCCCTGATTGTCCGGAACCTGTTGTTTCCAACACCACAAAAGAGGAGTACCTCTCAAAGGTTGACATAGCCAAGGAGCATATCCTCGCGGGCGACATTTTTCAGGTGCAGGTTTCACAGCGGCTCCGCCGGAAGCTCAACACCAGGTCCTTTGATGTCTACCGCATGCTCCGCACCGTCAACCCCTCGCCCTATCTCTACTATTTCGACATGGGCAATTTTCAGATTGTGGGCTCTTCACCCGAACTGCAGGTGAAGGTGGAGCACGACAGCCTTGGGCGCAGAATGGTTGATACCCGCCCCATTGCCGGCACCCGCCACCGTGGCGCCACCTTTCAGGAAGATGAGGCGATAGCCGCCGAACTGCTCAGTGATGAAAAGGAGTGTGCAGAGCATCTGATGCTGATTGACCTCAGCCGGAACGATATTGGCCGCATTGCCAGAATAGGGACGGTGGAGACCACCGAGATGATGGTGATCGAAAAATATTCGCATGTCATGCACATTGTCAGCAATGTGCGCGGAGAGCTCCGCCCCGAACTAGGCACCATGGATGCTTTCTGGTCCTGTTTCCCTGCCGGTACCCTGACGGGAGCGCCGAAAGTAAGGGCCATGGAGATTATTTATGAGCTGGAAAAGGAAAAACGGGGGCTCTATGGAGGAGCGGTGGGCTATCTTGATTTCAAAGGGAATCTGACGACGGCGATTGCCATCCGGACCATGGTGGTTGAGGGCGGTACCATATATTTTCAGGCGGCAGGCGGCATTGTGGCCGACTCAACCCCTGAAGCCGAGTATCAGGAAACCATGAACAAAATGAAAGCCGGCCTCACAGCTGTTGAGTGCCTTGAAGCGATGCAATGAAGAATACGAACACTATGGCCAGAAGATTTATTTTGCATTCAATCTGTAAAGAATTGTTTGCCTGAACCGCGGATAGTTGTACCTTTCATAAGGGTAAGGTCAGCGGCAGTGTAGCTGACTTTACTTTTTTGTTTTTCCGGTTTTACCAAATATGCCAATGTCAATATGGCGTAAGAAAGTCCGTTGCTTTCTTTTCAACTATAATCAGCCCTAAGAGATGAGTGATCGAGTTTACCTGACCAGGGATGGGTACAACAGACTGAAAGAGGAACTTTACGATCTGTTGCATGTAACAAGACCTGAAGTGCTTGAAAAGATTGCCGAGGCCCGTTCCCACGGAGATTTGAGCGAAAATGCAGAGTACGACGCCGCACGGGAGCAGCAGTCGCAGACAGAGGCGCGCATTTCAGACCTTGAGGGCAAGCTCTCCTCGGCAACCATTCTTGACCCGAAACATATCAAGACCGACAAGGTTTACATTCTTACCTCCGTTGAGCTGCTCAACCTTGATGATAAAAAAGAGATTATCGAGTACACCCTTGTTTCAAGTGAAGAGTCCGACAGCGACCTTGGCAAGATTTCAGTCCGTTCTCCGGTGGGCCGAGCCCTTATCGGCAAAGAGGTTGGCGAAAAAGTGACCATAATTGTGCCGAAAGGGGAACTTCATTATGAGATCAAAAAGATTTTCGTTAAATAAGCCACTGAATCAAAAACCACTGTCCCATGGGCAAACGACAAGTTATCTACCGTTCTGACCGAATTGCCGGAAGCAAGGAACTCCTTAACCGTGAAGTCAACCTTGTTACCAAAGAGGCACGGGTATGGCACGGCACCATTACGGCTATAGGCTCAGCCGAGGTTGAACTGAAGGATGCCCGAAAAGGAAAGCACCGGATAGCTTTTGCTCATATAGACAGAATCTATTCAGATATTAAAACCGGGTACTAATACTTATACCATGCGCAGAAAAATTGTTGTCGGGAACTGGAAAATGAACAAGACGGTCGCTGAATCGACCGAACTTGCCTCGGCAGTAGTTGCTGCGCTTGGAAGCGACTGTTCAGCATGCGAGGCCGGCATTGCTCCGACCTACCCTGCACTTGACGCAGTAGGCCGCACTTTGCAGGGAAGTGAAGTTCTTCTTGTGGCACAGAACTGCCATTATGAAGATGACGGTGCATACACCGGAGAAGTTTCAACCGGCATGCTCAAGGCTGTTGGATGCTCTTATGTCATCATCGGCCACTCCGAGCGCCGCCAGTACTTCGGTGAAACAGACGCAACCGTCAACCTTCGCATCAAAAAGGTTCTTGCAGCGGGAATGAAAGCGATTCTCTGTGTTGGTGAAACTCTTGCCGAACGGGAAGCGGGAGCCTTCGAAACCGTGGTCTCCACACAGGTGACCGGCGGACTGCAAGGAGTTGGGGATATTAGCAGCATTGTGATTGCCTATGAGCCTGTATGGGCCATTGGTACCGGCAAGACCGCGAGTTCAGAGCAGGCTCAGGAAGTCCATAAAATTATCCGCACCAAAGTTGCAGAGCTCTATGGTGCCCCTGCTGCAGAGGCTGTGCGCATCCAGTATGGTGGAAGCGTCAAGCCCTCCAACGCAGTTGAACTTTTTGCCATGCCTGACATCGACGGCGGACTTATCGGCGGAGCGGCAATGAACGCAGATGATTTTGCAGCCATCATCAAGGCTGCCTGCTGAAGAGTTCCTGGGAAGGAAAGGAACACAGCAGACAGGAACAGAATAAGTACAAAGAGAAAAGGCGCATGTCACCATGCGCCTTTTCTCTTTTCCGTTGTATTCAGAACAAATTCAACCAATGAAAACAGCCTACTCCGCCGGAGCTTCAGCTGCGGCAGAAGCTTCCTTCGACTTCTTCATTGAGCAGAAATCCGGTCCGCACATGGTGCAGAAGTCGGCTTTCTCTCCCTCACGGCCTGCGGCTTTCATACTCGCGGAATGCACCTTGCGTGTTTTTTCGGGATCAAGCGACAGGTTGAACTGATCTTCCCAGTTGAAGGCGAATCGGGCGCTGCTCATCAGCTCGTCGCGTAGCCTTGCAATGGGGCTTCCCTTTGCAAGGTCTGCAGCATGTGCGGCAATTTTATGGACCACAACCCCTTCGCGCACATCATCCCTGTCGGGCAGGCCGAGATGCTCCTTGGGTGTAACATAGCAGAGCATAGAGCAGCCGTAGCTGGCTATAAGAGCTCCGCCGATGGCTGAGTTGACATGGTCGTAGCCTGCGGCAATATCGGTTACCAGAGGGCCGAGGGTGTAGAATGGGGCTTCATGGCAGTACTCCAGCTGTTTTTGCATGTTCTCCTCAATCATGTTGAGCGGCACATGGCCCGGCCCTTCAATCATCACCTGCACTTCCTGCTCCCAGGCAAGCGTAGTCAGTTCGCCGAGCACCTTGAGCTCACCGAACTGGGCCTCGTCGTTGGCATCCGCAATGGAGCCGGGACGGAGCGCATCGCCAAGCGATACGGCAATGTCGTAGCATTTCAGGATTGCGCAGATATCCTTAAAGTGCGTGTAAAGGAAGTTTTCCTGCTTGTTCGCACGGCACCATTTCGCCATGATTGAGCCACCCCGGGACACAATCCCGGTCCTGCGTTTGTCGGCAAGGGGGAGATGCTCCAGAAGAATGCCTGCGTGGATGGTGAAATAATCAACCCCCTGCTCGGCCTGTTCAAGAAGCGTATCGCGGTAGAGTTCCCATGTAAGTTTTTCAGCCACTCCGTTGACCTTTTCCAGGGCCTG
The DNA here is from genome assembly GCA_030765725.1 of Candidatus Chlorobium antarcticum. Classification (GTDB taxonomy): domain Bacteria; phylum Bacteroidota; class Chlorobiia; order Chlorobiales; family Chlorobiaceae; genus Chlorobium; species Chlorobium antarcticum. The sequence continues at coordinate 6,610 of JAVCDF010000015.1, read as the reverse complement.
GTAGATGGGCACCGTACCGATTGGGACAGGGGAGTTGCGCAGTATCCATTCGCGGGTTTTATGGATATTGGCCCCGGTGCTGAGGTCCATAACGGTATCAGCTCCCCAGCGGCATGACCATATAGCCTTTTCTACTTCCTCAGCTATGGAGGAAGTGAGTGCGGAGTTGCCGATGTTGGCATTTATTTTCACCCTGAAGTTCTTGCCGATGATCATCGGTTCAAGTTCCGGATGGTTGATGTTTGCCGGAATGATGGCCCGCCCTGCAGCCACTTCACTCCGCACGAATTCCGCGGTGATGGGTTCAGAAGGGGTTCCGCCCCGCGCATTGGCAGTTATCCACTCTTCGAGCTGCTGGTTTTCGCGGATGGCCACATATTCCATTTCCGGAGTGATGACCCCTTTGCGGGCGAAGTGCATCTGTGTGAGAGCAATGCCGTCCTCTGCCATGCGCGGATGGCGCTCAGTCATCGATTCGGTGTTGACAGGTGCCGGGCAGGGCACGCTGATGCTTTTGATGAAGTTCCAGCCGTCCCTCATAGGAGCAAGACCTTCAGTTGGGTTGACCTTTACCGACGGGTCGGAGTGCGGACCGCTGGTGTCGTAGAGCGGGAGTGAAGTGAACTCAACGCCATTGCAGGAATAGGTCCCGGACAGGTCCAGAGTCTGCATGCCTACTTTGACGGGCCAGAGTATTCCGTCTGCATATGTTTTCTGAAACGCCTTGCCGTTGCCGGACTCTTTGGGGCATGAGGCGTGTGTGGTCGTGGTACTCATGTGTGGTATGTGTGTCAACTGCAGTAAGGTGCCAGCAGAGAAGGAAGAGAAGCGGGTGAGGGTCCCAATGAGGAGCGGACGAACAGAGCTTCAATCTTTCCTTGCGTCAGCATTACCTGCATCAAGTTACAAGGGTTTAATCTCAGCTTTCAAAAGAAAGCACCCCCAAGATGTAAATCTATCATCACAATACGGAAATTCAGTCTGATTTCATAAGGTGAACAGTAAGTGGCCGCTGAAGAACTTTTTTCTCTCTCAAGCGCACCTCAGTTTAGGTTGTTGCGGTGGGCGAATGACCAAGAGATCGCTGACGCTTGGATCTATGACAGAAGCGTATGTTTCCCGAATTCGGGGATCGTTTCCGGTCGCTTCGCTTTATTGGTACTATAGATACCAAAAGGACGAGAATAATAAACCAGATGCTCGACAGTCATATCCCTGGCACCGTAGAGCTTGCTTCGGAGGAATATCTTATGACCTCGCAGAAGCGATATCGGAAAAGCGGCTGGCTGGAACCGATAGGAATTGGGGCATTTGTTCGTCCCGGTGAACAGGTCTCGTGGGAAGGGGCCTCTATGCGCTGCAAACCCAAGGTCGCCAACCAATACATATAGGTGCGCTTACCGCATTTGGTATACTCCGCTCAACGACCGACAAACCGCATTGCCGGCAATTGCTGCTGCGCTGGAGCGAATAAGGCAAGCTCCCGCTGTCACACTGCTTGCCAAAAAGAAGAGCAAGCGGAGCGCCAACAGGGATAAAGATTGCTGTTCATGCGCTGTCACGGTTTTTGCCGAGGGATAAATAGCAAAAAGCGCGCCAATGCGCCGGCTAATGGCGAAAAACGAGGCTACCCGGGAAGAAGCCGCCTCGCCCGTGCTGAATACAGCGCCAGCGGCGGAAGAAGCACAAAAGAATGAGGGGAAAGATGAAAGAAGGCAAAAAATAACAAGAAAACAGCTTTTGAAGGAGAACGCCTTTACGCGAAGGGAATAAAAGGAAGCAATTGGTGACTCTCCGTATCCTCCCCCTCTCTTTATTGCACCTTGTATTACGCAGAAAGCATAAGAACGCTATTCGCCTTCCGCTGGCGGCACTGATTTTCAGTTCCTTTTATGCTCAATCCTGTTATCTTTATTCATGAGGATCTCTACCTATTGGGTTGTGTGATCTGGAATATTAATTTTGTCATTAACCATTAAAATATAATACTTTAATCTCATAGGCGAGCGCTTTATTTATTCCATATCGCTCAATTTAGGTTAACAAAAAAAAGGGAGGACACTATGGCGAAGGAACAGGTAAAAGCGTTTATCGAACGAATGAAATCAGATGCAGCATTCAGTAAAAGCATCATGTCGATTAAAAACCCTGATGACCGCATCAAGGCAATAGTCTCTGCCGGGTATGATACCAACGCTGAAGAGTTAGATATGATAGATCGCGCAACGGTCGGTGAGCGTAGTAGCTGTAATTATCAGTGCATCGTTCAAGGCGTGCATATGCCAAACCCCAAAATAAAGGATGTGCGCTCTACAATTGAGCGCAAAAGGTAGTTTTGTATCGGTGATCCGTTGGAGGAGATGACTCGTGCGGGTTATGGAAGTTTATCACCCTGTCCCCGAAAGGCCGGAGGGCTTTCAGGGAACAGAGCGATAAAGGCCTATCTACTTATCTACTGCTGTTCGGCAAGGGTCTCCAGGGGGTTTTTCACTGCTTCATGCTGTTTCTTTTCAGGTTGTATCATCCGGTATCCCTTCTCCATGGATGGGCCCGCAGTCTTTCCAAGGACAGTGTCGCAAATCTGTCTTGTCTGCCATGTCTCGACATACGCCTCGAGATAGTCAGTAAGCGACTCCTTCAGCGGTGAGCAGTAATCGATGCCCTGTTCTCCAAACTGACGGGATCGCAGACGTTTGCTGACGCAACCTCCACCGCAGACAGGCAATATCGCGCATTCCATGCACTCAGCGTCATTAAAGGGATCGGTGCCAATGCTGTAGCGAGCAAGCAGTTCGGGGTTTGTTATGAATTCCTCTTCATGTACAGACCCGATGCTCAAGTGTTCCTTGCCCACATCCTCCCAGCACTTGTACAATCCACCTTCAGGCCCGATGATATAGCCGTAATGGCTCGTGGCAACACAGGCGTTATGGATTCCGCTTTGCGGGTAGAACCCGTCTCGCGGCATGATACCGTCTTTTATATACCCATCGCGCGTAAACGCAGCCCACTCGCTGTTGCAGAGGCCGCACTGGTGGTCGTAGTTGTGGCCCTGGAAGGTGTTCACCTGACCGGGATAGACTGAAAGATTTTTTCCCTCATAGCGCTTGAGAAGCTCTTTGTGAAGAGCTGCGTATTCCTGCTGATTGGTCTTATCGACATTCACCCTGACAGTACAGCTTCCCTCCCATGACGAGTTCATCAACAGATCGATATTGCGGAGAATGCGCTCATAGGTCGCGCCACCGTTCCTGAGCATCCGTCTCTGGTTGTGCGTTGCTTCTCTGCCGTCGAGCGTTATCTGTATCGCAATGATTTTCAGGTCCTTCAGTCGGTCAATTTTTTCCTGATCGAGCAGATAGGCGTTTGTCACCATGCCTGCGTTGTCGTAATCGGGATAGAGTTCAATGAACTTTTCCGTCAGCTTTTCAATGACATCGAAGCAGAGCGTCGGTTCGCCGCCGTACCAGCTTACCGTAAGATGTTTGGCTTCATGGTGATTTCTGATGAACCCTATGAGAGCAGACATGGTTTCATCGCTCATGATTGTTCCATCGTTCTGGCAATGCTCGAAACAGTATGGACAGGCAAAGTTGCAGGAAAGTGTTGGGCAGATCGTAAGATCGAGGTAGGCGGTGCTGAAGCAAGCTGCGTTCCGGCCGTAGCGAAACCCCATAAGTTTGACCCGTTCATCTTCCCGTTCTGCAAGGAGTCCGTTTTTCTCGAGCATTTCCATGAACACTTTGTCGATATCAGTAGTGTCTGTCTGTTTCCCGTCGCGAAGTGAACAGACTATTCGATAATGCGGTTCGTCAAGCTCCAGCATGACGCCGGATAGCGCGTTGTACAGAAACCATCCATACTGTTCCGACTGAAACAGCGTATTGTATCGTGACCAGGGCTTCATGGAAAATGGTTAAACTATTGTTGGAATTTGTCTTATCAGGTATATAAGAACGCATTTTGTTATTCAGTTGCTGGGCGGCTTGGTCTGTAATATAACTATCGATCCCTGTTACAGGTACCGCTATGAATTGGCGTGAGAGACCATCAGGGGTGGTTAGCTTCCAGCTATCTGCCGGGACTCCGCTGCTGTGCCGTCGCAGAAAGGATGCCGATTTACATGACGGATATTCTTCTGTTTGAGGGGGACGCTGTGAAAGCACCGATTAAAGCCGGCAGAAAGTAGGAAGTGAAAGTCTTCTCTATGAAAGGAATTGCCAACCGTCATAGCCCCGAGTCATGCCTCGACGACCCGCAAGGGCGTGGGGAAGCGTTGACAGGGGAAAACGCAGGCGCGAAATTGAGCTCCGAAATCACCCTAATCCGAAGGTAGACCATATATAGCAAATGGGAATGCAACACCAACCAGTCCAAAAAGGCAAGGACAGGGAGGCTTCGGCGGAGTCTAAGCCTCGTGGCATGCGTGGAAACTGTCTGCACGAGAATCGGGAGACCCGGGATCAGCGCCCACCCTTATAGGCTCGCTGTAACCGTCGTTATTAGGAACGAGTAAAAGCTACTGTGACACTCGAACCAAAAAGTATGCGGGTAGGTAAAGGCCTCGTTCATGCGTTTACACGGCAAATAACTCCCGCTGGCGGATAGGCGGAGCCTAACCCACTCGAAGATTCACTATGCGGAACACGGATTTCTCCGTGTGTGCGTTATCAGATCATCCTGATCAAGCAGGCTGTGGCTCTATTGTAAAAGTAAGTGAGGGTCGTATTATCCTTACTGGGTTCAGTAATGGGCCTTTGCGAGGTTTGAGCCGTGTGCGGCAAAAGTCGCACGCACGGTTCTGAGGGGACGGCGGCGTAGCAATGCGCCGCTGTTATCCGCTATGTTTACTGATACGGATGTTAATCGCACCATTTAGCCGTGGAAATCCGGCGCCGATATATTTTGTGCTGCTGTTTTCGTGTCTTGACCCTGCCCTTTCGAGTATCAGCGCACATTTAGTCCTTCATCAAGGCGTTACTACGGGATGAAAGCCATTTTTACTTTCCAACTGGCAACACTGGCCCCATCGGTTCAGGTTGTTTTAGCGTCTCGATCTGGTTTTAGCAGAGTTGTGGCAAGCCGCTCTGGTATTTCTGGAACAACTTGTCGAGCTGAAGGCGTTCAAGAGCCGACCACGGGACTTTCATGAACAATTTTTCTGCATGACAAAGTTACAGCCGATCTTGGCTATGGATGCGTTGTGACTGTTACTCCTATGGCTGCAGAAGGTAACGGAATTAGTCTTCGGAATTTTCACAAGGCGATTTTTCTGGTTCATTTCTCACGATATAAACACCTTCTTCATCAAACCGTCCAATCAGTGCTGAAGTTTTATTCTCGAGAGAACCAAGTCTTTCCCCCAAGCCTGAGTTGCTTTTGAGCAAACTTGAAAACTCAGATGCCAGCGCTTCAATTTTTTTCGAAAGGGCAACCTCAAGTTCCCCGATACGACTTTTTTCGCTGCTTATTGCTCGCTCCCTAGCTTCTTCAAGCGCTCGTGAGTTTTTGCGTTCGCGGATCAACGATGCAACTTCGAGCCTTCCGATGAACAACATATAGAGCAATGTAATCAAAGCGATAATGCCAAGCATGATAAAACCTAGCGGAGCTTCGACCCGGTAAAAAAGGAAATTGATCGTGCTCAACTGAGAAAAAAGGTTCCAGTTGACCGCTGCAAAGAGTAGCACGATGAAGAGAACCAAAGCCAGGATCACCGTATGTGTTTTCATGATCACTTCCTATTTTGATTTAATTTAATCTGGAAGAACGGCCGCTTATCGGCCTTGCCAAGGTGTTTATTGATGTCAAAATAAAGATTGCAAAAGAGCCGGGAGACTCAGTTAAGGGAAGTGGGCTCGCGAAGAATTAATCGTGATGTGTCTGATCTGGCTCTTATTCCTATCTCGTTTCAAAAACGATCGTTGTTTGGAATTTGCGTTCTTGATATATCGATTTTGCCTTCGAGCGCTTCAATCTGCTTGTTCACTTACATCTGCGCGTCAGCACTGCTCCCAAAGGCCTTTGCTTTAAGCTTGTCTACTTCTGCTTTTCATTCATCCAGCTGGGCCTGCGTTTTTTGTTGATATATTTCTTTCTCGCTCATGTCTTTTTCCTGTTTACTTTTGTTTTTTTAGCGCCGCGCTTCACCAGAATCGCGACAGTAATTCCTTCGATGACAGTTAGCTTATTTCCGATCAGCCAGAGAAAGCGAATGTGCCAAAACGATTGATTCTGTAGCACAACAATAGCCAACATTGAAAACCAGCACCAGTAGTAAGAACCATCTTTACTGACTTCATCGTTCCGCCTTTCGTTCGAACCTCGGTGAGATGTCTTGCGGCTTAATGTCACTTCAAACGATATGTCAAGCCAAGCTTAAGGTTTTTGTCCCAGTCATCGTTGCCATTATTATCGATATTGTCTTCCACATTTACCAATGCGCCAGTCAGGTTGAAGTTCAGGCGATTGGTCAAGGTCACTTCTAAGAATTGAGTTTTGATATATCGTTCTGGCCGGTATTCCGGCGAGAACCTTTTTTTGATCCTGAAAACCATCGTTCTTTGACACATTTAGAGCTGAAAAGCCCTCTGGAAGCACTTATTGGGCG
>JAVCDF010000014.1 GCA_030765725.1 Candidatus Chlorobium antarcticum | reverse complement strand
TTTTAAGAGGGGCCGGCGGGATGCAGTTTCGCTCCGCTCCACTGCCTGCCACCAGCCCTCCTCTCATCATCAAAATATAGCTTATTAAAACCTTGTGTTTCACGACATCAATTCACAATCGCGGGGGATTTAAGGGCACTAAAGCTTTTTCCCCAGGGTTACATGTCCCTGGTTTCGAGGGGCAGAAGTATGGTTCCGACTAATGGGGGTTAGGCGGGGTCGTATTCTGTCCCTTTTTTTGTTTTTTGAGCATAAACACTGATGACGCCTATGAATATTGGATCAATTCGGATGTTGGGAAGGGCTTTGACCGTTATTGCTTTTGGTCTTGTCATGCTTTTTGGACTTGGGATCACTGTTGGTGATGTGGTGCCCAATGAATCGTTGAATGACAAGGTTGAGCATGTGGTTGCTTTTTTTGTGCTTGCTTTGGGGCTTCTGTTGTTTTGGGAATTGTCGGTCCTAAGGGCGGGAGTTGTTCTGGCGGTGTATGGTATTGCGATAGAGTTATTGCAATTGAAGATGCCAGACCGTCATGGCAGCGTGATGGATTTTATGGCTGATATTGCCGGTATGGCAATTGGGCTCGTGCTGTTCAGGATTATTGAGTTTATAAGGCGTGGTTCACGAACTTGAGGCTTAGAGCAATTCTTTAGCCTCTGCAATCTGCTTTTCTACCGACTCGAACGAGCAGCTTCCGTGCGACTTCTTTGAGGTGATGCTTGCCTCGGGGGTTAGTGCGGTGAATATGCTCTCATCAAACGCTGCTTCAAACTCCCTATACTTTTCGAGTGTGATATTGGGCAATGGTGTGGCGTTTTCTATGCTCCAGCTGACAATTTTTCCGGTGATGCGGTGTGCGTCGCGGAAGGGGATATCCTTTTTTACCAGGTATTCAGCTATTTCTGTTGCAAGGCTGAGGTCTTTTGCCGTGAGCTCTTTCAGACGGTCTTCTTTTATGCGTGTGTGCTGCAGCATGCGGTTGAAGAGTGTTACGCTTTCAATGGCGGTTTCGGCGCTGTCGAAGAGCGGGGGCTTGTCTTCCTGCATATCGCGGTTGTAGGAGAGGGGGAGCCCTTTCATGATGGTGAGCATTGCCATGAGGTCGCCATATACCCGTCCTGTTTTGCCGCGGATGAGTTCAGCGATGTCGGCATTCTTTTTCTGCGGCATGATTGAAGAGCCAGTGGAGAAGGAGTCGCTGATTTCAAGGTATCCGAACTCGTAGGAGCTCCAGAGGATGATGTCTTCACAGAATCGTGAGAGGTGCATCATGGTGATGGAGCAGGCAGATATGAATTCAATCAGTATGTCGCGGTCGCTTACGGCGTCAATGCTGTTTGAGAAGATCGAGTCAAATCCAAGCAGTTCAGCGCTTCTCTTTGCGTTCAGAGGGAGAGTGCTGCCTGAAAATGCAGCTGCACCGAGAGGAGAAATGTTGACGCGCTGCATGAGGTCGTTCAATCTCTCACGGTCGCGCTTGAACATGTTGAAATAGGCGAGATAGTAATGGCCTGCAGAGATGGGTTGTGCCCGCTGGAGGTGGGTGTAGCCGAAGATGATGGAGTTTTTGTAGGCCTCTGCCTTGTCGACGAGGGTTTCCATAAGTGCGCCGAGGGCACCCTTGAGCTCATTGACCTTTGTGCGCATGTAGAGCCGTGTGTCGGTTGCTACCTGATCGTTGCGGCTGCGTCCTGAATGGAGTTTACCGGCAACTGCACCGATTTTTTCTTTGAGGCGGTTCTCAATCACGGTGTGGATGTCTTCATCTTCCCACTGCGGGACAAGCGCTCCGCTTTCAATCTCCTTTTCAATTTCCTTCAGCCCGTCGCATATCTGCCGCGAGTCTTCTGCTGTAATGATGCCTTCTTCACCGAGCATGGTTGCATGGGCTATTGAGCCCTGAATATCTTCACGGAAGAGTTTTCCGTCAACATGTACTGAAGAGGAAAACTTCAGTGCACCCTCGTCAAAGGGTTCATTGAAACGGCTCGCCCAGAGAAGTTCTTTCTTGTTGCTCATGGCTGCTCTGTGGTTGAAGAGATGGAAAAGGGGAGCCACGGCACGCATGCTGCTTTGAGAATGCATGCCCGGTCTCCATCTGAAAGTTATTTTACGGGATGCACTTCGCTGTAGGTTTTCAGTCCGAGTCCGTAGAGCTGGATGAATCCTTCTGCTGCTTTGTGGTCGAACGAATCAGCTTCGGTATAGGTGGCCAGAGCTTCGTTGTAAAGCGAATAGGGTGACTGGCGGCCAAGGAGGCTGACAGATCCTTTGTAGAGCTTCAGGCGGACCATACCGGTGACTGGCTTCTGGGTGTCGTCAACGAATGCGTCGAGTGCGGTGCGCATTGGTGAGAACCAGGTGCCGTTGTAAATGATGTTGGCGTAGTCCTGTGCAATGTGGCGCTTGTACTGGAATACTGATTTCTCAAGGGTAAGGCGCTCAAGCTCGCGGTGTGCGAAGTGCAGGATTGTGGCTGCAGGTGCTTCGTAGATTTCACGGGACTTGATGCCAACAACGCGGTTCTCGATCATGTCGAGCCGGCCTACGCCGTTCTTTGCGCCAAGTTCGTTGATACGGTTGATGATGTCAAGACCTTCCATTTTTTTACCGTCAACTGCAACCGGTACACCTTGAACGAACTCGATTTCAACAACAGTCGGGGTGTCAGGTGCATTTTCAGGCGAAGTGGTAATCTGGTATGCATCCTCGGGAGGGGCAACCATAGGATCTTCAAGGACGCCGCACTCGATGCTGATTCCCCAGATGTTTTCGTCGATTGAGTAGGGGCTCTTTTTGGTAACTGAGATTGGAATGTTGTGCTTGATGGCATAGTCCATTTCAGACTCTCTTGAGGTGAACTCCCATTCACGCAGAGGTGCGAGCACTTTCATGTGCGGTGCGAGCGAGGCGAAGGTGACTTCAAAGCGGACCTGATCGTTGCCTTTGCCTGTGCAGCCGTGAGCAAGCATGGTGCAGTTCTCTTCAAGGGCTACATCAACCATTGCCTTTGCAAGAAGGGGGCGTCCAAGTGCTGTTGCAAGCGGGTAGACATCTTCATACAGTGCGCCGGCTTTAAGTGCACGCCAGATGTAGTCTTCAACGAACTGCTGTTTCAGGTCAACGAAATGAAAGCTTGAGGCGCCGGTTGATAGTGCTTTGGCTTCCAGCCCTTCTATCTCTTTCTGCTGGCCAAGGTTTCCGGTGATAGCTACGATATCGGCATCATACTTGTCTTTCAGCCATTTGATCATGATTGAGGTATCAAGTCCGCCGGAATAGGCAAGTGCAATCTTTTCTTTTTGCATTGGTCGTGGTGGGTTGTTTCAGTTTGTGGAAAGATTTTTATGAATATATGATATCAGGACCGAAATATTCTCTACAGAATCAGGAATTACAAGAACGGTGTCGTCGCCTGCAATTGTGCCAAGAATAAGCGTGCTTCGGAACTGGTCGAGCCATGAGCCAACGCCGTGTGCACGGCCGGGAAGTGTGCGGACTATGACGGAGGTTTCGTTTCCTGCAACAGAGACTACCTCCATTCCCACAAGCCCTTTTATAATGCGCCCGGTATGCTCCTCGCCAAAGAGAAGTCGGTAGCCGGCATGGGTTTTTGAGCGGACGAGTCCGAGTTCGGCACAGTCGCGTGAAAGGGTAGCCTGGGCAACCTTAAGGCCTGATTCATTGAGAAGACGCAGCAGATCATGCTGGTTCTCCACATGCTCCTGCTGGATGATTTCACGAATGCGCAGCTGTCTGGCAGGTTTGTTCATGCATTGATGTTTTTGGCGGCATTATTGAGCCTGTGGGTCAAATGAAACTTCCGGTACTCGTCATGGTTGAGAAGTTTGACGAGAAGTGCTTTCTGTACATGAAGGCGGTTTTCAGCCTCGTCCATAACTATTGACTGCGGCCCGTCCATCACCTCTGCGCTTATTTCTTCTCCCCGGTGAGCAGGCATGCAGTGCATTGCAACTGCAGTTGGCTTGGCTTCCTTCATCATGGCGCCGTTGATCTGGAAGGGCCTGAATGCATCAAGGCGGGCTTTCTGTTCCTCTTCCTGTCCCATGCTGGTCCATACATCAGTATAGAGCACATCGGCGTCTTTGGCAGCCTCCATCGGGTCGTGCATGATTTCAATTGTGCTGACGCCTTTTTCTTTTGCTGCAGCAAGAAGACCCTCGTCGGGGGTGTAGCCTTCAGGGCAGGCAAGGACGAAGTGGAACGGAAGCAGGCCGGCAAGCTCAATCCATGAGTTGGCAACATTGTTGCCGTCACCAACGAAAACAACTTTGGTTCCCTCTTTCCAGAGCCCTTTTTCGTAGAGGGTGAAAGCGTCAGCCAGAATCTGGCATGGATGCGAAAGGTCTGTCAGGGCATTGACAACAGGAATGGTGGCGCTACGGGCAAGCCCTTCGATAACTGAGTGCTCATGCAGGCGGGCTACAATGGCGTCGTTATAGCGGGAGAGCAGGAGGCCAATATCTTCAACCGATTCCCGTGAGCCGACTCCGACTGATTTCCCCTCAAGGTTGACGGCGTAGCCGCCAAGCTCATGAATGCCGAGCTCAAAGGAGACGCGGGTTCTGAGAGATGGTTTGTTGAATATCATAGCTACGGTTTTTCCGTTCAGAGGACGGAATCCCCGTCCTCCTTCCTGCCGCAGCTTTTTGATGTGGAGAGAATAGTCAAAGAGCTCAATGACTTTGGAGGCATTGAGATGGGAAAATCCGAGAAAGTCCCGTTTGGTTTTCTGTCCGGAAGCTGACTTTGCCATTTTTTTGAGTGTCTTAAAGGTTGTCGCCGTTGTCCTGTTCGGCAATAAACTGTGTTCCCACGCCGTCGTGGGTAAAGATTTCAAGCAGTATTGAGTGAATGCATTTGCCATCAATCAGATGAATTTTACCTACCCCTCCGTCCAGAGTCTGGAAAGCGGTGAGTACCTTGGGTATCATTCCACCGGTGATGATCCGCCGCTCAATGAAATCAGCTGCCTGGGTTTTGCTGATAGTGCGCAGAATGGTGTCATTAGCCTGAATACCGGCTACATCACTTACATAGATGAGCTTTTCGGCTTTGAGGGCAATGGCAATACTGCTGGCCGCATCGTCGGCGTTGATGTTGTATACATGGCCTTCATCGTCAAACCCTATGGGAGCAATAACAGGGATAAGTCCGGCGTTGCAGAGCAGATCAATGTATTTGGTGTTGATGGATGCCACTTCGCCTACCAGGCCAAGCGTGGCTGCATTATGGCAGGGGACTGCTTGAATAGTGTCTGCATCAAGACCTGAAACGCCAACGGCCTTGCCTCCATGTTCACTGATGAGGCGGACGATGTCCTGATTTACCTTTCCGGCCAGCGTCATCTGTACAACGGTAATCATGTCGCTGTCGGTGACGCGCTTGCCGTGCACGAATGTGGACTTGATGCCAAGTCTTTCGGCAGTTTTTGTTATTGCGTCGCCTCCGCCGTGCACAAGCACAACATTGATGCCGACTTTACGCAGAAGGGTCACATTCTGTGCGAACGAGCTTTTCAGGCACTCGTCCTTCATGGCAGAGCCGCCGTATTTGATGACAAATGTTTTGCCCTCGAACTTCCGGATGTAGGGCAGGGCCTCTATGAGTACCTGTCCTATTGCGGCCTGCGGGGCTTTCCTTCCAGGGTTCAGTTCATTGCACGCGTGATGCTCCATTGAATTCTCTACTAATAGGTCGTTGGTTAACATGGTCAGCTTCTGTAGCTGCCGTTGATTTCAATATACTCTTTGCTCAAGTCGCATGTCCAGACGGTGGCTTTGCCGCTGCCGGAACCAATTTTTAGGGTAATGACATAGGATTGCTTTGCGAGTATCTCTGTAGCGGCTTCTTCAGAAAAATCGGCATTCAGATTCCGTTGGAGAACAGGGAGGTCATTGAAGAACAGTTCTAAGTCCTCTTCAAGGAAACTGGCACCGGAACGGCCTGCTGCCGCTATAATGCGTCCCCAGTTCGCGTCTTCACCGTGAAGGGCGGTTTTCACAAGGCTCGACTGTGCAATGGTGCGTGCGGCAAGCGCAGCTTCATGGTCGTTTTCTGCACCCTCCACCGTGATGGTAACGAGTTTGGTGGCCCCTTCGCCATCTATAACAATAAGGCGGGCAAGAAACTCCATCAAGGCTCTGAGCGCGGCGGTAAAGAGCTTCAGGTCATCACTTCCCGGCTTCACCTCGGGCCCCGATCCTCCTGCAAGGATAACAGCCATGTCGTTGGTGCTTGTGTCTCCGTCAACTGTAATGGCGTTAAAACTATAGCTATTGGCTTCCTGCAGTGCTTCCTGAAGGAGAGCTGGTTCAATGGACGCATCTGTTGCCATAAAGGCCAGCATGGTGGCCATGTTAGGGCATATCATCCCCGATCCTTTTGCGATGCCGCTTATTCTGATGGTTCCGCCAGAGAGCGCAACATCCACGAAAAAGAATTTCGGGAAGGTGTCTGTCGTCATGATTGCCTCTGCCGCCCCTGCGCCAGACTTTGTGATCTCAACTGACGGAAGTTTCCCTATAGCGGAAATCACCTTTCCCATGGGAAGTGGCTGTCCAATGACGCCTGTTGAGGAAACAATTACTGATTCAGCGGGAATACCAAAGGCTTGAGCTGTCAATTCAGCCATAACAACCGCATCAATCAATCCCTGATCACCGGTGGCTGCATTTGCGTTGCCGCTGTTGCAGACAATGGCGCGTATTGAAGCGGGGGAAACTTCAAGATGTTTCCGCGAAACATGAACCGGAGCGGCACAGCAGAGGTTGGTGGTGAACACCCCGGCTGCAGAGCATTCATTCTCTGCAAGAAGAACCATCAGATCGGTTCGTCCGCTATATTTAATGCCCGCTGCCACAGAGGCCGTGGAAAACCCGCGGGGCCAAAACCCCTTGCTTCCGTCTTCTTCCGGCGCCATGGGGGAAACCTCTTCAAGCCAGTTGGTTTCCCGGCTGTGCCTCTGTATCACTTCAAGCGCTTTCTCGGTTTTATTCAATGGTGTTGGCGATAAGGTTGTTTGTTCAGAGAAGTCCGGTTCGTTCATCAAGACCCAGCATAATGTTCATGTTCTGGACCGCCTGACCGGCTGCGCCTTTCAGGAGGTTGTCAATGGCTGAAATAACAACCATTGAGCTGCTGCGGCCAGTGTCGGGAATATGAATGTCGCAGAAGTTGGTATGTGCAACATGGCGCACTTCGGTCATCTGTTTGCGCACACGGACAAACGGTGCGTCCCGATAGAACTCTTCATACTTCTCTCTCATTGCTTCAGCTTCTGCAGGGGAGTCAAACGAAATAGTGAGTGTGCTGTATATGCCCCGAACCAGTGCGCCGATCATAGGCGTAAAGGTGAATGCAAATGAAGGGTCGGTGGCCGAGGTGCCCAGCGCCTGCATGATTTCAGGTGTGTGCTGGTGCTTCCCTACCTTGTAAGCTCTTACATTTTCACTCATCTCCGCAAACGAAAGTTCTGTTTTGGCGCTGCGGCCTGCTCCGGAGAGCCCGGAAATTGCCGTGCATGCCACGGAGTTTACTGTCGGTATTCCTGAGGTTCCGTGAAAAAGAGGCGCAAGGCCAAGAATGATGCTTGTAGCATAACACCCGGGATTGCTGACCGCTTTGGAGGCAGAAATCTTTTCTTTGAAAAGCTCTGGCATGGCGTATGTCATGACGGCGTCCCCTGATTTCTTCATGCCGTAGAACGATTCATGTTCCGCTATGTTTTGTAGTCTGAAATCTCCCGAGAGGTCAATCACAATTTTACCTGCAGCCACAAGGGAGGGAACTAATGAAAGCGCTTCGCCGTGCGGGAGTGCGAGAAAATAGATGTCACTCTCCAGCCCCCCTTCATAGGAGAGGTAGGTCATTGGGCAGCCTGTTGCAGGATAGAGGTCGTCAGCCCGTTTGCCAGCTTGGGAAAATGCATGCAGATGTTGCAGCTTAACGCCTGGATGGCGTTGAAGCAGCCTTGTCAGCTCGGCACCTGAGTAGCCTGATGCTCCGATGACGGAAACAGTTGGAGCTGCGCTGTCCATTGGTTTGGATGCGGTCATTGTTTGGAATTTGCTATGAATATTTATCCATTAAAGCGGATATATTAATCTTTTTCAGACGATATTCAAACCTTTATTCCCTTTTTTGTCCGTCCGCAGGACCTCTTTCAGTTGTTATGCCAACATCTCTTTTCTCTGTATCTTATGAAGACTCACAACTACTCTTCTGAATGCAGTGTCCGGACAAAAAGAATGACTATGCATAAACTCCCGCTGACACGGTTTTTTATCTGTGCTGTTTTTATTTGCTTTCTCTCTTCGTGCAGAAGCGGTGAAAGCCCCGAAACTCCCATAACCGGAAAGCTTACTCTCATAGCCGATAGTGCAGGGCTCGATGCAGCACAAATACAGGCCGAAGTTTTTTCGCGATATTACCCCGATGCCACCATACATACTGTTCCTGCGGAGGGGAGCGTTCCGTTGCGGCGCGGCCAGGCGGCACTGCTCAGCCGTAAACCACAACAGGACTCCCTTGCTGTCCTTCGTGTTGAGCCAGTAGCCCATGATGCCCTTCTTGTTCTTGTGAACAGCCGAAGTCATGTTCGCATGATGACGAGAGAGGCTATTTCTTTACTCTTTCCTGGACTGCGTCCCTTTACTGGCAAGGCTTTCAAGGAGCAGATAAGGCGGGTAGCCTCAGGTCGGGGGGAGACTGCTCTTGTTTTTCGATCGGTATATTATGAAGCAAAGCGCAGAGGGGAGGTACCTGACGGGGTTACAGTCATTGCAATTTCACAAGACGGAAACGCCGTATTTCCCGGTTCTGAAGAGATCATGAACGGGAGCTACCCTCTTGTTACCACACTTTACTATGTATATTACCCGGGTGATGCCCTTGCAACCGGGCTGGGTGCATGGTTGACCGACCGCGGACAAAGCGTTTTTGCCCGTAGTGGGCTTGTCCCCCTTTTTGAGCAGGCCCGAACCATAATCCTGAACTGAATAACCCAGTATGAAGCGACTGCTTAACACCAAGAAAATATCACCTTTACTGGTGATTATTATGACGGGTGCCATTGGGATATTGCTTGTTAGTGCGGGTACTGCAGGGTTTATTGTCTTTCAGGGGCAGTTTCTTGATAAAGTTGAAAAACAGCAGCAGACCTACTTCAATCTTGTTGATTTCAGGGACAAGGTTATTGATTACGGTGAAAAGTCTCTCGAAAAGAGCATGCCCGAAAAAGCTAAAGAGATGGAGGTGCTCCAGTTTATGCACGACAGACTCACCAGTGAAATGGGCGACGCCTGCCCCCGTCAGGATCAATTCTTCCCCATACCCTCATCAGGCAACAGTAAGCTGATTTTACTCCAGATGCAGACTGCCATTGACCAGGTAAGAGCTGAATCGCGAACTGCTGCAGAAGAATTGGTTTTTTTCAACCAGATATTTCTCTTCATCATTCTCGGCCTGCTTCTCAGTCTCAACATTGCCGCTGGCTGGCTTCTTCATTACAATTACCGCCTTACCCTTATTCCTTTGGCGCAGCTTGCCCGGCGGCTGAAGCATGTGAACAGAGACATTCCTGAAAGCATTCACGACACTGCTGAAGAGATGAAAAAGGACCTGAAGGAAGCCTTACATTCGCCCGACATAACGCAGATTTCCCAGTCAATCATGAGTTTCTGCGGTGATATAGAGGCAAAGAACAAAAAGTTGGATGAGATTTTCATTACTGATGAAAAAACAGGTCTCTTCAATTACCGCCATTTTAAAGAGCATCTTATTATTGATGTTGAGCGAGCCAAGCGCTTCAGAACAAGTGTTTCTCTTGCCATGATTGACATTGATCATTTCAAGCTTTACAATGACGCCAACGGGCATATTGCAGGGGACAGGGTTCTTGAGGTGCTTGCCGATATAATCCGTAAACAAAGCCGTGCATCAGACATTCCTTCCAGATTCGGTGGTGAGGAGTTTGCCATTCTTTTTCCAAATACAGACGCCCGTACAGCTGGTGAAATTTCCGACAGGCTGCGCAAAATCATCAGCGCCGAGCCCTTTCCCCATGACCAGAACCAGCCCACAGGCCGCTTGACGGTGAGTATCGGCATTGCAACATTTCCTGATGACGCCCCCGACTGGTATACACTCATCAATAATGCCGACCGTGCGCTTTATAAGGCCAAAGCCAATGGAAGAAACAGTGTTGTAGCTTTTCACGAACTCGGAAACCAGCTTTCAACCGGCAATGAGACCTGAATTCTTCATAGCCGGCCGGTTTGCATTCATGCATCGCTCGCTCTCACGGCCAACCTTCATAGTCCTGATTGCTGTTCTTGGGATAGCACTGGGCACGGCAGCGCTTATTCTGACGCTCTCTATTGTGAATGGTTTTGCTGGAAGCATAGAGGGAAAACTGGTAAGCTTCAACTCTCACATGCAGTTCCGTTATCCCAATGAACGGCTCTTTGTGGAACGCCGGAGCGATATTAACGCCATTCGTTCTCATTCCGAAATTACCGAGGCTTCGCCATTTCTTGAAAAAGGGTGCATTCTCATGAGCAGCAATGGCAAAAAAAGTGGCGCGGCCAAGAGTCAGCCGGTTATGGTGAAAGGCCTCACTCCAGAGGCAGGGAAAGTTTTTTTGGAAAGGTATCTACGCATTGAGTCTCCTCAAGCTGACCCGAATTCGGGTTTTTTGGAGCTCTATCCGGGAAGGACGCTTGCCGAAAAACTCAACCTGAAACCAGGCGACACAGTAATGCTTGTGGGGCTCGATACAGCTGCAAATGGCGAAAGAGCAGAGCAGGGAGGTGTGGTTGGCATGCTTTCGTCTCTTGATATTGAGCTGGGCACAATAAAAGGGATTTATGATACTGGTCTGCAGGAGGGGTTTGATGATTTTCTCATTCTGACTGACCTTTCCGCATTGCAGGCACACTATGCACCGGGAATGATCAGCGGTTACGATGCCAACACCAGTAGCCTCGTTTCGGTGGCCACAACAGCAAAGCAGGTTGCCGCGTCACTTGGCTATCCCTTTTATGGATACACTGTTTTTGAGCGATACCAGAATCTGTTTGAGTGGCTCAAGCTTCAGAAAAACATCACGCCGCTGCTTATTCTCACCATTACCATAGTTGCGGTGTTCAACATCATTGCTACACTTCTTGTGCTGGTGATTGAAAAAACCAGAGAGATAGGCCTTTTAAGTGCCATCGGTATGGTTCCCTCAAGAATAAGCAATGTCTTTATGGGTCAAGCGTTTCTCATAGCACTTGCAGGCATAGTGGCGGGCAACATTCTGGCCTTTTCCCTTACAGTGCTTGAACTGCGGTTTCACTTCATAACCCTTCCTGAAAAAAGCTATTTCATTACTCATGTTCCACTGACCCTCAATCCTTTTGATTATGGTGCAGTGTCGCTTTCCGTCTTGCTGCTGACACTCCTGTTTGCGTTCATTCCAGCAAGGGTTGCAGCCGCTCTTAAACCCGGAACCGCACTTGCGGCCTGATTATGATGGGATTCGTTGACAGACCCTCCCTTTGGATTGCCCGACGGTTCAGTTTCGCGCCAAAACGCTTCCGTATTATTAATGCTATTTCCGCTATCAGTTTTGCGGGTATTGTTGTTGGTGTCAGTACGCTTCTTGTGGTTATGAGTGTGCTCAATGGTTTCCAGAAACTGTCGTCAGAACTTTTTTTGACCCTTGAGAGTCCGGTTCAGATGATTTCTTTGGATTCCCCCGGCTTTAAGGTAGACGATAAGCTGCTGGAATCTCTTCGCCGGATTGATGGGGTTGCCTCTATAGAGCCCTATCTTGAAGGGGAAGCCATTATGGCGGGGAAAGGAAAAAATGAACTCGTTATTCTGAAGGGGCTCACCCCTAAAGCGGAGCAGAGGTTGATGAGGATAAGTGGACGGCAGAAACCGCTGTTTTCAACCCCTCACTCAATCTCGGCAGGGGAGTTTCTTGCTTACCGAACCGGGCTCTACCAGAACAGCACTCTCAGTCTTTTCAGCCCAGAATTGATCCGCCTCTCCCTTGCGTCCCTTTCACAGCCCTACATTCTCTCAGCACTCCGCATTCCCGAGGTGCAGGTTTCCTCCACCTTTACTCTGCAGAAGCTGTTCGATGACCGATTCGTGCTTGCCCCAAACACTCTGGCGCGGGAGGTTCTTCTTCTGGGCAGTGATGAGTTTACAGGTATAGACATCAGGCCTCTTGACGGAGTTTCAGGGAAAGAACTTGCCAAAAGGCTACGCGCGTCGGAACCACCCAATCATCTGCCCGAAGGTACGAGGTTCAGAACATTGGAAGAAAAGTACAGCGACATATTTTCGGTCATGGAGCTTGAAAAGTGGGTCAGTTTCGGCGTGCTGATGCTTATTGTTCTTGTGGCCTCACTCAGTCTTACCGGTTCACTTGCAATGACGGCCATTGACAAAAAGCGCGACCTTTTTTCACTCCGCTGCCTCGGCATGGATTCCGGGGGGCTTATGGGAATCTTCATGATGCAAGGCGCTTTGACCGGTATTGCTGGAACAGCTGCCGGAGTTGGCATTGCATGGACGATCTGCAAGGCTCAGGAGATGTTCGGCCTGGTACGGCTTCCCTCCAAAAGCGCTTTCATTATTGAAGCGTACCCAGTAAGCATGGAAACGGGTGATTTTCTTGCCGTTGCTTTAGCGGCCATTCTTCTTTCACTTGCAGTCAGTATCTATCCAGCCAGAAACGCTGCATCCATAGCGCGGAGCCAGTCCCTTGCAATGAAAAGCATATGACAGGGGGATTCCGTTCAGCGAGCCTTCATCTGTTTCCTGAAAACAACCATCGGTGAGTGGCCAAATCCGGCATTCCGATAAAAGGCATGGCCGGCTGTATTGTCATTATCAGTCAGGAGAGTGATGCGAAGGCAACCCGCGGCTTCAGCCTGAAGAAGCGCTTGCTCCATAAGGATGGAGCCAATGCCTTTGCGGCGGTATTGGGGCAGCACCACCATGTCTTCAAGCAGGGCAACCCTGCCGCCAAGTGCGGTACTGATGGTGAAAAGCAGCAGCACCATTCCGGTTATCTGGCCATTATCCAGAGAAACAAGAATGCGTCCGGCGTCGGGGTTCTCCAGAATCATTTCAAGGGAACGAACCTGCAGTTCCGGGTTAGGGACAAATTCAGCTTCCTGTGCAAAGAGAATGCCCAATAGAGATGCGCATTCTGCAATGTCGGCAGTTGTGGCTGTTCTGACTTGAGCCATATCGTGTAAAGTGCTGTAGGGTGGATTCCCTGAAAAGGGAACTATATTAGGCTTTCTTGACCTGCAAATATACTTCGCCCTTACCCTCAACCAAAAACTTCAGCAGCATCTACCGTGACCGCACCAATTCTTGAAATCCAGGATCTCTCCTTTTCATATGACGGAGCGACTGAAAAGATATTCAGCCACCTCAACCTGAAGGTGGAAGAGGGGGAGTTTCTTCTTGTGAAAGGGCCTTCGGGCAAAGGGAAGTCAACGCTGCTCCGCCTGATATGCCGTCTGCAGCAGCCTCGTAGCGGCATTATCCGTTATCGTAGCAGAGACATCACCCAGATTGCTCCCTCAACACTGCGCAGCTCCATCAGCTTTGTAGCACAGATTCCCAGAATGATTGATGCTTCGGTCAAAGAAAACCTTCTGCTGCCGTTTTCCTTTGAAGCAAACAAAGCCAAAAGCGCCCCTTCCGACCATTCACTCAGCCAGATGCTGCGCAACTTTTACCTTGAATCAGTCCCGCTTACGCATTCAGCAATGAAGCTCTCAATCGGGCAGATGCAGCGCCTTGCCATTATGAGGGCCATTCTGCTTCAGCCCGACATTCTGCTGCTTGATGAGCCTACTTCCGCCCTTGACCCGGAAAGTGCGGGAATGGTTTTTTCGCTTATTGAGCGGCTGAACACCAATGAAGGGAAAACCCTCATTACCGTCACCCACAGCGACTATGTTCCCCAAGCGCCCCGTGCCGCAGTCTATCGCCTCCATGAACGGACACTCCATCAAGAGAAATGAACCAGATTATTGACATTTCCAACTGGCAGCTTCTGCTTGGCCTGCTGTTCATCCTTCTGGCGCAAATAAGCTCCTTTGTTTTTCATCTCGGCCTTAACCGCGATATTGCCATCGGTACAGTCCGCACTTTCGCGCAGCTCTTTCTTATGGGGTTCGTTCTGACTTACATTCTCGAAACAGAGAGGATGCTGCTTGTGGTTGGAGTGTTTCTCGTTATGGTGGTTTCGGCAATTTTCATCATCAAGGGTCGGGTTGCTGAGAAACAGGTTTCTTATCTCTTACCCACATTTCTGACAATGCTTGTGAGCTATTTTGCTACAGCAATGTTTGTCTCCGGACTAATTATCGGCTCTTCACCGTGGTGGGAACCCCGTTACTTCCTTCCTGCTGGAGGAATGGTGATTGGCAACTCCATGTCGGCCCTTGCCATTTCGCTTGAGCGGTTTTTCCGGGATCTCCGGCAACAGCGCGACCAGATTGAAATGCAGCTTTCTCTGGGAGCAGGCTATCGTGAAGCAAGCGCTGAAATCTTCAGAAATTCAGTCAAGGCGGGCATGATTCCTTCTATCAACGCCATGATGGGTGTAGGGCTTGTGTTCATTCCGGGAATGATGTCGGGGCAGATACTCGCAGGCATCGACCCCATGATTGCAATCCGTTATCAGATTGTGGTGATGCTGATGCTGGTGGGGGCTACAGCCCTGAGTTCTGTAACCATTATGCTTCTTATCAGGAAGCGGTGTTTCGGCAGCGGGGAAGAATTGCTGCTCACCTCTTCCTGAGTTTCTCGCCTGCTGGAGATGTGAGAAAGTATAGAGAAACGCCTGCAAGCATCATTGCCAAGCAGAGCAGCTGCCCCATTGAAAGGCTGAAGGCCACAAAACCAATATGGGCATCGGGCTCCCGGAAAAACTCAATGAAGAAACGGACAAATCCATATCCGAAAAGATAGGCGGCTGAAAGGAATCCGGGAAAAGGGGAGTGGCGACGCAGAGACCACAGAATTACAAACAGTACAACCCCTTCAAAAAGAGCTTCATAGAGCTGTGAAGGGTGGCGAAGCTGATGGGTGCCGGCCATTGGGAAATACATGCCAATTGAAGCATCAGTCACTCGTCCGTAAAGCTCGCCGTTGATGAAGTTGCCTAGCCTTCCGAAAGTATAGCCCAGTGGAACAGCAGGGATAAAGAGATCAACGGTTTGAAGGAATCCCGTTTTCTGTGACCTTGTAAAAGCGAAGAGGGCAATGGCAACGCCTATCAGGCCCCCATGGTACGACATCCCGCTTATTCCCGCAAATGCACATCCGTTTGCGGTTGCTGTCCATGGCAGCAGTGTTCCGAGCGGGTCGGCCATAAGCGCTCCAAGACCATAAAAAAGTATGTAGCCGAGACGGCCTCCGATAATGACTCCAGCCATCACCCAGGTCAAGGCGTCACCCACAAAAGGACGGCTGAAGGGGAGTGATTCTGACTGTACCCGGTAACGGGCAAGAAGATAGACAATGGCAAACGCTACAATGTACATTGTGCCATACCAGCGGAGCGCAAAACCGCCGAATGAGACAATGACAGGGTTCATCTCTGAGGGAAGATGCTGCCACCAAAAGGTAAAGTCACCCATAAGTCATTTTTTAAGAGTTTTCCGTGTTTTAGCGAAGAGTATGGTATTGGAAGCAATAAAAATATAGTTAACTTTCAATCTTTCGCATTTTGTTGAATTCATACCCATTAACACACAAAATACCGATAGAATGGCTAAGATACTTGAAGGGCCTGCCATGAAACTGTTCGACAAGTGGGGCATTCCCGTGCCGAACTATGTTGTCATCATGGATCCCGAACGCCTTTTGCAACTCGGAGAAGCTAACAAATGGCTCAGAGATTCAAAACTTGTCGTAAAGGCTCATGAAGCCATCGGCGGTCGTTTCAAGCTTGGTCTTGTCAAAATCGGTCTTAATCTGGAAGAGGCATACGAAGCAGCAAAAGAGATGATTGGCCGCAAGATTGAGACTGCAGAAATCCGCCAAGTTATAGTTGCGGAAATGCTCGAGCATGATGCGGAATACTATCTTTCAATTGCCGGCAACCGCGACGGTGCCGAGCTTCTTCTTTCCCAAAAAGGCGGTGTTGATATTGAGGATAACTGGGATACCGTAAAACGGCTCCAGATTCCTCTTGATGTAACCCCGAGCATAGAGGACCTGACCGAAACGGCCAAAAGTGCCGGATTTGAGGGCGAGGTTGCCGAACGGGTTGCCAAAATTGCTTCACGCCTTATTCTCTGCTTCGATAACGAAGATGCCCAGTCCATTGAAATCAATCCGCTGGTCATCCGCAAGAGCGACATGCGTTTTGCGGCTCTTGACGCTGTTATGAATGTTGACTGGGATGCCCGCTTCCGCCATGCTGATTGGGATTTCAAACCTGTTTCAGAAATTGGCCGTCCTTTCACCGAAGCCGAGCAGCAGATTATGGAAATTGATGCGCGCATCAAAGGTTCTGTAAAGTTTGTTGAGGTTCCTGGTGGCGAAATTGCTCTGCTTACTGCAGGCGGTGGTGCTTCCGTATTTTATTCTGACGCCGTTGTGGCCCGTGGCGGCACAATTGCGAACTATGCAGAATATTCTGGTGATCCGTCCGACTGGGCTGTTGAAGCACTCACCGAAACCATCTGTCAGCTTCCGAACATCAAGCACATCATTGTGGGTGGCGCCATTGCAAACTTCACTGATGTGAAGGCAACATTCGGTGGCATTATCAACGGATTCCGTGCAAGCAAGGCAAACGGGTACCTTGATGGAGTGAAGATCTGGGTAAGGCGTGGCGGACCGAACGAGAACCAGGGTCTTGCAGCCATCAAAAAGCTCGCAGACGAAGGGTTTGACATCCATGTCTACGATCGTACCATGCCAATGACCGATATCGTCGACCTTGCTCTTAAAGCATAAGGCTCCGGTATCGCCATGCGCACCTGATACAGAAACTTTTAACTTCATAAAACGGAACGAATCGTGAGCATACTTGCAAATAAAGACACAAAAGTTGTCATCATCGGCGGAGTTGCCGGTGTCAATGCCGCAAAAAGGATGGCCCAGTTCGACTTTCTCGTCAACCGCTCACTGAGCGTCCAGGCGTTTGTCTATCCTCCTGAAGAAGGCCAGCAGAAAGAAATTTACCGTGGTGGTGAACTCAACAACATTTCCGTTTACTCCACCTTGAAGGATGCGCTTCAGGAGAATCCCCAGATCAATACAGCTTTGATCTATCTGGGAGCTTCCCGTGCCGCACAGTCAGCAAAAGAAGCTTTGGAATCCGAGAACATCACGCTTGTTTCCATGATTACCGAAGGTGTGCCTGAAAAGGACGCCAAAAAGCTTCGCGCTTTGGCAATCAACATGGGCAAAATGTTCAACGGCCCTTCTTCAATTGGCATTATGAGCGCAGGGGAGTGCCGTCTCGGCGTTATCGGCGGTGAGTTCAAAAACCTGAAACTCTGCAACCTTTACCGTGCAGGCTCATTCGGCGTTCTCACAAAGTCCGGCGGTCTGTCGAACGAGGCCATGTGGCTCTGTGCCCAGAACGGTAACGGCGTAACTTCAGCTGTGGCTATCGGAGGCGATTCCTATCCCGGAACTGATTTCGTCACCTACCTTGAAATGTTTGAAAAAGACCCCGAAACCAAAGCGGTTGTCATGGTCGGTGAAGTTGGCGGCACCCTTGAAGAGGAAGCTGCAGACTGGCTTGGTGCAGAGAAGCGCCGCATCCGTCTTATAGCTGCAATCGGCGGCACCTGTCAGGAAGTTCTTCCCCAGGGAATGAAATTCGGACATGCAGGAGCTAAAGAGGGCAAAAAAGGACTTGGTTCAGCCCGTTCCAAAATTAACGCACTTCGCGAGGCCGGAGCCGTGGTTCCCGATACATTCGGCGGTCTTTCAAAAGCAATCAAGCAGGTTTATGAAGAGCTGATTGCCAACGGATCCATCAAGCCAGAGGCTGATATTGACGAGGCACTGCTTCCCGCGCTTCCGCCCAAGGTTCAGGAGATCATGAAGCAGGGCGATGTGATTGTTGAGCCCCTTATCCGTACCACCATTTCCGATGACAGAGGCGAAGAGCCCCGTTATGTCGGTTATGCTGCTTCCGAGCTCTGCGAGAAAGGCTATGGAATTGAAGATGTGCTTGCACTCCTCTGGAACAAGAAGCTTCCTTCAAGGGAAGAGTCTGAAATCATCAAACGAATCGTCATGATTTCGGCTGACCACGGTCCTGCAGTATCCGGTGCATTTGGAGCTATTCTCGGCGCATGCGCTGGAATCGACATGCCGCAGGCTGTTTCTGCCGGTATGACTATGATTGGACCCCGTTTTGGCGGCGCAGTAACTAATGCCGGCAAATACTTTGCCCATGGCGTCAAGGAGTTCCCGAACGACATCCCTGGCTTTCTTACATGGATGAAGCAGAATGTAGGCCCGGTTCCCGGTATCGGCCATAGGGTCAAGAGCCTCAAGAACCCTGACAAGCGCGTTAAGTATCTGGTTGATTATGTTCTGAACCAGACCACGCTCCACATGCCTTGCCTGGAATACGCACTTGAAGTTGAAAAAGTGACTACCGCCAAAAAAGACAACCTGATTCTCAATGTCGATGGAACCATCGGCTGTATTCTGGTTGACCTTGACTTCCCGGAACAGTCGCTCAACGGTTTCTTCGTCCTTGCCAGAACCATTGGCATGATTGGCCACTGGATTGATCAGACTTCACAGCAGTCGCGCCTTATCAGGCTTTACGACTACCTGATCAACTACGCGGTCAAAGACGAAAGGGAAGTGCCGGAGAAGAAGTAATCGCTTTCGACATCGAAAACAGAAAGGCACCGCAAGCAATCAAGCATGCGGTGCCTTTTTTTTGCTCTGTAATATCTCAGACCTGTTTTTTCGGCGCTATGGCTGATGAAACGCCCTGCAGAACCTGGTTTACAGACTGCATCATGCTACCCGCAAGATCCACAACGCTTTTGGTAATCGGTTCTGCCATTTCTATGCCGCTTTTCATGACGGAAGTCATGATTTCAATCTGCTGCTGACCGACTTGCCCTACTGTTTCTGAAAGGCTTTTTACCGATTCAGAAATATCATTTGCTTTGTTGCCCGGTGCATTTTCCATGGTATCATAGTTTTAGTTTATTGAAATAAAACATCATAACGGGATATCCGGTACACATCCATTCTTATATAAGAAGTATACATCTTCTGCTTTAAAAAACAAAGGTCAGTAACAGTCCCGTTTAGAAAACTCTATCCCTTTAACTTTCCGGATCATTGCTTTGAATGCTCGGCTTAAAATAGCTCTGTTTCGTCTTTTTCAAGAGCATTAACATATTGAAAAACAGCCATCAATACTGTATACTTCTATAGTAATCAGTACGCGGCAACCCCCATTTCATCTTAATTGACCTGATGGTATGGAGCAAGCATTGCATGATGATAACAGGGGATCAATTGTTGCCATAAGGGGGAGCGTTGTTGATGTCTTTTTTGAAAAAAAACTTCCGCACATTTATTCGATTCTCCTGACCGGGAGAAGTTCAGATATCATCATTGAGGTGCAGACGCAGCTTGATGTTCACCATGTACGAGGCATTGCTCTAACAGGAACGCAAGGTCTTTCGCGCGGAATGACTGCCGCTGATACAGGAAATACCCTTCAGGCTCCTGTTGGCAGGGAGACGCTTTCCAGAATGTTCAATGTATTTGGTCGGACAATAGACCGGCTGGATCAACCGAAGAATGTTGTATGGCGTTCGGTCCACCGCAACCCACCTCCGCTTGCAAGTCGTTCAACACGCACAGAGGTTTTCCATACCGGAATCAAGATTATTGATCTCCTCTCTCCCCTTGAACGGGGCGGAAAGGCCGGATTGTTCGGAGGGGCAGGAGTTGGCAAAACAGTTCTTCTCACTGAAATGATACACAACATGGTTAGTCGGCACCATGGTGTAAGTATTTTCTGCGGTATCGGCGAACGGTGCAGGGAAGGCGAGGAACTCTACCGCGACATGCAGAAAGCCAAAGTTCTCGACTCCATGGTGATGGTGTTCGGTCAGATGAACGAACCTCCGGGCAGCCGTTTCAGGGTTGCGCTCGCAGCCTTGACAATGGCGGAATATTTCAGAGATGATGAACATGAGGATGTGTTACTCCTCATTGACAACATCTTCCGTTTCATACAGGCGGGATCCGAGATTTCCGGTATGATGGGACAGATGCCCTCCCGTCTCGGATACCAGCCGACCATGGGCACCGAACTTTCACGGGTTGAGGAACGGATTGCCAATACTGGCACTGGGGCGATCACTTCAATACAGGCAGTCTATGTCCCCGCAGATGATTTCACCGATCCCGCAGCTGTCCATACCTTTTCCCATCTGTCAGCATCTCTCGTTCTCTCCAGAAAGCGTGCGGGGGAGGGTTTTTTTCCGGCAGTGGATCCGCTTCAGTCAAGCTCAAAAATGTTGGGACCTGGCATCATTGGTAAAAGACATTACGATCTCTCACGAGAGATAAGAAAGGTGCTGGCACAATATGCCGAGCTCAAGGACATCATCGCCATGCTCGGGCTTGAGCAGCTTTCTGTCGATGACCGGAAACTTGTAGCGCGAGCACGGCGACTTGAGCGGTTTTTCACCCAGCCATTTTACACAACAGGTCAGTTTACCGGAATAGAAGGCCGTACAGTGGAGCTTGAAGACACCATTGATGGGTGCGAACGCATTCTGCGTGATGAATTTCAGGATTATCCTGAAAGCGCTCTGTATATGATTGGCAGCATAGCTGAAGCAAAGAAAAATACGGCACTCAATGCTACTTAAAATACTTCTTCCGTTTAGGGTTTTTTCCGTGACGGAGCATGTGGCGCGTCTTGTTGTTCAAACTAACAGCGGTTCTCTGGGGTTCCTTCCGAATCGGCTCGACTGTGTCGCGTCAATGGTTCCCGGGATTTTAGAATATGAGACTGCCGCATCAGGAGCCAGTTATCTTGCAGTCGACCGAGGCATTCTGGTCAAAAAAGGGCGAGAGCTAGTCGTTTCTGTCCGACAGGCAGTCGGTGGAGTGGATCTGGGAGAACTTGAAAAAGCAGTAACACACGATTTTCTGCATATTGATGAACGCGAACGCACCATGCGCTCAGCTATGGCAAAACTTGAAAGCAGTTTTATTCGCCGCTATGCGGAATTTTACCATGAATAAAGGAGTTGAGGGTGACAGGGAGCCGCTCAGCAGAAAGATAGGGAGCAGCGAACAGCGGAAGCTGAAGGCGAGGAAGCAAAGCATCCGAAATATCTGGTTCGGCTTTTCTCTTTTCGGGCTGGTTGGCTGGTCGGTTGCCATTCCGACCCTTGTTGGCATTGCCTTCGGTATCTGGATTGACAACCACTATCCATCAAGCCGTTCATGGACCCTGATGTTGCTGGTTGCTGGTCTTTGCATCGGATGCTGGAATGCATGGCGTTGGATGCTTCAAGAAAAAGAGGAGCTGGATAAGGAGGAGGACAATGAGCATTGAAATTAGCTATCTTTTTCTTGCATTTGCCGGGGGAGTCCTGCTTGGAATCTTGTTTTACGGCGGCCTCTGGTACACAATCCAGAAAGGGCTTACAGCAAGGAGACCCTGGATATGGTTCACTTTGAGTTTTCTTCTGAGAAACACATTAGCGCTGGGGGGGTTCTATCTCCTTGCCGTGAATGACTGGCAGCGGTTCATCGCTGCTCTGGTGGGATTTACAGCTGCTAAAGTATTTTCTGGTGTGTTTGCTCAAAAGGGGGAGAACTGAAATGCATCTTTCCGGCGACGAGGTAATCATCTGGCAGCAAGGATTCGTAAAGCTGAACGAAACAATCTTGACCACATGGGCAATCATGCTGGTGCTTGTTACGGGCTCGGCTCTTGTTAGCAGAAAGCTTTCGACCGACATCCACCGGTCACGCTGGCAGAATTTTCTTGAAATCATTGTAACCATGGCCAGCCGCCAAATAGAAGATGTCGGGCTGAAACATTCAATGCGGTATCTCCCGTATCTGGGCACCCTTTTTATTTTCATCGCCTTCTCCAATCTCTGCACCATCATTCCCGGCTATGAGCCTCCAACCGGATCACTCTCAACAACTGCTGCGCTTGCATTCTCGGTATTCATTGCCGTACCCCTTTTCGGAATTGCCGAAAGCGGGCTTGGAGGGTACCTTCAGACCTATGTCAAACCAACCTTCATCATGCTTCCGTTCAATATCATCAGTGAACTTTCCCGCACCCTCGCTCTTGCGGTAAGGCTTTTCGGAAATATCATGAGCGGAAGCATGATCCTAGCAATTCTCCTTACCGTCACACCTTTCGTTTTCCCTGTGGCCATGAGCGTTCTCGGTCTTTTGACCGGCATGGTGCAGGCCTATATTTTCAGCATTCTCGCAACTGTCTACATTTCCGCGGCAACCAGAGCCCGCGAGGAATGAACCCAAGAACCAAAAGGAGGGTAATACACATGGATATTGTAACCATTGTCGCTGCCGTATCAATTTTCACTGCAGGCATAACCATTGCCATCGGCTCTATAGGGCCAGCTCTGGGCGAAGGAAGGGCTGTGGCCTCGGCTCTTGAGGCTCTTGCCCAGCAGCCCGATGCTGCGTCAACTATCACTCGTACGCTTTTCGTGGGGCTGGCCATGATTGAATCGGTGGCCATATACTGTTTTGTGACCTCCATGATCCTGATTTTTGCCAATCCATTCTGGACTCAAGTTCTTTCAAAAGCAGGAGGACATTGATAGCATGCTTTTCGACTGGTTCACATTTGCAGCCCAACTGCTGAATTTCATCATTCTGGTCTGGCTTCTCAAGCGCTTTCTCTATCGTCCGGTTCTGAAGGCAATTGATGACCGTGAAAAAAAAATCGCAGATGAACTTCAGGAAGCGGCCGACAGCCGGACAAAAACCGATGCTGAAATGCTTGCTTGGAAAAAGAAAAACAGTGATCTGGAAGCGATGAGGTCAGACATGCTCCATGCAGCGGAAAAGGCAGCAGCGGAGCAGCGTCTCCAGATGTTGACCGAAGCAAGACAGGAATACGACCAGCTTCGAGGAAGGCTCCATGAAACGCTTGTCGGTGAACAGGCGACGCTGCATGCAACGATTATTGATCGCATCCGCACGGAGGTATTCCATGTTGCAGGAAAAGTGCTTGAGGACCTCGCAGATACCGGACTTGAGCAGCAGATGGCAATGGCGTTCTGCCGGCGGCTCCGTAATGAGGAATCTGAAAATCTTGAGGAAATTATCAGCATTCTAAAGCAGAACGGCGTGCGCCCGGTCATCAAAAGTACATTCAGTCTACCGGATGAACAGCGGAAGATGGTGAGAACGACGCTCAGGGATGTATTCGGTTTTCAGGGGGATATCGACTTCGATACAGCGGACAGTTCTGCTGGCGGAATTTCCATGCAGATAGACGGACACAGCATTGGCTGGAACATCGGCACCTATCTCGATGCTCTTGATATAGCCGCAGGATCACTGCTCGGAGAACAACCCGAAAAAGAAGGGGAGCGGAATGAAGGAAACAACACTGAAAGGATGCCTTGATGACGCCCTTGAATCAATAAAACAGGCAAGGGGCACCACTCTCCCCAACATAAGCCCTGTTGAGGACGGAATAGTGACTACAGTCCTTAACGGCATAGCCAAAATAAGCGGCCTGCCGGGTGTTGGCTATGAAGAACTGGTGAAGATTCAGGGCGGCATATACGGAATTGCCTTCAATATCGATCCCGACGAGGTGGGGACGGTTCTGCTCGGCGACTATTCCAAGCTGCATGCTGGAGACAGGGCTGAACGGACCGGGAGGGTGATGGATGTCCCCGTCGGTGACATGCTGGTCGGTCGTGTGATTGATCCGCTCGGCACGCCTCTCGACGGAAACGGAGAACTCAATGCCTCCGAGAGGCTGCCGATTGAACGGGAGGCTCCCCTCATTATGGACAGGGCGCCAGTAACGATTCCGCTTCAAACAGGAATCACGGTTATTGATGCAATCGTACCTATCGGCCGCGGCCAGCGAGAACTCATACTTGGCGATCGGCAAACCGGTAAAACTGCTATTGCCGTGGCGGCCATTCTCAACCAGAAAGGCAGGGATGTCATCTGCATCTACTGCGCCATAGGCCAGAGGGCTTCGGCCGTAGCCAAAGTTGTTGCACAGCTCCGGAAACACGGAGCAATGGAATACACCGTTGCTGTTGTCACCGAGGGAAACGACCCGTCAGGTCTGCAGTACATAGCTCCCTACGCCGCGACAAGCATCGGGGAATATTTCATGGAAAAAGGCCGCGATGTCCTCATCGTATACGACGATCTCACCAATCATGCACGCGCCTACAGGGAGCTCTCGCTGTTACTGAAACGACCGCCGGGCAGGGAAGCGTTTCCTGGTGACATTTTCTTTGTCCATTCCCGCCTGCTGGAACGCTCAACACACCTGCGTAAGGAGCTTGGAGGTGGAAGCCTCACTGCGTTGCCGATCATTGAAACCGAAGCCCAGAATATTTCAGCATATATCCCCACCAACCTGATCTCCATCACCGATGGTCAGATATACCTTTCCCCGTCGCTTTTCGAGCTGGGAACCCTTCCGGCCGTCGATATCGGAAAATCGGTTTCAAGAGTTGGCGGCAAAGCTCAGCTCAGTGCGTACCGATCAGTTACAGGCAGCCTCAAACTTGCCTATGCTCAGTTCGAAGAACTTGAAAACTTCGCACGGTTCGGTACCCGGCTCGATGAAACCAGCAGGAAAATAATCAACCATGGAGAGCGCATCAGAGAATGTTTCAAGCAGGATGAACAATCGGTCCTCGATGTCCATGAACAGATGCTCATTCTTCTTGCGCTTACCGAGGGGTATTTCGATACCATTGATCTGGATAATGTACATAACGCAATGGAAGAGGTAGCCATGGTAGCAGGGGAGCTTCCTTCGGAACTTGACGCGAGAATACTTGATGATGTACCGCTCTCAGGTGAAGACCGCATGCTCATGCTGCAGATGGCGTCCTCGGCACTGAAAGCAAATCGCAAAGATACATGAGCGAAACCATTGAAACCATCCGGAGAAAGATCGACAGGGCGGGAATGCTCCGCTCTGTCGTCCGAACCATGAAAACACTTGCTGCATCGAGTATCCGTCAATATGAAGACGCCGTGTGTTCCCTTGAAGATTATTTCAATACGGTTGAACTCGGTCTTTCCGCATTCCTTGCCCAGGAGCAGCGTAAAAATGCGGGGCCGGGGGGAGGAAGTATGATCACCATTGCAATTGTTTTCGGCTCAGACCAGGGACTGGTTGGGCAGTTCAATGATACTCTTTCTGATTATGTCGCCGCACAGTTCGGAAAGAGTTACGAAAAATTGCAAATAATTGCTGTTGGGGAGAGAATAAATGCCCGCCTTAGTGATGCAGTGACAAAACCTCAAAGACTCTTTCCTGTTCCAAATTCAGTCAATGCCATCACCGGACTGGTCGGAAGCCTTCTCGGCGAGACGGAAAAAATCCGCGAGAGAAATCCTGATATTGAAGTGAAGCTTTTCTACAACAGTCCTCTGTCAGGGGAACATTACCAGTCGACGGCCAAGCGCATTCTGCCAGTCGACGAGGCATGGAAACAAGGAATAAGGCGGACAGCGTGGCCCACAAAAGCAGTTCCGCAGTTGATCGGCGACCCTCTTGCCCTTGAATGGGCCCTGCTTAGAGAGTATCTTTTTGTCTCTATTTTCCGCGCCTGCGCCGAATCGCTTGCAAGTGAGAACTCAAGCAGGCTGGCAGCTATGCAGCGGGCAGAAAAAAACATTGACGACATGCTCCAAAACCTCATGCAGAGTTACCACAGTCAACGGCAGGAAATGATTGATGAAGAGCTTTTCGATGTTATTTCGGCATTCAACGCACTCAATGGCAATGGGGGGTAACCAATTGAAGAGTTTCCTGAAGATGGATGGCAATGTCCATTATGCAAAGCTTTGCATAATTGCCATAATCACCCAAGCTCAAATCTAAATCCTAGCGATGCTGACTTAAAAATTACAACTAAAATTAAAGAGGGTGGAAAACTGCTCGACATCGATGTTCCGGATCATCTGATTATTACATCTGAATCCTACCTCTCAATGGCTGATGAAGGTTACATGTAGTTCAAATACCTGGGAAAATCATTTTTTAAGTTTTTGAAAATGTATTTTCTTTATTTTTTTTTACATTT
>JAVCDF010000013.1 GCA_030765725.1 Candidatus Chlorobium antarcticum | reverse complement strand
AAGAAAAAAACTATTGGCAGAGCAGCAGAAACTTCGTAAAATGTACTGGTTCGCAAATCAAACAACCGGAGACGGGCAGTAGTGAATTGAAACCCCGTTTTGCGACATCATCCAAAAATCACGCCGACACTGAAAACAGTAGCACTCAGCAAAAGGAACAACAATGAAACAGCAGCATACCGTACTCGTTGCCCTTTTTATGGCAGGGCTGTTCATGACCGGCTGCAATCCGACAGTCAGGGTTGAAGCACCGGACAAGCCGATTGTGATCAACATGAACATCAAGATCGACCATGAAATACGAGTCAAAGTCGACAAGGAACTTGACTCGCTTCTTGACACCAAACAGGGATTATTCTAAACCGGAGGAACAGCGTGATGAAAAGAATACAGACAATACTTGTGCGCATGAGTGCCATGATGCTTCTGGTTGTTGCCATGACAGCATCTGCATCTGCACTTGATCTTGACGCAGCACGGGCAAAGGGCCTTGCTGGCGAAGTTGACAATGGTCTTCTTGCAGTGCCTCCGGGCGCGTCAAATGAAGCCGCTACCGAAATTTCAGCTATCAACAACCAGCGCAGAGCTGAATATGCCAAGATAGCCGCACAGAACAACCTTGGGCTTAATGTAGTGGGCAAAATGATGTTTGAGAAAATTTACACCCGACTCCCGGCAGGAACCTGGGTGCAGATTCAGGGCAGCTGGAAGCAGAAAACTCCCTGAACGCCCGATGACTTCTGAACAGTGAAATGGATAAGACGGATATTCATAGCGTTTCTGCTGCTGCCCATAGTTCTCTGGGTGGCAGCATGGATAGCTTTTCCTCTGTTTGCCCCCGCTCTTCTTCGAAATGCCCTGCAAGGACCCTCTCACAACATTGAACTCAAAGGACTCGAGAGGCCCGGACTGGGTGAAATAGGGTTTGACGCAATAACGGCATCCATCATCACTCCCCCCGGACCCTGCTCACCTGATGCGCCACCCTCCACATACAAGGCATTTCTCGGTAAAGGCCGGATAGGCTGGAACCTCGACCCCTTTAAACTTTTAAGTTCAGGCATACTCAACGCCCGACTCACACTCGAATCTGACTCCTTTGCTGTACAACCTGAATCGGCTGACTTTGTTTTCTCCGACAGCAATTCCGTCATTTCAGCAACTCTTAACTTCAACCTTCGAAGCAGAGTCCCCTCCCCCTTTGAGCTGATTAGCATCTCTTACCCTGTGAAAGATGCAACGCTCCGCAGCGGGAAGATTTCAGCTCACGGCATCAATTTCCCACTCCTTCTCAACCCTCAAAATGGCTGGACGCCAATGGGAGGGACGATAACTGTCAAAAATGTGCGGAACGGGGCCGATACACTGCCGGTTGCAAATATCACGGCATCACTGCCGGCGCGCTCCGACACACTGAACCCCTGTACCCTTTCACTCCTTGCCTGTTCAGCAGACCTCTATGGCATGCATGCCTCTTCAGACAGCATCGCCTATGACATGAAAAACAAGAGGGCTGCCTCTACCCTTACACTAAAGAACATAAACATCGGCGAACTGCCCGGGCTCAAGCGTGAAGGCAATGAACCTCAATTTGCCTCAGGAACGCTTCAAGGTGTTATTCCATTCGTCTACAGCGATACTACGCTTACAATCAGGAACGCATCTCTTGCTGCTGGCAACAATACCAGCCTTTCATACTATAACCGTGAAAACAGACAATGGCTCACAATAGAGCTGAACGATGGCCCATTCATTAAAAAGCTGAATGCGACCGCCTCCATCACCTCTAAAAACGGGCTCAGCATCAGCGGCCTCAATGCATCACTGCTTCGAGGAACAATCAGCGCCGCACCTACCCGCTATAACTTTGCCACAGGTGAAACATCGCTTCTCTTTACCCTCAAAAATCTGAACGCACTCGAAACAGTTCATTTTCATGGTGATTTTGGAGGCAAACTCACTGGCAGCGTAAGCGGCACCATTCCTGTAACAGTCTCCACCAAAGGAGTTTCAATCCCAGGAGCACGCATTCGCTCCGAAGGAGGAGGAACAATCACCATTACAGACCCGGCAACCGGAGAGGCCTCTTATGCCTTCAGCAAGCCAGCGCTCGTTCTGAGGCGCAACACAAACGGCTCTATTGTGGTAGACTTCCGTACACAGGAACTCAAACGAATGGCCGGCGGAGGCGAGCTGTTGCTCAATCATCCGGCAGGACGGGCTATGCTTTTCGCAGACCCTGAGAATCCGGACATCGTCACCCTTTCAAACTTCAGTGCAGGCTTTTTCAATGCTACCATGAGTATTGCGCGTATTGACTACGATATGCTCTCCGGAAGCGGTGAAACCTCAATCCATTTCAGCAGCCTGCCTCTCCAGAAGCTGCTCGACATGCAGGGCACCAAAAAGGTATACGCCACAGGAACCCTCTCGGGCAGCATTCCCGTGAGGATGGAAAACAAAACTTTTGCCATACGGGATGGGGGCATGAATACCGAGCAGGAAGGCCAGATCATCTACGCAACTACTCCCCAAGAGCGTGCAGCCGCCAATCCCGGCTTAAGAATCACCTATGATGCGCTTACGAATTTCCTCTACCGCGACCTCACCTCATCCATTGACATGGATCCCGACGGTCAATCTGTAATAGCGCTGCACCTCAAAGGCCGGAACCCCGACTACCAGAACGGCCGGCCGATAGAAATCAACCTCACCATACGCCAGAACCTTCTGGACCTGATGCGCAGCCTCAGCATTTCTTCATCAATTGAGCAAGCTATCTCCGAAAAAGCCCTCCAAAAGAAAAAGCCGTAACCACCCTCATATTCCTACCATTCTGTCACCACCATCACAGAAGCTACCCCTATGTAGTTTTATTTCTGTCTTTCACATCAGCAGAAAATCTGTAACCCGCGAATATATTAGCACTTATTTTCAAGCATGAAACCACGGCACGGTTCTTGCATTATTGATATTGAGCACCCTGCGCAATGCCGGGATGAAAAAACGCCAAACACTGAAAACGAGGACCACCATGACCACAAAACCTACACCCTTTGGAGAACTGTCGGGCTTTACATTCCGCGAACTTGCTTCGAACAGTAAAATGGACGGCGGATTCATGACAGAGTACAACGAGCTGCAGTCGCCTTTGGGCAACCTTGTACCTCAATATGAAGCTGAAGACATGGGTCGCAGAAGCGTGAAGCCAATCTGTTTTTATAAGGACGGCTCCCTTAAATCGCTCCCGCTGCAGTCGCAGACAATACTGCAGACCCCAGCTGGTCCAATGCCTGCGGAACTGGTTACCTTTTATCGGAGCGGCGCCATCAAAAGGATCTTCCCGCTCGACGGGAAATTGAGCGGATTCTGGTCATGGGAGAACGAGTTCAAGCTGGCTGTTGAGATTGCCTTTTCAACATCGTCCGGCACCTTTGCCACAAAAATCATTGCCGCCCAGTTCTACGAAAGCGGCGCACTGAAAAGCATTACACTGTGGCCCGGGCAAAGAATAACAGTCAACACGCCTCTCGGGAGCTTCAATGCCA
Organism: Candidatus Chlorobium antarcticum; assembly: GCA_030765725.1. Taxonomy (GTDB): domain Bacteria; phylum Bacteroidota; class Chlorobiia; order Chlorobiales; family Chlorobiaceae; genus Chlorobium; species Chlorobium antarcticum. The sequence continues at coordinate 25,876 of JAVCDF010000013.1, read as the reverse complement.
GAAAAGGTGTAGCCTTTTATGAAAACGGCAGCATCCGTTCCTTTGAGCCACTGAAAAAAATTGAACTGCCAACACCTATAGGCACCTTTACCGCTTACGACAATGAACCCAACGGCATCCATGGTGACACAAACTCCGTGCAGTTTAGCGAGGAGGGTGCCATAACCGGCCTCAGTACCGTTGACAACGCCATTGCCGTCTACCCGGAAAGTGACAGTGCCCCAATTCTTCTGCGGCCAGGCGTTAAAAACAATGTCTGTGGTGACGAACGAAAGGTTAGTGTGCCCATGCGCATTCAGTTTGAGGGCACATGGGTGAAGGTTGACGAAAAAGCAGACCAGTCGTTTGATCGATTGCTGAGCAGAATGGAAGTGCAGAAGCTCTCAGCAGTGGCATCTGACCCAGTTTACTCCTGCAGTTGACTGGCTGCTGAAGAACCTGCAAGCCAGCCGGTGGAAAAGGCGGCCTGAAGATTGAAGCCGCCTATTTCACCGGCATAATCAAGAAGCTCTCCGCAAAGAAAGAGCCCCGGAACAACTCTTGACTCCATAGTTTTCGGGTTGACTTCCCTGAGTGCAGTCCCACCGGCCGACACCTCGCCCTGCTCAAGCGGCACCCGCCCAACTTCACCCAAAGGAAAACGCTTGAGAACAGTCAGCAGCTTTTTCCTTCCGATTTTTGGCAGTGTGCTCCAGGTAACATCCTCTTCCAACCCGGCATGCTTCATGATCAATGGAACCAGTGCGGTCGGTATGGTTCCATTGAGAGAACTGCCCCTCAGTCCACCTGTTGGCGCAATGGGGCACATCTGAAGGAATTTCCGAATCATCTGCGAACCCTTCTCTACAGCATGGCGAAGCAGTTCCGCCTCAAGCACCGCATCCGTCAGGTCCGGGAAAAGATCGGCCACAACGGCGCATTTCTTATCTTTATCAGAAAAAAGTGCTGCCTCCCGAGAAATGGAAAGGGCCGCTGGACCGCTGAGCCCTTTATGGGTAATGAGTACATCTCCCCTGCGCACAGCCTCACCCGATAAAGAGAATACCCTAAGCCCTACACTGCGAAGTGCTATGCCGGCCAAAGAAGACGAAGGAAGACGGACAAGGTAGAGCGGGGCAAGTGCAGGCGAAGGAGAGGTCTGAGTATGACCAAGCAGGCGGGCAATTCGCAGCCCGTCCCCTGTCGTTCCAGTCTGCGGCCAGGAAACTCCTCCCGTTGCAAGAACAAGCCACTCTGCACCGAGGGAGCCGCCCTCTTCAAAAAAGACTTCAAAGAGACCGTCCCTAAAAAGAACCTTCGTCACTCTTGAAGAGTATTCAATTCGGACTGCGGAGTCTTCAAGCAGTGACTCAAAGGCTTCGGCAACTGCAGTTCCATCACCCTCAACTGGAAACACCTTCCCATCTTCACGCGCTCGTGCTCTCAGCCCCTTCTTGAGAAGAAGCTCAAGAATATCACTGTTTGTAAACCCAAACAATGCCTTCCGCAGAAACCGCTCTTCAGCCCTGTTGAAAAAGCCCTTTCGAAGCACTTCCTGAGGCAGTCCTTCATGGGTGATGTTGCACTTCCCTCCCCCCGATATCCTTATTTTCTCACCTACCCGGCTATTTCGCTCAACAATCACAATGCTGAAATCCTCCCTTCTGATACCTAACCGATCAGCTGTTTGACGGGCAGCGATTGCCGATGCCATGCCGGATGCCCCTGCACCAACAACCAGTAATGAAGCAGTCATTAAACCACTCATTGTTGAAAAGTAATGCGCATGCCCTCATGCAGTTCAGAAGACGGGTGAACCACAACCCGCTCACCAACATTGACGCCATCAAGAACCTCAGCCTCACGGGTACCCTGCATACCAATGGATATTTTCTTTTCAACCGCACGATTGCTTTCCGCGGAAAAAACATGCCATTGGCTGCCCACCCTGAAAAGTGCACTTATCGGCACTTTCACCACCTTCTCAGCGCTCTGCACCACAATACGGGTCTGTACCCTGAAATTATCACCCAGACCGGGTGCCGCCCTGTCCAGACCAGCCACAACATTTACCCGCTTCTCTTCAACACCGAGGGCCGAGATTTTCGTAAAAGCCGCAGGCTCTATCTTCGTAACCAGGCCAGTCAGCAAACCAGGCCCACCCCAGTCGATAACCTCAACAGTATTTCCCCGCTTCACTCCAACGGCGTCTGCTGAAAGAAGATCAATAACCACTTCAATAGACTCGGGATTGCCAACATCAAGCAGCGGAGTACCGACCGTTACGGCCCTCCTACTCTTTTCATGAATACGCAGAACGCGACCCTCAGCCGGAGACTGTACGACAACCGGTTTTCGCGAAAGCCCTGGGTCGATGGACGCCTGACGGGATCTGAATGTATAACGGGCAGACTCCACGGCTGACCGTGCAGAAGTAATCTCTTTGCGGTACATCGCAGAATCGTTGACCGCAAGCTCAAACGCCTCTCGCGAAACCGCCCCTTCACCGAAAAGGCTTCTGTACCGTTCTGCACGGCGGCCAGTCTGCTCCGCTTCTATCTCCACCCTCCGAAGATGGGCCGTTACCTCAGAAAGCGCCGCCTCTGCAGCCTTTGCCTGAAATGAAGTTTCACGGTACTGACGCGCATCAAGTTCAGGGGGGAGAATTGAGGCCAGCGCTGTTCCGGCCTTTACACTGTCGCCCTCCTGTGCATCCACACGCAGCAGTGTTCCCGAAACCGGAGCTGCAACAACAAAGAGATCTTTTACCCTGGTCATGCCCTCCTCTTCCAGCGTCACCCGTAAAGCGCCCTCCTGCACAACGGCACTCTCCACCAACAACGGCGCGGGCCTGAAAACAAGGTAGAGCAACAGTGCCACCAGAGCAGCTCCCAAAGATGCAATAGTTCGAAAAGAGAGTTTTTTCATCCTGATATTCTATTCCCTTGTTTTAAGAACCTCAATAAGATCAAGCCGAATCAGCCGCCGTCTGATGGCAAAACCCGAAACCACCGATACGGAAACAACCACAATAAACGAAAAAAGAAAATTGTAGCTGTTGAACACCAGCGGCAGACGGTACAGTTCTGAGCTCAGGGACAATGCGAGCAACACTGACAATCCAATACCGGCCAGAAATCCGGGAGGAATGGCAAAAAGAGTCAGAACCGCCTGCTCTCCGAGAAGGATAACGGAAATCTCTTTTTTGGTCAACCCGAGAACACGAAGACTGGAAAGTTCGCGGGCTCTTTCAGAGAGCGAAATCCGTGCTCCGTTATAGATGACGGCAAACGCCAGCACACATGCAAAGATTGTCAGAATGAGGGTTGAGGTCAGCATGCTTTCAGCAATAAGATCATCAAAACTTTTTTTGAGCGCTTTGAGCATCATAATTCCACCCACACCCGGCATGGCCTTGAATTCGCTATAGAGCGCTCTGGCTCTGCTTGTATCAATACGCAGAAATGCGCCGTTCACAGCTCCGCCATCACCTGCCAGCCGATGAAGACTCTTGATATCCATATATGCCGAAAGTCCGAGAATTTCATCAAGCGTACCAGCCACCGCTACACTTCTTCGGTGCTGTGAGCCAAGAAGAAACTCGACTTCCACTGTATCGCCGGGAACAACACTCAGGATACGAGCCAGCTCAGTCGTCATGAGCAGACCCTCGGGCGGCAACGCATGGCGGCGCCCATTGCTGTCAATAAGTCGCTGAAGTCCCCCGCCTGAAGCAAGGCCGCGAACGGTCTGCCGACGGGATCGATGCCGGGAATGCAGGGTGACGGGCTCATCGCGATAGTACTCATGCTCCAGAACTCCTTTATACGAGCCCACTGTTGAGGCAACCGATACAGGCATAGAATCATTGAAGAGGAGTGTCAGGTCTTCGCGATGTTTTTCGGTGAATTCTACCTCAGTCATCCGCTCCACCGCATCATATGTATAGCGACCAGCAATGAGAATGGCAACTGCCGAAGCGATCATCATAACTGAAAGAGCCGCCTTCCATGGCCTCCGTTCAAGGTTGCGGATAATTATTCTGACGGAAACCGGCACATGTTTCTGGATTTCAGCGCGATCAAATATTCCGGGCCTATACAGCTTTGGAGCTTCTGAGCGCATTGCTTCTGCCGGAGGGAGCTGAACCACCCGCCGAACAGCGCCAAAGGCGCCAAGCATTGCAGAAGAAACACTGAGAACAACGGCAATCACCACCTCCTGAAAACGAAAATAATAGAGCGGATGGGCAAAATTGTAAAAATCCCCATAAATGCCCATCAATCCCTTCCCGAGCCAGGCTCCAAGTACTGACCCGACGATGGAGCCTAATATGGCAGGTGTCAGTGCAAAAAAAAGATAGTGAAGAGCAATTGTACGGTTACTGAACCCCATTGCCTTGAGCACCGCAATTTCGGGTCGCTGGACGGCAACAATACGGGCAAGAACGATATTTATGAGGAAAATCCCGACAGCCAGAAATATCGAAGGGAGAAACGAAATCTGGATGCCGACCTGCTTGATTTCATCGCTGAGAAACCGATTTGAGAGCTGGTCACTCCGGCCATAGGCGCCAAGTGATCCATAGCGCTTGAAGAGTCGGTCAAGTTCGCTGACGACATCATCTTCATGTCCATTATGGGAAAGGGTCAAAGAAAGATCATTGAACGCACCGCTCATGTCCAAAGCTGACTCAAGCGACCTCCGCCCCATCCAGAAAACCCCAAAATGCTTGTTATCGGGAAAAAAAGCGCCAGGCTGCACTTCATATACATACTCTGGTGAAAGCCCCATGCCCACAATCCGCAGCTCTTTCATATGCCCATTGATGACCGCCCTCAGGCGATCACCCGGACGCAATCCGTTCGCTTCAAGAAAAGGCTGACTGGCAATAACCTCATTATCCGAACCGGGCTGAAGAGAACGGCCACTCTTAATATAAAGGTCATTAAGAATCGGCGCATTACCATAGTCCGGGAGCGAAATCAGTCTTCCGGTTGCAGGCTCTTCAAGCCCGGGAACATCAAGCGTTACATCAGCAACGATTCTGGTGCTTACTGATGCTACACCAGGAATGCGGGCAACGGTTTTGCGGTAATACTCCGGCGCCCGCTTCAACTGCATGAACACATCAGCAAACCGATATCGACTGTAATATTCCGCTCTGGTCGCCTCAAGCGAATAGCGGACACTGCTCATTGAAACAAACACCGCAATGCCGCATGCCACAACGGCTCCAACGGCAACCATCTGTGCCCGATGATGCCAGAGCTCGCGAAGCAGTTTCCTGGTCAGGAGCGTCCTGTGCTTTCCAGCTACCATTCAAGCTCCGAAGGGGGGCGTCTTTGGGCATTTCGATGATCTTCATACACTTCACCGCTCCTCATCCTGATGACACGGTCTGCCATACCTGCAATGGCAGCATTATGCGTAATGAGAATCACCGTCGTCTGCAGCTCCCTGTTGACCTTTTCCAGAACTTCGAGAACAAGTTTGCCTGTCTGAAAATCAAGCGCGCCTGTCGGTTCGTCACACAGCAGGATTTCGGGACGCTTAGCCACCGCCCGGGCAATAGCCACACGCTGCTGTTCGCCTCCCGAAAGCTGGGAGGGAAAATGGTTCATGCGGTTTTCAAGTCCCACTAGCCCGAGAGCTTCTTCGGGCAGCATCGGATCATCAGCAATTTCAGTCACCAGCTGAACATTTTCAAGCGCTGTCAGGCTGGCAATGAGATTATAAAACTGAAAAACAAAACCCACTGCATGGCGCCGGTAGGAGGTCAGCTCAAGCTCGGTAGAGGCCGTCAGCTCTTTGCCATGAAAAAATATCTCACCTCGAGAGGCCACATCAAGTCCCCCGATAATGTTCAGAAGAGTTGACTTGCCGCTACCAGAAGCTCCAAGCATCACAGCGAGTTCACCACTGAAAATATCCAGAGTCACGCCTTTGAGGGCATCAACCACCACCTCACCCATAGTGTAGGACTTGGAAACGCCCGAAAGCCGAAACAGAGGGGATTGCTGATTCTCATGCATTGCTGAACATCATTCTTCCGCATTTCCTGCATCCAGAACTGACGGAAGAAACAGACAACCGTCCGGCTGCAGGGATAAACTGAAACTTGTTGTATCTTAAACATACTCATAAACAGTGCAGAACCCGTATCATCAACCATAATCATCTCTACATCTATGGCAAACGAATCAGAAAACAACGGCACCGGAGTATTCTTTGATCTTTTTGAAAGCGTTGGCAGAATGGGACAGCAGCCTATTGACATGGCAGGCAATGCAATGAATGCAGGAATGGATATTGCTGGCTCTGCCCTGAAGGCATCGGGTGAAATTGCTACAGGAGTTATCAACGCATACATCAGCGTTATTGACAGCATCTCTGCTGCCATTGCTCCCAAAAAGTAACTGCCATTACTGCTCTTTTAAGGTACATTAACTTCAACGCATTGACTGCCGGCTCCTGTGGCCGGCAGTCCTGTTTTCAGGACCACCCGCAACACTCCCATTTATGACAGAAGGAATTTATTTCACTGCCGCCATTTCACTTCTCTCTGGTTTAAGCATAGGCACTGCAATTGCGATACTCTTTTTCCGATGGATCCGAAAGGAGCAGGGAAAGGTAAGCATTCAGCCTTCCACTGTCGCTGGACGGGGGGCATTTGCAGCACAGAACATCACAACAGGTGAAATCATTGAGCGCTGTGCGGCAATTGAGGTAAACCATACTGATATTGGAGGCGAACTGCTCAACTATGTCTTCTACGGAAGCACAGAGAATTTGCGGCTGGTGGCAATGGGAAACGGAATGCTCTTCAACCATTCGTTTGAGCCCAATGTCGGCTACTATCTTGATGAAACACCATCAGGAAAAGAACTTGTGCTCTATGCGCTCAGTGAAGTTCGAAAGGGGGAAGAGATGTTCTACAATTACGGCGATGACTGGTGGGCAACAAGAAGCGGAACGGACAGTTAAGGGGCAACACTTGAGCATCTCCCTTTTCGGACGAGCACCACGCCACACTCAGGACACTGGTCCATCCGGCACGGAATACCATCAAGATGTGGATTTTCATAACCACAGTTCAGGCAGACGCAACTTCCCGGCAGAGAGGCACCAGAGGGACCAGAGAGAGCCTCAACATGACCGCCCGCAATACAGATCGATTTCCCATCAACAATTGCCTCAGCCACCTTTTTATGGGCCGATTCAATAATCCTGCCGAAGGTCTGCCGGGAAATCATCATGCGTGCAGCCGCCTCAGCCTGATAGAGACCCATTTTATCAGCCAGCCTCAGCGCTTCAAGCTCATCAACCGAAATCACTACACTCTCAAGCCTTGAGGGGGAAACCCCCTCAGGATTGAAACAGGTGACCTTCGGAAGATCTTCAACACACCGGCAGCTGACTGGCCTGCCTGCCCTGTTGTTTTTCATGGCGAGCAACTCTTATCTGTCAGTCTTCAACACAGATTTCACCCTTGGCAATAGCCATAACCGTGCGTATCAGCAGCACCGCAATAATCAACACAAGAAATCCGAGCTCAAAAATCGCAATGCTCTTGAAAAACGGATTCTTAGTCAGATGGTACATCAGGAGGGTTGCAAGTGCCTTCGCCGCTACAGGGAACGAATAGGCCCACCACGAGAGATAATAGTTAATTTTTGCCAGCATGGGAAGCTGAACCAGCACCAGCACAAACATGAAGAGTGAGAAATAGTAAAGAATACGGGCAAACGCATCAAGTTCGCCACCACCAAGCTTTACATATGCAATAAATCCGATGGCGGGAGGAGCGAAAAGAATGAAAAGAGTTGGAAGCAGACGGTCTGGAATCGATGCATGGAAAATCATCCGGTACATGACAATGGTAAACAGAGCAATCCAGAAAATGATGCCAACCGCAAAGAAAAACCATGAAATTTCAAGAAACCCATGTTTCACGCCAGCAATCGGAACAATGATGGCGCCTACAATCGGAATGAACCATCCGGGAGTCATGTGCTCAATCTTAAAATGCGACTGATTGATCCAGCTTGAAATAATGAACACGGAGGCAAGAAGCTGCAACACCACACCCGTCACCCATGCATAGTAGGAAATTTGCATGTTGCGCTCAAGATAAACGACACTCAGCACAAGGAAGATTTTCGCAATAAGAGGAAAGAAATTAATCTTGATGGGATGGTTCCACTCTTTCCGGATAGTATCGGGATGCGATACCGCCTTGGCCAGATAAACAAGGCTTACAAGGCCAAACAGGCCGAGAGTGAAATACAGAAGCCAGTCGCTGGTGAGCTCAAGAACTGGAAACAGTTCTCCGCCTTTCTGGATGGCGAGGGTAAAACCCGCCATGCCGAGCACAATGGCAAAAAATGTAATGTGAAAATTACGCAGCCTCAATGGCTGTTCCTCATGGCCTGCTTGAGTAGTCATGTTTGAAAGGGTCGAGATTGAAGGGTTGATGTTATGGATAAAAACTGCTGGTCGCTCAGCCTTCCGCTATTGTGGCTGCAACCTCAAAAATAGGAGGATCCAGGATGTGCTTTTTCACTGCACAGAGATTGGCTGCAGAAATGACAGCAGTCCGATATTTGGCAGGAAAATCAGAAGGGAGATCTATGGAAAGAGAAATTTTACCAACACCTGTCCCGTCCTCTCGGGGTTCGTGCGACTGGACGATACGGATATTGTCGGTTGGAATCCCCCGTTGCTCACAAAACAAAAAAACATAGATGCCGGCACAAGTGCCTATGGATGCAAGAAAGAGCGCGAACGGCTCAGGAGCAGACTCCTCTCCACCGCCATTAACTGACTGGTCTGTCTGGATGGTAAATCCCCGGTAATCGGCGTTTACTTTTTTCCCGCCACCAAAGGAGATGATCATATTGTCGCTCATAGCCGCACGCTTCAGATAAAAATTATGAAGAAACCATGGCAGTTACCATGCTGCTGCGCAGATTATAAGCATATGCTCATAAGTAACCAAATAACTGAGGAAAAATCATAAAAAAAGAATTGAGAGGAAGGTGTGGGGGCCTCAGAAGGCAGTTAAAGCTAAACCGGCGGCCAACCATACGAAAAGCTCAGTGACCTCACTCACCGCCCCCAGAACATCGCCAGTTACCCCGCCAATTTTTTTCTGGCTCAAAAAGCCCATTCCCGCTGCGGCAAGCAAAGAAGCGCCGACTGACAGCGAAAGCAATACTGGATCACAGTAAAAAAGCAGCAGCAGAATCAGAAAAGAAAGACCGGAGGCCACTGCTGCATGACGAAACCCGGCGCCACCAACAAATCCCGAAGCAGTCCCACCATCTCTCCGGGCATACGGGAGCGACACGGCAAGCAGCACCTGTGAAAGCCTTCCCAGAAGAACGCCAGAAGCAATTACTGTGAAAGCGCCATGCTCGGCAAGCCTCAGAACCGCAACCCACTTCAACAGCATAAGAGAAAAAAGGGCAAGGGCGCCAAAAGAACCAACATTGGGATCTTTCATGATGGAAAGAATCCTCGCACGGTCGCGCCCGCCCCAGAATCCGTCAGCCATATCAGCCAGACCGTCAGCATGCATTCCGCGTGTGAGCAGCAACCCGCCCACTACAACCCCAGCCGCAGCCAACTCATTCCATCCGGAACGGACACCGAGCCATGCTACAGCCCCCAGAAGAGCCCCCAGAAAAGCCCCCACAACAGGAAACCAATAGAGGGAATTGCTGAACTTCTCTGAATCCTTTCCGGGTACAGAAAAAATGGTAAGGGTTCTTGCTGCAGTGACCAGTCCGCTGAGCATAAAGCTTACTCCCCTTCCTTTTCGCTTACCCTTGCCGAGCTGAATGTTGCCATCTCATTGTACATTTTCACCGAAGCCTCAATCACCTGCATTGCAATCGCAGCGCCCGTTCCTTCGCCAAGACGAAGGTCAAGGTCGAGAATGGGTCGTGCCCCGAGAGCCTCCATCACAGCTCTATGCCCCTGCTCATTTGAAAGATGGCTGAAAAAGAGATAATCAACCACAGCAGGGCAGAGCTTCATTGCCACAACAGCACCAGCCGATGAAATAAAACCGTCAATCACAACCGGAACCCTGCATGCAGCAGCACCAAGAATGAATCCGGCAATTCCTGCAATTTCATACCCTCCAAGAGCGGCAAGCGTGCCAAGTGGCGTACTGCAGCGGACAGCATTGAGGGCAACAGCCTTTTTTATAATCTCTTTTTTATGCTGAAGTTGCCCTTCGTCAATCCCTGTCCCCCTTCCGGCAATACCATCAACAGGAATACCCAGAAGAACTGAATACAGAGCCGTCGCAGGCGTTGTATTGGCAATCCCCATCTCACCCGTACCCAGCAGATGGTACCCGTCAGCATGAGCTGCCGCAGCAAGTTCCGCTCCAGCCATCATGGCCTGAATCGCTTCATCTTCACTCATAGCCGGCCCCGTGGCAATGTTGCAGGTACCATTAGCTACCTTTCTTTTCACCAGGCCGGGATGGTCGTCAAACTCATGGTTCACACCCATGTCCGCTACTACAAGATCGGCTCCTGCATGACGGGCAAACACATTGATGGCCGCTCCTCCCGAAAGCATATTGTACACCATCTGCGGCGTCACTTCGGCAGGGAAAGCCGAAACCCCTTCTGCAGCCACACCATGGTCGCCGGCAAAACAGCAGATTTTTTTCCGTTTGATGACGGGCGAGAGTGAACCCGAGGCAAGCACAAACCGCAAGGCAACCTCCTCCAGCCGGCCAAGACTCCCCTGAGGCTTGGTCAAGTCATCAAGATGAGCCTGAGCCTCCCCGGAAAGTGAACTATCAACGGGGCTGATACTGCCCATCAATGCAAGAAACTTTTCCTTCATGAGTAAAACTCTATTTAAGCTGTATCGGAAGACCACTGCAAAGGAGATAAGCCTCCGTTGCAGCTGCGGCCACTTTCTGGTTGACAATTCCCGCAAGGTCACGAAAATTCCTTGCCATAGCGTTTTCAGGCACAATACCCATACCAACCTCATTGGAAACAAGAACAATTGAGCATGGCGAGCTCTGAAGCATATCTATAAGCGCTTCTGTCTCCCTCTCAATCATCTCTGCCGCTTCTTCACCAAACTTGTGCATGAGGTTCCCTGTCCATACCGTCAGGCAGTCCACAAGTACCACATCAGTGCCTACCGGCACTTCCTGCAGGGCGCGTGAAAGATAGAGTGGCTCCTCAATGGTTGTAAATCCAGTCCCCCGCTCATTTCGGTGTTTCTGTATTCGCTCCTCCATCTCCCGATCAAACGCCTGTGCCGTAGCCAGAAAAACCCGCGACTGAAACCCTAAAGCGAGATTGAGCGCAAACGAACTTTTCCCGCTTCTGGCTCCCCCGGTCACAAACACCATCCTCTTCACAATCCTCTCCTTCTTTCATGCATCAGGGCAGATGACGACTCAAAATCATCAAGCGAGAATATTTCCATGGTAAACACCCTGTCCGAATCAGGAGCGGCCTGAAGCGCCGCCAACAGTGCGTCCATTGACCCAGAGGGATACCAGACAAGTGAATTATGATCTTTTCCCTCTCGCACCCCATGAACATGGAGCACTCGGGTACGATTGAGATAATCCTTTAAATGCTCCTCCAGCGGAAAGCCATAAAACTCAAGATGACCCACATCCAAAGTCACTGAAAGCCCAAGCTCATCTACAACCGGCCAGATATAAGCATAAGGGTAATTCAAGGTTTCCACGGCAAACTCGTCCGCACTGGCCTCAGAAGTTTTAAGAAGCTGGTTGATAGATTGCCGGAACATGTCACTGAAGCGAGCGACACCATCTTCAGTAAACAGATTGACATCAACCCCCGGTCCCGCTTCGGCATGGGTTACAAAGGCCGATACCGGCAACGGGCGCGTCAGCTCAATAATTTTCCGGCACTTCTCCACCGACCGCAGCCGTTCGCTCCGATCAGAATGGCCTAAATAGGCATCGAGCGGAAGATGAACTGAATACGACAGCCCATGCTCATCAGCAGTATTGGCAAGGCGGCGAATATCGTCTTCGGAAGGGAGATTGCTGAACTCGTCAGACTCAAAAAGCACGAGCTCAATGTCGTCAACCCGTTCTTTGAGAAACTCTACATTGGGAATGATTTCATCAGGAACAATGTATGAGGTTGTTCCAAAACGAAATGGAAAGGCGGGTGTTGATGCCATTGTGGTCAGTGTGTTTTTTGTTCATGCAGTGCGGCAAGCAGCTCATGCAGGCTCTCCCAGCACACAGCGCCTGCCTTCATTAGGGATTCAACCTTTGCCGTTGCCTGCTTGCCGGATGTATAGTCGCGCCCGGCAATACCGGTGGCAATATAGACCCTGCGCCCAAGCTTCAGCGCCTCAGCCGCCAGGTCAAGATTGACAAGGTTGCCGGTTCCAAAGGGGACATGGCTCACAATAACGGCATCGGCCTCTCTGCTCAGCCGTTTGGCTTTCTCAAGAGTTGCGGTCGCTATGGGTGAAAACGGCTGATCAAACACCGACTCTATGTTCAGCGCCCTTGCCGCCTCCGCATCGGAATCAAGCAGATTGAGAACTCCGGCTGTAACCCGGTGCCCCTCAAGCAGCAACCGCCTGAAAAGCTCTATTCCGCTGCCCCCACCGGCAATAACATGCACCCTGCACCCCGTTTTCGGTGATCGCTGTTGACCCTCCAGCGGGCCCGAAACCTGTAGTGCTCCGGTATAGGGATCCTGACGGACCTGTAGGTCACAATTATAGACGCTGCTGAGCAAATCGGCCCGGAGCACATCCTGGGGGATGCCTGCAGCCTTGAGCGCGCCATCCTGCATCAGAAGAAGTCTGTCGGATATTGCAGCAGAGAGGGAGAGGTCGTGGCTGACGAGAAGAATGGTCAGCTGTTCTTCACGATTGAGCTTCAGAAGAATCTGGAGCACCTCATTTCGGTGGTTGATGTCAAGATGCGAAATGGACTCGTCCAGCATAATGAGTTTCGGCTCCTGCGCAAGCACCATTGCAAGAGCAACCCGCTGCTGCTCCCCTCCGCTCAGTTCACCAAAAAAACGGTCGCGCATGCCGAGCACATCCGTATAGATCATTGCACGCTCAACAAGGTCGCAATCACCGGAAGACACCGATCCCAAAAGCCCCATGGAAGCAACCCGTCCGTTTGTCACAATCTGCTCAACCGTAAAAGCCATGGGCGACTCAAGCTTCTGGGGAACAATTCCCAAAAGTGCAGCCCGCTCGCGTGGCGCAAGACGGGCGACATCCCGTCCGAACAGTTCTACACGGCCTCCATGCGGCTTAATGAATGCTGCGGCTGTTTTAAGCAGCGTGCTTTTGCCGCTGCCATTAGGCCCAATGAGAGAAACAAATTCCCCTGCCTGCAGTGAAAAACTCACCCGATCAAGCACTTTTCGGTGTTTGTAACCGGCGGATACATCCCTGAATGTCAGTGCGTTCTCTGTCATATCAAGCTATCCAGGCCTGTTTCATCCGCCGCTGCAGAATCAAAAGAAAAAATGGCCCCCCCACAAGAGCTGTCACCACCCCTACAGGTATTTCAATTGGCGCAAGAATGGTGCGCGCAACCGCATCGCAAATGACCAGAAAAACGCCCCCGCCAAGAGCCGCCAGAGGCAGGAGACTACGGTGATCAGGGCCAAAGGACGCGCGCATCACATGAGGCACAATCAATCCCACAAACCCGATCATCCCCGACAGCGACACCGCGGTTGCTGCCAATAGGGTTGAAAACAGCAAACCCACCACAATTACCAGTCCAGCGTTCACCCCTTGGTAATGAGCCATTTCACGACCGAGAACCAGAGCATTAAGACGGGACGAGAGGGCCCAGGTTCCGGCAATGCCAGCTGTAATGAGCAGTGCCGAGAACTGCTGCTGAGCAATTGATGCAGGCTGAAGGCTGCCAAGCATCCACCAGATAACATTGTGCATACCATCAACACTGGCCGTTGAAACCAGAAACATGATAATGCTGGAGCATATTGCACTCACAATCACACCGCTGAGAATAAGACTGTATACTGAAGGCTGACCCCCGGAGCCCTGACTGGCTATGCCGTACACAAGCATCAGCGTCAAAACGGCCGATACAAATGCAATAACAGGAAGACTCAGGGGAAGCGCGAGGCTCGCGCCGGCAAGAATGCTGATGGTGGCGCCAAGTCCTGCCCCACCACTTACACCAAGAACATAGGGCTCCGCCAGCGGATTGCGCAGGAGTGCCTGAAACACCACACCCGATGCAGCCAGAGCAGCTCCGGTCATAAGCCCCATGAGCATCCGACTGAAACGCAATGAGGCAATAGCGTTGCCGACAGGAGTGGAAAGATCAGGAAACCCGACGCCGGAAGGACCAAGCATCAGCGACACAAGAAGCAAAAGCGGGACCGCCAGCAGAAACAGCACAAGCCTCAGCCGAGGAAGCGATGGCTTCTTTTCAGTAAAACGGTTGTCAGCACACACTGCCGACCTCTCCTTTGTTACTGGCATATCAGTTTTCAACGCCCTTCTGTGCCATAATCCCCTGCTGGTAGCCATGCGTCAGCATCCGCATTTCAGTTGCTGTATCGGCAATATCAAGAAGCTGCTGAGGCGCATTCCTGCCTGTTATTGCCACAATTTTTCCGCTGCCGCAACTCCGAAGCGCCTCCACCAAGGGGTCAACGGAAACCAGCTCATTTGCAAGCGCAAAACAGACCTCGTCAAGAAGCACAAAATCATACTCAGGGCTCTGTAAAGCCTCTATAGAGGCACGCATACCCTCGCCCGCAGCATGACGGTGCTCCTCCATCGCCGAGCTCTTTCGGTCACGGGGAAGGAACCCCCTCCCGAACTGCTCCCAGCTGACCAGCGGCATCTGGCTGAAAAACTTCTGCTCTCCTACTTCACTGTCTGACTTCACAAACTGTATCACCCTGATATGCATTCCATGGCCGAGAGCTCTTGCCATCATGCCGAAAGCCGCCGTACTCTTTCCTTTACCCTCACCCGTAAACAAAAGAATCCGGCACCCATTCATTTTCTTTTCCATCATCATGCTTTGATTTACTTTCCAATAAACAAACTTGCAACCCCGCTGCAGACGAGACCGGCAAAGAGAAAAAACCATGCGGTCCGCTGCATCAACCCCACTGCAGAACAGAGGGTATCGGGAGAACACCTCCCCTCGCCAACACCAAGCAGAGGAGCCTCAGCCACAACGCCACCGTAACTCCTCCTGCCTCCGAACCGAACACCAAGAGCCCCGGCAAAAGCCGCCTCGGGGTATCCTGCATTGGGACTTGCATGAAGCCGCGCCCCCTTCTTGACAGCTTTGAAGATAGCAAAAACCCTCATTCTTCCGGCAACAGCACCCAGCGCAACACTGAGAACCGTAAGCCGCGCAGGCAGATAATTCAACACATCATCCAGCCTAGCCGAAGCCCAGCCAAACTCCAGGTATTGCTCGTTTTTATACCCGAACGATGAATCAAGCGTACTCGCTGCTTTAAACACCACCGCACCCACAGGGCCAAACAAAAAGGCATAGAACAACGGTGCCGTAACTCCATCAACCGTATTCTCCGCAACGCTTTCAGCTGCAGCAAGTGAAACCCCCTCCATATCAAGCTCATCCGTGTCCCGTCCCACCATCCACGACACCTTATGACGGGCCTCTTCAAGATCCCCTGAAAGAAGCGGGCTCAGCACCGCGCGGGCATGGTCGGCCAGATCACGCGAAGCAAAACAGCTCCATAACAGCACAACACTCACAAAAGAACCTGCATAAGGATGTAATGCCGAAGCTCCGGCAACCAGCAGCCATGCCACCGCACCCGAAATCCCCACGACAAGAACAGCCACCACTGCACCAGATACCTTAAGGGGCATAGGTGAAGGGCGAAGGATTGTTTCCAGCCTTGCGGCCAACCACCCCATCCCCCTTACAGGGTGAGGAAACCAGCGAGGATCACCAAGAAGAAGATCGAGCAGGAACGCCGCCAATACGATCCAGACGGTGTCAATCACTAGGGGCCTCCCTCAGTGCACCAAGAAGTCGGCTATTCTCTTCCGGCCGCCGAACGGCAAACCGGAACCACTCCCCCTCCAAGCCATGGAAATTCCTGCAGTCACGCACAGGCATCCCTTGTTCCTTAAGGCACGCCAACAAGCGATCAAGCGAACCATCCCATCTGGCAAGAAAAAAATTGGCAGCACCACCAAACAGCGACAAGCGCTCAATTGAAGCGCTCTCGCTCCTAATACGCTCCCGTTCCAATGCAGCCATCTCACGAACCGACTCCTCCCACTCCACACACCCGGCGAGGCGCCGTGCAACCTTTTCAGCAATCGCATTCACCGTCCAGGGTTCCTTGTGTTCCAGAAGGCGCCCTATGACCTCCGGATGAGCAATCACTGCTCCCAGCCGAAGCCCGGGAAGCGCATAGAACTTCGTCAACGAATGTACAACCACCACATTCTTGAATGCAACAACTTCATGCATCAGCGAATTTGCCGGGAAATCAGCCGTAAACTGAATAAACGCTTCATCAACAATAAACCACTTTTCAGGAAACCGGCTCGCCAAAGCAAGCACAACTGCAGGAGGCAGCTCAGTACCTGTAGGATTGTTGGGGTTGGCCGCAAAAAAAGCATCAACGCCCTCCATGGAGTCCACAAGCGCCTGAAATTCCGGCATGGCAAACCCGTTTTCCGCCGACAGTCTCACCACCAAAACCTCTGCTCCGGCTATTCGGCACGCACGCTCATACTCAAAAAAAGACGGCGAGGAAACCAGCACACGCCGCAAGCCAAGAGCACGCGGCAGCAGATATATTCCCTCAGCAGCTCCATTGGTTGCCAACACAGAACCCGAGTCAAGCCCAAAGCGCTGCTTATAAAAATCTCTGATGCCGCTCCCGTCAATTGACGGGTATGCAATAAGCTCCTTCTCCTCCATAACCAAAGGTCCAAGAGGGGGAAACAGCGGACTGATGTTCACACTGAAGTCAATCATCTCAGCCGAGTCTGGCGTAGCGCCGCCATGAGTATGATCATACAGATTGCTCAACGCTTAACCTCCGGCAAGGGTTGCCCGGCAAGCTCAAAAACCTTCTCAAGATCAAGATGAAGGGAGAAATGCTCGGCAAGCATGTTGTACCTCCCGTCCAACTCCATACGGCGGTTCGTCGCTCCTTCACGCGGAATGTATTCCAGGTCAGCCCTTTGAAGCAGCACACCACGGAGTTCGGGTTCATCAAAAATGCCATGGAAATAGGTACCAATCACCCGTTCATCCGCACTCACAACACCGTCGGTACCCTTAACCGCCAGACCATTTCTCTCAGTAACATAGAGGAACGGCGAACATGCGCCAGATACTTCCGTTCGACCCATGTGAATTTCATAACCCGAAGCCGGCACACCACCCTCAACAGACCAACCAACCGAATTTGAAAGATATTTCTCCTGCTCCAATTCAGTTGTTACCGGCAGCAGTCCCAATGCACTGCTTTTGCCCGGCTCACCTTCCAGCCCGTGTGGGTCCACAATGCCCTCACCCAGCATCTGGAACCCGCCGCATATGCCAATAATCAATCCACCGGACTCCCGGAACTTCCTTATCTCCTCCTCCCAGCCCATCCGGCGGAGCCAGTCAAGGTCACCGCGAACATTTTTCGAACCCGGAAGCACCAGCATCCGATACCCCGTAAGGGAACGGCAGCGGTGCAGATAATGAAGATCGACCAGAGGATCATCCTCAAGCGGAGAGAGATCGGTAAAATTGGAGATGTGAGGGAAATAGATGGCAGCGACCCCCACCTTTCCAGGAGCAGGCTCTCCTGAAGGATCGACCTTTGCGGCAAGCGGCACAGCATCCTCCGCATCAATCGTAAACCCGCGGAAATAGGGAATAACACCCAGCACCGGCACTCCAGTCATCCTCTCAAGCATGGCAACGCCATCGCGAAACAGGTCAATATCCCCACGGAACCGGTTGATAATAACCCCTTTCACAAGAGCCCTATCTTCAGGCGGAATAACAGAGAGCGTACCCACAACCTGAGCGAACACACCACCACGGTCAATATCAGCAACCAGCACCACCGAAGCTCCTGCCTCTCGTGCAGTTCTGAAATTCACAAAATCCCGTTCATACAGATTCATCTCTGCGCACGACCCCGCTCCCTCAATCACCAGCAGTTCATGCTTCTCCATCAACCGGTGCAAACTCTCAAATGCAACAGCCGCCCAACGGGAAGTATCTTTGAAATATCCCTTAGCGCTCTGGGTAGAGGCCACCCTGCCCTGCAGCACTACCTGTGCTCCAGTATCAGTGTTCGGCTTCAGAAGCACCGGGTTCATATCCGCTGTTGGCACAACACCCGCAGCTTCAGCCTGCACAACCTGCGCCCGGCCAATCTCCAGCCCATCGGGCGTAACACCCGAATTGTTCGACATGTTCTGCGCCTTGTAAGGAACAACATCAACCCCCGCATTACGAAAAATCCGGCACAAAGCTGTAGCAACAATGCTCTTGCCAACATCGGATGCTGTTCCAAGCACGGCAATAGCAGCGCAATGCTGTTCAGGTACATTCATGTATTAGTATAGAAACAAGGGTGAAGCGATCGATATGAAGCAATGCGCTTTGCAGGTAAATATACACTGAAGTGGCATTACTCATTACAGAATAAGAGAAAGGAAAGAACAAAAAAAGCCCCGCCGGAGAGGTTGTCTCCAGCGGGGTTGCTGTTATCCATGCATTGCGCAAAAACAACGCGTCTACTGTAACTGCATGATCAGATATCAAGCTTCATGCCTACAACAAGTGATCGACCCTGCATCGGATAGCCATCAACATAAGAATAATCGCGATCGAAAATGTTGTTTACTTCGGCAGAAACCGTCAAGCCATAAGCAGTTTTCCCGCTATGATTGAGTTCGAATTTCTTGGCAACCATCATATTCGCCACAGAAAATCCTCCTTTTGTAAATTCATCACCACTCCAATCAATCCAGTTTTGAACCTGAGTCTTTCCCGTATAAGCCAGATTGAATGAACCGGACAACCCATGATCATCCCGTACCCTAAAACCGACTGTCGATGACCATTCAGGAGTATAGAGCAACTTTTCACCCGTCACATCATCTTTATATTCGGTAAGATAAACCATGTTCATGTGTGGAGTGAGAACCCATCCTGAACCCGCAGGCTTATAGTCCCATGAAAGCGAGGACTCTATACCGGTAATGGTTGCACCACCAAGATTCTCCCAACTACTGTCTCCGTGAAGGAATGTTGTTTGAATTTTATCTTTGAAGTCCGTCGTAAACACGGTAAACGAAGACGAAAAATCGGCATAGTCAATATCAAACCCTCCTTCATACGATCTGCTTGACTCAGGCTTGAGATCAGGGTTTCCCACATAATGAGTTCCAAATGAATAAAAATCAGCCGCAAGCTCTTGCGCTGCAGGCACTTTGAATCCTTCAGCATAATTGAACCTGAGCTTCACACCGTCACTGACTTTAAAAGCCACACCTGCACTGCCAGCAACATTATCCTGATGACGCGAATCCCCTAAACCGTCTCCAACCGTAACCTTGAAGTCATCGTAACGCAATCCGCCAGACACAATGATTTGGTCATCCAAGAAACCATATGATGCCATCATAAATGCTGCCGGGTTTTCATATGTCGACGAAGTTGGCGCATATTTGGATTTGTGTTCCTCATATTTCATCCAGTCTGCACCACCAGTTATCTTTAAGCCATCTCGATTATAAGACATTTGAGCTTGAGCTCCCCTATAATCGGTATGTCTCTTATACAACCCATAGTTACCCATATCTGTATAGTCTTCGCGACCCATATAATACCTGCCCATCCATGAAAAGATGTTATCACATGTTTCGCCTTCATAACTTAGATCCAGTGAACGGTTCTTTGATTTGGTATATGCATCAAGGTCATTAGTAACAAGATAATTTGGTGATCCAACTTTTCCAGTTTCATAATGGTTATATATCAGGCCAAATCGATGTCCTTGAGCGAGTTCATAACCAAGATTGATGCTTCCCCTTCTAACATCATCATACGCAGTATTATAGTACTTCGATCCTCCGCCAGTAGTGTAGTCCCCTTTATCCGCGGTAGAAAAGCTCCCGGAATAATCAACCTTGCCCACCTGCCCACTGGCCTTAGCGATCGACTGATTAAATTCATAGGTGCCATATTTCTGCTCAAGAGAAAAAGATGGATCGCCGCTCCCTCTCAGGGTAATCACATTTACAATTCCGCCTATTGCAGCCGAACCATACTGCACGGCAGCTGGACCTCTGATGATTTCAATACGCTCAACATTCTCAAGTGCTATTTGCGAAACATTACCAGTTCCAACTCGCCTGCCATCAAGAAGAATAACAACCTTGCCGTTAAGATCCACACCATGCGCATCACTCCTGAACCCTCTGATTCCGACAGTGGTAAGAGCACCAGGATATTTTTGGATATGCCCTACACTCTGTTCAGCCAGCAACTCACTGAGATCTTTTGCCGAGGACTGAGAGATTTCATCCTTGTCAATAACCGTAATGTTGGAAGTAACGTTTGCTTTCAACTCTTTAGTACGGCTGGAAGTAATAACTACCTCTTCACCAAGAAAGGTATTGTGCTGCTCTTCTGCAAAGGCTCCGCGTGAGCAGAGCAGGCCCGCCATAACGACGAGAATTACTTTTTTGTTCATGTGTAGTCCTGTGTGGTTCAGTGTATGAATAGCTGAACAGACAGGGGTTTCAGTTGATGGGGGGAGAATGTTGCGTATGTTTTGATCATTCCCAATTGAATCCTGATGCTACGCAGCAACTGAAAGCCAGCACACACAAAAGGGTATGATGAGCCAGCAGTACAAGCGAGGCAAAAAGAAACAGACGGTGAATGGCAATACGAAGAAGCACAACAGCTTTGCCCAGACTATTAACCCGTAGTCGATCTTTGTTGCAAATATAGCTGGCAGGTCTCCTGACTATGACGGCTTACTTCCATTCCGGCCTTCCCGCCTTTCTCCCGAGCGGAGAACGATGCAGTGACCTGGAACGATCCTCGGAAACAGATGCATGTGACCATGCAATATTTCCGGGACTGAACCGCTTTACAGTTGCGGGTACAGTGTATGAATCTCACATACTTCCCTATTCTCCGGCTTTTAAGCCGGCACCAGCTACGGTGAAAGAACAATAATGACTGCGTATATAATCATTTCTGTCACAAACAACAAATTCTTAACAATTGCGAAGGGTATTCGGCGTGATACGAAATGAGTACAAACTTGTATCTAAAGAATAATTATCCAATATTAACGCCCTATCGGAATGTTCTTTCTTCATCTGGTGCCTGTTACCACAGGGTAAAAGGGAATTGCGTGCAAATCGCAGACTGTACCCGCAACTGTCATCGCCACATGGATCGATCACCCTGCAATTGATCGCATCCGCCCAGAAGCCATCGAGCCACTGCCATCGTCCTCCCAGGACGAAGCGGGAAGGCGGCTTCACCGAGACCCTCGGCGAGAGTCAGGAAACCTGCCACATGATTATTGCCTGAGCTTTGTGCTCAAAAGGCCACGGGAAAACGGCCCGGCAATAAACCCACTGCCCGAATAGTCAAGACGATATATCACCGTAATTCGCTTACGCAATATTGAGCCGACACTTCTGCCTCATTAGCTCACGCTCTATGAGGTTGTTGCGTGCTTGAGCCGTTTCTTGGGGCATCACGCTCCATTGAAGGCAGCTTTGCACACTGTCTGCCGTTTCGCACATGCTTTCCCGGTGGTCTGTCGTCATTCGCGCAACATCACAACAAAAACCAACCATGACACAGAAACACAGCTGGAAGGCCCTTGCTGCCTTTATGCTCTTTGCGGGCCCAGCGGCATATGCAGAATCACCCTCCGTCATCCACCCTGACGAACTCGTCGTCACGGCAAGCAGAACCGCTGAAGACCCGTGGACTTTGCCGGGGAGCATTGAAACCATTACCGAAGCTACAATACAGGAAGAAAGCATGGAGACAGTCGCGGGACTGCTCAATCACGCTGCCGGCGTAACAATCAATGGCAGTGGACTCTGGGAAAGCATCCCCACCATCAGGGGATTTGGAGGCAACAGGATACTCATTCTGATTGACGGCGACAGGGAAACCAACCTCTGGGCTGGCCGCGACCCGCTTACCCCTTTCATTGATACCGGAAACATCGGCCGAATTGAAATTCTCAAAGGCCCCGCCTCAGTACTCTATGGCAGCGATGCGCTGGGAGGCGTCATCAACATCATTACCCGCCAACCTTCATTCACAGAGGACGGCAAGTGGGCATGGAGTCCTACTCTGGAAACCGGCTACAGCACCAATGACAATGGCAAATACGGTAACCTTGTTCTTGATGGGGCAAATGACGAAGTTGCCATTCGTATTGAAGCCTCCGCACGCGACCACGGCAGCTACAAAGACGGCAACGGCGACAAGGTTGCCAACAGCCAGTTTGAAGGAATGAACTTCGGCATGTCAACGAAATGGAAGCTTGACGAAAACAATGAAATCAGTACTTCATATCGCCGGAGCGACATTGATGACATGGGCGTTCCCCAGAAAAACAACGCGAACTGGTCGCACTTTACAACTTTCGATACCGACACCTGGAAAATCGGCTGGCATGCCACCGATCTCGGCACCATAAAGGACCTGCAGTTGAGAGCCTGGTATGTTGACCAGAAGCGTGTATTTGATGGGAACATCACCAGCACGGACGGAAAAAAATACTCTCTGAAAAGCAATGAGATCAAAACCAATGCCAAGGGAACATCGCTCCAGCTGACCTTCGAGCCAGCCAACAACAATACGCTCGTCAGCGGAGTTGAATATGTCAGGGAGGAAGCGAAGTCCGACGAATCGTCTTTGACCTACAAAGTCTCGGATGATTCTTTTGTGCAGGAATACTCCTTCCCTCCTGTTTCTCCCGACGCGCACAGAGACCATGTAGGCATCTTCGTTCAGGATACGCAGCGCTTTAACGGTGGCGGCATGCTCACCGCTGGAATCCGCTACGATTATCTCTCTGCCGATGCTGAAGACGCTGTATTCACGCTCAGGAAAAAGAATAGCGAAGGAAAGATAATAACCACGACCGACACCAATGTATTCAACAGCAAATCGGACGGCGCACTCACAGCAAGCCTTGGCTATGTTCAGCCTGTTTCATCTATCCTTAACGCCAATATGAATCTGGCTACCGGATTCAGGGCGCCCGACATCTTCGAGCGCTTCTCGACCAGAGGCAGCAATCCAATCATTGTCGGCAATCCCGACCTTGAGCCGGAATACTCATGGAACATTGATGGTGGACTGAAACTGAAAAGCGAAAAAGTCAGAAGCACCTGCTCAGTCTTTTACTCCCGTGTTGAGGACTATATCGACCTTCTTTCGCAGACCGAGACATTCAACGGTGTACCGACAAAAAAGTACATCAACATTCCTGATGCCGAAGTCTACGGATTTGACGCTTCTGTGTCCTGGAAGGCCATTGATCATGTTACGCTTCTGGGCAGCATCTCCTCTGTCATTGGCAAACACCGCGACAGCGGCGACCGCCTGTCAACAATACCGCCAACCAATGGCACATTAGGCATCCGCTGGGACGACACTCTTTCAGGAAACTCTTCATGGTGGTTTGAGCTCAACAGTGAGCTTTATGCCGACCAGAACAGTCCTGCCGAAGGTGAACAGGCAACACCGGGATACGGACTGGTCAACCTGAAAACAGGCGTACGGTTCAGCTCGAATGTGATGCTTTCATTAGCAGTAGACAACATTTTCGACCGCACCTACCGCAACCACCTCAACATGGCCGATTTCCTTTACGAACCCGGCATTAATCTGAGAACATCGCTGAAAGTGACGATGTAATCATTCGGCAACAATCTTTGTAAACAGAAAAGCCCCGGTTTTCCGGGGCTTTTCTGTTATTCCTGAATTGAGCAATTTGAAACACATAAAATGATTACCGTGCTGACATTCACGGCAATTCCGGCAAACCAAGCTCTTTGAGAAACTCATTGTGCCTCAGAACTGCCTTCTGAATGTTGTTATCAATGCTGACAAGATTCGCATGGGTGTCTTTCAGATCAATCTCTGGCTCAATAACTGCCGTGCTGATGTAGCGGGAAATATTAAGGTTATAACCGTTTTTTTCGATCTCCTCCATCGTTACCCGCCGAGAGTAGCGCAGCTCTTCTTTTCGGAACTGGTAGGTTTCGATGATTTTGGCGATGTGCTCAGGGCTAAGTTGGTTCTGCCGTTTGCCGTTGTCGAAGTGCTCGGCGGCATTAATGAAGAGGACATCGTCAGGTTTTTTGCATTTCTTGAGGACAAGAATGCAGACCGGTATGCCGGTAGAGTAAAAGAGATTCGCAGGCAGGCCGATAACGGTGTCTATATGGCCATCCGTCAGAAGCTTGGTGCGGATGCGCTCCTCGGCACCGCCACGAAAGAGCACGCCATGGGGAAGGATGATGGCCATGACGCCTTCGTCTTTGAGGAAGTGGAATCCATGGAGGAGGAAGGCGAAGTCTGCAGCAGATTTGGGGGCGAGGCCATGGTTTTTAAAGCGTACATCGTCGCGCATGGCATCGGTGGGATCCCACCGGTAGCTAAAGGGTGGATTGGCAACGATGGCATCGAAATACGGTTTCTTGGCGGGGTTGAGTTCACGCAGGATATCCCAATCATTGGTCAGGGTGTCGCCGTGGTAGATGTCGAACTCGGAGTCCTTCACCCCGTGCAGCAGCATGTTCATGCGGGCGAGGTTGTATGTGGTGATGTTCTTTTCCTGGCCGTAAATTCTACCGATGGTGCCGCCCGACTTCTTTATACGGTTCCGCACATTGAGGAGCAGAGAGCCGGAGCCGCAGGCGAAGTCGAGCACACTGTCCAAATGTTTCTTCAGACCGGTTGTGGGATCATGACTGTCGAGAGTGACGATAGCAGAGAGAATGTCGGAAATCTGTTGCGGGGTGTAGAACTCGCCCGCCTTCTTGCCAGATCCGGCAGCAAACTGGCCGATCAGGTATTCATACGCATCGCCCAGCGCGTCGATGTTTGTGGAGAACTCCGCCAAGCCTTCGGCAATCTTCTGGATGACGGTGCAGAGCTTGTCATTCCGATCGGCGTAGGTCCGTCCGATTTTGTCCGAGCCGAGGTTGATCTCGGAGAACAAGCCCTGGAAGGTGCTCTCGAAGGACTCGGTTTCGATATATTTGAATCCCGCCTGCAAGGTGTTGAGCAGCTCGCCATCCTGGGTGCGGGCCATGTTGGCGATGCTGTTCCAGAGGTGCGGCGGTTCGATTACATAATGCACCTTGCGGCGCATCTGTTTCTCGAACACCGGGATGTCTTCGGGATTGTTGGCATACCACAGGGTCAGCGGCACACGGCGGTCATCGTCTGAAACCTTCGGGTAATCCTTTCCCAGTTCCTTCTTCGCAGCCGTTTCGTAGTTGTCCGAGAGGTAGCGCAAGAATAGGAAGGAGAGCATATAGTCGCGAAAATCGTCCGCGTTCATCGCGCCGCGCAATTGGTCGGCGATGCTCCAGAGGGTCTTGCCCAGTTGCTTTTGGTTTTGGTCGGTCATGAAAAGATCCTTATTTTTTGGGCCTGCGTTTAAGCTTGGTTTCAATGGCTTTTAGATCAGCGTCGTCCTGTTGATCCGACTCCTTGGCTTCCCGTTTTTTGCGCTGCTGGTCGAATTCGAGGTAAAGCACTCTTGTTTGTTGTTCCATCTCTTTGTGACTGATGGAGCCAGCATGGGTGAGCTGAGGAAAGCCGTTA
>JAVCDF010000012.1 GCA_030765725.1 Candidatus Chlorobium antarcticum | reverse complement strand
ATGTCACCAATTACTTTTCCATAGATCTTCAGTTCACCGTCAACATTAATGTTACCGGTGACTACGGCATCTTGCGCAAGGGTATTCATTGATGGAATATTGTAGTTGTGAGGAACATCCGAAACTAAATCTCCTCTCTGCAGATCTTCCACAGATGGAATATCAAAGTCCAAGTCGTCTCTAAAGTCGTTCGTCAGTCCCGATTCATTGCTGGAAGAGGGTTTTTCCAGAGACTTTTTGTTTGAAGAAAAAAAATGGTTCGACATCGTATTTTGACTGTTTAACCGTGGTATGAAGGGTGATGTTCTACTCGGGAAACGCTTTTCAAGCCCGAGAGTACACCTTTACGAGCATACTTATTATATATAATACGCAATTCCCTTATCAATGCAGGTCATTCAGTTGTTCATATAAAACATCGTCGAAACAGGCGATGCATTCTGTCGCCGAAGGGTTCCATTCTGCTTCAGTGCGAAGCAAAGCAGGGAGAAGAAGGCGATTCATTGATCCGCCAGTATCCGCGTGATGCTTCTTATTCAAATGTTGTATAATATAAATTATGTAAAGCCAGCAATATGAAGAATGATTATTATGACAGCTGACAGCGCTTATAAATACAGACGGCCGCTCTCCGTTTTCGCAAGAGAACAGCCACATCATATCCTTGATGTCGCTTGGCGTGCTCATGAAGCTCAGCGCAATCCCGTATCTGCCAGGAAGCATGGTAACCGTGTTGTTCTGGAGGATGAGATGCTACATTACCCGCCTGTTAAAGGGTTGAAAATACCCAAACAAGTCAATCCTCAATCCTTCAATCAGAAACTTTTCTGTAACGGTTGACGGCGAGCGTGATCAGGAGGGCAGCATCAGCCGTCAGGATGGCTAAAGGAACGGCTATTTCCCGGATGCCCGATCCTTTGAGCATTACGCGGCGCATTATGTCAACAAAATGGCGGACGGGATTGGCCAATGTCATGTTCTGTGCCCAGTGCGGCATGCTCTCGATTGCCGTGAACAGACCGCTCATAAGGGTGAAAATGACCATGAAGAACCAGGCAATGAACATTGCCTGCTGCTGTGAGTCTGTGAGTGTTGAAATCAGGAGCCCCATACCGAGAACCACAAGCATATAAATACCGGCAACAAGATAGATGAGCCAGTAGCTACCAAGCATCGGCACATGAAAGGCAACTCGGGCAATGATGAGTCCCAAGGTAAGCTCTCCAAGGCCGATAATCCAGAACGGGAGCAGTTTTCCGGTTATGAACTGGTATCGCCGCATAGGCGTCACATTGATCTGGTCGATGGTTCCAATCTCTTTCTCGCGCACCACATTCATGCCTGAAAGAAAAAGACCAACCAGGGTCACCAGTATCACCAGAATACCGGGAACCATGTAATCAACATAAACCAGTTCCGGGTTGTACCAGGCCGATGACCTTACGATAATATCAGGCTGTGGGGCGGCAACAGCGCTTCCGGGTAACTGAGGGATGAGGTCGCGATTGAATGCCGTGATTATGTCATTGGTATACCCCTGAATGACGCCTGCTGAAAAACCGTCTTCTGCATTGATGATGAGCTGCACTTTTGCGCTGCCTCCACGCATCAGCTCTTTTTCAAACCCCTCTGGTATAACAAGAACCAAATCAGCATTGCGGCCCACCAGTACATCAAGTGCCTGACTTGAGGTAGACGACTCCCCTGTCAGCTGAAAATAGCCCGATCCGGTAAACTGCTCACTGAGGTTTTCGGAAAGCGAAGTCCTGTCAAGATCCTGAAGGTTGAATGGAACATTCCTCACATCAAAGGTGGCCGCATTCGAAAGAATGACCAACTGAATTAACGGCATAATGAAGATGATGGGAAGCATCCCCTTATTGCGGAATATCTGCAGAAACTCCTTCTGCAGCAGAAATCCTATAACCCTCATTTGTACTGTATTTTAACGATTTCTGATACTCTTTATTGCAGCCGTTCACTGAAGTTTCTCAGGCTGGCGCCAATAAGCACCACGGTCATTACAGCCAAAACAAGCGTCTCCTGCCAGAGAACTGCGAAACTGGCCCCTTTGAGCATAATTGCCCTTACAATAATGAGATACCACTTTGCTGGAATCACATTGCTGATAACCTGCAGAGGCAGGGGCATGCTTGCAACGGGGAAAATAAACCCTGAAAGAAGGATTGTAGGCAGCAGCAGCCCTCCAAGAGAAATCATCATGGCAACCTGCTGAGAACCGGTAATGGTGGAAATAAACATGCCCAGAGAGAGCGCCGTTATGATGAAAAGAAGCGACTCTGCCATAAGAAGGACAACACTCCCTCTGCAGGGTACGCCGAAAACGAGGGAGGCGATGACGAGAATAGAAACAACATTGATGAACGAGAGCAGGAAATACGGGACAACCTTGCCCACAATAATCTGAATTGGCCGTAGTGATGAGACCAGAAGCACTTCCATGGTTCCGCTCTCCTTTTCCCGGGTAATACTGATAGATGTCATCAGTGCCGACACAAGCATGAGAATAAGCGCCATAAGCCCGGGGACAAACAGATAGACGCTTTTCAGGCCGGGGTTGAACATCATAAGCGGCACCGGCACAACACCCTTCGGGGCTCCAATCGTTGTGGCCGCTTCCGACAGATAGTCACGAACCACCGAGGCCGTATAACCGGTAACAATGCGCGACACATTGGGGTCAGAGCCGTCCGTTATCACCTGTATGTCCATGCTGCCTTCCCGCTGAATCTCTTTGCCTGAAGCTGGTTCAAAAACAATCGCTTCGCTCATGGCTCCCGAGCGGAACGCCCCCTCTATTTCTGCCGGGCTCTGGAGGTTTTTGATCAGCACAAAGGTCCCCGAAGAGAGGAGTTTGTCTGTAATCGCCTGACTCACAGCATCCCGGGAGAGGTCGGCAATTCCTATTTTGACTTCCTGTATTTCATTTCGGATGGCATATCCAAACAGGAGAAGCTGTATGACCGGCATACCAAAGAGAATGGCCGCCGTGCGCCGGTCGCGGAATATGTGGTAGAACTCCTTGACAACAAACCCCACAAAACTGCTCCACTCTTTCATATTCCGTCCCCCGCTGTTGGCCGTACAAGGCGTATAAAGAGCTCGTCCATTGTTGTGACGCCAAAAGAACTTTTCATGGCCATAGGAGTGTCAAGGGCGGCTATTCGACCATTTACCATAATGGATACTCGGTCGCAGTATTCAGCCTCGTCCATGTAATGAGTTGTAACAAAAACTGTTACCCCTTTGTCTGCTGCCTCGTAAATCATATCCCAGAATCTCCTTCTCGTCAATGGATCAACCCCTCCTGTGGGTTCGTCAAGAAAAACGATTTTAGGTTCATGCAGAAGGGCAACGGAAAAAGCGAGTTTCTGTTTCCAGCCAAGCGGCAGGTCGGAAATTCTTGAATCAGCCACTGCTATAAGGTCAAGCGACGAAAGCAGTGCTTCGCTTTTCTCTTTAATGATTGAGGATGAAAGGCCATAAATGCCGCCAAAAAACCGGATGTTCTCTCGCGCTGTCAAGTCATCGTAGAGAGAAAACCGCTGGCTCATATAGCCTATGTTCCTCTTTATGGATTCTGTTTCACTGAACACATCAAACCCGGCAACAGTAGCCTTACCGCTTGTGGGGAGTAAAAGACCTGTAAGCATTTTCATGGCCGTGGTCTTTCCTGCCCCGTTTGCACCGAGAAAGCCGAAAACCTCTCCAGCGCCTACTGAAAATGAGATGCCGTCTACAGCCCTGAACTCTCCGAATGTACGGGTAAGCTCTTCGGTATGAATGACTGGCTCACTCATGAAGGTTCTCTTTATCAGTTTTCATCAGTGCCATGAAAGTATCTTCAATACCTGGCTCAATCTTCTCTATTTTTATGTCCTGAAGTTCCGAGTCCAAAAGATAGGCCTCTATCTCTTCGGTAGATATGGAGGAACGGCTGTCGGCATAATGGACTGTGCTTCCGAATGCGTAAACCGAGCCTGCATGGGGATAGGAGCGGAGGTGGGTAAGCAGCTTGTGTTTGTCGTTCGCACGAACGGCAAAAAGCGGCGCCGTAAAAAGCCCTGTTATTCCGGCAGGTGTGTCAACGGCAAGAATGGTCCCATCCTGGAGAAACGCAACCCGGTCACAAAGGGATGCTTCATCCATATAGGGGGTAGAGACCAAAATGGTGATCTCCTGTTCTTTGAGTCGGCCAAGCATCTGCCAGAATTCACGCCTTGAAACTGCGTCAACACCGGTTGTAGGCTCATCAAGAAGAAGAAGGTCCGGGCGATGGATAAGCGCACAGCAAAGCGCGAGTTTCTGTTTCATTCCGCCTGAAAGCTGCCCGGCCATCCTTTTTTTGAAGGGTTCAAGCTGGGTGTAAATATCGGCTATGAGTTCATAGTTCTCCTCAACCGTCGTATTGAACACAGTGGCAAAAAACTTGAGGTTTTCCTCAACACTGAGATCCGTATAGAGTGAGAATCGTCCGGGCATATACCCGATTCGGCTCCTGATGCCCCGATAGTCTTTAAGGCTATCAAGACCCAGCACCTCAGCTCGCCCCTCATCGGCAAGCATTAGAGTACAGAGAATCCTGAAAAGCGTTGTTTTCCCAGCCCCGTCCGCTCCAATTATGCCAAAGAGCTCACCTTCACTTATTTTTAGTGATACATTGGACAGCGCGGTTACGGTTTTGAATTTTTTGGTGACGCCCTCCACCAGTACAGCGCTTTTCATCCTTCCCCCGCCTTACGGAACCGAATTTCACCGGGCATACCAATTTTGAGCAGCCCATCGGGATTCTTTACCAGTACCTTGACGGCATAAACCATGGTAACCCTGTCTTCACGGGTCTGAATGATTTTAGGAGTGAACTCGGCTTTTGAAGATATCCAGCTCACTACGCCACTGAACTGATGCTCAGCTGGTTTTTTCCCGTCAACCAGCACAGCCACACTGTCGCCAAGTGCAACTGAAGCAATCTGTGAGCCACTCAAATAGACTCTCAGGTACATGGACTCTAGATCGGCAATTCTATAGAGGGGTTTGCCATAGGAGGTCAACTCACCCTCTTCGGCATAGGTAGCCAGTACTACACCCTTTGTTGGGTTTACCACGGCACTGCGTGCAATCTGGTCGCGCAGCTGCAGAATGCGGGCCTCCATGGAACTCACCTCCTGATCAACTTCCGGGTTGCGGGTGGCAACGGAGGCAATCTGGCGGTCAACAACCTTAACCTGATTCTCCAGATCTTCAAGCTGCCTGGCCGGAGCGGCACCTTCATCAACAAGGCGGCGGTAACGGCGAACATCCTGCTGCAGGTTGGCGCGCTGCTGGCGGTAAATGCTCGATTCTGCCCGAAGAGATGGTTTTTTTGTTGCCATCCCTTTCTGCTGCGCCATGAGCTGCTGAAGAGTAAAATGAAGCTGGGTTGTGTCAACAAGTGCCTCTATCGCCCCCTTTTCTAACCTATCACCCTCTTCAATACTGAATCTGAGAAGCTTCCCTGATGCTTCAGAAGAGACAATGATTTCCGTTGACTCAAAATTACCGTACCCGTCAGCTTTACCGTTTCCTCCGCATCCCGACAGAACGAGTGACGCAAGAACACTTGCGGTTAAGAGCCCTCTTCTGAATTGTTGCATATCCATAGAATAAATTGAGTTATAAGAGTTACTGTAATCACTCATGTCGTTCTACAAGCCTCGTCATCCATTCGGGAATGAGTTGCCTGCGTTCTTCAAGGAGTTGTTGATACTCTGTATCGTTTTTTCCCGAAACGGCCTGCATTGCCCCGGCAGCCACAAAGGGAAAAGCACAGAGAGAGAGCAGGTTGAGCATAAACTGTTCTGCCTCCATGGGAACCAGCTTTCCGCTTTCAGCGCCTTCGTCAAGTTGCCGTTGAAGCCCCTGAAGCATAAAAAGCCGACTGCCTTGTATGATCTCCGAAAACCTTGAAGGGTTGCGGTGCATTTCATGCACTACAAATCCCGGAAGGAATGGATTGTTGACAACGGTGCTGAAATAGGCATCAACAAATGCCCGTACTTTATCCATCAATGGCGCATTGATGTTCATAACAGCAAAAACCGGTGGAACAAGGCGTAAGACGGCATCGGAAAAAACGGCATCAAAAAGCCGTTCCTTGCTTCTGAAATAATAATGAAGCAGAGCTTTGTTGATACCCGCTTCATCGGCTATTTCCTGCATTCGTGCTCCATCATAGCCCTGACGGTAAAACACCTTCTCCGCACTGCAGAGAATCCGGCGCTGGGTTTCAGGTTCCTGATGTACTGTGTTCATTGTTTTCCGCATCACTCCGTTTCTTTTTTTTGAATTTAACCATAAAGTTAAACCATTCGGATAACAGTCAAAGCAAAAACCGTCCTTCGTCAGTAATTTTTTATATTCAGATTAAGAAACAACACAGCATTTCAAGCCTAAAGTATTTTTGATGGCAGATCAGCGCATGCGAAAACCGGAATGGCTCAAACTCAGAATGAAGACTGGTCCGGAATTCGGGGTCATTCAGCGCCTGTTATCTGAAAAATCACTCAATACGGTCTGCCGTTCCGCCAGATGCCCCAATCTTCAGGAGTGCTGGTCTCGTGGAACTGCCACTTTTCTGCTTCTCGGCAATGTCTGTACAAGGAGCTGCAGGTTCTGCGCAATAGGAACTGAACAGAAGCCTCTTCCTCCAGATCCCCAAGAGCCGGCACGAATTGCCGGGGCTGTTCATGACATGAAACTGAAGTTTGTGGTGCTCACCAGTGTGAATCGGGATGATCTGCAGGATGGCGGTGCCGAGCATTGGACTGAAACCATGAAGGCAGTACGGATATCTTCTCCCGACGCAGGTCTGGAGTGCCTCATACCTGATTTTGTGGGTAATGATGATGCTCTCGACCTTCTCATGAAAGAACGCCCGGAAGTACTGAACCACAATATTGAAACGGTTCCAAGACTCTATCACAAGGTACGGCCTGATGCCATCTATCAGCGGTCGCTCTCAATTCTTGACAGGGCCCTTACCCTTCATGGTCTCACCACCAAGTCGGGTATGATGGTTGGTATGGGAGAAACATTTGATGAAGTGCTTTCATCCATGAGAGATCTCAGGGAAGCTGGCTGCTCCAAGCTGACCATAGGGCAGTATCTTCAGCCGACAGCCTCACATCTTCCCGTTGAGCGGTATGTTCCTCCCGAAGAATTTGACGCCTACCGTAAGGAAGCACTCGCTATTGGGTTCTCCTCGGTACAGTCGGGCCCCTTTGTAAGAAGCTCCTATCTTGCCGGCATTAACGAACAACCAAACGAACAGCAATACTAAACACCAAAAGACAACACCACAATGGAATTCAGCGTCCCCTTTATGGTATACACCTACTGGATTATCGCAATCGGTATCGGTCTGGCATTTTTCAGGAAGGACATTTTCTCATTCAGCACCGATTTCGGTCCGCGCCGCATTCTGCTGCTTGCCGGCTCTCTTATCATTGTTGCACTCAATGCATGGGTCTACTCAAACTCAACCTACAGCAGCGGCCGCCCGCTCGACCTCTGGACCCTCCTGGTGTTCAGCATTGGCAACGGCATAGCGGAAACCTTCATGTTCTATGCCGTTTTTCGCCTTGGAACAGCACTTGCAGGCAAGGCCACAAGCAATCCATGGATACTCTTTTCCGCTGGATTCCTCCTCTTTGTCATCTACAGCGGCCTTATCCACGGCATGTTTTGGATCAATATCCTTCCTGAACATGTTGATCAGACAAGCCAGTTCAAGCCCTTTTTCATGCCGGTTCAGATTATGATTGCCGGAAGCTGGGCGTTAAGCTTTTTCTGGTATCGCGACATCCGATCCGTCATTCTCCTCCACGCCATGATTGACTTTACCATGGCCTGGAATGTGCGATTTTCACTTTTCAACTGATCAGCCATGACGACGACATTCAAGGGACGCGTGCTTGTTGCCGGTGCAACAGGACGCACAGGGGTTGAAATTGTCCGCAGGCTGAGGCATTACGGAATTGACTTTCGTCTGTTTGTACGCTCTACCCAAAAGGCTATAACGCTCTTTGGGGTAGATGAAGCTGGCATTCTCCGAGTTGGCTCCATACAGAACAAAGAAGAAACAAGAGAGTCTCTCAAGGGCATTGATGCCGTCATTTGTGCAGTTGGAAGCAATCCCGCTGACCCTGATTCCCCTCCCCCTTCTGCAATCGACAGGGACGGTGTACAGCAGCTCGGAACTCTTGCAAAAGAGGCCGGAGTCAGACAATTCATCCTCATCAGTTCTCTGGGTGCCACAAAAGAAGACCATCCCCTGAACAAATATGGCAAAGTTCTGAGC
The DNA here is from genome assembly GCA_030765725.1 of Candidatus Chlorobium antarcticum. GTDB lineage: Bacteria > Bacteroidota > Chlorobiia > Chlorobiales > Chlorobiaceae > Chlorobium > Chlorobium antarcticum. The sequence goes on along the minus strand of JAVCDF010000012.1, from coordinate 21,310 downwards.
ATGAAGCTTGAGGGCGAAAATACGATCCGTACACTTTTCAGCACCCCCGAATACTCACACACAATCCTTCGCCCAGGAGGACTTCTTGACACCTTCCCATTCCAACACACCCTTGTTTTCAGTACCGGAGACATAATTTCTGGCTCAATTTCAAGGGGCGATATCGCCGAAACTGCCGTCCTTTCCCTCACCGAACCACAAGCGCGAAACACAACATTTGAGCTTGTACAGGGGGATGAGGAACCACAGGTTTCGCTATCTCAATACTTTTCTCAGCTCGAAATATAACAGAGAAAAGTGTTGACTGAAAATAGAGTATACTGCACAAAAATAAATAAGAATGGCTAATTTATTTTGATCTTATTTGCCTCTGCGAGCCATAAAAATATTATTCACAAGATCATCTAAATTGTTTCATTATAATTTCTTATAATTTATAGCCTTTATCGTTTTATGAGTATTCGAAGTGCTAATAACCGCTACAGATAACTGTTCGGCGAATGCGATCAAATTCAATTACAATAATCAGAGGTGGGACTGTTCAAGTAGAGCATACGCTGTTCAGTGGGCAGTCTTTTGTGTGGAATAAATCAAACCATACGCCTGGAATATATTCATCAGTAATAGATGGCTCTTCTGTATTGATTCAGCAGATAAATCCCACCTCTTTTTCTGTAACAACTGGGGCGAATAACCTCTATGGTATTCCTCTGAGACGATTCTTTGAACGGTATTTTTCTCTTGACATAGCAACCCAAATGCTCTTTGATGAAGAATTCCATACCCGCTTTCCTGAACTCACAGCTCGACTTCTTTATCTGGAAGGGTTGCGAGTACTCAGGCAGGATCCTTATGAAACCCTTGTCACATTCATGTGCGCCCAGGGAATAGGTATGGCGATGATCCGACGACAGGTCTCCATGCTTTGCCGCTGTTTCGGGAGAGAGACAAAAGAAGGTGTAAACGGCATTGACACTCCCCTTTTCAGCTTTCCCGCCCCGTCCGATCTTGCCGGTGCAGACCCTGAACTGCTCAGAGGATGCTGCAACAACAATTCCGTGCGTGCCGGCAACATTCGGGAGGCTTCGCGTCTTGTGGCACTCGGAAAACTTGACCTTCAGGCTCTTTCAGACCCTTCCTTGCCGTTAAGCGAACTTCAGGCTGAACTCACAGCGCTGAAGGGCATTGGATATAAGATAGCTGACTGCATTGCTCTCTTCGGAATGGGCCGTTTTGACGCCTTTCCTATCGACACGCATGTAGAGCAATTTTTATCTGCCTGGTTCGGGATAGGATCCCATCAGAAAGGGCTCAGTCAAAAGAGATATCTTCATCTGCAGGAAAAAGCGGTAGATCTCCTTGGAACAAGCCTTTCAGGATATGCAGGCCATCACCTTTTTCACTGCTGGAGAACAACGGAGCGGAACATGAAAGCTTTTTAATCACAGGCTTTTTTCTCAACCGCTAATTCAATACCTTAAGAAACCAAAATACAGCCATTAACGCCTGTTAGAGCCTTATGCCACAGCGAACCACCACTGAGAGATGTTGAAAATCTTCGAGAAACTTTTCGGCTCAAAGCACGAAAAAGATATACAGAAAATCCAGCCTGTCATCACTCGCATAAACGAGATTCAGGAGGGAATGAAATCTCTCAGTGATGAGGAACTGAAGGAAAAAGGCAGAGATCTCAAGTCAAAGGTTCGTGGCTCCCTTCAGCCAATTGAGGATAAAAAGCGTGACCTGTACAGTCAGCTTGACAACGCCGAAATTTCGCTGGAAGAGGCTGAATCAATCCACTCCTCTCTTGATGCTCTCGCAACAGAGTATGAAGAAACCACCGCTTCGGCTCTTGAAGAGGTGCTTCCTGAAACTTTTGCCCTTGTTAAAGAGACCTGCCGTCGCCTTAAGGGGCTAACCTATCAGGTTATGGGAAGGGATGTTGTATGGGACATGGTCCCCTATGATGTGCAGCTCATAGGCGGCATTGTCCTGCATTCGGGAAAAATATCCGAAATGGCTACAGGAGAAGGCAAAACCCTTGTTTCAACTCTTCCTACATTTCTCAATGCATTGACAGGGCGAGGCGTTCATCTGGTAACGGTTAACGACTATCTGGCACAGCGCGACAAAGAATGGATGAATCCGATCTTTGCCTTTCACAGCATATCGGTAGGTGTTATTCTCAATACCATGAGGCCCGAAGAACGACGCCAGCAGTACCAGTGTGATGTCACCTACGGCACCAACAATGAATTCGGTTTTGATTATCTGCGTGACAATATGGCCGGAACTGTTGAGGACATGGTGCAGCGCGATTTCTATTACGCCATTGTTGATGAGGTTGACAGTGTGCTTATTGATGAGGCACGCACGCCGCTGATCATCTCCGGCCCTGTCCCTAATTCCGACAACAGCCAGTTTCAGGAAATCAAACCCTGGATTGAGCAGATTGTCCGCGCCCAGCAGCAGCTTGCCGCATCATATCTCAGCGAGGCTGAAAAAGCCCTTAAAATTTCGCCGCAAAGCCCCGAGGCCGGTCTTGCGCTGCTTCGGGTCAAACGGGGACAACCCAAAAACACCCGCTTCATTAAAGTACTCTCCCAGCAGGGCATGGCCAAACTCATTCAGGTCACTGAAAATGAGTATCTGCGCGATAATTCAAGTCGGATGCATGAGGTTGACGATGAACTCTACTTTGCTGTTGATGAAAAAGGCGGAACCATTGATCTTACAGACAAGGGACGCGAGTTTCTCAGTAAACTGAGCCATCAGGACAGGGATCTTTTCCTTCTTCCCGATGTAGGCACTGAAGTTGCCGCCATTGATGACGATGAAGCTGTCAGCGCTGCCGACAAAGTCACCCACAAGGACGCAGTCTACCGTCTCTTTGCCGAGCGCTCCGAGCGCCTGCACAACATAAGCCAGTTGCTGAAGGCATACTCCCTGTTTCTTAAGGATGACGAATATGTTGTCCAGAACGGACAGGTAATGATTGTTGATGAGTTCACCGGCCGGATTCTGCCGGGCAGACGATACAGCGACGGACTGCATCAGGCAATTGAGGCCAAGGAGAATGTGAAGATTGAGGGTGAAACACAGACCATGGCAACCGTTACCATCCAGAACTTCTTCCGCCTGTATAAAAAGCTTGCAGGAATGACCGGTACAGCGGAAACGGAAGCATCGGAATTTTATGAAATCTACAAGCTCGATGTTGTCGCCATTCCCAGTAACCGTCCCATTGTCCGAAAAGACATGGACGACCTGGTATACAAAACCCGGCGGGAAAAATACAACGCCATTGCACTCAAAGTAGAGGAGCTCCAGAAAAAAGGACAGCCTGTGCTGGTTGGAACCACCAGCGTTGAGGTTTCCGAAACTCTGTCAAGAATGTTGAGAGCGCGACGAATCGCCCACAATGTGCTCAATGCAAAGCAGAACGAACGGGAGGCTGAAATTGTTGAGGACGCAGGCCGCTCCGGAGCAGTGACTATTGCCACAAACATGGCCGGCCGAGGCACAGACATCAAGCTCGGTCAGGGGGTCAGGGAAAGCGGCGGCCTTTACATTCTTGGTTCAGAACGCCATGAGTCGCGCCGTATTGACCGTCAGCTTCGCGGCCGCGCTGGGCGTCAGGGAGATCCCGGTGAATCGGTGTTTTTTGTCTCTCTTGAAGATGAACTTATGCGGCTGTTCGGTTCAGATAGGGTTATTTCAGTTATGGACCGGCTCGGCCATGAAGAGGGCGATGTGATTGAACACTCCATGATCACTAAATCAATTGAACGGGCCCAAAAAAAGGTTGAGGAGCAAAACTTCGCAATCCGCAAGCGGCTGCTTGAATATGACGATGTTCTCAACCAGCAGCGCGAAGTCATCTACACCCGTCGCCGTGACGGCCTCATAAAGGAACGCCTTACCAGCGACATTCTCGACCTCCTGCGCGACTATTGCGACACGGTGATTGAAAAACACGCCAAGAGTCTGGACAGTAACGCCATTGAAGAGCAGTTGCTTCGTGAGCTCTCCATTGAATTCAAGCCCGACAGAAACAGGCTTGAGGAAAATTCTGCGGGAGTTTCCGATGAACTCTACACCACAGCCCTCGCCTACTACCGCAGAAAAGAGGAAGCAGTCCCCGCCGACATCATGCGCCAGATTGAAAAATATGCCGTTCTCAGCGTGATAGACAAGCAGTGGCGCGACCATCTCCGTGAAATCGACACGCTGCGTGAAGGAATCAACCTTCGTGCATACGGCCAGAAAGACCCTCTTCTCGAATACAAGCAGGAAGCATACAACCTTTTTATCCAGATGCTTTCTGAAATTGAGCTTGAAACCCTCTCTCTCGCCTTCAAACTCTTTCCCATCAACCCTGAAGAGGCACGGGAAATTGAAGAACGCCAGAAACAGGCCGCAGTCCGTCAGGAAAAACTTGTGACCCAACACGAAGAAGCCGGCAGTGTATATAATGCGTCACAGGAGACTCACAATGAAGCTCCTCCGCAGCGACCGGTAACTGCAGATGCAAAACCCGGCAGAAACGACCCTTGCCCCTGCGGAAGCGGAAAAAAATACAAAAACTGTCATGGCCAGCAGCCCTGAACCCGCCTGGAAACACTTAATAGAGCGAGAAGCCTTAACTATGAAACAGACTGAACCTGAAGTGACATTGGCCCTGGTAAGAGAACATGGTCTGAATGAAGAAGAGTACGGGGAAATTCTTGACATTCTCGGAAGGACCCCGTCATTTACAGAACTGGGAATTTTTTCCGTCATGTGGTCTGAACACTGCAGCTACAAAAATTCCATAGCAGTACTCAAAACCCTCCCCCGTGATGGCGGAGCCCTTCTGACAGGTGCCGGTGAGGAAAATGCCGGTCTTGTTGATATCGGCGACAACCTTGCTGTGGCATTCAAAATTGAATCGCACAACCACCCCTCCGCTGTTGAACCCTACCAAGGTGCGGCTACAGGCGTAGGCGGCATACACCGCGACATTTTCACCATGGGGGCCCGTCCGGTGGCTTCTCTCAATTCACTCCGCTTCGGTTCCCCCAAAGACCCCCGGGTCCGCTATCTGGTTGATGGTGTTGTTCGCGGAATTGGCGATTATGGGAACTCATTCGGCGTACCTACAGTAGGTGGTGAAATCTATTTTGAGGACTGCTATACCGGCAACCCACTGGTCAACGCCATGTCAGTCGGCATTGTAGAGCACCATAAAACGGTCAGCGCAACGGCAGAGGGTGAGGGCAATCCGGTTCTTATTGTTGGCTCTGCTACCGGCCGCGACGGCATTCATGGAGCTACTTTCGCGTCTGAAGATTTGAGCGAAGCATCTGAAGACAAACGACCCAGCGTGCAGGTTGGAGACCCTTTCGCCGAAAAACTTCTGCTTGAAGCAACCCTTGAGGCAATAGCAACCGGTTATGTTGCAGGACTTCAGGATATGGGAGCGGCCGGCATTACCAGCTCCACTTCCGAGATGAGCGCACGCGGAATTGAGAAAAACGGCACCGGCGGCATCATGATAGACCTTGACCTCGTCCCCGCCCGCGAAGAGGGAATGAGCGCGTATGAACTCATGCTTTCCGAATCACAGGAAAGGATGCTTATTGTCGCCAAGAAAGGCCATGAAGAGGATATTATAGCGGTATACAGGAAATGGGATGTGCAGGCAGTCACAGTCGGGCGCGTAACATCCGACAACCATGTCAAGGTGCACTACCGCGGCGAGCTTGTTGCCGACATTCCTGCTGAGTCGCTTGTGCTTGGCGGCGGAGCCCCGGTGTATATCCGTGAGGCTGTTGAAAAGAAACCCGATACGCTCCCGGCTGAAATGCTCTCCGACAGCTCTCTCAACCTGAAAGATCTCTCCATTGCCCTGCTTTCCCGTCCTAACATTGCAAGCAAGCGGTGGGTCTACCGCCAATACGACTCAATGGTGCAGACCAACACCGTAACCCCTGTTGGCCATACTGACGCAGCAGTCATTCGCATTAAGGGCACAAAGAAAGCCCTGGCCATGAAAACCGACTGCAATTCACGGTATGTCTATCTCAACCCTCTGGCCGGCGGAAAAATAGCTGTTGCTGAATGTGCCCGCAACATCGCATGTTCAGGGGCCCGTCCGCTTGCCATCACCAACTGCCTGAACTTCGGCAACCCTTATAAGCCTGAGGTATATTTCCAATTCAAAACTTCCGTTCAGGGAATGGGAGAAGCCTGCCGGATATTCAGTACGCCAGTAACAGGTGGAAATGTAAGCTTTTACAATGAGTCCACACACGGTGGGGGCCGGGCAGCCATCTACCCTACCCCCACTATTGGCATGATTGGCCTTCTTGACGATATTGACAATCTGGTCGGCTCCACATTCACAACACCGGGCGATGCCATCATCATGTTTGGAGAACCTTCACTCGGTCTTGACGGAAGTGAATATCAGATAATGCAGTACGGTACGCCGGGTACAGACGCCCCCGCTATTGACCTTGAGCATGAAAAGAACCTCCAGAATCTTCTGGTTGCGCTTGCCGGCAAAAAACTGCTGCACTCCGCCCATGATGTGTCTGACGGCGGCCTTTTCGTCGCTCTGGCAGAAAAAGCCATTATGAATGAATCTGCCCAGCTCGGGTTTGATGTTGACTTAGAAGACTGCGGATCTGGTCCTTACAGTATGCAGCAGCAGCTCTTTAGCGAAGCTCAGGGTCGTGTTGTTGCCACAATAGCCCCCGAGTCAGCCCGTGCCGTTATTGAAGAGGCAGTTGCCTGCAATGTGCCGGTAAGAGTTATAGGAAAAGTTGTTCCACAGGGAGCAGCCATTGCTGTGGACGGGCACGACACCCTTCGCTTCAGTACAGCCGAGCTCTCCCGCGCATACTATGACGCGCTTGAAAACGAACTTCACCTCAACGAACTCCTGTAAGCCATGAAACCCATCCTGACAGCCGTTGAAATGCAGCAGGCCGATAGGGCGGCTGCCGAGCGATTCCATATCAGCGAAGCATGCCTGATGGAGCTGGCAGGAAAAGAGTGTGTCCGCGTAACACTTGAGCAGCTTGAACTCTCCTCTCCCGCTGATATGGAATTTCTGGTTGTTGCCGGCAGAGGAAACAATGGCGGCGACGGATTTGTCATCGCCCGACATCTGCTCAACCTCGGCGCCACCGTTGACCTCGTTCTTCTTTACCCCGAGAGTACTTCTACGGGAGCCGCGGCAAGCAATCTTGCCATTCTTGAGTCATATTTCAGCAACAACCTTCCTCTTCGCATCTTCAAGTCGCTGCAGGAAGCCCTTCCGTTTGTTTCTGAACGCCCCTACAGCGTCATGTTCGATGCCATGACTGGAACCGGCCTCAGGATAACAGAGCCAGGAATGGCTCTACGCCCCCCACTGAACGAAGGCATAGAGCTTCTGAACGCTCTGCATGAACGCACGGAAGCAATGACAGCAGCAGTTGACATTCCCTCAGGGCTTGATGCAACCAGTGGCCTCGGGGCAGAATGTGTTGTTGAAGCCGACTATACGGTCACTATGGCGTTTTTAAAAACAGGGCTTCTCTTAAACGAAGGTCCTAGGGCTGCAGGAGAAGTGGTAGTAGCTGAAATCTCCATCCCCGAGTGGATGGTCGACGAACCTGGCTGCATGCTGATAGATGAACTGTTTGCTGCTGAACATTTTGTGCTCCGGCCGGAAAAAAGCGCTAAACATGAGAATGGAAAGGTGCTCATTGTTGCAGGCTCCCACTGCGAAGAAAGCTCTATGGGCGGTGCCGCAATCCTCTCTGCTGGAGCTGCCATAAAAGCCGGTGCCGGTTATGTCGCCGTTGCCTTTCCTCCTGCCCTCGCGTCCTTTGTGCATGCTGCAGTTCCTGAAGCTGTCGTCATCAATCAGGATCTGAATACAATAATAAAGAAGGCTGCATGGGCAGACACCATACTGATAGGGCCGGGCCTCGGCCGCAGAAAGGAGTCTCTCGACCTGGTTGAAGAACTCCTTAAAAGCCCGGGAATAACCTCCAGAAAGCTGATACTTGATGCCGACGCACTCTATGCCGTTGCCCAAAGAGGGCTTCAGAGCATGCTCGCCAAGATTCCTGAGGTTCTTCTGACACCGCATTTCGGCGAATTCTCAAGACTTGCAGGAACATCTGCCAATGAAGCTTCAACAGATCCCATAAACAGTGCCCGGCAGTTCGTACTGAACTATAGAGCAGCGATACTGCTTAAAGGGGCTCCCACCCTCATTGCATCACCTTCCTCCCCCGTTCTCCTCAACACCAGCGGAACTGAAGCCCTTGCAACAGCCGGCACAGGCGATGTTCTTTCAGGCATGATTGCAGCTTTTTCCGCTAAGGGAGAAGCCCTTGTGGATGCCGCAGCTGCTGCAGCATGGTTCCATGGCAGGGCTGGCGACCTCGCAGGAAATGTGTCAAGCCTCGTTTCCGCATCAATGGTTCTCGGCTCAATTGCAGCTGCCATTGAAGAGGTCTTCGACTTCGAATCGTGAAGGTTTACAGGGCACCCGTACAGACACTCTGATCATCAATATGTCTTATTCTTCTTCTCCTGGGGCTCCGTGGCCGCGGAGAAACTTCCGGATGTTGCGCGCTGCCTGACGGATGCGCTCTTCGTTTTCTATCATCGCAATCCTGACATATTCGTCACCGTACGCACCGAACCCTATTCCGGGGCTGACTGCCACCTTTCCTTCCGTCAAAAGCCGTTTGCTGAACTCCAGACTTCCCATTTTTCGGAACGGTTCGGGTATATGAGCCCACACAAACATGCTCGCCCGAGGGGTGGTAAGAGGCCATCCGGCATTCTCAAAGCTGCTGACCATCACATCCCGCCGTTTTCGGTAGACTTCCGTAATCTCCTTCACACAGGCCTGGTCGCCATTTAAGGCAACAGTAGAGGCAACCTGTATCGGAGTAAAAGTACCATAGTCAAGCCAGCTCTTTATTTTCTCAAGCGCGCCAATCAGCTTTGCGTTGCCAACCATGAATCCCATCCGCCAACCTGCCATATTGTAGGTTTTTGAAAGGGTATAACTTTCAACAGCAACATCCTTGGCACCCGGAACCTGAAGGATAGAGGGGGTTACATAGCCATCATAGGTTATCTCTGCGTAAGCAATGTCGCTGATGATGTAGAACCGCTCTTCACGGGCAAGAGCAACAAGCCTTTCATAAAAGGAAAGCTCAACGGTAGCCGTTGTGGGGTTGTTCGGGAAGTTGACCACCAGATACTTTGGCTTCGGGGTTGACTCGCGAAGTGCAGTTTCAATGTTCCGAAAAAAGCCTTCCTCGTCAAGCGTAAAGTCATCGTTCAGTTCAAGGCGCATGCGGTGAACATTGCCGCCGGCAAGAATGAAAGCCTGAGAATGAATCGGATAACAGGGATCAGGCACCATGGCCAGATCTCCAGGGTTGGTGATAGCCTGTACCAGATGTACATAACCCTCCTTGGAGCCCATGGTCACCACCACTTCACGGTCAAGGTCAAGATCAACATTGTACTTTCTCTGATACCAGTTCCCCACTGCTCCGCGAAGCTTGTAAATACCCTTGGATACTGAATACCCGTGCGTTCTGGGCTTATTGATGCTCTCAACAAGTTTGTCAACAATGTGCTGCGGGGTTGGTCCGTCGGGATTGCCCATAGAAAAATCAATGACATCCTCCCCTGCACGCCGTTCGGCCATCTTCAGCTCATTGACAGCAGCAAATACATACTTCGGAAGCCGCTTGATCCGATCAAACTCTATTTCGTCAAACATGGTATCTGTCAAGAAAATAATTGTGTTATCAACACCGCATCTCATTCAAGCATAAGCAAAAAGCAGATGAAATCAATACCGCTTTCTATTATTTTTCAAGCTCAGAAGTACATGCCGGGCAACGGGTTGCCTTGAGCGGCACCGGACTCAGGCAGAAAGGGCATGGCTTTGTTGAAGGAGGTGGCGTCGCATCCTCTTTTTTTCGCATTGAATTGATTCCCCTTACAAGGAGATAAACCGCAAAAGCCATGATGGTGAAACTGATCATCGCATTGACAAAAAGCCCGTAGTTGATGGTGACGGCACCAGCCGCCTGAGCCTGTTCGAGCGCTGCGTAGGGTCCGGGGGTGGAGCCTTCGCTGAGAAGGAAATAAAGGTCGGCAAAATCGACGCCCCCTGTTAAAAAACCGAGCGGAGGCATCATGACATCCGTCACTAGCGTGTTGACCAGCTTGCCGAAAGCTCCTCCAATTATAATACCGACCGCCATATCGACCACATTGCCACGAAGTGCAAACTCTTTGAACTGTTTAAGCATGACTGTTTTCCTCCCGTATTTTTTTCATAAAAAACACATCATATTTATCCATACACTCATCATTGTATATACTTAAATGTAACCACCGAAATGTAGAAACCAAAGGGAGGGGCAATGGGATATTCTGATATTTTCGTTACTATAAACACTTGCAATTTTTTCAGCTCCGCTCTCTGAAACGCCACCTTTTCAATACTATTCAGTGTCAGAATCCTTATTTCCTGATAACGGCAAACTGAAAAAACAGATAGCCGAAGCTACCGGGAACGACTTTAACTGCTGCTATCAGTGCGGAAAATGTACCGCCGGGTGCCCGGCAGGTAATTTCATGGACAACCCGCCTACCCGAATAATGCGGCTGGTACAGGCCGGCTATATTGAAGAGGCCCTTAAAAGCGATGCGCTCTGGTACTGTGTCGGGTGCCAGACCTGTACTGCCCGTTGCCCCCAGAATATGGATATTGCCGGCACCATGGACGCCTTGCGTTCCATTGCGCTTGAGAGTGGCATAGTATCAGACGACAAGGCAAAAAAGCTTGTAACCGCTTTTCATGTCTCTTTTCTGAACAATGTCCAGAAACACGGCCGCCTGCAGGAACTCTCACTGGTAAACAGCTACAAACTCCGTACCCGCAGTATTCTGCAGGATGCAGGAGCCGGCATTACCATGATAAAACAGGGGAAGATCAATATTCTTCACTCCTTGTTGGGCAAAGAGGATGTTAAAGGCAAAGATCAGATAACAGCCATTTTTAAGGCTTCAAAAACCGGAAGACATCTTCCTGTCAAAAAAAGACGGCCGAAAGCCGATTCAATGAAGACAGACGAGCCGATTGCTATTACCCCCGGCTCAACCATCGGTTATTATCCCGGATGCTCCCTCACCGGAACCGCTAAAGAGTACGATATTTCCGTCAGGAAAATGTGTGAACTGCTCGGCGTTACACTCCAGGAAATTCCCGACTGGAACTGCTGTGGAGCTACCTCCGCCCATGCAACCAATCACAAGCTTTCCGTTCTGCTGCCAGCACGCAACCAGGCTCTTGCCGATGACGCAGCAATGGCATTTGTTCTCACTCCCTGCGCAGCATGCCATAACCGTCAGGTAACAGCCCGAAAAGCCATTCTTGAAGACGGGGAACTTCGTCGTGAAGTCAAAGAGCTGACCGGCATTGAACCTACAGGAAAAGCAGAATTCATTGGCGTCACCCAGCTGCTTGAGGCTCTTGGAGAAGAAGCGATAAAGGCTCGGGTCACCCGGCCGCTTTCCGCCCTCACACTTGCCTGTTACTACGGGTGCCTTCTTGTCCGTCCAATGGACGACATGCGTTTTGACGATCCGGAAAATCCCCAGAAAATGGAGACGGTTGTTCGTGCACTCGGTGCCAATACCGTTGAATGGGAATTCAAGATAGAATGCTGCGGAGCTGGCCATACCCTCGCCCAGCAGGGCCTGGTAGAAGACCTCACGCACAGCATTGCCAAAAATGCAGCAAACAACGGCGCCGAAGCCTTTGTTGTTGCCTGTCCGCTCTGTCACGCCAACCTCGACATGCGTCAGGAGAGCATGAGAAAGCGCTACGGCGACATTCCGCCAATGCCCGTGTATTACATTTCCGAACTTGTCGCCATCGCCTGCGGGGCTGACCCACTTGAAGTTGCTGTCGGCAAGCACTTTGTTCCGGCACTCGAACTGCTTTCACGCCCTTCGGTCCCCTGAAGGAAACCAACGAACTGTTTACGCGTAAGAACCAACGGAGAAACTGTACAGAAATCCGTGGACGCACAGGCCTCAAGCACGACCATTATAACTGACTGAACCAATGGCAAAAATAGGAGTATTCGTCTGTCACTGCGGGGAAAACATTGCCGCCAAAGTTGACTGCACAAAACTGGTTGCGGCCATGGAGGGGCACCCGGGAGTTGCCATAGCCCATGAATACAAGTATTTCTGTTCCGAACCCGGCCAGGAAAGCATCAAAAAAGCAGTAACCGAGCACGGCCTGACGGGAGTCATTGTTGCTGCCTGCTCTCCCCGAATGCATGAAGCCACCTTCCGCACCGCATGCGCTGAGGCTGGTCTGAACCCGTATCTCTGTGAAATAGCCAATATCCGTGAACAGTGCTCTTGGGTACATAATGATGGAGAGCAGGCAACCCAGAAAGCGATTGAGATAACCCGCTCCCTTGTTGAAAAGGTAAAACGCAACAACGAACTCCAGCCTATTGAGGTACCCGTTACCAAAAGAGCGCTTGTGATTGGTGGTGGGATTGCTGGCATACAGGCTGCGCTGGACATTGCCAATGCAGGAGGCGAAGTTGTTCTGGTTGAGCGCGAAGCCTCACTCGGTGGCCACATGGCCCAGCTTTCCGAAACCTTCCCTACCCTCGACTGCTCGCAGTGCATCATGACTCCAAGGATGGTTGAGGCGGCCCGTCATCCGAAAATCAAACTTCTTACCTACTCTGAAATTGAGAAGGTTGAAGGCTATATTGGCAACTTCAATGTCACAATCCGCCAAAAAGCCCGATATGTAGACATGAACCTCTGCACCGGGTGTGGTGAGTGCATTCTTAAATGCCCCGCCAAAAAAATCACTGGTGAATTCGACTGCGGCCTGGCAAACCGCACAGCAATCTATACCCCGTTTGCCCAAGCGGTTCCCAACAAGCCCGTCATCGACAGCGATAACTGCATTTACTTTAAAAACGGAAAGTGCAAGGCATGCCAGAGAATTTGCCCGACAGGGGCGATCAACTTTGAAATGGAAGATGAACTGGTTGAACTTGAAATAGGCGCCATTGTGGTGGCAACCGGGTTTCAGGTTCAGAACACGGCCCTCTATGGAGAGTATGGCTATGGCCGTTACCCTGATGTTCTCACCGGGCTCCAGTTTGAACGCCTTGCTTCAGCCAGCGGCCCGACCGGAGGAAAGATTCAGCGGCCTTCAGACGGCAAAGAGCCGGAAACAGTTGTTTTTATCCAGTGCGCCGGATCGCGCGACCCATCAAAAGGCATTGCATACTGCTCAAAAATCTGCTGCATGTACACGGCAAAGCACGCCATGCTCTATGCGCATAAAAACCATGATGGCAACACCCGCATCTTCTATATGGACATTCGTGCCGCTGGAAAGGGCTATGACGAATTCACCCGCCGGGCAATTGAAGAGGATGGAGCAGGATATGTGCGTGGGAGAGTGAGCAAACTCTGGGAGGAGAATGGCAAACTGATGGTTCGTGGCGCCGACACACTCCTGGGCCGCCCGGTTGAAGTTGCCGCAGACATGGTTGTTCTTGCTACGGCCATGGTTCCACAGCCTGACTCAAAAGAGCTCGGCAAAACCCTCGGCATCGGATATGATGAATATGGCTTCTTCAATGAGGCTCACCTTAAACTTCGCCCTGTTGAAACCGCTACCGCAGGCATTTTCCTTGCTGGAACCTGCCAGTCGCCCAAAGACATTCCCGATTCTGTAGCCCAGGCCTCTGCCTGCGCTTCAAAAGTGCTGGCACTCTTCAGCCGTGAAAAACTTGAACGCGAACCCATCATAGCAACAAACAACGAGGCGACTTGTTCCGGATGCTGGGGATGTGTGCTTGCCTGCCCTTACAACGCAATAGAGAAAAAAGACCTTACTGACCGTGCCGGGAACCTTATACGGCGTGTAGCATCGGTCAACGCCGGCCTCTGCCAGGGTTGCGGAACCTGTGTCACCTTCTGCCGCTCCAACAGTATTGATCTTGCCGGATTTACAGAAAAACAGATTTTTGCAGCAGTGATGGGGCTATAAGCGCCCTTCACCTGACGCCAACAGTCAATTCACCATTATGAGCGAACCCTTCGAGCCGAAAATAGTCGCCTTTGTCTGCACTTATTGCACCTATGCCGGAGCAGACCTTGCCGGCACAAGCCGCCTGAAATATCCGCCGAATGTACGAATCGTCCGGCTCCCCTGCACCGGCAGAATCAGCCCGATGTTCATTCTGAAAGCTTTTCAGAAAGGGGCCGATGGTGTTCTTGTCAGTGGCTGCCATCCCGGAGACTGCCATTTCGATCATGGGAACTACCATGCCCGTCGACGCTGGACAGCGTTCAACGCCCTTCTGCATTTCACAGGGGTACCCGAAGAACGGGTCAAATTCTCATGGATCAGCGCAGCTGAAGGAATCAAATTCGCCGAACTTATTGACAGCATCACCGAAGAAATCCGCCAGGCCGGACCGTTTGAACAGTACCACAAACTGATTGCGGAAACAGGGTCAGTAGCATCAGTCTAAACACACTTTCATGAGCATTCAGCAGCAATACAGATCAAGGGCGAAGGAACTCCTCCAGGACGGCAGCGTCAAAATGGTGATAGGGTATGGTGAGGGAACAACAGCAACCCGCCGCAGGCCTATTTTCATAACCAATCCGGACGATACGGACCGGCTGGTGCTTGACGCCGCCTGCAAAACAAACCTTGCAGGGTATCTTCTGCGTGAAGGGCTGCTTGCTGATCAGAAAAGCGTAGCCATTTTCCTTTCGCCCAGTGGCGTCCGTACTATTAACATTCTTGCATCTGAATCGCAGCTTTCCTCAGCGCAGGTCGTTGTTCTGGGATTTCAAATTCAAGGAGATACAGTTAAAGCCCTTGAAGGAACGAAAGCTTCAGATTTTTCTCCGCTCATTGCCAAACGGAAAGAAAAACGCAAGGCTCAGCCATCACACGAGATGACCCGGAAGCTTGAACAAATGACTCCCGCTGAGCGATTCGCATTCTGGGAAGGCGAGTTTTCGCGCTGCATTAAATGTTACGCCTGCCGTGCCGCATGCCCAATGTGCTGGTGCCGCCGGTGCGTTGTAGACAACAACCAGCCCCAGTGGGTCAACACCTCATCCCACACGCTTGGGAACCTTGAGTGGAACCTTGTCCGTGCATTCCACCTTGCTGGACGATGCGTGGAGTGTGGCAACTGCAGCGAAGCCTGCCCTGTCAATATACCGTTGCACCTACTCAATCGCAGGATGACCGAGGAGGTACTGACTGCGTTCGACCATTACCCTGGGGCCGACGAACATCAAGAACCGGTACTCGCCAGTTTCAGAAAAGACGACCCTGAGACCTTCATTCTCTAAGTACTCATACGCATGACAAAAATACTTTACTCCGACGACCTCACCGCCTGCTTCTCCGCATGGAGAAAGGAAGGGACAAAGGTATTGGGTCCCGTACAACAGGCCAAAACTTCTGGTTTCGGGGAGGTGCAGGACGCAAAGGAGCTTGACCTTGATCTCGTTCTTACCGACCGGACGCTCAAGGAACTCTTCTTTCCGCGCACCGAACCAATGCTGAGCTACAGTATTGGCAAACAGCAGATTGATACCAGCGAATTTCTGCCCTCGGAGCATCCCTGTATAATTTTTGGTGCGCGCCCCTGTGACGCCGCCGGTATGGCGATCGACGATGAACTCTTCAACTGGGATTACCGGGACGAGTACTGGTTCCGCCGTCGTGACCGTTCGGTCATCATGACCATTGCCTGCAAAGAATCTGACGATTTCTGCATGTGCACTTCACTCGGCCTTGCGCCCGACAGCGCCAAAGGCTCCGATATTCTTCTCCGTCCGCTTACTTCCGGTAAGGGATGGCAGGTAGAGGAACTTACCCCGAAAGGCAGCAAAGCTCTTCTGCCCATTGCCTCCCTTCTGAAAGAGGGCACTGAAGAAGCTGCTCCGACGGCAGAGGTTCCAGTACTCTTTGACCTCGAAGCCTGCACCACATGGCTTGCCAACCCAGAAAACTTTGAAAGTCACTTCTGGAAAGAGATTTCTGAACGCTGCATCGGCTGCGGAACCTGTACATACCTCTGCCCCACATGCCACTGTTTCGACATTCAGGATGAAGGCGACACCTACGAAGGAATACGCCGGAAAAACTGGGACAGCTGCTCTTTTCAGCTTTTCACCATGCACACCTCCGGCCATAACCCCCGAAATACGCAGTCGGCAAGGTGGCGTCAGCGCATCATGCACAAATTCAACTATTTTTCCGACAAATTCAGCGTCCACAGCTGCACCGGATGCGGCAGATGCACAAGAGAGTGCCCCGTCGACATGGGGGTCAGGGAAACTTTACAAGCGATATCAACCCTACCGAAGTGACAGAAACAAACAGTACAGCGCAGAAGAACATCTACAAACCGGCGGTCATGAAAATCGCCGCAAAACGCGACGAAGCCCCTGGAGTAAAAACGCTCCGGCTTGAGTTTCAGAACCCTGCCGATCAGGAAAAGTTTGCGGAAACCTATCGAACCGGAATGTTCGGTCTTTACGGTATTTATGGTGAGGGCGAAAGCACCTTCTGCGTAGCCAGCCCGGAAACCAGGAATGACTATGTGGAGTGCACTTTCCGTCAGTCAGGACGCGTCACCACAGCTCTTGCAGCTGCGGAGGAAGGCGATCTCATTACCTTCAGAGGTCCATACGGAAACCGTTTTCCTATTGAAGAGTTCCATGGCAAGAACCTCCTTTTCATAGCCGGCGGCATTGCCCTCCCCCCTACTCGCAGCGTCATCTGGTCATGCCTTGATCAGCGCGATAAATTCGGGAAAATAACAATCGTCTACGGCGCACGAACCGTTGCCGACCTCGTCTACAAGCAGGAAATTGATGAGTGGGCAGAACGGGAAGATGTGGAACTGGTATTGACGGTTGATCCCGGCGGCGAATCCCCCGACTGGAAACACCATGTCGGGTTCGTTCCAACCATCCTTGAAGAGGCGGCTCCCGCTCCCGGCAACTGCGTTGCTGTACTCTGTGGTCCACCGATCATGATCAAGTTCACCCTTGCGTCACTCAAAAAACTTGGCTTCGAAGAGGCGAATGTCTACACGACACTTGAAAACCGTATGAAATGCGGTGTAGGCAAATGCGGCCGGTGCAATGTAGGCAGTGTGTATGTATGCAAGGAAGGGCCGGTCTTTACCGCGGAAGATGTTTCAGCAATGCCGGCATCGGATCTGTAGAGCCACTACGCAAGCAGTTCAGGAAAGGTTTATGCTGAAGAACCTTTCCGGGCGGTGGAAATCGACTGGAACTGGTGGGTTGTGCCACAAAGGGAAAAGATCTGTTACGCCCCCCTCAACCGAAGATGCACACTGAAATGCAAGCACGCCACCGTCGAGAATTCCGCCAAGGAACTTCTCCAGAAGTGCAAAAGAAAACGACATTCCGAATCTCCCTTCCCGATTCTCCAGCGAAACCCCATCAACCCATGGGTCCGCTGAGAGCACTTCATAACCGGCAGCCCTCTTCCTTGGCCCGTCAAAAGCAAGGGCAACCCACTGCCCCGCCGGAGTCATTTCAAACTCAAGATATGCCCCCTCACCCTTTCCGTTTCCAATAAACAGCTCACTCACGCCGTACTTCCACAGTCCATCCAGAAAAGCGCCCTGTTCAGCTTCAGGAGCAGGAACAAAAACACTTTCCTCAGGCTTGACTGCAGTAGTCCACGAAAGGAAAGGCTTCTGGGGATTCAATCGGGCCTCATGAAGAGGAAGCAACTGCCGAACGACAACCGTTGTGCCGGAAGCAAGGCCCCCTTCAAGAAGCAGACGCGGGAAGTGTGCCTCACTTCCATTTTTTCCCCCGGCATCTTCCGGATACAGAAGAAGTCCCGACCAACTTTTTGAGGGATCGTTCCCGTCAACCCGGTACGGCGCACCGCAACCGTCCAGAAGAAGGCGCGAAAAGAGTCCAGTACACTCCACTTCAAGCTCCAGCTCCACACCGGCATCTTTAAAGGCGGCAGAACGCATTTTCCCGGCAATCCTGAGGACATCGTCGGCTTGTGCACCTCCGGTATTGAAAATAAAGTTGGCGTGGTGTTCCCCTACGACAGCCTTGCCCTCACGGGCACCGCTGAACCCAAGTTCCTCAAAAATCATTCCACTCGGTTTTCCGCAGTCATGGTTATTTTTGAATGTGGACCCGCAGCTCGGGAAATCAAAATGGCGTTTCCGCAATCGTTCAGCCTCATGTTCAAGCATTTCCGCCCGGATGGCATCTGGATCAGCTTTAGCCGGAAACTGAAGCAAGACTCCCGTTACAATTTCACCGGTATGCATCAGGGATGTATGCTTGTAACCCAGAAACACTTCTTCAGGACGCCGCAACACCAGTGATCCCTCAAGGGTCAGCACCTGCACCGCTGAAGCAATTGAAGATATCTCCCCGCCGAAACAGCGCGAATTCATCCTTACCGTTCCGCCGATTCTCCCCGGCAAGCGATACAGCCAGTCAGCCCCAGCAATGCCATTGCGCTGCATTGTTTCAGACACAGCTGTATTCTCAACTCCCGCTTCAAAGAAAAACTCGAGCTCCGAAACTTGCCAGAACTGCAGCATTCCTTCCATCGACACTACGACGCCGGGAAAGTCGCTGTCGGAAAAAAGCATATTGCTCCCCAAACCCAGCATAGCGAGAGGTAGTCCCCCGCTACGACTCCAGGATACAAGCATTGCGAGCTCAGCAACTGAAGATGGCATACAGAAAAAACGCACTTTTCCCCCAATGCCATAATAGGCCTTTTCAGCAATGGAGAAATCACGAAAACAACGGCAGGGAGGAGTGTCAGGAAGCATGTCTTTTCTGTATAATTACAACATTGGAACTCAAGCGAAACTTAACCAAACTGCCGCCCTTCACAAAAAAGTGCTACCCTCTTCCCTTAAACCACTCTGGCTACTCACCCTCTCCAACTGGCTCAATTGAGGTCGAAAGAAACCCCCTTCCAAAGGCAAAATAGATATACAGTGGGTCCTCGTTGCGAAGCACATCAACAACGGCTGAAAACATATGCGAAGGCAGGTGCATGAAAACAACCCCATCCTTTTCGGAATCATTGTCATAGATCATCCCGGGGTCACAGAAACGCAATTCCCCCCTCATGCGTCCTTCATGGTCATAAAGAACAATCATTGACCGGCTTGAGCCGTATCCTTCCGGGCTCCCATAAAAAAGAACATGGTACTTTTCAATTTTTACGGTCATCTCCAACCTCCTGTATTCAGTATTTGAAGAGCTTCAACGAACCCGAACCAATACGGATCAGGCACTGCATCGCAAATGAAGGAAAACATCCAAAAACCTCCGGATGGAGACCTGCTGCCGGCCTCAGAACACAAGCACCCTCTGCTCAATCGGAGTGAACGACTTCTCCCCTGCCCACTCAACAACGGAACCGAAAACCAACTGCGAACGAAGCTGCCACGATTTCGGCAGATTCCATTCTTCACGCACAGCATCATCAATCAAAGGATTATAATGCTGAAGCGATGCTCCATAACCTTCATCCTCCAGCGCAGTCCACACCACGAATTGAAGCATTCCCGAAGCCTCAAGTGAGAACTCGGGGAACTTGTCGGCGTAGAGAGGATAACGAGTCATGAGATCATCAACCACTGCCCTGTCCTCAAAAAACATTACCGTCCCCGCACCTCGACGAAATCCATCAACTTTTTTTGCAGTTGGACCAAAATCATCCGCTTTTATAATCCCACGAAGAATCTCCAGAACCATATCCCATAATCTCCTGTGCGCATCCTCTAACAACACAACCGCCCTCGCACTCTGTGAATTGAATGTCGACGGAGCATGTGTTACAGCATGTTTCACTATTTCCTCAACCCTCTCCCTTCCGGTGAGAAGATTTCCTTCAATGAAATACACACTGCGCCTGTGCTCAACTGCAGCAAGAAAATCCCTCTTCATATCAATTGCCAGATACATAATTTATAAATATGATTTATCTTCTTTAAGATATAACTGCTCTGAGGTCCCTGCCGTTCCGTCTTTCCCGCTGTGTTATCTGCAAAAATCCCTACCTTAACAGTAGCTTTACACTTTGTCAACTTTAGAATGCCTCATTATGCCCGACACTACTACACAGCAGGTCAATTTTGTTCTTGCCGGCATTACGACCGATCGATGTGAAATTTTAAGCACAGCTCCTGATGAACAAAAGCCAGTCAAAATAAATGCCGGACTGAATTTTGGCATAGACAGCAGTAAAAAACTCCTCAAGGTTCTTTTCAGGAACGAGTTTCTTCAGGATGAAATCCCCTTTATCACCATTGAGGCCGGCTGCATTTTTGCTATGGATGAGGAGTCATGGAAATCGTTCATCAATGATGACAAAAAACTGTTTGCCCTGCCAAAACCTTTTGCCGGTCATTTGGCACAGATGACAGCAGGAACTGCCCGGGGAATTCTTCATGCAAAAACTGAAAACACCCCCATGAACCGGTTTATGATTCCGGCCACCAATGTTGAGGACATGATCCGTGAAAATGTTATCCTCAGCCTTAAAACACATGAAAACAACGGCCATGAATAAAATTCTTATTACCTTAGCCTTGCTTTTTTCGTCTTCATTGCTGATGGCTGATGCCCAGCAGCCGAGCAACAGGACAGTAATCGGCGAAACCTGCCAGATAACGGTTCGTGTAGCTGAACTACAGCAGCCAGAGGGGCTTTTGGGTGTTGCTCTTTACACTACAAAGAAAGGGTTCCCCGACAAGCCGGACCGGGCATGGCTGTCAACGGTCAAGAAGCTTGACGGCTCTATGCCAGAATTTGTGTTTGAGAACATTCCTTATGGAACTTACGCTGTAAGCGTTCTCCACGATAAAAACAGCAACGGGAAAATGGACAAAACCTTTATCGGCATACCCAAAGAAGGGTTCGGAGTGTCCAACAATCCCAAAATCAAGTACGGCCCCCCCAGCTTCAGCGAAGCTGAATTCACGGTTCAGAGAGAACATGTTGAATTGATTGTGGCTATGAACTATTTTAAAAAAGACAAGGACACCCCCGCGATTGTGAATTGATGTCGTGAAACACAAGGTTTTAATAAGCTATATTTTGATGATGAGAGGAGGGCTGGTGGCAGGCAGTGGAGCGGAGCGAAACTGCATCCCGCCGGCCCCTCTTAAAA
>JAVCDF010000011.1 GCA_030765725.1 Candidatus Chlorobium antarcticum | reverse complement strand
GTGAGAACTGTCTCTTTAAGAGAGAATCGTCCTGAACCGCTGTTATTGAATCGCTGTACATATCGCATTCTCCGCCGGCACAAAACGCCATAAAGCGAATACAGGAATCATAACCATAGAACCAACATCCATTTATACACTATACATTATACATTATATACTATATACTTCCAAAAAGCACAATCGAGCCAATTATATCTGACAAAAAAGCACATCCTTCTCCTGCTGACTGGAAGAAAAATACTTATAGTTACCCAGCCATCATCCCCTGCTAGCAGATACACCGAAGTTGCTGGCTCAAGCATGTTGATATCCCATTGTGACTCAAGGGGTAAAGCGCCAAGGAGATGGGAAATCTGGTAAAAATATGCAAGTGTGCTTATACCAAACGCAATGGTTATGAATATGCCGCTCTGCGGCATGCTGGTAATCATAAGTAAGGAGATATACGCAATAAAAAAGCCGGGCAGGAAATACATCCTGTCCGGCTTTGAAGCTTCTGCTTTAGCAGTGATCAGTAATGATCGCGGCGGGGAGCTCTTTCTTCGCGGGGCTTAGCCTCGTTGACCATGATGGAACGACCCATTAGATCTTTGTTGTGCATGGCTTCAATGGCTTCGCGGGCAGCATCGTCATCAGACATTTCAACAAATCCAAAACCTTTTGAGCGGCCGGAGAATTTGTCCATGATGATGTTTGCGCTCTCTACCTGTCCGAATTCGGAAAAGGCGTCACGAAGGTCATCTTCAGAAGCGGTGTAAGGCAGGTTGCCGACATAAATGTTCATTGTCTAATCTCAGTAAACTCGTGCTGTGATAAAAAGGTAAGCATGCAGATAACCATAGCACCAATTATCTTCAAGCGTCTCAGCCAACCATTGGCTGAATGCATTATGAGTTTAGTCTAATTACAGGTGATTTACAAAAAGAAAATATTCTCAATTAATCTGTGCCGCTTTATTGACAAATGCATCCACCCCCACCGGCTTGATGCCAGCCAGATCGGCAGTGATGCCAACAGCTTCATCAAGCACAATGTCTCTTCCCTTGCCTTTGGGTAATTTCGCGTCTCCCTCAGTTTCAGGAACCCATAGTTTTTCAATCAGTTTTATTTTTTCAGTCTCAACCCTGAAAACAGACTCCTTAAGGGAGACTGCCTTTTTCTTTCTGATGGCATTGAGCGTTGCTACATCCTTGAGATAACTCTGATAAGCCGGGTCGCCAAGAATACGCCCCTGAAATTTCTGACGAAGCGCGCTGAGCATTGGCTGTGAGACTTCAAGGCTTGGGCTGTAGAATGATCTTGAAACAGTGCTCCACGGGAGACTGCTGGTGTAGGTGTCTTCACCGATTGCAGAGTTGTCGATAAGAGAGGGCATGAAGATATCAGGCACAACACCTTTATGCTGGGTGCTTTCACCTGAAATCCGGTAAAACTTTGCGATAGTGAGCTTAAGCTGGCCAAGTTCGGGCTGCTTTCCGAACAGTGTGTAAGGCCGTTCAAGGCGAATGATGCTCTGAACGGTTCCCTTACCGAAGGTCCGTTCACCTACAATGACTCCCCTGCCGTAATCCTGAATTGCTGCCGCAAAGATTTCTGAGGCTGAGGCGCTGTACCTGTTGACAAGAACTGTCAATGGGCCAGTGTAGGTAACCTGACGGTCTTCATCCCTCAAAACACCCTTTCCCCCTGTGGAGTTGCTCACCTGCACAACAGGGCCCGAAGAGATGAACAGCCCGGTAACATTGACTGCTTCCTCAAGTGAGCCGCCTCCATTGTCGCGCAGGTCAATAACAATACCGTCAACATTGGCAGCATTGAGCTCAGCGAGTATGCGTGCAACATCTCGGCTGGTGCTGTTGTAGGCGCCGTTATTGCGCTTCTGAGCTTCAAAGTCAAGATAAAATGAGGGTATGTTGATAATGCCAATCCGGCGGCCAGACTGCTGAATTATCTTCTTGTGTGCGGCCTGTTCCTCAAGATTGACCTTGTCGCGCTGAATCGGGATGATTCTTGACGGCCCTCTTCCTGCCTGACTTGCAGGGAGAATTTTAAGGCGCACAAGGGTTCCTTTTGGGCCCCGGATCAGTTTGACGACATCGTTGATTCTCCAGCCAACAACATCCACAATCTCAGCCGTTCTCCCCTGCCCCACGCCGATTATCTTGTCACCTTTTTTCAGCAGCCCCGCCTTGAACGCAGGCCCGCCGGGAATGATTTCATTAACAACAGTATACTCGCTTTCGCTCTGCAGTTTAGCGCCGATACCTTCAAGAGAACGACTCATGTCTATCTGGAAGTTTTCGTAGTCTGCAGGCGAAAAATAGTCGGTATGCGGGTCAAACGATGTGGTGAGGGCATAGGCGTATGCCCTGAAGGCGTCCTCGGCGTTCTGCTTTTTCAGAAGGCCGAGACGGCTTGTGTAGCTCTTGGCAAGCGTTGTGCGTATGGTTTTGGGGCTTTCACCTGAATACCTGAGGTTGAGCCACTTGTATTTGAGCTCTTTTCGCCAGAAAGCCAGCAGCTCTTTTCGGTCAGCGGGCCATGCGTCGTCTTCTCTTTTTACAATAAGGGCCTCAGGGGTTCTGAAGTCAAATCGAACTGTATCGGCGGCGGCTTTCAGGTAGCGCATCTTTTCATTCGCGCGTTTGAGAAACAGGTTGTAAATGGCAAACCCCGCCGTTGCCCGTCCCGAAAGAAATTCATCATCAATCCGGTTGCCATAAAGCTCACGAAGCCTGTTTACCTCGCCGGCCATAAAGTAACTTTTAGTGCCGTCAAGATTGTCGATATACCTGCTGAAAATCTCCTGTGAGAGCGAATCTCCAACAGCAACCTTTCGATAATGGTTTTCAAGAAGATACTGGCTGATATAACGCGCAGCCTCTTCCTGAGCCCTTGTAGGCTTTAATATGGCCGCTTTTGCGGGAGAAGCGGGAATTTGCACATTGTTTGCAAACACAGGTACAGTTCCGGCAAACACGGAAACAATAAGCAATATCAGAAGTTTTCTATGCATCGTATCAGTTAAAAAGAGAGCAAGAGTTTGTCGTTAAGTGTTGCGGTGCATTTAAATATATGATATAATGCACCACTTGATAAACGACAGTTGATGAATTACGAAATAAATCGGCAGTCATCCAGTAATAATTATATAATAATACAAAAGGGAGCGCATTCAATGCCAAAGCAGCCTGTCAGCTATAAATCACTCGGTCTCTGCAACAGCAGAGAGCTTTTCCAGAAAGCCGTAACCGGTGGTTATGCCATTCCGGCCTACAACTTCAACAACCTTGAGCAGATGCAGGCAATCATCATGGCCTGTGCGGAAACGAAGTCTCCCGTTATCCTTCAGGTGTCTAAAGGCGCCAGAAGCTATGCAAATGAAACCCTCCTCCGCTATCTTGCACAGGGTGCCGTGGCTTATGCTGAAGAACTCGGTAGCCCGATTCCCATTGTTCTCCACCTTGACCATGGCGATACCTTTGAACTCTGCAAAGACTGCATTGAGTCAGGCTTTTCCTCTGTCATGATTGACGGCTCACACCTTCCTTACGAAGAGAATGTGGCACTGACCAAAAAAGTGGTTGAATATGCCCACCAGCACGATGTAACCGTTGAGGGTGAACTTGGCGTGCTTGCAGGCATTGAAGATGAAGTTTCTTCTGCTCACCATACCTATACACAGCCTGAAGAGGTTGAAGACTTCGTTGCCAAAACCGGCGTCGACAGCCTTGCCATTTCAATTGGCACTTCGCATGGAGCCTTTAAGTTCAAGCCCGGCGAAGACCCTAAAATCCGTCTTGATATCCTTCAGGAGATTGAAAAAAGAATTCCCGGTTTCCCGATCGTGCTTCACGGTTCATCATCAGTGCCGCAGGAACTTGTTAAAACCATCAATGAGCACGGTGGCAGACTGAAAGACGCAATCGGCATTGGAGAAGACCAGCTCCGTTTGGCTTCCAAATCCGCAGTCTGCAAAATCAACATTGATTCTGACGGACGCCTTGCAATGACGGCTGCAATTCGCAAAGTGCTGGATGAAAAACCTGAAGAGTTTGACCCGAGAAAATACCTCGGACCTGCACGCGATGCACTCAAGGAACTCTACAAGCACAAGAACCTCAATGTGCTGGGTTCTGACGGCAAAGCCTGAAATAATGGCTTGAATTAATACCTGACTACAAGTGAAAGGCGTCCTTATGGGCGCCTTTCTTTGTTACAACCTTTTAGCGACGGCTATCTTCAAGAAAACGGCAGGCAGAGTAAGCAAGAAGCCCAGCTCCTGTAGCAAGCGCCTTTTCGTCGGGGTTAAAGGTTGGCGAATGAAGCGTGTTGCCTCTCTCCTGCTCTTCCGTTCCGGTGCCAATCTGCCAGAAGGTTCCGGGAATTTCCTGAAGGTAATAGGCAAAGTCCTCAGCCGTCATCAGGGGCTCACTGTCAAGCACATTCTCTCGGCCAAGATACTCTGTGCATGCAATGCCAGCCTGCCGGGTAATTTCAGGATCATTGACAAGTGCGGGATAGCCATGGCGGAT
This sequence comes from Candidatus Chlorobium antarcticum, assembly GCA_030765725.1. GTDB lineage: Bacteria > Bacteroidota > Chlorobiia > Chlorobiales > Chlorobiaceae > Chlorobium > Chlorobium antarcticum. Next base: position 36,540 of record JAVCDF010000011.1, on the reverse strand, counting down.
TTCAAGCTCTGCTGTAACACCCATTCCTTCAGCCACATGGCTCACCGTTGACTGCAGTTTCTGATGCAGGAGTGCACGAAGTTCCTCGTTCATAGTCCTCATTGTTCCACTCATACTCACAGAGGAGGGAATGATGTTTGGTGCACTTCCTCCATGAATGGAGGCAATGGAAACGACTGCTGGCTCATGGGGTGGTGCCACCCTGCTGACAAGATGCTGAACAGCTGTTATGATGTGAGCTGCCGCAAGAACAGGATCAGCTGCCTTATGAGGGGCCGATGCGTGCCCCCCCTGCCCCGACACCGTGAAGTAAAGCTCATCAGTTGCCGCCATGAAGCTCCCCCGGCACAGCGCAACCTTTCCTGATGGTACATTCGGGAAACAGTGCTGGCCAAGTATGGCAACAGGATTGAATTTTCTGAAGAGGCCTGCTTCAATCAGAGGTTTGGCTCCACCTGGCGCTTTTTCTTCAGCGGGCTGAAAAATAAAGAGGACGCCTCCCTCCAGCTCATCTTTAAGGGAGGAAAGAATCACTGCCGCACCCAGAAGCATGGCAGTATGCATGTCATGACCGCAGGCATGCATTTTCCCAGCCTCCAATGAACAGAATCCGTGCTGGTTCTCTTCATTCAGCGGAAGGGCGTCAATATCGGCGCGAAGGGCAATAATTGGAGAGCCCTCCCTGTACCTGGCCCCTTTCAGAAGCGCTACAACACCGGTGTCGAGAAAGGGCGGCTCGGGCTCAATGCCGAGATTCTGCAGATACTCGCCAACAACACGGGTTGTTCGCACCTCTTCATAAGAGAGTTCCGGATGCATGTGTATATCCCTCCGTACTTTGGAAAGCTCCGGATAGAGACGGCTCGCATGCTCCTGTATCCTTGCGGCAAGTTCTGACGCAGGTGCTGAATTCATTGAAGGAATGATTGAATGTTAAGGGTGGGAAGCGCTCGCAACAATACATAGAGGTGCCCATAAAGCAATTATGCAAGGTACAAATAACCCCCTTAAAGTAAAAAGATGACGGGCTGGCTTCGCAAAAACAGGAAAATTATCGGATTTTAATTGTTTTTCGTGTACATTTTACAATAAATCCGATATTCAGTGAAGTTCCTTACAACATAACACTCAATAGTGATGGATACAGCAGTAACACTCGGCAGGCGGATCAGATCAGTGCGCCGTCATTTCGGGCTTCGTCAGGAGGAGTTCGGAACAAAAATCGGGATCTCGGGAAACAGGGTTTCGGAAATAGAGAACAATAAGGGAGGGACAAGCGCTTCTGTGCTGGAGGAACTCTGCAGAGGCTTTCCCGTAAGCCACGAATGGCTCCTTACAGGAAAAGGCTCAATGCTGAAGACAGAGAATACCCGAAATGACATTACAGAACGACTCAACATCCTAGAATCAGCAATAGGGCGCATCATCAATGCGCAGGAGAGTACTGAAGACGGGAAACCCCTTGTCAGCGTCCCTCTTTACGGTAGCGCAGTGCCGGCAGGAATGCCTGCAATGGCCGCGGAAGAGGTTGAGAGCTATCTTGATTTTCCCCAGTCATGGACAGGTGGAAGGAAGAATGCCTATGCACTGAAAGTTTCGGGCGACAGCATGATGGATATTGGAATAATGCCTGGGGATACCCTGCTTGTTGAATCGCGCGAAACTGCCCGTGACGGCCAGGTGATCATTGCAAGCCTGAATTCAGAGGTAACGGTAAAAACGCTCTGCATCAGTGATGGGGGAAAAATTTCGCTGGCGCCTGAAAACAGAAAATACCGCCCCATTCCTGTGACGCCCGAAAGCGATTTCCGCATTATGGGGGTTGTACTGGCTGCTTTGCGGCAGTACGGATAGTGTTTTACAGATCCATTACCCGTATGAACTCAAGGGCTTTTTCGCGAAGGTTATCGTCATTTCCCCCCGATAATGGAGCAGCATAGCGGATCATATAGCCATACTGCTCAAGGGTTTTGACAAGATGGTACCCATCGTGAACCTGCAGCCTCAAAATGAGCACCCGGCTCTCCCCTTCCGGGGAAGGGTGGTATGATCCGAAACTGAGCACAGTTGCATCATTCTTCTCAAGCACTGCAATCACCTCTGAAACAGTGAGTCCGAATGCTGGAACCTCAAGCTCCAGCGTCATTGCATCGCCCACCAGGTGAAACACCTCGGCCATCTTCATAAACAGGCGTTCTTTATGAACAACACCAAGATACTCGCCTGTTTCTGGGTCAATAACGGGAATGATAGTCTCGGGAAAGAATTCCATCCGCGAAAACAGTGCCAGGAGATGCTCATTGGAAGCCGCTGTGGGAGAAACAGGAAAAGTCAAATCCCGAAGCTTTTTGCCAGGCGCTTCCACCACCAACTCAAGCTCGTTCTGCAGGGCCATGCCGGAGAACTTCCCTTTATGGCATACCGGCACGCAGTTATATCCTCCCGCACGCATTGCTGCCTGAAGCTCTTTTATTGTCTTAGTGTCTTGGAAAACAGGATACCTGTCATCAAGGCAACTCTGTATGCAGTCGCTTAGGAGCATTGTTCTATTTTCTCTACTCTGCGCTGGTGCCTTCCGCCCTCAAAGTCTGCGGCAAACCAGTGTTCGAGCGTTGTTACTATTGTGGCACTGTCTGTAAAGCGAGCCGACATGCAGAGCACATTGGCATTGTTGTGCTGCCGGGCAAGGGTTGCGAATTCAGGCCTGCAGGCAAGTGCCGCACGAATGCCCGGAACTTTGTTGGCTGATATTGAAACCCCAAGACCGGTTCCGCACAGCAGTATTCCCTGCTCGTACTCTCCACTGGCAACTGCCTTGGCAACTTTATGCGCATAATCGGGATAGTCGACAGACTCTTCCGTATAGGGACCCATGTCTTTGCATTCATGACCGTTGGCAACAAGCCATTCGGCAATCTCTTTCTTGAACTCAACTCCAGCGTGGTCACTTCCAATTGCAATTTTCATGGTACTGCTATTTTAAAATATGAGAAATCTTCTTCTGGGCGACCCTCTCAAGACAACGAACCTGACTGTTGACTGCAGGTTGATCGTTTTCCATAAGCGAGTACGAACCGGAAGCATCCATAGTCCAAGCTTTTACATTGTCGGCAAGCAGAAGTTCAAGATCTTCCAGCACCCTTGAAATCACCACTTCATCAAGAACCGGGAAAAGAGTTTCAACACGGTGATCCAGATTTCTCTGCATCATGTCGGCGCTACCAAGAAAGAGCTCTGCATGGCCTCCATTCTTAAAATAATAAGCTCTACTGTGTTCCAAAAATCTTCCCATCACACTTATTACCCTGATATTCTCACTAACCCCCCGTATTCCGGGAATAAGGCTGCATATGCCACGAATAATCAGCTCTATCTTTACCCCTTCACGGGAGGCACTGTAGAGTGCGCGAATGGTTTTGGGGTCAACCAGCGCATTCATTTTCATGATGATTCTTCCGCCCCCTTCTTTCCTGTGGAGCGCAACCTCCCGTTCAATCATCTCTATTATGCGAATGCGGGTGTTGAGTGGCGAAACAATCAGCTTTCTGTACTCCGTGTTTCTTGAATAACCTGTCAATGCGTTGAAGAGTTCGGCAACATCAATTGAAATCTCCTCATCGTCGGTAAACAGACTGTAGTCGGTATAGATTTTGCCGGTTGAAGGGTTGTAGTTGCCGGTGCCCAGATGTAGATACCGTTTAAGCTTATTGTTCTCACGGCGCACAATCAATGTAAGCTTTGCGTGGGTTTTTAAACCGGGAAGTCCGTAAATAACATGAGCGCCAACATCTTCAAGCGCACGAGCCCACACAATGTTGTTCTCTTCATCAAAACGGGCCTTCAGCTCAACAAGAACAGCCACCTGCTTCCCCGACTCGGCGGCTCTCATCAGCGCCTTGACAATCGGTGAATTGCTGCCCATACGATAGAGGGTCTGCTTGATAGACAGCACATCAGGATCAGCCGCCGCTTGGTTGATAAAATCAACAACAGGCTGAAAGGAGTCATACGGATGGTAGAGGAGATGGTCGCGCACACGGATTGCCCCAAACAGACTGCGGCCGTAATGGTCCTCAATTGGGTTGGCGGGCACAAAGGGTTCATCTTTCAGGTCAGGCCGCTCTATGCGAAGCAGCTCAATGAGGCATCCAAGCCCAAGAATGCCCTCAATTGCATAGACATTGCGCGCACTGACCTCCAGATTCTTCATCAGAAGCTTTTTGATGGGCTCGGGCATTTCTGGACTGATGTCAAGACGAACAACCTTGCCATACCGCCTTGAACGGATGCCCTGCTCTATCGTTTCAAGAAGGTCGCCGGCTTCATCTTCTTCAATTTCAATATCAGCATCCCGTACAAGCCTGAACAGGTGCGACTTGACAATGCGCATTTTGGGGAAAAGCAGGTCCAGATTGTTCTGGATCAAATCCTCAAGCCAGATAAAGCGGAGAATACCATCATCAGTCTCCAGTCCCTCAATTGTGTTGAACGAAAGCATCCGGGGAAGAATGCTGGGCACCTTCACTCTGGCAAAACGGCTTGCGCCGGTTTCGCAGTCTTCAAGCTCAATGGCAAGATTGAGCGAAAGGCTCGACATGAACGGAAATGGATGGCCCGTGTCAAACGCAAGCGGTGTCAGAACGGGGTAGATTTCCTGACGGAAATAGGTGCGAAGCGCCTCTTTTTGATGTTGGGGAAGATCAGCAAAGCGGACAAAGGAAATGCCCTCCTTCTCCATTGCAGGCAAGAGATCATTGTAAAAACAGTCATTGCGCTGCTTCAGTTGCGGAGCAACCATGCTCCTGATTTTTTCGAGCTGCTCGCTGGGAGTATGGCCGTCAATGGTACGATCCTGAATTCCGGCCTCGTACTGATCCTCAATTCCAGCAACCCTGATCATAAAGTACTCATCAAGGTTGGAGCTGAAAATTGAGATGAACTTGACCCTTTCAAGAAGAGGATGAGCCTTTTTGTTGAGCGCTTCCTCAAGAACCCGTTGGTTGAAATGTATCCAGCTGATCTCACGGTTCACATACAGTTCGGTGCTTTGCAGGTCAATACGGGGCATATCCGCGTGCTCAATTTCCTGGCCGTTGGCTTCATTCGTCATATTCATATTGCCGGTTATGTTCATGCTTTATTTAGAAATTCAGTGGAAGTGGTTGCTAAAATGGACTGCTCCCTGTTCGTGAACAAGAATATCCAGATTCTGGTCCCAGGGGTCAGGCGTTATAAAGTCGGTCATCTGAAAGCTGAAAGCTAGTCCTATTCGGCAAGGCCGATACCCCAAATCTGAAAGCCGGGCAAGAAAACGGTCATAGTACCCCTTGCCAAATCCAAGCCGACAGCCTTTTCTGTCAACTGCCAAAAGCGGGATCACAACAGCATCAATCAGAGATTCATCGGCTGGTTCAGGATGCCGGGGCTGTGGATTTCCAAGCGGTGAAGCCTGCAGTTCAGCCGATGAATGAAACTGGGCAGAAACCAGCTCACTCCCCTTCACTATCGGCACCGTCACAATCTTGTTCATACCAAGAAGCCGTTCAATCAATGGCAATGTATCCAACTCGGCTTTCAGAGGCATAGGGATGTATATGTTTACTCCCCTTGCGCTGGCAATCTCCGGCAACTCAACAGCATTGCGGGCAACAGTAAGGCTCATTGCGGCTCTGGCAGACGCTGAACTTTGCTGACGACGCAAGATGAACTGCTTACGAAGAGACTCTTTTGCCGACTCACTCATCAAAAACTCTCCTTATGGCGGCGTACATCTGAATCCCGAAACCAGGATTAATTTGATAAACCATTGCATACATCAAATTACATTACTTAAAATGTAAAACAATACAAGTGAAGGCCCCCCTGCTTCACTGGAGAAGAGAGGGCAATTAACATTTCTGAAACAATTCATCGACAATCCTGTGCCCCTGCCATGCTTGAAGCAAACCCAGCAATATCCCTTGAACTCAATGGCAGAAATGATACACCCTCCAACAGAGCTTGTCCGCTATTTATCGTATATTTACGGGCTGCACCGGGACGACCTGATTTTCACGGGAACACCAACCAATCCCCCAACAGAAATACTTCTGGAAGCGTCAGTTTCAGAGTAACAACCAACAAAATCAGCAGATATAGCAATGAGCATACTTTTCCAGGAGGCTCGCCTTCTCAATCCTGCCGAGGGGCTTGATGCCATTGGTTCCATTCGTGTTTCGGATGAAGGAACCATAGAGCAACTTTCCGTTGGCAGTGCTCCCCTGAAAACAACAGAAGGAGAACGGGTTATTGATATGAAAGGTAAAATCCTTTCTCCCGGTCTGTTTGATATGCACTGCCACTTCCGCGAACCCGGGCAGGAATACAAGGAAACACTTGAAAGCGGTGCAGCTGCAGCAGCAGCCGGCGGGTTCACTGGAGTAGCGTTAATGCCTAATACACAACCCGTTATCGATAGTCCGCTCGGCGTTGCCTTTATTCGCCACCACTCGGAAGGACTTCCGGTTGATCTTGAAGTGATAGGCGCAATGACGGTGGAAAGCCGTGGTGAAGGACTCGCCCCTTTTGGCAAATATGCCTCCTACGGGGTTACCGCTGTCTCCGACGACGGTTCGGCAATTCAAAACAGCCAGATTATGCGTCTCGCTTTTGAATATGCCTCAAACTTCAATCTTCTGGTTATTCAGCACTGTGAAGACCGCTCACTCACCACAGGCGGTGTTGTTAATGAGGGTATTTACTCCACAAAACTCGGCCTTAAAGGAATTCCTGATATTTCTGAAGCCATGATGCTTGCCCGCGACCTTCTGCTGCTTCGCTGGCTTGAAGAGCATAAACTGCATGACCCGTTACAGAGGCCGCGCTATCATGCTGCACACATCAGCACAGAGGCCTCAGTGAACCTGATCCGCCAGGCTAAAAAAGATGGGCTGCAGGTCACCTGTGAGGTAACGCCCCATCACTTCACCCTGTGTGACGAGGATATGTACAATGCAGAGGAAAAAGGCAGCTATATCATGAAGCCCCCCCTCAGCTCCGCAAAAAACAGGGCTGCACTGCTGGAAGGGCTTCGGGATGGCACCATTGACGCTATTGCCACTGATCATGCACCGCATGCATCTCATGAAAAACAGTGCCCCCCCCAAGAAGCTGCATTCGGTATTATCGGGCTTGAAACATCCGTCGGCCTTACCCTTACCGAACTTGTTCATAGCAACATACTCTCCATGCAGCGCGCCATTGAACTTCTGTCGGTTAATCCCAGAACAATAATGAACCTTGAGCCAATCAGTTTCAAAGAAGGTGCAACTGCCAATTTCACCCTCATCGACCCCGAAATGGAATGGTGTGTAACAGCCGACAGGCTCCGTTCAAAGTCAATCAATACACCGTTTCTCGGCCGAACACTGAGAGGAAAAGCTATTGGGATCCTTCATAAAGGGGTCCTTCATGAAGCTTGAATCAAGAACAACTGAAAACAGCGCGACTCTGTTTTGTGCATAGTCTTTGGTTGTTGCTGAAGGATGAAATTTTTATTACTTTCCTTTTCTTTTTAGCATAAGGCATGAGAAGCGTAACAACAAACTGAACTACCCGACAGACAATGGCAAAGAAACAATCATTCGGCGAGAAAAATAAAAAGGGCGGAGCCGCCGACTTCAAAGTTGCGAAACTGGTCTACTCCGTAAAATCAGAAAAAACCAACGGCTGGAAATTCATTGAAAAGAATGTCCGTATTCCCAGTGGTGAAAACGACCAGACCATTATCAACAAGGTTATTTCTGACGGCGTAAAATAAGATCGACAGTTGTCATGCGGGGGCTCTCCAAAAGCCCCTCGTGTCCTTTTTTACCTCCCTACCTACAGTTCATTCCAGCAACAGATGCCCTCACACCCTCTTCAGGCTGACGAAAACAATCAATCGCAATGGTTTAAAGAGTGGTTCAATCACCCATTCTATCTGGCACTGTACAGCCACCGCAACCGTCAGGAAGCAACGGACTGCGTCAATACAATTCTTCGCCTGACAGGAATTGAAACCACACCTCCATCCGGACCGGCTGTGCTCGACATAGCCTGCGGAGCCGGACGACATGCGCTTGAATTTGCCAAGAGAGGTTTTGCTGTCACGGCCAATGACCTCTCTCCGTTTCTCCTTCAGGAGGCACGAAATGAAGCTGCAGAGGAGTCGCTTGAACTCCAGTTCACTGAGATGGACATGCGGGAAATTTTGTCTGTAGAGAAGTACAGAATGGTTGTTCAGCTCTTTACCAGTTTCGGGTATTTCAATTCAGCTGCTGAGGACAGGAAAGTTGTTTCCGTGGCTTCCAGAGCACTTGAGCCCGACGGATGGTATGTTCTTGACCTTATCAACCCGAGCTACCTGAAAGAGCATCTCATTGCGCACTCCAACCGCACAGTCGGTTCCCTGCAGGTCACGGAAAACAGGGTGCTTGAAGATGGCCGCATCACAAAACAGATAACCATCACTCCCGAAACGGGCAAGCCGCTTCAGTTTTCGGAATCGGTTATGCTTTACACCTACGACGAGATAACCGGAATGCTTGAAAAAGAAGGATTTTCAGTGAACTATATTGCCGGAGATTACAGCGGCAGTCCCTATACCGAGGGGGGATCATCGAGAATGATTCTGTTCTCAAAAAAACGCTGACAGGCGCTCCCTCCAATCTACTGCATCAAAAGACTCCCCACAGTTGTAATTCCCGCTTTCTGCCCCTTGGCAAGAAGCCTCTGAAGCAACTGTGCTGTCAGGTATGCATCGCCCGCCGAGGTATGACGGTCATGCAGCCGAATGCCATAACGCTGGCAAAGTTGATCAAGCCGGTACTCCCCCGCCTGATGGGCAAGATTGTGATAGGGTCCTTTTTCAAGCCGTTTGGCAAGGCTGGCCGTATCAACCACTCCATTGAAAAGACGGATACGGAACATCTCCCAGAGAAGCCTGTTCAGCATGGCTATATCAAAGCTCGCATGCTGGGCTATGAGAACGCTGTTACCGATATAGTCAAGAAACGAGCTGACGGCCTCCCGTTCGCTCACTCCTGAAGCAATGTCTTTTTTCAGAAGGCCGTGAACGCTCACGGACTCTTTTTCACCAACGCCATGCTGGCGGACAAGTACCTCAAAAGAATCAGCAATCGTAATGGCAGAGCCCTCAAGGGCAACCGCCCCGATTGAAATTACACGGTCGTTCTGTACATCAAATCCTGTGGTTTCCGTGTCAAAAACAACAAAACGAGCCTTTTGCAGCGATGTTGACGCGCCTTCCCTACTGCCAATCCCTGCTACATAGCGACATACGGCTTCGGGAAGTACTCCACGGCGGCACCGCAGCTGCGCAAACTGCCGCAGGAGAAGATCAGTCACGGATATAGTCAAGCTGGAACCTCAAGTTAAGGGTTTGCTGAATATGGCCGATAGTTGAAAACACATTCCGCAGCATCTGCCGGTCAAGCTTATTCAGACTCTCAGGCTTGATATACCGCCCGGAGCTGCTATGCTCAAGACCGTTTTCAGCGCGCAATCGTATAAGAAAGTCATAGGCGGCGGCAGCTTCAAGAGCAAGGTCTTTCAGCGTCGGGTCAAGAACCGCTATTTTCCCAAAGCGCTCAACCGTGCCGAGGAAGTCGGGGATTTTAAGCTCATAGGCAAGAACTCTTGCCGCATCGGCAAGTGGCATCATTGCCCGTGACTTGATATCAAACTTATTGGCATGGTCGCGACTTTTTTCGACCAGAAAGTTTCGGAAAAAGCCAAGCGGAGGAGGATTCTGGAGTGCGTTTTTGGCAAAAAACTCAAGGAATCCTCTCCCCTTTTCCATCAGCTCAAAAATCCCCTGTTTCAGCTCCCCAGCAAGAGAAGCATCGCCCTCTACGGGCCGAAAATCAAAGAATATGGTTGAATGCATTACCGCCTTTGGTTCCGGTGTAGCTATCCACTGGTGGAAATAGCGGCGCCACTCCGATATCGGCTGGCACCACTTGGGATTTGATGCCATCACTTCAGCAGGGCATCGAACAAATCCGGCAGACTCAAGCATACCCGTAACCCTTCGGCCCAGATCCAGATAAAACTGATGACAGCTCTCTGCCTCTTCGGGCAACGGGTCAGCGTAGATAATGGCATTGTCCTGATCTGTCCTGAGAACCTGTTCCCGTCGCCCCTCACTGCCAAGGGAGAGCCAACAGAATGCAGCTGAAGGGCGTTTCAGCCCCTCAAGCCGCATGGCATCAAGAGCGAATCGGATTGAACGGACGATGATTGCATCATTGATTTCCGTCATGATGCTGGTAATAAAATGTACCGCAACATTCTGGCCAAGGTAGACCCCAAGAAGGGTTTCGGCCTTGTCGCGCTCTGTTTTCAGTTGCTCCACACCCTCTGCGCTCATGATCTCCTTCATAATTACAGCAGGATTATTGCCTTCTGAAGTTATGATGTCGTGCTCGGAAATGATTCCCAGAATGGGGCTTCGAGGGGTTCCATCTTCAGTAATACAGAAATGGCGGAGCTTGGTTTTCACCATGAGCATAACCATGTCTGCCACCGTTTTCCCTCCGGTAATCGTGTAGACCGGGCTGCTCATTATCTCATTGACCGGCCTTTCATTCACAGCTCCCGGCAAGGCAACAACTTTTTTTCGGAGATCTGTATCCGTAATAATTCCAAGCGGATAGCCCTCGGGCGAGGCCACGAGAATTGAGCCGATATTGCTTTCAGCCATAATTCCGGCTGCTTCACGAATAGTGATGTCGGCGGAGCAGGTAATAACACTGGTAACAGGCTTGACCTCAAGGGTTTCATGCTCAAGGAAACTGCTGTATGACTGCTGACTGAAACGCTGGTGCCGCTGCGAGAAAGCAGAACTCAGTGTCCGCTCCATCTCCTGCAGGCTTTTTGCAAATTCACCGGCAAAAAAGTTGGAGACCCCATTGTCGGCGGCAATAAGGGACTTGATTTTTTCAACCGGAATATCATAAATAAGGCTCTCTTCAGCTACCTGAGCAAAAAGAAGGTAGTTGGTGCCGCCAACAATGGCCCTGACGCCGAAAATATCGCCTTCGTCGCACATATCAACCAGCACCTCCTCTCCATCAATAGTGTCGAACAGGCGCACGGCACCCTTCATCACTATGAAAGCTGAGGCTTTGAGCGCATCTCCTTTGCTGAAAATGACCTCACCCTCATCATGGTAACTGACGGTAATTGATGAGGCAAGGTCTTCAAGGAGAAGAGCGTCAAGAGTACAAAATGGAGGATTCTTCCGCAGGTCTGCGGCAACTCTCTCTACAATGGTATTCGAAGGCATGGGCAACTCCCTGAAGTAATGCGTTCAGTCAATAAAGCCCTAATTCAGCAGGTTTCGGTCACGGTACCACTCAAAGGCTTTTCGAACACTCTCTTCATGGGGGGAAAAGCTCATGTTGAGTTCTCGCTGAGCCTTGGCTGAGTTATAAAAAAGGAACTCTGAGGCAACCCTGAACATGGAGAGATTGAAGAGTTTTGAGATTTTGTTTTTGTTTTTTTTGCGGTCGAGCACCGACTTCAGAATTTTGGCAATGCCGAAAGGAAGCGGCATGCGTACTTTTGGTGCTCCCGTTATGCGGCTTATGGTATCAGCAAGCTGTTTATAGGTAACATTTTCACCACCAATTATATAGCGCTCACCTGTCCGGCCACGGTCCATGGCCGCCATAATTGTATCAGCAACTATTTCAACATCAACTACACAAATGCCGCCAAGCGGATAGAATGGCAGACGGCGATTGTACACATCTTTGATGATTCTGCCTGCGTTGAAATTAATGTCTCCCGCACCAAACACGAAAGCAGGATTGACAATAACACAGTCAAGCCCCTTTTCCACCGCCTCAGCTACAGCAATCTCCGCAAGATGCTTTGTCCGGGCATATTCCAGGTTGATTGCATCAAAATTCCATTCAACCGATTCATCAACAGGACGCCTTTTTTTTGCAATGCCAACCGCTGTAATTGAACTCACATGAACAACCCGTTTCACCCCGGCCTCAAGAGCAGCTTCAAGAATATTGCGCGTACCCTCAACATTAATTCTGAACAGAAGGGAATTCTTCTTGTCGCCCATATAGGTAAGGCCTGCCGAGTGATAAAGCTGATCAACGCCCTTCATTGCAACAGCAATCGCCCCCTTGTCAGCCAAATCCCCATAGACAACAGTAATGCTGTTGCGAACAGATTCAAGAGGGGTCAAATCGGAGGACTTTCTGACGAGGATACTGATATCATCATCGGTAGATGCAAGTTTGATCACGAGTTGTGATCCAATAAAACCGGTCGCTCCAGTTACAAGAATTTTTTTGCGCACAGCTCGGGTTTATCTGACATTGAACAAATTTTCAGGGGTTGATGCCTGAATTGCAGCCTCTTTAATTAAGGCTGGTGGTTTCATCAAAAACAATCTTTCCAGCCAATATGTCAGCACGGATCTGCTCAACACGCTTATGCACGGCAGAGGAAATCAAGGAGCTGTTTTTTTCATTGTACACATAATCGGTATACCGGTCAGCAAGACCATACGAAATGGCGGTCCCGCCAGCAAACGATCCGTCAAGAACCGACTCCACTATTGCCAGAACAGCCTGGTCAACTGCCTTGGTTATGGTAGTAAGAACAAACCCGGGAGCAAGATACTCCTGGTCGCGATCTGTACAAATGACCAGCTTCCCGCTCTCTCTGGCCGCTTCAATAACACCAAGACCGCTGGCTCCAGCGGCCTGATAAATAATGTCAACCCCTCTTCCATACTGACCAAGGGCAAGTTCACGCCCTTTAGCCGGATTGGCAAATGCACTGCCCGTCATGCCAATATAGCCCGGAATAACGGTTACCTCCGGGTTCACAAAACGAACTCCTTCAGTAAAGCCTGTCTGAAACTGCCTGATAAGGCTTGACTCCATTCCTCCAATAAACCCGACTGTTTGGGTTCTTGTTACTAGTCCGGCTATGGCACCGGCAAGAAAGGACCCTTTTTTGTTCTCGAACACCATGCCGGCAAGATTGGAGGGTATTGTTACTCCCGGAGTCTGGAGGTAGTCGACGCAGGCAAATTTTTTATCGGGGAACTCCATGGCCATTCGAGCAATATCCTCGCTGAACAGCAGACCAACGCCTATAACCAGCTGCACATCAGGATTAACTGCCATAAGGCGCAGAGCAGCTTCGCGGTCTGAACCCTGCCCATCGGGCTCTGCATAAACAAAATCAATCCCCCGCTTGCTGCGCGCCAATTCCAGGCCGTGGTAGGCAGAATCATTGAATGAGCGGTCACCCCGTCCACCAGCGTCAAAAACCAGCCCAACAGTCAAAGGGGAAGAAGACAAGGAATCTGAAGGGAGAGGTTCCTCATCTCCGACAGGGGAACATCCGGCAAGAAAGGTGAGAGCCGAAAAAAGTATGATGAGAAGGTGTTTCATACGGTAAAATAAGGCGCCAGGTGCTGCTGCAAAAAAAAGCTTCTTTTTGGAGAAACCCAAGTTATGAAACTCCTGCTCTAAAGTAAAACCCGTTATACCCTGCAGAGTTAATAATGGCGCATTTTGAGGGTTACATTTCAGTTACAGGGCTCGTTTTTAGGGAGATCTTTCTATATTTAAGGAATTGTATTTCAAAACCATGCCGTTGCCACACCACTCCACTGTGCCGCAGGCTATATGCCAACAATATCGGTTTGAAAATGATGACAGGACTGCCAGCAACAGAAATCATCAAGTTCAACACATGCACCGATTCCATATCAGTTCCGCATATCCTGAGGAACTCCGGCTTCAACACAGCTTCCCCCGAGAGAAGAAAAGCCCGTCGTCATTACTTTGATACCTTCGAATGGCAGGCTTTCTCAAGAGGACTCGTCATTCAGTCAGAAGGGCGAACCATATCCATTAATGCGCTTTCTACAGGAAGAACTGTTGCCACCGCTTCATTCCCCTCCACTTCTGCCTGTTTTGGGTCTGAATACTTTCCGCTGGGGAATTTCTCTACACTGCTTTCCAAGATCAGTCCGCTCCGCGCATTTTGTAGGGTTGCCTCTTTTGAAGTTGAAGTGCACAGCTTGCGGGTGCTGGACCATGATGAGAAGACCATTGGTATTGTGACCGATGAATCAATCGGCAGCATAGCGAGCGATAAAAAGGGGCCATATGTTCATATACTCACCCTTACACCTTTCAGAGGCTATAGCGAAGAAATGGCGCATGTCAGAAAGGCGCTTCAGGGAGAAATGCCCGAAAGTGTTTCGCTTGAAAATTCCGGTCTTTTCCGAACACTCATGCATGAGTCAGGAAAAGAGCCTGGTGATTACTCCTCAAAAATCAGCTTGAAGCTTGATTCCCAGGCACCTGTTCATGAAAGCGCTCTTCGACTGCTTCGCTTTACCACAGAGGTCATGCGCCGTAATGAAGAGGGCATCAGAAAATCCATTGATACCGAGTTTCTTCACGATTACAGGGTCTCTCTTCGACGGGCCCGTTCAATTTTCGCCCAGCTTAAAGGGGTTTTCGATCCACAGACTGCAAACCGTTTCCGCAAAGAGCTGAAAGGGCTTGCCGGCCGCACAAGCAAACTTCGCGATCTGGATGTCTATCTGCTTCAGCAGCATAAGTTTTCTGCAACGCTGCCTCCGGCACTCCGCGGAGGCCTTATTCCCTTTTTTGCCAGCATCACCTCTGCCCGCCAGAAGATTCACCGGCAACTTAAAAGATACCTTGCTTCGGAAGATTACCGGAAATTCATGAGTGAATGGGAGGAGTTTCTTTCAGTGACTATACTCCCTGACGCCCAAAACGCTCCGGTTGCCTCTACTGCAACAGGGAAATCTGCCAGCGCCGCCATCAGAAAGTCATGGAAACGCCTGCTCCGGAACGGGAGGCTTGTCAGCAGAGAAACCACAGACGAGGAACTGCATGAGCTTCGTATTGACTGCAAAAAACTGCGCTATCTGATGGAATTTTTTGCATCTCTGTTCCCGACCGACAAAACAGGGGCGGCTGTGCGGCACCTTAAAAAACTTCAGGAAAACCTTGGAGAGTTTGTTGACTGCTCAGTCCAGCTTAAGTTTCTGCATGAGCAGCTTGACGCAGCCGCAAGAAACGGCTGCGACCCCAGCCTTGCCGCCTCACTTGGCGGCCTCATGACGCGCCTGTATGAACAGCAGGAAGAAACAAGGAGCATCTTCCACAACATTTTCCGTAGCTTCGACAGTGACAGGGCCGCCATTCTCTTTGAGGAAATGTTAACGGACAAAAAGTAAGATGAAAACCATTGCCCTCTACAGCATAAAAGGTGGCGTAGGGAAAACCGCAGCAGCGGTAAACCTCTCTTACCTGAGCGCCCTCAATGCACCACCCTGCCTGATATGCGACCTTGACCCGCAGGGGGCAAGCTCATACTACTTTCGCATAACAGCTTCAAAAAAATATGACAGTGACAAATTTCTGAAGGGCAACAAGAAAATTCACAGGAACATCAAAGCAACTGACTTTGAAAATCTGGACCTCCTGCCATCAGACTTTTCATACAGGAACCTTGACATTGAGCTCTCCGAGGAGAAGAAACCCCAGAAGAAACTCAAGAAAAACCTGGAATCCCTGAGCGACGACTACAGCCATGTATTTTTCGACTGCCCCCCGAACCTCACACTTCTTTCTGAAAGCGTCTTTTCAGCTTCCGACATCATTCTGGTGCCAATGATTCCCACAACGCTTTCAATCCGAACATACAATCAGCTGATTGATTTCTTTACTGCAAACAACCTTGATCGCAGTAAAATAAGGGCGTTTTTTACGATGGTTGAAAAAAGAAAAGCCATGCATCGGGAAATCCTTGCCGAATACGGCACTGCGCCAGGATTTCTCCGCCAAACAATCCCCTACAATTCAGAAGTAGAGAAAATGGGCGTCTACCGAGCCCCACTGACAGCCGTAAAGCCCAACAGCATAGCCTCAAAGGCTTACAGGGGTCTTTTTGAAGAACTGATGGCAGAGAGCGGTTTGTAACCATAACATCCATGAAAACCGGTACCCTCACCAATCTTCTGAAATGGCTCATTCCTGCCACAGCGCTGCTCTATCTCCCGCTGGCTTACCTGCTGTTCTTTCAGAACATCCGTGACCTTGACGACATAAAGGCACAGGAACGGGCGAGAATCATTCTCAGTTATGACCCCATCAACTACCTTATCTATCGTGGAACCCCCATGGGTTTCAGTTATGAAGCCGCTGAAAGCTTCTGTAAATACCTAGGTGTTGAAATGGAGGTGGTTCTCGGTGAAGACATCAACCAGATGCTTCCGAAGCTGAAATCGGGAGAGGGAGATATTGTTGCCCACAACCTCACCATTACAGGAACCAGAGAGGCAATTGTCGCATTTTCCAACCCCATTGATTATACGGAGCAGGTACTCATCCAGAGGCGGCGCCCTGTTGGCAAAAGTAAAAAAGCCATATCTCTGCTCCGCTCTGCAGCTGAGCTGAAAGGAACGGTGATTTCTGTACGAAGAGAGTCTGCCTACTTCACACGATTGCAGGAACTGCAGTATGATGAGGAGATAGAATTGAGGATTAAAACTGTTCCGGGAGAACGAAGCACAAGTCAGTTGATTCGCAATGTTGCAACTGGCGCAATCGACTACACAATTGCAGATCGTAACATTGCAGAAGCTCATAGAACACTCTACCCGAACCTTGATTTCTCAACAGCCATCAGCTCCCGACAGCCCCTTGCCTGGGCAGTCGGGAAGCGATCTCCAAAGCTCGAAAAGGCTCTTAACAAGTGGCTTTCCCGTCCTGAGACCAAATTGCATCTGCGCATTCTGCATGCAAAATACTATGACAGGCAGTACACCTTCAAAAGACGCACTCTTCGTGCATTTCATTCCGATAGGGCAGGAATGGTCTCTTCCTATGACCCTCTGATACGAAGCTATGCGGCAAAAATTGGATGGGACTGGCGCATGCTTGCATCCCTGATTTATGAGGAATCACAGTTTGACACCAATGCAGTGTCATGGGCTGGAGCGTCAGGCCTTATGCAGCTTATGCCTGCCACTGCCGGCATGTTCAGAATAACGAATCTGTTTGACCCCGAATCAAATATGAAAGCCGGAACCCGTTACCTGAAAATGCTGAACAAAGAATGGCAGGATATTCCCGATCCGGAAACAAGGCTGAAATTTATTCTCGCATCATACAATGTTGGCCCTGGGCATGTGAGAGACGCCCAGGCTCTTGCTGTCAAATTCAACAAAGACCCCCATCTCTGGGAAAGCAATGTTGAGTTCTACCTCAGGCTCAAATCAAAACCACAGTACTACAGGGACAAGGCGACCACCTATGGTTACTGCAACGGCATTATGCCAGTGGAGTACACGAGGAACATCATTGCCCGATACAACCTCTACCAGAAGGCGATTCCTCTTTGAGATACCCTTTACTCAAAGATGACATGCACTCCATTGTCCTGAAGACGGACCTTAAGCCATGCCGTGATTTTTTTCTTTTCTGAAGCAGAGAGTCTCTGGGATGTTGTGATGTCAACAAATGCAACCTTGACAGGCGCCCCCTCTTTCTGTGTTCCAAACCGGTACGATTCTCCATAAAGGCATGAAGTCACCACCGGAAACAGCGGTTTCATCTCGTTTATGAGAATCCGGCCGGTATAGCTCCGTTCGTGAAGACTGTCCTGGCGGCGTGCGTTGGCCTGAAGAGCCATTGAGAGACGGTTCACCTCAGCTTTCATTTGGTCGCTTTTGCTAATGCTGGCTGTCATCTCATTTGAAAAATCAGAGAAAGAAATCCCCTGCTGAAAATTCACCGTAGCTTTAAGCAGTCCGAATTCCCTTGCGCGCAGAGTGATACCCGCCTTATCTTCATCGGTCAGTTTCCGCCCACCATAAATCAGCGTAATGGTTTTGCTGTCGGCATCAATATCATGCCGTAGCAGATACTCGCCGTTATAGAGACTGACGCTTCGAGCCAGCTTGCCAGCATTTTCCATGAACCGCTCTTTCTGGACAAGGAGGTATCCAAAATAGATGCTTGGAACAAGAGTGATGAGGATGACAATGGTGATCCAGCGGTTGATGGAAGAACGGCGGTCTTCATTGATGCTGCTTCTGAGAGGAAACTTCATTATCTGTGAAAACGCAACTGTTGAAAGGCCTATGAATACCGTATTTATGGTAAACAGATAAACCGCCCCGAAAAAAAAGCCGAACTGTCCGGTCGCAAGACCATACCCCGCAGTACAGAGCGGGGGCATCAGCGCCGTCGCAATGGCCACGCCGGGCACAACATTGCCCTTCAGTTTCGTTGTTAGTGAAAGCGTGCCTGCAAGACCGCCAAAGAGGGCGATCAAAACATCATATATAGTTGGACTTGTGCGAGCAAGGAGCTCGGAATGTGCTATTGAGACTGGACTGATGGCAAAATACATGGTTGAGGCCGCAAGACTGGCAAAAACCGCAAAAGAGTAATTCTTGAACGCCTTGCGGAGAAGGGGAAAATTGTAGGTTGCGATGCTGTAACCCATCCCGTTGATGGGACCCATCAGGGGAGAAATGAGCATGGCGCCGATAATGACCGCTGTGGAATTTATGTTCAACCCCACCGATGCCAGAAGAATGGCAAATATAAGAATCCATAGACGGCTCCCCCTGAACTCAATATCGCTCTCCACAGCCTTGTGAATTGCGTCAAATTTCTCGGCATCGTTGCGAATGCTTAGTGAGCTTAAAATAAGCCGTATGACATTGGTGTTTGTTGGCATGAAAGTGGCAAAGAGGGTGAATCCGCGACTGAACAGAGTACGACAATAGAATAATTTACGAATATAAACCCATCCCGCATCGGTATTCACAATATGAAACTGCAGTGATCATCAAAAAACGGTCAACGGGGTTGATTTTGCTTGGAACATTCACCGATAATTGCCATCATAACTTCCTCTCACAGCCCGTAAACCTGCTCTAATTACCGGCCACCAGGCAGCATGCAGGCAAAAAGGTTCCAGAAAAGGGTTTATTCTACTACAGACTCGCCAATGAAAGTTCTTGCAGCTTTAGCCTTACGGCTTTTTCTCCTCATCACCGCAATAGGCGCATTGGGATTTTTTTTCCTTGGATTTTTAGTCTCTTTTCATGCGGCAGCACCAGTAATATCCGATGTAATCATAGTTCTCGGGGGAGATAGCGGTCGGCGCGTAAAGCATGGTGCTGAGCTTTATAAAGCAGGCTATGGCAGTAGCGTGGTTCTTACCGGCATAGACAAGCGTTTTTACCGCAAAGGGCATCTGAACTGGAGAGAGCGGAGAATGAAAGCGCTGGGCGTCCCCCTTAAAGCTGTTCTGGTTGACACAGAGTCGGAAACAACATGGGATGAGGCAGTGAACAGCATTGCCCTTATGAAAAAGAAGGGGTGGCAAAGCGCTCTTGTTGTTAGTGACCCACCGCATATGCTGCGACTGCAGAAAACCTGGAAAACGGCCTTTGAAGGTACAGACCGCACCTTTGTTCTGACTGCAACAAAACCGGAATGGTGGGATCCCCTGCTCTGGTGGAAAAACCCTATCAGCTACCGGTTTGTAATAAGCGAAGTGAAAAAAAATCTGTTCTACGCCGTTATGTACTACTGAAAGAAAAAGCCGCCCTGTAAGGCGGCTTTTTCTTTCAAGTCAACTCTCTTTTGCGACTCTGTATATCAGAATGTAAAGAGCTTGATTCCAGCTTCACTCATTGCGGCAGCAACAACAGGAGGCTTTGCTACACTCACTCCGGAAATCAGGTCTTTCTCTGACTTGGCGCTGCCTGGAAGGTACAGCGGGCAGAGCTCAACTGTAACACCCTGTGCAATAAGATTGGCAAGCAGCATCTGAGGGGATTTCATGAGAGGCTTGACAAGGGTCTGTTTGCTTTTGGAAATGGCAAGCTCTCCGGCAGGACCACAGAGAAGAATCTGTACGCTCCTACCCTGCTTCAGAGTCTGGGTGGAAAGCACCATTGCCATCATCTGAGTCATCGGATCGGCATCGGTTACAACAACAAAAAGGCCTTTGGTTTCAGCAACTGCCTGGGCAGGTGCTTTCGCATCGGCAGAGGAGGCCGACAACGGTGAAATAGCGGCCAGCACAAAAGCCAGCATTGCTACGGTTCTGGTAAATACGCTCATAAGTATATCCTTTCTCTTGTTAACTATAGGTTTCATTTATTTAAAAGGCCACTCAACAGCTTTGGCCCTCCCCACTGCAACCTTTGCAGTGGTACTGTAAAATACAAAAACCACAACCAGCAACAACCTTAACAATTCTTAAAAAAGGAACTTAACAGGGGAAATCCTGTTAATGAGCCCCAGTATAAAGATATGCGGTGAGGTGTATCTTTTAAGGGTTGCCCCGCATAGCGAGCTTCACCTGCCGAGAAGTCTGTCGGCAAGTCCTGACAGACGGATGGTTTTTTTGGCGACGGCCCTCTCAAAGAGAGCCGTTTCACCCCTCACATCAAGGCGCTCTTTTGCACGGGTAATGCCTGTATAGAGCAATTCGCGTGTTACGAGCGGACTCTCCCGCTCAGGAAGCAGCATAAGAACATGGTCGAACTCCGACCCCTGACTTTTATGAATGGTCATGGCAAACGCTGTTTCGTGCGACGGCAGCCGCTCGGGAGCAACCGTCCGAAGGGTTCCCTCGGCAGTCATAAAACAGACGCGGAACTCTCCGGGATGAAGAGGATCATCAAGCACAATCCCCGTATCGCCATTGAAAAGGTTGAGAGAATAGTCGTTGGAAGTCAGGAGAACGGGCCGGCCATGATAAAATCCCTCTACAGGCAGAAGAAGACCGGCCTGTTGGAGAACTCTTTCAACCTGCCTGTTGACTCCCCTGACTCCCGAAACACCTGGTCCTTCCCGCAAAGCCACAAGAATGCGGAACCTGTCGAACAGCGTCAGCGAGTTTTCCGCTGAATCTGCCTCAAGATATAAACGATACCCCGCAACAATGCACTCCCTGAGCTCTTTCTGGAATGCCTGCTCTCCGGAAGGCGGGCCAAGGGTGATGCCGAGCACTGCAGGGTCGGCGAGCAGCGCCACCGCAGCTGGACCTTCACCCGCATTGACAGCCCTGCTCAAACGGCCCAGAGCGCTCTCTGTTGTAAACCTGTAACTTTTGTCCAGCGTTACAACCGACTCTCCTATTGGTGAATCGGGCTGAGCAGCAGCAGCCGAGCAGATATCGCCAAGGACGGCTCCCGACTCAACCGAAGCCAGCTGGTACTGGTCGCCAAGAAGAATAAGGGAGGCATCGCGGCGCAGTGCCGACACAAGAGCCACCATAAGCGGAAGAGCAATCATTGAGGCCTCATCCACAACCAGCAGATCAAAGGGTAGAGGGTTTTCTGGGTTATGACGAAATCGTGTTGATCCCTGAATGGTGCCCAGAAGCCTGTGGATTGTGGAAACAGCCAGAGACAAGGGCATTGCATCTTCATCAGCCAGTGAAGCGCGTTCATTCATTTCCCTTAGTGACGACTGAAGGCGCGCAGCCGCTTTGCCTGTTGGAGCACACAGGGCAATCCGCTTCATTCTCCCACCCTCCTGCAAGCGGAGAAGCGAAAGTATTCTGGAAACAGTTGCCGTTTTTCCTGTTCCGGGGCCTCCGGCAATAACCGTCAGTCTGCATGTCAGCGCATGTCGGACAGCTTTTTCCTGCCCCCCCCCGGGTTCAACCGGAAAGAGACTGCTGATGGAGTTTTCAGGAGGATTCGAGGCAAGCGCCAGAAGCTGCACGGCAAGCTGATGCTCAAGTTTCCAGTATCTGTAAAGATAGAGCCGACTTTTGTCATCGAGAACAAGTGGAGTAAATGCGCCGGGGGCGGAAGCAACTCCTGAATCAAAGAAAAGAGCGCGGAAAGTGTTGAGAGAAGGCATCGTAACCCGCAGCCCCTCATGCTCAACCACTGTACCCTGCAGTGAGGCAAGATCGAAACAGACATCTCCGGATGCTGCGGCGCGCGCAGCCATAGAAACGGCAATGCGGAGAGGAAACGGTGGCTTCTCTTCGGAGCCCCTCAGGCGGAGAATAAACTGTGAGAAAACAGAGTCAAGCGCCCGCTCTTCATAAATCATTGCCATTGAATCAACCTCCGGTTTCAATCAGAATTTCTGTCAGGGAATTGACAAGCTCTTCAGAGGGCCTGGCACGATAGAATCCGCGATTTTCACCGGTGGACTCATCCACACCGCGGAGAAAAACATAGATGACCCCTCCAAAGTGTGTGCTGTAACTATAATCCGGAATGCGGACGCTAAGATATCGGTGAAGTGCCACAGTATAGAGAAGATACTGCAGGTCGTAATGATGCGCATGCATCTCCTCCCGCATCCGCTCTTGCGTATATGAGTCCAGAGAATCACCCAGATGGTTCGACTTCCAATCAAGCAGCCAGTAGCGGCCCCCTGCCTGAAACACCATATCCATATAGCCTATCAGCATTCCGCGAACCGGGGTGAAATCAAGGTGCATCGGGTGAAGGGGCTCTCCCGAAAGCGAGGAGAGCCGCTGGGGGTCAACAAAGCGCAGCGGGAAGAAAAACTCCATTTCTGTTCTCCACTCACCGGGATTTAGTCCTCCAAGGGTAAACGGGGCATCCTCAGTACTCAAGGGAACCGCAAGAACAGCGCGCACCATTGAGGAAATGGAAGGAAGCCACTTGTGACTATAACCTGAGCGTTCCAGCGCAACTTTGAAGCCTTCCTCAATGGAGTCATCAAAAGGTTGGCTGAAGTCCAGTGTCTCGAAAAGGGAATGCATAAAAATACCGGCCTGTGCGCCCCGCGGAAAGGTAAAAATGGAGGGGGCCCCATGACTGCCGGCATCCGGTATAATCCGGAGTGTTTCATCACGGTCCGGAAGTTCGGGATGGGCATAGCTCCCTCTGGTAAACGAACTGAAGCTCGCAATCCGCCACGACCGATCAATCTTTCCAGTGAAGATTTCCTGAACTGGTTCTCCCCGCTGCCCGTCAAGGGGCCTGTAAAGAGTGACCGGGTTTTCTTCGAACACAGACTCTTCAATAATGCGCAGTCCAATAGCGCCAGCTGACTTTGAAACAAGGTGTTTCACTTGACTCCCCAGACCTTCATCCAAACTCCCCTGAAGAAGATGGTTCAAAGCAGTGTGTTTTTTTTTGATGGGCGCCAGAAAAACACTGCAGCTGTATACAGCACGGGTAAGGGCAACATAAAGAAGGCGGATATCCTCAGCGAGCTCCTCCCGCAGAGCGAGAGCCCTGTGAGCTTTAAAATCCCCGGAACCATAATCAAGAACCGCATTTCCGGCGTCATCATGAAACGCAGCCACATCCTGGCTGGCGGGGCTGCCATTCCAGAGAAAAGGACAGTAGACAACCGGAAACTGGAGACCTTTGCTTACATGGATGGTCATTATTTTCACTGCGGGTTCGTCGGTTTCAAGACGCAGCTGATACTCTGCATCAAGAGGATCGGCCTCAACCGTATTCTGTGCAAACCATGAGGCAAGAGCCTCCGGCCCCACTCCCGCTTCATGCTCCTTTTGATGCAGCAGTTCAACGCAGTGAAGCAAGTTTGTAAGACGCCTTTCTCCACTGGCAAGGGAAAGCAGGCGGCCGCGAACATTCTCCTCTCTCATGAGAACCGCAGACATGGCCATAAATCCCCTTTCAATCCAGAGAGTATGAAGCCGCATGAATAAACGCAGGAGCGGAACCCACAGTGATTCATCCTGAATCATTGCGGCTATCTCGTTGCCAGTTCGTCCGAGTATATCGGTAACCAGCGCTGCCCTGACTTTACCTTCATCAGCAGGAGCAACAAGAGCGGCAAGCAGAATGCAGATTTCTTTAGCCTCATCTGAAGCAAACACGCTGCGGTCACTTCGGAGCACAGAGGGTATTGAAAGGAGAGTGAGCGCGTCACGAACCCGTGCTGCCTGGCGGTGGCTGCGCACTATTACTGCTATGTCGTCAGCGCGGAGTGGCTGGGAACCAATATGGGCTTTTCCATCACGAGCCTTTACAAGAAGGGAGGCAATCTCGCGGGCAACAGTTTCGGCGGCTATGCCGGTGGCCTCTTCAACATTGAAAACGCCCTTCTCTTTCAAAGAAGCCTCAAGCAGGAGAAACTCCAAGGGCGACCTGTCAGCACTGCCCTCAACAACCAGCTTGTCATCTCTGTTGGGGGTGCCGGACACAAGTGGGCGATAGGTTATTTCAGAAAAAAGAAACGGAACGGACACATGGGCGAAAAGCAGATTGAAAGCATCAAGAAGCTGCGGGACTGAACGCCAATTGTGCGTAAGGGTAAAACGGCGCTCCATGGCAACATTGCGGGAGGCCTTGAGATATGCAAAAACATCTGCCCCCCTGAAGCTGTAGATAGCCTGCTTGGGGTCACCAATCAGAAAGAGGGGGCCTTCAGCTTCTTCATAAATACTGTGAAAAATTTCATACTGAAGGTCATCAGTATCCTGAAACTCATCAATCAGTGCTGCCGGCCAGCGGCGTGAAAGAAGACTGCGAAAGTCGCGGTCCTGGTCATTGCTGAACAGGGCGGTATGCATGTCGTGCAGCAGATCATCAAAAAAGCGGATGTTCGCCTCTTTTTTGCGCTTTGGCAGATTATCACGGTAATAAAGCACCAGCTCAGCTTTCAACGCAAGAAACCTCTGCTGGATTGCTCGGTGAAAACGCTCACAGAGGTTGAACAGCTTGTGCTCCGGCGGACTGAACTTCTTTTTTGTCCACTCAGCAATTTTACTTTCGGTAAGTTTCGTAAAACCGTCAAAAACAGAAAACGGATGACCCTCAAGAGCAAATGCGTCCATTCCTGCAAAAAGCTCTACAAGATCATCTCCCCGGTACCGTCCAGCCGCTCTGCTCAGCCCTTTGTCTTCACTCAGAAGGGTTTTGAGCTTCTCTCCCTCTTTTTTCCACAACTCCGATATCAGCGGGTAAAGATTTTGGCATTCATCCTCAATGGCGACTATGTCGGAAGCACTGAACTGCGGAATAATCGGTTCGCGGGCCGTGGCCCTTACGGCACCAAGAAACTTCAGGAATGATTCAGGAGACTCTTTCATCGCATAACCGGGAAGAGCATCCTGCGATGTAAAGAATCTTGAACGCCAGAAGTCGTCAACAATGCTACCGGAAAGCTCACGCTGATCGGCAACAATATCAGTATCATAGAGGGAGCCGCTCTCAAAGGCATTGTCTTGAAGAGCTCTAAGGCAGAAACCGTGAATGGTGAAAACCGATGCGGTATCAAGAAGATAGAGCGCGTTTTCCAGTAATCCCGAAACCTCTCCGGCCCCCTTTTCCTCTGCGGCTGATCCGAGGGACCGAAGGCGCCCGACGCTCTCTTCAGGGGAGGCAAGCATTGCAATGGTATCGCGAATCCGCTCCCGTATTTTCTGACGGAGCTCCTTTGTTGCCGCCTCGGTATAGGTGACCACAAGAATTGACTCGGGAAGGAGCTCTTTTTCAATAATCAGGCGGAGGTAGAGTTCCGTCAATGCATAGGTTTTGCCTGTCCCTGCACTTGCCTCAACAAGATTGATGCCCTGTAGCGCTATCTGGGATGTATTGAGCGGTTCCATTATTTCCTCTTTTCATAGAAGTTCAGAAGTGGTAGCATCAGCTCTACCGCAAGACTTTTAAACTCCGTATCAAAAGGCTCACGACTGCCAAAACAGCGCTGAACGGCTGGATGCGACCCCTCTCCCTGAAGTCCGCTGAAGGAATTATCGTTCCATACGCCGAGGGCGGCGTCAAAAGCCTTCTGCAACCCATTGTCAAGTTTCTCCGTGTAGGCAAGCGAAGCCTCAGGGAAAAAAACAAGTGGAGCCGCGAGTCCCTCCGAGTATCGTTTGAGAAGATTTTCAAGATAAATCAAGGGCTCATCCGGCTTGGTATACCGGTGTGAATCATTGCGCATAACCAGCAGGGTTTCGGTTGGATATGCCGGGTCTGCAACTGCGTTGAGAACAAGATGGCGTATCCAGCCCTTTATTCTGTCGCGCGCTCTCATTGAGGCTTGGCGATAGTAAAGCTGATGCTTTGCAGAGAGACTCTGAAGCTCCCCGGTAAGGCGGAATTTGCCAATATTAAGATTGACAGCAAGAGGAGGCAGCTCGGGCGCTCCATCTGTTAATCCCTGCAGTATTCCCGCAAAGGCTGAAGCCTCGGTTGCCATAGCCCCGAACAGTCGCTCACCGCTGCCAGAGGGGGGTATCAACCCTCTTGCCTGAAACAGAGGGAGGATATCGGAGGTATCTCTCCCCTGGAGAATCAGCTCAAGCAGTTCCTGACGCATCATATAAGCCTCAACGCCCTCAATGCTGAAAGGCTCGCGATCTTCCAGAGGGGTCAAAAGCCTGTTCTGGCGGATGGAAAGCGCAGATTCAAGGAAAAAGGCAGCCGGATTCTCGTAAAACCGCAACAGTTGATCAAGGCGCACCATGCAGGATTCGCACTCTGGCACCAAAAGAGGTTCTTCTACAAAAGAGGGCCGTTCGCCCCCGGCGGAAGTTATCTGGGCAAGGGCATTAAAATTATCGGCTGAATAGCTGAAAAGAGGGCTTGAGCTGAGGAAGTATGCTGGATTGAATGCCTGAAGACGGTGGCGCACCGTAAGGCGGTCGGCCATGGATTCAGCGTGAGGCGCAGAAAACACCCTGTCAATAGCATCAATAAGCTCCACAACAAGAATGGAGGGTGACATGGCTGCATTGTCCTTTACGCTCTGGCCAACATAACTGATGAACAGAAGATCGCGGGCAGAAAGAATCATTTCAAGAAACAGATACCTGTCTTCATTGCGTAATAAACTGTCGCCGGGCCGGGGATTTTGGCTGATCAGATCAAAGGATGGGGGACGATTCTGCCGCGGAAAAGCCGAATCGTCCATCCCCAAAAGACAGATTACCCTGAAGGGAATGCTCCGCATGGGAAGCATAGCGCAGAAAGTAACCCCACCGGTCATGAATCCCAGTTTCTGTTGTTTCTCTTCAAGCTGGCTGTGGAGCCAGGAAGTAAAGACAGCAGGAGACACCACGCCCTCATGCAATGTCTGCGTATGAAGTGTTCCGAGACGATCGGCTATGGTAAGCATATCGGCATATTCCCTTTCGGAATCACCTTCGGCCAAAATGAAGTCTTCCAGCATACCAAGAAAAACATGCTGCCACTCCTGAAGCGTTTTTGAAGAAGTCATCCGTGCAGAAAGACGCTCAAGGGCTTCAACAAACGAAGCAAAAATGCCGAGAGTATCGGCAAAAGAAGCATCAACATCACCAAAAGGAAGGATGCCATTGAACAGGCGCCCCTCATCCTGCATGGCATAGCCAAGCAGAAGCCTGTCAAGACCTGCCCGCCAAGAGTTTTGACGATATGGTGGAAGTCCTGCATTTTTCCGTGTATGTTCATCCATCCCCCATCGAATACCTACTGCATCAATCCAGTGACGGATGCATTCCAGCGCTGCATCATCTATTCCAAAACGGCGTCTGATGCATGATGAAGAGAGAAGATCAAAAACCTCCGCAGCACCAAGACGGCTCTGAGAGATATCAAGAAGCGCTGCCACGGCCGAAGCAACCTCCCCTTCATTCAGTATGCTCCTGTCGGAAACCGTAAAAGGAATGCGAGTCGGCCCTTCACTGCCGGAGCCAAAAACTGCGGAAATATAGGGGGCGTAGGTTTCAATATCAGGAGTCAGCACAAGAATATCGCGGGGCTCAAGCCCCTCATAAGTCTCAAAGAACCGGAGCATGCTGTCATACAGCACTTCAACTTCACGAAGCGGACTGTGGCAGGAGTGAATCTGGATTGAGGAGTCGTCGGGAGAAAGCGTCTGTCGGGTCACATCGGTTCCAACTCCGCGAAGATGAAGCATATCGGTCTGAATTGAAGAGAGCAGAGTCTCTTCGCCAGGCTCTTCATAAGCTTCAAGCTGCATTTCAGCAGAATCTGCAAGCTCAAGCATGAGAGAAGAAAAGTCACGGCCCATACGGCCCAGTGAGGCAAGCAGAGGGTTACCTTCATTCCTGTATATCCGCTCCTCAACAGAAAGCCTTGCCTGGCTGCTTTTGGGCATAATGTCAGCCCAGAAGTCCTGTGTAGGGCTCAGTACAAACAGGTTGACCTCCATGACGCGGGAGAGGGCGGAGAGTATGTCGAGATGAAACTTAGAAAGACAGGAAATTCCGAAAAGCGAAATCCGCTCAGGGAAACCGGGAACAGGCGATTTCAGCCTGCTGCAGAACTCATCCTTAAGCGCCCAGAGGGGCCTGGCTCCTCCCGAATTCGCAACAAGTCCGTTCCAGAGCATTGACTGCCAAAGGGCCTCACCCTTCTCAAGACTCCCCGACTCCCATCGAGCGAGCATATCGGGGCGATAGATTCCATAAGCGTCAAAAATGCCAGCCGTTTTACCTGCCAGCTGATACAGTTTCATTCCATCCCTGTCGCTGGAAAGATAGTTCCTTATGGAGGCGAAAGAGGGTTCATCAAGAAGTAAAGGGAGCAGCGAAATAATGTTCCAGGTCATCTGTACAGGCTGGAAGAATTTTTCGCCATCATATTCAGGAAAGAAACGCCTAAAACAATCTTGAACAAAGGAATCAGGAAGAGGAAAACGGCTGTTGGCCCAAATACCATGGAGTTGCGCAAGCTCAATGGAGAGCCAGCGCTGCATCCCGCGGCTCCGAACAACAACAACCTCTTCCGTCAAAGGAGAAGCCGGCGTGCTTGCGGAAAGCAGGCCAGCCAGTTCCCGGACCAGACGCTCAGAGCGGTTTCCTGTATAAAGATTAAGCGCCATATCCGCACCTCTTACTCGGTTTCAAGCGTAACTGTACCAGCACCGTCAAGTTTCGGCTCGCCGACATCAGAACCCTGAAATTCATGGCGGTCTCAATCTGAATGGTTTGAGGGATAACGGACGGCATAATTTGAAAGTAATGGATAGGCAGCGCGAATCATAAAAAAAGAGCGTGTTTCTTCATGATGACAACCATAAATGTTATACCATTTAATTCTATATTCAGCCCAGCAATCAATTGCATCACCAAACCGACTCTATGACTGAAAGAATAAAAAACGAATGGTTTTCAAACATACGCCCTGACCTGCTCTCCGGACTTGTTGTTGCTCTTGCTCTCATCCCCGAAGCCATCGCCTTTTCGATAATTGCCGGCGTTGACCCCAAAGTTGGCCTCTATGCTGCCTTTTCCATTGCCATCATCACAGCTTTCACTGGCGGTCGTCCCGCTATGATTTCGGCTGCCACAGGCGCCATGGCGCTCCTGATGGTAACACTTGTTCGTGAACACGGTCTGCAGTATCTCTTTGCAGCTACAATCCTCACCGGACTGCTCCAGATAGGAGCAGGCTATTTCAGGCTCGGCAGCCTGATGCGCTTTGTTTCCCGTTCAGTGGTCACGGGGTTTGTCAATGCGCTGGCCATCCTTATTTTCATGGCCCAGCTTCCCGAACTCACCAATGTTACCTGGCCGGTATATGCAATGACAGCCGGCGGCCTTGCACTCATCTACCTCTTTCCCCTTCTGCCCGTTATTGGCAAAAGCCTCCCCTCGCCCCTTGTAGCCATCATCCTCCTCACCGGAATCTCCATGGCAGCAGGGCTCGACATCAGAACTGTGGGCGACATGGGCCAACTCCCCGATACGCTCCCGGTTTTCCTCTGGCCTGAAGTGCCCCTGAACATGGAAACCCTCTCCATCATTTTCCCCTACGCAATCGGTCTTGCAACTGTAGGCCTCCTCGAGTCCATGATGACGGCAACAATTGTAGACGATTTGACCGACACGGGAAGCGACAAAAACCGGGAATGCAGAGCCCAGGGCATTGCCAATATTGGAGCGGGGCTCATTGGAGGAATGGCCGGATGCGGAATGATAGGCCAGTCGGTTATCAATGTAAAGTCGGGAGGCCGCGGCAGACTCTCTTCATTCTCGGCAGGCTTTTTTCTGCTGGTCATGGTCGTGTTTTTCGACGCATGGATCCGCCAAATTCCTATGGCCGCCCTTGTGGCAGTTATGATCATGGTCTCCATCGGCACCTTTTCATGGGAATCACTGCTCAACCTGCGTAAACATCCCCCATCCACAAGCATTGTTATGCTCGTCACCGTCATCACGGTTGTAGGCACCCACAACCTTGCAATTGGAGTTTTTGCGGGCATCCTTCTCGCATCGCTCTTTTTTGCAAACAAGGTCGGCCACTTCATGCTTGTAAAAAAAGAGCTGGACAGCAGCGGCACTACAAGGACATACAGGGTCATCGGCCAGATATTCTTTGCATCGGCCGACAAATTCACCGACTCGTTTGATTTCAGGGAAGCTGTTGCCCGCGTAGTCATCGACCTCTCAGGAGCTCATTTTTGGGACATCAGCGCAGTATCAGCTCTTGATAAGGCTGTCATCAAATTCCGGCGCGAAGGTGCACGGGTCGAGATTATTGGAATGAATGAAGCCAGTACCACCATTGTCGACCGCTTCGGGGTGCATGACAAACCCGAAGAGGTTGAAAAGATACTTTCAGGCCATTAACAAGGGGAGATGACTATGAAAATCATTACTGCATGCCTTGATGGTTCAACAGGAGCAAAAGCTGTCTGCGACGCCGGCGTCTGGGCCGCCAAGAAGCTCGAAGCGCCCCTTCAGCTCCTTCATGTCCTTGAAAAGGAATCGCTTCCTCCGTCTGGAGACCTTTCTGGAACCATCGGGTTTGGAAGCCGCCAGCGTCTGCTTGAGCAGCTGGTTCTGCTTGATGCTGAAAAAAGCCGTATCGGCAGGGAGCATGGCGAGGCCCTTCTTGCTGAAGCCCGAAATCTTGCAGAGCAATCAGGCATGACTGACCTTACCACCCTGCAACTGCACGGCAGCCTTGTTGAAACCCTCACGGATCTTGAGCCTGAAATCCGACTCGCCGTCATGGGCCGCAAGGGGGAACTTCACGGCACTGCCAACCATGCCATTGGCAGCCATCTGGAACATGCTATTCGGACTCTGCATTGCCCTGTTCTGGTCGTTATGCAGGAGTTCCATGTGCCGACCCGCTTCATGATTGCATTCGACGCAAGCCCAACCTCCAGAAAAGCTCTTGACATGGTTTTGGCCAGCCCCCTCCTTTTAGGGTGTGAATGCCACATTGTTATGGCAGGAAAAGCCGCCATGACGCACCCAGCCTATCTTGAGGCAGCAACCCGCGACCTCAAGGAAAAAGGGTTCAAAACAACCTCCGCACTGCTTGAGGGCACCGCGGCAGAAGCCATTGGCAACTACGCGGCAACAAACCAGATTGAACTGATGGTGATGGGCGCATACGGCCACAAACCAATCAGACGGTTTCTTGTTGGCAGCACAACAACCCGTATGCTTGCAGAAACCACAATACCACTTCTCATTCTTCGCTGAACCACTTTATCCCAAATCCCCAGCACATGCAATTCAGTTCACTACATATCATTGACCCAATACTCCGCGCACTTCAGGAAGAGGGATACAGCCATCCAACCCCCATTCAGGCCGAAGCCATTCCTCTTGTTCTCAAAGGAGGCGACCTGTTGGGATGCGCTCAAACCGGTACAGGAAAAACCGCAGCCTTTGCCATTCCTATCCTTCAGCGCCTGCTGGAGAACAATTCCCGTAGGCCTGTAAAAAAAATCCGTTCACTCATTGTCACACCCACCAGGGAGCTTGCCATTCAGATTGGAGAAAGCTTTTCGGCTTATGGACGCCACACTGGTCTTACCAACACGGTAATTTTTGGAGGTGTGAACCAGAACCCGCAGGTAGGAAGGCTCAAAAAGGGGTTCGATATTCTTATAGCTACTCCAGGCCGCCTTCTTGACCTCATGAACCAAGGGTTCATCAACCTGCATGATGTTGAGATTCTTGTTCTTGACGAAGCCGACAGAATGCTTGACATGGGCTTTATTCATGACATCCGCAAAGTCCTTGCTGCTCTTCCCAAAGAAAAACAGTCCCTCTTCTTTTCAGCAACTATGCCCCCCGACATTGTTCGGCTTTCCTCTACGATTCTCCACAACCCAACAAAAATATCGGTCACACCGCCCTCTTCTACCGTTGAAATCATCAACCAGCAAATCTACTTTGTAGACAAGGGCAATAAAAGCGCCCTGTTGGTGCACCTCCTGAAGAACCCTGACATTACAACCGCCCTTGTTTTTACACGAACCAAACATGGGGCAGACAAGGTTGTAAAGCATCTTTTGAAGCACGGCATCACCGCCGAAGCCATTCATGGCAACAAGGCGCAGAATGCGAGGCAGCGAGCTCTCTCCAACTTCAAGTCACAGAAAACGCGGGTGCTTGTAGCCACCGATATTGCCGCAAGGGGAATTGATGTAGATGAGCTTCAGTATGTCATCAATTTTGACACATCAAACATTCCTGAAACCTATGTGCACCGGATTGGAAGAACCGGACGCGCAGGAGCATCGGGAACAGCTATTTCCTTCTGTGATGCCGAAGAGAAAGAATACCTGAGAGACATAGAAAAACTGATAGCCAAAAGCATCCCCGTAGTTGAAGGGCATCCTTTTCCACTTGTTGACCACCATCCCGTTAAAGCCGCCCAGCAGCAGGGCCGTGGACGAAGCGGACACCCCACCCCGAGGCCTCCTCAGGGAAGCAGCCGACCAAAACAGCGGCGCTATTAATATGTAGCGCCCTCCTCTTTTCCTCTTGTAAAGCGCCCCCCTATCGCTTTTTCCCTTTTGTCGACTCACTTTGTTTCTTAAAGTTTTTTGTGCATAAGAAAAGAGAGAAATCAATCCTCTCCGTTCCGCGATGCGTCAGCCGTTTCCTCAGGCATGCTCCTGCTCACCTTCGCTCCAAGTGAGCGAATAGCCTCAACCTTCCGCACAAGATTACCCCGTCCATCCGAAAGACGGCGCTGTGCAAGCTCAAAAGACTCTTCCACCGCAGAGAGCCTGCGTCTTGCTTCAGAAAGAGCCTCAGCAACAAGAACAACCTGATCATAAATTTTACCGCCAGCAGCCGCAATCAATTCAGCGTTACGGTTCTCTTTTTCGCGCCGCCATAACTGGGCAATAAGCTTAAGGGTAATCATAAGGGTTGCCGGACCGCAAATCACCACATTCTTGCCTGCAAGCTCATACAGAAGATCCGGATCCCCCTCCATAGCACTCTGCCAGGCTGGCTCCACGGGTATACACATAATTACAAAATCAAGGGTGCGGTTTCCCTCTATTCCCGTATAGTCTTTCTGCTGGAGTTCAGCTACATGGCGTTTGACGGACGCAACATGCTCACGAAGGGCTGCCGTTCTCTCCTTGCCCTCATCCAGTCCTGAATAACGCTCATAAGCCTTCAGCGACACTTTTGAATCGACTACAACGCTTTTTTCACCCGGAAGGCTCACAATGAAGTCCGGGCGGACAAGGGTGCCCTCATCGTTACGGGAACTCTCCTGGACCCTGTACTCGCGATCTCTCTGGAGCCCTGAATCCTCGAATATCTTTTCAATAATCAGCTCGCCCCAGTCTCCCTGCTTTTTGGAGTCCCCTTTAATGGCCCGAACAAGACTGCTCGCCTCTTCCCCAACCCGGGCGTTCAGGTTCATCAACTGCACGAGCTGCTCCTTCAGTTGACCCGAAAGCTCTGTGTCATCCCGATGCACTGCCTCTACCCTCTGGCGAAATGAGTCGAGCTGTTCACGGAACGGAAGCATAAGTTCGCTGAGTCTGGATCTGTTCTCTTCACCAAGCGCCCTGCCCCGCTCTTCAAGAATCCTGCGCGAAAGGTTTTCGAATGCCGTATTCAGGCGGGCTTCCGATTGCTGAAGAAAGGTGTCTCGGTCAACAGTACGGCTGCGTTCAACCTCAAGTTCAGTGCCAAGTTTTTGAGAGAGATCTCGAAGTTCGCCAAGCTCCTGAGCCTCAATTCGCAGACGCACCACTTCCCCTTTCAGGAAAGCATCAGCAATAATTCTTCGAAGAGAGAAAGCAAGCAGAATGAGGAGAAAGAGGATAATGACAATGGAGAGCGTGGTCATAGGATATAGGTTTTTCTTTTGAATATACAGAACCCCGTCACCAAATACCCTTGCCTGCCGCCATGCTCCATTCAGGAGGAAACCGTCATTCTTAAGCACTGAAACACAAAAGAAGCTGGGTACAAAGATTTGCAAAACCGCATCTTTTTATGTACCTATATCAGTCTTATTTAGGGTGAAGTGGCCGAGTGGCTAGGCAGAGGTCTGCAAAACCTCGTACAGCGGTTCGAATCCGCTCTTCACCTCCAGACGAGGTTTTCAAGAAACCTCATAAACCTTCAAAGCCCCTGCAAACACAGGGGTTTTCTGGTTTCTGGGCGTTCATCGGTTGTCACAAATATTCGCGAGTCTCTAAACTTTTGTGTGTAATTTTGTGTGTAACTCTAGATTACTTCCGCCAACCGCCCTAAAAGTTATACACAAATGGCTCAAAACTCTCCTCCTGTCTCAGCTCGTAGGGTTGAGACGGTCAAGCCGACCGCCGAGATGCAGATACTTTCCGACGGGAAAGGGTTGTCCCTTCATGTTGGACCTGCCCGCTACGATGCGGATGGCAAGCAGCAGCCGCCCTCTAAATGGTGGCGGCTGAGATACCGTTTCAATGGCAAGCCTCGGATGTTGTCGCTTGGGACTTACCCTGATGTAAGCCTTGACCTTGCTCGACGCCGAAGGGCTGAGGCTCGTGAGCTTCTTGCTGACGGAGTTGACCCTTCAGAAAACCGCAAAGCTCAAAAGAAGGCGTCTTCTCAACGCACCAATGTGCCCACAATTGAAAGCGTCGCGCGGGAATGGATTACTGTTGCCTCCTCTGACTGGGCGGAGGGTCATGCTCGCATGATCCGTTCGCGTATGGAGCGCTATGTTATTGCCCTGCTCGGATCCAAGCCGATTGCTGAGGTCCACCACCAAGGATATAATGGACGCGCTGCGTGTGATCGAAGCAGAAGGCTATCTGGAAACCGCGCATCGAGTTCGTTCCATCATCGGCCAGATTTTTCTTTTCGCACTGGTTTCGGGTGTGGACGGCGTAACTGGCAACCCTGCAGCTTGGCTTGGTCGGGTACTGAAGAGCCCAGCGAAACGCCACATGTCGGCAATACTCGACACGCAAGAGCTTGGCCGACTCCTGCGTGCGTCGGACATTTACCCCGGATTGGTCGTCCGTTGTGCGCTGCAGCTAGCCCCAATGCTATTCGTTCGCCCCGGAGAACTGCGGAAAATGCAATGGGCTCATATTGATGCAGCTGACCGCAGATGGACGATACCGTCAACATGGCACTGCGCACGATGGGATGGAGCTCTGAGCAAGTGAGCGGCCACGGGTTCCGCGCAACCGCCAGAACCTTGCTGCACGAGCAGTTAGAGTTCTCCCCTGACGCTATCGAGGCTCAGTTGGCACATGCCGTGCCTGACCGGCTTGGAGGCGCTTACAATCGCACACAGCATCTTG
The DNA here is from genome assembly GCA_030765725.1 of Candidatus Chlorobium antarcticum. Lineage (GTDB taxonomy): Bacteria > Bacteroidota > Chlorobiia > Chlorobiales > Chlorobiaceae > Chlorobium > Chlorobium antarcticum. The sequence goes on along the minus strand of JAVCDF010000011.1, from coordinate 943 downwards.
CTGAAAGAACAAAGATGATGCAGTCATGGGCTGATTATCTGGATGGGCTAAAAGCCATATAAAGCCGACCGTCTTTGAGTGGTGATGGAACGATGGTTGTTCCACCCTCACCCTCACTCTTACTTTTTCCTGTTATTCTCTTGCTCCAAAGGAGCAGAAGGAGTATTTTATACAGGATTTTTAATGTTTTTTAAGTAGAATTAAAAATTAGGGAGGATCTAGATGGATCTTATTGACAGACTCAAAGAACTTGCCACCAGAATTGAGCGGCAAAGAGCCTCAGTTCATACGGAAGAAGCTGCCAAGACTGCGTTTGTTTTGCCATTTATTCAGGCTTTGGGATATGATGTATTCAACCCATCTGAAGTAATCCCAGAGCTTACCGCAGATGTACGTATGAAAAAAGGCGAGAAGGTTGACTACGCCCTCAAAAGCGAAGACAAGATTGTTATGCTTATTGAGTGTAAGCCAATCGATTCTGATCTTGAAAATAATCATGTAGGCCAACTCTATAGGTATTTTTCTGTAACAGAAGAAGCTCGATTCGGAGTTTTGACGGATGGCCTACGGTACTTGTTTTACAGTGATCTTGAAAAAGAGAACAAGATGGACGAGCGTCCATTCTTTGAGTTTAACATGCTTGATTTTAGCCCCAAACATGTTGAAGAATTAAAGAAGTTCTCCAAATCTAATTTTGATCTTGATACGATTATCGGCTCAGCAAGCAATCTCAAGTACCACAGGGCTTTGGTTACGGAGATCATAAAAGAGTTTTCGAGCCCTTCTTTTGATTTTACAAAACTCTTCACTTCAAAGCGGCGTGATTTTTGGATGATGTCGCAAAACGGGGTTTCAATTCACTACTGCCCGTCTCCGGTTGTTTGATTTGCGAACCAGTACATTTTACGAAGTTTCTGCTGCTCTGCCAATAGTTTTTTTCTTT
>JAVCDF010000010.1 GCA_030765725.1 Candidatus Chlorobium antarcticum | reverse complement strand
CCGACCGTCGCTAATCAGCCGCGCGGTTTTTTGCGTCGGCTGAAATAGTATTGTTATGTAAGTATTCAATTTCCTTCAAAATAATCCGAATCTATTGTTGTTACATGATAGGTGCTTACGGTCGAAAGACCAACACTATGCTCTATCATTAAGTTGGTTAATCGTTCCCCATCAATGAGGATTATTTTGTATTCCACTTGCCCGACAAATTCGTAAACACTTTTTGGGAAAGATGACGTCGTAATGAAGATACCTTTTTTAGCTTTTTTAGATGCGAGTGCTCCTGTGAAATCACGAATTTCCTTAACTGGAACAGGGTTATCCCACCGTTTTGCCTGAAGATAAATGACATCAAGTCCAAGTTTGTCCTCGTTAATTATACCGTCGATTCCTCCATCTCCTGATTTGCCCATTGCTTTGCCTGCTTCCTTTCTCGACCCACCGTATCCCATGGTGATAAGTAAATCGATTACAAGTTTCTCAAAGAAACTCGGAGTGCAGGTTTTTACGATGCTAAGCAATTCTTTTGATAATGCGGAATGGAGTTTTTGATAGGCGTATTCGAGAGATTCTTCTGGAGTTTGGTCAGTAGCATCATCAAGCTGGATTTTTGGATCAATATTTTTGTCTGCTTTGGTCTTTTTTATTGATTGGAATTCCCAAAAATCATCATATCTGGTCAAAAATTTTGATGTGATTTCAGTTGGATTTTCATTTAAGAGTGCAAGTCCTGTGTCGCTTATTTTGAAATAGGCTCTTTTGGGGGACGTTAACAGGCCGGCCTTTTTTAGGTAAGTTCTTGCCCAGCCCAACCTGTTTCTGAAAATCGGTTGTTGTCCACTTGGCAATAACTCCCTTAATTCATCGTCTGTCAATTTGAATTCTTTTGCCAAGGCGTCATGAGTTTCACTAAGACTATGTTCCTTCTCATCTGATAGAGATTTGAGGAGCGGTAGCATTATTTCTTCATACTTTGGAATCATATATATTCCTCATTTAGTTACATAACAATGTTTAGACTGATCTGCCTAATCCAGAAAAGGCAGAAAGCTCCTTTCTGTATAAGACAATGTCGAAATCACCACCAAAAACAACCCAATCAATTATTTATAAACGACTTACAAATATTAACAATCATTGAGCTGTGCGGACTTATACAGATCAGTCTAAACCGGCAACAAACAGGTCAACAGGGCTTTTTACTCCATGACCGCCCTTGTTTAAAACATGAGTATAAATCATCGTGGTGCTCACATCATTATGCCCAAGTAACTCCTGAAGAGTTCAGCTGTCTGAGAGAAGCCACGCTAATTCCAATCGCCTGTTGCCAAGAATTTTAAAAATAGCAAAGATTACAAGATTTTTCCATTACGAGGGAGATTTATTCCGACCCATTTCCATCAATCTCCCCATTGATCTCCTCCAGCTGAGCATCGTCCTCCAGGGCGATGCTGGCGATCAGCTTCTGCAGCTCTTTTTGGAAGGTGGGGCTGTTGACTGTGAGGGTGCCGGCTTCTTTGAGCAGCGTCAGATCCTGCTCGCGGTCGCGCAGTTCGAACTTCTCTGGATATTTGACAATGAGGCTTTTTGCCTCGTCTTCTTTGCCTAACCAGGCGCAGAAGATTTCAATGAGCTTTATCTCGGTGAGTTGCAGCCCTGAGGCCATTTCACTGAGAAGCGCATTAAGCAGCTCAAACTCAGTCTTCATAGCTTCACCACTTACTGGCTGGGTCCGCATGCTTCGCACTGGTGCGAGGTGGGTCATGCGGTTGATCATCCCTTTTTTTTGTCAATCGTCTTGAACAGCCCTTCCCTCTGAAACAGCATCGGCTGCATGAGGTAGGGGCGTTTCCCTGCTTCTGTGCTTTCGGCCATGATGACAACCCCGCCTGCGCCTCCTGTGGCGTCATCTTCGGGGTTCTTCACCAGTGTTGAGTGGTTGGTGTTGCGGATTGTTTGCCCCAGCTCGCTTACATCGTTGTAGATGCTTTGCTGGATGCGGGCTACATCTTCTATTTCTGAGGTTCCAATGCCGCGGTGCAGCTTGCTGCGGCTGTAATGGCAGACTGCCGGCACTATGCCGAGGGGGTTCGGTTGATCGATGATGGTTTCGACTTCGCCCGATTCGCTGCTGGATCGGTAGACCTCGACCCGGTCTTGCGTCCAGATGCGGAAGGTTTTGATTTTGTTCTGGTTTTCGTCCTGCTCTTCCTCGACTACTTTCAGGTAGGTGGTTTCAACAGCTCCGGCTGCGTTCCGTTTGATGGCCCAGTTGTAGACGCACAGCTACTATTCCTTACACTGTAAATCCGCTCTTCACCTCCAGAACAGAAAAAGCCTGTCCATCATGGAACAGGCTTTTTTCGTTTTCGTTCTTTCTGATCTTTGTCTTCTACCCCATTGCTTCAGCTGCCGAGAGAATGGCTTCAGTCAGTTTTTCAACTGTTGCGTCGTCCATAAGAACAGGGATGTTCAGACAGATGCTCCGACGGAGAAGCTCTCCCGTTTTGGGCCAGAGCGCCTCAAGATCACTGTTTCGATAGCGATCATACCCATCAAGAAGATGGCCCCATACCCCTGCATAATGCCAGTCAAGCGCTTCAGGAAGAATTTTAGTGCCAAACCCGCTTCGGCCGAGATGCACCTCAAACTCCAGCGCAGCGGCGCGGTCGCTTACACTGAAAATCAGAGTGTCGCCCTGCGAGCCCACTTCATCGGCAAAAGGGCGGAGAGTAATGTTCGCCACATTGCAGATGGCGTCCTTAATTCTCTTTTTATTCTCTTTGGCAGTTGAGAGGATGGTATCAATTTTTGCAAGCTGCGCAAGGCCTATGGCAGCAGTCACTTCACTCATACGGAGGTTAAGCCCTTTTGCCCGGCGGGGATCTTTTCCTCGCGGAAGGTCGTCAAGATGCATATGGCCATGGTCGGAGAATTCAGCAGCTCGAAGGTAGATCTCCCGATCGTTGGTCACAATTATTCCGCCCTCACCGGTATGTAGCGTCTTTCCGGCATCAAACGAGAAGGAACCAACACTGCCGATTGTTCCGAGCTTTCTGCCCCCGTATGAGGCGCCAAGAGCCTGTGCGGCATCCTCAATGAGAATGAGGCCCCTCCGGGTGCAGATATCCTGAAGTTCTTTCATTTTGGGAGCAGCCCACATGGGAACCACAACAACTGCTTTTGTTTTCTCTGTAATTGCCCGTTCTACCGCCAGAGGGTCAAGATGATAGGTTTCATCTATTTCAACCGGTACGGGAACAGCTCCCAGAGCGCTGATTGCTTCAATGGGGGCAATGAAGGTCCATGCGGTAGTGATAACTTCGTCTCCGGGCCCCACACCAGCCCCTGCAAGAGCACAGTGTATGGCAGCGGTCCCTGAGGAAACCGCATGGGCGTAGCTGACGCCCATCCACTCTGCAAATTTCTTCTCAAATTCACGGGTCTTGTAGTTCCCCCCGCCATAACGGTAGAGGTTGACCTTTTCGTGACTGAAAAGCTCCATAATTTCAGAGAGCTCCTCTTTTCCAATCAATTCTGCGCCTGCCATAATAGTAATGGGTTGTGTGAAGTGGTTACTGTATTAATCTGGTAACAACATATTCAGCCGACTCTCCGTCAAACGGGACGGGATTTCCTCCGAATGATCCCTGCAGCGCACCGGAAGCCTCGCGGGCAAATTCGGCGGCATTGCCGCTGCCATAACCGTAAGGTACGAGGTTAGGAATTGAAAGCTGACGGTAAAGATCGTCCATTTCTGAAAGAAGCTCTTCAGCCCCCTCCCGAAGCGTCCCTTGAAGAGGTGCTGCATTAAGTGATGCATATCGGTCATAACCATGGCTGAGGTTATAGCGCATTACCTCTTTAAGGAAAATGGCTCCAGCCATTCCGTGTGGAACCTTGTGGCGAACACCCAGATAGTAAGCGAAACCGTTGGTGGGTCCATCGCCGGAGTTCATAAGGGCAACGGTACCGCACACACTGCCAATGCAGAGATCAATGCGCGACTCTGCCCGGTCAAGCTGGTTCTGCTGAAGGGCATAGAACGAGCGGCGGAACCCCTCAACTGAAAAAATTCTTGACAGCGGGGTGTGCTTCACCGACCCGAAGCTGTCAACACAGTGAACAAGACTGTCCATGGCTGAGGAAACAACCGCCTCAAGAGGTGCACTCATGGAGAGCACGGGATCGACAATCGCCTTTTTAGGAAAATTCTTCCGGCTGTTGATGCCAAGTTTTCGGCCTGCATCCTCATCAATGAATACCGCATTGTAACTCACCTCAGCACCACTTCCCGGAAGAGAGGGAACTGTAAGAAGAGGAAGGGGGTCATGCACATCCGAAGGGAACCCTTTCAATGAAAGCGCTGGAACATTGTTGGTCATGAGCAGGGCAACACCTTTGCCCAGATCCATGGTACTTCCGCCGCCAATGGCAACTATGCAGTCGACGCCGCTCCCCCTGAAATGTTCCGCTGTGTTTTCAAGGTGGCTGTAAGTTGGTTCTCCCTTGAATTCATTACAATAAAAAAAGGCATCGGGGCACTTGGCACTGAGGGCTGCCTTAACATCCCTGAAATAGAGATTTTCTTCAAGAACTGCATCATAAATGATCCCGGGCCTCTGGGACTTCAGTTCTCCAAGATGCTTTGTAAGGCTCAAGGCTTCATTGACTCCGATGACGAGATCTGTTGTGAGAAAGAAATTCATTGGTGGCAGTGTGTTAGGTTACAGTTCCCGGTCCGGAGCTGTCAGATTTTTTTTATGCATAAAAAACTCAATCAGCTCAATCTCTTCAAGAGTGTCAATTTCCCAGGTCTGCCAGAACTCCATTCTGTAGGTGATCAGCTTTCCGCCTATCCTGTTGCCGCATTCCTGAAGTAGAGATGGCCTGAAAATATAGATCGATCCGTTTTCAATATACTGCTCCGCCCGCTCCTGCCGCATCCCGCGGTTCCGCCAGTCAAAATTCACACTGTTCCACTCCCCCATCCGCTGTTCCCAGAGAGTCAGGTCATCAGCCTTTGTTACTGAAATAAGCGAATCGGCACCTTCAAGCTCAAACTGCCTAAGGGCACAATCAATATCGCCGGGTTTCCGCAGAGGCGAGGTTGCCTGCAGAAACACAATCCTCGCGGGAGGCTCGTCCCCTTGTGCAGTAAGCACATCAAGAGAATGGAGAATTGCCGATTCAGAGCTGGCACTGCTTCCTGAAATCTCCGTGGGGCGCCGAACGACCTCTGCACCATAGGCTACAGCGACAGCTGCTATTTCGGTATTGTCTGTTGAAACCAGGACTCTGTCTATAAGGGATGACGCCCGTGCCTGCAGAATGGTCCAGGCAAGAAGCGGCTTTCCAGCTACGGGATAAATATTCTTGTGTTTAAGGCCCACAGAGCCCCCACGAGCAGGAATAACCGCAATGGTTTGATGCAACTCAGCCATTAAGGACCTCCCTGCACACATTGGCAATATTTTTCGCGGCTGAACGGTTCTGAACAGGCGTCAGCTTCCGAAGCTCCTCATCAGGAAGTCCACAGCGAACCTCTTTGCCGAGAGCCGAAGCCACCAGAACAGTAGAAGAAAACTGAGCAATCATCATCCTAGAATTTGCAATCATCTCTTCCGCTACCCCATCCAAATACACAAGACTCCCGGGAGCATATCGTTCAATCTCTTCTGTGGCGCGTGCAGCCACTTCATTCGGATGAAGTTTGAATATCAACTGGCTCTCCCCCGCCATTTCCCGCCATGCCAGAATATTCTTCTTGCGATTTTCGTAAATAAATGTCTCCCTGTTGTCTGAGGTACAGACCAGAACAAAGTCCCTGTGCGGAAAATCATTGTCACAATATGCGGAACAGTCATCGAAATTTGGGATGCTTGTCACCACCAGTTTCTCTGGGTCAACACCCTTGCGGATAAAGAGGTCGCGATACCCCTCGCTGGCCACACAGAATTTATCATATGCGCGTGAAAGCCCCGTGGATGCCGTACCTGCAAGCCAGCGCGGTATCCAGCGGAAATTCTTCGTCAATTGAAACAACAGAGTCTCAGGCTCAGTCATCCCCTCCTGCACAAGCACTCTTGGTGAGCCTTTCAGGATACGGGGAATAATCAGGTCGGTACAGGTAACAACAAGGTCATACGGGTGCCTGCATCCTCCGTTGTCAACCCTCAGTTCATGAGTGTTGAGATACTCCAGAGCCTTCCCTGTTCGCCCTTTGCCCATAATAGTAAACTCAAGCAAACCGCTTCGGGCAGTAGCACCGAGAACCCCGTCACTGAAAAAAGGGGTAAACCAGAGGTCGTACTCACCGAGAAAGTCTGAAATCTGGTGCATCTGAGTGGTCTGGTTCATGGAACCGCAGACAAACAGAATCTTTTTTTTCATGAACCCACCTGTTCAGCATGTTCGGGATCATGCAAGTGAACCCCCGACATGAACATGACGCCGTACCCTGCAGAATACCACAGCACCTCCTTGAACCTTCTTATAAGTATGAATGCCCCGCCAAGCGCTACAGCATCGGGCATTCCTACGGCCTGAAAAAAGGCCATATAGCCGAGATCCTGTATTCCAAGGCCAGAGGGAATGAAGAAAAAGAGGGCCCGAAGCATGACGAGAGTAGTATCAATGGCAAGGACCGTGGGGAACGATATGTCGGCTCCAAGAAGGCGAAGAATGATGTAACTCTCCACAGCCAGCATGGCCCAGCCCACAAGATACCAGAATGTTGCTTGCCACAGGGATGCGGGAGAGCCGCCATGAAAACTGCGGAGATGTTCATCGGTATCGGAAAAGCCGGACTCCCGTTGAATAAGCCATTCCTTTACCTTTTTTCCGGGCACCATCATCAAAAGACTGTGAATTGACTGCGCGGAATTGCCTTTCAGTGCAGTCAGGAGGAAATAGAGAAAAATCAAACCGACTGCAATACCGGTTGCAAGCATAAAGAATCCAAGGCCGTGAAATCCTGTTAATGCGGGAGATACCCTCTGCAGCATCATGAAACCCGCAACGGTTCCAATAATTGTATAGACCCCCTGCATTGCGCTCAGAAGGAGCTTGCGCACAGTGACGGCAGCAACAGAAACAGGATAGGGAATGCCCATCATGCGGTTGCAGAGAAATGGCCGGAGTGGCTCTCCAAGGGCCATGCCAGCAGGAAGAGTCATTGAAACGGTTTCAGAAATTACCTGAATTTTAAACAGCCGGGCGAATGAAATCGGCCCTGTACCTGGCGGAAACACAAGCGTCCAGGCAATGGTTTCAAAAAAATGAAGGCCGAAAAACGGCAGCATGATAAAGAGTGAGGAGAACCCGATTGTGGAAATTCTGTAAAGGGATCGCTCAAGGTCAATTGACTGAAAAAGAAAAAGGGTCAGGAGAATACCTGCAGCAAGCCCTGCATACCCAGTCCATCGTGTAACCGAATTACCCTTTTTCTGCATAAACAAAAACCTCCGACTATACTGTTCTCTGGAGCTTGCAGGATAAGCCCCGACAAATGCCTGTTGATGCACAAAATAAGAGCAAGGAGACTTTTCGGCAAGGGATAAATTTCGTTAACGGAAATCACCTCCCTCTGGGTGATAACTATTTACAGGACGATGCTTTGAATTCAGATTCCATAATGTTACATATTTGTATACATATCCGTTAAAATCCCCCCGGTCATCAAGACAGTCCGGACTCACTCAACTCCGTTCCTATGGGACTTATCAATCCTGACTTTCAGACCCTCCCGGAACTGTTTTCCTCTGTTTTCAGCCATTACCACGGCAAGGAAAAGAAGTTCCCGTTCGTCCACAAACTCAACGGCATCTATGAACCAATCACCTACGACGATTTTCATGAGGATGTAACAAACTTCACGGCATATCTGAAAGAAAACGGGATTGAAAAGGGGGACCGGGTAGCAATACTCAGTGAAAACCGTCCGGGCTGGTACCTTGCCGATATGTCGATACTCTCGCTTGGCGCTATTGATGTGCCGCTCTACCCTTCCCTGCCGCCCAACCAGATTGAGTACTTACTCCAGAACAGCGGAGCCAAGGCCATTGTTGTGTCTAACATGCTGCAGCTCGGAAAGATTCTTTCAATCTGGCAGAACCTGCCTGATTTGATGCAGATTATTATTTTAAACCGCCTTGAAGAGAAGATTGACGATGTGTGCGACCTTAACAACTGCAAGCTTAAGGGCAAAAAAATTCTTCGGGCGAACCCACGGTTGCTTGAAGGAACCACAGTGGATCCCAACGACACAGCAACCATTATTTACACTTCCGGAACGACAGGACTTCCCAAAGGGGTGATGCTGACACACAGGAACATCTGTGAAAATGTAAAATCCTGCTCAGACCTCATCACTCTTGACGAAACAGACTGCAGCCTCTCTTTCCTGCCTCTTTCCCACGCATATGAGCGAACCGGCGGTTACTACCTGCTCTTTGCATGCGGAGCATCCATTTACCTTGCTGAGAGCATAGAAGCGGTTTCGCTGAACATTGCCGAAGCCCGGCCTACTATAATCTTTACCGTTCCCAGGCTCTTTGACCGTATCCGCGCCAACATGCAGAAACAGATTGCTTCGGAAAGTCAAATCAAACAGCAGATTTTCAAATTCGCACTCTCTACAGGAGAACAGTACAACCGCCAGATGGCGCTGACTGGTTCTGTGCCGTTCCCTCTTAAAACAACTCACGCGCTAGCCAAAAAACTTGTCTACGATAAAATCCTGAAGAAATTCGGCGGCCGGCTCCGTTATTTCGTTTCTGGCGGTGCAGCTCTTCCAAAAGAGACCGGCGAGTTCTTCAGCGCCTTGGGCATAACTATTCTGGAAGGATACGGCCTGACAGAAACCTCCCCCATAACCAATGTCAACAGACCCGAAAAAGTCAAATTTGGAACCGTAGGGCAAACGGTGAAGAATGTTGAAATCAGGATAGCCGATGATGGCGAGATTCTCTTTAGGGGCCCTAATATCATGAAGGGGTACTGGAAAGACAGTGGAGCAACTGCCGAGGTCATCAAAGACGGATGGTTCCATACCGGCGACATCGGCCAGCTCGACAGTGACGGCTGTCTTTCCATCACCGATCGAAAGAAACACATCATTGTTACCAGCGGAGGGAAAAACATTGCCCCACTGCCCATTGAGCAGTTGATTGCCGAAAGCCCCTATGTGGAGCAGGTAATGGTTATCGGTGAAAAAAAGCCATTTCTCATCGCCCTTATCATTCCCGACTTTGAAAAACTTCGTGAATTTGCCACAGCAGAAGGGATAAAACCTGCCACAGACAAGGATCTTATGGAAAACAAAGAGGTCGCCAAAATCTACGAAAAACTGCTGCGTAGCATTTCACGACAACTTGCAACACATGAAAAAGTCCGCAAGTTTCTGCTGGTTGCCGAGCCGTTTACCCTGGAAAACGGGCTGATGACGCCAACTCTCAAGATTAAACGCAAGACAATTATTGAACAGTATGATAAAGAAATAGACGCCCTTTACAATGAACTGAACATGGTCTACAATACCGAATAGACAGTTCAGAGTACAGCTACCCTTCCCTGATTTTCAGAATCCTGTCGTCAATGGATTCATGAACGCTCACAGTTGACTCCACAAGCCCCTCAGCCACAAGATCAAGAATAATTTCATCCAGCCCCCACCGACACTCACCATACCTGTCTTTAAGCTCTGCAACCGTCATAAACGAGGTGTTGAGAAGTTCCCGGACAATACGGGCCCGATACCATCGTCTGGAGCCCTTGAATGCAGACTGGCGCGAGAGAGGCCGGATTCCCGAGGATCTCCCGGTCACCACGCATGAACCATAATCCATAAGTGCATTGTGCCAGTCGCGGCTTCGTCCAACCGGAAGAACGACATCGGCAACGGTCTGCAGCATGGCAGGCGGAAGTGTTTCGGGAAGGGAAAATTCGTTGATGAGTATGCGCCGTATATTGGTATCTACAGCTGCCACATCAAGGTTGTCGGCAAATGCGGGAATTGAACGACAGGAATACTCCCCTATGCCGGGTAGAGTTTTGAGAAGTGCGGGAGTTGAGGGAACCTGGCCATTGAACCGTTTCATGACCTGCTGGGCTGCAAGCTGAAGCCGTTGGGCACGGGAGTTATAGCCAAGGCCACTCCAAAGTGAAAGAACCTCCCTGAGAGGGGCCTCTGCCAAGGCCTCAGGTAAGGGAAAGCGCTCAAGCCATTCGCTGTATTTAGGCACAACCCGCTCAGCCTGTGTCTGCTGGAGCATGCATTCGCTCACCATAACCGAATAACGGTCAACAGTTTCGCGCCATGGAAAGCTGCGCCGGCACTCAGACCAGGAAGTGAAGATTTTTTTATGAAAAGCCTCAATCGAGACCGAAGAAGGGTAATCTATGGCAATCATGGCTGGCAAAGATTGCCGCATCCGGACACCCTCAAACGCAGTGTCCGGATGCAGCGGTGCTTCAGGAAGCCTTTTCGGCCACCTTGCGCTCTTTTACTTTCAGTGCAGCCTTTCCAGTCCGCTTGCGGAGATAGAAGAGCTTGGAACGACGGGCCTTGCCATGCTTGAGAATGGTAACGCTCTCAACATTGGGCGAATTGATCGGGATGATCCTTTCAACACCTACACCGTGTGATATTTTACGCACAGTGATGGTTTTATTGGTCCCAGCGCCGCGATCACTGATGACCACGCCGTCAAAAGCCTGAAGACGCTCTTTTTCACCCTCAATAACACGCAGCTGAATCCTTACGGAATCACCAGGATGAATATCAGGGGTTTCAATTCCAGCCTGGGTTGCTTCAACTAACTGAATTAACTGATCCATTTCGACAACTGTTTATTTTTTGTAATGCAAAAATCTATTTAAAAATTTCATTTCTTTCTTCACCCGAAAGGTCAGGCCGTTTCTCCCTGGTTCTCTCCCTCTGGCTGCTTTCTCTCCACTGTTCTATATTGGCATGATGACCGGAGAGCAGAACATCAGGCACCTTCATTCCTCTAAACTCAGGCGGCCGGGTATACCACGCACAGTCCAGCATATCGCTTTGGAAAGAATCTGTCAGAGCCGATTCACTGTCGCCAAGTACGCCGGGTATAAGGCGCACAACAGCATCCATAAGAAATAGCGCGGGAATCTCGCCTCCCGAAACCACAACATCACCAACTGAAAACTCCATCGTAACAAGCGTTTGGCGAACCCGTTCATCAAGCGCCTTGTAATGACCGCAGAGAATAATCAGGTTCTTCATCCGCGACAGGCTGTTTGCCGCCTTCTGGTCGAACTTAACGGCATCGGGCGTAGGGAAAATAACCGCGTCATACCGTCTTTCAGCCTGAAGTCGCTCTATGCAGGCAAACACAGGTTCCGGCCGCAGCACCATACCAGCTCCCCCACCAAAAGGGGTATCGTCAACAGAGCGGTAATTGCCAAGTCCGTCATCATGCAAATTATGCACATGAACCTCTAATTGTCCCTTTTTCCGTGCAATTGCAAGCAAGCCGTTTTCAAGAGCAGAATCAAAGAACCCCGGAATAACGGAAATAACATCGATACGAATCGAATCCATAGTCGCCAAATTCTTCAGAGAAACTCATCAAAACGAGGAATAACCATATACCCGCCTTCAAGGCTTATCTCAGCGATGAATTCATCAATGGCGGGAATGAGAACAGTGCCGCTGCCGGTTCGTACTTCATAAACCTCATGTGCTGGCATAGGAAGTATGGCGTTAACAACACCAACCTCCACTCCATCACAACCGAACACCTTCATTCCTTCAAGCTCATGGAGCCATGCCCTGTTTTCCTGACGGGGGGCACACTCTTTTTCCTCAATATAAAGATGCATTCCGGCCATATCCTGCGCCTTTTCCCTGCATCTTATTCCTTCAAAGAACAACCAGGCAAACCCTCCTGCAAGCTTTGCGCCTGTTACTGCAACAGGCACGGCAGTTTCAGGCTGCCGTCCTGCAAAATACTCAGTCCGCGACAGAAATCGATCAGGGAAATCGGTTACGGGCAGAACCTTCAGTTCGCCCTTAAGCCCTCTGGGCTTGAGAACGGTGCCGGTCAGCCATAGATCCTTCATGTTCGAAACCATCAAGCAGAGGATGCAGAGCTCAAGCCCCTGCGTCCTCGCCCTTTACTTCCTCTGCAGCATCAGCAGCGGCCTCAGGTGCAGCTTCAACAGCAGCCTCAGGTGCAGCTTCAACAACAGCCTCAGGTGCAGCTTCAACAACAGCCTCAGGTGCAGCCTCAACAACAGCCTCGGGCGCAGCTTCAACAGCAGCCTCAGGTGCAGCCTCAACAACAGCCTCAGGTGCAGCTTCAACAGCAGCCTCGGGTGCAGCCTCAACAGCAGCCTCGGGTGCAGCTTCAACAGCAACAGCAGGGGCAGCCTCTGCTTCTTTTTTCAGCTGGCGACGGCGCGACTTGACAACAAGCCTTTTCTGACGCCTTTCGGCCTGCTTCTCCTGCCATTTTTCCATCTCTTCTGTAATCTCAGCCTCACTGCGACCAAGGTTCTTGAGACGGAGTTCATAAAGAAGGCCAGTCATACGGATAAGGCTGCGGACGGTTGCCGTTGGCTGGGCACCGGTCTGCATCCAATATGCCACCCGCTCCCTGTCAATGGTTACGGAATGGGGTTTTGCTGTTGGCTGATAATGGCCAACAACTTCAAGGAATTTACCATCTCTTGGGGCCCGTGAGTCGGCGGCCACTATCTGGTACACAGGGAGTTTTTTTCTTCCCGCTCTTCTCAGTCTAATCTTTACCAAGGCTTCGTGTGATTTAAATTATTAGAGTACAATTCTAAAGTAATAAAGGCCTACCGTTTTAAAAATTTGTCAAGTGCGAGGTTCTGCGAAGTAATCTTTCGGCCGGTGCTTGAGAGTTTCGACACAGAGCGCATCATTTTTTTCATCTCTCCGAACTGTTTCAGGAGCATGTTGACATCCTGAACCCTTGTGCCGCTTCCGCTCGCTATGCGCTGACGGCGACTGCCATTTATAATTTCAGGACGAGATTTCTCCTCTTTGGTCATGGAGCTGATAATAGCCTCAATAGGCTTGAAATCAAGATTCTCCAAATCCTGCTTGGGAACCATCTTGTTCAGCCCGGGCACCATCTCTATCAGGCTCTGCATTGAACCCATTTTCTTGAGCTGCTGAAGCTGGTCAAAAAAGTCATTCAAATCAAACTCATTCTTCATGAGTTTTTTCTGCATCTGGAGGGTTGACTCCAAATCCAGATTCTCCTGCGCTTTCTCAACAAAGCTGACAATGTCGCCCATACCCAGAATTCTCTGGGCCATACGGTCAGGGTAGAACAGGTCGAGATCATCAACCTTCTCTCCCACACTCATGAACTTGATTGGCTTCTCAACCACATGGCGGATGGAAAGTGCCGCTCCGCCCCGTGCGTCGCCATCAAGCTTGGTCAACACAACGCCGTCAAAATCAAGGCGGTCGTTGAATGCCTTGGCCGTATTGACAGCTTCCTGCCCCATCATGGAGTCAACAACAAAAAGAAGCTCATCGGGCTTCAGCAGATTCTTGAGCGCTTCTGCCTCAGCCATCATCGCCTCATCAACCTGAAGCCGCCCGGCCGTGTCAACAATCAGCACATCATGCGCTCCGGCCTTTGCCGCCTCAAGACCCTGCACAGCTGCCTTCAAGGCGTCCTTCTCCTCAACGGAGAACACAGGGACCGACACTTCAGCACCGAGAGTTTTAAGCTGGTCTACAGCTGCGGGACGATACACATCGGCCGCAACCAGAAGAGGGTTCTTTCCGCTTTTTTTCAGTCGCTTTGCCAGCTTTGCAGCAAAAGTAGTCTTTCCCGAACCCTGAAGACCGGCAACCATAACCACTGCCGGCATGCGTGAGGATGAAAGATTGAGAGGCATATGCTCACCACCCATCAACCCTGTCAGTTCATCACTGACTATTTTAACAATCATCTGTGCCGGCGAAACGCTCTTGATAACCCCTTCGCCGAGTGCTTTTTCACGGATATCCTCAACAAGCTTCTTGACAACTTTGTAGTTGACATCTGCGCCGAGAAGAGCCCGTTTGATATCGCGCATGGCGATACCAATATTGATTTCGTTAATGGTGGCCTGACCCGCAAGTTTCTTGAAGGCGCCTTCCAGTTTATCGCTTAAACTCTCAAACATCAGGATCCCGTTTCTTCTGATAAAGCGTAAAAATGCTTAGCTTTAATTATAACAAAAAATCGCACAAAATAAAATCAATAGAGGGCAACATTCTTTATCTTCTCTCAACTGA
This sequence comes from Candidatus Chlorobium antarcticum, assembly GCA_030765725.1. Taxonomy (GTDB): domain Bacteria; phylum Bacteroidota; class Chlorobiia; order Chlorobiales; family Chlorobiaceae; genus Chlorobium; species Chlorobium antarcticum. The sequence continues at coordinate 30,045 of JAVCDF010000010.1, read as the reverse complement.
TTCAATAAGTACACTCTACGACCTTAGCGACATATGGACAAAAAACGGATTGAGGAGATAATCTCCGCCTTCAAGGGAAAGCGGGTTGCTGTCATTGGCGACATCATGCTCGACAAGTATATTTTTGGCCATGTTTCGCGCATTTCCCCGGAGTATCCCGTTCCTGTAGTTGATGTAAGCCATGAAGACCATCGACTCGGCGGAGCAGCAAATGTTGCGCTTAACACCCTTTCGCTCGGTGCTGAAACACTTCTTTTCGGCATTACAGGGAACGACGCCAACCGCGCCACGATGCTTGAACTGTTCAAAACACATGGCCTCTCCTCCCATAGTCTCATCTCCGATTCCTCAAGGCCCACAACATGCAAAACACGGATACTCTCCCAGAATCACCATATCACAAGGGTGGATTTTGAAAAAAGGGATGATATTGATGACAGTACCATGCAGCAGGTTCTTGACGCACTGATGGAGATAATCGGCACCATTGACGCAATTGTGCTTGAAGACTACAATAAAGGGCTGCTGAGGGAAGAGCTGATTACCGCCATTATCAGCACAGCTGCCCTGCACGGAGTACCGGTGCTTGTAGACCCGAAAATGAAAAACTTTTTTGCCTACAGGGGATGCGCCATTTTCAAGCCCAACCTCTCTGAAATGGCCAGCTCGCTTGGCATTGCAATAAAAAACAGTGACCGTGATGTGGAAGATGCCTGCCTCCGCCTTCAGGAAAAGATTGAAGCCGAAGCACTGATTGTTACAAGAAGTGAAAAAGGAATAACCGTCTATGATGGCTCCTTCACCCATATTCCGATCAGCTCACTGGAAGTTGCCGATGTTTCAGGGGCTGGCGATACGGTAATAGGAACACTCGCCCTCGGAGCTGCAACAGGGCTGGATACCGTTACAAATGCATCCATAGCCAACATTGCCGCCGGAACCGTGTGTCAGGAAGTCGGGGCCGTACCGGTAAAGCCCGACAGGCTCATGAAAGCATGTGCTGAAACTCTCTAACTGAAACTGAACTTAAACTATGGAGAGATGCAGATCAGCCTCATCGGGATACAGAGGGTTGTAACTCGCGTCTGTGACGAGCTGTCGCAGGTTCTTCAAAGTATAGAAGGGGACTTCAAACATCGCCTGGTTGCTCAACCCGGAAGGAACATCCTTACCCGGGTCTACATGCATCACAAAGGTCAGGCGAACCGTATCGAGCCCATCGGGGGTAAAAGCCCATATCCCGCTGATATCCCGAACCCTCACCGCTGAAGAGCCCTCAGGCAAAGCATCGGGAACACCCTGCATGGTAACAGCAACCCCGTTGTCGCCAAACGGCTCAAGAGCCGTCCTGATGATCATCTCCCGCTTTGTAACTGGCCACGGGGCATCAATAAGCTGGCGAACAACATATTCAAAGCCCTCGTTTTTCTCCAGAACCTCCATTTCCAGCAGGTGATGAACCCAGCGCAAGTAACCGGCGGTATCATGAAAAAGCGCTATCAACTTACGAAAGGTTGTGGGAATGGTGACTTCACCTTTAAACCCAAGCACATCGGAGCCCTCTATTCTGGAGGAATAAATTTTTATGCCCTTGTGCTCAACACGAAACTCCCAGTCAGCCTGAAGGATTGAGTGTGCTTCCATACCCTGATAGTTGATGATTGTAACAACCAAAAAAAGACTCAACCGGTAATGAACTCTTCGTAATTACGGACAATATCTTTGGAAGATTGTTTGAACGGAGCCTCAACAGGAGTCCGGTACTTCTCACGCTTCACCATTTCCCGCATGTTATTGAGGGTATGGTATGGGGTGTCAATAACTGCTATGTTAGCAAGCCATGAGGGAATCTCCCCTCCGGGCTCAAGATGCAGGCGGAACACAACACGACAACGGTCCTCTCCAAGCGGCATAATATTCCATGCACCCTCAAGCTGTGGCACCCGTACCGCGTTGGTGTTGGGAGGAAGAAAATCAGGAAGGCACTCTATGGTAATAAAAGCCTCGCCGGTCTGGGGGTCCATATCGCCATTGGAACGACTGATGATTTCACGGTCGGAGACAGGCCATGGAGCAGTAACAAGCTGATAGACAACGCGCCCTCTATCGTCGGAAAGCTCTTCAAGTATCCGCATTTCCCGTGTTTTCCATACCCATTCAGTGGCAACTTCAATATCATAAAGAAGAGCAAGAACGGCATCCCTTGATGCATCAAACTCTGCTACCCCAACAAAAGAGAGAAAATCCGAGCTTGGAACCGGACAGGTGAATATTTTCAGCCAGTCGTTCTGCAGGCGGAGCGTACATGACGCATTGTTAATTTTTTCAAGAAGTGACATAGGTGCAATTTTTTATTGGCCCTCTGGGGACCATATCCTAAAATCCTCCCGGAAGTTCAGCGGCGAGCTTTACAACCGGGTCCGATGTTGAAACATATGATCGTACCTGCCCCTCTGAGCCGAAAAGCTGATGGGCAATACGCGACTTCACGACAATGGCAATATAACGCCTGTCCCTCTTGAATGCCGCACCATCAAAGACAATTTTTTTATCGGGACACAGCCCGGCGATTATCTTGCTGAGGCGCGCGTCTTCCTGATAGTTTGCAACGAACGAAGACAGCGAATGCCTGTATCCCTGAGCCGAACTTCTTGGATCGTCAAGTATCTTCAGAGCAGCATCCTCCAGCACTCCGGTACGGAAGAGTTCCTGATAAAAGTCCGTATATGGGCGTCCTGCAACCCAGAAATCCGGAATAATACCGCCCGCCAACCGTAACCCCTGCATGGCGGATCCTTCAGTGCTCCCCGAAGAATCAGAAGATGCGGTGATGCCCCTGATTGAAGTGGTACGGTAGACTGAAAACTCACTGTTCTTCTGATAAAGCAACCTCGCCGGGTCCGCAAAGAGTTTCCCGGGCTGGATATTACCTGGAGTTTCATGAAAATACCTATCCCTGCCATCCTCACCCTTACTGTAATGCCGCTGTATCTGACGACCGGAAGGCGTATAGTATCGGGAAACCGTCAGGCGCAGAGCGGAACCATCCTTGAACTCCATCTGTCGTTGCACAAGGCCTTTTCCAAAAGTAAGCTCACCCACAATCAGCGCCCTGTTATTGTCCTGCAGGGCTCCGGCAAGAATTTCGGAAGCCGAAGCGCTTCCACGGTCAACAACAACAACAAGCTCTCCCTTCTCATACCCATCCCCCGAACGGGCCTCGTAGCGGACATCCTCAGCTGCATTGCGTCCTTTGGTGTACACAATCAGCTCTCCATCTGCAAGAAACTCGTCAGCAACCTGCACCGCCTGCTCAAGAAACCCGCCCGGGTTTCCCCTAACATCAACAATCAGACGCTTCACCCCTTTACTTTTCAAACTCGCCAGAGCCTCACGAAACTCCCGGGCAGTTGTTGCCATGAACCGACTAAGACGGATATACCCAGTTCGGCCATCAATCATAAAAGCAGCATCAACGCTTTTCGTTGAAATTTTTCCTCTGGTAATAACAAAATCAAGATTCTTTTCCGACAACGGGCGATAGACCTTCAGCCTCACCGTTGTCCCCCGTTTCCCCCTAAGCTTGCGGAGCACATCCTGATGGGTAATGCCCACGCAGGAGCTGGAATCAATGGCAACAATCCTGTCGCCGGGAACAATACCCACAGCCGCGCTTGGCCCTCCTGAAAGGGGCGTGACTACAAGCAGGGTATCGTTGATCACATCAAACTCAATGCCAATGCCGTCAAAATTGCCATCGAATTCAGCCTGTGAATAAGCAGCCTTTTCAGGAGCAAGATAAACGCTGTGCGGATCAAGATATTCAGCCATCCCTTTTATTCCGGCACCAGCCAGGCTGTCTCCGGCAACATTGTCTACATAAAAAGCCTTGATAAGGTCGTAAGCCTCCACAAGCTTACCGTCTTCCCTGTATGCAGGAGAACCAACTCCTCCCAGCCTGGAACCAAGAAAGACCCCAAAACCCAGAACAGCGAGCATCATGAGAACAGTAACAATTCGAGACATGGGACAGGCATAATTAAAAAGAAAAGAGAGACACCAGGAGCATTAGTAACAAAGGGCAGTTTACCCATCACCGACGAAAAAGACAAAAAAACATTCCAGAGAGCCCGTAACCGACAAGAAAGAGCACAGTCTCGCCCAGAGAAACAGATCTACCAAACAAGAAAAAACGAGACCATAACCAACACGAGATCAACCAAAGAAGAGAAAAGAATAAGCAGAATGCATCCAAATAAGAGAAGAAATAATCAAAACCAAAACCAAAAACAAAAAGTACAATAAAACAAATGAACCAAGCTAATACAAATAAGAAACAAAACATGATAACCACCAAAAGAGCAACATTAACACAATACTATAAACAAGTTTAGAAATCTTATAACCAAATAAAAATAACTTTATACTAACAAGTTTAAGTGGTTGTATTAAAACAAGAAAGTCAATTTTATATAAAATAATTATTACCATATAAACGAACCAAGAAACTAAGCTGATGAACGCAAAGAAAAGACAAACTTTTCTTCATAATGCAGTTGTTGCATCACCTAAGAACAGTAAGAATTAAATAAATATGAAGCGCTCTTATTATCGCGTTCACTGTATTACATTTGGGGATTTTCAGTAATAGCGTAAACGCATAAAACGATTTAAACAGCATAATGTATGCCATTTAAATCGTAGTTTTATCCGCCTGAGTAGGGTTGTTTATTCAGTCGTTAAACGAGCTTGTAAAAGGGGTCGTACTGGACGATAAGCTCAAGCTCCAGGCTGGCACCCAGAGGCAGTTCGGCAACACCAACGGCGCTGCGAACATGGACTCCCTTCTCACCGAACAGTTCATTGAGAAGAGAAGATGCTCCATCTGCAACCAGATGCTGGTCGTTGAAGGAGGGCTCACTGGCAACATACAGAGTCAGTTTCACAATGCGTTCCAATGCATCAAGCGAACCGGCAACAGAACGGATTGAGGCCAGCGCATTGAGCAGCGCAATACGGGCCGCAAGGGCGGCCGCCTCAAGACTTTCGTCCCCGACCCTTCCCCGTGAACCCTCGGCAATAAGGCGACCTTCTGAAAAAGGAAGATGGCCAGAGGTATAGATAATATTGCCAACTGAAACAGCCGTTACATACTGGCCTGCAGGGGGAGGTAGCGCAGGGAGCGAGAGTCCGATGTCGGCAAGCTTCTGTTCAATGTGTGCCATAGAGCCGTATAACAGGGTTATAACGGGGGGAAGGGCAGGTTGTGATTACGGTATAATTTATTTATAGTCCGAGAATAATCAAAAAAGCCTGAGAGAGATGAGCCCCAAAAAAGCCTCCACCACCCGTCTTCCCCGCATTTGCTGGATAACGAGCGGGAAGGAATCGGGCGGAAACAACCAGCAGCTTTCCCTGCAGCTGCGGGAGCTTCCGCCAAGCCGGCCTGCAATGATTCTTATCCGCGAAAAGCACCTCGATGCGCGCCAGATCCTCTGCCTTGCAGGACAAACAGCAAAGGAACCATTGCCAATTGGATCACTGCTCATGCTCAGCGAACGAATGGATATTGCCCTTGCCGCAGGGCTTGACGGCGTCCACCTGCCCGAACACTCCTGCCCTGCCCTTCGCCTGAGAAACGCTTCCCCGGCAATGCTGTACGGCAAAAGTGTCCACTCTCTTGAAGGCGCGCTCTCGGCTGAGAAAGAAGGTGTGGACTACATCTTTTTCAGTCCTGTTTTTACCTCGCTTTCAAAACCGAGATATGGCCCACTGCAGGGGCCGAAAAAGCTCAGGGAGGTATGCAAAGCCGTGTCTATTCCCGTGTTTGCGCTTGGAGGAATAACACCTGAAAATGCCATACAATGCATTGAATGCGGTGCCTGGGGAGTTGCCTCTCTTGGCCTCTTCAGTGACAAAGCAAACTTCCGAAAGACCGCTGAAACCATTAACCGACTGCTACCATGAAGTTCCCTTCGCGCCCCATTCTCTGCGTCATTACCGATGACGGGCTTCCCCCACTCGACATTGCCGAAAAAGCTCTCGCCGGTGGAGCAACAATGATTCAGCTCCGCAACAAAAATGCATCCGGAAGGGATCTCTGCAGGTGGTCGGAAGCTATCCTGCCACTGACACGGCAACACAATGCGCTGTTTATTATCAATGACCGTCTTGATATTGCCCTTGCCGTCGGGGCAGACGGGGTGCATCTCGGTCAGGACGACATCCCAGCCCCGGAGGCACGAAAACTGCTCGGGCCCGACAAAATCATCGGTGTGTCCACCGGAACTGCTGAAGAGGCCCTTCAGGCTGAACGAGAAGGCGCAGACTATGTTGGATTCGGACACATCTTCCCTACCGGCTCAAAAGACAAGCCATTGCCGCCTGTAGGTACCCAGGCCCTTCAGATAACCTCCTCGCTGCTCTCCATCCCTCTTATTGCCATTGGCGGCATACAGCTGGAGAATGCGCGCAATGTCATATCCAACGGGGCCTCGGGAATTGCCGTCATTTCCGCCATCAGCCGAGCAGCGAACCCCCGCCTTGCGGCTGAAGCGATTCTCAAGGAAATGCGGGAGGGCATGCAGTCATGACCGCTACCCCACCCACCATTCTCACCATTGCCGGCTCCGACGGCAGCGGCGGAGCTGGCATACAGGCCGACATAAAAACCGCATCAGCCCTTGGTTGTTATGCTTTGTCGGTCATAACCGCCGTAACAGCTCAAAACACATGCGAAGTGAGTGCATCATACCCAATGAGCAGCGAATGCGTTCAAGCTCAATGCAGGGCACTTTATCGGGACATTGCCATAGATGCGGTAAAAATAGGTATGCTCGGAAGCGCATCCATGGCAGAGGCAGTCTCCTCTCTCCTCCGCGAACTCCCCCGTCCCGTCCCCATTGTGCTCGACACCGTGCTCCGCTCATCGTCAGGCTCCTCATTGCTGGATAACGACGCCCTGCCCGTAATGAGAAGGGAGCTGCTGCCACAGGCAACCCTCATCACCCCCAACCTGCCCGAAGCCGCAATGCTGCTTGGAATTACACGCATTGGCGATGAAAATCAAGCGATAGAAGATGCGGCCGCGGCTCTGCATCACATGGGTGCCCCATCAGTTCTCATAAAAGGAGGGCACGGCAGCGGAGCCGTATGCAGCGACTGCCTTCTGCACAACGGGCGCATCACCTGGTTCAGCGCTGAAAAAATTGCCACCCGCAATACGCATGGCACAGGCTGCACGCTCTCATCCGCCATTGCCTCATGCCTTGCATCGGGGACGAGTATGGAAGACGCCGTAGGAAAGGCGAAAAAATATGCCACTGCCGCCATAAAGGCTGCAGTGGCATGGAAAATAGGAAAGGGGTGCGGACCCCTGAACCATGTTCAGACACCTCTGGGCAAGCGACCGATGGAATAGTAGGTAAAACCGGACTGCTCCATGAACTCAGGGTTGTAGATGTTACGACCGTCAAAAATGACAGGGCTCTTCAAATCCCGCCTGACCATTTCAAAGTCGGGGCTGCGGAACACCATCCACTCGGTAAGCACCACAAGTGCGTCGGAACCCTTCACCGCGTCTTCAGGGTTAGCGGCATAGTAAAGATCTTCCCTTTTGCCGTAAATGCGTTCAACCTCATCCATGGCAACAGGATCATATACCCTCACACTGGCTCCAGCTTTCCACAGCGCCTCAATAACCACCCTGCTGGGTGCTTCACGCATGTCGTCGGTGTTGGGTTTGAAAGAAAGTCCCCATATCGCGAAGGTCCGACCCTTGAGGCTACCTCCGAAATGGTCGTTGATTTTAGCAACAATGCTGTTTTTCTGATCATGATTGACAGCCTCTACTGCCTGGAGAATGCGGGAATCATAGCCGTACTTCCGGGCAGTGCGCTCAAGAGCCTGCACATCTTTGGGAAAGCAGGAACCGCCGTACCCGACACCGGGATAGATGAAAGAGAATCCGATCCGAGAATCGGAACCGATTCCACGCCTGACAGCCTCCACATCGGCGCCAACCCGCTCTGAAATGTTGGCAATCTCGTTCATGAAGCTGATTTTCGTGGCCAGCATGGCATTGGCCGCATATTTCGTCAGCTCAGCTGAGCGGACATCCATTGCAAGGAACCGTTCATGACTGCGATTGAATGGCGAATAGAGAAAGCGGAGCAACTCTTTGGTTCTCGGGTTGTCAACACCCACAACAATGCGCTCTGGCTTCATGAAGTCGTCAACGGCGTCTCCCTCTTTAAGGAACTCCGGGTTGGAAACAACATCAAAGTCAATGGTAGCAGAGCGCCCGGCAAGGACGCTGTTGATTTTTTCACGAACAAGATCGGCTGTCCCCACAGGTACGGTGGACTTGTTGATGACTATCCGGTACTCATTCATATGTGTTCCTATGCTTTCGGCAACGGCAAGCACATGGCGAAGGTCGGCGGAACCATCCTCATCGGGAGGGGTTCCAACAGCTATAAACTGGTAGAGGCCAAACTGCACGCCCTCCTCAATGTTCGAGGTGAAGCGCAATCTGCCTTCACGGCTATTTTCAACAACAATATCCTCAAGTCCCGGCTCATAAATAGGGATATCTCCCTCTTTAAGACGGTTAATTTTGTTCTGATCTATATCGACACAGAGCACCTCATTGCCAACTTCGGCAAAACAGGCACCGGTTACCAACCCAACATAGCCCGATCCAAATATGGTAATCTTCATTACTGCCGTATTATGTTAATAAAACCTCTAAAGCCACTCTGCCCATTGCCGCAAGCCCTCTTTTGTTCCAGCTCACTTCCACTGCTTCATCAGCTCCACAAGGAGACGGACGCCGAAACCGGTGCCGCCAGTCACTTTCAGGGAACCTTTGGAAGAAAAGGATGGTCCTGCAATGTCAATATGGGCCCATTTTTCGTGGCCATCGGTAAACTTCTGAAGGAACTTTGCAGCAGTGATTGTACCGGCCCCACGACCACCCGTATTATGCACATCGGCAACATCCGACTTAATCTGCTCATCATAAAGGTCCCACAGGGGGAGACGCCATACCTTTTCTCCCGAAACCTCTCCGGCCCCGCTAATTTCCGCTGCAAGGCTGTCGCTGTTGCTGAAAAGCCCCGCAACCCTGTAGCCCAAAGCCACAATGCAGGCACCCGTCAGGGTTGCTACATCAACAAGCACATCGGGGCTATACTTTTCTTTTGCAAAGCTGAGAGCATCGGCGAGAATAAGGCGCCCCTCCGCATCTGTATTGCCAACTTCAACCGTAATACCCGAATAAGTGGTAATAACATCGCCCGGTCTCTGTGCGGAACCGTCAGGCATGTTGTCGGTGGCAGGAACCAGACCAATTACCCTTATAGGAAGAGCAAGCCGCGCGGCAGACTCAACAGCGCCTATAACGGCAGCCGCACCGCCCATGTCGGACTTCATCTCGCCCATTCCTTCTGAGGGCTTAATGGAAATACCCCCGGAATCAAAGGTTACCCCTTTACCAACAAGAGCCACTACAGCCTTCGCCTTGCCTTTGGGCTTATAGTCCAGAACCGTGAAAGTCGGGGGATGGGTGCTGCCCTGGTTGACGGCAAGCAGACCACCCATTTTCAAGGCCTCAATCTCTTTTTTGCGCAGTACCGTTACTGCATATCCATATTTTTTGCCCGATGCAACGGCAGTCTTTGAAATATCCTCAGCCTGAAGATAATTGCCGGGCAGATTGACCATATCCCTTGCCATGCACTGGGCCTCGCCCACTATCCGTCCAGCCTCTGCCCCTTTTTCAGCATCTGCCAAAAGCGCAGGTTCAACGCGTAGTGTAAAGGCAGATACTCCCTTCTTTGCGGAAACCTTTTTGGGTTCTTTATCCAGTATTCCACTTTTGAGGCGCTCAAAACGGTAGCTGCCGAAATACCCGCCCTCAACAACTGCCTCTGCAAGCGAAGCAACGCCATTCTTTCCTCCCGGAAGAGCCCCTGTAATATCAAAAGTAACGCTTGAAAGCTCAAGAGCCGCAGCTTTGGAGGCAACCTCTACAGCTGCTGTCCGAAAATCATCAACAGTTTTCCCCTCACCAGTACCAACAAGCGCCACGCGCTGTGCACGAAGCTTTCCTTCAGCAGGGTAAAGAAGTATCACTTCACCCGAAGCTGCCTTAAAGTCATCAAGAACACTGGCGGAAATTCCTGCAGCAGCAAGCGTTTTCGAAGCCTTTTTTTTCAAGTCGGCTTTGCTGAAAGCAAGAGCAAGAAGATCAACATTGATATCATGAAGATCACTGAGAGTAACGGAGATTTTCATTGGCATAGTAACAGGATAAATGAATAATGGAACAGTCAACTGTTGAACGACTCGGGATTTTTAAGAAAAAGGCGCACATCCTCAAGCAGAACCTTTTGGGCCTTGTCGGAAGAAAAAGGAAAGAGGCATCCGGCAGCGTTCATATGGCCACCGCCACCGTACTTTTTAGCCAACTGGTTTACCGAAACGGTTCCGCGTGACCGGAAACTCGCCTTTGTACGGCCATCTTTCATTTCAACCATCAGAACTGCAAGCCTGACAGAGGGAACACTGAGAAGATAACTGACAATCAGGTCCGTATCAAACAGCTTGCCTCCCGTCAGACGAAGCATCTCCTGTGAAATGAAAAGCCATGAAATGTCGCCATCATCAAGAATGGAAATGGAAGTTAGAGCGAGCCCTAAAAGCTTGAGTGCCGGAGGAGTGAGTGAGTTGTATATCCGGTCATACACCATTGCCGCATCTGCTCCCCTCTCAACCAGATCGCCAGCCATACGGTAAACATACGGGGAAGTTTTGGGAAATCGGAACGACCCGGTATCCGTCATAATTGCTACATAAAGCCCCTCAGCAACAGCGGGAGTAAAAAGCTCATGGCCCAGCCGCTCACCAAGAGCAGTAAGAAGATCGTACACGAGTTCTCCAGCAGAAGAGGCATAATTCTCACAGACCATCAGGTCAGCAAAATCTTCCGGCTCAAGATGATGGTCGACGCAAATCACCTTCATACCTCCGAGCTCCTGCGCAAACTGCACATGCGGCCAGAGAGGTCCCATCCTGTCGTGAAGGTTCGCATCCAGAAGCACAAGAACATCTGCAAGAGTAAGCTCCGCTATGGCCTCTTCACTTGAAGGGTCGAAATGCGTTATCGGGTAGGAATCGGTAAGAAAACGGTAGTTGGGAGGAACATGTGTCGGGTTGACGATGGAAACCTCCTTTCCAAGCGCCTTCAGAACCAGCGCCAGCGCCACCTCGGATCCCAGGCCGTCACCATCGGAATTCTCATGCGTGGTAATAACAATATTCTCCCCTTCCAGCAAAACATCAATGAGCTCGGTCCACTCATTGGCCTTCAGGGTTCTTCCTTTCTCGGGTAGTATCATCGATCTCCTGCCATATTAAATATTTGGACCATTAAAATCCCTCTCCAGCCTTATGCCGACTGGAGGCGATACTCGGGGTCAAGAAACGATCCCACATTCTCCCTGTAAGCCAGAAATGCCGACCGGCCTTTTGCCGTCACCTGATAAATTGTATGGGGTTTTCGCGACTGAAACCCCTTATCGCAGCTGATGTAACCCGCCGCTTCAAGTTTACGCATATGAACACTCAGGTTTCCATCGGTTGCCTTGATGCAGTCCCTGATTTCAACAAATGAGGCCTTTTCAACAGCCTGCAGGTAGGCAATAGCGGCAAACCTAATGCGTGCATGAATATGCTTGTCGATCAGCTGGTGGTTAAAGTCTGCAGGGGGAGCTTCTTTCATTCTGAGGTCAATCTCGTCCTTGTTGGTTTGTAACTTTTGGCCTTAAAGTACTTTTTTAGTTTGACACAAGCAAAACCAGGAATAAGAGCGTTATATTCCGTTCCGCTAACATACCAGAGAGAACAAGAACAATGACCAGACCGATTCAGAACATTACCGACCTGACGCTGCAGCAGCTCACCCTGCGCATGGCGGAGATAAAAGAGCCTGCATGGCGGGCAAAACAGATCCATCAATGGCTTTTCAGCCACCGGGTCCACACATTTGAAGAAATGACGACCCTCAGCAAGGCATTGCGCGAACGGCTTGCGGAAACCTTCACCCTCACCCCTCCGGAAGTTGCACAGCACAACGAAGCTCAAGAAGGCGCATGCCCTGGCCCAACCGAAAAGCTCCTCCTTCGCCTCCCTGACGGCGCCATGACTGAAACAGTCCTCATTCCCGCCACAAACCGCATAACGGCATGCCTCTCCACCCAGACCGGATGCGCGCTGCAGTGCAAATTCTGTGCCACCGGCACACTCGGAGCCGGGCGCAACCTCACCCCCGGAGAGATGGTAGGTCAGGTAAATGCCCTCAACGACATGCTCGCCGCGTCAGGACGGGAGCAGAAGGTCACAAACATAGTATTCATGGGGATGGGAGAACCCCTTCTCAACACTCCGAATGTACTGGACGCTGTAGAAACCCTCAGCACAAGAGGCTATGACTCGGCCATCTCACAACGGAAAATCACAATTTCAACAGTAGGTGTCATCCCCGAAATCGCAAAACTTGCAACTTCCGGAATGAAAACCAAGCTGGCAGTTTCGCTGCACTCTGCATTTCAGGAGAAACGCGAAGCGCTTATGCCTTTGGCCGCACGGAACTACCCTCTCAACGAACTTCAGCCCGTTCTGGCACACTATGCAAAGAAAACCGGAGAACCGGTAACACTTGTCTATATGCTGCTTGAAGGGGTGAACGACACAATGGATGATGCCCGTCAGCTCATCCGTTTTGCTTCCGGGTTTTTCTGCAAAATAAATTTGATTGATTATAATAGTATCGTTAATATTAATTTTACAACTGTTTCAAGCGAAACCAGAGACAGATTCCGGGACCGGCTCCTTGAAGCCGGGCTGCAGGTCACCCTCAGAAAAAGCTACGGAACATCCATTCATGCAGCTTGTGGCCAATTGGCAGCAAAAGGCATGGAGCACAGCCATAAATCCTAACCTGCACACCAACCATGGATCTGCTTGAATTACTTCCCTTCCGCAAAGAGATGGCAAAAGCCTATTACGGCCTTACCGACAATGCAACACATACCTCTGAATCACCCATATTCCCTGAACTGAAAGTAAGGCGGTTCACCAAAAGCTCCGATGAAATCAGCGAGTACATCACCTCAAAAATTGAACACTGGGTAGGATGGGACCTCAGGAGCAAAAAAACCGCTGTTGGTGGAATGAGCGTCATTCAAGCCGAAGTATCATCATTCGCCCTTTTCGGCATTAAAATAAAGATCACTATCGGACTCCTGGAGGAAACGGACCGTTTAGGCGAACGCATTACAACAGTCAATGCCAAAGCCGAAACACAGATTGAGTCGAAAGGAGACATGGGAGAGAGCAGGCGAATGATCAGGATGATTCTTGACAGCACCGACTCCGAATTCGTAAAAAACACGATCACAGACGACGAATATTTCCTGCGCACATTGGATGCAGAAGGCCCGACCGCAGCTTTTCAGCAGATTTTCAATCAGGTCGAACTCCGCCACACAAAAAAACCAGCCGGTAGCGCCAAAGCCACTACAATTGAGTTCCGCAAAGCACCTTCAAAACAGGTTATAGACCTCAAACCGTCCACACAAAACGCCGAACCGGCACCCGCCACTCTTAATAGCTCAAAACCAAAAGTCACCGTCGTCACCACGAAAAAATCCTTATAAGCAGTTTGATGAGAATTATTCTTCTTGGAGCCCCCGGTGCCGGGAAAGGCACACAGTCAAATTTCATATCGAAAGAACTTGCGATACCGCAAATATCCACAGGCGACATGCTTCGGGCGGCAGTAAAGGAAGAAACCCCGCTCGGGCGCAAAGCGAAAGAGGTCATGGATTCCGGCAACCTTGTTTCGGATGACATAATTTTAGGAATCATCAAGGAGCGCCTCACTGCTGACGACTGCAAAGAGGGCTGCCTGTTTGACGGCTTTCCCCGTACAATTGCCCAGGCGGAAGCTCTTGACAGAGAAGGCATCACCATCAATCATGTCATTGAAATCCGGGTTGAAGACAGCGACATCATACAGAGAATGAGCGGACGGCGGGTGCATCCGGCCTCAGGCAGAACCTACCATCTTACCTTCACCCCCCCTCAGCAGCCCGGAATTGACGATGAAACCGGCGAACCGCTGATCCAGAGGGTTGACGACACCGAAGAGACAGTAAAAAAACGGCTTGCCATTTACCACGAACAGACCTCCCCGCTCATAGAGTACTATACCTCTCGTTCAAAAGAAGCCTCGAACGACTCCCCGCAATTCACCACCGTAGAAGGAACGGGAAAGGTTGAAGAGATACGGGACCGGATTCTCAAGGCACTTGGTGCCTGAACCATGCCAACTCCCCCATGTATGCCCTTATAACAGCAGAACGCCTGTTCCGGGGAGAACCCTTCACCATAAAGGTTCCCGAAGAGGCTGAAGCCTCAGCCCGTCGGGGCAGCATGGTTCTTGTTTCCACCACTGGCGGCAGGCAATCCGTTTCAACAGCATACATCCTTGAAACCAATGTTGAAGCTCCCCCGTCCGACCCCCCAGTTGAGTTGACCGATGTCCTCTACGGAGGAGCCCCTGTTCTCAGCCCCTCCATGCTCAAGCTCACGGATTGGATGGCCGGCTACTATCTCACCCGACGGATCGACTGCATCACAGCAACCATTCCCCTTGCAGTCCGTACCACAGTTGACGACATAATTGAAGCTGCCAACTTCACCCTTGAAGCAGAACCACGCAGCACGAGGAACACCGCCCTCCGCCGCCGCATCATGCAGCTACTCCATACAGAACGGCAACTGACGATAAAGCAGCTGCAGCGCCGACTGGGTAAAAAACAGCTCTACGGCACCCTTGCCGAGCTTGAACGGGGAGGCCACCTGAAAATCAGCCGCAAAATCACCTCTACCTCCCAGAAAACAGCACCCGCATGGCGCATTGCCCCTTCCCTCCCCGATGAACCCGAAGAAGGACTCAAGAACACCCCGAAACAGCTGGAGACTTTCCGGCGCATAGCGGCATTTGGGCCCGGCGGAGCTTCTCTTGATGCCGCCAACGCTTCGCGCCGCATACTCAACACGCTTACCGCCTCGGGTTACCTTGAAAAAATAGAGATCCCTGTACACGACCGTTTCAACACGGGCATGGCAACACCCGACGAAGGCGAAAAAAAGCCAACTGCAGCGCAGAAAACAGTGCTCAGCACCCTCAACAAAGCCTTCCGGAAAGACGCCTACCACACCTTTCTTCTGCACGGCGTTACCGGCAGCGGAAAAACGCTTGTCTATATAGAATTCCTTAAAGAAGTGCTCGCCCGGGGCAAAACAGCCATAGTCCTTGTCCCTGAAATTGCCCTCACCCCGCAGACCGCGGGCCGCTTCCGCCAGCACTTCGGTGACGCCGTAACCATTATGCACAGCGCCATGGGCAAACAGGAAAAATATAATGCCTGGCACAGCCTCAGAAGCGGAAGAACCAAAATCGCGCTCGGTGCCCGTTCAACCATTTTTGCCCCGCTTGAAAACCTTGGAGCCATCATCGTTGACGAAGAGCACGACGGAGCCTACAAGCAGGACCGGAACCCCCGCTACAACGGGCGTGACATTGCCGTTATGAGGGCAAGAACCGAAAGAGCCATATGCATCCTCGGCTCAGCCACCCCTTCTTACGAATCATACAGCAACGCGCTGCAGAGCAAATACACACTCCTGTCCCTCCCTGAGAGAATTGACGGGGCCACAATGCCGAAACTCTGCCTGGTTGTCATGAAAGACAGCCCCAAAGCCACACCCTCAATTTCAGACAAGCTACGCCACGAAATGGCAAAGCGGCTGGATAAAAACGAGCAGATCATTCTCCTCCAGAATCGGCGTGGCTTCTCGGGAAGTGTTCTCTGTTTCGCATGCGGACATGTTCCCGAATGCCCCCACTGCGGCATTCCCATGGTCTACCATGCAGGCCACCGCCAGCTCCGCTGCCACTACTGCGGCCACACAGAACCATTCACCAAACTCTGCCCCTCCTGCTCCTCCCCTGACCTCTTCTTCAAAGGCAGCGGCACAGAGCGGATTGAAGAAGAACTCCTGACACTCTTCCCTGAAGAGCGCATCCTCCGCATGGATGTGGACACCACCACAACAAAAGGCTCACACGGACGCATCCTCGATGAGTTCCGCGAAGGCAAGGCCCGTATTCTTCTCGGCACCCAAATGGTCGCCAAAGGGCTCGACTTCCCCAATGTCACCCTTGTCGGCGTACTCATGGCCGACATCGGCCTCAACCTCCCCGACTTCCGCGCTTCAGAACGGATGTACTCACTCCTCACGCAGGTATCCGGACGCGCAGGCCGTTCTTCAACTCCCGGCGAAGTCTACCTGCAGGTCTACAACCGCGAAAACGAAGTCTTCAACGCCCTGCTCACCGGCAGCTATGATGAATTCTTCAAGCTCGAAATGGCCTCACGCAAAGAACTCGGGTATCCCCCCTATACAAAGCTGGTAAAATTTGAATGCAGCTCACCCGATGACACAACGGCACAAAAAGCTGCCGAATCCTGCAGACAGATGCTCCAAACCGCAATCGGCGAAGGGAAAGGCGAAGTGCTCGGCCCAGCACCCGCAGGCATAGCCAAAATCCGAGGCAACTACCGCTACCACCTCCTGGTAAAACTCACCCAAGCCCGCCTCACGGAACCTTTCGCAGCATACCTCCAACACGAAATAACCACACAGTTCCGCAACCCCGCCGCCACAATAAGCATAGATGTTGACCCAGGAAGTCTGATGTAGGGTCTACTGAATAAAAGCTAAAGCATTTTATAGAAATGAAATGAGCGGTATTTTTTGTATTTTGTGTGCAAGGAAAAGCCCAAAAAACCTTGCATCTCGAAACCGCCGATTCATGTACCAGCCGAAGTTTCAGCAGCTCACCTTTGAGAATTTCCATCTGCCGTTTGGCGGCAAACTCGATCCGGGAAACCGGTGAGTAAACTGGCTGATGTGATTCCGTGGCATGTTGCCGAAAAGATGTATGCCAAGAACTTTCCCTCGAAAAGAGGAACCCCGACACTGGCGATACGCATGTCGCTGGGAGCGATGATCATCAAGGAAAAGCTTGGCCTTTCGGATATGGAGACAGTTAAGCAGATCAAGAAAGGCCCGTATCTCCAGTACTTCATCGGCCTTGAATCGTTCCAATATGAAGCGCCCTTCGATGCCTCGATGCTAACCCATTTCCGCAAGCGCTTGAAGCATCCTTTTTCAGATGGCGTTGCAGACGGCAGTTCCGGCAACAAAGAACGACTCATCACGAGCGGCGATTGAGTGCCGCTGGGCGATGGTTTGAATTTTTCAGTAGACCCTAGCTAAACCATCCGAATTTCAGCAGCTCGAAATCATCGAGGAACGATTCAAGGAACTCCCGTTTCTCCTTCACCTTATTGGCGCGGTAAATACTCCAAACCAGCACCATACTGTCTCGCGTCAGATCCTGCCCCAATGTGTACTTATACTCACGGGGAAAGCTCTTCGTGTATTCGAAGATCTTCAGGATCAGGCTATACAAATCTCGGTACACCGGCAGTTCATCATACAACGCCATACGCCTCGCCGTTTAGCAAGGGGGAAAGCCCCCTGCACCCCCCTGAAGAACTTGATAAATAACTGAATGGTTAAAAAGCCCGCACCGCTCTAACGCGCCGGTGGTAGCTCTTGTAGCAGACGAACTGGTAGCCACCGACGAAGAACTGGTAACACGCGTTATCAACATTATACACCGACGAACTCCAGTAGTAGTAGTCAGTAAACCCTCCAACAGCGCTCTTATTTAAATAAAGTTTATTTAACTCATCTTTGGAAGGAAGGTACCAATCGCTATATCCGCTATTTTGATAGTTCGCACACATCGCCGCTGCCGTATATTTATACCTTGCTGAAGGATAAACCGCAAGAATCGCCGCTGTATTCGTTGCGCCAGTACCAAGGGCAATCGATGTGCCGGGAACAGGCTTATACGCGTAATGAGGTGAAGATGCATCACCAGTTACCGATGTGCTCCACCGGAAACGACCTTCATAGGTCCCGTTGTTATCCTCCGTCCGCATCGACGGATCGCTAGTATCAGGAGCGCCCGAATAGATGTCGCTATAGGCAATGTCCTGCTTTGCCGCGATCAGCCCGTGCGTTTCGCCCTCGACATAACCGGGATCGCCAGGCTGCAGGATGTAAGCGATTTTACCGCCTTGATACTCTTGTCCGACGGCAAGCGTTGCCTGCGTCGTCCAGGTAAGCGTTTTGCCTGCATAGGCGTTGCCGGCGTTATCCCGAAAAACGCCTTGCGGCAAAACAAGCTTGTAGGCGGTCGCGGCTTCGAGATCGGCGGCAGGGTTGATAGTAATTATCGCAGTACCGACGCCGCCGACAAGCTGGTCTGTTACCGGGATGCTTTCGACGACGCTCTCATCGACGGCTTTTCTGATCTCGATGCTGCCGCTTCCGGCAACGACCGGCTCGCTGAAAGTTAGCTTGATATTTGCGGCAGGCTCAACGCCGGTGCCTTGGTCTGCAGGTGTGCTCGATGCGAGCGTCGGCACCGTGGTGTCCTGCACCTGCACGCTCGCCGTGTAGGTTTGCTGCGTGTTGCCGTTTCCGAAGGTGATGATGTAAGTGACAGGGTTGGTGAAGTCCTGCGCGACTCCGCTTTCTGGATTCACGATCGCTCCTGGACTGACCTCAACCGCCGGACTCAATGATGTCACATCCGTTCCATCCGGCATAACGACTGTGACGGTCTCCCCCGTTTCATCGATCGTGCTCTCTTCCTGACCATTGATAGTGAACGAAACTATAGAAGTTCCTGTTTCAAGCTTATTTATGGCGATGTTCTTGACCCTGACGGCTTCAGCCTGACTGAAGATCATGAGCAAGAGGCAGGTGAAGAGCGCGCCAAGGACTGTCGCCCTCGGGGTAATCGATATGATGCGTTTTCGATGCATGACGACAGTTTTTTATTCGGTTTCAAAGGTGACGGCGTAGACTGTACTGATGCCGTCGGTCACCTCTACTTTCCAGTCTGCTATACCTTCTGGAAGCTTGAGGGTCCGAATGACGACCTGCGTGCCTATGCGTTCGATGACCCCGCCGGAGGTATAGGTTATACCGTTACGGGTGACGCTGTCGATGGTGGGCGCTCCGTTCCCTACTGTGAGATAGATGTCGCCTACTTTGTCAACAGTGATGTCGTCGGTCAATCCGTCCCTGCTGATGCTAGCTTCCTCTGTCACTGCAGTAAGATCGACTTTGGCAAGAAATTCGGTGGGTAGCTGCAATGGGCGGGATTGCACTTCGGCGAGCAGTTCCCCCGGGTTCTCGCTCCTGGAGGGACGCATCCTCTCCGCGAGCGGCGCTTTCTTGCCGCCGTAGGGTATTGCAAGACTGTAGCTCAGCATGACTCCCTTATCGTCCTCTATCCCGTTCTGACCTTCACTGTACCAGCCATTGAGGATCCAGTGTCCGCTCGACAGCGTCATGCTGTAGCAATTTTCACTGGCGCCCCCTTTCCAGTCGGCACCGACAGTGACCGATTGGAAAGGTTCCCAGCTGATACCGATGTTGGTGTAGAAGGTTTCATTGGTTTCTTTCGTATCGTCGGAAAAAGGAAATTCCAGCTCTTCGTAGCCGAACGATCCTTTACCAACAAGGTTGTCGGCAAACGCGGCCTGCAGATCGGCAGAAAGGCCGAAGAGCCTACCTTCGCTCAACATGCGCGGATCGCGCCAGACGAAGTAGTCTGCGGCAGTTTAAGTAGTGAAGTAGACTGGGTCGAGAATCGATGTCTGATTGGCTCGGGCGCCCCACACGCTCATCCCCACCGAATGCAGCCAGTTTCCTCTTTGTTCTTCGCTCGGCACCCAGCTTGTCGAGAGCAGCCAACTGTACTGGTCAAGATCAATATCGGCTTCACCCGATAGGAAATCGAAGGTCTGCTCGCCCCACAGATAGCCTCCTGAGGCCCTGAACCGGAACCCCGAATTCGGAACCTGCAAGATAGTGCTGAGGATCATGTCACGGCGTTTCTCGTAGATCACTGCCGAGGCACCGACAGCCAGGAAGTCTTTCGGTAGCGTGGCGATCCCCAGCCGCCCTGCGATACTGGCGTCGCCAAGGCCGTACTTGTAATAGCCAAAACCGACATCGACATTGAAGCGCGTATGGCAAGCCATGCGATGCCGATGCGAACCTGAGTCTGGCCAAGACCCTCTAGATTGTTTTTTAAACGCATTTGAATTTTCGTCATCTGAAAGGAATGAGCATAAAAATACTGGAGAAAACGCCATCCACTTGGAATACTTGAAAATATACGCCTAATATGCGCTATCGCAATAACACATTCTACAGTCCTCCCCAGAATATTAATTACTGTAGCGAATCATAATGTTTTGGTTCAGCGTGAATTGGAGAATTCAAACATTTGAGTTAGAGTACAAAAACGGAGGAATTCATCATGCGCAAACAATGTAATAATTACCAAACTCACGAAAAAGTGAGCATTCTCAAACGGCATCTGGTTGACCGGGTGTAGTGGTCCCCGATTTTCAGACTTGCTCAAAAGAGGAGCAGGTATATGAGTCAAAGGCAACGCAAAACATTCAGCAGTGACTTCAAGGCTAGGGTGGCACTTGAAGCCATTCACGGAGTGAAAACCCTGAATGAGATCGGTCAGGAATACGGCGTCCACCCCGTTCAGGTCGGTAAGTGAAAGAAAGAGCTACAAGAGCAGGCATCAAGCCTTTTCGAGATGAAGAGAGGCCCTAAGCCGGTGCAACCGGTGGCTGATCCTGAAAAGCTCTATTCTGAAATTGGCCGTTTAAAGGTTGAATGGGATTGGCTAAAAAAAAGTCCGGGTTTTCCCTATGAAGATGCCGAGAGCATGGATCAGCGAAAAAGATCCCCTGCCAATCGCAAGGCAGTGCGCCTTGACAGGAGTCAACCGCACAACATTTTATATCCGTCCCGCAAGCATGAGTCTTGACGAGGAGGAGGCGAAGCTTCTGGACCTGATCGACAGGGAATACACCCTGCATCCGTTCTATGGTAGCCGCAGGATCAAGCTCTACCTTGACGAACTCGGATACAAGATCAATCGTAAACGGGTACAGCGACTGATGAGAAAGCTGGGACTTGCCGGAATGGCCCCCGGCCCCAACACTAGCGAGCCGCATCCGCAGCACAAGATCTATCCGTATCTGTTGCGGGGCATCCATGTGACCCGCCCCAAGCAAGTCTGGTCCACGGATATTACATACTGCCGGCTCCCACAGGGCTTCATGTACCTGGTGGCAATCATTGACTGGTACTCGCGCAAGGTACTGGCATGGCGGCTTTCAAACTCTATGGATAGCCGCTTCTGTGTCGACTGCCTTGAGGAAGCGTTTCGGAACTACGGAGTTCCGGAAATCTTCAACAGCGACCAAGGGGCCCAGTTTACCAGCGATGTGTTTATCGGAGCACTCAAAAAGTACCCGACCCTCCGCATCAGCATGGACGGCAGGGGTCGAGCCCTTGATAATGTTTTTGTCGAGCGGATCTGGCGAAGCGTCAAGCATGAGGATCTCTATATGAAGGGATACGGTTCCCCGTCAGTATTACAGCAGGGACTGAAGGAGTATTTTTTATTTTATAACAGTGAGCGTCCGCATCAGTCTCTGGGCTACAAGACTCCTGACGAGGTGTATCGTTCAGGTCAGGGTGGCGGGGCACATATCGTCGACAAGTATCGGCTGAAGAACGAGCCAAAACAAGAGTTGTGTAAAGAAGAGGGGCAGCGCCTTTCCGCTGCATAATCAGCTTGTTAGCAACTTAAACTCGGCCTCTTTTTGTCTACTGGGTGGGGGCCACAACAATTTATCCTTGTGAGTGGTATTCAGCATCGCTTCTCAAATGAGATTGATGTCCAGAAACTTGCGAGAAATGGCGTTGATGAACTCAACACAAGGTAATAATCGTGATGCTTGTTTTAGCAATGGGTAGTAATGGAAAAGAGCTGGGCAGGGGGCATAGCTTAAGGAATATGTTGTTGCTGTGCATGATGACAGTTTATCCGTTGCTTATGGGCTGTAGTAGGGGGATTTCCTGTGACGATATAATCCCTCAAAATGAATTTTCTAGCATCCGTCAATATGCTGTTGAACTGACTGTCAGAACGGGAGAAACCCCTGTTGTTATCTTGCCGCAAAACAGTGCTTCGACCGGCTATGTGTGGGTAATTGAGCCACCAGCATCAACCGACATTGCAATACTGGCCTCCCGCATGACTTTGATGCCTGAAAATCATAGGCTTATTACCGGAGTGATGGGGGGTGAGTTGTTGCAGCTAAAGACTTTACGGCCCGGGAAATGCATGTTCACCGCATCATATGTGCGTCCGTGGGAGAATCATAATTGCCTTCCGGTTATGCAGGCTGTTATTACCCTTGATGTCAAGTGATATGATCGTCAAGAAAAAGCAAAGGGTCGGCCAGCTTTTGTCCTATTACTTATTAAGGCTCTTCGCCGATTTTAATGAGAAAACGGGGTCAAATGGAAACTTGTACATGTATATAGCGCGAAGTTACTCTTTCTTGGGATATGTTTCCCCGGCAGAGTATCTACGCAACTATTATCAACCGAAGGGTTTGGCTTCTTGATGAGTCCGGGTTGAGGGGGTTTCCTTCCGCCCAGCGACCGACCATTGCCGCTACTGTCGGCTGGCAGAGGGCTTTCAGTTCTTCATGACCGGATGGTTTTTCCATGTTCTGCAGTGTTTGTTTTCTCCGGTTCGCTTCTATTTTCTGTCGTTACAGAATGTGTGGGTACATCTATGAACTTGTTGCGTCTTGTGATGTTCAATTCTCAATGATTGCCGGCCTGCCGCAAGCCTTCCTCCGGCACCCTGGGTCTATGCCCTGGCTGTCCTTCATCCGCCTGAAGAATGTTTTCAGTTCCGTTTCTGTTCTTAATCTTCCCGCTCCATCTCCTGTGCATACACTCCGTCGCGGGCCAGACCATTCAGGCGGCAGCGCTTCGATAATGCCTGTTGCGCGTTGGCTGCATTGCTTTCCAGCCCCTTCCATGCGTCAAGCACTGGCGCCTGCAGTGCTCGTCCGTAGGAGAAGCTAACCTCCCACGGATACGGACCTGTCGCGTTCATAGCGTTCAGGTGGGCCGTAGCCTTTTCCGCACTTTGCCCGCCCGACAGAAATACGATCCCCGGTACAGCCGCCGGCACATAACGGGTCATGCAGCGCATCGTTGCCTCGGCAACCTGCTCTATGCCAGCAGGACGGGCGCATTTCATGCCGGCAATCACCATGTTCGGCTTCAGCAGCATACCTTCGAACAGTACATGATGGGCATCGAGTTCAGCAAAAACCGTTTCAAGCACTTGCGATGTCACAGCCTCGCAGCGGTCAATGTCGTGGTCGCCGTCCATGAGGACTTCAGGTTCAACGATCGGAACGATATCCTGCTCCTGACACAGCGCCGCGAAACGCGCCAATACTTGGGCGTTCGCGCGTATACCGAAAAGGGTGGGAATATCGCGCTCGTTGATCTCGATAACCGCCCGCCACTTTGCGAACTGTGCACCAAGCTCTTTGTACTCCAGCAATCGTTCACGCAGGCCGTCGAGCCCTTCGGTAATCTTTTCGTCGGAATACAGCGCTAGCGCCTTGGTGCCTTTATCCACCTTAATGCCCGTTACAATACCCCTTTCGGACAGGAGCTTCGGAAAAGGAGTTCCATCTTGCGTGGACTGGCGCATTGTTTCATCAAAAAGAATGATCCCGCCGATATGGCGTTCAATTGCTTCCGTCGTAAAAAGGATTTCCCGGTATCGCCGACGGTTTTCTTCGGTGGACTCAACCTTGACAGAATTGAAACGCTTCCTGATCGTGGGAGTGCTTTCATCTGCCGCCAGCACGCCTTTCCGGGTCGCCACAATAGCTTTAGCTACAAAGCTGAGTTTTTTGCTATCCATCTTTTCCCCCTTTCTCTGTTTTGTTTGCAGTTATAGCAGTCCAGCAATCGCCTCTCCATGAGTGTGCCCTTCCGGGCACACTGAAACATAGTAGACACCAGCCAGCAGACGAAAAGAGGCTCAGTTTATTTCAGTCTAACTCTCTTCTTCACCGACGCCCTCTCCTTGAGTGGTTACCGATCCAGTACTGGCGTTACCATATACAGGGCTTTCATTTCGTAGAATATCAATCACTCGTGCAAAATTCTCAGCGTTCATATAAGGCGTTTCCTGACGCTTACCCTGAAATGTCGTGAAATAGAATTTACCAAGATCAATCTTTGGATCCCATAGAGCCTGATACTCTTTTAACTTTGTCCATCCTGTAGTTCCTTGTGCACAATGTCCCATAGCGCAACACTCCTTTTTTTAATAGTTGATAATTACCATTATTTAAAGCAATTAGAGTCGATCTTTGCCAAGCATGAGTAACAGTTCGTTGCCGTCCCCCATGATAACGAAGAGGTTGTCGCTGCCACTAACCCTCACCTCCTTTATGCCTGGAAGTCCCCGCAGATAAGCGGCGGTTTTTTTCGTTGCCGCAGCTCGATCTCCGTCATTAGTTTTAAGGTATTCGGCATATTTTCTCTCCGCCTGTTCTGCAAGAATTTCAGATGTCATCTGTTCATCCGAACGGTATTCAGCCCCTGCTCCAGCCTCATTGACACATCCTGCGGCAATAAGCAGAAATAACCCGATCCAGACCGGAAACAGTCTTTTCATTACATACCTCCGTTTAAAAGAAAGAGCGGCGGAGTAACTACCTGATCGCTTCCGCCGCTCTTGTCAATTTCAAAACATCATAGACTGTCGGTTACTTAAGCAGGGTAACATTATCACTGTTGGGAAGCCTATCCTTCCCGGTCATATCAAAGAGCCACACATTAGCCGTAGTGGCACTGCCAAAAGCCGTATCCCAAGGAATACTGAAAGAATAATTATTGCCGCTCTTGGCAGCAGTTCCTGTATAAACCTTGTTGTTGTACAGCCCTGGCTGGGTCTGCCTGTATACCTCAACATTATTTGCATGACATCTCACCAGCACTTCAGCGCCCGTATTACCATTAGTATCCGCGTAGAAAAAGAACTCGTCAAACACTGGCGCGCTGTAAAAGGAAATGGTTGCATAGAGTCTTCCCATACCCGATACCAGCTTGAGCAGCTTAAAATCACGCGAGTTGGTCACCGAGGATTCATTGCCATCATCTTTCCAGACTGATAGCTGGCATGCACCCCTGTTGGTCGGGAAAACAACCAGTTCGGGAGGACGGCATCCAGTGGCATATACTGCATTAACCGCATCGCCAACTGTTTTCTGTTCCTTCATCTTCTGGAAAAAGAGATCTGTACCGTTGTCGCCGCAATTGAAGGAAACAGATTCGTTCCAACCGACCCACACCGAAGCGCCGTGATTGGTAGTCCAGGTAGGCATGCCGGGCAGAGCACCCGGATCGGCACCATGGCAACTCTCCAGGAAGAAAATCGTAGAAGGAAATGTTTTGTCGGCCCAATATGTGGAACTGAATGTTCCGGTAATGATATAGCCGAATTGAGTAGCACCGGCAGCATGGTTGTAGGCACTGGCACGAATGGTCCCGGTATAGCCACTGTTGGATGCCGGGTAACTGGTGTACCAGGGCCTGACAAGAAAGCCAAAATCACCACCCAAATCACCTCCGTGACCGCGAAGCATCACAACACCGTATTCACCATTGTCAATCTGGGCAGCATTTGCCAAATTGGCGGAATTGTTCAACCGAGTTGTAACGGTGTACCCAAGTGCCTGCAGGTCAGACTTTACCTGTTGCCAGATTTTCGGTGACACCATATTGGCATCGTCTTCCAAACAATCGAAAATCAAGGCTTTTCGGCTATTTGGAGCGCAGGGAATCATCCTGAATACCGGGCGCTTAACCTTCGCTATAGGGGTAAGCTTTTCTACCTGTTGCAACACCTTTTTTTGCGCCTGTATCGGCGTTGGCTGAATATCTGAACCGAGGCTATTTTCTCCGAGGAACATCAGCAGCTCGTTGCCATCCTTGAAACGCACCATGAGATTGTTGCCCTTCAGCTGCTGCACTTCCCGAACTTCGGGCTGAGTCAGCAGAAACGCCCTCTGTTGGCTTACCGCAACCGGCAACTGAACCTTTTTGACCTTGACCAGTTGATTGAAATCAACATGTACCTTGCTCGCGATCTGGGTAATCCTCGCCACATCCGCACCCCACACTGTGCCGGCTGACATGAGCAGCCAACAAACCATTAGCCCAAACTGCCTGGTAAATCTCATAATAGATCTCCATTTATTATTAGTTATACCGAAGCCGAACACTCACCCTCGCCAAACTGTGGTTTCAGATTTCATCTTTTCTTTACGACACGGAACAACCGGCGACACATCAATGGGGGGCGTAATACAAAAGGCTCAGAAAAGGAGCCCAAAAAGGGACTGCAGGGGGACTGCAAGAACAAGCGAAAAAGAAAAACGAAAAAAATGTAGGGGAGGGGGAGGGATTATTCAAAAGTCGTGTTCGGAACTAATGAACAGCAATTGCTGACTTAGAGACAACAAAGAAGCACCTCTGGCTGCGTTAAAGATTTTGATCAAACAAATTGACTGAAAATCTACGATTCAACCTAAAATAAGGTAACTGAGTGTGTTATGCTGAGGGCTACTTGTGTTACTGTACAGGCACGGGGGGGGGTGGAGAAGGATACTCCCATTGGTTTAATCTAAAGAAAATATTATTCGGTTTCAAGCAAAATTCCAGACGCCCACTCCCCTGCCTTTCAGTTCTTCAACAATCTCGATCAGGTATTTCAGGGAGCGGCCAAGGCGATCCAGCCGCCATTCCATCTATTGTTGTGGATTGATTTGCTCATCGATGTCTCTTGATGAGTGCAGTACCCTGACAACCTCTATGCCGTCCGTGATGGCGAGATAAAAAATGATATAGCGACCGACCGGGAAACTGCACAGTTCCGGCAGGAGTTCGTTGCGAGACCGCCCGATATGGGGTAAATGTGACAACTCATGAAATTTCCTGTCGATGGAGTCGATAAAAGTGTCAGCTCGGTTTGGGCTGTCTTCTGCGATATAACTCCATATTTCGGCAAGATCGTCGAAAACAAGAGGGCGAATCCTGATTGTTGGCATGATACTCACCTGCTCACGCCTTACTTCTTTCTCGTCCTGCCTTCTTTATCTCATCGGGATTCCAGAGCGTAGCTGTACCGCTCTCCATTCCTGCACGAATCTCCTGCTGCAAGAGATCTAGCCTGGCCTTCCGAATCGAATCCTGTTCATCCATGAACCGTAACGCTTCACGGA
The DNA here is from genome assembly GCA_030765725.1 of Candidatus Chlorobium antarcticum. GTDB lineage: Bacteria > Bacteroidota > Chlorobiia > Chlorobiales > Chlorobiaceae > Chlorobium > Chlorobium antarcticum. Next base: position 2,614 of record JAVCDF010000010.1, on the reverse strand, counting down.
CGACCTCGCTCGCCGATGAATAGAGGCCGGAGTTGACTTTTCCCCGAACCATCTTTTCGAGATGTGGGGTCAGACTGACATTCATTGGCATGGTGTTCTCCTTAATGATCATGAGTAAGGTTATTGTCAATTTATGACAATGATTGCCAATAAGAAAAAGCTTTTGTCTCAAAATCTCATAAACAGGTGACTTTACAGAATGGAGGCGACCCGTTTTGCTCCACTTACCTTGTGGATAAAAATGAATCCAGGCAAGCTGGAGAGTGAGTTCCTGGTTGGAAGTCAAGTTCTAAACAGCCTCTTAGGATCAGGAGCTGGAAATAGCTGTTGTTGTGTCGAATCGGGAATGGAGGGGGCTTACTATGCGATTGCCAGAGAGGAATACTCACCGTCACGCCAGCTTTGCATAACTATTATTATACAACATTCTGCGCGTTGCGCACACATGTAATATCTCCCAACAAATCGATTACTGGATTGCCGTTGTCCAAAATACCGAACAGACGATTTTATAGACACCCATATGTTAACATCTAAGGGAGGACTGAAGAACTGGTTTACTGATTACAATACGGTAAGGCGCCACAGGTCTCTTCAGGGAGAGGGTCCTGTCACAGTCTAAAAATGTCGGGGCATCTGTCAGGCGTCGCCTGCTTAATATGGCCCGTCAGAGAAAACGGCCGTTTCAGGAGTTGCAGCAATACTATGCATTAATCAGTGGCCATGCTAAAGTGGGAGTAATTTCATCTTCCACATGTCATAAACTTGAATCTTATGTTTTTTATATCGATCCCAGCCATCGACATCTTCATTGACATAAAGCGATATACGCAAAAATGATAAATTGGCTTGAGGAAGCACTTGATTTCTGGGGGCATAAAAATTCCTAACAAGTCAATCAACGAACGCCAATAAGTTGGCTGGGCAGTAAAAAGCTTCGCTTTTTACTGCCCGTTATTGAGGCGTTATGCAAAAGAGGCAAAAAATATGTGTGATCAGAGAAGAGGGAAAAGGTTCGATAAGTCTATGAATAAAATGATTTTACTGCGATTGTTCTTGGTGGTAGTCGTCTTTGGTATGATTTTCGCGGGGACCGTTTCTGCGGGAGAGGTTCAAAAGAACGAGGGCTGGGATGCCCACGAGTCGCACACACGAATGCACTTCAAAGACAACGAAATGGAGTTTTCCCTAGCTCTCATTCTCGGGGCTACCATGAACTCCGGCTGCGAGATAGGGGAGGCCTTCTTCACCGCTGGTCGTATCACTGAGGGAGATGCAGTCAGTTGGCAGAAAGAGTGGATCGAGATGGCCAAGCGCGTCGAGGCACGTGGAGACAGAAGCCTTGCCAGAGGCCACAATGTGAGTGCCCAAGGGCAGTATATGCGAGCCTCCTACTACTATCGGGCTGCCCTGATCTCCATGTTGCCCACTGATCGGCACTTCAAAGAGACGGCCCTGAAAAGCCGTAGCCTCTTGAAAAAGGCCGGTCAGCTTCTTGATCCGCCGCTGGAGTACTTTGAAATCCTCTTCGAGAAGTCAGTTCTGCCCGGATACTTCCGGAGAGCCTACGGCGACTCGCGAAAACACAAGACATTGATCATGATCGGAGGCGGCGAAACCTTCGCGGAGGATCTTGTCTTTTACATCGCCAGACAGGCCTATGAACGCGGCTACAACTTCCTCACCGTCGATCTTCCCGGTCAGGGACTTCTTCCCCTTGAGGGAAAGTTTTTCCGGGCTGATGTAGAAGTTCCCATGAAGGCCGTTGTCGACTATGCCCTGACCAGGACCGAGGTCAACCCGAATCGTCTGAGCATGTTCGGTATCAGTGGTGGTGGCGGCTTTGTCCCCCGTTCGGCTCAGTTTGACAATCGCATCAAAGCCATTGTTATGAACAGCGCTGTTGTCGATGCCCACACTCTTTTTGCCTCCATGCCCGTGGCGACCATGACCGAGGACAAAATGAAGCAGTGGTCCTCTTTCAAGACGAACACTATCCGCGTTATCGCCTGGCGCTGGGGTGTCGCCATGGACAACATCCCCGGACTGGTCGATGCCAATAGCGGCTTCGATTTCGACCCTGCCCGGATCAAGTGTCCGGCCCTATCTCTGGTGGGAGAGGGTGAGTACGCCGACGTCAACATACAAGCCCAGCAAAAGATATTTCTGGATGGAGTACCACACGACAAAAAGGCTCTTGTTGTGACCCCTGCCAACGAAGGCGCCTCCAACCACTGCCTTACGGAGAACCGCAGTGTAATGAGTCAAACAGTCTTCGATTTTTTGGACGAGGCGTTGGAGAATAAACTGATAAAAGTGCATAAAAAAGCAAATTAACTCGGATGCTAATTCCGCTACCACTATGCATCAACATAGGGCCGAGGGTCAAATGGATACTTGTACATGTCCAGCACCGTTTCCATCTGGGCAACAAAATCACCATTCTGTGATGGCGGAATTACCCATCCTTGCGTTTTCCAGGGCTTAAAGATGTTTTTTTTAAAGCCTGCCGGACGGTTTCATACGAGATCTGATCGACATACTCCAGTTCAACCACCTTATCGGCCAGAAGCCGCAATGACCAGCGCCTGTGACCGACAGGAGGTTCGGAGCA
>JAVCDF010000009.1 GCA_030765725.1 Candidatus Chlorobium antarcticum | reverse complement strand
AAAATATTAAGACCTGAAAATGACTCGCTGCTGTATGCCATTATTGCGTTGAAAACCATAACGGTCAGAATCCCTTCGCTGATTGCGAGCGGTATCTGCGTAACTGCAAATATGGACATGAACTTCACGAGCGACGCCATCACGCCTCCATCAACCGATGGAAAAGCAAGAGCGAGCTGCAGTGAGGTAACCACATAGGTCAGCAGGTCGCCGAGTGAGGCCGCAAGAAACACGGCAAGCCATTGCGGCGACTTCATGGCACCTGCTGCCTTGTACACGCCATAGGCAACGAAGGGGCCGGCAATCGCCATTGAAAAAGCGTTTGCGCCAAGAGTAGTCAGGCCCCCATGAGCGAGAAGAAGCGCCTGAAAGAGGAGAACGATAACACCCATCACGCTCATAACTGCAGGACCAAAGAGGACGGTGCCGAGACCAACGCCTGTAGGGTGGGAGCAGCTTCCCGTCACGGAAGGGATCTTCAGCGAAGAGAGGACAAAAGCAAATGCTCCTGCCATGGCAAGAAGCAGTTTCATGCGTGGGTTCAGCTCAACAATCTTATTGAGGGAACGAAAGCCTGCAATCAGGAAAGGAATACACAGCACGAGCCAGAAAATGCTCCAGAAGGGGGGGAGAAATCCCTCCATGATATGCATAGCATAAGCCTCGTGAGGTATAAAAAAAAGCGCAGCTGCTGTCAATGCGCCCGCCGAAAGCGAATAACCACGAAAATGCTGTTTCATAATGGAATCTCCTTAAAATCTTGCGGCAAGGCCGACAAGAAAAGCGGCAAAAATTCCATTCAGGGAAGAGGGAAAACCGTGTCCAAAAGGGTCCCACAGCCGGTCCACAGGCTTATCGCACTCCCTGCCAGCAAAGCATACAGCTGAGCGCCGGTGCTGGAGTATGGTCCTGGCCATCAATGGATTGGTGAAAACGAGCTTTCTGTCTGTAGCAAACATTTCCAAAGACGGGGGGGCCGGCAACGCGAAGTTGCGCAGTGAAGGAAAGATGCGGGACAGGATGGAGAAAAAAATACGGGAGCGAAACTCCCTGAAACCAGTGCGGAATGCCCGCACGCCCTTTACCGGAACAGTGCTGTTCATCATGGTGGTATATTGCTTTATCCCGAAGCGTTGAATGAAATAATTGCGGCAGGTCTTCTGACTTTCCCGGGTTCTGGCAGCCTTCCCGTCCCGAATGGCTCGGTACAGTGGCATTGTTGCCAGAACTTGTTCACCTCACCGTTAAGCGAGGCGCAGGATTACAGCAGCGGGTACTGTCCCGGATTTTCACCGGGTTCCCTTTTAAGTCGGTCTCGTTTCCGATTCCGACACCACAGGTTCAAGTTTGATTATAAGAAAGAAAACTGAATTGTCAATCGGCGTGCGTCACTTATTTATTGTGCTGCATTTCAGCGAGAGTACGAAAAATACTTTTCGCATAATGGTGAACCTGCTGTAGCACATTGACGAGCTCCATGTGGAGGTTATGGGTCAACTCTGCTTCAGGATGCAACTGAATCCTTTTGAAATGGCAGCCTTGAACCGTTCGCACCAAATCGCAGAACAGCCTGTCATCCTGCAGCATTTCGGCAGCTTTCCCGCCATCCATCTCCTCAAGCAGGGTCGGAAGCTTGTCGACCTCACTACACACAAATGAATGGAGCGAAAGTAGCTCCCGTTTGCCCTCTTCGCTGAGCTCAGCCTTCAGACTCACTTTCATCCGTACAAGGCGCTCCCTGAGTGCATCAATAACATCCCCCATGGATTCAAGATCCTTGACAGCATCCATAAGGGCAAAAACCTCTTTTGCCTGCGCCTCGTTCAGTTCGCTCCGGCTTATCTTTATAAGATATTCGGAAAGCTGCTTTTCAAGAAAGTCAAGCTTCTCTTCCCGCATTGCCATCCCCCCCACAACCGTAAGGCTCTTGTATACCTCATCCCTTCCTGGCCCGTTTTCAATAAAGGGATGGAGTGCCGCGCATACCATTCGTGAGGCAATCTTCGCTGTTCTGGAAATTTCAGCTCTGGCATAGCCAAGAGCAAGTGCGGGAGAATCAAGCGCATCTTTCTGGAGATACCATACTGCTGGTATCTGCCGGGTTTCTTCAGGGTCATCGGGATAGATGCGATATAGCAGCCGGTCCATCAGCGGGAGAAATGGAAGCAGAAAGAACGCCATAAACACATTGTAGATGGAGTGTGCATTGGCAATCTGACGGGGCACAACAACCCCGAGAGACTGCTCGGCGCCTTCGCCCGATGAGAGAGAAAACACCCGCACCGCATCGGCAAACCAGGGGATGAACCAGATGAAAATAAGAACCCCTACAGAATTGAAAGCTATCTGTGCATATGCCACCCTCCGTGCAGGCCGTCCCATGCCTGAACCAGCGAGGATGCCCGTAATGCAGGTTCCAATATTGGCGCCAAGCAGCAGCGGAATTGCCGCATCAAGAGTAAGGCTCCCCTCCCCGCCGAGCGTCATCACTATGGCAATAAAGGCTCCGCTGCTCTGCATTATCCCTGTAAGCACTATGCCAGTCAACACTCCTATCACAGGATTGTCGAGCACACGGAGCAGAGCGAGAAAAGGCTGGTACGCCTCAAGCGGAGCCACTGCTTCCGACATCAGCTTCAGACCAAAAAAAAGCAAGCCGAAGCCGGAAACGGCCTCACCGGTAAAGCGCAGAGCTTCGTTTCTCGCTGAAGCGTGAATAATGAAGCCGAGCGTAAAAATAATAATGGCATAATCATGCAGACGAAAGGCAATCATCTGAGCCATGGCCGTTGTGCCAATTTCAGCGCCCAAAATAACAGCCAACGACTGGCTGAATGACATTAAGCGCGACTGCACCAGCCCAACAAGAGTAGCAATAATGGTGCTGCTGCTCTGCACCACAAGCGTGGCAAAGGCTCCGGCAAACAGCCCCGACAGAGGGTTTGCTGTAACAGCCGAAACCAGACGACGCACCCTGTCGCCTGAGGCCTTTTTCATCCCGCTCGCCATCATCCTCATTCCATAGAGGAAAAGCGCGAGGCCGCCAGAAAACAGAAGCGCTATGGAGTACAATGAGATATGATGATCCATCATCGCAGCTCTTGGGTTTGAATATCGGGTTCATTACTTTGTTACTGCTTTTTTGGCCCATCCCCAAACCATTCGATTACCATGCACAGGAAACACGACGGGTTCCGTCATAACACTCTCCTGCTTTCTCTCTTTTTGCTCCTGCTCGCTGGATGCAGCTCAGAAAAAAAAGAGACCGCGCAAGGCAATTCAGCCAAACCAACTATCGTCAGCCAGGCGCCGAGCATCACTGAAATGATTTACGCCATCGGGGCAGGAGACCAGCTGAAAGGCCGCACCAGCGCGTGCGACTGGCCGAAAGAAGCTGCAGCAGTTCCGGTAACAGGGGCTTTCGGCAGGCCCTCGCTCGAAATGCTGGCATCCATCAATCCCGACCTTGTTATTGATGTTGACCTTGCAGATGAAAACATGGGGCGAAAAATTGAGACGCTGGGCATCAGGCGGGAAACAATCTCATGCAAAACGCCCGAAGAAATTCCCGAGACGCTCAGAAAAATCGGCAGACTGACAGGCCATGAACGCCAAGCAGACAGCCTTGCTTCTGTCATTGCCAGAGGACTGGAAGAATTCCGGATAAACGCGGCCAAAGTAAGCTACAAACCGTCCGTCTATCTGGAAATATGGGACGATCCATTCTGGACAGGCGGAAAAGGCAGCTACACCTCTGCTCTGATTTCGTACGCCGGAGCCAGAAACATAGGCGACGCGGTTGAAAAGGAATATTTTGAAATCTCCCAGGAGTGGGTGATTCGACAAAACCCTGAAATCATAGCGTGTATGTACATGGCAAAAGAGTCGTCAGTTGCTGAAGATGTTATGAAACGCCCTGGCTGGGAACACATAACGGCAGTCAGGAAACGCCGCGTTTATGACCGCTTCGACAACAGCATCTTTCTGCGCCCCGGACCAAGGGTGCTTGAGGGCGTGGAAGCGCTGTACCGGCTTGCGCATCCCGACTCAACCCCGCATAGAGAGCCATAACGAATCCGTACTACCGAAACGACCTGCTTTTTCGTATCTTTGGGGCTTTAGCTGAACAAACCGAACCTGCTTTCATGAAGAAATCGCCTCTCTTCATTCTCCTCCTGACGGTCATGCTGGATCTGATCGGGTTCGGGATTGTACTCCCGTTGCTGCCGACTTATGCCAAGGACCTTGGAGCCAATCCCTTCATGATTGGTCTGATTGCGGCAATCTTCTCCATCATGCAGTTCGTCTTCTCCCCTCTCTGGGGAAAGCTGAGCGACAGAATCGGCCGCCGCCCGGTCATGCTCTTCAGTATCTTCATTACCGGCGTATCCTATCTTGTTTTCTCCCAAACAACCACCATAGCTCTCCTGATTTTCTCCCGCGGTCTCTCCGGCATCGGCTCCGCAAACATTGCCGCTGCACAGGCCTATATTACCGATGTTACCGACAGCAAAAGCCGCTCAGGAGCCATGGGAATGATCGGCGCTGCCTTCGGCATAGGATTCATTATTGGACCTCTTATCGGCGGCCTGCTGAAGCACAATTATGGCATCCCGATGGTCGGCTATGTTTCTGCCGGTCTCATCTTCTTTGATTTTATTCTTGCTGTTTTCCTGTTGCCCGAGTCCAACAAAAACGCGAAGAAACTCTCGTTCCGCCGTAATGGAGCAGAACGCAAGATAGACCATCCGGCACCAGCAGCTCTTATTGCCCTGAGGGTAAACGAATATATTGCAGGAGTAAAGCTCGCCTTCAGTTCCCGCCCTCTTGCCATGCTGATGATTGCGAACTATCTCTTCACCTTTGCCATCGTCAATATGCAGGTAGCCTCCATCCTGCTGTGGAAAGAGTATTTTCTCGCCAGTGACCAGCAGATCGGCTACCTTTTCGCATTTGTAGGCCTCTTCTCGGTTATAGTCCAGGGCGGAATGATCAGAACCCTCGTCAAAAAACTCGGCGAACACAAGCTCTTTCTCTGGGGGCACCTTTTCACCTTCATCGGCGTCTTTTTTGTCCCCTTCGCCCCTAAAGAGTCGCTCTTTACCATAGGCCTCGCAATCCTCTTCTTTTTTGCAATCGGCACCAGCCTTGTTGCCCCCATCAACCTCTCTCTCATTTCGCTTTACAGCTATCAGCAGCAGCAGGGTGAGATTCTCGGCATTTCACAGTCAGTCAACTCATTTGCCCGAATCATGGGCCCCTTCAGCGGCAGCATTCTTTACGGCATGAATTTTCATGCCCCTTACATTGTGGCTGGAGCGTTGACCATTGTTGGATTCATTATCGCCCTTGATCTTTTCAAATACAAAATTGATGCGCTTGAGCCAGAGGCAGAAACAGCCGCTGAAACGGCAGGCAACTGAACAAAACTTTTGCACGGCATCCACAGGAGACTTCATATTATGAAAATCGGCATCATAGGCGTCGGCAAACTCGGCGAATTCCATACAAAACTGATTGCTGAAATCGCCAGTGAACAGACAGCTGTTGAATGCGCCGGCGTGTTTGACCTCAACACCGCGCGCGCCGAAGAGATGGCCGCGAAATACGGCGTCCCCTGCCTCGCATCCCTCGACGACCTTACTGAAAGATGCGACGCCGCGGTTATTGCCACTACCACCAGCTCCCACCACGCCATTGCAAAAAAACTCCTCCAGAAGGGGTTGCACCTCTTTATTGAAAAACCAATAACAGCCACTCTTGAAGAGGCTGATGAGCTTATCCGCCTTGAAAAAGAAAATAAGGTCCGCATACAGGTAGGGCACATTGAACGATTCAACCCCGCACTCCGGGCTGTGGAATCTTATATTGGCCAGCCCATGTACATTCAGGCTGAAAGGCTCAGTGGATTTTCCCGTAGGGTGACCGATGTCTCCGTAGTCCTTGATCTCATGATTCACGACATTGACCTGGTACTCTCGCTCATCAACTCAGACATCCGCACCATTGCCGCTTCAGGGGTCAGGGTATTCTCCAACGAGCTCGACATGGCAACAGCTCGGATTGACTTTATGAACGGCGCCACAGCCAATGTTACCGCAAGCCGGCTCAGCCGCTGCCGGCAACGAAAACTCCGATTCTTCGGTACAGCTCCGAAAAGTTACGCATCGCTCGACTTGACAACCGGAAAATCAGAAGTGTTCCGTCTCGTCAAACCCGAAGAGGCCACCTCAAAAAACCCACTGAAAAAACTCGCGGCAAAAAAAATACTGGAGCAGTTCGGCGAAATCCATGAAGCTATGGAAGGCCATGTGCTTGACTACATCCACCCTGAACCACCGAAAGTCAATGCTCTCAAAGACGAACTCGAGCATTTCATTGCCGCAATCACAGCCAACACCCCTGTTGCCGTAAGCTCCGCTGACGGTCGTCAGGCAATAATGGTGGCCGACAGAATTACCAGAGAGATTGCCGCCAATGTAGAACTGGTAGAAAAATGCAGCAACCCGCACACTCTGTGAACAGAGAACGAAATCCCCGATGACGACGACCATACCCAACATTCTCTACCGTATTGGCGACATTGCCGACAGAAGCAACATGGGCTGCTACCTTGTGGGCGGCTTCGTCCGCGACATGATTCTTGAGCGCCCCTGCACCGACATTGACATTATGGTCATCGGCGACCCAGTCCCTTTCGCCAAGCAGCTGCGTGAAGAATTGCACGGAAAGAACTTTGTGCTGTTTGAACGGTTCAGAACGGCACAGCTTGAACTCCCCGGCCCCAAAGGCGTCCATTACAAACTTGAACTTGTCGGCGCCCGCAAGGAATCCTACAATCCGGAATCAAGAAAGCCCATTACCCTTACCGGAACGCTTGAAGACGACCTTTCGCGCCGCGACTTCACCCTCAACGCCTTGGCCCTTTCTCTCAACCGCCAGGGCCGTGGACAGATTATCGACCAGCACAACGGGCTTAGTGATCTTAAAGCCCAAATTCTACGAACACCGCTCGACCCGGAACAGACCTTTTCAGATGACCCGCTCCGCATGATGCGTGCAGCGCGGTTTGCTGCCCAGCTCGGCTTCACTCCTGCCGGTGAAGTCATTGAGGCCATGGAAACCATGCACGCGCGCATTACCATAGTCTCTCGGGAGCGCATCAGCACTGAATTTCTCAAAATAATGTCGTCCCCGCGCCCCTCCGTTGGACTGGTCATTCTCTACCAGACAGGCCTGCTGCAAGAAATTATGCCCGATGTTGCCACCATGGCCGGCATAGAGCAGGTTGACGGAATGGGCCATAAAGACACGCTCTTCCACACTTTTAAAGTCATAGACAATCTCTCGCCCCACACTGATAACCTCTGGCTGAGAGTCTCTGCGCTCCTGCACGACATTGGCAAACCCGCAACCAAACGGTTCACGAGACTACACGGCTGGACTTTTCACGGCCACGACGCCGTCGGCATTCGAACAGCAGCAAAGATCTTCCGCGATATGCGTTGGCCCATGAGCCATCTCGACTATGTTCAGAAAATGATTCGCCTCCACCACCGCCCAATTCCCCTTTCTAAAGAGGAAATAAGCGACTCGGCCATCCGCCGCCTCATGTTCGATGCCGGCGAAGACCTCAATGACCTCATGGCCCTTTGCCGGGCAGATGTGACCAGCAAAAACCCGAGGAAAGTGGCAAAGATCATGAACAACTTCAACAATGTTGAACAGAAGATCGAAGAGGTTGGAGAAAAAGACCTTCTGGCCAAATGGCGCCCACCGATTGACGGACTCGACATCATGAAAGAACTCGGCATCGGCGAAGGCCGGCTGTTGGGCACCATAAAGAAACAGATGGAAAATGCCATTATCGACGGGCTCATTCCCTACAACCGCCAGGCCGCAATCGCCTTCATCAAGTCTGCATACGAACAGCTGCAGCATGAAAAGGAATAATCCTTATATTCAGTTTTTCACCACACCCTAAACAGAAACACCCTTGATACCTCGTTATTCACCCAAAGAGATTGCTAACATCTGGACCGATGAAGCCAAATTCCAGCGCTGGCTTCAGCTTGAAATTGCCGCCGTAGAAGCCCGCATGGAAGCCGGATATGTTCCCGAAGAGGCACTTGCAACAATAAAAGAGCGCGCAGCATTCAATGTTGATGAAATTCTGGAAATAGAGAACGAGACAAAGCACGATGTCATTGCATTTCTTACCAATGTTGCCGGATATGTAGGCCCACAGTCCCGCTATATCCATGAAGGGCTGACCTCGTCTGATGTTGTTGATACCTGCCTCGCCATGCAGATGCGTGACGCCGGAGCCATCCTGATTAAAGACATAGAACAGCTTATATCAATCCTCGGAAAACGAGCTGTTGAGTTCAAATACACCATTGAAATGGGCCGCACGCATGGCATCCATGCCGAGCCTACAACCTTCGGTCTGAAACTCCTTCTCTGGCACGAAGAGATGAAAAGGAATCTGGAACGGATGCAGCACGCCGTAAAGTCCGTTTCCGTCGGGAAAATTTCCGGTGCCGTTGGCACATACCAGCACCTTTCCCCTGATATTGAAGAGGCCGTGTGCCACAAACTGGGTCTGGAGCCCTCGTCAATCTCAACGCAGATTCTCCAGCGCGACCGGCATGCCGAGTTTGCCACCACCATGGCAATTGTGGGAGCAAGCATTGAAAAGTTCTCCGTTGAACTCCGCCATCTCCAGCGCACCGAAGTCCGTGAAGCTGAAGAATTTTTCAGCAAAGGGCAGAAAGGCAGCTCCGCCATGCCCCATAAACGGAACCCGATCACCTTCGAACGCCTCACCGGCATGGCGCGCGTGGTTCGCTCCAATGCCATTGCAGCACTTGAAAATGTAGCGCTCTGGCATGAACGCGACATATCGCACTCCTCTGTTGAGCGCATCATCATGCCCGACTCCACCACCGCGCTCTGCTACATGCTCAGAACCTTCAGCGAGTCGCTTGAAACCCTTCTGGTCTATCCCGAAAGGATGAAAGAAAACTTCAACACATCCTACGGCCTGACAACATCCCAGACCCTTCTTCTCGCCCTCACCGGCAAGGGACTGACCCGTGAAGAGGCCTACCACCTTGTTCAGCGCAATGCCATGGAGAGCTGGTCGACGAAAACACATCTGCGTGACCTTGTACTGAAAGATGAGGATTTGCTCCGCCATCTCAGCGCCGAAGACATCAACGAGCTGTTCAGCTTTGAAAACATCCAGAACAAGCTGAAGAACAATGTTGACATTATTTTTGCACGAAACGGATTCTCCTGAAATTTCATGTACGCTACCGTTGTAACAACAAAAGCAAAGGGAAAGGCCGAGCTTGTCATTATATGCGATGACGAAGCCCTCAAAGGGCCGCATTGCGGATTCTGCACTGCGGCCTCAGGCCCTAAAGGCAAAGCGCCAAAAGAAACGGTTCTTGCCAGAAACCCGTGCGGAGCAAAACCCGGTGACACGGTTCAGGTATCACTTTCCGAACATGCAGAACTGAAAGCCGCGCTCATTCTTTTTATCGCCCCGATTCTCATCTTCATGAGCGCACTTATTCTTACCAACTCTTTCCAGCTGGCCCTCTGGCAGTCCTTTGGAGTCAGCCTTGGATCCCTCATCCTCACATTTCTGCTTATAAAAGCAGGCATGGGCGAGAAAACATACTATGTCATCGATCAGGTCGCGCCACAGCGCCGGCCGCTCCGCCACAAGTGACCTCTGAGCCTTTTATTTACAGGCTGAATGTGCTATATTAAAAGCTTCCATCGTTCTACAGAACGATGATCCTCATAGCACGGACCTAGTTCAACGACACCGAACCGACAAGATTCATTCAGCCAGCACAACAAGATGCCGGCAGGGTATTTTTTTTTCGAGCAACAAACACCGTCCCATGATCAGTGAAGCTTTCATACCAGCCGTAACCAGCCTTGGATCCCTTGCCCTCACCCTTGGCATCATTATCTATTTCGTCTCGAAAAAGTTCTATGTGGAAGAAGACCCGATGGTCACCATTATTAATGGAATCCTGCCCGGAGTCAACTGCGGCGCCTGTGCTTATCCAAGCTGCAATCAGTTTGCCGAAGAGCTTGTAAGAACAAAAGACACCTCCATGACCTGCCCTGTCGGTGGCCCCGATCTTGCAGCCAAACTTGGCGAATCCTTGGGCATTGAGATGGCTGAACCTAAGCCGATAACCTGCAGCGTCATCTGTCAGGGAAACAGCGAAAATGCACGCCAGAGCGCAGAATATGTAGGCATACAGGACTGTTGGGCGGCCATGCAGGCCTTTGCAGGCCCCAAACAGTGCCGTTATTCATGCCTCGGTCTCGGCTCCTGCATAGCCTGGTGCGACTTCAACGCAATGCGCATTGAAAACGGCCTCATCGTCATCGACAAAGATCTCTGTACAGGATGCGGCGCCTGCGTGCCCGCCTGCCCAACCGGCGTGCTCGTCATGCAGGAGAAAAAGGCAGAACGGATTTTTATAGCCTGTAACTCGCACGACCGTGGCGCCGACACGAAAAGAGCCTGCGACGCCGGATGTACGGCCTGCCAGAAATGCGTAAAAGTATGCCCTGAAGAGGCCATTGTCATTGAGAATTTCGTAGCAAGGATCATTCAGGAGAAATGCACGGCCTGCGGCAAATGCCTTGAGGTATGCCCCTCAAAGGTAAACTGCATTGTCCTGAAAAAAGACATGATCAAATCAAAACAAGTCTCATAAATGAAGACATTCAGTATTGGTGGAATACACCCCCCCGAATCAAAACTGACAGCATCGAAGGCTGTTGAAAAGATGCCGGTACCTTCCGAGATTGTTGTATCAATGAGCCAGCACTTAGGCAAACCCGCAAAGCCGCTGGTCAAAGTGGGCGACGAGGTCAAAAAAGGGCAGCGCATTGGCGAAGCTGACGGATTCATTTCCGCTCATATCCATGCCAGCACAAGCGGCAAGGTCAAATCCGTAAAATCGGTTCCCCACCCTGGAGGCAACTACTCGCTCTCTGTCACCATCACGACTGACGGCGAAGATACATGGGCAGAGGGACTTAATACTGCACCCATTGATTGGAAAGGACTGTCCAAAGAGTCAATTATTGAAAAAATCAAGGATGCCGGCATAGTCGGAATGGGTGGCGCAGGGTTTCCCTCTTCGGTCAAGCTCTCCCCTCCCCCCGACAAAACCATTGACACCATCATTCTTAACGGTGCCGAATGTGAACCATTCCTTACAGCCGACCACCGCGTCATGGTTGAGTCAGCTGTTGAAGTCATCAAGGGGCTGGAAATCATTACCTCATTGTTTGCAGGAAAAGCAAAACCCTATATCGGCATAGAGGCCAACAAGCCCGACGCCATTGAGGCCATGAGCAAAGCCGCTAAGGGAACAGGTATTGAGATAGTGACTCTTGAAACCAAGTATCCCCAGGGCGCTGAAAAACAGCTGATCAACGCTATAACAGGAAGAACCATTGAAGAAGGGCAGCTCCCGTTCGACAAAGGGTGCCTTGTCCACAATATTGGCACTGCAGTTGCCATTTATGACGCAGTCTGCTGTAACCGCCCTCTTGTTGAAAGGGTTCTGACTGTTTCTGGAATGGAAATAACATCGGCCCGGAACATCAGAGCGGTCATCGGCACGCGGTTCAGCGATATTGCGGCTTTCTGTGGCGACATGACGGAAAAAACCAATCAGGTCATTACCGGAGGACCCATGATGGGCCGCTCACAGTTCACCCTTGAAGTACCCATCACCAAAACCACCTCCGGGATTCTCTTCATCAACAACGCCGGACTTGAAAATTCCCGGGAGAGAACCTGTATCCGATGCGGCAAATGCATAGATGCCTGCCCGCAGAGCCTTGAACCATGGCTTCTCGGCAATGAGGCACAGTTCCGCAGATTTGACGAGGCCGAAATCTACGGCCTTGCCAACTGCACCGAATGCGGCAGCTGTACCTTTGTCTGTCCTTCCAAACGCGAACTGGTCCACTGGATCAAGTATGCCAAAGCCCTGGTCAATAACCGCAAGCAACGCAAAACTGCCTAACCGCATTACCCTCAACACATGGAACCCGTAAAGCTAAAAGTATCGTACGCACCGTTTGTCCGGTCGAAAGACTCGATAGAATCGGTCATGTACAATGTTGCCCTCGCTCTTCTACCGGCAACAGCCATGTCGGTCTACTATTTCGGCATACCTGCTCTTCTTGTTACCATAACAGCCATAGCAGCATCAGTCGGTTTTGAATGGCTGACCGACAAAATCCGCAAAAAGCCCGACTCCTGCCTTGACGGCAGCGCCTTTGTCACAGGTCTCTTGCTTGCCCTTAATGTACCCTCCGGCCTTCCGCTCTGGATGGTTGTCGTTGGGGCCTTCGTCGCCATTGTGGTAACAAAGCATCTCTTTGGCGGCCTCGGTTACAACATCTTCAATCCAGCCCTTGTTGCACGAGTTTTTCTGCTCATATCGTTCCCTGTTGCCATGACCAGCTGGACAGTACCATTTTCGGTCGACATGCAGACAGCCGCATCGCCGCTTGGCATTCTGAAAACAGATGGCATGGCTGCACTCTCCAGCTTCAGCTATATGGACGCCCTACTTGGAAAAACCGGTGGCAGCCTAGGCGAAACCTCTGTTCTGGCCCTCCTGATTGGTGCAGCATGGCTGTTCTACAAACGCTACATCACAGTCTCCATTCCGCTCTCGTTCATTGGAAGCACACTGGTGTTCACAGGGATTTTTTACCTGATTGATCCAACCACCTATGCTTCACCCCTGTTTCATTTTCTGACTGGTGGCCTTGTTCTCGGAGCATTCTTTATGGCTACCGACATGGTCACCAGCCCTCTTTCACTGAGAGGACAGCTGCTTTTCGGCATTGGCTGCGGTCTTCTGACTGCCGTTATCCGGCTCTGGGGCGGTTATCCTGAAGGCGTCTCCTTTGCCATCCTCATCATGAACTCATTAGTCCCTCTGCTTGACAAATGGGATCTTGACGAGATTAAAGCAAAAAAACAACAGTCCCTTACTACAGCATGAGACCAATCATTATTCTTACCATCGTCGGCCTGATCAGCGCTTCGCTTCTGGCATTCGTTGACGACATTACCAGAGAGCCTATTGCCCAAGCAAAGGCGCTTATGGAAAGACGCGCAATTGAGGAGGTATTTCCCTTTCCGCTCGACAGCCTGAGAACCATCACGGCTGGAGAGACCTCGTTTTTTGAAGCCCGCGACACAGAGGGTAAACTGAAAGGAATAGCCGTCAAATCATCCACAGAAAAAGGCTACAGCGGGAAAATTGAAATCATCCTTGCCGTCGAGCCCGACCACACCATCATTGACTATAAGGTCATCTACACTAACGAGACACCCGGCCTTGGCGACAAAATCAGCAAGCCAAAATTCAGGGAGCAGTTCAAAGGCAAAACCCTTGAAGGCCCAATCTGGAAAGTCCACAAAGATGGAGGATTCGTTGATGAACTGACAGCAGCCACCATTTCTTCACGCGCCATAACCGATGCGGTTCACCGCGGACTTGAACATATCAATCAGCAATACCCTAACACCGCCGCACAATGAACGAAGCAATCAACACCCTGACAAGAGGGTTCATAAAAGAGAACCCCGTCACAAAGATGCTCCTCGGGCTCTGTCCTGTCCTGGCTGTTACCACAACGGCGGTCAACGGACTCGGCATGGGCCTTGCCACCACCTTTGTGTTGATAGGATCAAATGTGGTCATTTCAATGACCTCAAAAATGATTCCCGATACCGTACGCATACCCTCGTTCGTTCTTATCATCGCTACATTCGTCACAATAGTCGACATGCTCATCAAGGCATTTTCGCCTGAACTGAACCAGTCGCTCGGAATCTTCATTCCGCTTATTGTGGTCAACTGCATGATTCTTGGACGCGCAGAGGCCTTCGCCAGCCGTTCGGGCGTCTGGTATTCACTGCTTGACGGTATCGGAATGGGAATTGGCTTTACCCTTGCTCTTCTTGCGCTTGCATCAATCCGAGAAGTGCTCGGAAGCGGGACCATTTTCAACATGCCCCTTATCGGTGAAGACGGCACCCCGCTGCTTGTCTTTGCTCTACCTCCCGGCGCTTTTGCCGGACTGGGAGCCATAATCGCCCTGATGAACGCACTTGAAAAGAAAAGAGGAGTTAACTGATGGCTGAATATCTACTCGTTATTGTCAGCGCGGTTTTTGTCAACAATGTTGTCTTTGCCCGCTTTCTCGGCATCTGCCCCTACCTTGGTGTCTCAAAAAAAATAGACACTGCACTCGGCATGGGCTTTGCAGTCACCTTTGTGATGACCCTTGCAACAGCCATCACCTATGTGCTCTATTACGGCGTGCTGGTACCCTTCAAGATTGAGTTCATGCAGACGGTCATGTACATTCTTGTGATTGCTTCACTCGTCCAGCTGGTTGAAATTGTTCTGAAGAAAGTCAGCAAATCGCTCTACAATGCGCTGGGCATCTACCTTCCGCTTATCACCACAAACTGCGCAATCCTTGGTGTTGCTCTCATTGCCATTCAGGACAAATACTCACTGGTCATGTCGGTAGTTTTTGCCTTCTTCTCGGCAATCGGTTTTGTTCTCGCCATTGTGATTTTTGCCGGCATCCGAGAAAAGCTTGAGGATGCCGATATTCCTGGCCCTTTCAAAAATGTACCCATAGGCCTTATTTCAGCGGCAATCCTTTCGCTCGCATTCATGGGCTTTTCAGGTCTCGTAAAATAATCTCTACTCCCTCCTTGCCCGGGTCAGCACGCCAATAACAGCTATGGCTCACCTATTCCGCCATATTTTACTGGTTGTGCTGTCGCTCACGGCACTCCTTTCCTGCACTCCCAAAGAACAGCCTGTAAGGCTCTATGAGCAGGAGAAAGTGCTCATGGGCACTGTTTTCAAGTTCAAATCGGCTGTTACATCCATTCCAGAAGACAGCGTCAGGCAGTCATACAAAGAGGCATTCCGTGAAATTGCCCGGCTTGAATCACAGCTGAGTGAATGGATTGAAGAGAGCCCTGTATCCGAAGTTACACGCCGCGCAGGAGAATCACCAGTACCCATCACCCCCGACATTCTTGCTGTAACGGATCTCGCAATGAGTATTTCAGAGCACACGGGCGGCGCATTTGACTGCACCTTTCTTCCCCTGGGCAGGCTCTGGAACATTCGCCACCGCAAGCGCCCGCCCACGCAAGACAGCGTAACCAGTGCACTGAAGCTTGTCAACTGGCGGGAGGTTGAAACTAATCGCACTGCGATGACACTCTTTCTGGGCAAAAAAGGGATGAGAATCGGGTTTGGCGGTATCGGGAAAGGCTATGCAGCAAAACAGGCCGGCCTGATCCTTGAAAAAAGAGGCATAACCAACTACATCATCGATGCAGGAGGCGACCTTTTTGTGCATGGAAACAAGGGCGGTGAAGCATGGACATCAGGCATTCAGAATCCTGACCAGAAAAACAATACGCCGGTCGTCAGATTCAGGATAAAGAGGCCGTGCGGGATTGCAACAAGCGGAGGGTACGAAAACTATTTTGTCTGGCAGGGAAAACGGTACCATCACATTATCGACCTCAAAACGGGATGGCCGGCCAGAGGAATGAAAAGCTCAACCGTCTTCTCCGTTGATCCCGCAAAGGCGGATGCCTACGCAACCGCCTTTTTCATTCTTGGCCCCAAAAAGTCGCTTTCTGTCGTCATGCGCGACACAACCGCAGCCTTCATCCTTATCGACAGCACAGGAACCATTACAAGAAGCCCGAACCTCACAAGATTCATAGTAGAATGAGATCTACTGGCTGGAAGAACTGCTGTTCTATGCCCTTACCTGCCTGAAAGCTTCAATAAGCGCATTGGTCGAAGAGTCATGTGAATCAATCTCCTCTCCCCCCTGCAACTCAGGCAGAATTGCCTTTGCAAGCTGTTTACCCAGCTCCACACCCCACTGGTCGAAGGAATTGATCTGCCACACCACACCCTGAACAAAGACCTTGTGTTCATACATAGCAACCAGTGCACCAAGCATGAACGGATCAAGCTCATTGAAAACAAGGGAATTCGTCGGTCGGTTACCGGGGAACACCTTATGCGGCAGAAGCTCGGCAATCGTGTCGCTTGAAAGTCCTGCAGCAGTCAGCTCCTCACGAACCTCCTGCTCGTTTTTCCCTTTCATCAGCGCTTCGGTCTGAGCAAAACAGTTAGCGGCAAGAATGTCATGATGCTCCCCAAGGGGGTTCTGGGTCTTCAGCGGCAGCATGAAATCAGCCGGAATGAATCCGGTTCCCTGATGGAGAAGCTGGAAAAAGGCATGCTGTGAATTGGTTCCAGGCTCACCCCAGATTACTGGGCCGGTAGCATACTCAACCGTTTTGCCAAGGCGGTTCACTCGCTTGCCGTTGCTCTCCATATCAAGCTGCTGCAGATATGCAGGGAAACGGTGAAGGTACTGATCATAAGGAATAACAGCGTGTGAATGAACATCAAAGAAATTATTGTACCACACTCCAAGCATTGCAAGAATAACCGGGATATTGCTCTCCAGCGGCTCTTCGGTGAAATGCCGATCCATTGCATAGGCTCCTGAAAGAAGCTCCATAAAGGCGTCAAAACCAAGATACAGCGCAATGGATAGCCCGATAGCCGACCAGAGTGAGTAGCGACCGCCAACCCAGTCCCAGAACTCAAACATATTTGCCACATCAATGCCGAACTCCTGAACCTTCTCGCGGTTTGTTGACACCGCAACAAAATGGAGCGCAATGTGCTCCGGCTTGAGAGCGCGGCTAAGGAACCACTCCCGAGCCGACATGGCATTGGTCAGGGTCTCCTGCGTAGTAAATGTTTTCGAAGCCACAACAAACAGAGTGCTCTCAGCGTTGAGCGACTTAAGGGTTTCGGCAATGTGCGTACCATCTATATTTGAAACGAAATGAACCCGAATTCCGTCATGTGCGAAAGGTTTGAGTGATTCGGCAACCATGCATGGGCCAAGATCAGAACCACCGATACCAATATTGACAACATCAGTAATTCGCTTTCCCGTATACCCCTTCCATTCGCCCGAAATAACCCTGCCCGTAAACTCCTTCATCTGGTGAAGAACAGCAGCAACAGCCGCAGGAACATCAAGACCGTCAACCCTCATGCTTTCACCTGGAGGACGACGAAGAGCAGTATGAAGTACAGAGCGGTTTTCCGTAAAGTTAATGGCGTCCCCACGGAACATTGAATCGCGTCGTTCCTCTAACCCTGCCTGTCGCGCAAGCTCCATCAGCAGATCCATGGTTTTCGGGGTCACCCGATTCTTTGAATAATCAAGTAGCAGACCTTTCCACTGAATTGATAATCGCTCAAAACGATGAAGGTCAGAGGAGAACATATCTCTCATATGAAGGTTCTCAACTTCATGTTTATGTGATACCAGAGCGCTCCATGCAGCGCTTCGTGAAAGATCCATCATAATAGGCGTTTCCTGTTTTACAGGGTTGGGGTCAAAAAGGGGCAAAACGAAGTTTGAGACTACATCCATCGTCATGGCATTCAATGCCATCAACCTCAGCAATACTCTTTATAATATACATTCCCCGCCCCGAAGAACAGTGAAGGAATTGCTCCTCAGTCGGATCCGAAATATCCTCAAGACAGAACCCATTCCCACAGTCGCGAACTTCAACAATCAGAACCTTTATTGCGTCCATTCCAAGAGCAGTCATCATCACAGTAACAGGGAGCCTCTCGTCATGACGGTTACCATGATGAAGGGCATTGACAAACGCTTCTTTCATAGCACACAACAATTCGGAAAGAAAATCACTGCTGTACCCTTCGGATTGCGCAAACGCCTCTACCCATGAGAGAAGGGCTTCCCACTCCTCCTCCCTGCTTGCCAGTACTATAGAGTTGGTTCTCATAGAAGGTCCGTGTAAGCCCTACCAATAAAGCATTTCACATATCAGTAAGGTACCACCCCTTGGAACACAGAACAAGATCCGACAACCGCTCAATGCACCTTAATTTTTTCAGTCAACCGAATTAATTCTCTAATCATTTATTACTTATTTGTTCTTTTATATTATTTATTTACCTTTATGCCAGAAGTTTACTTAAAGAACTTCCTACATCGCACTAAATGCCTTAACTTTTTAATAAACAGTAAACAGTCATCAGTATGAAACGATTAACACTGAAAA
Source organism: Candidatus Chlorobium antarcticum (assembly GCA_030765725.1). GTDB lineage: Bacteria > Bacteroidota > Chlorobiia > Chlorobiales > Chlorobiaceae > Chlorobium > Chlorobium antarcticum. The sequence goes on along the minus strand of JAVCDF010000009.1, from coordinate 40,654 downwards.
CGGGAGTCCTCTCCGCAGGCCTGCTTGTGGCTGCTGCCCTCTTCAGTCCGCACCTTCTTGCGGTTGAAGCAACCGCAGGGCCAACGGCAGAAGCAGTCAACGCCTACGCGATTGACAACTTCTTTCTCTTCATCTGCGCCGTACTGGTTCTGTTCATGCAGGCCGGGTTCGCACTTGTTGAAACAGGACTCAATGCCGCAAAGAACACGGTCAACATCCTGTTCAAGAACCTGATGGATCTTTCTATCGGCGCCATCCTGTTCTACTTCATCGGATACGGCCTCATGTATCCCGGTGCAGCTTTTGAAGGTGGCTGGTTCGGATTCGGAGGATTCGGCATTAGCAGCGCTTCACCTGAAATTGCTGCTGGCGCACTGCACCCCGCTGTTGACTTCCTTTTTCAGGTAGCTTTTGCCGCCACTGCCGCCACAATCGTTTCAGGAGCAGTAGCAGGAAGGATGCAGTTCAAGTCATACCTTATCTATTCGGCAGTACTGACTGCATTCGTCTACCCAATGAGTGGAATGTGGAAATGGGGTGGCGGATGGCTCAACACCCTCGGCTTCCATGATTTTGCCGGTTCACTTGTTGTTCATGCACTTGGCGGTTTTGCAGGTCTGGCAGGAGCGATCATTCTCGGACCACGGCTCGGTCGTTTCAATGCTGACGGCAAACCCAATGCAATGCCCGGACACAACCTTGCACTCAGTGCCCTTGGCGTCTTCATCCTTCTTATCGGATGGTACGGCTTCAACCCCGGCAGCCAGCTGGCAATTGTCGGAGGCGATAATACTGCAGCAGTCATGATAATTGCAACCAACACCACTCTGGCAGCAACAGCCGGTGCGTTTGTGGCAATGATGTTTGCCTGGGCACTCTTCAAAAAGCCCGATCTCACCATGGGCCTGAACGGCATGCTAGCTGGACTTGTTGCAATCACGGCAAACTGTGATGCGGTTGACTACAATGAAGCGCTCATGATTGGTGCTGTCGGCGGCATTCTTGTGGTATCCGGCATCAAACTGCTCGACATGCTCAAGATTGACGATCCTGTCGGTGCATGGCCGGTACATGGGCTGAACGGCATCTGGGGTGGCATTGCAGCTGGAATCTTTGGAGGTAAACCCCTTATGGCACAGCTGATCGGTTCAACCGTCATCCCTCTCTGGGGCTTTGGTACCATGCTTGTCCTCTTCGGCATCCTGAAAGCCATCGGCATACTTCGGGTTTCGAGGGAAGAAGAGATGAAAGGCCTCGACATTTCCGAGCATGAAGAAGAAGCCTACTACGGGTTTGAAATATTCACAACACAGTAAATCAACCGGAGCAAATCGAATGAAATACATAATTGCAATGATACAGCCTCACAAGCTGACAGATGTCAAGGCTGCGCTTGCCGAGGTTGGAGTCAGAAAAATGACCGTAACCAACGCACTTGGCTGCGGTTCACAGGGCGGATACACCGAGGTCTACCGAGGAGTGCCCAGCGAGATCAACCTACTGAAAAAGCTCAAGCTGGAAATAGGAGTCAATGAAGAGTACGCCGACAAAACGATCAATGCCATCATCAAGGGGGCAAAGACCGGAGAAATCGGTGACGGCAAGATCTTCATCTTCGACCTTCCCGAATGCATCAGGATCAGGACCGAAGAAAAAGGAATTGACGCCATAGGCTAACTGTTTTTTCACAACAACAGCGGTGAGCCTCCAAACGGAGGCTCGCTGAACAATCACATAACAAAAAAAACACAGGAACAATCCAATGAAAAAGACCGCAAAATTTCTTACCGTTGCAGCACTTCTCGCAACAGGTTTTTCAGGCACAGCAATGGCAGACGAAGGCTTTGACATCGGCGCTGACATTGTCAGCACCTATGTATGGAGAGGCTCCGAGCTCGACAGCTCACCTGCCATCCAGCCGAGCCTGACATACACATTCGCTGGAATCGGAGTACAGGTTGGTGCATGGGGTTCGTATGCAGTATCTGAAAACAGCGGATCTCGCTACAAGGAAATTGACCTTTTCGCTACCGTACCGCTCGGCCCCGGTAATATCACCGTAACCAGTTACAGTGATGTGAGTGATGATAATAACTCGAAAACATTTGATTTCAGCAGTGACGGTATCAGCTCCGTTGAGGTCAGCGCCGGTGCAGAATTTGGCGACCTGAGCCTGCTTGCTGCGGTCTTTGTGGCTGGAAACGACTATGGCAATGCAACATACTGTGAAGCTGGCTACCAGTTCTATGACAAGGACGGTTACACCGCGTCGGCAGTTCTTGGAGCAGGCGACGAAGACTACTACGGCGATGCAGAAGGCAAGAAATTTGCCGTTGTCAACACTGGCATTTCCGTATCAAAGGACCGCTACACCGCTTCGTATGTGTACAATCCTGATTCCGAGAAATCAAGCCTCGTCTTCATGGCCTCATTCTAAAGCTTTACCATTGTTCTTTCAAGGTTGTCGTGTGTGACAGCGCAAAGGGGCCCTCGGGCCCCTTTGCTGTTTTAACGAAATTCAGGAGAGTAACTCTCAGCCAATCCGCTTCTCGTAAATGACATACTCCTTGTAAGGCGTCCCACCAATCACCTTTGCCAGCTTGCTCATGGCCTCGTTCGCCTTGAGCACCCAGCTCATTTCACTGGCAAACACACCATGCTTTCCACCATAGTCGGCAATCTGTGTATTAAGAATGCTGTCAATCCCCTTGTTCCGATACTCGGGCAGCACGCCCATGGTAATGGTTCTCACCATAGAGATGTTGCGGCTGAACCAGAGGTATTTCAGAAAACCCCATGGCGAAAACGGATTTCCGTTCACATGGCGTAGCGCCTGGTTGATGTCTGGAAGTGACAGGGAGAACGCGATGGTGCGGCCGTCACTGTCTTCAACAAAGTAAATGTAGTGGGGGTTAGCAATAGGCTTGAGGTTTTTGGCAAGATAGTTGAATTCCTTGTCGGTCATGGGTACAAATCCCCAGTTATTTTCCCACGCCTTGTTGTAAATATCGCGGATGAGCTCAATCTCATTGTCGAAATCCTTCATGTTGAGGGTCCGGATTGACAGCTTCTCCCGCTTCATCACATGCGCCGCAATTTTACGCAGCCGGGCAATATCAATAATTTTCTGATCAATGTACCAGGCAAGAAGCTCCTGACCGACACCATGGCCTGCATTCTTTACTAGATCATTATAATAGGGAGGATTATACGGCATCAGGAACACCGGAGGAGTGTCGAACCCTTCGGTCAGCATGCCGCACTGGTCGTTCATGGAGGGGCTCACAGGGCCGCGCATGGTGTCGAGCCCTTTTGCATTCAGCCATACTGCAGCAGCAGCGAAAAGCGCATTGGCGGTATCTTGGTCATTGATGCACTCAAAAAAACCCCAGAAACCAACCTTGTCGCCATGAAACTCCTGATGACGGTGGTTAGCAACTGCTGCAATGGTTCCCGCCATCTCACCGTCTTTCCAGGCGGTAAACATGGCGAGCTCGGCATGTTCATACATGGGAAACACTTCGATATCGAGCGTATTCATGTAATCCACAATGACCGAAGGAACCCAGTTTTTTCTGAGTTCAGGATCTTCAGAGTAAATGTTCCAGGGAAACTTGATAAATTCTTTGCGCTCCTTCTTTGTGCCAACCAGCCTGATTTCAACAGCCATATGCGTAACTCCCGTGGAATTAAAAAAAATCCCCCTCGAAAGGGGGATGAGGGCAGCATGGAAACAGCCTGTCCAGCTTATTTGAAAGCGTTGCCGGCTTCGACACCGAGTGCCTTGAGAATCATTGCCATGGGGCAAAATCCGGTAAAGGCAGCCTGAAAAATGTTAAGGCCAACAAAGCCAGTCAAATATAGCCACAGCGGGCTTACGGTAGCACCGAGAATGACACTGACAAAAATAATAAGGCCGGCTATAGCGAAAACGAGTCTGTCAATATTCATGATGATATGGGTTAGGGTTGGTTTTAAGGGTACTACAAAACTGTCCGCATCACTTCAGCTCCTTCGCGAAGCATCCGTTCGGTCTCTTTCCAGGAAACACATTCATCGGTAATGGAAACGCCGTAACGCAGCTTGGAGGGATCTTCCGGGAACGGCTGATTGCCTGCACAAATGTTGCTTTCAATCATGACGCCCGCAATGCTTTTATTGCCATCCACCTTCTGTCCCAGAACATTCTCCCATACCTTCAGCTGCTCGGCATGTTTTTTACCGGAGTTTGCGTGGCTACAGTCAACCAGAAGAGGCTGGCGGAGGCCGCCCTTGGCAAGAAGAGCCTCAGCTGCAGCTATGCTTGCCGAGTCATAATTTGGATGAAGACCTCCACGAAGCACCAGATGCCCGAAAGGATTTCCTTTAGTTGTAATAACACTGCTGTGCCCGTCCTGGTCAATACCAAGAAAACTGTGCGAATGCATGGCAGAGCGAATGGCGTCAACAGCAACACTGAGCCGCCCATCTGTTGAATTTTTAAAGCCTACAGGCATTGAAAGACCACTTGCCATCTGCCTATGCGTCTGCGACTCAATGGTACGCGCCCCTATGGCGGCCCAGCTGACAACATCTGCCACATACTGTGGAGAAATTGGGTCGAGGAACTCGGTGGCTGCAGGCAGCCCCATTGCATTAATGTCGAGCAGCAGTTTGCGTGCATAAAAAAGACCATGCTCTATATCAAAGGTGTCGTTCAGGTGGGGATCATTAATGAACCCTTTCCACCCAACGGTTGTCCTCGGCTTTTCGAAATAGACGCGCATAACAATACAGAGCTCGCTCTTCAGCTCTTCGCGGAGTTCCGCCAAATGCCGGGCATACTCCTCTGCTGCGCCAATATCATGAATTGAGCACGGCCCAACGATAACCAGCAGCCTCGCATCCTTGCCGGTCAATATATCTTCAATCTCGCGACGACCGGCAAGAATGACGGATGCCATCTTCTCATCAACCGGCAACTTCTCTTTCAACACCCTAGGGGCCGAAAGACGAGTAATACTCGAAACTCTTAAATCATGTAACTGTTCCATCAGATCTGCAAAAAAATCATGTCATTAAAATGTTTGGAAGGAAGATAAAAAAAACCATGACATATCCGGAGCACCAAGAGTAAATATATCCGTAATGGCAACCTGAGCGCTAGACTGTAACTAAAAAACCCGCCGTTGACCGGCGGGTTTTTTATGTACTGAAGCCGAATCGCAAAAAAAGATCATGCTTTGCGTTCAAAATTGATGCTGAGCCATTTATCTTCAAATGTTGCACCTGTAGATTCCATGCCGGCAAGAAAAATCGGCAGTGCGACGATTTTCTGATAATCTCCGATACGGATGGTAAGATCATCTCCGAGCTTGAGAATTTTAGGCTCCATGCCCATATCATCAATGAAGGGAAGACGAACACGAACCGTGTAATGACCATCCGACACCTTTTTAATATCAATGGGGTTCTCCTTGAAAAGGATATCAAGGGGATTGGTGTCGCCATATACTTTTGCGCCAACCTTGCGGAGCATCTCAAGACCAACAACCTCACCCTCAAAAAGCGGGACCTCAGCAATCGGAATAGGTGCAAATGCATCCTGAATCTGCTCGATATATTTCTGCTGAATGGCACGCCATTTCTGGAAGTACTCGTCACTGCTCTGATCGGGCATAACGCGGTTGATTGTGATGCTGTCAACCGTAATGCCATAAAGGTTGAGATAAGTAAGGGCCCGCATGGACTCCTTGATAACCATCTTTTCAGGGTTCATGACAAGACGGACCGTTGACTTGCTTCCGTCTGCAAGCAGATCAATGATGCCTTCCGTTGACGAGAAGAGGTTATCGACCTTCTCATAGACCTCTTCAGGAGCTACGAAATCGTCTATCTTCTTGATTTTCTTGGAAAGGGGCCTGATGACAGGCTTTACCATGTACTTCTCAACATTGCGGATGAGCTTAATGAACCAACCGAATGTTTCAGGCAGCGAAAGCAGGCGGAGAGTTTCTCCGGTAGGAGCGCAATCAACAACCAGAAGGTCGAAATCGGCCTGTTCTTCGTTGTAACGCTTGATGTAAGACAGTGAGAAAAGCTCTTCCATGCCGGGAAGCACACCCATTTCTTCAGCATAGACGCCTTCAATTCCGCGCGACTCCATCAGTGAGGCAAAATGCTCTCTTACAACATCCCAGTTCAGGTTGAGATCGCCAAACACGCTAACTTCCTGACCCCAGAGATTTTCCGTGATCTTGACAGGTGATGGGCCGAGCTGAACATCAAGAGAGTCGCCAAGGCTGTGTGCCGGATCAGTAGACATAATGAGTGTCTTGAAACCCATATCAGCGGCTCTGAGAGCCGTTGCGGCCGCAACAGAAGTTTTGCCTACGCCACCCTTTCCGGTAAAAATGATATTACGCATACGATTTAATGATTCTCGATTAAAGAATTGTTGAAAGGCTTCCCGTTGATCTGCGATCATTGTGATCATCCTGAAAAGGCTAAAGATAATAAATAATCCATTAAGTGCAGACGACCTATCCAACTATTCCACACCAACCGAACCTTATGGCGCAGTAATACGAAGCCTCTGTCCGGGATAAATTACTTTTTTCCCCCTCAGCCTGTTCCATGACGCAAGCCGTGCCGTGCTCACCCGATATTTTGCTGCTATCCGGGCAAGGGTTTCTCCCCGGCGAACCCTGTGATATTTCACCACAGCTCCTTTTTTCACAAGCAGTCCGCCACCCGAAACTTTCTCAATTTTCAGTACCTGACCGGAAAACAGTTCGGAGGAGCGGTTCAGTCCATTGAGCTCAATCAGCCGTTCTCTCGTTGTATTATATGAACGGGCAACGGATGCCATAGTTTCGCCCCGCATAACCCTGTGGGAAAGAAGACGAGGCGGAACTGCCACAAGGACAACAGAAAGACTGTCGTCAGAAAGATTTTCAACAACTGCAGAACGCTCCACTCCAGATAGTGCCGGCGCATCATACAGCTGCGCCTCAACGGCAGCAAATGCAGCAACATGACTTCTCGGCAGACGCAACTCATGGGGAGAAGCATCGGATGAAGGAATAATGCCATGCGTATACTGAGGGTTGAGAAACCTGAGGTCCTCCGTAGAAATTCCAACAGCTGCACTGATGCGCTCAAAAGAGAGCGGACGCATGATGTTGACCTTTTCTATATCCTGATAGAGATATCCTGGCCGAAGCGGAAGGAGATTATGCTCCTGGTTATAGTTCATGATATAGTTGACCGCAATGAATGCGGGAACATAGCCCCGGGTTTCAGCCGGAAGATAGTTCCAGATGGCCCAGTAATCTTTCCCCCCGCGCGACCGCCTGATTGCTCGGTTCACATTACCGGAACCCGAATTGTATGCCGCAAGCGCGAGGAACCAGTCTCCATAACGATCATAAAGGTCGCGAAGATGCCGTGCTGCAGCCATTGAAGCTTTTCGTGGGTCAAACCGGTCTTCAATGAATGCCGATGACTCAAGACCATACATCTTCCCTGTCGGGTACATGAACTGCCAAAGTCCCCTTGCCCCGGCCCGGGAAACTGCTGTCGGGTTCAGGGCCGACTCCACAATGGCAAGATATTTCATTTCCGGAGGCACGCCATATATAGCAAGCGCCTCCTCAAAAAGAGGAAAATAAACCTTCCTCAAACCCAGAATCTTAGCTGTTGCAAGCCGTTTGTCAACCGCATAGACCCGGATAAATCCTTTCACATACTTATTGTAAGTAAGTTCGAACCGGGTTCGGCTGTTCAATTCAGCAATTCTGGCGGTATAGACGGAGTCGCTGTACTGGGGAACAAAATTCGAAGGGAACCCTGGCATGGCTAGCTTACCCGAAGAAGACAGAAAATGTTCATCACTGAAATAGGTGGCGTTCATCAAGCTGTCGAGCGATTGCGACAGCGACGCACTGCTGAAAACAGCCCTCTGCTCAACCTGTTCTGAAGCAGATGCCTGCCGGAGCGGCATAAACGCACAGAGAAGCGACGCACAAATAACTCTGAAAAGTGGCATACGAATCCTGATGGTCACAACTGAGAAGGCTACGACATAATAGGGGAAAACAACCAAAAGACGCAATTAACTTAAACACCGTTCCCGACTATTGCAATAGGTCAATAGCATAGATCAATACCGCACCCGCCAGAGAAAAAGCCCTGAAGCATCTGCCGGCTTCACCCTCATCCCGCCCTCTCCTCCGACAAGCATTTCGAGATACTCCTCCGGCCCGAGTTCGCCCCGCCCAGCACTGAGCATACCGCCAACAATACCCCGCACCATGCTCCTGAGAAACCGGTTTGCCGCAATATGAAACACCATCACCCCTTTATGGCGGTACCAGCCGGCCTCACGAACCGTGCAAAGACTCCCGTTTCCGTCACGGTTTTCACGGGAAAAAAGGGAGAAATCATGCGTCCCCGCAAGAGCGGAAGCCAGCTGCTGCATCACACCCAAATCAACACTCCCATTCGAACAACCAGTAAAACGCCCCATAACGGCCGACGGCTCCTGAATGGCAAAATACCGATACTCCCGTTCAAGTGCGCTGAACCTGGCATGAAAACCCTCTGTAACAACCTGCGGCGAAGAGGCCCGTATAGATGAGGGGAGAAGGCAGTTGAGGGAGTGCCCGATTCTTGAAGGCTCAAGCATTGAGTCTGTTCGAAAATTCACCACCTGCACCCGTGCATGAACCCCCCTGTCAGTCCGTCCAGCAGCAGTAAGATTGACTTTTTCCTGCAGAATCTTCCCAAGCGAAGCCTCAATCTCACCCTGCACCGTCACTATCCCGTTCGGCTGCCGTTGCCAGCCCGCAAAGGAAGTTCCGTCATATTCCACATCCAATCTGATATTGCGCATCTGAATTGTTACATTTGTATCCATCAGACCCTTAGGCCGACCATTGTCGGCTTTAATATATTCACACTATCCCTCAATATGGAAACGACTTCCACAATAGAGCTTCTCCTCACCCGACTCAGGGCACTTCAGAGTTCCCCTACCTCCTATCAAGTACCAAACCTCTGGAATTCCGATGAGACCGGTGCCACCGAACAATCCCCGATATCATGGTTCATTGGACGCATTGAAGAGATTCAGCAGAGCGGTGCATCAACACCAACCGCCACCCTCCACGAAAACTGGCATAAAAACGCCGTTGTCTACAACCTTTTTGTCCGGTTCGGTACCGCTTTCGACCATGACGGTGACGGAATAATCTCCGAAGAACCTCTACCCTCAGGGTTCCGCGAAACAGGCACCCTCCTGAAAGCCATTGCCCTGCTTCCTTACATCAAAAAACTCGGAGCAAACACCGTCTACCTCCTGCCGCTAACCGAAATTGGTACAGCCAACAGGAAAGGCTCCCTCGGATCTCCATACGCCATAAAAGACCCGATGAAGCTCGACCCCATGCTCTCAGAGCCCGCACTCGGCATTTCTCCTGAAATTCTCCTCAAAGCATTTGTTGAAGCCGCCCATCTCCTTGGAATGCGGGTTGTCCTTGAATTTGTGTTCCGCACAGCAGCCACTGACAGCAACTGGATAGAAAAGCACCCGGACTGGTTCTACTGGCTGAAAAACGATGTGTCGCCCAGCTCCTACGGCCCCCCACAGTTTGACCAGGACACCCTGAACCGCATATTTTCCCAAGTGGACCGCCACGAACACGCCTACCTCCCCGCACCCTCCGAAGCATTCAAGCAACAGTTCGCAGCGCACCCGGTTACTGTCACAAAAAACGCCAAGGGCATACAGGCCACCGATGCCAATGGAGAACTCTGCCGAATTGCAAGCGCATTCTCCGACTGGCCGCCAGACGACCGACAGCCTGCATGGACAGATGTGACCTACCTGAAAATGCACACGCCCGAAGAGTTCAACTACATCGCCTACAATACCATTCGCATGTACGATGAAGCGCTGAACAAACCGACAGCAGTCAACACCGGCCTCTGGGAGGAAATTTCATCCATCATACCCCGTTTTCAGGAAGAGTATGGCATTGACGGCGCCATGATGGACATGGGTCATGCGCTGCCGCCCCAGCTCAAAAAAACCATTGTACAGAAAGCCAGAGCCACGCGCCCTGACTTCGTCTTCTGGGACGAAAACTTCAACCCCACCCCGGAAATCAGGGATGAAGGGTTCAACGCCGTGTTCGGTTCCCTGCCCTTTGTCATCAATGACATTATCTATATCCGTGGCCTCCTCAACTTCCTGAACAAAACAGGGGTCGCTTTGCCATTCTTTGGCACGGGAGAAAACCACAACACTCCACGGGTTCCATTCCGTTTCCCCAAAGAGGCAGCCGGGCGCAACTACTCAACCTTCATATTCACCCTTGCGGCCATACTGCCCACCGTTCCCTTCATTCACTCAGGAATGGAAGTGACCGAATGGCACCCCGTCAACCTCGGACTCAACTTCACCGATGAAGACCGCACTGCCTTTCCGCCTGAAACGCTCCCGCTCTTCAGCCCTGCATCGATTGACTGGAAAGAGACCAACAGCCTCCCCCCGCTCAACAGCTACATTCAGAAAATCATCACCATCCGAAGCCGTTACCTTGACACCATTCTTTCAGGAGAGCCCGGCTCCATTGGCATTCCCTATGTCAGCGATGAGAAGCTTTTTGCCATAAAGCGAACCGCCGAAGGCCGCTCACTGCTCTTCATTGGCAACAGCAGCATGCACGAAGAAGTAACCGGCTGGCTGGAATTCGGAATGGAAACGGGCGGACTGAAAGAACTCATCAGCGGGGTTCAGCACCCAATCGCCAACCATAGGCTTGAAGCAATATTCCAACCGGGCGAGTGCATGCTCTTTCTTCTCCCAACGGAAAACTGAACGGCTGTTGGAAAGAGAAAGCTGTAAATCGTATCTTGCTTGCACAATAACCCGTAAAATCACCAGATTCAATTCAACACCGTAACCCTACTCTACCATGGCCATACTCATTGTCGGTTCACTTGCATTTGACGATATTGAAACCCCTTTCGGCAGCTCCATGAACACCCTTGGAGGATCATCCACCTACATCGCTCTTTCAGCAAGCTACTTCTCCGACAGCATACAGATGGTAGGCGTGGTAGGAAATGACTTTGAAGAGAGCCACTTCAAGCTCCTGCACGACAGAAACATCGATACTAAAGGCGTGCAGGTTGTGGATGATGGCAAAACCTTCCGCTGGGCCGGTCGCTACCATTACGACATGAACACCCGCGACACGCTTGACACCCAGCTCAATGTGTTTGCTGATTTCGATCCCCGTGTCCCACAGCGTTATCAGGACACAGGCATTGTTGTTCTTGGCAACATCGACCCCGAACTGCAGATGAAGGTGCTTGACCAGATCCAGAAGCCCGAACTGGTCATTCTCGACACCATGAACTTCTGGATTGAGGGGAAACCCGAAGCACTGAAGAAAACCCTCAGTCGGGTTGATGTATTCATTCTCAATGACAGCGAAGCCCGGCTCCTCAGCGGCGACCCCAATCTGGTCAAGTCAGCCCGCATCATCCGCGAAATGGGCCCCAAAACCCTTATCATCAAAAAAGGTGAGCACGGAGCCCTTCTCTTTACCGACAACGGCATCTTCGCAGCTCCCGCTTTCCCGCTGGAATCCATTTACGACCCCACCGGCGCTGGCGACACATTTGCAGGAGGCTTTATTGGCCACCTCTCCCGCTGCGAAACAGTTAACGACACCGAGCTCCGCAAAGCCGTTCTTTACGGCAGCGCCATGGCCAGCTTCTGTGTGGAGAAATTCGGCACCGAAAAAATTGCAGACCTCTCCATGCTTGACATCGAAGACCGTTACGACAGCTTCCTTGAACTCTCCAGAATTGAAGCCTGAAAGCATCCGAGCACATCCATCATCTGAACCCCGGGAGCACAGCCCCGGGATTCCCCAGAGACCATGAACGCACTCAACGCCCTCGACTACAGCTTCATCATCGGCTACCTGCTCCTGACGCTTTTCATAGGCCTCTGGTTTTCGAAGAGAGCCAGTAAAAATGTTGACGAGTTCTTCCTTTCCGGCCGCAAACTGCCCTGGTGGATAGCCGGAACCGGCATGGTAGCTACCACCTTCGCCGCCGACACTCCCCTTGCCGTCACTGGCTTTGTAGCCAAACACGGCATTGCCGGCAACTGGGTCTGGTGGACCTTCGTTTCAGGAGGCATGCTCACCGTCTTCTTCTTTGCACGCCTCTGGCGCCGCGCGGAAATTTTGACCGACCTTGAATTCATAGAACTTCGCTACAGCGGCAAAGCTGCCCGTTTCCTCCGCGGATTTAAAGCTCTCTACTTCGGCCTCTTCATCAACACCATCATCATTGGATGGGTCAACCTCGCCATGTTCAAGATCATCAGCATCATGGTGCCGGAACTCAACCCGCAGCTGACCATTATCGCCCTCGTCCTTCTCACCACCTTTTACTCCGGCCTCTCAGGGCTCTGGGGAGTCTCCATTACCGACGCCGTGCAGTTTGTTATTGCCATTGTCGGGTGCGTCATCCTTGCTGTTCTTGCCATACAGTCGCCCGCAGTTGTTGACGCAGGCGGACTTCAGGCAGCGCTTCCCCCATGGATGTTCGACTTCTTCCCGTCTATAAACAGCACCGGCAACAATGGCAGCGGCGCCTTTGCTCTCCCCTTCGCTTCCTTCGCAGCCATGGCTTTCGTACAGTGGTGGGCATCATGGTATCCCGGCTCTGAACCGGGCGGCGGCGGCTACATAGCCCAACGGATGATGAGCGCCAAAGACGAAAAGCACTCCCTACTCGCAACCCTCTGGTTCACCGTAGCTCACTACTGCCTGAGGCCGTGGCCATGGATAATCGTCGCCCTTGCCAGCCTTGTCATGTTCCCCGACCTCCCGGCTGACCAGAAAGAGGACGGGTTTGTGTATGTGATGCGCGATGTGCTGCCCCCAGGCCTCAAAGGGCTCCTTATCGCGGCATTTCTTGCAGCCTATATGTCAACCCTTTCCACACACCTCAACTGGGGAACCAGTTACCTCATCAACGACTTTTACAAACGGTTCATCACAACTGAGGGTGACGCAAAACACTATGTAAGGGTATCAAAAATCATTACTGCGCTTACTGCCGCCTTTGCGCTCTACATCACCTTCTTTGTTCTCAGCACCATTACAGGCGCCTGGGAATTCCTTATCCAGTGCGGTGCAGGCACAGGGTTCGTTCTCATCCTCCGCTGGTTCTGGTGGAGGCTCAACGCATGGTCGGAAATCACCTCCATGGTGGCCCCCTTCCTCGCTTACGGTTACCTGAGCCTCTTCACCGAAGTAGCCTTTCCTGCATCAATCTTCATTATTGTGGCATTCACCATCGCGGCCACCCTTGCAGTCACATTCCTCACCAAACCCACAGAAACCGCGCACCTTGAAGCCTTCTACCGCACCACCCGGGTTGGAGGCATACTCTGGAAACCCATTGCAAAGAACCTGCCGGATGTAGAAGCTGACACTGGCTTCCTCCGCCTCTTCCTCGACTGGGCCCTTGGCATTGTTATGGTCTATTCCATCCTTTTCGGCACCGGACGCATTATTTTCGGCGACCCGATGCAGGGATCACTCTTCCTTGCCGCAGGAGCACTTGCCGGCATACTCATCTTCACGGACCTCAACCGCCGTGGATGGAGCAACCTCAACTGACAACCCCAACAGCACCATGGCCTTTCCGCCGCTCATACTTGCATCCCAATCGCCAAGACGCAAAGAGATTCTCAGGCTGAGTGGCATCCCCTTCACCACCGTCAGCTTTGAAACTCCGGAGCATATTGACCCCAAAGAGAGCATTGAAGGCAATGTCCGGCGGATAGCAGAAGAAAAAGCAAAAGCCGCCATACAAAGCTTCCGGAACGATACGAAAGAGGCCCTCATCCTCAGCGCCGACACCGTTGTAGCAATAGACGGCAGCATCCTCGGCAAACCGCCAGACACCGATGCCGCCCTCCAGATGCTCCGCCAGCTTCAGGGCAGAACCCACGAAGTGCACACCGGCTTTGCACTGCTCAAAAACGAGCATATTTACAGCAAGTGCACCACAACCAAGGTGACCCTGAACAGGATGAGTGATGAAGAGATCCTTCACTACATCAACACTGCCGCACCATTCGACAAAGCCGGCTCATACGGCATTCAGGACCCCGTGATGGCCTGCTTCGTCTGCACCATAACCGGATGCTACTACAATGTTATGGGGCTCCCCCTCTCAAGGGTATGGATTGCGCTCCAGAAATTCCGGAGTTGACCCGTATGCCGACACAACAGAATGAAGCTCCCGTCCTGGTCATCACCGGCCCCACAGCCTCAGGGAAATCAGCACTCGCCCACGCAGTTGCGCTCCAAACCGGAGCAGAAATCATTTCAGCCGACTCCCGCCAAATCTACCGTGAACTCACCATCGGCTCCGCAAAGCCAACTCCCGAAATGCTTGAAGAGGCCCCCTACCACTTCATCAACGAAAAAGACATCACCGAGCCTTACAGCGCCGGAGCATTCGCTACAGAAGCACGAGAACGCATCACCCAGATCCAGAAACGCAACAACCCCGTTATAGTAGCCGGCGGCTCCACCCTTTACCTTCAGGGCCTCATTGAAGGGTTCTCCGACCTCCCCCCAGCTGACCCGAATATCCGCCAACAGCTCAAAAAAGAACTCGCAGAACAGAGCTCCGAAGCCCTCTACAATAAACTCCAGCACCTCGACCCCGAACGCGCCGCCACCCTCGACCACACAAAAACCCACCGCCTCATCCGAGCCCTCGAAATACAACTCACCACCAGGGGACGCTGTACACTTCGTGCACTAATTCCCGAAATCACCTTCACCACTCTGGCCCTCAACCTCCCGCGCGAAGAGCTCTACGGGCGCATCAACCTGCGTGTTGAGGAAATGATGACGGAAGGTTTGCTCCCTGAAGCAGAGGCTCTCTGGCAGAAATATCGCCATGAAATCTCTTGCCGCGAACTCCCCGCACTCCTTACCGTAGGCTACCAGGAACTGTTCGACCACCTGGAAGGAAAAACCTCTCTCGAGGAGGCCGTAACCCTCATCAAACAGCACACGCGCAACTACGCCAAACGCCAGCTCACATTCCTCCGCAACCGCATGCAGCTCAACTGGATCGATGCCCCACAGAACGAAGAACAATTCAGCCAACTCACTTCAAAGATTTCGCATCAACTGGAAAAGAAAAGACTTTAAATTTGCCACCCCCTACAACCCACAGCAACAAAACATCCATGAATACCCGCTTGACCCCCCTCTCATTACTGTCATTCCTTCTCCTTGCCGCAATACTCCTCACCACGCCACACTCCGCATTGGCCATAGATGAAGTCCGGCTTGAAAACGGCGACAGAATAACCGGAACCATCGTGCGTATGAAACAGGGTATCCTGCAAGTCAAAACAGACTATGCCGGAACGGTATCGATAACCTGGAACAAGGTCAGCGAAATAACCGCCACATCCCCAATGCGACTGCTCATGAAAGATGGATGCACAGAAACAGCATTGAACATCACCGAGAAAAACAAGGACGCCATAACAGTAGTCAACCCAGAAGCATGGCAGATCGGGGAGGGGCATCTCTTCAAAGGTGAAGCCACAATGTCGCTCAACATTGACCAGGGAAGCACCCGCCAGAAAGAGGCTGATATGGATGTAGCTATGGAGTGGCGGCACCTCAACCACCGGGTCAAGCTGCAGAGTGAACTTGAGTACGACACGACTGAAAACGAAAAAACGACTGACAGGTGGTTCATTCTTGGCAAATATGACAACATAGTTTCCCGGCACCGTTACTACGGCGGCAAGGTTTCCTACAAAACCGACCGCATTGCCGACCTCGACCTTCGCCTGACAACTGGCCCCTATCTGGGTATCCAGTTCATAGAGACCCCGGAAACAAAGCTCAGCACGGAAATTGGTATGGACGGGGTAAGGGAGTCCTTTGCCACGCAGCCTGAAAACACCTATTTGGCTGGTGCCTGGTCAATTGATTTCAGCCACATCCTCATTGCCGATGCACTTCAACTCTACCATCGCCAGAAAGGGCTGGCAAATGTCAACAACCTCAACGAAGTGGTTCTTGATACCTGGACCGGACTAAAAATCCCCATCCGGGGAGGATTCAGCACCAGTGCCGAGCTCAAAGCAGAATACAGCGGAGACGCACTGGCCGGAATCGAACCATGGGACCTTTCCTATCGGCTTAAATTCGGCTACCTGTGGTAACTGCAAAGGACCGATCCACGACGGGAAGCATTATCAGCGCATAAAAAAGATTCTCTATGACCCTTTTTTTTACCTATCATTGAAAGAGAGTTGATTCTAAGAACAAAAGGTTCTTATTACAAACCGGTAGCAGACAAGTCCGTAATATCTTACAGTTATTATCGTAGGAATTTACAATGAAGCATTCAGTAGCGAATCGCAAGGAACTAACCATTCTGAAAATAGAAGAGGAGGTGTTTGACTTTCGTCATGGACCATCCTACAAGAGAACTCTTGAAGAACTCATAGAGAATGGCAGCACACATCTCATCATTGATTTCTCAAGTGTAAAGGCCATAGACTCCTGTGGCATCAGCTCCATTCTGCTTGCACATCAACTTGCCAATACGGCACACGGGCTTGCAATTTTCGTAGCGCTCTGCCAACAGATAAAAGACCTGCTGAAACTCACCTGCCTTGACAAACAGCTCTATATTTTTTCTTCCATCAATGAGGTTGTAACACTGATTGAACCCGCCATGAAAAGTCGGCGTGGCTCAAAAAAACACAGCAAAGCCCCGGTTTTTGACCCGGTGGACGACCTGGACGAAGACCTTGACATGATTGATGAGGACGAAATCAACGGCGAAGCTTTTGATGACGACTTCGAAATGAATGAAGAAGGCAACGGCTCATCAGCAAAAGCGACAACTGAGAAAAAAAGAGGGCGACCAAAAAAAACATCATAAAACACGAGTAACAAGCCGAAGTACCATCCGTCTCCCCCCAGGACGAACAAAAGAAGGAGTTGCGAATATGGGGGATTCGTATTTCCGTTACCACCTGCAGCATCTGCTGGCCTCTGCCGGCGTCATGGTTGATGGACCGGAACCATGGGACATTGCCGTACACGACAGGCGGTTTTACCGCCGCGTTTTGACTGAAGGTCATCTCGGTGTTGGCGAATCATACATGGACGGCTGGTGGGACTGCCCCGCTCTGGATGAGTTCTTCTACCGGGTACTGCGGGGCGGACTTGAAAAGAAGGTATCGGGTGTACCAAGAATGCTCAATGCCCTTTTTGGCAGACTGATCAACCAACAAGGGTTACAGAGAGCCCGAAAGGTGGGAAAAACTCATTACGATATCGGTAACGACCTCTACCGACTGATGCTTGACCGGCGCATGATGTACAGTTGCGGATACTGGAACAATGCTTCCACGCTTGAAGAAGCTCAAGAACAGAAACTCCGCCTGGTGTTCAACAAGCTGCAGCTTGAAGCCGGCATGAAGGTTTTGGATATAGGGTGTGGATGGGGAGGAGCGGCACGGTTTGCGGCTGAGGAGTACGGTGTCGAAGTCACAGGACTCACTATATCCCATGAACAGGCAAGCTATGCAGAAGAATACTGCAAAGGGCAACGGGTAAACATCCATCTTGAGGATTACCGAAAGACCTCAGGAATGTTTGACCGGATATATTCCATCGGCATGTTTGAGCATGTGGGGTACAAAAACTATCGTCGTTTTTTCCGCACAGTGCGCGAACACCTCACGCCTGAAGGTCTTTTCCTTCTGCACACCATAGGAAGCAATCGATCCTCCACCAACACCGACCCATGGACAACCCGCTATATTTTCCCCAACTCCATGCTCCCCTCTGCCAAGCAGATTACCGCAGCCGCTGAAGGCCAGATGGTGCTGGAAGACTGGCATTCATTCGGATACGACTATTATCACACCCTGAAAGCCTGGCACGCCAATGTTGAGAAAAACGGGGAATACATTGTGAAGCACTACAATGAACGCTTCATGCGGATGTGGGAGTATTACCTGCTGAGTGCTGCCGGCTCGTTTCGTGCGCGCAATGTACAGCTATGGCAGGTTCTGTTTTCACCCAAAGGAGTTGAAAAAACACTCCGGGTTGCCCGTTGAACAGCAGTCTCCACTTTAATAGAGCAACGAAGGCGCAAACCCCTCCCGCTCTAGGCGACTCTTTTCCATAATGCTGTGTAGAGATTCCCCGGACACAATCATCTCCCGTAACCGTGGAGTGCCAGCAAGACGGTCGAAGAATGCTTTGTGGCGATCTATTCCGGTTTTGAAAGGATAGTGGGTATGAAGGGCTTGGAGAATGGCCACCCCGGTCAGAAATGGGTTAAATGCCATGCGATCGGTAATGGAAAGCCTTACACCGCAGCACCTCTCGCCCTTGAATTTACTTGATGCAGGAGTAAAGGTAACCGGCTTGAAGCGTACCCCTGCGAGATTGATGCTGTTGAGGCAGTCGGCAAGTTTGGGAGCGTTGATGAAAGGGGCTCCAAACTGCATAAAAGGGGCATCAGTCCCCCGTCCTTCGCTTATGTCGGTGGCTTCAAGAAAAACGGTAGCAGGATAGACTATTGCAGTTTCCACATTGCTGATGTTGGGCGAGGGGCTGCGGAAAGTGAAACCGGGGCACTCGTCACCGAAACGGCTTCGGCTCCACCCCTGCATAGGAATTACCTGAAGATTGAGGGTGGGGAAATGGCGGGCTTTTATGAGAAGGGCAAGTTCCCCAAGCGTCATTGAGTGAATGAATGGGATATTCTCGGCACCGACGAATGAGGCTTCTTCAGTCTGCAGCATAAACCCTCCCCTGCCGAGGGGAGCAATCGGGTTAGGACGGTCGAGTACCATGAACGCAGTACCGGTTTCGCTGCAGGCCTGCATGGCGTTTTTCATAGTGGAAAGATAGGTGTAACAGCGGACGCCAACATCCTGGAGATCGAAGACGAGAAGATCTATCTGCTGGAGAAGTTCGAAGGCGGGAATGCGTGTGGCGCCGTAGAGCGAATGCACTTGGAGATTGCCTCCAAGAATGGCTCCACCGGACTTTCTACCGGCTTCAACATCAACGGCGAATCCATGTTCGGGTGCCATGAGATACTGCAGCCTGACGCCATTACGGAGCATCATAGCGTATCCTGACTCCCCCTTCCTCGTTTTAGCCGCTTTGTTGGTGATGAGCCCCACCCTAAGGCCCTTGAGTTCACTGCATCGGGACGCATCAAGGCGGTCTATTCCAGTGAGCAACTGTTCTGCAGTCTGAGTATGAAGCGATGCTGGCCGCGCCGCAGCATGCAACGAAAGCGGCCGCGGAATGGCAAGGAGAAGAAAAAGGATAATGGTAAGTGCGAACCGTGAAGAGACGCAAAAAAACCGATGCTCATGGGGTGAGATCGGCTTTTTCTTTGTGGTGGGGACAGGACTTGAACCTGCAACCTTCGGGTTATGAGCCCGACGAGCTACCAATTGCTCCACCCCACGGTGTTTGTATGCACAATGTACGGAATAATCGGTGACTTCCAAATATTTATTGTACAGAGCCGCCATTTATTTTCTCTCCGTGAGGTTCAACCATATAAAGCTTTCCCCCTTCGCCTTCAACTGCCAGCAGCATACCTTCGGAAACTTCGCCACGGATGGTTCTTGGGGCGAGGTTGGCAACGAGGAGAACATTTTTCCCTACCAGTTCTTCCGGACTGTAGTGCTCAGCAACACCTGCAAGCACCTGGCGGGTGGTTGAACCAACCTGAAGCTGCAGTTTGAGGAGCTTTGAGGCTTTTTTGACTTTTTCTGCCGAGATGACAGAGGCCGCCCTGAGATCCACTTTCTGGAAATCGTCGAATTCAATCACCGGCTTGAACTCCATCTTCTCTGCTGTTGCTCCAGCTTCACGGGCCTGTGCATCAGCAAGGAGCTGTTCGATGTTGCGGAGTTCTGGTTCAATCATGGCGTCATCTATTTTGGTAAAGAGAATTTCAGATTCTCCCGAGAGGCGGTGGCCCATGGGAAGAGCTGGTTCAGAAAGAGACTGGAAAAGCGGCACTCCCCTTTTGAACATGGATTCAATTGGGCCCTGAAAACCAAGCATTGCATGAATTCGGTTCGCGGTTTCGGGAAGCACCGGGTAGAGGGCAATAGAGAGCGCGTGGCAGAGATTGAGCGAAAGGGCCATGGTTCTGGCGGCAGCGTCACGGTCTTCTTTGATTGCTTTCCATGGTTCGGCGCCGGTGAGGAAACGGTTGGCGGCACGGGCTATTTCCATTGCAGCTGAAACCGCCTCACGGAAATGGAACCCTTCATAGGCCTCGTCAAGCTGACTGATGGTGTTGGACCAGTTGATGCCTAGGCTGTCCCACTCTTCACGGCTGCAGGTATGGGGCACAACGCCCTCAAAGCGCGAGTTGGTGAAATCAACGGAGCGCTTGATGAAGTTGCCCAGCGTGTCGGCAAGTTCACCGTTGGTACGGTTCTGAAAGTCGGTCCAGCTGAAGTCGCTGTCTTTGTTTTCAGGATAGTTCATGGCAATGCTGTAGCGAAGCGCCTCAGCGGGAAACTTCTCAAGAAATTCGCCAAGATATACCGCGTAGTTCCGTGACTTGGAAAACTTCCGTCCCTCAAAGTTCATGAACTCCGAAGCCGGCACATTGTCGGCAAGATTGTAGATGGAGTCGTTCCGGCCTTCATTCCACGCCATGAGTATGGCAGGAAGCATAATGGTGTGGAAAACAACATTGTCTTTGCCAATGAAGTTGACAACGCGTGAGTCGGGGTTCTGCCAATACTCCTTCCATCTGTCAGGCGAGCCCGCAAGGGCAGCCCACTCTTTGGTAAAGGAAATATAGCCGAGTACCGCGTCAAACCAGACATAGAGAACCTTTCCCGCAGCCTCCGAATCTGTGAGCGGCACTTTTATACCCCAACTGAGGTCACGAGTGATAGCGCGGTCTTTGAGGCCCTGGCTGAGCCATGTTCTGGTATAGTTCAGAACATTTGCCCGCCAGTCATCTTCATGACCGGCAACAAATGCCTCTAACTGTTTCTGAAAACGGCCGAGCGGAAAGTACCAGTGAAGGGTTTCGCGAAGCTCGGGAGTAGCATCGGAAAGTTTACTCTTGGGGTTAAGGAGTTCCAGTGGGCTCAGGTGGGTGCCGCACTGCTCACACTGGTCGCCGTTCGCCTCAGTGCTGCCGCAGATGGGGCAGGTTCCGGTAACATACCGGTCGGAAAGGAACCTTCCGGCGCTGGCGTCATAAAAGAGTTTTTCGGTTTTCCGTGCAAAAATCCCCTTCTCCTCTATCTCAAGAAAAAATTCCTGGGCTGTTTTGTGGTGTAGTTCCGAAGAGGTCCTTCCATAATAGTCGAAGGAGATGCCGCACGCAGTGAAGGCCTGAAGGTTCATGCCATGATAACGATCAACAACATCGCGGGGGGTTATCCCCTCTTTTTCAGCCGTAATGGTAATGGGAACCCCGTGCTCATCGGAGCCCCCAATGTGTATGACATCCTCTCCCTTGAGGCGCTTGAATCGCACGAACAGGTCGGCTGGAAGGTAGACGCCGGCAAGATGACCGAGATGAACAGGCCCGTTGGCATAAGGAAGAGCTGTGGTGACGAGGGTTCGCTGGAACTGAGGCATGCGGTTCTTAAAATCAAAGACGGTTACTGGGTAATGACGAATCTACGCTTATTTTTTTCTGGTGACCAGGGTGTTGAACCGTTCAAGCGAGAGACTGCGCTTTCGTGAATTTTTTTCATAGCGTATGGTAACGCTCTTTCTTCCGCCGTCAACACTATGAACAACTGCCGGGCCATCGGGGGTGGAAAGACGGCTGCCAATCTGCGGCAACCCGCCCCCATTACCGGAAAATCCGAGACAGCATTTTGTTTTGTTGCACAACCCTGTCATGTTGAATGCGTTGTTCTCATTGCCAGCCGTATCGAGATATTGAGCCTTGTCTGCAAACGGGTTGGCATGAATTTTCTGCATCCAGGTTGAACAGCAGATGTGACACCCGCATGGGCCGGAAGCATTAGCGCGGCGAGCCTCTTCACGCGTTGTAATCTGCACCATTTGAATGCGCGCCTTGAATTCCCCAGCAAGGTCGCGAACAAGGTTTCTGAAATCCACCCTGTGAAGGGATGTATAGTAAACGGAAAGCTTCTGGCGATCGAGACGAAGCTCCACATCAACCAGCTTCAGGTCAATCCCGTGCCGTTTAATTTTTTCGCGGCAGACATCACGGATTTCATCCTGTTTCTTTTTAACCTCACCAATGCCCATTAGGTCATCCTCGGTTACAAACCTTAGAACAGCAGGCGTTTCCTCGGCTTTTCTGTCGAGCCCCTTGATGAGATATTTTTTACGGGCAATGAGGCCGGCTGCATACACAACACCGAAATCATAGCCTCCATCGGATTCAACAATAACCATCTGGCCCACTTCTAAAAGAACTCCGGTGGTGTTGCGAAAAAAATCACGAATACAGCCCGGAAGTTCAACTTCACAAATATCACCAATCAGCTCCTCTGTAGCCTCTTCATAGAGAGCCGCACTATCCTTATGCAGAAGCTGCGAAAGACGAAGCCTTACACGGGCATTGTCACCTGAAAGACAACTGCAGACCACATTACTCATACTCTTTTCTACTCTATGTTATTTCTCATTTCTCTCTTCTCCAAAAGCGCATTATGCGCCCCAATGTTTCAACACGCCGGTTGATAGACGGGGTTCCGATAACAACAGTCTCCGCCTTTTGCAACTGGCGGTTTACAACCATCTCCTTCAGTTCATCAAGATGCATCGCCGTCGTCCTTTCCATAAGGTCTGTGAGAGCATCCATGCCCGGACAGGTGTCGGGGCTGAGCTTGAGAGGCTGCTTAAATGAAAGAAAAAGCTCAGGCCTCTGTTCGTCAAGATATTCAATCCGGCTGACAACTGAAACAAGGTAAATTGAAGGACTTCTGGCCAGCACTCGTGAAACCAGGGTGGCTGTGCCACGGAAAAATCCGAGTGGCCTCCAGTCAACATGGTGAAGCTCCCCCTGGGGAAAAATCCAGAGGGCGTTCTGACGGCCCGATGGCTGCAGAAGCAGTTCAGCTGCGTACTCAAGGCTGCGCAGTGCACTGCGTGCATTACTGCGCAGAATGGAAAATGCTCCGATACGGGTAAAGAACCGGTGCTTGCGAAGCTGAGGCTCTTCAATTGCAATGAACAGGTTCTGGTGAAAATACTTTTCCGTACAGAGCTGCGACCAGAAACCATCCCACCAGTAGGCATGGTTGGCATAAAAAACAACCGGCACTCCCCTCTCCATCCGGAGCGTTTCGGGATCCATGACAACACGCACCGAGTTGAAGAATCGCCTGAACTGGCGACGCGAATACCATCCAAACCAGAGGGTATAGAGCCAGCTGCGATTGACACTCAATGCTACTGAAGAGCCTTTCTGCATCAACTGCGCGGCCTTATGAAAAGGCTGTTCTGATGCGATTGACCGCCTCCTGGAGAGAGGTAAGCGATGCCGCATAAGAGAGCCGAAGATTCTCGGGGGCTCCGAAAGCATCGCCCGGAACGGTGGCAACAAAATGCTCCTTGAGAAGGTATTCGGCCACATCTGCAGAATCCTTCATGACCCTTCCGCCAAAAGTTTTGCCAATCACTCCTCTGATAGAGGGGAAAATATAAAAGGCACCCTCAGGAAGAATAGCCTCAATGCCGGGGATGCTGTTGAGTTCCCGAAACATGAAGTCACGCCGCTTCTCAAATTCCGCCCGTCGTTCTTCAACAATACTCTGGTCGCCGGTGAGGGCTGCAACGGCGGCCTTCTGAGCTATGGCATTGGGGTTGGAGGTGGTCTGCGACTGAATTTTATCGCAGGCATCAATAATCCATTTGGGTCCGGCAAGGTAACCGATTCGCCAACCGGTCATGGCGTAGGTTTTCGATACTCCGTTGCTTACAATCACCCAATCTTTCATTGATTCAACCCGTGCCGGGGAAAACGGCCGTCCTCCACCATACACGATCATATCGTACATCTCGTCAGAAATCACAAATATTTCACGCCCTTCAAGCACCTTCATAAGGCCTCGTATCTCAGCCTCGCTGTAAACCGCTCCGGAAGGATTTGAGGGCGAGTTGAGCACCAGCATTTTGGTTGCTGGAGTTATTGCACCAAGCAGCTGCTCAGGGGTCATTTTGTAGTTGTGCTCCAACGATGTTTCAACCGTTACGGGAGTGGCACCCGCAAGACGGACCATTTCTGGAAAACTGACCCAGTAGGGAGCGGGAACAATTACCTCGTCGCCTTCCTGGCAAAGCGCAAGAAAGGTGTTGGCAAGCGTCTGCTTGCCCCCGTTGCTCACCATTATCTGGTTGGTCTGGAACTCAAGTGCATTATCGCGGAGGAACTTGTCCGCTATGGCCTTCTTCAATTCCATTATGCCCGAGTTGGCTGTGTATCGGGTAAAGCCTGCTGAAATAGCATCTATGCCTGCCCGGTTGACGAAGTCAGGGGTCGGGAAGTCGGGCTCTCCTGCTGAAAGACTCACAACATCAGCACCCTCCGCCTTCATGGAGTTAGCAAGGGCTGAAATACGCATGGTCTGGGATTCCTGCATGCTCTTGACCCTCTTGGTCAGGTATTTGTCAGCAGGAGAGAGAGGAGTGGACATAGGGTATATGAATTTTTGTTACAATTGAAATGAATTCGTTCCTGTTATGAACCGATACATGCGGCTTCCGCCCTTTTCCGCTCCAGCATCTTCAGCACCGATGGATGCACAAACTTACCAACATCACCACCGAGCATGCCTACTTCCCGGATAATTGAGGAGGCAATATGGGTAAACTTGACATTGGGCATGAGAAAGACCGTGGTGGCCTCGGGATAAAGATGCCGATTGAGAAGTGACAGCTGGAACTCATACTCAAAATCCTTGACCTGGCGCACCCCCCTGATAATGGCAGTTGCCCCGGCATTGCGTGCATAATCGGCAAGAAGCCCGTCCTGCAGTACATCAACATGAACGCCCTCGAGACCGGCCGTGATCTCCAGAATCATGTCACGGCGCTCCTGGAAGCTGAACAGGGCCTGCTTGCTGCTGTTGACGGCAATGACCACCGTCACATCGTCAAACAGGGTAACAGCCCGTTCAAGCACATCAAGATGGCCGTTGGTAAAGGGGTCGAAAGTCCCCGGATAGATAGCCTTCTTCACTTTCCGTTTCATGGCCAGGGTTTTCTCAGTGCTGAAAAAAAGTGACTCTTGTCATCCCGTAATCTTTGTGAAACCGGTAATTCGGAGATCCGGTTAAATCAAGGCGGCCACTGTGTTCAATAAGCAAAAAGCCCTCATCATTGAGGCAGCCGTCTTTCATTATGCTCTCAATCAACCCATTATAATCCTGCCAGGAGTAGGGAGGATCGCAGAACACCAGATCAGCCTTGCCACTATATCGGCACAAAAACTCAGGAACATCTTCGTCGACTATGCTGAGCTGATCTTCCAAAGCAAGTTCGCGGGCCGTCTCTCGCAGTGAGCGGAGAGATTCAGGATGACGATCAACAAAAGTGACAGAGGCTGCACCACGGCTGAGTGATTCAAAACCAAGGGAACCGAACCCGGCAAACAGATCAAGGACCTTCGCTGCCTCAAAATCAATCCTGTGGGTGAGGGTATCGAAAAGCGACTTTTTAACACGACTGCTGCAGGGACGAACATCGAGCGACGATGTTGTTCTTATTTTTCTTCCCCTGTATGCCCCTGCGATTATTTGCACTCTATAAATACTTGCCTAAAAGTCGCCATAAACGGTTTCTGAAAGAATCTCAAGAGCTTTTGCAGCATCTTCTTTTGAAGGGGGTTTCCCGTGCCAGTTGCTATTGTCGGGCATTGTTCCCTCAAAAAACGGCACACCCTTGCCCATAACCGTAACGGCCAGCACAACAGAGGGTCTATCGGTAGAGCCCACAGCCTTAATTTTCCCGATGGTCGCAATAAAATCTTCAATATCATTACCGTCGCAATGATAAACATTCCAGCCGAACGATTTCCATTTATCGGCGAAAGGCTCAATACCCATTACGCTGGATACCTCTCCGTCAATCTGCTGATTGTTAAAGTCGACAATGCCGATGATGTTGCCAAGACCGAAATGGGCAGCACTCATGGCGGCTTCCCATATCTGGCCCTCTTGGCATTCACCATCTCCCATCAGGCAAAACACTTTGCCGTCACATCCATCCATCCTCATCGCTTTGGCCGCCCCAACAGCAACCGAAAGGCCTTGGCCGAGAGACCCGCTAGCTATTCTGATACCCGGCAACCCCGACTCGCATGTGGGATGCCCCTGCAGGTAGGAGTTGATCTGGCGGAGTGTGGCAAGCTCCTCAACGGGAAAGTATCCGGAACGGGCCAGCACGCTGTACCATACGGGAGCAATGTGTCCGTTGGAAAGATAAAGAAGGTCCTGACCATGATGGTCCTGAAAGTCATGCGGGCGATGGTTCAGCACGCGGAAATAGAGCGCCGTAAAAATATCTGCCATACCAAGCGAGCCGCCTGTGTGGCCAGAGTTGGCAAGGGCAAGCATTCTGACAATGTCACGCCGGACCTGACGGGCCATGACTTTAAGGTCGTCAAGAGTTGCAAGCTCGAGCAGCTTGCCTTTTTTTTCAGCCGGATAGCGTTTTAGATCTTGTGCCATGGAGTTACAGCAGCTTTCAGTTGAATAGATGTAAGCGACAATACAAAAGATGTAAAGTTACAGGGCTCTGTGGAAATAACAAAAAAAAGTCACTCTTCCTGTTGTTTTCGCCAGTTGAAATAACGGCGGAGGGAAAGAAACAAGATTAAAAGTCCCCCCATTGTTACGGGAAGCGAAAAGAGTGCCGCATACCTGCCGATCTGCGACCAGTTTCCTCCCAGAAGCCCTCCAGCGTAAAGCAGTAGCGCGTTCCATGCAAATGCACTCACCATTGCAGCACCAAGCACCCTCATCACTTTCAGATGCATCAAGCCTGCCATAATGGATATTACCGCCCTTGATCCAAAAAGAAACCGGTTTGCCAGAATGGCAAGATAACCGTGGGCGGCATACTTCCTGCGCAATGCAACCATATTCGATGGCGGAAAAAGGCGATATGCGCCTTTCGATAGCCAATGCCTGGCTGTGGTTTCGCCTTCAGCATAGAGCCTGATGCCGAAATGACGGCTGAGAAGAAACAGCAGCATGAACCCGACTGTGGACCCAAAAGAAGCTGAAACCAGTGCACCTGCAAATGATATAGGGCTCAGGTGAATCAGCGAACCAATGAATGCTACAGGAAGGTCTCCGGGAATGGGAGGGAAAACATTTTCAAGAAAAGCCATCAAAAAAAGAAACCCATAAACAGCAGAGGGGTCAGCCTGTTGCAGCCAGACCAGCGCGTCCTCAATCATAACCCAACCCCTCGATTCCTGTTCTTTTTTGCAATATCATCACTCAGTCCAGATCAAGAACTCTGCGCTGCACCTCGCTGTATGCGTCTTCCACACCACCTAGGTCAAACCGGAAACGGTCCTTGTCCATCTTCTCATCGGTATCAAGATCCCAGAAGCGGCAGGTATCGGGGCTGATTTCATCACCAAGCAGAATTTCTCCCTTATGGCGCCCGAACTCAAGCTTGAAATCAACAAGCTTGAGCTGTCTGTCGGCAAAAAACTTTTTCAGCACATTGTTGATGGCCTCGGCCCGCGATTTAAGAACAGCCAGCTCGTCCATTGAAGCAACCCCGAGGGCAACTGCATGTTCCGCAATCATCAGAGGATCATCAAGATCATCATCCTTGAGATAGAATTCGACTATCGGCTTGGCAAGAACAGTTCCCTCGGTAAATCCATAACGCCTCACCATTGAGCCGGCTGCAATGTTGCGCACAACAACCTCGACCTTGATAATATCGAGCCGGCGGCAGAGCATATCGCGGTCGGACAGCTTCTCAACAAGATGCGTATGTACCCCATGCCCTTCAAGCATGGTGAAAAGCCTGCAGGAAATTGCATTGTTCACAACCCCTTTATCGGCAATGGATCCTTTCTTCTTGTTATTGAATGCTGTTGCGTCATCCTTGAACTCCTGAATGACAAGATCGGCATCATCTGTCAAAAAAACTTTTTTTGCCTTGCCTTCGTGAAGCAATGTGGTCTTATTCATTATATATGGTAGCTAATCTGTTGGTATTGTCAATTGTTATTATCGAAAAAAACAAGGGCATGGAGAAAACAAAATGAAGCTTCGGCAACCGGAAGGAAATGTCAAGAAGCAGCCTGTTGCACCGCACCGGTAAGGACAATGGTGATCTGGTCATCAGTCAGCCCTTTTTCCTTGAGAAAGTTCATGAACCGGAAAACGCCAAGATCGGAAAGCATGGCACCAGGTTGGTCTTTTTTACTCAATCCACGCGCACGGCCATACTCTTCAGAGGTGGTAATCCAATCCTCAATAAAAGGTTCTGACTTCCCTTTTTCAAGAAAATAGGCTGTCACAATTTTAACCACATCCTCTCTCGTAGGATCTGGATGCGCCTGAAACATCATCTGCATCTCTTCGGAAATCCTTGCCAGAACGATTGCCGCTTCCCTGTCAAGAGTCTCTTCAAGAATATCTTTAGCGCGATTCTTGACATCTTGTTTTTGGGCCATACGGACTCCCTTCGTCAGTAGATGAAAAAAAATTGATAACCGGAAAAATCCCGATTAAGTTACACAATCAAAATCGGAAAGAAAAAATAATCCATGGCAGGGCCGCATGCAAAAAAAACACTCACTTTTATTCTTGCTGCCGCTTCTCTTTATTTCACATCCTTTGTTATTAAAAGCCAACCCGCCGGAGGCGCAGCGCCTTATTATGTGGTGGAACCTTGAAAACCTTTTTGATACCCACGACGACCCCTCAACGAACGACAGCGACTTCACCCCGTCGGGCAAACTGCACTGGACTGAAAAAAAACTCAAGCTGAAACAGATGCGCATAGCATTTGTGCTTTCAGCAATAGAAAAGCACCCCGCCTACGGACGCTTCCCAGACATTGTCGCCGTCTGTGAAGTTGAAAATAATGCCGTTCTGAAGGCAACCATGGACAGAGTCCGCCAGGTCGACTACCAAACCATCCATCACAACTCGCCCGACATCCGCGGAATTGATGTTGCCCTTGCATACAACCCGAAAACACTTATTCCCACAGGGATGAAGGCATACCGTGTTCCTCTTGAGGGGCGACCGACAAGAGATATTGTTGTTGCGGGTTTTAAGGTAGACGAACACCAGCTTCACCTGCTGCTCAACCATTGGCCATCCCGCGCATTCGATACCCGTTGGACTGAAAAGAAACGCATTGCCGCTGCAACCGTTGCCCGGGCAATAACCGACAGTCTTCTGCACAGCAATCCACAGGCTGATATAATTATAATGGGCGACTTCAACGATGAACCCGGTGACCGGTCACTGAAGAAGACACTCGGTTCGTCCTTCAACAGACAGCATGTGCTCCGCAAACCAACTAAATATCTATACAACTGCTGGAATGGCCATGAAGACGAGGGAAGCTACCGTTACCGGGGGCACTGGGAACAGATAGACCAGATGCTTGTTTCCGTCGGGATGCTTGAAAATAGAGGGCTGCGCCTTGACGACGAACCATTCAGCTGTTTCTCAATTTCCCCCATGTTCAGAAAGAACAGCAAATACCCATGGCGAACATATGAAAGCGGGCAATACAGCGGAGGATTTTCCGACCATCTTCCCCTGCTACTCAAAGTGCGTACCGACCCCTGAAACAATGGTTTCAGGTCGCCGGACAACGGCAGTAAACAATTGTTATGTTGTTATATATCCAAAAGATATGCGTACATTGCTTTATTGGATCATAAAATTTCTGTCAGTACCCCAAAATAATCAATAATGCATAAACTGCTGATGACCCGGTTCGTTCCGGTTCTCCTCTCCCTGTTTATCACTTCCACGGTTACAGCAGAAGTGTATCACCATCCGGTTGACAAGATCACAAAATCAACGGCGGACCACACAAAATTCCCGCAGCTCAAAAGGAACTTCAAAAATGGACCAGAAGTAACAAAAGCTTGCCTTGAATGCCACACAGAAGCATCCAGCCAGATTCACCGGACCAAACACTGGACATGGGAAGTGCCTATGAAAGACGGAAAGGTGCTCGGGAAACAGCATGTTGTCAACAACTTCTGCATTTCAGTTGAGGGTAATGAGCCCCGATGCACTTCGTGCCATATCGGGTATGGATGGAAAGACAAAAAATTCGATTTCGCCAGTCAGGAAAATGTGGACTGCCTTATTTGCCATGACGGCACAGGTACCTATAAAAAACTTCCCGCAGGCGCAGGCCACCCTGCATATCAAACAACTGTCCAGGAAAAAAAGACTTACAAAAAAGTTGACCTCTCTCATATAGCCCGGCATGTTCAGAACCCCGACAGGCACAACTGTGGAAGCTGCCATTTTGAGGGTGGCGGAGCAGACGCGGTAAAACATGGCGACCTCGACAACTCGCTCTTGAAACCCGACCGGTCGCTCGACATCCACATGGCCTCCGGAAAAGGTGAGCTCAACATGACCTGCGTCGACTGCCACAAAACAGAAGGGCATCAGGTTCCTGGTAGCCGTTATGAACCCACCGCATTCGACAAACATGGGCTTGACTATCCCCTCCCCGACGACTTCCCCACAACTTGCAGTTCATGCCACGGAACCACACCGCACAAGACAAACAAAAAACTCAACGACCATATTGACAAAGTTGCCTGCCAAACCTGCCATATCCCGCAGATAGCCAAAGAGCGCGCCACAAAAATGTGGTGGGACTGGTCAAAAGCCGGAAAGTTTGACGACAAAGGGAAGATGATCGTCAAAAAAGATTCAACCGGTCACCCAACCTACATCACCAAGAAAGGTGAATTCCGCTGGGAAAAGAATATTGATCCGGAATACCGCTGGTTCAACGGTCAGATGAACTATACAACCTTCTTGACCACTTTCGACGATCGCAGCATTGTGCAGATAAACCACCCTGACGGAAAAGCCGGCGACACACTCTCAAGAATCTGGCCCTTCAAGGTACATCGCGGGAAACAGCCTTACGATACTCAGCTCAAACGCTTTGTCAAGCCAAAACTTCACGGACCCAAAGGGTCTGGCGCATACTGGTCTGACTTCTCATGGGATAAAGCCATTAAAGCAGGTATGGAGAATGCTGAACTGAAATACAGTGGTAAATACGGTTTCGTAGAAACCGAAATGTACTGGCCAATCTCGCACATGGTTTCACCCAAAGAGGACGCAATGGGCTGCGTTGAATGCCATTCTCATGGAGGAAGGCTTGAGTCGCTTGGAGGATTCTACCTCCCTGGACGCGACATGAACCCTCTGGTTGAGATTATTGGATTCATCGTCACATTCGGTTCGCTTATCGGCATCATTGTGCACAGCATCATGAGATATACAACACAAAAGAAAATGAAACAGGAGGAAGGAGAATGAGAAAAGTCTATCTCTATGCAAGGTTTCAGAGATTCTGGCACTGGATGCAGGCACTGATCATCTTCGCACTTCTCTTTTCGGGCATGGAAATCCATGGACTCTTCAAACTGATGGGCTATGAAGCCGCGTTTCAAATGCACAACTACTTTGCAATGGGACTGCTGGCATTTATACTCCTCGCCTTTTTCTGGTACATCACCACCGGTGATTTCCGTCAGTATCTGACAGAGGGCAACCTGCTGGATAAAATCCTCCTGCAGGCACGCTACTACATGAACGGCATTTTCAGAAATGAGCCGCATCCATTCAAGAAAAACGAGATTTCAAGGCTTAACCCCCTGCAGCGCATCACCTATCTGATGCTCACCCTTGTGGGTCTTCCGGCACAGATAATCGTCGGGTTCATCTATTTCTATTTCAATGAACTTGTTGCTCTCGGCATGGACCCGGCCCTTCTTGCACCGATAGCCTATATCCATACCCTTCTCGCCTATCTTCTCGTCGGCTTTGTTATCATGCATGTTTATATGACCACAACAGGCCATACCATCACTTCAAACATCAAAGCCATGGTAACGGGCTGGGAAGAGGTTGAAGACGACTGACGCCTCCTGAAGCCACACTCTCCATATCCCCCCACTCCATATTTGAAGGGGGGAGGATAAATAGTAATTTTCCTTGTTATTGTCAGTTAGGGCCACGAGCGTCAGTTATAGCCACAGGAGATTACCTTTCGCTAATTACAACAAAAAAACAGCCATGGACAATCAAACGCTTGTTTTGTATGCAATTCCCGCAAGTGGAGTTCTTGCACTCCTGTATGCTTTATTCACAGCGTCGTGGATAAATAAGCAACCTCAGGGAACTGAAAAAATGGTAACAATCGCCGGACATATTGCCGACGGTGCCATTGCTTTTCTGAAACGCGAGTACAAGGTTCTCATTATTTTTGTTGTGTCCGTCGCCATCATTCTTGGATGGGCAAACATGGGCCGTGAAGGCACTTCACCCATGATTGCCGTCAGCTTCGTTGTAGGCGCTTTCTGCTCTGCTCTGGCAGGATTCTTTGGCATGAAAGTAGCCACCAAAGCAAATGTACGCACCACGCACGCTGCACGAACCGGCCTTGCAGGAGCGCTCAACATAGCCTTTTCAGGTGGCCTTGTTATGGGGCTTTCGGTTGTCGGCCTCGGCATCATCGGTCTGTCGGGTCTGTTCATCATCTACAGCCACATGTTCACGGACATGGGTGAAGTTATCAACCTCATTTCCGGCTTTTCTCTTGGTGCATCGTCCATTGCACTGTTTGCCCGCGTTGGTGGAGGCATTTACACCAAAGCTGCCGATGTAGGAGCTGACCTTGCAGGAAAAGTTTACGAGGGAATACCCGAAGATGACCCCCGCAACCCCGCAACCATTGCCGACAATGTTGGTGATAATGTTGGTGATGTTGCCGGCATGGGAGCCGATCTTTTTGAAAGCTATGTTGGCTCAATCATCGGTACAATGGTTCTTGGAGCCGCATTCATTCCAATGTTCAACGAGCTGGGATTCACGAACCCCATTGCTGCAGTCATGCTTCCGCTGATTCTGGCAGCTGTAGGCATTCTGGTTTCCATTGGCGGATCGTTCCTTGTAAAGGTTAAAGAGGGCGGCAACCCGCAGACCGGCCTCAACATGGGGGAGTTCGGAGCATCCATTATTATGGCCGTGCTCAGCTATTTCATCATCACCTGGTTTCTGCCCGCAAACTGGACAGTTAGTGGTATTGAGTATACCTCGTTGAAAGTATTCTATGCAGTTATCATTGGTCTTACAGCCGGAGTCTTAATAGGCCTTATCACCGAATACTACTGCTCCACTGACAAGCCTCCTGTTATGGGAATTGCCCGCCAGAGCATTACCGGCGCAGCAACAACAATCATCGCTGGGCTTGGCGTAGGAATGATGTCCACTGCCCTTCCCGTTCTTGTGCTTGCCGCTGCTATTGTTGCTTCGCACTATTTTGCGGGCCTGTACGGAATTGCCATTGCAGCCCTAGGGATGCTCTCTGTTACCGGTATTCAGCTTGCAGTTGACGCTTACGGCCCTATTTCCGACAACGCTGGCGGTATTGCTGAAATGGCCGGACTTCCTCCTGAAGTGCGCGAACGCACAGACAAACTTGACGCGGTTGGAAACACCACTGCCGCCATCGGCAAAGGCTTTGCAATAGGCAGTGCCGCCCTTACAGCACTTGCACTTTTTGCAGCATTCCGCCAGCAGGCTCATATCGAGTCGCTTGACATTGCAGAGCCAATCATTATGGCGGGCCTGCTTATTGGAGCAATGCTCCCCTTTGTTTTCAGCGCCATGGCCATGGGAGCTGTAGGGCGTGCTGCCAGTGAGATGATCAATGAGGTCGGCCGCCAGTTTCGCGAGATTCCAGGGCTGCGCGAAGGCACAGCTCCTGCAGAATTTGCACACTGTGTTGACATTTCAACCAAAGCTGCAATCAGAGAAATGATTCTTCCCGGTATGCTGGGCGTGCTTGTTCCCGTGGTAGTTGGCTTTATTTCCAAAGAAATGCTCGGCGGTGTGCTTGCCGGTGTAACCTCATCGGGCGTTCTGATGGCTATTTTCCAGTCCAATGCTGGTGGAGCCTGGGATAACGCCAAAAAGCGCATTGAAGGCAAAATCGTGTTTGACGGTGTTGAATACGGAAAGGGATCCGAAACACATAAAGCTGCCGTTGTTGGAGATACCGTAGGCGACCCGCTCAAAGACACCAGCGGCCCGAGCATCAACATTCTCATGAAGCTCATAGCCGTTGTTGCTCTGGTTATTGCACCGCTTCTTTGATTAATCACTCACATTTCGTAAAATTGGACGGCCTTCATCTGGAGGCCGTCTTTTTTTTGCACCCGTTTCAGTTGCACCGTCATGAAACTTATCATAGGTCTGGGCAATCCTGAAGCCCATTACAGCAATACCCGCCACAACATCGGGTTTGAGGCCGTAGAGGCCCTTGCAACTGCCTTTAAAACTCCCTTCAGCAAGGGTAAGGGCAAATACCTTGCAGCAAAAATCCGCCATCGCGGTGAACATTTGATGCTCGTCAAGCCCATGACCTACATGAACCTTTCGGGGCATGCAGTTGTGTCGGCAATGAACTTTCACAAGGCCCTCCGAAGTGACATTCTCATCATCTGCGACGACATGAACCTACCTTCCGGTACACTGAGGCTACGCAGCAAAGGTTCAGCCGGTGGTCAGAACGGTCTGAAGCATATTATTGAATCGCTGGGAAGTGAGGAGTTCTCACGGCTGAGAATCGGGATAGGCCATGAAGAAAAGCCGCAGGGGGGGTATTCATCATTCGTTCTGGGAAAATTCAGTGCCGGAGAACGAATGGTGATGAATCGTGTTCTGGAAACTTGCAGTGAAGCGGTGCTTGATTTTGCACAGAACGGCATTTCACATGCCATGAACCATTACAACAAGCCGGTGAAATAGCTTTGGAAGAAGTCCCTGTAGAGCGACTGTTCAGCAGGCCGCAAGCGAAATAGCAGGGCGTTTCAGCGATGTGGCGCTCACCACAATAGTCTGCTTCGATATTTCCTGAAGGAACCGGATGGCCCTTACATTGAACTCTTCGGGCTGGTCAACATTGCATACATGACCGGAGTCGCCAATAACCTGCAGGAACGAATTGGTGTGGCGGGTGATGATGTGTTCTACCGCAGGAAGAAACATATGGTCTTCATCCCCCATGAGGTAAAGCGTTGGAATGCCCGTATCCTTCTCTTCAAAAAGCTTAAGCATTGGCGTCAGCTCATATGTCATCCGGAACCATCGCATAAACTCTTTCTGAGCAACTTTCTTGGCTTCATTCACAAACAGCAACCGCGATTTTCTGTGCCGCTCACGGGGCATGATAATCCAGGCAAAAAAGCTGTAAAGCCACATATATGGCACCACCCTCTTGAACATATTGCCAAGCGCCACAAGCACTTTGGCACGAATATTAAGACGGATGATTGCACCGCTCATCACCATGGAGCTCACCCGATGGGGGGCCAGTTCACTGATGTTGCGTATAAGAATGGTACCGAGCGATACCCCTACAAAATGGGCTTTCTCAATTTTGAGAGAGTCAAGAACTTCAAGAATGTCGAGCGTAATATCTTCAAAACTGTAATTCCGCTGTTCTTTGCTGACTGTAATGGATTTTGAACGCCCATGCCCCCGTAAATCCACAAGTAGAACATTGAAATGCCTAATGAATTCCTTGATCTGGAGAAACCATATGGAAGAGCTTCCGCCAGCTCCATGGACAAACACAACCCATGGGGCACCAGGCTCAACCAACTGATATTTTTTGTAATGCAACATTGAAGAACAGTATTAAAACCAGTGACTCCAAAAAAAAGAAAACAAGAACAACGAACAATTAGTTACCTCTCGTCACGAAGAACCCTTATCAGTTCAAAAAGTGCCACCCCCGCAGCCACGGAAACATTCAGCGAGTGCTTTGTGCCAAACTGCGGAATCTCCAGCACATCGTCACATTCGGAGAGCAGGCTCTCTTCTATACCTTGAACCTCATTGCCTACAAGAAGACAGACAGGAAAATCGGTTGTGCTCATTTCGGTATAAGGACGGCTCCCTTCGGCAATTTCAAGGCCACATATCCTCACCCCGCTCTTTTTCAGATCCTGCAAGGTCAGTCGAGCGTCTTCGGTATACTCCCACGGCATGGAGGCATCTGCACCCAGAGCAGTTTTTGTTATCTCTTTTCTCGGCGGCGTTGCCGTATATCCCGAAAGAATAATTTTTTCAATCCCAGCCGCATCTGCCGATCTGAACATGGAGCCTACATTCCACATGCTCCTGATATTATGAAGCATAAGAATCACCGGGTGCCTGGGAGCTGCCGCATACTCTTCCATGCTCAGCCTGCCCATAGCATCGCCCTCAAGTTTTCGGAACATCTTCACGCCATTGAACCATCTATTGACAAGAGGGCTTCAAGCATGCGACTGTTTTCATCCGGAAGACCAATATTGAAACGAAGACAGTTCTCCATCAGGTGGTAGCCGGACACATTTCTCACGAGAATGCCCCTGCTGCTGAGCCGGCGGAACACCTCCCCTGCATCGGGTACGCGGATGATGAGGAAATTCGTGTCGCTCATAAACGGCTCAACCCTATGAAGAGAAACAAGTTCGCCATACAGAGCATCACGCGCATTAAGAATATACGACACAGCGTCCGTAACTATTGCATAATTTTCCAGGACCTGCCTCAGGGTAATCTCGGCAAGCCTGTTTGACGCGAACGGAATCTTTGGTTTTGCTATTTCAGCAATCAGCTGCGGCCGGCCAATGGCAAACCCGATACGCATGCCTGCAAGGGCAAGAGCCTTCGACATGGTTCGAAGCACCACCACATTGGGAAATTCTTCAATAAGAGGAAGGGCAGATTCCTGTCGTGAAAACTCAATATAGGCTTCGTCCACAAGCACAAGCGCGTCGCACGACGAAACTATCCGGCGAATCTCGTCAACTGTGAGTGACTTTCCTGTGGGGTTATTGGGAGAGGAGAGAACGATAAAATCTACCGCCTCTTCCTGTGCCCTCCGGAGAATGGCGTCTACATCAAAATCAAGTGAGACCTTCATCGGAACTTTCACAATGGTGGCCTGCAGAAGCAGGGCAATCTTTTCATAGAGCGAAAAAGAGGGGTCGGGTACAAGAATCTTCCTTCCAGGCCCCAGGCAGGCCAGAAAAATGGTATAGAGCAGTTCATTGGAACCATTCCCCATCATCACGCCCTCAACCGGTACGCCAAGAAAATTGGCATAGGCCTTCATTCCCCTGTATGGAAGAATATCAGGGTACCGGTTCCATGGTTCCCGAACAAACTCAGCAACAATGGCCTCCTTCAACCACATAGGCAGGTCAAACGGGCTTTCATTCTGGTTCAGCTTGATTGCCGCCTGCTGGCCGCCCTCAACGCTGTAGGCCTCAATTTCCCGGAGCGACGGGTTCAGGTAACGCATGATATCTCTCTGCATAAACAGCCTTCAGATGTTATTAAAAATGCTCGTCCCGAGCGGCCCCAGTCAAAGCGACTTTGTAAAAAAAGCTTTTTCACCGAATTCACGAAAAAAAACTGGACAATGGTTGTTTTTTTCGTACATTAAAAGAGGACAAATTAAATCCTCTTTTAAACTCACTTATGGAGGCAATGATGACACACCTGAAAAAAACACCTCTTGATCTGCTTGATGATATATACAGCCTTGCATACTGGATGACAGGCAGCGAAAAAGCGACTGCGGACTTAGTAAACATGACATATGTGAATGTAAACGGCAATGCCGCTGAAACAGAGCTGCTGAAAACTTTTAGGGCCTGCTATGTTGACCAGTACGGCCAGGTGGCTGAACTGTGCATATCTGAAAAAGAGTGCAAGCCACATGTTACGCTTGTGGAAAAATTCCGGGAATGGAGCGCAGACATAAAACTTTCAGTTCTCCTTAGTGAAATTTCTGGGCTGAAGCACGACCAGATAGCTGAAGTGATTGGTAGACCTGTTGATACAATAAGAAACTGGCTCTTTCTGGGGCGCAGGATTCTTGTACGGGACATGCAATTGAAAGCCTCTGCATAACATTTTTCCCCATAAAGCAGAAAGCCGCCCTTAACTGGCGGCTTTTTGTTTTTATGCAGGTCGCTTTATATTGGTTTGACTCGTGTGGAACCCAACCATTAACCTTTGCCGACTGCTCGTTATGATACTTATTACCGGAGGGGCTGGATTCAT
Organism: Candidatus Chlorobium antarcticum; assembly: GCA_030765725.1. Classification (GTDB taxonomy): domain Bacteria; phylum Bacteroidota; class Chlorobiia; order Chlorobiales; family Chlorobiaceae; genus Chlorobium; species Chlorobium antarcticum. Next base: position 2,205 of record JAVCDF010000009.1, on the reverse strand, counting down.
TGGCAGCGCCATGCTGTGGGAACTGAACCGTCAGGGCGAAGAAAAGGTTATTATTGTTGATGATCTTGGGCTGACCACGCCGGCAAAATGGAGGAACCTTTCGGGCCTGAGATATCAGGATTTCATACATATAGATGACCTTCCTGGTCTCTTGGAACGCAATGCGCTTCCTGATGTGTCGACAATTATCCATATGGGAGCAAACAGTTCCACCACTGAAACCGACGCCGACCACCTGCTCACAAACAATTACGAATATTCAAAGAAGATTGCACAGCATTGCATGAAACGCAGTGTTCGCCTTATCTATGCCTCAAGTGCAGCAACCTACGGTGACGGAACAAACGGATACAGCGACTCAACAGAATCTATTGACGCACTGCGCCCCCTGAACATGTATGGGTACTCCAAGCAGCTTTTTGACCGATGGGCTCTCCAAAACGGTCTTTTCAAAACCGCTGCGGGCCTGAAGTTCTTTAATGTCTACGGCCCCAATGAATATCATAAGGGCGACATGTCGAGCGTTGTCTTCAAAGCGTTCAACCAGATTCAGGCAACCGGTACCGTCAAGCTGTTCAAGTCGCATCGTAAAGGCTACACGGACGGTGGTCAGGAGCGCGACTTCATTTATGTAAGGGACTGCACCAGAATAATGGCGTGGCTTCTGGAAAACCCAACAGCAGCTGGGCTGTTCAATGCTGGCACCGGCATTCCCCGAACATTCCGCGACCTTGCAGAGGCCACTTTCCAGGCTCTCAACAAGCACCCCGACATCAACTACATCCCAATGCCTGAAACCCTTCGCAACAAATACCAGTACCATACGAGTGCCGAAACCCTCAAACTGCGCAATGCGGGCTATAGTGCTCCTTTCACTTCACTTGAGGATGGAGTTGAAGCCTATGTTCAGCAGTTCCTTATGCAATCAAACCCCTATTGTGACATTCTCTCCCCCACCAACACCTAACAGCAACAGCCTGTGCTAACAGAAACCATTGAGATTCAGGGCATTGAACCAGTCATTCTTCTCGGACCGCACGACAGGTATCTGAAACAGATCAAAAAGGAGTTCCCCGATATCACAATCAACTCACGAGGTTCTGAAATCACCATGGAGGGGAAGGCTGATGAAATCCGTTTACTTGTAAAGGTTTTGAGTGAAATGATGCTCATGGCCACACGGGACGGGGAAATTTCCGAACACGACTTCAAAACAATTGTGAACCTCGCCATTTCACCGGTCCCGAAAGAGAACAACGAAGGAATTCCGCTTGATGATGATGTTATTGTTGCCTCGAAGGATTATGTTGTCCGGGCCAAAACCAACGGGCAGCGACGAATGGTTGCTGAAGCCAAAACCAACGACATTCTTTTTGCCATCGGGCCGGCCGGCACGGGAAAAACCTACACGGCCGTTGCCATTGCAGTTGCCGCATGGAAAGCCAAAACCGTCAAGCGCATTGTCCTTGCCAGACCGGCCGTAGAGGCGGGAGAAAGCCTTGGGTTCCTTCCGGGTGACCTTGCACAGAAAATTGATCCATATCTGCGCCCCCTTTATGACGCGCTGCAGGATATGCTGACCTCTGAAAAGATGAAAATGCTGACCGAACGGAGCATCATTGAAATTGTTCCACTCGCCTACATGCGCGGCCGGACACTGAACAACGCCTTCATCATTCTCGATGAAGCCCAGAATGCATCGACCAAGCAGATGAAAATGTGCCTGACGCGCCTCGGCATCAACTCACGGGCAATCATCACGGGTGATGTCACGCAGATTGACTTGCCCAAAGAGGTGGAATCCGGCCTTGAAAATTCCCGCACCATCCTCAAAAACATCAAGGGAATCAGCTTTGTTGATCTCGACAAATCGGATGTGGTTCGTCACAAACTTGTGCGCGACATAGTCAACGCATACGAAATCCACGAACAGAAGTAACAGCCCGCCTTCCTAACTCTCAGAGTCACCACCCCCAGGCAGCAACCAACCTTGCCGATCTGGGAATCTCTGACATTCTCTGCCCCGCACTCATCCATCGATCCGGCACACAGCACACAGCACACCTGTGGGCAGGCTACCGGCGTGATTTTTGGATGATGTCGCAAAACGGGGTTTCAATTCACTACTGCCCGTCTCCGGTTGTTTGATTTGCGAACCAGTACATTTTACGAAGTTTCTGCTGCTCTGCCAATAGTTTTTTTCTT
>JAVCDF010000008.1 GCA_030765725.1 Candidatus Chlorobium antarcticum | reverse complement strand
GCATCTGCGTGTACCTGATGGAAGGATGAAGCACCTTTTAACCATAGCAATTACCACAATGATGAATGACAACATCCTTCTGAAGCATTACGAAAGAGCCAACGAACTCACCTTCAAGGGGCTCGTTGAATTCGGCTGCTTCAAGGCCGCAATCGAGCTGGACCTCTTTTCGCATATGGCGGGCTCGCCCAAAAGCGCCGAAACACTGGCAGCTGACTGCGATGCCATCCCCTCACGATTCGTCATGCTGCTTGAAGCACTGCGGCAGATTGGCATCACGCTTGAAACAGACGGACAATGGAGCCTGACCCCTCTTGCGGAAGCGATGTTCGTACCCCACCCGAACCAACCGAACATGTATATGGTGCCCGTAGCAAAAGCCATGGCACATCTGTCAGAAAACTACTACCTGAAAATTGCCGACGCCGTAAGAGGAAAACATGAGTTCCGCGCAGAGGTTCCCTATCCCCCGATATCCAGAGAGGACAACCTCTACTTTGAAGAGATCCACCGCAGCAACGCCTATTTTGCCATCAAACTGCTCCTTGAAGAGGCGCAGCTCTCTGACACAAAAGCTCTTGTTGATGTAGGTGGAGGAATAGGAGACATCTCCGCTGCGCTTCTAAAAAAGTATCCCACACTCAACTCCACCATACTTAACCTTCCGGGAGCAATCGGCCTGGTTGATGAAAATGCGGAAGCCCAGGGCGTCGGAGGCAGGCTGAAAGGTGCGGCTGTCGACATCTACAAAGACACCTATCCATCTGCAGATGCGGTCATGTTCTGCCGAATTCTCTACTCGGCCAACGAACAGCTGACCGGCATGATGTGCCGCAAAGCTTATGACGCGATCCCTGCAGGAGGAAAAATACTTATTCTCGACATGATTGTCGATAATCCCGAGGAACCAAATTTCGACTACCTGAGCCACTACATCCTCGGAGCAGGCCTGCCCTTTTCAGTTCTGGGATTCAAGTCGCAGGAAAGCTACAGGGAGATTCTTGCGGAAATCGGCTTCACCGAGGTCAGCCTCACCAGGCGCTACGACCATCTCCTCTGCCAGGCCGTAAAACCTGCCTGAAAACGCACGACCCCTGACTCGGGGACGGCACAGCTGAAAAACAAAAAGGGCTCCCATAGGGAGCCCTTTTTGTTTTTCAGTCTGAAGCGGAGCTCCGAACGAGAGCTATTCAACCATAACCCTGCAGCCCGAGCCGTAGACGGCATGAGCTTCACGGGCAATATCCTCACGGAAATCCGGATGGGCAATGCTGGCAAGTGCCTCGGCCCGCTGCCGGAGATTCTTTCCATGCAGGTTGACAATGCCGTACTCCGTAACCACATACTGCACATGTGCCCTCGTGGTCACTACACCGCCACCCGGCTTGAGGCGGGGAACAATTCTCGACTCGCCTCTGCGCGTGGTTGAGGGGAGGGCTATAATTGGCTTTCCCCCTTCGGAAAGGGCCGCTCCGCGGATAAAATCCATCTGTCCCCCCACCCCTGAAAAATGCTTCTGACCAATCGAGTCGGCGCACACCTGGCCGCTCATATCAATTTCAATAGCGCTGTTGATAGCCGTTACCTTCGGGTTTTTCCGGATTTCACGGGTGTCGTTCACATAATCGGAAGGAAACATCTCAACAAGCGGATTGTCATCAACAAAATCAAAAAGGCGGCGGGTGCCCACAAGGAAACTTGCAACAATAATACCCTGATGAGTCTTCTTTTTGCTACCGGTAATCACCCCCTTTTCAACAAGCTCTACCACACCGTCGGAAAACATCTCCGAATGGATGCCAAGGTCCCGGTGACCGGAAAGTGCGGCAAGGGCGGCATCGGGAATGGCGCCAATACCCATCTGCAGGGTCGCTCCGTCCTCTACGATTCCAGCGATATGCTGTCCGATGCGGAGCTCAACATCGGTCAGGGGATGGGCAGGGGTCTCGGGCAGCTGATCGTCAACACTTACCATTGCATCAATATGGCTCATGTGCAGCATCCCCTCTCCATGCGTTCTGGGCATGTTGGGGTTAACCTGCGCAATCACCAAGCGGGCATTCTGAACCGCGGCAAGAGCAGCATCCACCGACACACCAAGAGAGCAGAACCCGTGACGGTCGGGAAGCGACACATGCACAAGGGCTACATCAAGCGGAAGAATCCCGTTGCGGAACAGGGAGGGGACATCACTCAAAAACACAGGAATGGCATCGGCATCGCCGTTCTGCACCGCAGAACGAACATTTTTACCAACAAAAAGAGAGTTCAGACGGAAACTCTCCTGAAACTCGGGACGCACATATGATGCCTCGCCCTCCGTATGCAAACTCACAATTTCAACATTTCTCAACTCATTCGCCCTCCCGACCATTGCGTCTATAAGCCGGTGGGGAGTTGCTGCCGCGGTATGCAGGAAAACGCGGTCGCCCGACTTGATCCATGCCACTGCGGCCTCGGCGGAAAGCGCACTGTAATTCATCAACATGTATTGTCTGCCAGAAACGCGCGCATCAGATCCCGTTGATATTTCGGCGAAGATAGGCCGGAAGATCTGACTGGCCCTTCTGAATTATATCTTCATGGTCACACTGTCCGCCGGGACGGAACGGTTCAAAGCGATCCTCATGCCCGGCGGAACTTCCTTCTGGCGCATCATAAGGACCACGGATACTGATATTTTTTCGTCTGTAAGCGGGAATGCTGAGATCCTCGGCCTGCCGTCCCATGGATGAAACCCCCTGAGCCCCGAGCGACGTAATCCGCCCGCCTACCGGAACCGGCTCCGGTTCCTTTATCGGCGTGGGGTCGGAAACCTGCGGCTTGCGGCTGAATCCGGTCACAATAACCGTCACCCGTATCTCCCCGCCAACCTGCTCCTCATCAACATAACCGTTGATGATTTTTGCCTCGCCGCCAACCTGCTCCTCAATGTAGCTCATAGCATCCTCAAGGTCGCGCATGCTCACCTGTCCGGAGATGTTGACAAGCACCCCTTTAGAACCGCCGATGGAGACCCCTTCGAGCAGGGGGCTTCCAAGTGCGTCCGAAGCCGCCTTCAGGGCCCGGCGCTCTCCGGCAGCCGCAGCCGACCCCATAACAGCATCACCGGCCCCCGACATAATGCTCTTCACATCGGCGAAATCCACATTGATATGCCCATGGCTGGTAATAATGTCTGCAATTCCTTTTGCCGCACGGTAGAGCACATCGTTGGCCATGTTGTAGGCATCGGTGGCACTGACGCCCTCTTCGGCAATACTGAGGATTTTCTCGTTCTCAATGAGAATGAGGGTATCAATGTATTTCCGAAGCTCCGCAATACCCGCATCGGCAATTTCAGCCTTTACTTTGCCCTCAAACCGGAACGGCCGGGTAACAACGCCTATGGTAAGGATCCCCATGTTCTTGGCAATGGATGCAATGACGGGTGCTGCTCCGGTACCCGTCCCCTTGCCCATGCCGGCTGCAATGAAGACCATGTCGGCCCCCTTGAGCTGCTCGGCAATCAGTTCACGGTCATCATCGGCTGCCTGGCGGCCTTTGGCGGGATCGGCCCCTGCCCCCAAACCGCCGGTGGCCTTCCTACCGATGGCCACCCGCAGGGGCGCCTTTGAATTGAGAAGCGCCTGCTTGTCGGTATTGAACACAACATATTCAACACCCTCGATCTTCCGCTCTATCATGTTGTTGACGGCGTTACCGCCGCACCCTCCCACACCAACAATGCGGATGGTCACACCCGTTCCCTGTTCACTGTCGAACAGACCCGGATCAAGTTCAAACGACATATGCAGCACCCTCCTCTGGCGGGGGGAGATTCTTCCGAAAGTTCATAGCTGATCCCATACTTTTTTGAAAAAATCGACAATTCCTTTACCCCTCCCAGCGCCCTCAGGGGTCTCTGTTCCGGGATGTGGTTCCGGGGAAAGCGGAGTCACACCATCTCTTCCAGGCGGCTTCTCTTCCGAAATCGGATACTCAAACACACGGGCGGCAAGCCCCATAACCGTAGCATAAACGGGACTGTCGACCGACCCCCTGATTCCCCCCGATACACCTTCAGGATATCCCACGCGAACATCAAGCCCGAGAATTCTCGATGCGAGTTCAGCGGTTCCGGGCAGAAGCGAACCCCCGCCGGTAATGATGGCTCCAGCATTCAGAGAGTCATAAAGTCCCGACTCCCGCAACACATCACGAACCATTTCAAAAATCTCCATCATCCTCGCCTCAATAATCATGGTGAGCGACTGCTTAGGGAAGTATTTTTCAGGACGCCCCTCAACACCCGCCACCACAAGCTCTTCATCCTCGATACCTTCAGCGAGGTAGGCAAAACCATGCGTCAGCTTCATCTCTTCAGCCACCTCATAGAGCGTCCTGACACCGTGGGTGATATCCTGGGTCACATCATTGGCGGCAATCTTGATAACCGCAGAATGATGCAGAGCCCCGTTCAGATAGACGGCAACCTCCGTCGTTCCGCCGCCTATGTCTATAACAGCAGCTCCACCGCGTTTTTCACGTTCTTTGAGTACGGCAAGCCCGGAAGCAATCGGCTCGAATGTCATGGAACCCACCTGCAGCCCCGCCTTCTCTACACACTCGCGGATATTTCTGATTTTGGTTTTCTGCCCGACAACTATGAAGGCACTGCCCTTCATGGTTGTTCCTGCAAGGCCTATCGGGTCGGGAAGCCCCTCCTGGTCGTCAACGGTGAATGACTGCGGAATGACATGGATTATCTCGTTATCCATGTCGAGATAACGGATGTTGGCCCTGGCTTTCTGCAGGAAGCGCCGCACATCCGACTCGGAAACAAGTCCGGTCTGGTTGATGCTGATTTCCGCATCGCTTGTGATGCAGTGCACATGGGTTCCCGAAATACCAACATTGACAGGACCAACCGTAATGGACGACTCCTGCTCGGCATCAGCAACGGCCTCCCTGATGGCTTCAACCGTCCTCTGAACATTGACGACCGTTGCACGCTGCAGCCCCTCCGAGTCCGCATGGCCCTTGCCGAGAAGATTGAGCTGACCGCGGCCGTCGCGTTCGGCAACAACAACACATACCTTGGTTGTTCCTATGTCAAGACCAATCGCAATATCGTTAGTAGGCATTATTCTCTTCCATGCATGAATTTTCCCATTTGACCCGCTCTATTTACGGCTCAGCAACTGCATCTATAGCAAACACTCTGTCTCTAAACCGCAGATCCACCGACCTGTAGCAACCATACCCTTTTTTGGATATGACCAACTGCCAGAATATCCCGAATTTTTTCAACTTTTCCTTGAAGTCCCCGTCATTGCCAACAATAAACCGGGCCGGGTCGCCAGCAACCGAAAACCAGCTCCCGTTTGCCCTTTCGAGATGGAGTTCACGAACAAGAATGGCCGCTTCTGGAACCCCGAACATCGCCTCTGAAAAACCCTTGACAAGAGCAAGGCTCTCCCCATCAACTCGAAGGAACCCCTTCTCCCTCAAAGAGGTTGAAGGAAAACCTGAAACCCTCACCAGACCCTGAACCCGCGTCCCGAACCCTGCGGGCGGAGGCAGAAGCACTCCTTCGGTGTCCATCACGAATCGCCCCCCCTCAAAAAAAACCTCAGCCAGAGGAACCCGCTCCACTACAACAACACGGAGAACCCCGTTCAGCTCCCATCCCACCCTGACCTGCTTCACCCAGGCAATTCCGGAAACCCGTTTCTCCACACCCTCTGTATCAACTTCCCTGATGTTTTTTCCGATCAATCCCTGAAGACCCTTTCCAACCGCCGCGGATGACACAAGCTCCGCCCCGTCCACTGAAACGCTACGGATCCGTACATCTTTCTGCCACTCTGCAGCGCCGATTGAGAGCCAGGCAAGTACCAGCATGACAGGAAAGAACACCAGCAGAAAAGCCTTCCATCCGCCACCGGCAGAGAGCCCTGACCCCGCGGAATCACCCATAAGAAACAGCCGTTTCGGTTTTATTCCAACATATCACAAAAAACATCAAGAATTTTCTTTTCCGGAACAGTCAGCAACATCTGCAGCCATGGCAGTAATGTCGCCAGCCCCCATAAAAAGCAGTATCATACCCTCCGGCCCCGAACCGGCAGCCTCTTCAAGAAGCAACCGCTTCAGTTCCCGGGAATCGGGCGCATGAAGAACATGCTTCCCTCCAGCCTTCGTAACGGCAACCGCCACCATTCCAGAATCCATTCCGGGAAAATCCTCCGCTTTTTCCCTCGAAGGATAGATGTCCGCCACATAAACCATATCGGCACGCGAGAGCGCCCAGCCATACTCGGCCGCAAACTCGCGGGTGCGGGAGAACAGGTGCGGCTGAAAAACGGCGACAATGCGCGCCGAAGGCCATCCGTTTCTGGCCGCCTTGACCGTAGCTTTTACTTCCGAGGGGTGGTGCGCATAATCATCCACAACCATAAGTCCCCGTCCGTTGCTGTACTTTATCTGGAACCTCCGGCGCATACCGCTATATCGACCAAGCCCATGGACAAGCTTCGCCGGGTCAAGACCAAGCTCAAGGCCGGTCGCAAAAGCCGCAAGGGCATTCTGCACATTGTGCCTCCCCGGCACGGCAATGGTAACTCCCGGGTAGCTCTCGCCGAAAGCATGCACGGTAAAAGTTGTCCTCCCGTCGGTCATCACAATGTCTGTGGCTGAAACATCGGCGGGCTCGTCAATACCGAAAGTGGTGTAGAGGCGGTTGAGGGAGCCGATGATCCTGCGAATTTCCGGCCAGTCAACGCAGCAGATCACCCGACCATAAAAGGGCACCTTGTTGGCAAAGGAAATAAACGCTTCTTTCAGCTCATCAAGCGTGCCATAGGTATCCATATGTTCGGCCTCAAGGCTGTTGAGTACGGCAATAGTGGGCGTGAGCTTCAGAAATGCACGATCAAACTCGTCAGCCTCAATAACCATGTACTTTCCCGAGCCAACAACGGTACTTCCTTTCAGGTAGTCGGAAATCCCCCCTATCATCACCGTCGGCGATTCTCCCGCCTCAATGAGCATGGTGGCCACCATGGCCGTAGTCGTTGTTTTGCCATGGGTGCCGGCAACGCAAATGCCGGACTTGTAACGCATCAGTTCGCCAAGCATTTCATCCCGCTTTACAACAGGAATCCCCGCCTGCATTGCCGCAGCTATTTCAACATTATCCTCCGGCTTCACCGCAGAAGAGTAGACCACAACATCACACGCCTCAACCTGGGATGCCTGATGCCCCAGATAAATGGTAGCACCATGCGCCGTAAGCTTTTCGGTAACTTCGCCTGCGGAAAGATCGGAGCCCGAAACCCCAAACCCCGACTTCAGCAGCAGTTCGGCTATGGCGCTCATTCCTGCGCCACCGATACCGACGATATGCACCCGTTTTGTCTTTCCCAGCTCCATTGCGCTCAACTCCCTTGTTTTGTTCCTGCAAGACTGATAATCCGTAGGGCCAGACGGTGGGCTGCATCGGGAACCCCGAGAGCCCTTGCCGCTTTTCCCATAGCGCTTCTGCCTGTACTGTCATGAAGAAGCTCCATGATAGTGGCGGCCGACTCTGGGGACTCGAGAACGGAATCCTCAATAACCGCTGCTGCCCCGGAATGCAAAAGAGAGCGCGCATTATGGCGTTGATGGTCGCCCGTTGCGAAGGGATAGGGTACGAGCACCGAGGGCTTGCCAAGATTGGTCAGCTCCGCAATGCTTGAGGCTCCCGCCCTGCAGAGCACCAGATCTGTGGCGCTGTATGCTATCCCCATATTCTCAATATAAGGAACCACCTGTAGATGCCTTGAGGGGGTGCAGGCGTCACTTATCCGCTCAAAGTCGAGTGATCCGGTCTGCCAGAGGATATTGGCTGCTCTCCCGAACAGCTCACGATTCCGAAGCACCGCATTGTTTATGGAACGGGCGCCGCGGCTGCCGCCGAACACCAGAAGCGTCGGGCGGGAGGGGTCAAGACCGAAATGCTCCCGGGCAGCAGCTGCGTCCACCAGCTCAAACGAACGGGCGGGATTGCCCGATATCATGACTCCTTTTTTTTTCGGCAGATACCGTCCCGCCTCCTCAAAGGAAAGCTGCACCTCGCTGGCCAGAGCTGAAAGAAGCCGTGTCGTAACGCCAGGGAAAGCGTTCTGCTCCTGAATCAGCGTCTTTCTGCCGAGCAGCTGGGCGGCAAAAAGCACCGGCGCACTGACGAATCCCCCTGTTCCCACAACAACATCGGGGCGCTCCTTACCCACAAGCGCTACCGCTCCGGCAAGAGCGCCAATAAAATCAGCGACAACACCGATATTTGATGCCATATCTTTCAGGCTTCGTCCCCGTTTAAGGCCACGCACCTCAAGGAGGTGGAGGCGGTATCCAAGCCTGGGAATCTCTCGGGCTTCAATGCCCCGAGAGGTACCGGCAAAGAGTATGCCGACGCCGGGCACCATCCGCTGCAGCTCCTGGGCCATGGCCACGGCCGGATAGAGATGGCCTCCCGTTCCCCCGCCTGCAAACAGAACCTTCATAATTCCCGTTTCTCCAACCCCTGCATCATCATCCGTTTTCTGTGGCCTGAAATACTGACGAGAATCCCGATGCCCAGAGAATTAGCCAGAAGCGCCGTCCCTCCGTAACTGATAAAGGGAAGCGCCACGCCGGTGGCTGGAATTAGGTGGCAGGCAACCGCAATATTGATGAAGGCAAAAAGCGCAATGGCTACCGAAATACCGGACGCGACATATCGCCCAAAAGCATCCGGGGCATTTTTGGCAATAATAATACCACAGACCAAGAGGCCGGCAAAGAGTAACAGCACCGTAACCGCCCCGATAAATCCATACTCCTCGCCTATGACCACAAAAACAAAATCATTATAGGAAAGCGGCAGATAGAGTTCCCGCTGCTTACTCTCACCCATGCCAAGACCCTGAAGCCCGCCGTTTCCCAGTCCTATGAGCGCCTGAACCACCTGATAGCTCAGCTTTTTCTCATCGGAAGTGAAAAACGCCGTCAACCGGGCCATCCTGTATGGAGCAATCATGGCATAGATGATGGCAAACGGCACCACCGAAAGCAGCGTCGTCCAGATATGGCGAAGACTCACCCCGCCAATGAACATCATTGTCAACCCTATGATGCCAATCAGCGAAGCCGTACTGAAATTCGGCTCCAGAGCAACAAGAACAACAACTGCCAAAACAAGCGCCATCATAGGCACAAAGCTTGTGGTCAGATCGCGAATGTGGCTTTGCTTCTCCTCAAGTAGTCGGGAAATATGGAATATGAGGGCATATTTAGCAAGATCTGATGCCTGGAACTTCACCGGGCCAACCCCTATCCACCGGGCGGCACCATGGATAACACCCACCAACTTCAGCAAGAGCAGAAGCGTGAGAATGCCAAGGCTTGCAATCAGAAGAATCTTGCTGATTTTCCGGAAAACATGGTAATCCAGACGGGAAACACCAAGCACCACGCCGATGCCTGCAACAGTAAAAACCAGATGGCGGTAGAGGAAGTACTCACGGTTGGAGAACTTGGTTTGAGCCCATCCCGCTCCGCTGCTGTAAACCACAACCACCCCTATGCACATCAGTATCGCAACAATGAGGAGCAGCATCTTGCCGGCAATCGCGCCGCCCCGAGAAGTGGAGAGGGGATCCATCACTCCTCCATACTGTTGACGCATTGTATAAAGTGCTCTCCGCGCTCTTCAAAATTTCCGAACATATCGAAACTTGCGCATCCGGGAGAAAAAAGCACCGTCCGGCCCTCTCCCGCAAAGGAACGGGCAAGCGCCACCGCCTCCTCAAGCGAACCGACCTCCTGAACCCTGACAACCCCATTGAAAGCGGCAGAAAGCAGCGGGCGCGACTCCCCAACAGCCAGTAGCAGCTCCACTTTGTCGGCCGCCAGTGGAAGTAAAGAGCCGTAATCATTGCCCTTGTCGCGACCACCGGCAATCAGCACAATCTTGCCCGGCACAGCCTCAAGAGCCTGGCGCATGGCATTGACATTGGTCGCCTTCGAATCGTTGATCCAGTCGGAGCCGCCCAGATGGCGGACAAACTGCTGCCGGTGCCGAACGCCCTCAAACGCCCGGAGCGCATCCAGTACAACCCCATCTCCGATACCGAGAGCACCGGACACGGCAACCGCCGCAAGGGCATTATATATATTATGGCGCCCCCTGAAACTGTTTTTCAGGAATTCCTCCGTCCTTACGACCCCGCGCCCTTTGCCTTCACCCGCAACCACTATTTCTCCATCACGAAGAAACACCCCGCCCTCGAGCACAGCGGCCGAAGGCTGCTCCTGAAGAGAGAAGGGGACTCTCCTGAAAGGGAAGGCGCCCCCGCCGAAATGCTCCTCAAGGAAAGGATCGTCAGCATTGTATATAAGGGTATCTCCCTCTTTCTGGTTCATACAGATCCGAAACTTTGCTTCAGCATATCGTTGCATGCTCCCGCCGTAACGGCCGAGATGGTCGGGCGTAATATTGGTAAGAACCGCCACATCGGGACGAAAGGAGACGCACAGCTCAAGCTGGTAACTGCTCAACTCCACAATCGCAGCGTCCCCCTCCTTCATGTTCTCAACCATGGCGGAAAACGGCACACCGATGTTTCCCACACTCCAGGCTCCTCTTCCCCGAAGCCTTCCTTCGGCTTCCGCAATTTCATGCACAAGCGTTGCCGTGGTTGTTTTGCCGTCAGTACCGGTAATCCCCACTATCTTCGCACGGCAGAACCAGGAGGCAACCTCAATCTCGCTGTAAAGCGGAATACCTCTTCCCTCAAGCTCTTTCAACGCCGGAGCAGAAGGCGGAATACCTGGGCTGACAACCGAAAAATCAACATTGAGAGCCCGCTCTGAATGGCCGCCGGACTCCACGGCAACACCGCACCGACGAAGCCGCTCGACCTCCTCCCCAGCCAGAGGGCCAAGCTCGCTGAGCAGCGCCGAAGCTCCGTTGCGGGCGAGCAGCATGGCCGCGGCCATCCCGCTTCTTCCGGCACCGATAACCGATACCCTTGCCCCCGATACACACTGTCCTTTCATCTGAGTTTGAGCGTCATAAGGCTGGTGAGAAAAAGGAGGATGGTGATAATCCAGAACCGTATCACGATTTTCTGTTCCGCCCACCCCTTGAGTTGGAAATGATGATGCAGCGGCGCCATCAGAAAAATCCGGCGACCCTCGCCGAAGCGCATCCGGGTATACTTGAAATAGAGTACCTGTACGGACACCGAAATCGTCTCAAGAAAAAAAACACCCCCGAGCACCGGCAGAAGAAGCTCCTGCTTGATAAGCAGGGCGGTCACAGCAATGGCGCTACCAAGGGCAAGCGAACCGGTATCGCCCATAATGATTTCGGCCGGATTGGCATTGAACCACAGAAACCCGACACAGGCCATGGTAATTGCCATGCAGACAACGGCAATTTCGCCGCCACCAGGAATGAAAGGAATGCTCAGATAAGAAGCATAGACGGCGTTTCCAGCCAAGTAGGCGAATCCACCAAGGCCAAAAATGACGATAGCGGAACTTCCAGCAGCCAGCCCGTCCAGTCCATCCGTAAGATTGACCGCATTGGAGATCGCGGTAATTATAAAAATGACCACAGGAATATAAAAGACGCCGTAATCAATGGTCAGGTGTTTGAAAAACGGAACCGCGGTCTCCCTCATAAGCACCGAAAATAAAGGGTCCACCGAGGTGTAGATGCCCACAACGAGACCGAGGGAAATCTGGCCGATCAGCTTCCAGCGCGCCGAAAGCCCCCCTTTCACCTTAAGCACCACCTTGCTGTAGTCGTCAATGAAGCCGATGGCACCCATCCACAGAAGGGCAAGCATGATAAGCCAGACATGGGGATCGGTGAACTTCGACCACAGGAGCACCGAAATTTCGACCGAAATGATGATGAGCAGCCCTCCCATGGTCGGCAGATTCTTGTTCCGGTGTTCCGGCGGAGCCTCCTCCTTCACCGGTTCAATGAAGCGCACCCTGACTTGGGAAATAAACCAGGGGCCGGCAACAAGGGTGATGAGAAGCGCCGTAATGGCGGCCGCGCTTGCCCGGAATGTGAGGTACTCAATGACGCCAAGCCCGGGAGGATCAAACACCTCATTGATATACTTAAGCAGATAATAGAGCATAGTGCTTCAGTCAGCTATTTGTTGTTCTGGCGGCCAGAATTGCCGCAACCGTCTCTTCAAGCTTCATACCACGCGACCCTTTGAACAGAACCGCATCACCCTCCCCAAGTTCAGCGGAAACTGCATCGAAAAGTTTTTCGCGGCTGGTGAAATGACCGCGGCAGCGCTCAGGGTTCAGGCGGCAGACGCTCCCGGCAAGATCGCCAAAAGAAAAAATCACATCCACATTCCTTCCGGCGAGATATCTCCCGGTTGCTGCGTGCTCACTAGGGCCCGCACTCCCAAGCTCAAGCATGTCGCCAATGACCGCTAGGCGCCGTCCTCGGCAGGGAATATCAATAAGAGCGTCAATAGCAAGTCGCATTGAGTCGGGATTGGCATTGTAGGTATCATTCAGAATGGTAATCCCTCCGGCAGAAACCACCTCAAGCCGCTTCCACCCCTCTTGGGGCAGCAGCCCCTCAAGGCCGCGGCGTATATCGGGAAGCTCAATGCCAAAAAACATTCCCACCGTTGCGGCCGCCAAAGCATTCAGCGCATTGTGCCGCCCCGTAAAGTTCAGCCGTATCTCCTCATCGCCCCGCGGGAAATGAAGCGTAAACTTCAGCGCGCCGTCTGCCAGCACACTGACTGCCCCAGCCCGGAACTGGCACCCGCCCCCGTCATTCATCCCGTAGAGAATGTGACGGCGGGGGTCAACAGCAGCGTCGCAAAGGCGCGGGTCATCATTATTGACAAAAATAATTCCGCCGGATTCATCAAGAAATGAGAAGAGCGTCCGCTCAGCCCTCTTGACCCCGTCAAGATCCACAAGAAACTCAAGATGTTCATGGCCAATATTGGTCAACAGGCCATGCGTCGGCCGTGCAATTGAGGCTAATAGCTCCATCTCTCCAGGATGGTTGATTCCCATCTCCACGACGGCAATCTCGGTATCCTGCCTCATGGAAAGAAGCGTCAGGGGAACGCCGAGATGATTGTTGAGGTTTGCGTAGCTCATATGGACCCGGAACGCTGTGGAGAGAACCGCACCAAGCATCTCCTTGGTCGTGGTTTTCCCGTTGCTGCCTCCGACGCCAACCACTGGAATCCCGAACGACTCCCTGTAGATGGTTGCCAGCTGTTGCAACCCCAGAACGGTATCCCGAACAACAAGAATTCCCCGCCTGGGAGGGGGAAGGGGAGAGCCGGAAGCCTCGAACCACTCGCGCGAGACGACAGCAAGCAAGGCTCCCCGCCGAAAGACATCTTCAACGAAGCGGTGCCCGTCCATCCGCTCGCCTGTCAGGGCCACAAAAATCCCCCCCTCTTCCACTTTACGGGAATCGATACTGACTGCAGGGTCCGCCACTTCCACAGGCATGGGCGCCCCGGGATTCACAACCAGCTCGCCGCACCGCCTGAAATCCGCCAATGAAAGAACCCCTTTCATACTCCCTCCCCACCGACTGAGGGCACGCCGCCTTCCGCCCTCATGGACTTGAGCAAAAACTCCCGATCCGAAAAAAACACCCGCTTTCCCATACTCTCCTGATATAATTCTCTTCCTTTACCGGCCACAAGAAGAATATCGCTCTCCCCAAGCTCTCCGACAGCCGCTCCAATAGCCTCCCCCCGATCAGTAATGCGACGGTACCGGCGGCCGCTCATTCCCCGCTCAATATCGTCAAGAATCCTTTCCGGATCCTCACCTCTCGGGTTGTCGGAAGTAAGAATGACCATGTCCGCCCTCTCCTCCGCAATTCGTCCCATTTCAGGCCGCTTTGAAGCGTCCCGGTCGCCTCCGCACCCAAAAACAACCCCGAGACGCCCGCCCGCCGGCTTCAACTGGGCAAGCGTGTCGAGAACCCGCAGAAGAGCATCGGGAGTATGGGCATAATCAACAATCGCCCTGACACGGCCCGGCCCTCCGTCTACCCGTTCCATGCGTCCCTCCACCGGCGGAAGGAGAGTGAGGCTGGCGGCAGCGGACCCACCCGGAACCCCCATTGCGTGGCAGGCCGCCGTGGCAAGAAGCGCATTCATCACATTAAATCTTCCCGGAATCCGAAGCCCCCCCTTAAACTCTCCATCAGGGAATGAAAGCCGCAGGCGCGAGGACTCAGCATCCTCGCTGAGCACCTCCGCCCGGAACCAATCCCGGCAGAGCTCCCCATGCGTCTCATGCGGCCCGTCCGGCGAACCGGAAAGAGAGCACCCGCTGCACGACTCCGACGGGATTCCTTCAGCCATAAAGGGGGCACGGGGGTCGTCCATATTGAAAACCGCCCTGCCACCCGGAAGAAGCTGCCGGAACAGGCGCCGCTTGGCTTCGGCATACTCTTCCATTGAGCCGTGAAAATCAAGATGCTCAGCCGTCAGGTTGGTGAACACCGCCACCCTGAAACGGACAGAGTGAACCCGCTGAAGCATGAGTGCATGCGACGACACCTCCATAGAAACGGCGCGGCACCCCGCGTCAACCATTCTCCTCAAAAGCCGGTGCAGTCCATGGGCCTCGGGAGTGGTCCTCTCCAGAGGAATCTCCTCATCTCCAATCACTGCCCGACCCGTCCCGATATAGCCGCAGCGGATACCATTCCGGTTGAGCATGGCGGCAATCAGCATGGCCGTTGTCGTCTTGCCGTTTGTACCAGTCACCCCTATGACAGCAAGCTGCTCGGGCGCCCCGCCATAGAATGCGAAGGCTGCCTCGGCAAGTGCCCGCCGTGCGTCGAGAACCCTTATAAAGCAGACCCCCGAGGGTACTTCCCCTTTTGGGAAATCCTCACATATAACAGCCCCAGCTCCCCGACGGAGGGCGTCAGCCACAAAATTGTGCCCATCGACCAGAAACCCCCTGATTGCAACAAAAAGCCCGCCAGGCAGAGTCTCCCGCGAATCGCTGGAAACCATCGACACAACGCCCCCGCAGGATTCGCCAGCAAGGGTTTGGGCCCCGGTGAGCGCCTCAAGAAGGCGCGGAATGGGAAGCGAATCGTTCACATCTACCTCCTCTCCATATTCGTCTCTGCAACGGTAACCGTTATGGTTCTTTTCTTTTCTACCCGACTGCCGGGTGCAACATTCTGCGCCGCAACAAACCCCTTCCTCTCTCCAGAAATTTCCATCCTCAGCCCAAGCCACCGCAGAAGCCGCTTTGCTTCATCTACCCTAAGGCCTGCCAGCTCGGGAACAGCAACCGTTGTTATGGAACGGAGCGCCTCCTGCTCGGCCGAATGCATGGAAAGGTTTTTCTGAAGCTCCCCTGAACAGGCTATCATCCTTGAAGCAATGGAGGAAAACGAGGGGGCGGCAACAGTGGAGGCATAATACGCCGGCTTTGGATCTTCAACAAGCACGATAATTGCATAACGGGGATCCTCTACGGGGAAATAGCCCACAAACGACGACACATAGACCCTGGTCCTGTAGTTGCCGTCCTTCGCCCGCTGGGCCGTGCCGGTTTTTCCCGCAACACTTATCCCCTTTATTGCCGCAGAAACAGCCGTTCCGCTATCAACCACCGCCCGGAAATACTCACGGCTGAGATAGTCCGCACTCCTCCCCGAAATAACCCGACGGACCACTTCCGGACTGTTCTCACGCACAACCCGGCCGTCCGGTTCCCTCACCCTTCTGACAATCATCGGGCGCATCATTTCACCCCCGTTGGCAACTGCAGCATAAGCCTGCAGAATCTGAAGTGGCGTCGTCATCACCTCATACCCATATCCCATCCAGGGAAGGGTTGTTCCGCTCCAGTCTTTCAGGGGCTTCACCATGCCGGGAAGCTCTCCTATCAGCCCAACACCTGTTTTCGAGCCGAAGCCGAAGCGACGGACATATTCATAAAATTTCTCACCTCCCACCGCCATTGCGGTTTCAGCCGCCACAATATTACTTGAATACATAATCGCCTCCTGAAAGGAAATATCCCCGTAAGGCTCATGGTCCCTGATGTATCGATTGTACACCGGCATGACTCCGTTATGGGCAAACACCCTGTCTTCAGCCTTCCTGCCCAATTCGTCGGTAGCGGCAGCAGCCATAACTATCTTGAAGGTTGAGCCCGGCTCGAAGCTGTCCGCAACCGAGCGGTTGCGCGCTTTTTCCGCCGTCCATGTTGAACGGTTGTTCAAGTTGAATGTAGGGCTGTTGGCCATGGCAAGAATCTCGCCAGTTTTCACCTCCATTACAATGCCCGTTGCAGCAACCGCATTATACTTCGTCACGATTTTGGCCAGTTCGTCCTCAACAACACTCTGGATATCGCCATCAATGGTCAGCTCCACCGTATTCCCCTTGAGGGCTGCATGCTGGCGCGCATCGGGGGCGGGATACTTCTCGCCCGTAGCCGTCCTCTGATAGACCGTTGTGCCGTCACGGCCGCGGAGATCACCCTCAAGCTGCAGCTCCAGCCCGCTTTGGCCATGGCTCCGGCTGTTGGTGACCCCTATGAGCTGTGCCGCCACATTCAGGTAATACCGCTGATGTTCGCGGTCGAACCAGAATCCCGGGATCTTCTCATCCATCAGCGCCATTGCCTTGGCAATAGGAATCTTCCGCCCCAGAACCGCCATCCCGCGCTTCCGCCTCAGCTCATTCAGGTACGACTGGCGACTGCCACCAAGATGACGGGCACAGAGCGAGGCAATGTGGGAAGAGTTGTCGAAAGTTCTCTGCTTCCTCGTGCGGGGATTGATTGAAGGACGGCCCTTTTCGTCGAAGAGCGGGGTCCGGCGAACAACCCTCGGGTCGGCATAAAACGATACGGACTCAATGCTTTCAGCAAGCATCCGTCCATGGCGGTCAAGAATGTCGCCCCTACTGGCCCTGCTCGAAACGACCCGTTCATACTGCTTCGCCGCCTTATTCTGGTACCCTTTGCCTTCAATAATCTGAATATTAAAGAGCATTCCGACCAGAGCTACCATAAAAACGGCGAATCCAAGCACAACGCCCCCTATCCTGCGGGCAAACAGGCGCTCATTGGTGCCGGTGGTGTTCGGTTCGTCATGCATGAGGGTCTCTTTCAGTAGTAGTCTGGCCCGAAGTCAGGGTTCAAGTTCAACAGGAGGCTCCGATGAAGGGGCAAGGCCAAGCCCTCCCGCAACCTCCGTAAGGCTGTGTATGCTCTGTAGTTCCCGCACCTTAAGTTCCTGCGAGGCAAGTACACTCTCTGTGAGGCGGATAGTGCTGCGAAGACGGTCATTGCGCGCCGAAAGGTTCTGTATAGCAAGAATATTGTTGATCTGAAACAGCGCGAGTACGGTGACAAGCAGCAGAACGACAAACGAGCGTAGCTGGAGGAGACTGCTGAAATCAAACCTCGCCCCATTCCGGGGAGAAGCTCTTTCATCCTCAGCCTCTTCGGAAAAAGGCGCCTGAAGCGAAGGCCCTTGCCCAACATGAGTCCCTCTCAGGAAGGGAACCTCTACAGCCGGAGCACCCGGCCCGGAACCACGAAAAAAGTGACTGGTTCTTGTGAACATGGAGCTCACACTGAAACTGCTATTCATCGGCCCCCTCCTTTTTTTCAATAACCCTGAGTTTTGCACTTCTGGCCCGAGGATTCCGGGCAACCTCCTGGGCACCCGCACAGACTGGTTTTCGGGTAACCGCTATTGCCTCTGCCGGCATCACAGGCTCCCGCAACCCCACACCTTTCGGCCCCCAGTCGGCCGTCGTCAGAGAAGAAAAAAACCTCTTTACCATCCTGTCTTCAAGTGAGTGATAACTGATGACCGCCATGCGCCCTTTGGGCCCGAGCAACGCCACCGCGTCCTCGAGCGCTCTTTCAAGAACCTCCAACTCATGGTTCACCGCAATCCTCAGCGCCTGAAACACGCGGGAAAGAGCCTTCATCACCCGCTCCCGTCCAAACACAACGCTGCGCACCGCATCAGCAAGCTCGTCTGTTGTGAGGAAAGGGCCCTTCTCAACCCTTCGGACACACACCGCACGGGCAATCATCCGGCTTAGAGGCTCCTCGCCATACCTGAAAAAAATTGCAGCCAGTTCAGCCTCCGGAACACTGTTGAGAATGTCGGCTGCCGTCCCTGGCGCCCCGCTGTCCATGCGCATGTCAAGAGGGCCCGGCTGCATGTAACTGAACCCGCGAACAGGAACATCCAGCTGATGGGAGGAGACCCCGAGATCCAGCAGAATGCCGGCCGCTTTCGGCTCCATCCCCCTCAATGCCACCTCGCGCGCCGTCAGTACGGCAATGTCGCGGAAATTTCCCTTGACGGCAACCGCATGCCCCCGATACCCGGCAAGCCGCACCCCGGCCTCCTGCAGCGCATCATCGTCCTGGTCAATCCCCACAAGGAGCGAACTCTCCAACCAACCTGAGCGCTCAAGCTCACGGAGAATGGCCAGTGAATGGCCGCCACCTCCCAGCGTTCCATCCAGATAGAGGCCGGGCCCATGAACCAGCAGGGCAACCGACTCCCCGGCAAGAACCGGCTCGTGGTAACTGCTCTCCGGGCCGCCCATCAGAAATACCGTCCCGCAAGTGTGGTGAACCGCCCGCTGCTTCTCTCAACAATACCGCGAAGCCTCTCCGGCTCCCAAACAATCATTTTTGTATCGGCGCCAAGAATTACCACCTCACCCGAAATTCCGGCATGGTCGAGAAACTCGCGCGAAAGAGGGACGCGGCCCTGACGGTCGAGTTCGACCATTTCAAGGCACTCATACATCAGTGTTTTAAGAAGCCGCTCTTCGGGGTTGAAGTCAGACAGGGCAGAGATACTCTTTCCCATTCCCTCCCACACCGAGGGCTCGTAGAGCTCAAGCGAACCATCAGAAGTTTTCATCACATAGAGCGCTCCGAACCGGCCATGTTCCATGGCTCCGCCTTTCGGATCGACGGCGTCTGCAAATTTCCGGCGAAACCTCGCCGGAATCATCAGCCGCCCCTTGTCATCGACACTATGTCGTTCTTTTCCTATGAAACCGGCCATCCTGACCCATTTTTTACCATTTTTCACCACCATACAAATGTATTAAAAGTACATGTACAAAAAAAATATTCCCTTATTTTATATAAGGTGTGCATTCGTAAACTTAGCAACCCCGTCCCCAGAGCACCCTGCAGCTTGACCGATCCAGCTTTCACCCTGACCCCGGGCCCCATGAATCATCGCAACAGGGAAATTGTGGTTGACGGCTACAACCTTCTCCACGCACTCTACCATCCCGCTCCTTCGAGCCAGTTTGAGCCGTTTCGGAGGAAGCTCGAAATGCGCCTCCTTCACTACCAGCGGGCGCACGCTCGTCCCATCACCCTCGTCTACGATGGCGATGGACAGCACGGAGACCGCTGCTCGTACTCTCCGCTTCACACCGTGTTCACCTCCCGCCGGAAAAGTGCGGACCGCTGGATTGTTGATTATGTTAAATCGTTGAACCCGACAGTAAAAATGGTTACTATTGTGAGTTCGGACGAAGAAATCCGCCGATACGCTTCGGCTTTCGGGGCAGAGTGCATGAAATCCGAAGTGTTTGCCTCCATTTTGATGTCCCCATCCAGAAAGCATGGGGACGATGGGGAGTCGGCGGGCAACCGGAAAAAATTTTCCAGTGATGAGCTTTCCGGAGAGGACGTGGAGAGGTGGAAACTCCTCTTCGCCCAGAAACAGGGCGACTGAACCCTCCCTGTGCAGATATTCACCCTTCAACAACCAATAAAGAAATGACGACCCTCGACCCCGCCAATCAGGAAGCATGCCGGATCCGTCTGGATGACTGGCGAAAAAAAATTGATGCCATCGACCTCAAGCTTTCAGCTCTGCTCTGCGAGCGCCTGCACTGCGCAGAAAACATCAGCGCTCTGAAAGCCGAAATCGGAGAACAGGTGCTGCAGCCCGAACGCGAAAAAGAGGTGCTCGGCAATGTTCTCGGCCGCGCATCGTCTGAACTGCAGACCCGGACCCTGGAAAACATATACCGCTGCATCATTGAAGAAACACGGCTGTTCCAGCATAAATGGAAAAGGCTGAACGACTCCGGCAGGAACAGCTAACCCCGTTCATCCCTTTTCTGTTATGCCTTCACCCCCAAACCCGCGCCGCCATGCCCTCCGGGCCGCCATACTCATTCTGGCCGCTGCGGTTGCTGTCATCATGTTTTTTCCCCGACTCAACACTTCTCCGAAACCCACCCGCCTCCTGATACACCGCGGAACCCCCTTCACCAACATTGTCAAGGACCTGCAAAAAAACGGCGCTGTAACAAGCCGCTGGCCACTAATGGCGATAGGCCAGTTCGTTCCCTCGCTTCACAACATCAAGCCGGGCCGCTACCTGATTCCGCCCGGCCTTTCCAATATCGGACTGCTCCAGTACCTGCACCGTCACGACCAGGACGAGGTCCGCGTCACCATTCCCGAAGGGCTCGACATCTCCACCACGGCCAGCGTCATCTCCCGCCACCTCGACATAGACTCAACCAGCTTCACCGTGGAAGCCACACAGCGAAAGCTGGAAGGCCGGCTCTTTCCGGGAACCTATAACTTCCCATGGGCCAGCACACCGAGGGAGGTCCAGGACTTCCTCTCCCGCCAATTCGACAGCTTCTTCACCGACAGCCTGAAAAGTATGGCTGCACGGAAAGGGCTGAACGAAAACGAACTTCTCACCCTAGCCTCAATTGTTGAGGCTGAAACCCCGCTTGATAGCGAAAAGCCCCTGGTGGCAAGCGTCTACCTTAACCGGCTCAAGAAGAACATGCCGCTCCAGGCCGACCCCACCGTACAGTACGCCCTCCCCGGGCCGCGCCGGAAGCTCTATTACAAAGATCTTAGAGTCGACTCTTCCTACAACACCTACCTGCACCGCGGTCTGCCGCCCGGCCCGATATGCAGCCCCGGAGCGAAAGCTATCCTCGCCGTTCTCAATCCAGCCACAACCAGCTACCTCTACTTTGTGGCCACAGGAACCGGGGGCCATTATTTTGCCTCGACCCTCAGCGGCCACAACCGTAACACAATCCAGTACCGGACCAACAGGAACCGCCAGTAAAGGGTCAACTGAAACCCCGGAGGAACGGACAGCAGGTTTTTTGCGGTTCCCTTGATTATATTGCCTATACTTTTAACTGAAGAGCGGAGCGTTTTGTTTTTTCAACCAACCCAAGTGAGCAATGCAGAAAAAGACCTTGTCGGACATAACCATCCAAGGCAAACGGATACTGATGCGCGTAGATTTCAATGTCCCCCTCAATGACGAGAGGGAGATTACCGACGACAAGAGGATAGTGGAAGCGTTGCCCTCCATCCGCAAAATTCTCGACAACGGCGGGCGTCTTATACTTATGTCTCACCTTGGCCGGCCGAAAGGGAAGGTCAATCCTCTCTTTTCACTTGCTCCCGTGGCCGCAAAGCTTTCAGAACTGATTGACACCCCGGTGGCAATGGCGGAAGACTGCATAGGCACAGAGGTTATGCAGGCCGCACTTGCGTTGCAGGACGGAGAGGTGATGCTGCTTGAAAACCTACGGTTCCACCCCGAGGAGGAAGCCAACGACCCTGAATTCGCAAAAGAGCTCGCCTCGCTTGGCGAAATCTATGTCAACGACGCATTCGGTACGGCACACCGGGCCCATGCCTCAACTGAAGGAATCACCCACTTCGTACAAACGGCTGTTGCCGGATACCTGATAGAAAAAGAGCTGATGTACCTCGGAAAAGCTCTTGAAAAACCTGAACGGCCCTTTATCGCCATTCTCGGCGGATCCAAAATTTCAGGCAAAATCGATGTTCTTGAAAACCTCTTCAAAAAAGTAGACACCGTGCTCATAGGCGGAGCCATGGTCTTCACCTTCTTCAAAGCAATGGGGCTTGAAACCGGCAGCTCGCTTGTTGAAGACAACAAGCTGGAACTCGCCCTCAGCCTTCTGGAACAGGCTAAAGCGCGCAATATCAAGCTTATGCTGCCCGAAGATGTGATAGCAGCTCCCGAACTTTCCCCCGACGCCCCCTTCCGCGCCACATCGGTCAAAGAGATTGCAGCAGGCGAGATGGGTCTTGATATCGGCCCCATAACCGCAGCGGCCTACCGTGCTGAAATCCTTTCAGCTCGAACCATTCTCTGGAATGGTCCCATGGGAGTGTTTGAAATTGACAGTTTTGCCGCAGGCACAATGGCGATTGCCGAAGCAATGGCTTTAGCCACAGCAAAAGGGGCGACCACCATCATTGGAGGGGGCGACTCTGCAGCCGCAGTTGCAAAAGCCGGTCTTGCTACCAAAATGACCCATATCTCAACCGGCGGAGGAGCCAGCCTTGAATTCCTGGAAGGGAAAGAACTGCCCGGCATTGCCGCCCTGAACGACTGAGGACGCCGTCCTTTCCAAACCAAGTATTATGAACCAGTACAGCCAGCCTTACCGGCCCGGGGGCTTCCAGCTCATGCCCCCGGCAATCAAAGCAATCATCATCGCAAACATAGCCGTATTCCTGCTGCAGTACTTCACGCCGCTCGGAAACTTCATTTTCATTCAGGGCTCGCTCTGGCCGGCCGCCTCTGAAAACTTCCGGATATGGCAGCCATTCACCTACATGTTCATGCACGGAGGCACCACCCACCTCTTTTTCAACATGTTCGCCCTCTGGATGTTCGGCGCTGAAATTGAAAACTACTGGGGGACAAAAGAATTCACCTGGTACTATTTCATCTGCGGAGTAGGCGCGGCCCTCATCAACCTCGTGGCCACTATGGGAACCCTCT
The DNA here is from genome assembly GCA_030765725.1 of Candidatus Chlorobium antarcticum. Classification (GTDB taxonomy): domain Bacteria; phylum Bacteroidota; class Chlorobiia; order Chlorobiales; family Chlorobiaceae; genus Chlorobium; species Chlorobium antarcticum. The sequence continues at coordinate 86,911 of JAVCDF010000008.1, read as the reverse complement.
CCCCCACAGTTGGAGCTTCAGGAGCTATATACGGCGTACTGCTCGCATTCGGCATGATGTTTCCCGGCCGCTATATTTTCCTCTACTTTCTCTTTCCCATCAAGGCAAAATACTTCATAGCCGGATTCGCACTCATTGAGTTCATGTCGGGACTTGGAAGCAGAACCATGGGCAGCGGCAGCAACATTGCCCACTTCGCCCACCTCGGCGGCATGCTGATAGGCTTCATCTACATCACCCTCAAACGCCGCGACTTCAACCCTCTGGAGCAGATGAAGAAAATGCTCGACCGCCCAAAGAAACGCGTGGCAACCATACACTCCATAGGAAAAGAGGACAACGGGTTAAGGGAGCAGGAGATAGATCGCATACTTGATAAAATTTCACGAAGCGGCTACAGTTCACTCTCAAAGAACGAGAGGGAGACGCTGCTCAAGGCGGGAAAAAAATGAAGGAGCAGATCGAGGCCGAAAAAGGGCGGGCAGAGCAGATCCTAAAAAACCCGGGCAAGCTGCAGAAGCTTATTGCCTCAGCCATCAGCCGTTCAACTGTTTTGACCAGCACCTCAAGGGTTCCCGAACTCACCCGAAAAATCCAGCCACTTGTGCGCATGATAAAGTGCTATGCGTCCAAAGAGTATCGTGCGGTACCGTGGCAAACCATTGTGATGAGCGTCACCGCGCTGCTCTACTTTGTAACCCCGCTGGACGCCATAGCCGACTTCATCCCCTTCCTCGGCTTTGCCGACGACCTTGCCCTCATTACGGCCGTTCTGGCCTCAATCAGCGGCGACATCGACAGTTTCACCCTATGGGAACAGGAAAAAGCCGACGCGGCCGAACCAACCGGCTACTCTAAACTGGAGAGGGAAGAGGGCGAATAATCGAAACAGGCCACACTCTCGATATGAGCGGTATGGGGAAACATGTCAACCGGCTCAACTGAAATCAGCCGGTAACCCGCCGCCGCAATCTCCTTTCCGTCCCGGGCAAGGCTTGCAGGATTACAGCTTACATACACTATACGGCGCGCCCCCAGCTTCAGCATGGTTGCAAGCGCCTTCGGGTGCATCCCCGCCCTTGGGGGATCCGTAACAATCACATCCGGCCGGCCGTGCGCTTCAAACTGTTCCATCATTGCCGCAAGATCCTTCAGGTCAGCCTGAAAAAAATGTGCGTTACTGATCGCGTTGCTTTCCGCATTGGAACGGGCATCCTGAATGGCGCTTTCAATCACCTCCAGCCCGATTGCGCGCCCAGCATGGCGGGCAAGCCAAAGGGTGATGGTTCCTGTTCCGCAATAGAGGTCGTACACAGTGTCGCCCGCTTTGAGCTCCGCGGCCTCAAGAATCCGCCCGTAAAGCGCCTCAGCCTGCAGCGTGTTGGTCTGGAAAAAAGAGTTTGCCGATATCCTGAATTCCAGCGGGCCGAGCTTTTCGGAAATGGTACCCGAACCCGCGAGCGTATACTCCTGCTCACCGGTGGCCACCGTATTGCGACGACTGGTAACATTGTTCACAATAGTCATGGAAACCCCCTGCATGCCGGCCTGAATATGTGCGCTGTATCGCTCCATCAGCTCCCCGTCATACCAGGAGGTGACAATATTGACCATCACCTCGCCGGTGTTAACACTGGAACGGACAACAAGGTTCCTCAGAAATCCCGTGTGCTCACGGGCCATGTATGGCTCCATGCCATTTTCAAGCGCAAAACTACGACTCAGCCGAAGCACGGTGTTCATCTCCTCGGTTGCCAGATGACAGCGGGCGGTATCAATAACCTTTTCAAAATTGCCTGGGGCATGAAAACCAAGAGCAAAATTTTTTGGCTTCAGTAATTCATCCATTGAAAGCTCCTCAGGACGAAGGTAGCGCTTGCCCGAACAGGAGAACTCAATCTTGTTTCGGTAATGAACCGGGGAAGGGGCCCCAAGGGCCGGAAGCATTGGAGGGTCCGTAAATCCACCGATGTGCAGAAGGGCGTCGTGAACTTTTTTTTCCTTGTAACGCAGCTGTGCGTCATAACGGATATGCATCAGCTTGCACCCCCCGCACATCCCGAAGTCCCCGCAAACCGTCTCAGTCCTGTCCAGAGAGGGCTCAAGAACCTCAAGCGCAATCGCCTTCAGATAGCGCTGGCGCACACGGGTAATGCGGGCTGAAACACGATCACCAACGGCGAGCATGCCCCCAACCATCACTCCCATTCCGCACTCAAGTTTCCCGAAACACTCGTCTTTATCCGCCATGTCGGTTATAAGGAGTTCAACAATATCGCCTTTTCTGTAAACGGCCTCAGCCATCCGACCTCCCTTTTTCAGCCGGCAGTCGAAGCCAGGCCGCATTTTTAAAAATCCAGGAAAAGAGCATGTACACAATAAAGGCGCTGAAAATACCTATTGCCATTCCGCCAGCAACATCGCCAGGATAGTGGACTCCCACATAAATTCTTGAATACCCTACCAGCAAAGCGTAGCATATCATTGTGACCGTAAACAGCCGTTCCGAAAGTGAGCCGCGGTGAAAGAAAATCCAGACCATTGATGCCACGGCGGCGGTATTTGCTGCATGGGAAGAGGCAAAGGAAAAGGAGCGTGACTGGTCAATGAGCAGACGGACATGCTCAAGGGCAAAACAGGGGCGGATGCGCCCAAGAAGGGGTTTAAACATACCCGAAGCGATGAAATCGGCAAGACCAACCGCCAGAAGGGCCAGAAAAACCGCAATCATGCCGCGCCGACCTCCACGAACAAGCATGAAAAGAGCGGCAAGCACAAAAATATGCCGCGAAAGGTTCGCCTTAGTCAGGAACACAAACAGGTCATCAGCAGCCGGATGGACCAGTTGCTGGTTCAGGAAAGCAAAGAACCTCGCGTCCACCTGCTCAATAAGCATCCTCGCTACCCCTCTCTACTTTCCACCGCCGGATTTTTTCTTCTTCTGCCGCGTTGGTGCAGCAATAGACACATTCGGCATGTCGGCTTCCGTCGTGGTCGAGTTGATGTAGAGCTGCTGGGCCACGCTGAACACATTGAACATCAGATAATAGAGACCGAGACCCGAAGGCATGTTGTTGAAAAACAGCAGCATCATGGCCGGGAACATGTAGAGCATGATCTTCATCTGATCATTGGTCTGTGCCGTAGGGGTGATCTTCTGCTGCACGAACACCGTTCCCGCCATCAGTATGGGCATCAAAGCAATGTGGTCGCCATACATCGGGATGGTGAAACCCAGATTCAGAATGGAGTCCGGAACGGAAAGATCATGCGCCCAGAGAAATCCGTGCTGACGGAGCTCAATTGAGGAGCGGAACACATAGAACATAGCAAAGAGCAGCGGCATCTGCAGCACCACGGGGAGGCATCCTCCCAGAGGATTGACGCCGGCCTCCTTATAAATCCGTCCCAATTCGCTCTGAAGCTTTGCTGGATTGTCCTTGTACTTATCCTGCAGCTCTTTGAGCAGTGGCTGAAGCGCAGCCATTTTTTTCATCGACTTGGTCGACGCAAGCGACAGAGGATAGGTCACCAGCTTGATGAGGAAGGCAAAAATGATGATGATCAGCCCGTAGTTGTTTATGAAGGTGTTCATCCAGCTGAAAACGGGAAGAATGACAAGCTCTGCAAATGGCCGTGTCAGCCAGTCCCAGCCGAAATCCATTATCTTTTCCAGATCGGCCTTCTGTGCTCTTACCGTATCGTAATCAAGCGGACCCATATAGAGGCTGAAACGGTTGTCGAGAGTTGCGGCTGATATCGGCACCTCCATTTTCAGTGCCGCCAAGTAATTCTCAAACTCGTTGCCGGCCTTTTTACTACCGTCAATGTAAAAGCCCCCGGTACGATCGGAAGGGATAAGCGCGGCCACAAAATATTTGTTGCGCACAGCCACCCATTTCGCCTCGCCCGACTGCTCTTCGCGGTATGACTGATTGTCTTTGGCTGCATCAAGCTTTACAAGACTGCCCCCGAGATATGCGCCAGCAAGTGCGTTGTGCGCCTCATCCTCTCGGTTCTTCTCAGTATAACCAAGGCCCCCGTCCCACTGCAACTGATACTCATTGCCTGCAAGGGCACTGGAAAATCCGTTCAGCTTCACATCATACCCGACCCGATAACTGTTGCCGGTAAAGCTGTAGGTGATCAGGATATTCCTGGTTTTGGAAACATTCAGGCGGTAGCTGACACTGTAGATCTCCTTTCCCGTGAGGGTTTGGAGCGTATCAATGGAGCCCCCCGTGAAATAGAGGTCGCGGGTGTCGATTTTTCTCCCCTCTCTGGTCAGGAAGAGCAACGAAAGAGCACCATCGGCCCGGTTACTAACAAGCTGAACAGGCTTGAGGTTTCCATCAAGATGCTTCTTCAGGACCAACGAGGTCAGGGTAGCTCCTTTTGAAGAGATGGTTGCCCGGAACAGGTCGTTTTCCACAACCATCTGGCGGGCTTTCCCGTTTGCGGCTGAGGCGAATGCCCCGTATGCATCGGAAGCGGAAATGGGAGCGGGCGCCTCCGGAACAGCCACCTGCTCCAGAGGTGCCACTCTTTTTGCGCTCTCGCGGATAAGCGGTTTTTTTTCCGGCGACATAAACTGAAGCCAGACTATCATTATAAGGGCTATAAGAGCAAGTCCCGTTACCGAATTTCTATCCATTGTTACTGCTGCTGTTTGTTGGCGTCCTGACCGTCTTCAACCGGAGGAACCGGATCAAATCCGCCCCGAGAAAAAGGATTGCATCTGAGAATGCGCCAGATGCTCAACCAGGTTGCCTTGAAAAAATTATGCCTCTCGAATGCCTCAATGGCGTAGGCTGAACAGGTGGGGTAAAATCTGCATGACGGGCCGAGCAGAGGCGAAATATATGCCCGGTAAAATTTTATGAGCGCTATTGGTACCGCAGCAAAAACCTTCCTTATAACCATTGTCTGTCTCCTGCATCATCTCCGCTCTTTTCCGAACATCAACCAGCTTCACACCTTCCTCCGGCCAGTGCCAAGCAACATCTGCCGTAGCGCTGAATTCATCTCCAACCTGAAATCCGTGAGCGGGGGAATATGCGACCCCCTCTGAGTATACAGAAACACAATGGAAATCTCTCCTGCCTTCTCTTTCCCCTGAAGTTCCTCAATACGCTTCTGCAGCAGAGGCTTTTCAATGCGGTATGCCTCGCGCATCAACCGCTTTGCCCTGTTGCGCATGACTGCAGAGGGAAGCGTTTTTTTACTGACCGCAAACATGACCGACAGCGGGGAGGAAAAACCGCCCCGGACATCATTATGAGAAAGATAGACCATGCGGAGGAAATTGCACTTCAAGCTCATTCCGCCCGTAAAAAGAAGCGATATCAGCTTCTTTTTCCTCACAATCTCATGCCGTGGAAGCCTGTAGGGGTGCCTGTCTGTCAAAACCGGAAAGAGCGTTTGTTTGTTTGTTGCATCGGCCCCGCAAGGGGTCCGGCAGCCGGACAGGTTATCTGCCGGCAGTACCCATGTCGCTGCTGACAGAAAGCGAATGACGCCCTTTGGCTCTGCGGGCGTTAATTATCCTGCGGCCATTCTTAGTCGACATTCTCAGCCGAAATCCATGCTTATTGCGCCGCTTTCTGTTGCTAGGTTGAAAGGTTCTTTTCATCTCAAATGACTCCTCACCAGATTGTAATAAAAATTCAAAATTAAAGGGCATATAAATTACCATAATCATCGGAGATAAACAAATAACTCCCGAGCATTAAAACTCATCGGCACCCTCCCTATAAATGTTGATAGAATGTTGACAACAAAAATCTCACCCTCCGAATCCGCCGCTCTGTCCGCATAAAGAGTTTCTGGCGAATGTTGACAACTTTTTCATAAAATCGGCTAAAGTGTTTTTAAATAAAAACTTATTAGGTTGATTACTGTGAGGCAATCCCCCTCTAAAACCTCCTGATTTTTATCCCCGCTGATTATTTTATATCCTTTCAAAAGAGTACCTTGAACCGGTTCATATGTTGACAGTTTTCCCCGCAGGGTTTTTTTGACCCTGCTTAATTACCGATTTTCTATGCTTAACGCAGACAGTATAAAGGTTCAGGAGCAACAGAAGGGAGACGGCAGGGAAAGCAGTCATGCTGAAACTCATGTCTGGAATTCCTGCCTTGAGGCCATACGGGAACACATTAATCCCCTTGCATTCCAGACATGGTTTTCTCCCATCAAGCCTCTGGGGCTTTCAGGCGGAGAGTTGACCATTGAGGTTCCAAGCACTTTCTTTTATGAATGGATTGAAGAGCACTACTCCCAATTCCTGAACACTGCCCTCAAGAAGATTATCGGACCCGAGGCTAGGCTCATGTACTCAATAGTGGTGGACAAATCACAGGGTCAGGCAATAACCATACAGCTTCCTCTCCAAAATGCGCTCCCCGGAAAAAAAGTGACGGCAGGAGAGGATGAGAAAAAAAAATCGGAAAGTTTTGAACGGGATCTTGAGCGCTTTGAAACACAACTGAACTCAAAATATACCTTTGATACACTTATTCGGGGCGACTGCAACTCTCTTGCTTTTGCCGCGGCAAAGTCTATTGCCCAGAATCCCGGCCAGAATGCATTCAACCCGCTGGTTATTTATGGCGGCGTAGGGCTAGGCAAAACCCATATGATGCAGGCCATTGGCAACACGGTCCGTCAGGAACGGGAAGGGGCAAAAGTGCTCTATGTGTCAAGTGAAAAATTTGCTATTGATTTTGTCAATGCAATCCAGAATGGAAAAATCCAGGAATTTTCCTCTTTCTACCGCACTATTGATGTGCTTATCATCGATGACATACAGTTCTTTTCCGGAAAGGAGAAGACGCAGGAGGAGATATTCCATATTTTCAATACCCTACATCAGTCCAACAAACAGATCATTCTTTCCGCCGACCGCCCCATAAAAAACATAAAGGGCATTGAAGACCGACTCATTTCCCGCTTCAATTGGGGACTCTCGGCCGATATTCAGCCTCCCGACTATGAAACCCGAAAAGCTATCATTCTCAGTAAACTGCTTCAGAGCGGCGTTGATCTTGATGAAAATGTGATTGAGTTTATAGCAAACAATATTACCGACAATGTCAGGGAGTTGGAAGGATGCATCGTCAAACTGCTGGCCGCACAGTCGCTGGACAATCAGGATATTGACCTTTCTTTTACAAAAATAACACTGAAAGACATTATCCGCCACAGCGCAAAACAGCTGAACCTTGATACAATCGAAAAGGTCATCTGTGAATTTTATGCCATCACCTCCAACGACCTAAAGGGCAAATCAAAGAAGAAGGAAATAGCTACCGGTCGGCAGATTGCCATGTATCTTGCAAAGCAGCTTACAGAATCATCCCTGAAGACCATAGGGCTCCATTTTGGAGGAAGAGACCACTCTACCGTTATTCATGCTGTCAACACCATTACAAAACGCGTTGAAGCACAGGGGGAAGATCAGGGAAGAATCAATGAAATCAGAAGGAGAATAGAGCTCATTTCAATGTAAGCGGCTCTGTTGATAAAGTGTTGGTGGGGTGTTGGTGGTATCTTGATAAAGAGGAGATTGTCAACATCATAAGAAGAGGAGGAAAACTATCAACAATCCTCCAACAGCAAACAACTCACTCTACCAACAGATTATCAACACTAAAAAACTAAAAGAATATCTGGTATCATAAAGTAAAAAAGAACTTTACTAAAGATTAAAACGATGTTGTCAACATATCAACACTCTCTACAGCAACAATAATCCTTATTTATCAAATCATAAAACTGTAAATGTTGGACCAGATGAAATTGACCTCCTCTATCAAGCAGCTGCAGGATGCAGTCGGTAAAGTTGCCCAGGCTATACCTGCAAAATCAATTGATCAGCGTTTTGAGAACATCCATCTCTCAATTGAATCCGGCACACTCACTTTTTTTGCTTCAGACGGTGAAGTTTCCATTACCGCACGCAGTGAAGTGGAAACATCCGACAGCGGTAATATTGGCATTAGGGCTCGAGCACTTCAGGAGTTTCTAAGGAGCATGTACGACACCTCAGTTACATTCTCAATTGAACGACAGGAAGCCACTGAGCATGGAAGAGTTGATATCACAACCGACAAAGGCCGCTACAGAATGCCCTGCCTTTTTGAGGCGAAACCCGAAAAGCAGGAAAAAAACTATGACATCTCTCTTGAGATGCCAACAAGCGATATGCTCGACATTATCCAGAAAACAACCTTCGCATGCAGTGTTGACGGAATGCGTCCAGCTATGATGGGAGTTTTGTTTGAGCTTGAGGGTGAGCTTCTCACGGCCATAGCAACTGATGGTCACAGGTTGGTGCGATGCAGGAAAGATTCATCTATCTCCATGCCAGAAAAACTCAAAGTTGTTGTTCCTTCCAGAGTGCTTTCCATTCTGCAGAAACTTGCTCAGACTGAAACGGTACGAATGAGTATTGAGAGTGAGAGGAAGTTTGTACGATTCAATTGTGGTAGCATAGTGCTTGATGCTGCGCTGATCATTGAACCCTATCCTAATTACGAGGCTGTCATTCCTGTTGAGCATGACAAGCATCTGGTCATCAATCGTGCTGTTATTTATGATTCCATCAAAAGGGTGGGGAGATTTTCAAGCATAGGTGATGTGAAGGTTCAGATTGAGGGTCAAGTGCTTAAAATTATGGCTGAAAACACCAATGAGGGGGAATCGGCTGTTGAGGAGCTTGCATGCAGTTACACGGGTGAGGATATTTCCATTGGATTCAATTCCCGTTTTCTCGAAGCAGCACTTGCTCACCTTGATGAAAACGAGGTCAGTATTGAATTGAAAAGCCCGACGACTGCTGTTATTTTCTGTCCCAATACTGAAGAGAAGAGCGACAGGCTCATCATCCTTGTTATGCCGGTCCGTATCAATAATTGAGAACTGAAACCACGCAGGCACATCTGGAAGGTTTTCAGGAGAAGGATGTGCTGCTTTAACGAGAGGGTTATTATTGAGGCTGCGCAGCATACAGTTGGAGAATTTTCGGAACCACCGTTCGTTCTTTTTTGAGCCTGAAGAGGGAATCAATCTGATTTATGGCCACAATGGATCCGGCAAAACATCAATACTTGAAGCTGCGCATTATTGTGCTTTGACAAAGGGTTTTATAACCGCTTCTGACGGCGAATGCCTCTCTTTTTCAGCCGATTATTTTCTTCTTACCGCACTATTTGAATCCTCTTCCCGAAAAGAGACAACTGTGCGGGTCTCTTATTCAAAAGAGAATGGAAAGAAACTGCAGGTAGATGGTAATGAGGTAAAGCCTTTTTCTCTTCATATAGGCCAGATACCCTGCATTTCATTTGCTCCTTCTGAAATTGTTATTATCAGCGGCCCTCCGGGTGAACGCCGCCGCTTTCTCGACAATGCAGTCTGTCAGTCAGACAGACGGTATCTGGATAATCTGCTGGTCTACAGACGGATACTCCAGCAGAGAAATGCACTGCTTTTGCAACTGTCGCAAAACTCCCGAGGAGATACCTCAATGCTTGCGATCTGGAGTGAAAATCTCGCTTTCGCTGCAGCATCGGTAACAGCCGCAAGAATCCGTTTTCTTGCTGATTTCTTCCCTTTCGTTGAGTCCCTTCACCGGGAGCTTTCAGGCGGGGAAACCCCTGCAATCGAGTATCGCTCAACCATAGGGAAGCTGCAGGAGGATGTTCCTGAAAGCGAGCTTCGAGAGCGTTTTCTTGAGAGGTTTCAGGGTAATGAACGGCAGGAGAGGTTGCGGGGACAGACCCTGTCGGGACCGCATCGCGATGAACTGCTCTTTCTTTTAGATGGACGGGAGAGCAAACGCTTTACTTCCCAAGGGCAGCAAAGAACATTTCTCATCAGCCTGAAACTCGCCCTGTTCCGTTATTTCAATGAGAAAATCGGGGAAAGCCCAATATGCCTTCTGGACGACATTTTTAGTGAGCTTGACGGGAAACGGACCGTAGCCGTTCTCGATATGCTTGAGGGATGCGGTCAGGCGCTGATTTCCTCAGCTGAATTGAAAGAAAGTCCTGTCGGCGGCGGCTCTTGTGCCCTCCACTATCTCCAGACCACCTCGTCAACTCAGAATTCAGAAACATAACCGTGTCACGAACGAGAAGCCCAAAAAAATTTTCCTCCATCGCTGGCGATATGTACCTGAGTCTCGGTCTTCGTGAGGCTTTTGCGCAGTTCAACGCCCTCGGAATATGGAGCACCGTTGTAGGCGAAGCTGTGGCTTCGGTGACCACTGTAGAGCGGTTTACAGAGGGGACTATCGTTGTTCGCGTACGGAGCTCCACTTGGAGAATGGAATTGAACTACCGGAAGCCATCCATCCTTGAAAAGCTCAATCGCGCACTTGAGTGCCCGCCCGAAAAACCGCTTGTTCGCAATATTATATTCCGTTAAAACGCTGAAGGGGGCTGGTTTCCCAGCCCCCTTCAGTTACCTTTCAAATCGAAGGATTGTTGCTGCAGCGGGGTTCTCTCCCTAAAGATTGCAGCTCAGCTGATACATCTCTATCATTCGTTCAGCATAGGCTTTGCCGAACTCATGGCAGGCTTCAAACTCCGGCTCATGCGGTTTGAATTTGACCTTCATATTCTGGTCAAACACCTTCAGTTTCAGCATGGTGAAGTTTGTTTCTATCATTTTTGTTGCCTCACCGCTCCAGCCGTATGAGCCGAATGCAGCTCCCAGCTTGCCTTTGTCGCGTATGGGGTTAATGGCTGAAAATATCTGATAGATCTGCGGAAGAATGTTCTGGTTGATGGTTGGGGAGCCGAGTATGATTCCCGATGCATGGGCGATCTTTTCCTCCATCTTTGAGAAGTGCATGTGTTCAATATCGCAGATGTCAATGGTGAAGTCGCACGATCGGCGAAGCCCTTCGGCTATTCTTTCGGCCAGGATAGCCGTGTTCTCATAGGCCGACACATAGGCTATCAGGATATTCTTCTCATTGGGAAGGGCAATGGCGCTCTGGGAGTAACGAAGAGAAAGGTCCACATATTTTTTCCAGTCAGTCCTGAGAATTGGGCCGTGTCCCGGGCATATGACGGAAATATCAAGGGGACGGATTTTCTCAACTGCCTGAATCATGTATTTGCTGAAGGGGCGGAGGATGGCGTCAAAATAATAGGTGAAAGCATCGTCAAAGTCACCCACTTCATCGTCATACATTTTTTCATTGCAGAAATGTGAGCCGAATGAATCGCAGGTAAAGAGCACTCTGTCCTCTTCCAGCCAGGTATAAATGGTGTCGGGCCAGTGGAGGTTGGGAGCATTGATGAAATGAAGCGTCTTGTTGCCCAAATCCAGCGAGTCGCCTGTTTTGACTGCAAGCGAGCGAAAATCGTGTCCGGTTTGGTCGCGAAGGAACTTCAGCGCGTTCCCGCTCCCTACTACGGTAGCGTTCGGAGCAATGGCCAGTAGATTGCTGATATTGCCTGAATGGTCGGGCTCTGTATGGTCAACAATAATGTACTCTATCTCTGCCGGGTCTGTAACCTGTTTTATTTTAGCGAGATACTCAGGCCAGAACTGCTCTTTTGTTGTTTCAACAATAGCCTTTTTCTCGGCATTGATGAAATACGAGTTGTAGGTGGTGCCATATTTGGTTTCCATCACAATGTCGAATGTGATAAGGCCGGGGTCAAGAACCCCTATCCATGTAACACTGTCGGTTACGGGTAAAATCTTTTTATCTGTCATTGCTGTCAGGCTTGTGTGTTTTAAGGGTGAGTAACGCCTCTTATTTATAATAATAAAAAAATACAGCCGCTGTCGCTTTATTGTTCCTCTGTGTTCATGTTTCCTTCCGATTCTTCATTCTGACTCACCCGTTCGTGTTGAAGCGTTATTCCTTCCGCTGTGAAAGGGAACAGTGTGTCGTCTGAAAATATCATGCTGAAGTCCTGCGGCTTGAAAAAAGGGAGAAACTTCTGGCAATGTTCATCAAGCCGCTTCAGGTAGAATGCGGTGTTTTCATCAGGCGCGTCTGCACGCCATTCCTGAGCCTCCTTTCCCCTGTCGTACGATGCGGTTGCGTTACCACTCCCTGATATGTAGTAGGTGATCCTATCTCCCTTTGTTACGCTTTTGCCATTTCTGATGGCTATTTCATAGGTCACCGCTTTCTGTCGTTTTCCGGCTTTCACATCTTCCATGTACTGTTCAAGGGAACTTTTCATGCCCTCTCTCCGGGAAAAGTCTGTTATGTCGAGTTCGTGGTTGAGAATTCTGTTCCGGTAGGAGGTATAGAGATTGTGAAGGCCGTCAATATCTCCAGCAAGAAGCTTTTCAAAGCCCTGCTCAACCAGGTCGCGTCCGAATTTTTCTCCACTTCTGCTTGTCAGCGACGACCCTTTCAGTTTCATGTTCATTGAGTAGTCCAGAAGCGCGTAATTCTTCTTCATATAGGATATCATTTTCCGGAACCTGCCATCAAATCCGATTCGTATCCCTTCTGGCATCAGAGAAGAAACTTTTTTCACCAATGCTCGCTCTTCCTCTTCGTCTGTCACCCCATCGGGTGGTATTAAGAGAATGCCATCGGTGTCGACCTCCACAATCTGGCACCCTTCGGCCTCAAATTCCCGAATCATCTTTCGTGCTATTGACTGTCCTGTTGATGTTACCCGGTCAGCTTCATCGTAATCGTTGAATATTCCCCCGGCGAAGCCGAGATATCCGTACATGGCGTTAATAAGGATTTTGAACGACCCCTGCATTGCGTCATAATTTGCAGAAAGGGGTTCATTTCCGGCCGATTTCTCTGCCGTAGCCATCCCCTTGGTTTTAAGGCGGAGCACTTTCAGGTCGCTTAGAACGCCAGGGAACGCCTTCAATTCATCCGTTCTGGGGCAGATGTTGTTGGAAAGCATAATGGAGGGGTAGAGTGATTCAACATCTGCGTAGACAATAGGCCCAAGAACGCCTTTAAGAAAAACGGCCGTATACCCGCCATACTGCTGTTTTCCGAAGGATGGTTTTGGAATAGAGTGCTTGTTGCGTAAATACTCTCGTGTCAAGAGCGCTTCAATCTTTGCCGCCTGCCCTGTTCTTGCGGTCATTGCATAGGTGAAGGGGAGCATTTGCGCGAGATAGAAACTGCTTCCTGACAGTAACGAAGAGAGTTCGCGCGTTTCCCTGACATCGTCAAGTGCATACCGAAGGAGTCTGTCGGGGTCCGATTTCCAGAGGCCAGAAATCTCGCTGTATTCTATATAGGTCCTATCCTTGGCGGCAAAGCCGAAATGCCGCGCTACTGATTTCAGTCCGTAGCTCTGTATTGAGCGTTTTGATATGTCATAGCTTTGGACCAGAAAGAGGGTATCAATAACATTTCTTCCTGGGATGTCAAAAAATGGGTAGTCAATACTTCTTTCCGCAAAACGGATGCTGGCTGGGTAGCTTCTTGGGATAAGCCCGTCTCTCCCTATGGCGAAGGGGACATTGTGCTGTGAGCATCGCGCCTGAATATAGGGTAGATCAAAGCTGAAAATGTTGTGCCCTTCAATTACATCTGGGTCGCGCTCTGTGATGATGCCAACCAACTGCTCAAGCAGACACTTTTCCCCTTGCCCTTTCGAATTGATTACCTTCTCCCACCCTCTACTGTCGGACAGAGAGACAATAATGATTTCGTCCTCCCCGATGCCAATGCCTGCCCGTGGTTTGCGTTTTGGGTCATAAAGGGTTTCAATGTCTAGCTGCATGCGATAGAGGTCGTCAAATATCATCCCCTTGAAAAATGTTTTCCCACTCTGCATCATATACTGAGTAACGGCGTCCCCTTTGCTGTAGGTGTTTGCAACAAAGCTGTTCTCCCCTGTTGATCCCATTGTATCCCATTCCCTTACCTGGCTGTTTCTTGCAATGTAGTCTAGAGCGCTCCGGTAGTTTCTCCAGCCGGAGAATATAGCCAGGCTCCTATAGAAGTTATTCCCTGCGAGGCTGACGGGCCAGTATTTCCCGCCATTTTGAACTGCAAACCCATCAAGAAGTGAACTTTCAGAGAGAAAGAAGTACGGATAGAAAGGTTCGTCATGAGATGTCATTTCCCCATTCTTCCCTCTGTTGAATACTCTTATAGACCAGTCCGACAGTTGATATGCCCCAACAATCCCTTCTTCATTGTCTTTTCCGTAGAGAAGAGTGTTTCCCTGAATATCTTTTACCAGTGATTCCATAGAGTATGGTTCTGTCGCTTTTTTTGTTGCGAGCGGTTTGTTTTCGATAATGTTTCACGTGAAACAATTCTTGAACGGACATATCCGTTGGTCATCTTCCCAGATGTACCATGAGGACCGATATGTCGGAGGGCGATACGCCCAGTATTCGGGACGCCTGGCCGAGGGTGTCGGGACGAAAAAACAGGAGCTTCTCTCTTCCTTCGCTGGAAAGAGCGGTAATGGAGTGGTAATTGTAAGAGGAGGGGATTTTTAGCTCATCGAGTCTCGCGGCTTTTTCGCTCTGGAGAAGCTCTCTTTTGATATACCCTTCATACATAAGGTTAATCTCTGCCTGTTCATGAACAAGAGGGTCGGTTGTAATGGCTGCAACTTGTTCTGCGAGAACGGGCAGTGCGTCAATAAGAAGCTTCATGGTTATTTCGGGCCTTTTAATGGCCTGCGCAACTTTCATCCCGGGGACCGCTGAGGGGGCCTCGCCTGTTGCTGGTTGAAACCTACTCATTTGCGCTGCAGATATGGTCCAAGTTCTTGCAAGAGCGGTCAACTGCGTAACCGCTACGGCTTTGAGAGCAGTGTTCATAAATGTTTCCTCATCAATGAGCCCTGCAGTACGGCCGATATGGCGAAGGCGTAAGTCTGCATTGTCGTGGCGGAGAATGAGCCGGTGCTCGGCTGAGGAAGTGAACATTCTGTATGGCTCATTTGTCTCCTTTGTTACAAGGTCGTCAATGAGAACTCCAATGTATGCGTCCGACCGGCGTAGCAGGAGAGGTGCGAGCCCTTTAAGTTTGCGTGATGCGTTAATCCCAGCCATAAGCCCTTGTGCGGCAGCTTCTTCATACCCGGATGTGCCGTTTATCTGGCCGGCAAAATAGAGGTTTTCGACGCCTTTGGTTTCAAGGGATCCGCGAATCTGGCTGGGGTGAAAGTAGTCATATTCAATTGCGTAGCCGGGGCGAATCATCTTAACTTCTTCCATTCCGGGTATCGATTGCATACCTGCTATCTGTATATCTTCAGGCAACGATGTTGAAAACCCGTTGACATACATTTCGTTTGTATAAAATCCCTCTGGCTCGAGGAAGATGTGATGGCCATCTCTCTCTGTAAAGCGGTGAATCTTATCCTCAATCGAAGGGCAGTATCTTGGCCCTACCCCCTGAACCTTTCCTGTGAAGAGCGGCGAGCGATCAAACCCTTTTTTTAGTATTTCATGCGTTTGAGAGGTGGTTTTGGTCAGAAAACAGCTTATCTGCTGCTTTTCGGCGAGGCTCCCGGTGCTGAACGAAAACGGGGGAGGATTGCTGTCTCCCTGCTGTTCTTTTACAATGCTGTAGTCAATGCTCCTCCGATCCACTCTGGGCGGAGTGCCTGTTTTCAGTCGTGCAGTTGTGAATCCTGCGGCAACCAGGCTCTCTGTCAAGCCGGTTACCGGAGGTTCTGCAATGGTCCTGCCTCCGGGGTAGTGGTTCATCCCGATGTGAATCAGACCGTTCAGGAAGGTTCCGCAGGTCAGAATAGCAGCTCCCGCCCGCATTATCTGGCCGGATTGAAGGCGTACCCCGAAAAACTTTCCGTTTCTGACCTCAACCCCTGTAACGGTGTCCTGAAGAAGGTCGAGATTTGTTTCGGACTCAAGAGCCCGTTTCATGTAGTCTGTATAGGCCGTTCTGTCTGCTTGGGCCCGTGGCGAGTGCATCGCTGGCCCTTTGCTGAGATTCAGCATTCTGAACTGGATTCCTGTAGCATCAATGGCTTTTGCCATTTCCCCCCCGAGGGCGTCTATTTCCCTGGTTATCTGGCCTTTCGCCACACCACCAATGGCGGGATTGCAAGACATGCGGGCAACTGCCGTCAGGTCGGAAGATACAAGCAGGCATGCGCTGCCTGAACGAGCTGCGGCAAGTGCCGCTTCGCATCCGGCATGCCCTGCACCGGCAACAACAATATCATACATAAAATAGATACGGGATTGTTTTCTATGAAACATCAGTCCATCGTCACCAGCAGGTGCGAGTCCAGCGGTTCATTTATGTGGAAAGATACGAATATTGAGAGGATTCCGCCCACTCTTCCCTATGCGTTGCCTGAAGGGATTTGAGTGGTCGGGTGGTGTACAATGTGCGCGTTGTTGCGTATTTGGAGCTAAGGCTTGTTTTTATTATATATACATGTAAGTATATAGTTCAAAGCAATCCCTTCGTTGATGGATATCAGCATGTGGAGATGGAGGGAAATGTTTTGGGTTCTGTGCTCTGGATAGCTAACAATTGTTTAGTGTCATGTCCTGTTATTTTTAACATTTCAATCAGGGAGGAACACCTTATGGCCGAAAAAATGAAATTGCTTATTGCGGCAGTAACAGTTGTTTCCTTGTCGGTTCTTGCCGGTGGGCAGGCAGAGGCGGCTGAAGCAGCGGGCGTGGACCCACGGGGTCAGGTTCTGGCGTTTTCCTGCGCATCATGTCACGGAACGGATGGAAAAAGCGTCAGCATCATTCCTTCCTTTTATGGAAAGTCGCCGGAATATCTTGAAACTGCGTTGATGGATTTCAAGTCGGGTAAGCGGTATTCAACCGTTATGATGCGTCACGCAAAAGGGTACACCGATGAAGAGATCCGGCTGATTGCGCAGTATTACGGAACGGTATGGCAGACCAACAACTAACCGGGAGGACGATTATGAATCAGAAAATTTCGCGTCGTGATTTCAGTAAACTCCTCTTCGCTGGTGCTGCTGGTTCTGCGCTGGGGCTTAGTGCACTTCCCGGAATGGGTCGTGCTGCAGACAGAAAGCGCGTGGTTGTAGTTGGTGGAGGGTTTGGTGGTGCCACGGCAGCCAAGTACCTGAAAAAACTGGACTCTTCGATTTCCGTTACACTCATTGAGCCGAAGGCGGTCTTCTATACCTGCCCATTCAGCAACTGGGTGCTTGGCGGCCTGAAAACCATGGAGGATATAGCGCAGAGATATGCTGTGCTTAAAAATCGCTACAAGATCGATGTGGTGGCCGATACCGTTGTGTCGATCGACGCCCTCAAAAGCGTTGTAAAGCTGAAAAGCGGGAAGGTTTTCGGTTATGATCGGCTCATTGTTTCTCCCGGCATTGATTTCAGCTTTGAGGCCATTAATGGGTACAGCAGGAAAGCGGCCGAAGCACAAATGCCGCATGCCTATGAAGCCGGTCCACAGACGGTTCTTCTGCAGAAGCAGCTGCATGCAATGAAGGATGGCGGAAAGGTCATCATCTGCCCGCCAGACAATCCTTTCCGATGTCCTCCCGGACCTTATGAGCGGGCAAGCCTTATTGCGCATTACCTGAAAGAGAAAAAGCCAAAGTCAAAAATTCTCATTCTTGATGCCAAAGATAAGTTCTCCAAACAGGGGATTTTCACCAAAGGCTGGGAAAAACTCTATCCAGGAATGATTGAGTGGCGCGGAGCATCAACAGGGGGGCGTGTGCTGAAGGTCGATCCTGCTGCTATGACGGTGACGACGGAGTTCGGCGATGAAAAAGGCGATGTTGTCAATGTCATTCCTCCGCAGAAAGCTGGAAAGCTGGCTTTTGATGCCGGGTTGGTCAATTCCTCGGGATGGTGTCCGGTCAATCCGGTTTCATTCGAGTCGCTCATTCACCCAGGAGTCCATGTTATCGGCGACGCCTGCATGGCGGGGGCAATGCCGAAGTCAGGCTTTGCTGCCAGCAGTCAGGGGAAGGTGACTGCTGCAGCAATTGTGAGGCTTTTCAATGGCGAGGTTCCAGCAGCGCCTTCGCTCGTCAATACCTGCTACAGCCTCATTGGCCCAGGGTACGGAGTGTCGGTTGCTGCAGTCTACAAACTGACTGCGGAGGGGATTGTTTCCATAAAAGGGGCTGGCGGTTTGACTCCCATGGACGCTGACGACGATCAACTGAGCCAGGAGGCCACCTTTGCCCGCGGCTGGTACAACAATATTGCCCAAGATATCTGGGGATAGTGCGTCGCCGGGCAATTGGGATGGAGAAAAAGCCCGGTCGCTGTGCCGGGTTTTTCCATTGCGTCATGCGTCTGTGGAACGGTTCGGCTGTGTTAGATAATCACTGCACTGTTTCATATATTGGCGGAACCGGTTTTTTTGAGTGTAAATGATTATGTCATCAATGAAAAACAAACGATACAACCTTCTTATTATTGCCGGAGTCACGCTCCTTGCCCTCTGGTCACTTGTGCCGACATGGAAGGAGTATTCGCTTGGAAAGCAGCTTGAAGCGTTCCATTCTCCCGAGGACAGTCTGAATTTTGTGCTGAGCCATCGTGATGAAATCGAAGACGCCCGACAGAAAGGGCTCAAACTCGGCCTTGATTTGAAAGGGGGGATGCATCTGGTTATGGAGGTTGATCAGATTGACCTCTTCATGCAGAAAGCGTGGAACCGCGACTCAAAGTTCGATGCCATTATGGAGGAGGTCGGCCGTAAAGCTGCGATAACCGACGCCGATGTGGTGGATCTTGTTTCAACGACCTTCAGAAAGGAGAACATCCGGCTGAGCAGGTATTTTTATGACATCCGCAACAGTGACGCTGAGATAGTGGGTAAGCTGAGAAAAGAGGCTTCAGACGCACTTGTCCGCGCCCGTGAAATTATCCGGAACCGGATTGACCAGTACGGTGTTGCCGAACCGATGATTACCACGCAGGGCAACCGTAAAATCATTATTGAGCTTCCTGGTATTTCCGACGAAAACAGGATGCGAAACCTTCTGAAAGGAACCGCAAAGCTGGAGTTCAGGCTTCTGAGAGAAAATGGGGCTCTTTCAAGAACTCTTGACGCCATCAACACTGCAGTGTCAGCTTCGGCCGGCAATTCCTCCAACGATGGGCTTTTCCGTTTTGTGCAAGTATATGGGAGCGACAACGCGGTGGTCCGCGCTGAAAACCGTGAACTGGTTGCCGCTCTGTTCAGTCAGCCTGAGGCCGTCGCCCAGCTCCCCCCCGACAGCGAGCTTCTGCTTGCCGCCCGGCCTGATGATGCTGAGGACGGGAGCAGGCTTTACACGATATACCTTGTACGCAAAACAGCAGAACTGACTGGTGGCGTTATTACTGAAGCAAAGGCCACATTCGGTTCTCAGGGAGTGCAGCCGGAGGTTCTGATGTCAATGAATTCCGAAGGCACCTCGAAATGGGCCCGCATCACGGGGAGCAATATTGGTAAAAGGATAGCTATTGTTCTTGACGGGGCGGTATACAGCGCGCCTGTCGTACAGTCGAAAATACCCAACGGCAATTCGGTCATCAATGGTATTCAGAGTCTTGAAGAGGCGAAGGATCTTGAGATTGTGCTGAAGGCTGGTGCTCTTCCTGCTCCAGTGCGCATTGTCGAAGAGCGTACGGTCGGCCCCTCTCTTGGAGCCGACTACATCCGCGCCGGACTGCAGTCCCTTATATGGGGATTTTCTGCCGTGGTTGTCTTCATGATTTTCTACTACCGTCAGGGAGGTCTTGCGGCCGATGTTGCTCTGGTGCTCAATGTGCTTATTGTTCTTTCGGTTCTGGCCGGATTCAGTGCCTCGCTCTCCCTTCCCGGCATTGCCGGTATTGTGCTGACAATGGGCATGGCTGTTGATGCCAATGTGCTTATTTACGAGCGTATCCGCGAGGAACTGGCAGAGGGACGCAGCATAACCTCGGCCGTCAGTGAGGGGTATGACCGTGCGTTTTCTTCCATTCTTGACTCCCATGTCACCACCCTTGCAGCATCCTTCCTTCTCTATACCTACGGTATCGGCCCAATTCAGGGGTTTGCCGTCACGCTGATGATCGGAACGGCCGCAAGCCTGTTTACCGCCATTGTTGTGACTCGCGAGATATTCAGGTTGCTTATTGCAAAAAATATGATGTCAGCAAAAAGTTTCGGTTAACCGTATAATCACAAGCTTCGACCCATGAGGATTTTCAGTAATACCAGCTTTAACTTTCTGGGGGCCCGTAAAATTGCGTACGCCATTTCCCTTGTTCTCTTACTTACGGGCATAGGTTCGCTTGCCGTCCGAGGGCTCAATTACGGAATCGATTTCAGGGGGGGCTCCGAGGTTGTGCTTCGTTTCGAACATGATGTTCCCGTAGGCGAACTTCGTTCGGCGATCCGCGACGCAGGGGTGTCGGGAACCATCAAGCAGTACGGTATGGACCGCTCGTTTCTTTTGAGCACAGTCTTCAGCGGTGATACCAATGAGCTGAAATCGCTGATTACCGGTGCTGTTACCTCTCGCCTCAAGGGCAATCCCTTTGAGATTGTGCGCATCGACGCGGTTGGCCCCAGCATAGCCTCCGACCTCAAATGGTCGGCCCTTAAGGCAATGGTCGGTGCCCTTCTTGCCATTCTTATCTATGTCGGTATCCGCTTCGAGCTGAAATTTGCCGCAGCGGGGGTTGTAGCAATCTTTCACGATGTGCTGATTGTTCTCGGGCTTTTCAGTCTGTTGGGTGGCGTGTTCGATGTTATGCCCCTTGAGATGGACCAGAGCATCATTGCTGCATTTCTGACCATAGCCGGCTACTCGATTACCGATACCGTCGTTGTATACGACCGTATTCGTGAAAGAATCAGAAACAGGAAGCCATCCGAATACGAACAGATTTTCAACGAGAGCATGAACATGACGCTCAGTCGGACCATCATTACATCCAGCACCACTCTTCTGACTGTTCTGGTGCTCTTCATCTTCGCAGGTCCGGCTATCAGAGCCTTTGCTTTCGCCGTCTTCGCCGGTATTCTTGTTGGCACATACTCTTCAATATTCGTTGCCGCCCCACTTGCATTCGAGTGGATCAAGCGTTCGAAAGCACCGGTGAAACTCCGGGGAAGCCAGAAGTAACAGGGCAATGCTCGGCAAAGCCGCCCCTTTCACACTTGAATGAACTATCCAATGAAAAACAGATTCCTCATATTGCTTCTGCCTTTCCTTCTTTGCCTGTTTTATCCCCTCACTACAGCCATGGCGGCCGTTGTCGACAGGATTGTAGCTGTTGTGGGGAGTGAGGTTATTTTTAGCTCGGAACTTGATAGCCGCGAAAAAATGACCCGTCTCCAGTATCCTGACTTGAAAAACGATCAGGGTCTTCGAGGATCAATTCTTGACGGGCTCATCAACCAGAAAATCATTCTGACAAAAGCCCGGCTTGACAGTGTTGCCATCAACGAAAACGAAGTTTCCGCTTTGGCTGACGACCGTCTTCGCCAGTTGAGCAGGCGCTTCGCTTCAAAAGATGCGATGGAAGGGCAGTTCGGCAAAAGCCTTGAGGGTATACGCCGCGATCTTGCCGATGAACTTCGCAGCCAGCAGATGTCCGACAAGCTCCGGCGCAAAAAATTTGTCGGCGTGACGATTGGGTATGATGAGGCGATGTCGTTCTACCGTAATAACAGGGGTGCAATGCCAACAATCCCGGAAGAGGTCTCCGTTTCACAGATTCTGAAGTTTCCCGGTGTGACGAGAGCCGTGAAAGCTGATGCCCGAAAAAAGATAGAGGATATTGAAAAGAAGTACACGAAAGGATTTATGAGTTTCCCCGAGCTTGCTCGGAAGTACTCCTCTGATCCTGGTTCTGCTCAGTTGGGGGGAGATCTGGGTTTCGTGCAGCGGGGAGAGTTGGTGAAGCCGTTTGAGGATGCTGCTTATGGCCTGAAAGACGGCAAGGTGTCGGGGATTGTGGAGACTCGCTATGGATTTCATCTCATTCAGAGGCTCGGCAGGGAGGGACGCTCAATTCATGTCCGTCATATTTTGGTGGCTTTTGACCGTTCAGACGGGGATGAAGCCGAAGCCGTGGCACTTCTTGACGCCATCCGTTCCGGTGTGCTGTCGGGCAAGGGAAGTTTTGCCGCCATGGCGGGGAAATATTCCGATGATCCTGTTTCCGCAAGCCTTGGCGGAGCAGTTCTTGCTTCGGGGTCTTCGCGTCCTTATCTTGACCCTCGGTCGCTCCGTCCGCAACTGCAGAAGATTATCGGCGGGCTTAAAGGGGACGGTGACATAAGCAGGCCAGAGAAAATAATCCCGCCCCAGGGTGAGCCTTTTTATGGTATTTTTAGGTTGAACCATCGCAGACTCCCGCATACGCTTAATCCCGAAAAGGACTATGCCCAGCTTGAGCAGCTGGCGCTTGATGATAAAAAACAGCGCCTTTTCAGCGAGTGGGTCAGTGAGTTGCGCCGCGAGGTTTATGTGCGCCGTTCAGACATCTAAACGGCGTACATACCGGGCGTTTTTCTCAATGAACTCCCTGCGCGGTTCCACTTTGTCGCCCATGAGGGTTGAGAATACCTGATCGGCCTCCATTGCGTTTTCCACGCTTACCTGAAGCAGAGAGCGGTGCTCGGGGTCCATTGTGGTGCTCCAGAGCTGCTCGGGGTTCATCTCTCCAAGACCCTTGTAGCGCTGGATGTGCACATTTGCTTTCCCTTTCTTCATCGTCTCCGTGATGCTGTTTCGTTCTTCATCATCCCATGCGTACTGCTGCTCTTTTCCTGTTTTGACCAGATAGAGCGGCGGCTGGGCAATATATACCTTGCCCGCTTCAATGAGTGAACGCATGTGGCGGAAGAAGAAGGTGAGCAGCAGGGTGCGGATATGGGCTCCGTCAACATCAGCATCAGTCATAATGATGATTTTGCCGTAGCGGAGCTTCTCCTGTGAAAACTCCTCCTCTCCGAAGTTGGTTCCGAGTGCGAGGATGATGGTTTTGATCTCCTCGTTTTCAAGCATTTTGTGCAGCCGGGCTTTTTCCACATTGAGAATCTTTCCTTTCAGTGGCAGAATTGCCTGGAAGCTTCTGTCGCGCCCCTGCTTGGCGCTGCCGCCTGCAGAGTCGCCCTCCACAATGTAGATTTCACAGTGCTCTGGGTCGTTGATTGAACAGTCAGCGAGTTTTCCCGGCAGCCCGGAACTTTCCAGCACCGATTTTCTCCTGGTCAACTCCTTCGCCTTTCTCGCGGCCTCCCTTGACATGGCAGCCCCCTTCACCTTTTCTATGATCATTTTGATCACATTCGGGTTGGTTTCGGCGAAATCGGAGAGCTGCTCGTTGAGAACGCTTTCCACAATGCTCTGCGTTTCTGAGTTGCCAAGTTTTGTTTTGGTCTGCCCCTCAAACTGCGGTTCGGCCACTTTGACGGAAATAATGGCTGTCAACCCCTCCTTGAAGTCGTCGCCGGTAAGGGCGAGCTTCAGGTTTTTTAGGAGGTCATTTTTTTGCGCGTATGAGTTGAGGGTACGGGTCAGGGCCTTGCGGAATCCGGTGACATGCGTTCCGCCCTCGTGGGTATTGATGTTGTTGACATAGCTGAAAATATTCTCTTGGTAGGAGTCGTTGTACTGTAGCGCAATTTCAACGATGGTAGAGTCTTTTTCGCCATAAATGTAAATGGGCTCCTTGATGAGGTTGATACGGTTGGCGTCAGTAAAGAGGACAAACTCTTTTATACCTCCCTCAAAATGAAATGTTTCCTGCTCTCCTTCAATGTCCTGAACAACGATTTTAAGGTTGCTGTTCAGAAACGCGAGCTCGCGCATACGGTCAATGATGATGTCCTTCCGGAATTCAGTCACCTTGAATATCTCGGAATCGGGCATGAAGGTCGTTTTCGTGCCCCGCTCGGAGGTGGGCCCTATCTCTTTCACATCACCCTGCGGAACACCCCTGTGGTAGCGCTGAAACCAGGCTTTCCCATCACGGTATACCTCAACTTCGCACCATTCCGACAGGGCGTTGACCACCGAGGCTCCGACTCCGTGCAGTCCGCCGGAAACCTTGTATGCCCCCTTGTCGAACTTTCCGCCTGCGCCGATAAGCGTCATAACCAGCTCAAGTGCCGACTTTTTCTTTTCAGGGTGTATGTCCACCGGAATGCCGCGGCCGTGGTCTATGACCGTAACTGAGCCGTCGGGGTTGAGTGCAACGAATATATACTCATTGAAGCCTCCAAGAGTTTCATCTATGGAGTTGTCAACGATTTCATAAATAAGATGGTGGAGGCCGCGGCTGTGAATGTCGCCGATGTACATGGCCGGACGCATGCGCACATGCGCAATTCCGTCAAGGACCTGGATATTGGTTGCTCCGTAATTGGTGGGGGCGGGGGTCTTAATGTCGGCTTCCTGCATAATGGACAGTTACAGTGACTGGAGGTTATGGATTTCTATGGCAAAGATAACAAAAATAAGGCAAGTATGTGGTATTTTCACCCCCCTCGCAGGTCTTGAAATGCATCGGTGATAAGGTCGATTCTCACAGCCCAAAACCTCTCCGGAGAGAGGGCCTCAGCAATGATTCCCACTACATCGAACCGGCAGTCCGGCTCCCCCTCAGAACGGTATGCGAGCCATGCTTCAGCCGCTTTCAGAATCTCTCGCTGCTTTGCCAGCGTTACCGCCTCTGCGGGCTCTCCTTTCACGGTTGAAAGTCTGGTTTTTACCTCAACAAAGCAGACTGTTTTGCCGTCCAGGGCAATAATGTCAATCTCGTTGCGGTGGAATCGGAAGTTGCGTTCCACAATCCGGTAGCCTTTCCGCTCAAGAAACTCCGCGGCGATCCGCTCTCCTTCCCTTCCAAGGAGCCACGCCTGGTTGCTGCTCATACTTCGTTGAGTCGTCTGACCCTGAAGCTGAAGCGATGGATGGCGCATCGGCCGTGTTCACGGATGGCATTGATGTGCATGGTGGTAGGGTATCCCGCATGCTGGCTGAACCCGTACGCCGGGTACTCAAGGTCATAGGTGCTCATTATCTGGTCGCGCGCCGTTTTGGCAAGTACCGAGGCGGCAGCTATTGAGTATACTTTTGCGTCGCCCCCTACAATGGTTCTGTACTCGGCCGGAGAGTCGGGGGTAAATCTGTTCCCGTCAACAAGGATGATGTCGGGAGTGAGGCCAAGATTGGCCACAGCGCGGTTCATGGCCAGCATGGTGGCAGAGAGAATGTTCATGCTGTCGATTGTTGGGGCGTCAACCTCCGCAACCGACCAAGCAAGGGCAGCCTCCTGTATGGCGGGCGCCAGTTCACGGCGGAGAGCGGGGGAAAGCTTTTTCGAGTCATTCATCCGGGTGAGGATGCCGCTTTCGGGACGGAACCAGCGGGGAAACACCACTGCAGCCGCAACCACAGGTCCGGCAAGGGGCCCTCTGCCTGCCTCGTCAACGCCCGAGATGCGTTCCCTTGATTCCCACAAGCTGTATTCATAGTCGGTTTGCATGCGTGTTCCCCTTTTTCTGTTCCCCTCTTCCCGAACTTCAGCGGCTTGCAACAAAGTTTTACGGGACCCCTTTAATTTCTTATCTTCATTGTTAGGTTGCAAGTACTGTTTTTGCTTCCGATGCACCGCCCCCTCATGATTCTTGGGGTTTCTGAGCCGGTTGCTGAAGAAGTTCCTGTCCATTACCAATAAAGGGAAAGGTCTGATATACAATATGAAGAAGAGTGTGAAAAAACAGCTGTTGATGAACAAGACCGGCGACGAAATACAGGTTGCGCTTGTTGAAGAGGGCCGTCTTGTAGAGCTGATTATTGAACGGCCGGAAAGCCGCAGAAGCATTGGTGATATTTATCTTGGTCGGGTCCATAAGGTTATTGAGGGCCTGAAGGCAGCGTTTGTTGATATAGGGCAGAAATCCGACGGCTTCCTCCATTTTTCCGATGTAGGCACAACCACTGAAGACTACAGGGCTCTGATAGAGGACGATGACGATGAGAATGGAGAGAGCGACGACGAGGGTGAGGCCAACGGAAGCGTTGCCGTCCAGGCAGAAACTTCAGGCGCCAAGACCGTTGCCCGGAGTGGAGGGCGCGGACCCTCAGCGGCAGGGAAGGACAGGTCTGAACAGGCCGAAAAGCGGCAGTCCTATACCCAGATGATTGCTGGCAAGCTCAAGGCCAACGACTCCATTCTTGTACAGGTCATCAAAGAGCCCATCAGCACCAAGGGTTCACGGCTCACCTCCGATATTACCATTGCCGGCCGTTTTATGGTACTGCTTCCCTTCGGTGGCGGACAGGTAGCGGTTTCGCGCAGGGTTGTTTCCCGTAAGGAGCGTGCGCGCCTGAAAAAACTTGTTCGTTCCATGCTTCCCGAAGGGTTTGGCGCAATTATCCGCACGGTTGCCGAAATGCAGGAAGAGTCTCTCCTCCGCCAGGATCTTGAAAAGCTTCTTGGCAAGTGGGCGCAGATTGAGGGAAAGCTCAAGGATGCCGTTCCGCCGCAGCTCATTTTCAAGGAGGACACAATCATCTCCAGCGTTCTGCGCGACTCGCTGAATTCAGATGTTACAGAAATTGTTGCAAACTCTGCCTCCATCCACAAAGAGACCCTCAACTACATTGAATGGGTGGCACCGGAAATGGTGAAGAATGTGTCGCTCTATCAGGGCAAGCTGCCGCTCTTTGAGGGGTACGGTATTGCAAAGGATGTTGAATCCATTTTCTCTCGGAAGGTATGGCTCAAGTCGGGCGGCTACATTATTATTGAGCACACCGAGGCCATGGTGGTGGTTGATGTCAACAGCGGCCGCTATGCAGCCAAGCGTGAGCAGGAGGAGAACTCCCTGAAAACCAATCTCGAGGCGGCCCGTGAGGTTGTGCGCCAGCTCAGGCTTCGCGATATCGGGGGCATCATTGTGGTTGACTTCATTGATATGATGGACAGCCGCAACTCCAAAAAGGTATACGAAACCATGAAGGGTGAGCTGCGCAACGACCGCGCAAAATCCAACATTCTACCCCTATCGGACTTCGGCGTCATGCAGATTACCCGTGAGAGGATACGGCCGAGCCTTATGCAGCGGATGGGCGACCAGTGTCCGGCGTGTGGTGGTTCGGGAGTTGTGCAGGCCCGGTTTACCACCATCAACCAGATTGAGCGTTGGCTGCGAAAATATGCTCTGCAGCAGAGCCTGAAGTTCCAGCAGCTCGACCTCTATGTGAGCCCAACCGTTATTGAGCCGCTGCAGAACACCGACATGAAAACAGAGATGAAGTGGTTTCTCCAGCACCTGCTCTTTGTGAGGGTGAAGGGGGATGAGAGCCTCAGGAGCGACGATTTCAGGTTCTATTCAAGAAAAAACAGCAAAGATATTACCGCAGAATACGGCGATCTCTAAGCACGAAAAAAATTGATTTTATGGGAGTGTACGACGCACTGAAAGAGGAGCTTCTCGGCTATGCAAAATATGCAGCCGCCGATGTACAGCAGGTTACGGGAGCCCGTGAAGCTTTTATGCAGTTCAAGGAGCTGCTCAACAGTGGGCATGTCCGCGCTGCTGAAAAGCAGAATGGCGCCTGGCAGGTCAACAGCTGGGTCAAACAGGGCATTCTGCTCGGCATGAAACTGGGTCGTCTGCAGGCCGGCCGGGTGGAGTCGGGCGTGGAAGGCTCTGCATTCACCTTTATTGACAAGGATACCTATCCGCTTCGGCAGTTTGCAGACGACTGCGGGGTGAGGATTGTGCCCGGTGGTTCCTCTGTCCGCGACGGCTCCTACCTTGCCCCTTCGGTGGTGATGATGCCCCCTGCCTATGTGAATGTGGGCGCCTATGTTGACGAGGGCACCATGATTGACTCCCATGCTCTTGTGGGTAGTTGCGCCCAGGTCGGCCGGAATGTCCACCTCTCTGCGGCCGTACAGGTCGGCGGAGTGCTTGAGCCCATAGGGGCCATGCCTGTCATTATTGAGGATGGCGTGATGGTTGGCGGCAATTGCGGCATTTACGAAGGCACCATTGTGGGTGAGCGCTCCGTTATCGGGACCGGTGTGATTCTCAACGGCTCAACCCCGGTGTATGATCTTGTCAACAACACCATACATCGGAGAACGGAGAACTCTCCTCTTGTCATTCCCGAAGGGGCTGTTGTTGTTGCAGGTTCCCGTGGACTGAAGGGAGATTTTGCTACTGTTCACGGTCTGTCTATTTATACCCCGATTATCATCAAGTACCGCGACGCCAGAACCGATGCGGCCACAGCACTTGAAGAGGCTCTCCGATAGGGGGCTGACAACCCCGTAAAAAAGCAATGACCGCATGAAACAGCATTCCCGGTCCTTATGGTTCTTCAGGGCGTTTACGGCCGTGCTTGCTGTTGTGCTTCATCTGTATTCCCCCTCCTCCGCATCAGCAGCAGGAGATGATGAACGCTATTTTTCTGATGTCAAAGGCATTGAGCTTCTCGGCCATGTTTACCGGGAAGTTGCGGAAAACTATGTGGACACTCTCAGCCTCAGCCGGCTCATGTATTCAGCCATTGATGGCATGCTTGAGACGCTTGATCCCTACACCGTTTTTCTGGACGAAGAGCAGTCGCGCGAACTTGGTGAACTCACAAGTAGCCAGTATGCCGGCATCGGCATTACCATCGCCTCCATTGAGGACTCCATCTATGTGACTTCGGTTGTTGAGGGCTGGCCCGCGGCAAAGTCCGGGATGCTCGTAGGCGACCGTATTACCGGAATCAACGGGGTGCAGCTCAAGGAGAAAAGCCTTGATCGGGTTCGCGAACTTATCAAGGGAAATGTCGGTGTTTCGCTTACCCTTGCAGTGAGCCGCAGGAACTCCGCTCGACTGACCTTTAAGCTCACGAGGGAGGAGGTTCGGCTCAGCACAGTGAGCTTCAGCGGTCTTGTTGAGGGGTTTGGTTACATCGGGCTGGAGAGCTTCGGCACCCGCTCTTTTGAAGATATGCAGAAGGCTCTTGCTGGTATTAGGGAAGAGGTTGCGAAATCGGGCGGCCCATTGAGGGGAATTATTCTCGACTTAAGGGAGAATCCTGGTGGTCTTCTTGACGCAGCGGTTGATGTGACTTCAATGTTTGTTCCTGAAGAGAGCCCTGTGGTCTCTATCCGCGGCCGCTCTTCGGGCAGCTCAAAGTCTTACAAAACCATACGCCCCCCTGAGGAGCCGGAAATTCCGCTCGCCATTCTCATTAACGCCCGGAGCGCCTCTGCGGCTGAAATTGTTTCCGGAGCGGTTCAGGATCTTGATCGCGGCATTCTCATTGGAGGACGCTCATTTGGTAAAGGGCTGGTGCAGTCGGTCATTCATCTCCCCTATGACAATGCCCTCAAGCTGACCACAGCCAAGTACTATACCCCCTCTGGCCGTCTTATCCAGAAAGAGGAGCATAGCGCTGCAGCATCGGCTCGCGATGTGCTTCCCCGTCTCAAGAGTGGCGGATCCCGGCATGAGGGTTTCAGGACAGCGGCAAAGCGCAAGGTGTACGGCGGCGGAGGCATTGCCCCCGATATTGCCGTTGAGCCTTTCGTAGATTCCGTCTATCTGGAGCAGCTTCGTTATCGGGGAATGCTCTTCCTCTTTTCTCTCAACCATGCTCCAAATTCCGGCGAGGTGCCTGACAGTACGGCCCTGATTGCTGATTTTACCCAATTTCTTCAAGAGAGGGATTTTTCCTATCGTTCATCAGACGAAAAGCGGTTTGAAGCCTTTAAGGAGAGTTTTGAGCAGGCTGGCGGTGAAAAGGAGAGCATGCAGGTGCTTGGCGCCAGCGGCGATGAACTTGTGCGGTTGAGGAAAAAGGAGGTTTCGGGTGCCGCAGGTGATGTTGCCATGGCACTTCGCGAAGAGATTGTCCGTCAGCGCGACCCCTCAGCCGCCCGTCGTCTTGAGCTTGCCCGCGACCCTTTTTTCAGAAAGGCGGCTGAGGTGCTTTCGGATTCCCAGCAGTACGACCGTCTTCTCTGCCCTTGAGGGGAGTCACTTCCTTTCTGCCGCCTTATGCTGATGGTTTCTGATGCTCCTCTGCACTCCAAGCGCAATCATCAGGTTGCTGATGCTGAGCAGGCTCTCTGCGGAGCCGTGTAGGAGGTCGTCATGCGAGAGCGTCGGGTAGCCCCGGACTTCCGTTGCCAGATACATGCAGAAAACGGTAACCGAAATAAAGACCAGAACAAACCAGAACCCCCCTACCGTCAGGCCCGAAAACAGGGTCCGGTTGCGGCGCCATACGACAAGAAGTAAAATCAGAAACGAAATATAGACAACGCTTGACAGCTGCAGGATGGCGTCAAAAATATCCTCCCCAAGCCATGACTGCGGTTTTCCGGAAATCATGATCGCGCCTATGAGCGCCATGAAGCCTGCCGGCGAAGCCTTCTCTGTCTCTTTGAGAATATTCAGTGTTGCCAGAAGCAGGGAAATGCTTCCAAAAAGATTGATGATTTCGGAGAGGTCGAGAAGAAATGGAACGCTGTCCGTCGTCATATGGTAGGCAAGTACCGAGAGGCTTCCTGCCCAGTGGGGCAGCATGGAGAAGCCAAAAACGGTGACGCTTTTTCGGCCGATGAGTCGCCCGTAGCGCACAAGCAGCAGCGCAGCCACCAGCCACTCGAGCGAGGAGAAAATATGAATGATCCAGTTCGGAAAAGAGAGTAGCATTTATCCTCCCTTGATTAGGTGGAAGATGTTCTTGGAGAATATCTTCATCTGCACACTCCACTTTGCTGGAACCATTTTTTTGTACAGGTAGGAGTCGAATGTGATGTTCTGCACATCACGGTCGGCACATATGGCCACAAAACTTTCCCGCAGGCGGTCAGTTTTGTAGTAGACGCTCTGCAGCACCTCAAGGCCGAAAAAGATTGGCGCATAAAGGCGACGGAACTCTTTTTCATACTCCTGAAGCGGCGCTCCCTCATTGATATGGCGGATCATGGCTACCGCTCCAAGTTTGCCCGAGCGCATTGCGAAAAATATCCCCTCACCGTTTGCTGGAGTAACCAGCCCTGCGGCATCACCTACCAGAATGTTTTTTTCGGACGCAAAGGACTTTCGCGGCTTCATGGGAATTTTTGCTGCCTCCTCAAGAAATGGGGTATCGGTAATGCCAATCTTTTCAACAAACCGCCTCTGCAGCTCCTTGATGCTGTGCAGTTTGTCCTCCGTTCCGGTTCCTATTGCCAGATGGTCGGCTTTCGGGAAAATCCAGCCATAAAAATCGGGAGAGACTTCCCCGTCAAACCAGATTTCCACCATATCGCGGAACCGTTCAATGGAGGGGGTATAATGGAACCGCTGCTGCATGGCAATCACCTTGAGCCTGTTCGCTGGAAAACCAAGTTCTTCGGCAGTTTTCGAGTTCGCCCCGTCCGCTCCAATAATGTGCTTCGCTTCAAACGGAGGGACCTTGTCATTCAGTGTGGTGATAAGGTAGCCGTTTTCCGTCGGCATGATGGTTGCCATCAGCCCTTCCTTCACTTCAGCTCCGGCCAACCGGGCTTCGCTTCGAAGCCACCGGTCAAAGTTTTCCCTGCGTACCATGCCCACATAGCCATTCGGCATTGCCATCTCTATAGTCCGGCCCTTTGGTGAGCGGGCCCGCATCCGGGAAAGCTTTTTTTCTACCAGTTCATCGGGAATTGAGAACTCCTCTATGAGCCCAAGCGGGATGGCTCCCCCGCAGGGTTTTACATTCTCAAGGTTCCTTTCAAGAAGGATGACCGAGAGGCCCGCCTTTGCAAGTTCCGCTGCGGCAACAGCCCCTGAGGGGCCTCCGCCTATGACTGCTGTATCGTATCGCATTGGTTCATCGGAATGGAGGTTTCCGGGGGACGCTCCCCCGTGTCAGGCAAGTGCGGACGCAAGGAATGCTCCCACCTCAGCAATGTTGATTCTCTCCTGCGCCGCCGTGTCGCGGTAACGGACTGTTATGGTGCCGTCCTCAATAGTCTGGTGGTCAACGGTAAAGCAGAACGGGGTGCCGATTTCATCTTGACGGCGGTAGCGCTTGCCGATGGAGGCGGCGTCGTCATACTGCACCGCAAACTGTTCTGAAAGCTCCGCGCGGAGTTTTTCAGCCACCTCTGCCATCTTGCCCTTTTTCATCAGCGGTAGAACCGCTGCTTTCACAGGCGCCACTTTCGGCGAAAGTTTCAGCAGTACGCGCTCCTCGCCGTCCACCACATCTTCATGGTAGGCGTCGGAAAGAATTGCCAGAAAGAGCCGGTCGCATCCAGCTGAGGTTTCAACCACAAAGGGGGTGTAGCGCTCATTGGTCACCTGGTCAACATACTCCATGGTTTTGCCGGAATACTTCTGGTGCTGGCTTAAATCAAAATCAGTACGGGAGTGAATACCCTCAATCTCTTCAATGCCGAACGGAAACTCAAACTTGATGTCGTAAGCAAGGTCGGCATAGTGGGCAAGTTTGTCGTGCTTGTACCAGTGAAGTTTTTCGGGTGAAATGCCAAGCGAAGAGGTGTACCAGTTGAACCGCTCCTCCCTCCAGGCTTCAAAGGCCTCCAGCTGGGTGCCGGGTTTGACGAAATACTGCATTTCCATCTGCTCAAACTCCACCATCCGGAAAATGAAATTTCCTTTTACTATCTCGTTGCGGAAGGCTTTGCCGATCTGGGCAATGCCGAAGGGCACCTTCATGCGCGATGCTTCACGCACATTATGGAAGTTTACAAAAATGCCCTGCGCTGTTTCCGGCCGAAGGTAAACAGTGCCGGATGTGTCGGCAACTGCACCCATGTCGCACTGGAACATCAGGTTGAACTGGCGCACATCGGTCCAGTCTCCCGATCCGGTGTCGGGGGCCTTGATACCTTCGTCAACAATAAGAGCGTAGAGTGCCTTGTTGAGGTCTGGGGCGGTGCCGGCGGCTTCATACGCCTTCTGCACACCAAGAGCCTTCTCCTCTTTGCCCTCACGGCGGAGCTTTTCAATATGGTTCTCAATCAAGTGGTCGGCCCGGTAGCGGCGCTTCGTCGTCCGGTCGTCAATCATAGGATCATTGAAGCTTAATACATGCCCCGATGCCTCCCATACCGTCGGGTTCATCATGATTGATGCGTCAAGGCCCACAATGTTCCTGTGTCGGCGGGTCATTGCTTTCCACCAGAGATCCTTGATGTTCTTTTTCATCTCACTGCCCAGCGGCCCGTAATCGAAGCAGGCCGAGAGGCCACCGTAGATTTCCGAGGAGGGGAACACAAAGCCCCGCCGTTTGGCAAGAGAAACCAGTTTGTGCATAACTTTATCGGGCGCGGGTGCAGAACCCTGGACGCGTGCTGTATCGGGAGTGGTCATGGTGCTGAAACAGTGTTGGAAAAGACGGGAACTGCCTTCGGGGCAGAAAAATGAATTAACGAATATAAGAAAGAGTGTGGGAAAATGGCAGAGAGGGGTTTTCAGGACTGGATTTCGGTTCTGAGTGCTATCTCTTCAAGCACCGCACTCACCCTGATGCATTGCTCAATCGGTCCCGAGTAGACCATTGACCGTCCGCTGTTGTGTACCTCCCATGTCAGGGATTCGGCCTTTGCCCTGCTGCAGCGGGTTGCCTTGATGATCTGGAAAATCACCTCATCAAATGAGTGTTCCTCGTCATTGAACAGTACCACCCGAAAAGGGTCGGCGGTTCGGGTGCTGGGAATTGAGGCAAGTTCTTTTGTCTCCGGCTCGGTTTCCATTGCGGCCTGTATTGTTGCGAAAATTCTCTGCATGCAGTCGTCCTCTCTAAAAATAAGCGGGAATGGTTGTTCCCAAAAGTTGTCATAAAATAATGCGGCGGGAGTTGCAAATCAAAACGCCCTCACGAGAGTTGCACGACAGGAGCTGATGCTTGAAGCGAAAAAGAGCCGTCAGGCGCAACTTCAAAGGAAAATGTCTGTCCAATGGGAATGGTCATAAGTTCGTGGATATGCCCGTAGGAGAGCCCCCGCATAACTGGACCACCGGTCAGCATCGCCCGGCTGTAATAGGCAAATATGCCCTCAAGGCGCGTTTCCTCCTGCTGGGTGGCAGCGGTTTTTCCTGAAAAATCACCCAGAAGCATCCCCTTGCATCCTTTG
This sequence comes from Candidatus Chlorobium antarcticum, assembly GCA_030765725.1. Classification (GTDB taxonomy): domain Bacteria; phylum Bacteroidota; class Chlorobiia; order Chlorobiales; family Chlorobiaceae; genus Chlorobium; species Chlorobium antarcticum. The sequence continues at coordinate 52,858 of JAVCDF010000008.1, read as the reverse complement.
AGCAGCCCGGCATTGGCAAGATGCGAAAGCATGCGGTCAATACGGTAGGCCGGTTCATTCACATCTTCAAGAAAGAGAATTGCGCCATCAAGGTCGGGCATGTAAGGAGTGCCGACCATGGATGCGAGCACCGAAAGGTTACCCCCTATCAGCGGCCCTTCCTCCCTGCCCGGTCTGATGCACTTGGTATGCTGCAGGGCGTTGTTCAGCATCTCTTTTGAATAGTCCGGGTCTGTCAGCATTCCCCAGAAATGCTCTTCCGTGTAGGGGCTGGGTTCCCAGAGTTCTGTGGCCGCCATAGGACCGGAAAAGCCAACCAGTCCTGTTGTGGCAAAAATGCCCAGGGAGAGGGCGGTAATGTCGGAATAGCCAACCAGAATTTTTGGATTGGCGGCAATGAGGCTGTAATCGAGTTGGCTGAGAAGCCTGGATGATCCCGCGCCTCCGCGAAGACAGACAATTGCGTGAACCTCGGGGTCTCGGAAGAGTTCATGAAGATCTGCAAGTTTTTCACTGTCGGCTGTTGCCGGGTCGGTATCTATGCGGTTCAGGTGCGAAGCATGTCGGACACGGAATCCTTTCGATTCAAGATAACCGGTAGCAAGCCCAATCCTCTGGGGGTGGGCGGAGTGAGATGCCGGGGATGCCAGGGCTATGGTGTCGCCCTTTTCAAGGGCTTTGGGTATTGTTATTGTTGGTCTCATAGAGCCAAAAAAAAGCCCGGCAATCCTTTGGGACACCGGGCTTGTTCGATTCACATTGGTGGAATCAGGAAATGGTTTCCGTGAGAAGGATCGCCTTGTTACCGCTCACCTCGAAAAAGCCATCCTCAATGGAGAAGCTTTGTTCGGTTTTGTCTGCGAGCGCAAGTTTGACTGGTCCTTTTTTCAGTGCAGCCAGAAGAGGCGCGTGGTTTTTCATTACCTGAAAAAGGCCGTCCAGTCCTGGAGCGATAACGCTCACAATTTCCCCGGAAAAATGAAGTTTCTGGGGAGTGACGATATCCAGCTCAAACCCTTTATCGGATTGTGCCATAGTGCAGGTTCAGATTACAGGGTTTTCGCTTTTTCAATTGCCTCTTCAATGGTGCCCACAAGGTAGAATGCGCTTTCAGGAAGGCTGTCGTGCTTGCCGGCAATGATTTCCTTGAAGCCCTTGATGGTCTCTTCCAGCTTCACATACTTTCCTGAAAGGCCGGTGAAGGCTTCTGCAACAAAGAATGGCTGTGAAAGGAAGCGCTGTACTTTTCTGGCTCTTGAAACAACAAGCTTGTCCTCGTCGCTCAGTTCGTCCATACCGAGAATTGCAATAATGTCCTGAAGGTCCTTGTAGCGCTGCAGAATCATTTTGACGGCCTGCGCAGTGTCGTAATGGTCGTCGCCGACAATGTTCGGGTCAAGGATGCGCGAGGTAGAGTCAAGCGGGTCAACTGCAGGGTAGATGCCAAGCTCAGCAATGGAGCGGGAAAGCACTGTTGTTGCATCAAGGTGAGCAAAGGCCGTGGCCGGTGCCGGATCGGTAAGATCATCCGCAGGCACATAGATGGCCTGTACGGAGGTGACGGAACCGTTCTTGGTTGAGGTGATTCTGTCCTGAAGCTCACCCATCTCAGTAGCCAGAGTCGGCTGGTAGCCCACAGCACTCGGCATACGGCCGAGAAGCGCCGATACCTCGGAACCTGCCTGGGTAAAGCGGAAGATGTTGTCAATGAAGAGCAGCACATCGCGGTTCTCTTCATCGCGGAAGTACTCGGCAATGCTGAGGCCGGTAAGGGCAACGCGTGCGCGGGCTCCGGGAGGCTCGTTCATCTGACCGAACACGAGTGCTGTCTTGTCAATAACGCCAGATTCCATCATTTCATGCCAGAGATCGTTCCCCTCACGGGTACGCTCGCCTACACCGGCAAACACGCTGTATCCGGACTGCTGTTTGGCAATGTTGTTGATGAGCTCCATGATGAGCACGGTCTTCCCTACACCGGCACCACCGAAGAGGCCGGTTTTTCCGCCGCGCGAGTAAGGTTCAAGAAGATCAATGACCTTGATGCCGGTCTCAAACATTTCCGCCTTGGTCGACAGCTGGTCGAACTTCGGAGCGGAGCGGTGTATTGAATAGGTTTTTGTTGCGTTGACAGGTCCACGGCCGTCAATAGGATCTCCAACGACATTGAGCATTCTTCCCAGCACGCCTTCGCCTACCGGAGCCTGAATCGGCCTGCCCGTGTTGGCGACCGCCATGCCTCTGATGAGACCGTCCGTGCTCTCCATTGCCACTGTGCGGACTCGCTCTTCACCAAGGTGCTGCTGCGTCTCGAGAACGATTTTCGTTCCGTCAGGTTTTGCAATGCTCAGCGCATCAAGGATCGACGGCAGCTGTCCTTCGGGGAAATCAACATCAACAACTGGGCCGATGATCTGGGAAATCTTGCCTTCTTGCATAGTGACAGTATGGATAGGATTTAAATTGCGGTCTATAAATTCAAGTTTTCGGCAATCTCCCCGGCTCCGGCAATTCAGCGGAAGGGAGGTGGGAGCCACCTGAGGGAATCGAACCCACGACCTACTATTTACGAAACAGTTGCTCTACCAGCTGAGCTAAGGTGGCCTAAGTGTTCCCTTGAAAAACAGGACGAAATATAATTTTTTTGTTAAAGATTCACAAAGATTAATAAAGGGCCCGTTTCGGGCTATAGAAAAAAAGGAGAATTGATATATTGGCACTAATGATTGTACCAATTGTTAATTCACGACTTGACTCATTGATAGATGATACGACGCACGATGCTTATTTCTCTGGCAGCGATACTGATCGGTTTCGTCGCTACGCGAACGCTTTCTGCCGCTTCCCCTGCCGCTTCCGCCGCCAGAGTGCCGGCTTTCTCCGCAACCACCCTTGATGGCCGTACTGTCAGTTCTGCAAATCTTGCCGGAAAGATCTACATTGTCAACTTCTTTGCCTCATGGTGCCCCCCTTGTCGGGCTGAAATACCCGACATGGTAGAGCTCCAGAAAGTATATGCATCAAAAGGATTTACCTTTGTAGGCATTGCCGTCAGCGACAGTGAGCCGAACATTCGTGATTTCGTTCGCCGCAGCGGAATCAGCTATCCGGTCGTAGTCGACAACGGCGCCGTTGCTTCCGCTTTTTCCCCACTTGTCTCCGGGGGGCTCCGCTCCATCCCGACATCATTTGTCGTCAACGCTTCCGGACGCGTCACCCATGTGTTTGCCGGTGCCAGAAGCCGTTCTGCGTTCGAGGCGATGATTGTTGAGTCACTTGATAAACCAAAAACGGCAAAATGAGTCCTGCCCTTCTTGAATTTTTCATCCGCATCCACCGACGGCAGATTGCGCCTTTGGGTGTTTTTTTTGTAACCCGCAGATAAACGATAAAGACTAAACTATGAGCGCTATGCAGATCAATGCCCCCGATTTTGTGACAAACCAGAAGCTTCTCCAGTGGGTGCAGGAGACAGCCGATCTCTGCCAGCCGGATTCCGTCTACTGGTGTGATGGATCCCAGGAAGAGTACGATACGCTCTGCCAGCAGATGGTAGAGGCAGGAACATTCATCAAGCTCAACGAGGAGCTTCGCCCCAACAGCTACCTCTGCCGTTCCGACCCCAGCGATGTTGCAAGGGTTGAGGACAGAACTTACATCTGTAGCATCCGTCGTCAGGATGCCGGACCGACCAACAACTGGGTTGCTCCGAAAGAGATGAAGGAGACTCTTCGCGGACTTTACAGCGGCTGCATGAAAGGTCGTACTCTCTATATCATTCCCTTCAGCATGGGCCCGCTCGGTTCACACATCGCCCATATCGGCGTGGAGATCACCGATTCCCCCTATGTTGTCACCAACATGCGCATCATGACCCGCATGGGACGCAAGGTGCTGGACCTCATCGGCCCCGACAGCGACTTTGTCCCCTGTCTGCACTCCGTCGGCGCCCCTCTGGCTCCCGGCCAGCAGGATGTGCCCTGGCCCTGCAATGACACAAAATATATCGTCCACTTCCCCGAAGAGCGTTCCATCATGTCCTTCGGCAGCGGCTACGGCGGCAACGCCCTGCTTGGCAAGAAGTGCTTCGCTCTTCGTATTGCCTCCTCAATGGCCCGCGACGAAGGTTGGCTTGCAGAGCATATGCTCATCCTCGGAGTGGAATCTCCCGACGGCGAAAAAACCTATGTCGGTGCAGCATTCCCGAGCGCATGTGGCAAGACCAACTTCGCCATGCTCATTCCCCCCAAGAGTTACGAAGGCTGGAAAGTGACCACTATTGGTGATGACATTGCTTGGATTAAACCCGGCGAAAACGGCCGTCTGCACGCCATCAACCCCGAGTACGGTTTCTTCGGCGTTGCCCCCGGCACCTCCGACAAGTCGAACCCGAACGCCATGGCTTCGCTCTCCCGCGACAGCATTTTTACCAATGTCGCCATGACGCCTGAGGGTGATATCTGGTGGGAAGACATGACCGACACCCCTCCGGCGGAGCTTACCGACTGGCAGGGAAAGCCATGGACGCCCGGTTGCGGACGCCCCTCATCGCATCCCAATGCCCGCTTCACCTCCATGGCAAGCAACTGCCCCTCGCTTGATCGCGACTGGGAGAACCCGAAAGGCGTGCCGATCAGTGCATTCATCTTTGGCGGTCGCCGTCAGGATACCGTGCCGCTTGTCTACCAGTCAGCCAACTGGAACTTCGGCGTCTACCTTGCCGCTACCATGGGCTCTGAAAAGACCGCAGCTGCTGCCGGCACCATCGGCGAAGTTCGCCGCGATCCTTTCGCCATGCTTCCCTTCTGCGGTTACCACATGGGCGACTACTTCAACCATTGGCTCCATGTCGGCCGCACCATCCAGGAGCCGCCGCGTATTTTTGGTGTCAACTGGTTCCGCAAAGACGAGAACGGCAAGTTCCTCTGGCCCGGATTCGGCGAGAACATGCGCGTCCTGCAGTGGGTAGTCGGACGCGTCCGCGGCCGTGCATCAGCAGTGGAAAGCCCGCTCGGCTGGATGCCCAGATACGATGGCATCGACTGGACTGGTCTTGATTCCATGACCCCTGAGAAGTTCTCCAAACTGATGGAGGTCGACAGCGAGGCATGGAAGAAAGAGCTGCTTTCACACGAAGAGCTGTTCGAAAAGATCTTCGACCGCCTTCCCAAGGAGTTCCCGCACATCCGCGAGCTCATGCTCTCAACCCTCTGGCTCTCCCCCGCACACTGGGCGATGGCCCCAGAACGATTCTCGGGCGAGAACTGAGAAGAGCAAACTGCAACGCAGCAGAAGGGCGCCCAAAGGGCGCCCTTCTGCATTAAAAAATAGTTGGGGACGCTTATGATAGTGTTTATTTGTTTTGGGTTAGTAACGATTGTTATGATATTAGATAACTGTATCGTTATATTGACGGCGTAAGCATCGCACAACCACAAATCAGTTTCAGTATGATCAGAAAAACCCTTTCGGGCGCAGTGATTGCGCTCTCACTTACTGGCGCGTCTACGGCGCTTGCCACCAACGGCATGAACCTTGAGGGGTATGGTGCCAAGTCGCACGCCATGGGTGGCGCGGGCATGGCTTATGATACCGGCAACTCAGCTGTCATGAACAACCCGGCGACCCTCGGCATGATGAAAGAGGGCACCGAGGAGATTGGTCTTGGCATAAGGGGGATGCATCCGGAAGTACAGGCTGATTATGGAGCCTACACCGACCATTCCTGTGCTACGGCATTCTATATGCCGTCATTCTCCTACATCCGCAGGGATGGAGACTTCACTTGGGGTGCGGCCGTGCTGTCGCAAGGAGGCATGGGAGCTGATTATGGTGATGATTCGCCGTTGTTTGCCGGATGGTTTCGCGATCCGAGCAATCCGAACTCATTTGTCCCTATGAGCAGCGAGGGGATCCGTTCCGAGGTAGGCGTCGGTCGTGTTATGTTCCCTATCGCTTATAATCTTACCGACAACACCGCAATCGGTGGTTCTGTAGACTTCGTCTGGGCGAGCATGGATATTCAGATGGATATGGACGGATACCATTTCGGCCAGATGGAGACAGGGGGTTCAATGCTTTCCGTAATCAATCCTTCACCTCAAACGCTGGACTACATTCGGTACGACTTCTCTAATGATACTCCCTTTATTGGCAAGGCTGTAGGGTATGGTTCCGGCTTCAAACTTGGATTCACACACAAGGTGAGCAAGCTGCTTACGATCGGCGGTACCTACCATTCGCAGACGATGCTCTCGGATCTTGAGTCAAACAATGCGCAGATCACGGTAGTAAACGGCAGTGGGGCGAAGGATGTCTCGGGAAAAATCAAGGTGAACGACTTCGAGTGGCCGGCCACTTTCGCTGCCGGTATAGCGCTTCACCCGAGTGATAGGCTGATGGTAGCTGCTGATGTGAAGTTCGTCGACTGGTCGACAGTCATGGACAAGTTCTCCACCACCTTTATTGCTGATGATGAAGCATCGAACGGCGATTATGCTGGCCAGACTCTTGACATGAGCATGAAGCAGGACTGGAAGGACCAGACCGTCTACTCAGTTGGTGTTGAATACAAGGCCTCTGACAACCTTGCACTACGCGGTGGCGCAAGCTTCTCCAATAATCCGGTGCCCGACACCTATCTTCACCCGCTGTTTCCGGCTATCATCAAAAACCATTACACCTGTGGGTTCGGTTACCGTCTGAGCGAGTCTACCCGAATGGGCATGGCTTACAGCTGGGCGCCAAGGTTACCGAAACCAACGGAGACGGTATGGTCATCAGCCACAGCCAGTCGAACTGGTCGCTGAATTTTGTCCACAATCTCTAAGAGTCGTCAAGTGGCTGCAGAAGAGCAACAGAGAAGGGCGCCCATTGGGCGCCCTTCTCTGTTGTGGCCGTAAGAGGGTCGGAAGAGAGTGGCTCAGTCGAGCGTGAAGCCGATTTTGACGGTGACCTGAAAGTAGGCGACCTTCTGGTCTTCAACATGGCAGCGGGTTTCGAGAACCTCGACCCAGCGGATGCTGTGGACGGATTCAGCTGCTTTTGCAACCGCGTTGTTGATTGCATCTTCGATGCTTGTGGCGGAGGATCCTATGATCTCAATTTTTTTGTAAATGTGTGCGCTCATGGCTGAAAGGGTTTGGATGCATGAAAATAAACCTGTTTAGCCGTCAATATCAGTAAAACCCCATTAATCTGCAAAGCCCCGTTTCCTTCATGTGAGCGTTCACCGCTTTATAATGACTCACGCAGGAAAAAAACCCGTTCATGTCTTATAGTGTTTGAATTGTTCTTCGGTTATGTTATTATATAACTAATTGGTTATATAGATATGTATGTTCTCCGATCCGCTCAGCGGGAAGGTACCTTATCAATCATTAGAACATCGCAGTTCATGAATTACGGATTTGTTATTGACGGACGCAAATGTATTGGATGCCATGCATGCACAGTTGCCTGTAAGTCCGAAAACCAGGTTCCGCTGGGAGTTAACCGCACTTGGGTAAAATATGTTGAAAAGGGGTCATTTCCCGACACCCGGCGGTATTTTACCGTCCTGCGGTGCAACCACTGTGAAGATCCTCCCTGTGTGGACATATGCCCGGTTGAGGCGCTGCACAAGCGCGATGACGGTATTGTCGATTTCGACTCCCGCCGATGCATAGGCTGCAAGGCCTGCGCTCAGGCGTGCCCGTACAATGCGGTTTACATTGATCCCGAAAGTGGCACAACAGCCAAGTGCAGCTACTGCTCGCACCGGGTTGAAATTGGCATGAAGCCGGCGTGTGCGGTCATCTGCCCGCAGCAGGCTATTGTGTCGGGCGATCTTGACGATCCGCACAGTGAAATTTCTGCGCTGCTTGCCAAAGAGCGCACGGTGGTCCGCAAGCCTGAAAAGGGGACTAGTCCCAATGTCTTTTACATCAACGGTGACGGTGCTTCGCTCGATCCGCTGCAGGCGTCTGAATCTGACTTGTATATGTGGAGCGCCCAGTCGCGCGGCGTAGGCCATTTTGCAAAGCACGCAATTGAAGGCGGCCATTACCATGCCCCCGAGTCTGCAGCGGAGCATCACGGTGAAAAGAAACCTGCCGCCACAGCGCGCAGGGTGTATGACGCTCCTTCAAAAGGCTCGGTCTGGGGCTGGGAGGTTCCGGCCTATGTGTGGTCGAAGGCGGTCTCTGCAGGCGCCTTCCTTATGCTTTTTGCCTTCTCGCTTTTGCCGGGGATGATGCTGCCGGAGCCGATGCAGTGGGCTCTCTGGGCTGTTGCGCTCCTGTTCCTCTCCCTGACGGGCGGCTTTCTTGTAAAGGATCTCGACCGCCCCGACCGCTTTACCTCGGTAATGCTCCGGCCGCAGTTCAGCTCCTGGCTTGTTCGTGGTGGGCTGACCATTGCCGGCTATGGAGCGTTTCTTGCTCTTTGGGCAGCGGGAATGTATCTGAAGTTGCCTTTGCTGGTTACGGTAGGTCTCTGGGGAGGCGCGGCACTTGCGTTCCTTACCGCAGTCTACACCGCGTTCCTGTTTGGTTCAGCCAAAGGTCGCGATTTCTGGCAGAGCCCCATGCTTTCCCTGCACATGCTTCTCAATTCGGTGATTGCGGGCGGCTCGGCAATGGCGGTGCTCTCAAGCGTGATTGCTCTTGATCCCGCTTCTGCCTCCCTCTTGCGCGTGACGCTCGGCGTGGCCTTCCTCCTCCATCTTCTGGTGATGTGGGCGGAGCTCTTCGGTCGCCACCCCTCCCTCAATGCTGAACGCTCTGCCGAAGCCATTACAGGCGGCTCACTGAAAGGGCAGTTCTGGCTGGGCAGCGTGGTTGTGGGCAACCTGCTTCCCCTTCTGGTAGTCATTCTTTCCGCAAGCTCTCTCCTTATAGGTGTAGCTTCAATAGGCGCCATGATTGGAGTTTTCTATACGGAAAAAGTATGGGTTCAGGCCCCACAGTCAATCTCATTAAGTTAAACACCCCAAGCGGAGCACACCATGAGTTACAAGCATAAGCCTACAGTTATAGAGAGTCTTGCCGAAAAGCTCGGGGTCATTCCCGATCTTCATGCCGATGATAAAACCCCTGTTGCCGGCCTTCCCTCAGAAGGCGTTGCTATGGCCTGCCCTCCTCCCGAGAAATGGGACAGTTGGGTAGAGTACGATTCCAAAAGCTGGCCGGAGCGGAAGGCAAGCGAATATATGCTGATTCCGACCGCATGTTTTAACTGTGAGGCGGGATGTGGCCTGTTGGCTTATGTCGACAAAAAGACCATGAAAATCCGCAAGCTTGTGGGCAACCCTTATCATCCTGCAAGCCGCGGCCGCAACTGTGCCAAAGGCCCTGCAACCCTGAACCAGGTTGAAGATCAGGACCGGGTGCTCTACCCAATGAAGCGGGTTGGGCAGCGGGGCGGTGGCAACTGGCAGCGGGTCAGCTGGGACAGCGTACTCGACGACATTGCCGGTCGTATGCGGAAAGCTATTATGGAAGGGCGCAACAATGAAATTTCCTACCATGTAGGTCGCCCGGGCCATGACGGGTTCATGGAGTGGGTGTTCAAAGCCTGGAATGTTGACGGCCACAACAGCCACACCAATGTATGCTCCTCGGGCGCACGGTTCGGCTACGCCATCTGGGAAGGGTTCGACCGCCCATCTCCCGACCACGCCAACGCCAAGTTCATTCTTCTTGTCAGCGCCCACCTTGAGTCGGGCCACTACTTCAACCCCCACTCGCAGCGCATTATTGAAGCGCGCATGAAGGGCGCAAAGCTTGCCGTGCTCGACCCGCGCCTTTCCAACACCGCCAGCATGTCGGATTACTGGCTGCCGACCTATCCCGGCACCGAACCTGCAGTGATGCTTGCCATGGCGAAAGTGATTATTGATGAAGGGCTCTACAACCGCGACTACCTTGAAAACTGGGTCAACTGGAAAGAGTACCTGGCCAATGAATACTCCGGCACTGAGGCGACTTTCGAGCGGTTCATTGAAGCGCTCTCCAAAGAGTATGCAGAGTACACGCCTGAATATGCCGAAAAAGAGAGCGGCGTGCCTGCGGCAACCATTATTGATGTGGCCCGCCAGATTGGTGCTGCCGGAACGCAGTTCTCCACCCATGTATGGCGCAGCGCAAGCAGCGGCAATCTTGGTGGATGGGCCGTATCGCGCACCCTGCACTTCCTCAATGTATTGACCGGCAGCGTTGGAACGCCGGGCGGAACCTCGCCGAGCGCATGGAACAAGTTCAAGCCCACCGTCCACGCGCACCCGAAACCGCAGACCCACTGGAACGAACTGCACCTGCCGAACGAATATCCCCTTGCCCATTTTGAGATGAGCTTCCTTCTTCCTCACTTCCTCAAAGAGGGGAGAGGAAAACTTGATGTCTATTTTACGAGGGTATTCAACCCGGTATGGACCTATCCCGACGGATTTTCATGGATTGAGGCGCTTGAGGATGAATCAAAAATCGGCCTGCACGCAGCCCTTACTCCCACATGGAGCGAAACGGCATACTTTGCCGACTATGTGCTCCCAATGGGCCACTCGCCCGAACGGCACGACATCATCAGTTACGAAACCCATGCCGGCAAATGGATTGCGTTCCGCCAGCCGGTGCTCCGTGTTGCCCGTGAAAAAATGGGTCAGCCCGTTACTCTCACCTGGGAGGCAAATCCCGGGGAGGTATGGGAAGAGGACGAGTTCTGGATTGAGCTGACCTGGCGCATCGACCCCGACGGCAGCCTCGGCATCCGTCAGTACTGCGAGTCGCCCTACCGTCCGGGTGAGAAAATCACCATCAGCGAATATTACCGCTACATTTTTGAGCGCACGCCCGGGCTCCCCGAGGCCGCTGCAAAAGAGGGGCTCGGCGCCTTTGAATACATGCAGAAGTTCGGAGCCTTTGAAATTGAAACAAAGGTATACGATGTCAACAGCCGATCTCCTGCCGCTTCGGACCTTGAGGGTTCAAGTGTTGAGCCCGAGAGCGGTCTGATTACAAAAGATGGCAAGGCTGTGGGCGTGGAGGTGAAGGGTGAGGCCTGCGGAGGGTTCCCGACACCGTCGCGCAAACAGGAGTACTACTCGCAGACCATGGTCGACTGGAAATGGCCCGAGTACCGGCTTCCCGGCTACATTAAAAGCCACATTCATGAGGAAACGATGGATCACAAAAAAGGGGAGTTCGTGCTTATGCCGACCTTCCGCCTTCCTGTGCTCATCCACTCCCGTTCCGGCAACGCGAAATGGCTGGCTGAAATAGCCCACCGTAACCCGGTATGGATTAATGTGGACGATGCAGCCTCGCTCGGCATTGAAAACGGCGCTCTCATCCGCGTCAACACCGACATCGGATTCTTTGTCAACAATGCGCTGGTTACTGAAGGTATCCGTCCCGGTGTGCTGGCATGTTCGCACCATGTGGGCCGTTGGCGCCGCGATCAGGACGCCTCCTGCAACCGCTGGGCTGCCAATACTGTGGGCATTACCAAAGAGGGGAAAGGGAAATGGAAGATGCGCACAAAAGAAAGCATTCAGGCGCACAAAAGCGACGACCCCGACACTTCCAGGATTTTCTGGTCGGACGGTGGCGTGCACCAGAACATCACCTTCCCGGTTCACCCTGACCCAATAAGTGGAATGCATTGCTGGCACCAGAAGGTGCGCCTTGAACTGGCTCACGAAGGAGATGAGTACGGAGATGTGTTTGTTGATACCGACCGCTCTCATGCAGTGTACAAAGAGTGGCTTGCCATGACGCGACCCGCTCCGGGACCCGGAGGGCTTCGCCGTCCGCTCTGGCTGAACCGCCCCTTCAGGCCCGACGAAAAAACCTTCTACCTGAACCAGGATGAGTAAAATGGCTTCCATTATGCAAGCACCAGCCAGAAAGTTGTCCCCCGCAGCATTCGCGGTAGCAGGCCTTGCACTGTTCTTCCTGCTGCTTCCCGGAACCCTTCTGGCGGCTGAGCCGCAGGCTGCAATAGAGGCGGCCTGGTGGGTGTGGGTGCTGCTGCTCTTTGTTTTCTCTTTTATCCTCGGGATTTTTGCAGTCCTTGCAGGTGTTGGTGGCGGGGTGCTTTTTGTCCCCATTGTCAGTAGTTTTTTTCCCTTCCACCTTGATTATGTGAGGGGTGCGGGGCTGATGGTCGCTCTTTCGGGAGCAATTTCAGCCGGATCCCCCCTCATGCGCAAAGGGCTCGCCGACCTCAAGCTTGGCCTCCCCATGGCTCTTGTCGGTTCCGTCAGCTCCATTGTTGGTGCCATGGTCGGCCTTGCTCTTCCGGCGCAGACAGTTCAGCTCCTGCTCGGGATTGTTATTGTTTTTATTGCCACCATCATGTTTCTGTCGGGAAAATCGGGGTATCCGGAGGTGAAGGTGCCCGACGCCCTGTCGAAGGCGTTGCACATTTCCGGCATCTATTATGAGGAGTCCATCAAGAAAGATGTTTCATGGCAGGTGCACCGCACGCCCCTCAGCCTGATCTTCTTCCTTATGATAGGCTTCATCGGCGGCATGTTCGGCCTTGGTGCAGGGTTTGCCAATGTGCCGGTTTTCAACCTCCTCATGGGGGTTCCCCTCAAAGTATCCGTCGCCACCAGCGGCCTTGTGCTCTCCATCAACGGAGCCGCCGCTGCATGGGTCTACATGTTCAAGGGAGCCATGCTTCCGCTTATTGCAGTGCCCTCCATTGCTGGCATGATGCTTGGCTCCAAAATCGGGGCAAAACTGCTGACCCGGGTCAATACCGGTTCAGTCCGCATCATTGTGGTTTCCATGCTGGCTGTAGCCGGCATTCGTTCACTCTTAAAAGGATTCGGGATATGAAACAGGACCCGTCCAGTAAATCGCATGTCCAGAAAGAGCAGCTTGCCTACGCCGGCGTGCTCGACAAGCTGTCGCACTTCGCCATACTCTTTCTCGCCGGGAGTTACGCCACCTACATATTTAATCTGCTTCCGCCGAAGGTTTCCATTGCAGACATTGCCGCCAATTGGCACCTGAGGGCACCCGTCATGCAGGCAAAACTCAACGCTCCCCTCGGTTGGTCGTTCATGTCGAACGCGGAAAGTTTCTGGCGGGGAGACGCTCTCAGCTACCTTGCCATCATCATCATCTGCATGATTCCGGTCGTCTGCCTGCTTGTTTCAGCGCCTGCTTTTTTTCGTGAAAAACGGCCTGTGTTCGGTGTTATTGCCCTCGTTCAGGTTCTGATTCTGCTGGTTGCCGCCACTGGTATTCTTGTGCGTTAAAGGGGCTGGGCGACAAAAAATCCGCCGTTTTGTTTGTTTGTTATTAGGGCTTTTATTATCATTTATATAATTGTTTGGATATATAGTTATTTAAGAGAGGGCGGCTGATTTTTCCCTGTTCCCTCGCTGAATTCGAAACAAGTTTAACGCTGGAGAACCACCATGGCTGAAACAAAAAAACTGGCAATCATCGCTTCACAGGGAACCCTCGACTGGGCCTATCCCCCGTTCATTCTTGCTTCTACAGCAGCTGCCATGGACATGGAAGCAGTTGTTTTCTTTACCTTTTACGGTCTGCCATTGCTCAAAAAAGAGATTGATGCCAAAGTTGCTCCGCACACCAATCCGGCCATGCCGATGAAAATGCCCTTCGGCAGCTCCGGGTTTCAGGAAATTAACTGGCAGGTTCCCAACATCATTTCCGGCAATATGCCCGGCTTCGACAACATGGCAACCTCTCTCATGAAAGAGACCTTCAAAAAGAAGGGTGTAGCCACTGTTGAGCAGCTTCGTGAAATGTGCCAGGAAAGCGGTGTACGCTTCATTGCCTGCCAGATGACCATGGAGGTGTTCGGTTTCTCGAAGGAGGAGTTTATTGACGGCGTCGAGTACGGCGGTGCGGCAACATTTCTTGAGTATGCGGCCGATGCCGACATCTCACTGTTTGTGTGATGCCCCAAAATCACAGCCCTATGCTTACCGTAGCTGACCTTCTCAGTGCAGCTCTTCTGAATGTTGCAGAAATCATGCCATGGGATCTCGTTGAGCGCATGAAAGAGAACCCGGAGCTTCTGCTGCTTGATGTTCGTGAGCCTCATGAGTTCGCAGCCATGCATATTCCGGGCTCCCTCCATGTGGCGCGCGGGGTGCTTGAAGCGGCATGCGAGTGGGATTTTGATGACACATGTCCGGAGCTTGTCCGGGCTCGCAGTCGGGAAATTGTTGTGGTTTGCCGGTCCGGACACCGCAGTGCGTTTGCCGCAGAGGTGATGCAAAGAATGGGCTATAGCCGTGTTGTATCACTAAAAACCGGCCTTCGCGGATGGAACGACTATGAAGAGCCACTTTTGGATGGTGGTGACCGGCCGGTAGAGGCCGATGAGGCCGACAGCTTTTTTCTGTCACAGGTGCGTGACGACCAGAAAACCCCGAAAGAATAATTTTCATAACACTCAGTAAACTAAAGGAGAGCACCCATGAGCGCAATTGCAAGCAGCGTAGAACTTGACTGCAAGGGACTGAATTGCCCACTGCCCATTCTGAAAACAAAAAAAACAATTGATGGCATGCAGAGCGGAGAGGTACTGAAGATGATGGCCACCGATCCCGGTTCCGTCAGCGACATGGCCTCATGGGCAAACCGCACTGGCAACGAGGTGGTTGAGCATGAAGAAGCCGCAGGCATACATATTTTCTACATCAAAAAGAAATAGAAGCTCGGGCAGACCCACAGCATGAAAGAAGAGGAGAGTGCCGGCATACCGAGGCTGATGGTGTCAGCTCCGGGCAAAAGCTCGGGTAAAACAACCCTGGCCATCGGCATTGCCGCAAACCTTTCCGCATCCGGCTGGCTGGTCAACAGCTTCAAGAAGGGGCCCGACTACATCGACCCTGCATGGCACCGTATGGCAACAGGCAACGAGTGCTACAATTTAGACCCATGGATGATGGGTGCTGACGGGTGCCGCAGTTCCTTCATCCGCCACAGCGGAATTTCCGAAGCATCGCTCTCACTTATTGAGGGGAACCACGGGTTGCATGATGGCATGTCGCTCGACGGTTCCGACAGCACCGCCGGTCTTGCTGAACTGCTCCAGGCTCCGGTGCTTCTGGTTGTAGACGGGCATGACGCAGGCCGGGGGGTAGCCGCCACTGTTATGGGGATGCAGGCCATGCAACCCTTGGCAAACATTGTGGGCGTGGTGCTCAACCGCGTCAGGAGCGAGCGCCAGGCCGACAAGCAGAGGCGCGCAATTGAACACTATTGCAAGATTCCCGTTCTCGGCTCCATTCCCGTTGACCGGTCGCTCTCAATACCCGAACGGCATCTCGGCCTTACCACCGTAGCCGAAATCGGGAAGGCCGGTGAGTTCATACGCAATGCCGCCGTAACAGTTGCAGGCTGTTGCGACATGGAGGCGATTACTCGTCTCTTTTTCAGTGCACCATACATGGCTCCTCGCCTCGCCTGTTGCCCGCGCCAGCGCACGACTGCTCCAAAAGCCACAATTGGCGTGTTCCGCGACCGAGCATTCAGCTTCTACTACCCCGACAATCTTGAAGCGCTCGAACAGCACGGTGCGGAGCTTGTGTTTATCGACTCTCTTGCTGCTGCCGAACTTCCCGCAATCGATGCACTGTACATTGGCGGTGGTTTTCCTGAGTCTTTTTTCCTGGGGCTTACCGCGAACCGTTCTCTTATGGAAGGTGTCCGCAGTGCCGCTGAAGCTGGCATGCCTCTCTATGCAGAATGTGGAGGCCTTATCTATCTTTCCAGCAGCGTATCGTACCACGGGGAATCGTTCCCGATGGCCGGCGTGCTGCCCTTCGACATAGGTTTTACAGAACGGCCTGCAGGGCACGGCTACCTTGAACTTGAAAGCACGGCCGACTCTCTATGGTTCCAGAAAGGTGAACGGGTCAAGGCCCATGAATTCCACTACTCGTCCACTACCGCCATTGCCGGCGCCCCCGAATGGCAGTTTGCCGTCCGCCGCGGCAAAGGTACCACAGGCAGATCTGACGGTTTCATTCAGAGGAATGTCTTTGCCTCCTACGCCCACATCCACGCATCCGCACAACCCGGCTGGGCGCCCGCATTCGTCTCAGCAGCAGCCGCATATCGCTCTGCCGCCGCATAAAAACAAAAAACTTTACAGCCGCATTTGGAAAAAAGAATTCCTATGCTTATTTATATAACTATATGGTTATATAAATAGGTAAGTGATATTGTTTTTCATCATCAACAAACAAGACAAAGAGGAGATCATCATGGGAATAGTTATCAACGGCGCCACCATCGAGACTGATGAAAACGGCTACCTGGTCAATCTTGAAGATTGGACGGAAGAGATTGCCGGCAAGCTTGCCGAGGGTGAAGAGCTCGACATGAGCGACGAGCATTGGTCGCTTGTGAAGTTCCTCCGGGACTACTACGACGAGTACCAGATTGCTCCTGCCGTAAAAGTGCTTACCAAGGCTATTGCTGCCGAGAAGGGTATTGACAAGAAAGAGGCGAGCGAGTTCCTTTATGGCCTTTTTCCGAAAGGCCCTGCACTTCAGGCCTGTAAGGTTGCCGGACTGCCGAAACCGACCGGCTGCGTGTAAGGGGCTCTAGTGGAGGCCTGTGGGCCGAAATTTTCTGAAGAATCAACAGGAGAAACAATGGAAGAAAACAAAGGTGCGTCATCATGCAGTTCGCATGGATGCAACCATTCGAATGGTGGGCGCGGTGAGAAGTTTCTGAACCCGACGCCGATGCTTGATGAACTGGAAAAAGGCCCATGGCCAAGCTTTGTTTCGGGTTTCAAGAATCTTGCCGAACGGACGAAAAAGCCTATGCTTCGCGGCGTGATGGATCAGCTTGAGTATTCATACAATACCAAGATGGGTTACTGGAAAGGCGGACTGGTGACGGTGGACGGTTACGGCGCCGGCGTCATTACCCGCTACTCAATGATCAAAGATAAAATTCCTGAAGCAGCTGAGTTCCATACCATGCGTATTCAGCCGCCTCCGGGACTGCATTACAATACAGCAATGCTGCGCGAAATGTGCGACATCTGGGAAGAGTATGGCAGCGGAATGCTAACCCTGCACGGCCAGACCGGCGACATTATGCTTCAGGGTATTGACGAGGCCAATGTACAGGAGTGTTTCGACAAGCTGAACGAAAAAGGCTGGGATCTCGGCGGTGCCGGTGCTGGCATGCGTACAGCCGTGTCGTGTGCAGGACCCGCCCGTTGCGAACAGGCCTGTTATGACAATCTTGAGTTGCATCTTCATGCGCTACGCCACTTTGTGGGCCAGCTTCACCGCCCCGAGTGGAACTATAAAATCAAGTTCAAGTTTTCGGCCTGTCCGAATGACTGTACCAACTCCATCATGCGTTCCGACCTTGCCGTTATTGGCACATGGAAAGATGCCATTCAGGTGGAAGAAGCCGCCGTTACGGAATGGATTGAGGAGAAAGGCGTCGATGCGCTGGTTAATCAGGTTATCAACCTCTGCCCCACACGGGCCATTTCGCTTCAAGACGGCGGCATGAAGATTGATACCCGTGACTGCGTTCGCTGCATGCACTGCCTGAACGCAATGCCAAAGGCACTCTCTCCAGGAAAAGAAAGGGGTGTTTCGCTTCTGATGGGCGGCAAGAACACCCTGAAGGTCGGTGTGAACATGGGGTCCCTGATCATCCCCTTTATGAAAATGGAGACAGAAGAGGACCGTGAAAAGTTCATGAAGCTGGTAGAGGAGATTATCGACTGGTGGGATGATAGCGGCCTTGACCACGAAAGGATCGGCGAAACCATCGAACGGGTTGGTCTCCGGCAGTTCCTTGATGGTGTTGGGCTAGATGTTGACATCAACCAGGTATCCAGGCCCCGCGATAACCCCTATTTCAAGGCAAAGTACTGAGCTGGCAGAGGCCATCGTAAGCACTTGCATCAACCGTGCAAAACTGAGCGAACATTATGAGCAGTCCTGAAAGAACATGGAAGACTATAGAGTCGGGCCCCCATACCTACATGGAGGCGCTCCACCCGGTGGTAAGAAAAAACTACGGCAACTGGAAGTATCATGAAATCCCTCGTCCCGGCGTCCTGAAGCATGTTGCTGAGAGCGGCGACGCACTCTTCACCGTCCGTGCGGGTACTCCGCGTCAAGATACGGTGGACATGGTGCGCCAGCTCTGCGACATTGCGGACCGCTACTGTGACGGCCACCTCCGGTTCACCGTCCGCAACAATGTTGAGTTCCTGACCCCCAAGGAGGAGAATGTGGAGCCGATGATCCGCGACCTCGAGGCCATGGGCTTCCCGGTTGGCGGCGCAGGTAACTGCGTTTCATCGGTATCGCATACCCAGGGCTGGCTCCATTGCGACATTCCCGCAACCGATGCGTCGGGCGTGGTGAAGTCAATGATGGACTCCCTCTACGACGAGTTCAAGCATATGGAGATGCCCAACAAGGTGCGCCTCTCTACCTCATGCTGCTCCATCAACTGCGGCGGCCAGGCAGATATTGCCGTTGTGGTGAAGCATACCCGTCCTCCCCGCATCAACCACGATAACCTTTCAATGATCTGCGAGCTTCCCAAAGCGGTTGCCCGCTGCCCGGTCGCTGCCATCCGTCCGACGGTGGTCAACGGCAAACGATCACTGATGGTTGACGAGGCCAAGTGCATCTGCTGTGGTGCATGTTTCGGTGCCTGCCCGGCAATGGAAATCAACCATCCCGAGCATTCCAAGTTTGCCATCTGGGTCGGCGGCAAGAACAGCAACGCTCGCTCAAAACCCTCAACCATGAGCATTGTTGCCCACAACCTGCCCAACAACCCTCCCCGCTGGCCGGAAGTGACCGAAGCGGTTGGCAAAATCCTGACCGCCTACAAAGCGGGCGGAAGGCCCTGGGAAAGGGTCGGCGAGTGGATCAACCGTATTGGGTGGAAGCGCTTCTTTGAAGAAACAGGGCTCATCTTCGACGAGGATATGATCGACAGCTATCGTCATGCGCGCACCACCTTCAACCAGTCGGCTCATGTCCGCTTTTAGCCAAAGGAGATACCATGATGGGAGAATCAAATCCAATTCTCGATTTCGCAACAGATTACCAGTTTCCGGCATACAGCGAAGAGACCGGTGAGCAGAAGATTGTTGCATTTGGAGATCACAGTCACAAGTGTCCGGTGTATGTACGCCAGGTGCCGCCCTGCTCGTCTGAGTGCCCTGCAGGGGAGGACATTCGCGGCTACCAGCGCTTCCTCAACGGGGTCGACAAATCGGACGACCCCTGGAAGTCAGCATGGGAGACCATTGTTGAGAGGAACCCGTTTCCGGCAGTTATGGGCAGAATTTGCCCGCACCCCTGCCAGAACGGCTGCAATCGCCAGTACCACGACGGGAGTGTTGCCATCAACGCCCTTGAACAGGCGCTAGGCGACTACGGAATCAAAGAGGGTCTGAAGCTTCCCGGAGCAGGCCCCGACAGCGGAAAGCGCGTTGCCGTCATCGGCGGTGGCCCTGCAGGCCTGTCGGTAGCCTACCAGCTGCGGCGCAAGGGGCACGCAGTCACCATTATTGATGCGAACCAGAAGCTTGGAGGCATGGTCCTCTACGGCATTATGGGATACCGTGTTGACCGTGCAGTTCTTGAGGCAGAAATCAAGCGCATTACCGATCTCGGCATTGAAACCCGCATGGGTGTTCGGGTTGGGGTGGATGTGACGCTTGACCAGCTTGAAAAAGAGTTTGACGCTGTTTTTGTTGGAATCGGCGCTCAGGTCGGCCGCTCCATGCCTGTCCCCGGATTTGAGGGAACGAAGGAAGTAACCAACGCCATTGACTTCCTCCGCAACTACGAGGTGCTTGGCGACGACATCCCGGTTGGCAAAAAAGTTATTGTCATAGGTGACGGCAATGTGGCCATGGATGTGGCCCGTCTCGCCCTCCGCCTTGGCTCCCAGGCAGTTCTGGTGTCAGCCGTGCCACGAGAAGAGATGGCATGTTTTGAGAACGAGTTTGATGACGCGGTGCGTGAAGGCGCGAAAGTACACTACCAGAGCGGAACGGTTGAGGTTCTCAAAAGCGGGGAGGGTGTTCGTGCTCTTTGCTGTTCAACAATGGAGAAAAAAGAGAAAGGCGAAGATGGATGGAACTCGCCTATCCCCTTCCTCCGCTACAAATCCACCGGTGAAACCTTTGAAATAGAGGGCGACATGGTGGTGGCCGCAATCGGGCAGAGTGCCGATATGAGTGGTTTTGAAGCGGTCATCAACGGAACCGGATGGATGAAGGTCGATCGCTACTTCCGCCTTCCGGGCCGTGAAAATGTGTTTGGCGGCGGTGACGCCATCAAGGTTGACCTTATCACCACAGCTGTGGGCCATGGCCGCAAGGCAGCGGAGTCGATTGACGCTTTCCTCAGAGGCGAAGCTCTTCCCGAACCGGCGCGCCAGGAAATTGCCAAAGCGCAGCGGCAGGATATGCTCTACTTCCTTCCTGCACCGCAGGCAAAGCGCGTCAACCGGGAGATTGAGAATGTGGTGGGCAACCATGAGGAGCTGCTGCAGGCGCTTACTCCCGAAGAGGTTAAGGCCGAGGCTGAGCGCTGCATGAGCTGCGGGCTCTGTTTCGACTGCAAGCAGTGCGTTTCGTTCTGCCCGCAGGAGGCCGTTATCCGGTACCGCGACAACCCGGAGGGAGAGGTTGTGGAAACCGATTATGAGAAATGTGTGGGTTGCCACCTCTGCTCGCTGGTCTGCCCCTCGGGGTACATACAGATGGGCATGGGCGAAGGCCTTTAAGCCTCTTGAAACAATAACCAACCGGAGTCGTTTACCATGTACGAAGATCTCATCGGGCGCGTTGAAAAGGCCATAGAGGCCTCGGATCGTTGGGCTGAAACGGGATGGCCGATTGCTTTCGGCAGCCGCAATGTTTCCGTGCCCTCTCTCAAAGAGGCCGAAGCGTTGCCGCGTACCGCACTGTTTCGCAGGGAGGCCATCAACTACTGGAAGCAGGTGCGGCTTACCGGCGCAGACGCCGCCGCTTCGGGACGCAAGGCGGCCGCTGCGCTGAAACGGGGTGATCTTGAAATGGCAATCGGAGCGCTCTATTTCTGCCGCTATCAGGAAGCCCCCTTCGCATCCAGCGCCAATACCTGGACGAAGCTTTATGATGCAGTCCTGAACAAGGCCGCGTGAGGGGCACAGCGCTCCCTGGTTTTTCAGCAACCATTCTAAACAGTGAAAAGGTGAAAATAGGAATTCTGCTCAAGGAAGGGCCTTACAACCATCAGGCGGCCGACACGGCTTACAAATTTGCCGAGGCGGCCATTAAAAAAGGCCACACGGTTGACGCCGTGTTTCTTTACAACGACGGCGTCATCAACGCCACCAATCTTACCGATCCGCCCCAGGACGACCGCAACATTGCGGCCCGCTGGAGCGAAATGGCAAAAGAGCACGGCGTTGAGATTCTCGCCTGCATTGCCGCCTCGAAACGGCGCGGCATTACCGACGACCTCATGATTGAGGGGGGCTCCATCACTGGACTCGGCACCCTTACCGACATCGCAATCAGAAACGACAGACTGCTAACCTTTGGAGACTGAGCACCATGGACGACAATGTCAAAAAAATCATGCATGTGATGCGCCGCGCGCCTCACGGTTCAATTTACACCTATGAAGGGCTGGAGATGATTCTCATCATGGCCGCCTACGAGCAGGATCTTTCCGTTGCCTTTATCGGCGACGGGGTCTATGCTCTGAAAAAGAACCAGAATACTGACGGCATTTCCATGAAGGGGTTCGCCAAAACCTTTATGGCGCTTGACGGCTACGATGTGGAGAAACTCTATGTCGACCGCGTTTCACTTGAAGAACGCGGCCTCACTGAAGATGATCTTCTTGTGGATGTGGAGCTGCTTGACTCGGCCGAAATCGGACGCCGGATGACGGAGCAGGATGTTGTCATCCACCACTGAAGCAGTTTTTACCCAGGAACCCTGAACATCAAGATTAATCATGCTGCATACAATCAATACATCCCCGTTTGAAAGCCCTGCCATGGAAGAGTGCATCCGCTTCGTCCAGCCGGGCGATCCGGTTCTCTTCATTGAGAACGGCGTTTACGCAGTCCAGAACGGCAACCGGTTCAGTGACGCCATTGCCGCATTGCAGAAAACCAGTCCGGTCTATGCCCTGCAGCCCGACCTTGACGCCCGTGGCATCAGCAGTGTTGATGCCGAAGTGAAGGGAATCGGCTACGACGGATTCGTCGACCTTGTAGAGGCTCATCAGGTCAATAGCTGGCTCTAAGGAGAAAGAACCATGAAGAGCAACTGGCAACAGATAATCAGTGAGCGGAAGAGCGCGATTCTTGAGCGATGGCTCCAGAGCGCCCTCGCCCTTTTTCCCGAGACAATGGCCTCCGGAACCCCAACAGGTGAGGCGTTGCTTGACGGCATGAGTATGGTGCTCGACAATTTCGAGGGGAATCCGGAGAGCTGCGGCGAGGGCATCCACAGCATTGCCCGCATCTTTGCGGTACAGCCGTTGCGCCCGTCAGTTGCACTCTCGCTTTTTCCTCTCCTGCAGGAGCTGCTTATGGAGAGAGCCCCGAAAGAGGCCGATACCGAAGCCCTCAGAGCCCGCATCAGTGCGATAACCTTTGAGGCGTTCGACCGGTTCCTGGAGAACCGTGAAAAAATCTATCAGCTGAAAGTGGAAGAGACCCGCAGCCAGCTTCACATGCTTCTGAGGAGCACCCAGTCATGAAAAAAGTTTTTATGCCTCTCATCATGGTGGTCCTGCTTGCCCTTATTCCCTATGTGGCAGTCACCTACCTGAATATGGCGTACCTGTTCGGCGTCATTATTCCCTACGCCGCCGCGTTCATCTTTATTGCAGGCTTCATATGGCGCATTTTTGACTGGCTTCGCCGTCCGGTTCCCTTCCCGATTGTTACCACCTGCGGGCAGGAGAAGTCGCTCGACTGGATTAAACAGAACCACCTTGAAAGCCCATCCACCCGTTTTGGCGCAGCCATGAGGGTGCTGACAGAGGTACTCTTTTTCCGTTCCCTGTTCCGCAACACCAAAGCCGAACTGCACACCGGCCCTGAACTGGTTTATGCCTCAAGCAAATGGCTCTGGATGGGAGGCCTGGCGTTTCACTGGTCGCTGCTCATCATTGGGCTCCGTCATGCACGCTTCTTCTTTATTGAGCCACCAGCCTTCATTAATGCAATTGAGCATGCCGACAGTTTTCTGGAGCTGACGCTCCCCGCATTTTTCATGACCGACGCCATTGTGCTCGTTGCCCTTACCTTTCTTGTTGCCCGACGCATACGGGATGCGAAGCTGCGCATTATCTCTCTCCAGACAGACTTTTTCCCGCTCTTTCTGATAGGCGGAATTGTTCTGGCAGGCATGGGCATGCGCTACCTTGAAAGGGTTGACATTCTCTCCATCAAGGCGCTCATGATGGGTCTTGTGTCGTTCAGTTTTGAAGCTCCCAGTGAAATAGGTGCCCTTTTCTTCGTCCATCTGTTTCTTGTCTCAATGCTGGCCATCTATTTCCCCTTCAGCAAGCTGATGCATATGGGTGCAATTTTTCTGAGCCCCACACGCAATCTGCCGAACAACAGCCGCGAGAAACTGCACAGGAACCCCTGGAACAAACCTGGGAAGTTCCGCACCTACGCCGAGTACGAGGACGAGTTTCGTGAAAAGATGAAAAAAGCCGGGTTGCCGGTTGAAAAGGACTGATCATGTCAAAATACGCACCCAGAAAAGCCCAGCTCGCACGAGAGTTCCTGGAGAAGCCAACCCCTCTGAAAGGGGCTCAGGCCGACCGGGAATGGTGGGAGATGCCGGTTGATTTTCATGACGGGAACTGGTGTTTTCCCGGCAAGCCCGATACCCTCAAAGCGATCGGGTTTCCCAACCCCCGCAAGTGGGCCGCCACCGATGAGGACTGGCAGTTACCGGACGGGTGGGAGAAAATAATTCACGACGGTCTCAAGGAGCGGCTAAAGAAGTTCCGATCGCTCAAGCTTTATCTTGATTCCTGTGTGCGCTGCGGCGCCTGCGCCGACAAGTGCCACTTCTTTCTCGGCAGCGGCGACCCCAAGAACATGCCAGTCATTCGCGCAGAGCTGCTTCGCTCCGTTTACCGGAACGATTTCCCCATGGTGAAAAAAATCCTCAAAGGGTTTTCCGGTTCACGCAAACTCACAAAGGAAGTTATCAAGGAGTGGCACTCCTACTTCTACCAGTGCACCGAGTGCCGCCGCTGCAGCGTGTTCTGCCCACTCGGTATCGACACGGCAGAAATTACTATGGTTGCCCGTGAACTGCTGAACCTGATAGGCGTCAACAACAACTGGATTCTTGCTCCGGTAGCCAACTGCAACAGAACCGGCAACCACCTTGGCATTGAGCCGCACACCTTCGTGCAGAACATTATGTCGCTTGTTGACGATATTGAGGAGCTCACCGGCATAACGGTGAACCCCACCTTCAACCGGAAGGGGGCGGAAATACTTTTCATCACACCGTCGGGCGATGTGTTCGGCGACCCGGGTGTGTACACCATGATGGGCTACCTGCTACTTTTCCATCACATAGGGCTCGACTACACCATCAGCACCTACGCTTCCGAGGGGGGCAACTTCGGCCTTTTCACCACCAACGACATGATGAAGAAGCTGAATGCCAAAATGTACCATGAAGCCGAGCGGCTGAAGGTGAAATGGATTCTGGGAGGCGAGTGCGGCCACATGTGGAGGGTTGTGCACCAGTACATGTCCACCATGAACGGCCCGGCCGACTTTCTTGAGGAACCGGTTTCACCCATTACAGGCACAAAGTTTACCAATGCTACATCCACCAAAATGGTGCATATCGCCGAGTTCACAGCCGACCTCATCAAACACGGAAAACTGAAGCTCGACCCGAGCCGTAATGATCATCTCCGTACCACCTTTCACGACTCATGCAATGTGTCGCGCGGGATGGGGATGCTCGAAGAGCCGCGTTTCGTTCTCAACTCGGTCTGCAACTCCTTCAATGAAATGCCGGAGAACACCATCCGCGAGAAAACCTTCTGCTGCGGCTCAGGCAGCGGCATCAACGCCGAAGAGTTCATGGAAATGCGCATGAGAGGCGGCTTCCCCAGAGCCAACGCGGTCAGAACAGTCAAAAAACAGCACCAGGTCAACGCACTGATAACCATCTGCGCCATTGACCGGGCAACCCTGCCTCCGCTCATGCGCTACTGGAACCCGGGCGTTGCGGTCTACGGCCTTCACGAGCTTGTTGGCAACGCTCTTGTGATGGAGGGAGAAACACCCAGAACTGAAGATTTGAGGGAGAACCCTATGGCTATAGCCGAAGAGAGGGAGGACGGCGATGCATAAGAAAAACCTCCTAATCATCGGGCTGCTTGCCGCCCTTCTCGTAACGCTGGTCTTTTCGTTCCGTGCCGGAGCGGAGAGTGAGGCCCCTCTGGCCCAACCCGCTGCGGTGGACAGTAGCGCCTGCGTCTACCCCAAAGAGTACATGCATACGCATCACATGCAGGTGCTTGAGGATTGGAAAAACACCGCCGCCCATGAGGGCCCCGATGCGGTGCATGAAACGGCGGACGGGAGGAAGCTTCAGAAGAACCTCTCCACCTGCCTTGCATGCCACGGCTCCAACCGTTACTTCTGTTTTGGCTGCCACACCTACGCCAATGTTAGCCCTAACTGCTGGAACTGCCATCTATCGCCACTGGAAACACCATGATGAACAACGACAGACGAGACTTTATCCGCAAAGCGGGCATAGGCCTGCTCGCAGGAATGGGAGCGGCTTCCGGCATCCTGACGGGTGGTGGATTTGAACGCACGACTTCCGCTGCATGGGCAGTCGAGCCGGGTGACACCGGCCGGCGCTGGGGCATGCTTATCGACACGCGCCGGTGTCGCGAAGGCTGCACTCTCTGCATTGAGTCGTGCCACCATACCCACAATGTCCCCGATGTCAGCAGCCCTGCCGGAACGGTGGAGTGGATGCACAAGGAGGATGGGCGAGAGTTGCTTGGTTCCGCTTGCCCTTCAACAGCGGCCCTGCCAGCGCTCTGCAACCACTGTGCCGAGCCCTCGTGTGCCCGTGCATGCCCGACCGACTCCATTTTCCGCCGTACGGACGGCATTGTGGCCATAGACTATCACCGCTGCGTGGGCTGCCGCTCCTGCATGCAGGGGTGCCCTTACGGCGAGGTCAGCTTCAACTGGAGCGACCCGCGTGCGGCACTCAAAAACCCGAGTGTTGACTATCCAACCCGTCAGCGCGGCGTGGTGGAAAAATGCAATTTCTGTTCCGACCGTCTGGCGAGGGGTAAAAAGCCTTCATGCGTGGAGGCCTGCCCCGAAGGAGCCATTTCGTTTGGCAACATCAACAACCCGTCGTCCGAAATCCGAAGGCTGCTTGAAAGCAACCAAACTCTTCAGCGGAAACCGGAACTCGGAACGAGGCCCTCAGTTTTCTATATCATTTAAGGACCCGCCATGATTGAACAAGCACTCACAGGACACCGCAACTACTGGATATGGAGCCTCGCACTTCTCGCGATGGTGGCAGGGGCCTTTTACGCCTCCGCACTCCAGAGCGCGGATGGGTTCGTCCACACCGGAATGGGCAACAATGCAATCTGGGGGCTCTACCATGCACAGCTTCCCTTTCTTGCCTCCATTGCAGCGGCCTCTCTTGCCGTGCTGGTGCCCGGAACGCTTCAGAAATATTCATTCCTTGCCCGCCTTGCCCCTCTGGCAGCTTTTCTCGGCGCAACCGCTTCGGCTATGAGCCTGCTTTTCATTGCCGCCGATCTTGGCATGCAACGCCGTTTTTTGACGCTGCTCCTGAACCCCTCGCCCGGCGCTCCGGCCTCCTGGCAGGTGCCGCTGCTGCTTCTTTTCCTTGCCCTCACCCTTGCTGTTGGCTGGGCGCAGGTTGGGGCAGTGCAGAAAGGGGTGAAGCAACCCGCCTGGATCCGTTCCGCAGTTATGATTGCCATTCCCGCAGGGCTTGCCCTGCCGGTAATATCCGCCTTCATGCTGGCCGTTGTGCCTGGCAGTGAACTCTGGACCTCCCCGCTTCTCGCCCCTCGCCTGATGGCGTCGGGGGTTGCGGCAGGAGCTGGAATCATGCTGGTTATGGCGGTGGCGGCCGAACAGCTGGCCGGATTCAAGGCAGGAGAGGAAGCTCTGGAACGGCTTGCGGCAGTTGCTGCATGGGCTGGGCTCGGCTCCCTTGTGCTTACGGGGATTGAAGCCGGAACGGTTGTTCTTGGCAATGTGACGGCGCAAACCTCCGCCCTTGGCCTTCTCTACGGCAACTCTCCATTCGCTTCGGCCTCTTTGTTTTCGCTTCTTGCCGGTGCTGCAGCAATCGGGCTTTTGCTGGTGCCCTCACTGCGCCGTTCATCCATTGCCGCAGCTTCGCTCGGCGCCCTCCTGGCATTTTCCGTCTGGCTGCAGAGTGGGCTGACGCTTATTCTTGCAGGGCAGGTTAGGGAAGGGTTGGCTACAGTCGACTACGCCCCGGCACTGCCGGAAATTCTTCTGACCAGCGGGGTCTGGGCAGGCGCAGTGCTGCTCATTACCGTCCTGCTCAAAATCACCGCTTCGGCCCAACTTGAACGGGAGGGGTTGTGAGCACCTTTCTGCCTCTTGCTATCCGTATTGACGGGAAAAAGATTCTCTTTGTGGGGGGCGGTGAGCTCGCCATGCACAAATTGCAGGCGGTACTCCAGTTCACTGACGACATTACCGTTCTCGACACCCTCTGCAGTTCCGAAGTGTCGGCTGCTGGCGTGCGGGTGCTCAACAAAACTTACGAGCCCTCCGACCTTGACGGGTTTTTCCTTGTGTATGCATGCACTCCCGATGAGGCCCTGAACCATCGGGTTCTTGAAGACGCACAGCAGAAGGGGATCCTCTGCAACATTGCCGACAACCGCAACGATTCCGACTTCATCTCTCCCGCCCTGTTCCGCCATGAGGGCATGACCGTCAGCGTCTCCTCCGACGGCCGCAACGCACGGCGCTCGGTAGAGTGGAGAAATGCCATAAAAGAGCTCTTCCTCGCAAAGGCAGAGCCGACGAACACCAATTCATAAAGCAATAGACAATGAAAAAGCAGAGCGATACAGCGAAAAAAGGTTATGTCTATATAGCAGGCGCCGGCCCTGGCGATCCGGAACTGCTCACCCTGAGGGCCGAGCGGGCGCTGAAGGGCGCCGATGTCATTATCTATGACGATCTGGTGACCAGCGCAATTATCGACCAGTTCAGTGGTCTAAAAATCTATACCGGAAAACGCAAAGACAGCCACCACTTTGAGCAGGATGCCATTAATGAGGAAATTGCCCGCCATGCCCTTGAAGGGAAAACGGTGGTACGGCTCAAAGGGGGCGACCCCTTCGTGTTCGGCCGTGGTGGTGAAGAGATTGATGTGCTCAGAAAGTACAAGATCGACTACGAAATCATTCCCGGCATCACAGCCGCCCACGGGGCCAGTGCCTACAGTGAAATACCCCTCACCATGCGCAAGGTGTCCTCGTCGGTCGCCTTCTGCACCGGCCACCCTGTCAACAAGATACAGGTGCCCGATGCCGATACCCTTGTCTACTACATGGTAGCCTCTTCAGTGCACGAAGTGCTTGACGCCATTGTGAAAAAAGGCCGCCCCGAAGAGACCAAAGCTGCCATTGTGCAGAACGCTACCCGCTATAACCAGAGAGTGTGGACGGGAACCATAGGGGAGCTCCGCAGAAAAGAGCGCGCAGCATATTCGCCAGCGCTCCTCATTATTGGTGAGAACATCAACCAGTTCATTGAGAACAACTGGTTCAGCAGAAAAAAGAAAGTGCTGAGTGGCGACGCCGACCCCAAACGCTACAGCAGCCGTGAATGGCTTGTGGTGAACTTCCCCTGCCGCCGGGTGGAAGAAGCCGACCGCGCTATGCTTCAGCAGTGCATTTCCAATGTTTCCGACTATCCGGTACTCTTTTTCCCGAACCGGTTTGCCGTCAAGTATTTCTTCACCTATCTGATGGAGTTCAACCGCGATGTGCGCCATCTGGCAAACTGTACCATTTGCACACTGGGCAGGCCGGCAGCAACCGAACTGCAGAAGTATGGCATTATAGCCGATCTTGCGCTTGAGCCCGACAGCCCTTCTGAAATTGCGATAGCACTCAAAGAGCGCAACCTCACCGGCAAAAAAGTGCTGCTTCCGGGTTCCAACCTTGTTGACGGCTACCTGATGAACGAGCTTTCTGCTCTCGGCAACACAGTTATCCCGCTGAGCGTTTATCTGCACGGGCAACAGGAGCAGGAAGAGAATGTTGATTTGGAGTTCATCGATGAAATTTTCTTCTCTTCGGCCGCCTGTGTCAAAAATTTCAGTTCGCTCTACCGAACGATTCCCGAGGGGATTACGGTTGCCACTGCAGACAGCGAAACAGAAACGGAGTACTGCCGGATATTTGGCAAAAGAACCTGAAGCAGGAGATGAGTGTTTTATGGCCACCGAACAGCGATCAGTCATGTTTTCCTGATGCAGCCGCCAAAGCCGCGCGGAAGAAGGCGTGCCCTCCGGAGAAAACGGGGGAACTGCTGAGCGGCACCGGAGCAGGGAAGCATAGGGTGGAGCAATGTAGCTGCTGCCAACTGCCCATGGGGGAGTGCCGAGCAGGCTCTCCGTCGGAGGAAAGGGAGCAGTTGGACAAGGGAGTGAGATGAGGGTTAGGCTGTGTATTGTTTTAAAAGGGAGTATATTCTGACTGTCTGTTGAACCTACCTCTCCATCAGTTTCCGCCTTCTGTATCCCGGCGGAGCATTACGGGGCGGAAAACCCTTTCCTCTATGCTGGGTGATGTTTTACTCATAAGCGAAAAGCACATA
This sequence comes from Candidatus Chlorobium antarcticum, assembly GCA_030765725.1. Lineage (GTDB taxonomy): Bacteria > Bacteroidota > Chlorobiia > Chlorobiales > Chlorobiaceae > Chlorobium > Chlorobium antarcticum. The sequence goes on along the minus strand of JAVCDF010000008.1, from coordinate 22,931 downwards.
GTAGCAGCAGCGGTTATAGCTGAACGGGTCATAACGGAGCTCCAGACCCTCCAGAAGGAGCATTCGGGGCACAAGTACATTGTGGCCATATCGGGCGAGTCCGGCAGCGGAAAGTCCGAACTGTCGCACTCTCTTGCCGTCCGGCTCAAAAAAGAGGGAGTCCGCCCGAAGATTCTCCATACAGACAACTACTACAGAATCCCCCCCTCTGAGCGGCTTGCGTGGCGCCTTGCCGATAACTTTGAGCATGTGGGCGTCGGCGAGTACGACTGGGATCTGCTCAAAAGCAACATTGCCGATTTCCGCAGTGATCGCCAGTCGCTCATGCCGTGCGTTGACATTGTGAGCGGCGAAATAGACCGTCTCATTACCGACTTCAGCAAAGCCGATGTGCTGGTTGTCGACGGGCTCTACGCCCTCGGCATCCGTGACGCCGATCTCTGTGTCTACATAGACCTCACCTGGCGTGAAACAAAAAAGAACCAGACGCTTCGAGGCAAGGAGGCCAATGATGCCTACCGTCTGCGGGTGCTGGAAAAAGAGCACGACGACATAAGCGCTTTCCGCTACAGAGCCCACCTGATTGTTGCCAGCGACTACAGCGTGGCTGAGTCTCTGGACCCCGGTGACGCCGCAGTTGAGGGCGATTATGCGGGACAGTAGGGATCCTTCCGGCAGTAGCGTTTCGGCAAAACTCCTTGAAGCATTTCCCGCGTTCAGAAGCGCCAACTTCCGCCGTTATTTTCCCGGTCAGGTGGTTTCAATGGTCGGCACCTGGATACAGATGGTTGCTCAAGGGTGGCTTGTGCTTGAAATCACCGGTTCAGCCTTTGATGTAGGGCTTGTCGCTGCTGCCTCCACCCTCCCCACCCTTTTTCTTTCACTCCTCGGTGGAGTTATTGTCGACCGTTACCCGCGCCGTACCATTCTTCTCTGGACGCAGTCCTCAGCAATGCTTCTGGCCTTCATCCTCGGTATTTTTGCCCTTCTGGGCTTCGTCACAATGCCTATTATCCTCGTCCTCTCCTTTCTGCTTGGCTGCGTTAACGCACTCAATGTGCCCGCCCTTCAGGCCTTTCTCAGCGAGATGGTGGAGAGGGAACACCTCTCTTCAGCCATAGCCATGAACTCGGCCATCTATAACGGTTCGCGCATCATCGGCCCGGCTATTGCCGGATTTCTCATTGCCGCCGCCGGCACAGGCACCGCTTTCATCGTCAACGGGTTCAGCTTTTTCGCCGTCATTGTCTCCCTGCTCCTCATCCGCTCCGCCGGCATGTTAGCCCCTGAAAGTGATCCCGTCCATCCGATTGAGGCCATCCGCGACGGCCTCCGTTACTCAATGCGCCACCCTCTCATCCGCACCATCGTCATCTTCATTGCCATCATCTCCATTTTCGGATGGTCCTATGTTACCATGCTGCCGGTTATCGCCAAACGCTCTTTCCATATGGACGCCACCGGCCTCGGTTACCTCTACGGTATCTCCGGCCTCGGTTCCGTGGTTGGCACGCTGCTCATTTCCATGTACTCGCGGACCATCGACCGGCTCATATTCATCTCCGGGGGCACCATTCTCTTTTCCCTCTCCCTTGCGGCCTTTACCTGGACTTCGTGGCTTCCCCTCGCCTATTTCTTCCTCTTTCTTTGCGGGCTCGGCCTGGTGGCTGCCGTAGCAACAATGAGCGCAACCCTGCAGAGCACCGTCGACGACCGGTACCGCGGCAGGGTGATGAGCCTCTATATGATGGTGTTCATGGGGTTCATGCCGATTGGCAATCTTGAAGTCGGTTGGCTTTCAGAGCAGTTCGGCACCGGCGTGGCCATTCGAATCGGCTGCCTCGTCACATTCATAGCCGCAATTGCCATCATCTTCTACAGCCGCCGCGTCCGCGCCGACTACGAGCGCTATCGCGAGGCAGAAGCGGGGTGAAAAATTGCCGATCTTTTTCTTCTGCAACTCTTTTTCTGTGAATAATATACGCTGTTGAATAGCAAGGATTCTGCCGATTTTTTTGCCGATCTGTCTAACCTCCCTCCCTTCAGTGACCCCCGCCTATTTCTTTCGGAGCACCTTTCTCCTCCTTGATGAAGAAGAGCAGCGGCAGGCAGCAGAGGAACAGTACGGCAATCAGCATGAAGGCGTCCATGTATGCAAGATGGTGGCTCTGGACCATCACAATACCATCAAGCGCCCGGGTTGCAGCATTGGCGGCGTCAGCGGGCGCAAGGCCTCCTGCAGTCTGCATAGTTTGGCCGATGGTGTCCAGCCGGCTGACGGCCTGATTGTCGAAGGGGGAGAGGCTGCTGATGAGGTCTACCCTGTGTGCGGCAACGCGCTGGGCAATGTAGGTGTTGGTGATTGCAATGCCGAACGAGCCCCCGAGCTGACGAACCATGTTGTTCAGCCCCGTGGCCTGCCCTATGTCGCGTCCGTGCAGGCCGGTAACAGCAAGCATGGTGACGGGAATGAAAATGAACCCGAGAGCAAGCCCACGAAGCAGCAGCACCCAGAAAAAGTCTGTTGCCCCCGATTGCATGGTCTGCTGCCCAAGCTCCCAGCTGAAGAGCATGAATGCCGCCATACCAAACGCCATCAGCAGCTTCGCCGACGCCCCCTTCTGCAGGGCTATGCCCAGCGGCATGGAGATGGCTCCGGTCAGAATGGCGCTGGGAAAGAGCACCAGGCCGGTAAGCACGGCAGTGAAGCCGAGCAGGCGCTGCACGAACACGGGGAAAATAAACAGCGTTCCATAGAGACCGTAGCCCACAACGAATGTGAGCACTGCGGCAATGGCCAGGTTTTTGCTTCGCGCGAGCACGCTGAGGTCCACCGCCGGGTGTTCTGTATGCAGTTCCCACCACACAAAGGCGGCGAGGGATACAACGGCGATGAGGGTGAAGAGGGTGATGTAGGGGGTTGCGAACCAGTCTTTTGACTGCCCCCGTTCAAGAATGAACTGGAGCGAACCGATGCCCACGGCCAGAAGCCCTATGCCGGCCCAGTCGATTTTTTTGACCTTGTTCACAACCTTCGGTTCGCGGATGAAGGTAAACGCTGCCCATGAAGCCAGCAGGCCAACGGGAATGTTTACGAAAAAGCACCACTGCCAGCTGAAATAATCCACCAGATACCCGCCCAGAAGTGGCCCAATGGTGGGGCCAAGCACAAGGCCCATGGAGAAGATGCCGGTTGCAGCCCCTCGTTCTTCGGGTCGGAAGGTCTCATACAGAATAGCCTGGGATGTGGGAAGCAGTGCGCCTCCTCCTATTCCCTGGATAAAGCGGAACAGGACCAGTGTCCAGATGTTGTCGGCCAGGCCGCAGAGCAGCGAGGCAAAGGTGAAGAGGAGGATGGAGCCGATGAAGTAGGTGCGCCGGCCGAGCAGGTTGCCAAGGAACCCTGAGAGAGGGATGACAATGACATTGGCTATTGCGTAGCTGGTTATCACCCAGGCAACATCCTCAATGCTGGCGCCGAGGTTGCCGCTGATGTGGTTGATGGCCACATTGACAATGGTGGTGTCAATCAGTTCCAGCATGGCCGCCACAATCACCGTAATGGTGATGATTGCCTTGCGGAACCCGGTTTCGTATGTGTGGTCGGCGTCGTACGCCCTGGCTGCAGCTGCTCCGCTCATTGCCGCGCCCGTCAGTTCACCCGTACATCCACTACCACGCTCATTCCCGCGGCAAGAGGTTTCTCCGGCTTTTCAGTAAACATAATTTTTACCGGCACCCGTTGGGCAACCTTCACGAAATTGCCGCTGGCATTGTCGGGGGGGAGAAGGGAGAACTTTGAGCCGGTGCCCGATGAAATTGACTCGACCCTTCCCTCAAAGGATTCTTTGGGGAATGCGTCAACCTTGATTTCCACCATCTGGCCGGGGCGCATTTTGGTGAGCTGCGTCTCCTTGAAGTTGGCCACCACCCAAAGCTCCCCGCTGCCGACCAGCCCAATCAGCCACTGGCCCGGCTGCACGAACTGCCCGGGCTGCACATTCTTTCTGGCAACATGACCGTCAGCCGGAGCGGTGATGGTTGTATAGGAAAGCTGCAGGCGGGCATTCTGAAGCTCCGCCTCCCGCACCTTCACAAGGGCGAGCGCGGCCCGGTACTTTCCGGAGGCTCCTGCATGGTCGGCGGAAGAACCTGTTGCTCCTGCCGTCACCGCATCCAGTTCCGCTTTTGAAATAACATCCTGCTCCTGCAGGTTTCGGCTTCGGCGAAGATCCGCCTGAAGCTTTCGTTCATTGGCCTCTGCCGCGGTAATTGCTGCCCGCGCAGCACCGGCTGAAGCTTTTGCGCTTTCAAGTGCCGCCAGTGCCGCCTCGCGCCGCACCACAAAGTCGAGCGAGTCAAGTCTGATGAGCGCTTCGCCCGCGGCAACCTTCTGGTTGTCCTCCGCTGTGACGGCGACCACCTTTCCCGGTACACGGGAAATTACCGGATAGATATCTCCCTCAATCTGAGCGTTATCGGTCTCTTCATACAGAAAAGAGTGATAGAGCTTCATGCCGCCCCACACAAGCCCGATGAGCAGCAGTACCCCGAATATGAGGTAGCGCATCGGATTGAACGCGGCTTTTGAGCCGGCGGGTGCGTCGTCCATAGGTGCTTAAGCGTTGATTGTTTCGCGCCCGTCCTCTTCCGGGCAGTCATCCTCTTCTTCCTCAAGTTCCGGGGTTTTCAAAACCAGAACAGGGCAGGGCGAGTTGCGCATGACCGACTCGGTTGTGCTTCCTACAAGAAGACGGAGCAGACGGCTGCTGCCGTGCGAACCCAGAACAATCATTCCCGCTCCTCCGTTGCGGGCGTTCTCCAGAATCATCTTGGAGGGCTTGCCGTAGGCAACTGCAAAGCGCACATCGCACCCGGAATCCGCAAGGATACCTGAGTAGCGTGAGAAGATGAGCAGATGCTCCCGGAGCATCGCGTCCGGGTCCCCCTGCACTTCATCGGGAACCACATGGAGAACGGTCAGCCGGGTTCCGGTTGAGTGGTGCTCTGCAAGGTAGCGGATTGTATGGAGGGAGTCGGCTGAAAAATCAACCGGCGCAAGTATTCGTTTTTCCTGGGGTTTCATGGTGTTATCTGGTCGGGTTGCTGAATAGGTTCAAGCGGTTCTCCCGCTGCCCGTTTAAGGGCGTATGTGTTCATGACAAAAGTGTAACGGGCCTGCAGGTTCGAGAGTTCCGCCCCGGCAAGCGAGGCTTCCGTGTCAAGCAGGTCAAGTGCAGTGGCAAGGCCATTGCGGTAGCGGGTTCGTGCATGGGTGGCGGCAAGCTCAGCCTGCTCCACCTGCAGTGTTGTTGTGGCAATGTTCTGGCGGCTGGCCTTCAGGGAGTTCAGCGACTGGCGAACCTCCTCCTGAACCCGCTGCTCGCCTTCCAGTCGTTCGGCACCCGCCGCCCGCTGCATGGCAAGCGCTTCTCGTTTTTCAGAACGGCTGCGGAACCCTGTAAAGAGAGGAAGCTCCATTCGCATGCCTGCGGCTGTATTCGGGCGCATCTCCTCCAAATCAGGAAGGAATCCGTTCCCGGTTCCCCAGGAAGCACTTCCTGTAATAATTGGAAGACCTGCCCGCTCTGCAAGTTCAGTCCTCTTTGTCGCCGTTCGCTCATGTTCCCCTGCAAGCTGAAGTTCAAGGCGTTTTTCAAGTGCGGATGCTACAACTGCCGACTCCTCCCGCTTCTGTTCAGTGGCGCCGAACGACCCCTCAACAGCTACAGGCTCACCTTCAGGAATGCCACAGAGCCGGCCAAGGGCGATTGACTGGTTTGCCAGCTCGGTTTCCAGATCGGTTTTCTTTGTCATGGCCGATGCCAGCCGCACCTCCGTGGAGAGCAAATCAAACCGGGTAGCAACCCCTTCGCGGTAACGCGTGCGTGTATACTCAAGGTTTTTCTCCAGTGCCGCAATCTCTTTCCGCTTTACAGCCACAGCTTCGCGGAGGAAGAGCATGGTGTGGAATACCTGGATTGTGGCGTAGGCGAGGTCCCGTCCCGTGAGCGAGAGCGACAGGTCGGCAGCTTTTTCGCCCGAACGGGCTATGGCAACGCCCTTGGCGGTCCGGCCGAAGTCCAGAAGCGTCATTTCCGCCCCTACACGGGCATTGTAGCTGTTGTTGGGCATGAACTTTATTCCCTCATACTCGGAAACGAGGCCGCGGTAGCTGTAATCGGCAACCGCTGAAAGGTGGGGGTACCAGCCGCTTCTGCTTCCCTCAGTGCGCGCTTCAGCGGCCTGGAGGGTTTCGCGCGCCTGGCGCAGGCGGGGACTGTTCTCCCTGACCCGCTGCAATGCAGTATTGAGGGTAAGGGTGGCGGCATCTGCTGCCGTTGGAAGGGCCAGCGCCGCAATCAGTATCAGTGCCGTAGTGACTTGTCTCTTCATGGCCTCTGCGTTGTTAAGAGTGCAGTAGATACATTGCAATTCCTGTGCCATAATCGCTGCTCCCGAAGAATTAATATAACATATTCTTTGTGAAGCAGTTGACACTTTTCCTGATATTCTTTCTGCTATGAAAAGTCTGGAATATTCGGAATATTCTTTAAAAGGTGTTCCTGAAAAACAGGAATTAAAAGAATACTTCCTCTCAACCATGACCGACCCATCCCTCATTGAATCCCGCCGGCTGACCCAGTACATCAGCGACGCCGTCGGCAGTGTGCGCGACCCGCGCGAACTCTTCCACACCCTCACCGACAAGCTCCGGCTCATTTTCAAGTTTGATTCGGCCGTTATCGTCACTCTCGACAAAGACCGTAGGCATGTCGGCGTTTTTTTTGAGATGTTCCGTGTTCCCATAGGCAAAGGGTTTGCTGACGAGAGACGGCTCATAGCCGGCTCATGGTTCGAGCCCTTCCTGGCAAAGCCATCGGTTACAACGGTCAGCATTGGTGATGAGCTGAAGCGCCATGGCAACGACCCCTACCCCATTCTGAAAATTTTTTACGACGCGGGCATGCGCCAGGTTGTGCTTTCCCCGCTTCTTTCGGGCGGGGAGGTCATAGGGTTTCTGAATTTTGTTTCCCGCGATGAAAAAGAGTGGAGCGAGAGCGAGCGCGACCTCCTGGCAGCCGTTACCTCCCCCATTTCCATGGCTGTCAGCAACGCCCTTGCTTACGACGAACTCCGTGAGCGGGAAGCCCATACCGCCATGCAGCTTGCCGTCAATAATGCCCTTCTCACCATTCGCGATCGCAGCAAAATGCTTCTTGCTGTCTGTGAGCAGATCAGCAAACTCCTGCCGGTTGCTTTCCTCGGTATCAGGGTGTTTGGCGACGATGGCCGCCCGAAGGTGACGGATAACTTTATGCCTGATGAAGATGGCAGGTTCGTGTCGGTCAGTGGGGAGGAGCGGCTGAGCCAAACAGGACACGAAGACGCCATGCGCGCCAGCCGCGAACTTATTGAACGCCCGGGGGTGTACTCCGGAGACAGCTTCCTCCAGCTTGCCCGCGAGTCTCGGCTTGTTTCCGAAGTGCGGGAGCGCTACGGCATCTGTACCATTATCAGCGCTTCGCTCTGGAATGCTCCAGGAAGTCACGCCGGCCTTATTATCTCCGGCAGCAGCGGACCCTTTGAAGAAGAGGAACTTGCCACCCTTAACCTCATCATTCCCCAGCTCTCCCTGGCCCTGCAGAACTTTCTCGCATTTGAAGAGATTGATACCCTTCGCCACAAGCTTGAAGGGGAGCGTACCTACCTCAAAGAAGAGATTCGCGCCGTCCACAACTTTGAAGAGATCATTGGCACCAGCGCCCCCCTCACCGCCGTCTTGAGGCGGGTCACCCAGGTAGCTCCAACGGACGCCACCGTTCTGGTTCAGGGTGAAACCGGTACCGGCAAAGAGCTGTTCGCCCGGGCCATCCATACCCTTTCTCCCCGCAACGAACGGGTTCTCATAAGGGTAAACTGCGCCGCACTCCCAGCAACCCTTATTGAATCAGAGCTCTTCGGTCACGAAAAAGGCAGCTTCACAGGAGCCACCGGCCGGCGTATCGGCAAGTTCGAACTCGCCGACGGAGGCACCATCTTCCTTGATGAAATCGGAGAGCTCCCCCTTGAACTCCAGTCAAAAATGCTCCGCGTCCTCCAGGAACGGGAAATTGAACGCATTGGTGGAGGAGAACTTATTCCCATCAATGTGCGCGTCATAGCAGCAAGCAACCGCGACCTGCAGAAAGAGGTAGCCGCCGGACGGTTCCGCGCCGACCTCTTTTTCCGCCTCAACGCATTCCCCATCTTCCTTCCCTCCCTCAGGGAAAGAACCGGCGACATTCCCATGCTCGCCCTCCACTTCGCCCAGAAATTCGCCCGTGAATTCGGCCGACCCCAGCGCCCCATACGCGAGCGCGACATGCAGGAGCTCAAAGAGCGCCAATGGAAAGGCAACATCCGTGAACTGGCCCACGCCATAGAGCAGGCAGTCATCCTCAGCGAAGGCCCCGTGCTCGACTTCTCAACCATCCTCACCCCCCGAAGCCGCACTCCGGCAACACTCAACCCCGACCCCGCAAAAGGGATACAGAGCATGGCCGTCTTCGAAGAAGAGGTCCGCGAAATGGAGCGCACCCTCATCCTCGACGCCCTCGATCAGGCCAAAGGCCGCGTCAGCGGCAAAGGCGGAGCCGCCGAGCTCCTCTCCCTCCACCCCAAAACCCTCTACACCCGCATAGAAAAACTAGGCCTCCGCAAACGCTACCACACCTAACCCCCTTAGGGTACGCTGTACACTTCGTGCACTAATTCGGCGATTCCCCTCCCAACTGGTACAGCCGTTGTCCTACCACCCGCCCTATCTTTCTTCTGATGCAACCCGTGAACCAACGAACCTCAAACGCAAAGCATATGAAGAAGACCCTCTATCTCGACATGGACAACACCCTCGTCGATTTCCGTTCCGGCATTGACGCCCTCAAAAGCGATAACCGTAAACGCTATTAAGGCCGTTATGACGAAACCCCCGGCATTTTCCGCCTGATGGAGCCAATGGCTGGCGCCCTTGAAGCGTTCAGCGAGCTTACGCCCCTGTTCGACACCTACATCCTTTCCACCGCCCCATGGGAAAACCCCTCCGCCTGGAGCGATAAACTCCGCTGGGTCAAAAAGCACCTCGGCAACGCCGCACGCAAGCGCCTGATTCTCAGTCACAACAAACACCTCAACTCAGGCGACTACCTTGTTGATGACCGTCATAACGCCAACGGATCAGACCGCTTTCTCGGCGAACTCATCCACTTTGGCAGCCCTGCTTTCCCCGACTGGCCAAGCGTCACCCGCTACCTTATCAATGCAGTGTGAGCACCCATCAGTAACAACCCATGATCATCTACGAAATAGAATGCTCTTCCTGTTACTTCCGCCTAGGCGTATTCACTGAAAACGGGTCGATGTATGTGACTGACGACAAGGGGAAGCGGATTGTCTGCCGCCATCCTCTTGAAGACAAAGAGGTCTATAGGGTTCTTGGGCAGGACGCTTCTCAAGAGCTCGTACGCCAAAGAACAGGCATGCGGCACAGCTGGCTCTGCATGGATTGCCTGAAAGACTCACTCCTTGATATAGATAAAGACGGCCGGAGCTGCCAGCACTGCGGTTCCGCCAACGGAGCCCTGTTCAGCGAACTTCAAGGCAGAACATGCCCATCATGCGGGAAGGGGAAGCTCTCCATTCATGAGACCGGAATGGTCACCTGAGTCCCCCCCTTCCACAACATTCTCCCACTGTGTGCATTGTCGCCTGAAACCTGTAACTTACCTCTGCAATTCAGGTAACCACCCGCATTCAAACAGCACGAACCATGACCGAACAACTCACATTCGCCCAGGCAATGGGCCCCGCAGCAGGGGATGGCAACATAGACTGCTCCAACAAAGGGCTTACCTCCCTTGAAGGCGCCCCACAGGAGGTCCGGTGGGACTTCAACTGCTCCAGCAACATGCTCGAGTCGCTTGAAGGTGGTCCTGTGGGAGCCTACATCAACATAAACTGCTCAGGGAACCTCCTCAACACTCTCGTTGGAGCCCCACCCATAGTCGGCGACTTCAACTGCTCCAGCAACCAGCTCTCCACCCTGCAGGGAGGACCAATGGAGGTTGCAGCCAACTTCGACTGTTCCGACAACATGCTCGACTCCCTTGACGGTGGCCCCGCATTTGTAACAGGCAACTACTCCTGCGCCAACAATGAGCTGACCTCCCTGGTCGGTGCCCCTGCAGAAGTTGAAAACTTCGACTGCTCAGGCAACCGGCTCATGTCTCTGGCCGGGTGCCCCGAAGTGGTCAACGGCAACTTCATCTGCGGTGAGAACGACGAACTCTTCACAGAAGAAGAGGTTCGTGAAGCCTGTGAAGTAAGGGGAATGGTCCATAGCGGCATATAAAAGGGTTTCCCTTTCCTCTTGGTTTCTGTTAGCCGCCTGTGAGGCTTGAGCACAGGCTCAAGGCGCTTGGCAGTGTACCCGTGACACACGGAACGCTGCTCTCCGTTATTGGCAATTACCTTTCACCGAACGACAAAATTGCGCGCATGACAGACGAAGGACTGCTGTTGCGCATCAGGAAGGGGATGTATGCCGTTGCCCCCGAAATTACAGGCACTCCCGTTTCCTGAAGGACACTGTGGTTCTTGATATTTGGTCCAGGGATTATTTCCACCAACTGGCAGATCGGATGCAGCTTATCGGTATAAACGGCTAAATCACCTTATAGCGGTCCGGTAAACACGCACAAGAACGCATAAACCGGGAACCAGACCCTACCCGTGTAGTGCTCCCGCTGTTCAGGAAGCCGATGATCAGTGCGCCTTTTTTTGACCATTCTTCCTGTTCATGAGCACGCGAGTGTCGAAGTCAGTGTCAAAGGTGTCGGAGTTGCTTCTTCCATGGGACGGGTGCTTCAGTATTGTTGTGAGCCATAACCCAAAAATGAAATCCTGAAGCATATAGGGTTTTCGACACACTCCAAGAATTACAATTGCCATATACTTCCTGGAATTGAGCACGGATGGATTGCCATGACAGAGACAGAAAAGCCGAATAGCCCAACTCAGCGTTATGTAACAACCGACAAGGGTGATAGCTGGCTTGCCGGGCATGGACGATAAGGCGGGACGCACTTATGGTGTAATGAACTCGATCTGCCGGTTTCCGCCGGATGCGTAGAATTATCTCACTTCGGAGGGTAAGAGATTTCGAAGAAAGAGCATACCGTCAGATACACGGATAAAGAGCTTCAGGTAAAGCAACAGCGGGGTAAAGATGGCAGCGACTGGAAGAGTGCTGCTGCCCTCACCGGAACGGAGATTGAAGCTGCCATTGCTGAGGACGAAGACGAGGCCGGCATGCACATTGACTGGTCAACTGTAACCGTGGAACTGCCTCGCCCCAAGACCGTGCTTAATAATGCGGGTAGACTATGAGGTTTTGGAGTTCTTCCGCAGCCAGGGCAAGGGATATCAGAAAAAAATAAACGCTGTTCTTCGTTCTTATGTCGAGCAGGCGCAAAAACACAGAGAGATCAATGCCTGATTTGGTTCGTACTGCGTTCCAAATTCCATTTCATTGCGTTCATCGCTTTCAGGACAAGGACCTTATAGGGGCCCCTCAATCCGACTATTTTCATACTGCACTTATAAAATTAGTCGAAAATGATCTCTCGGACTAGACCAGATCACTCGAACACTTTTCAGTGGTACGGTATTCACCAGAATGCCGCGCTTTGCCTTAGCCGTGTGTGTTGGAATGTGATTCCAGATTGCACGATTGGGGGGGGCCGAACACTGGTCCCTTTTCCAATGAAACTCTACCCCATTTCACCTTCATGCAGGAAGGTGCGAGATTTTGAGGGCACCAACTGGTCACACATTGTGACCGGTTGAGTTTATCACTGACTATGCTTAATGACCCCGCTCATTCCTTGCAACTCCCAACCAGCTTGATTCCGTAACGGGGGATTGCAACGGTTTTGTTCTCTGCGGTGAAGAGCGGGAGAGTCAGGGTCTGTGTCATGGTGGTAAGTTTAAGGTTGCCTATTGATTGTTCTTCAAATCATTCCCCGGGGGGACAGAGGCTTCCCCGAGGACAGGCAAACTTTTTGCGCAAGGGAGAACAGAGAGCTGCACAAACGAAGAGCGGAAGCGAACGGCCCTTGCGCCAAAAGGCAAACTGGCCTATCCTTCGCCGTCCCACTCCGGGAGTGAGTGAATGAACCCGTCCGCAAAGCGGGTATGTCATCCGTTCTTTAGCCGTGACCCTGCGTCACGAGCATCTTCAACAGAGAAGGCTGGCGTATATGGCCGGCTCTGTTGTGTATTATTGTGAGATTGAAGTTATTTCATCATTATTGATAGACATATTGTCTACATGATGAGCCCCTGCAAAGCAGGAGCTGTAAATCTCTTGTATTGCAAGTCAAGTGATAGCGGGGGAGGGGAGTGCGCTGCACCGCACAAAGATCTAAGCCTTGACTACGAATTCCAAGTCTGCGGTTTCGTCTGTCCTTTTATTATGACTCTCTTTGTGCTGATCTGATCCCGTATTCCGGGTCAGTTGAGCGCCATGCTATTGGAGGCCAATCCTTGGCCGGCCTCAAGCCCTGACCGGCAATGGAAAGCGTGGACGGCTATTGGCGTGTATTTTTGCGTGGCGAAAATCATGACAACAGTCGGGAATCGCGCCCATGTCGATGAGGGCGAGGCGAAGGTTTCGCGAAGGGGGTCTAGTCTTTATTGTCTGCTGTAAGTATTGTCTGAAGGTATGAAGGTTTGAAATATGTATTGGTGCGGCATGCGCAATAGGGAAGGGCGCAGTCATGCGGAAACTGCGCCCAGTAGGGGAGTGAAATAAAAAAGAAACGGCTTGATGATGGATCGTCAGGCCGATTGGCGACTAAGAACAAGGTTGACGAAGGTCGCAACATCCATGAGCCATGCTTGCTGACTTGACGAGTATGTGGCATGCAGGCCTCTCGGCAAAACGAGCTGCAGGCGCTGTGCCATCATTTCGTCTGTCTGATTTCAGGAAATGGCGGGCAATGAGGGTTTCTCGTGAACAACTGACCCCATGGATAGAAACAGCCGTGCGTCAGGCCTGGGGGTACAAAGCAGCCACCAGAGCCTACTATATCGCAAAAAACGGTACAGATGCGCAAATCACAGGGTCCTACAGGGATCGTTCCCCTTCAACCGTTGAGGTTCGCCAGGGCGAGTCGGTTCCCGGTTCATTGGGCGGATGCAAAACACGCTACGACATCAGTCAGGTTCTCGCCTGGCTTGCAAAAGAACGGAGAGACCTCTCCGAACAGTTGGAATGGAGGGAACAGATTCCCGGCTTGATGCGGAAACTGAAGGCATGATGAAATCAAAAGGGGGCGAAGGGTTCCAGAGCTATGGGAGCTAGACTGCCCCATTTCAGACCCCGCCTGAAACCACATGCCTATTAGCTATAAGATTCAGTGGCTCAAGAACTAATCTTTTCCAATGACGACCAGTTTTCTAAGTATGCGGAAAGATCCCGATCATTATATGAAGCTGATCCATCTACGATTTCTTGTTTTTCTGTTATGCTCAAGCCTCGTCCTTGAATGGCTTTTTCTTCTTTATCTATAAGTAATATCCAAGGGTAAAAGTGATAGGACTTGGATTTACCGTGAATTTTTCGTAATATATCAAGTAGCTCGGATGGTGGAATTATGATATGCTTGGGCTTCATTTTTCTTTCATGTGAAACAAGAATGAACACCCAATAATCCGCCGAAGACTGCTCAATTTTATTGTCTGCAAGAGTTAGCCACCCCCCGGCAATTAGACTGCGGCTAAAGTCGTCGGTGGCTTCGACAGGTTTATAGTCACGTGAAAATTTCACCTGGATAGATACAGACTTAGATTGATCTTTCTTGTTGGTCACCAACAAATCAATGCCGGTATCTTTGGTTGGGATCCATACATTCAAGTCACGAAATTTCTTTTCGATATGTTCTGCAACGAGAAACTCCCCCGCATGAATGGTAAAAATAGGTCGCATAATTCCTCCGGAATCAGTTTGTATTAATGAAAATGCCGCTTGTTTTGAAAAAAATCATTCACTTTTCGTCTGGGTTAAGCGCCGCCTGTTAATCTTCCCCTTTCTTGTCGGCCTTGCTCTCCTCCGCTCATGACGACGCCGTGCATAGAGTTCATAGGTTCACAGCACTCACCTTCCCGTAACTGAACCAGTTCAGGATGATGCCCTTTACCGGCTTGTCCTTCCGTGCTCTCTCAAGAGCCTCAGCGTAGCTTTTGACCTGCGGGTAGTAGAGGTTGAAGCGCTCCTCGAGCAGCGCGTCTGTTATCACCTGGTCTGACTTGTGATCCACCACCCAGAGTCCGTCTTCCGTTTCCACGACCATATCTGCAAACCCTGCAACCACTGAACCCAGTTCGTCAAGCGTCAGGAGTGGCATTTCAGGATGGAGTGCAGTCACTTTGAGCTCAGAGGAGAGCCACCCGTCAAATTCCGCAACAGCACGGCTGATGTCCTGCTGCTGTCCGGCAGAGAGCTCGCATCCGACGATGTCGGGGAGCATGGAGCTTCGCTCCGGATGGCCGGAAAGCACTTCGAACGCACGGTGCAGCATGGTTCCCTTCTGCAGCGCATCGCTCACACCGTCGAGCTCTATTTCCAGCCCATTGCCGTATTCAAGGTCACGGCGTGAAACAGCGGCAACCCCCTCCCGGTCGTGCAGGGATGAGGGCCTGACGGCTTCGGGGGTGAGTGCTGAGGGGAGCTCCTTCTTCTCGAGTGCGCCACGCCCGAACGCGGGTGTTTGCTCCTTTCCTCTGACCGATTCAATCTCAAGAGGTTCTTTGACGGCAATGGTGCTTACCCTGCAGCTTATCTCAGTGTCATTGACTGACATCCCCGACGGGGTGAGTTCCGCTTTGGCCGCGTGCTTGAACTCCGACCAGTAAGTGCCGTCCCCTTTCTCTTTACGGCTCTTCAGGTATTCAGGCCATTCAAGGATCACTTTCTCGCGGGCGCGGGTCAGGGCAACATAGAGAAGCCGTTTTGTGTTTTCATGGGACTCCGGGATGAGGTCTGCCTTTATCCTTTTATTGGTTTCCGATGAGTTGAACTTGGGGTGGATCTTGATCCACGCGCGGTCCATTATGGTTTCAAGCTCGCTGAAATCCTCATAATCCACTTTGGTGGACGGCAGGCGGGGGAACTCACCGTCCTGCATGCCGCAGACCGCCACAACAGGCCACTCTCCGCCTTTTGACTTATGCCAGGTCAGCAGCCGTACCGCCTCATCATCAATGATTGAAGCTCCCGGCTGGGTGTTGTTTTTCTCGTCCTGTGCTGTTTTGGCTTTGAGCCACGCCATGAAGGTTTTGGCGTCACTTCCGTAGTAACCCCCGCTGGCCATGGCCTCGCGCCCATTGCCCATAAACTCCCTGCATTCAGCCTGCAGCTTGAGAAGGTTGGCCCGGACCTGGTCACCCTCCGGCCATTTTGCTATGGTTCCGTACAGGTCCAGTGCATCGATTATTTCGTCGAGCAGGCACTCAACAGTTCGTTCCGAAGGGCCATCGGCAACCATGTCAAGTTTGCCGATAATATCGTCGGACATCCCTTCATCCTTTATCAGACTGGCGAGCCCTTCCTTGAGTGATGTAGATCCAAGTTCCGTTACCGCAAGGTAGAGCGCGGCGTGCCGGTCATCGGTATCGGTTACATAGGCAAGGGCATGCAGTGCAAGCTGCACAACCCTTGTCTCCAGCCATTTCCCCTCTTCCAGCCGGCAGCGGATGCCGGCACTGCGAAGCGCTTCAGCATAGGGAACGAGGCGCTTGTTCTTGTATGCGATGATGGCGATGTCGCCACCTCTCAGCTGGCGGTGCTTATTGAGCTTCTTGTCCCATATCATTGCGGGCTCTTCACCGTGGAGCAGCTCCATTATTCTGTTTACTGTGTAAGATGCCCATCCCTCATCGCTCAGTGTTTCATTGGCTTTGATGACCTCAAGCGGCTGAACCCGGCTCTCAAACCCAGCCATAGGCTCCAGTGTCGTATAACCTTCGCCGAACATGGCAGCGCCGACAGGGTTGATCCACCCCATCAGCTCTTTAGATGAACGCCAGTTTCCTCCCAGAGGGTCAACTGATTCCGGGTACTGCCGGCACAGTTCCTGAAGCAGCCGTTCGTCGGCGTTCTGGAACCCCATGATGGCCTGCTTGACATCCCCGACGATAATGGAGGGGAGAGCGCTTCCCTTGGAAACGATGTTCCAGAGCAGGGAGAACTGAAGCGGGCTGGTATCCTGGAACTCATCTACGACGAGGCAGTCGATCCTGTTGACAAAGGAAGCAAGTATGTCGGAGTTTTCGGCAAACAGTTTGTGCGACTGGGAGAGCATATCCATGAAGTCGAGCAGTCCCCGTTTCTGCTTTTCCCCGGAGTATTTTAAAAGGGTGTCGGATGCCGCTTGAAGAAGTTTGGACGCATGAGCCTGAGCATCACTGAGCGGTCCGGGATGGGTGGTGAGTTTTTTTGCTGCCGCAACTACATTTTTCCCCAGGGTCCGGTATCTTTCCGGCAGTACCTGCGGTCGTGTGCCGTTTTTTAGTGAGGCGAGTTTGTTCCACAGCTGCCAGTTATCTTCAAGCGCTCCTGGACGGGTGGCAAGCCTGAGGTTTCTGTAATCGTTCCAGAGCGCTTTTTTTGCCGATGGCGACAGGTCAACTATTCCTGACAGATTATTCGGGAATTCGGCAAGGAGCATGTTGATGGCTGTTGAGAGATCCGCAGTCAGAGTTGCTTCATCTTCTGTAGGGCCATACAGTTCCTCTATCCTCTTCGAGGTATTGGTGCTGAGTCCGGCGCTCTGTGCCACTTCACTGATGGAGCGCAACTTCACTGTGAGGGCCAGAACCGCATTCCTGAAAAGCTCCTCGCCGCTGGCTTTCTTGGTGAAGCTGTATGTATATCCATCTTTCTCAAGAGATTCCATCAGGTCCTCGGCAATATCCGAGGCAGCTATCGCTTTAGCTGCAAGCATGCGCTCTTCATCGGCGCTGAGTTTTCGGAGGGTGGGGGATATTCCTGCCTCGAAAGCATACTCCTCAAGGAGGCGGCGCCCAAACCCGTGGATGGTGGATATATAAGCAAGGTCTAGCCGGAGAGCCTCTTCCAGCATCCCCTTGCCAACCAGCTCCTCCCGAATGCGCCCGACCAGTTCAGCCGCGGCGGTGTCGGTGAAGGTGACCGCCACAATCTTTTCAGGCTGGACCCGCTTCTCCTCCACCCATTTACCGAGAGTGGTCTGTATTTTGAATGTTTTTCCTGACCCCGCTCCTGCAGGGTGGATGGTGAGTGACCGGGGCTTATTCATTACCGTCCTCCGCTGCAATGTTGGCTATGTCTTCCGCTGGTTTCATGAAGAGGCGTATGAGGGGTGGCCCGTCATCTTTAAGCGCATAGGCGGAGAGCTTTTTGTCCTTCGCCAGCGTCTTTTCATCAGACTCGCTGTTCAGTCTGATTTCCCCACTCTGAACCTGTTTGATAAATTCAGCAAGTTCTTTCAGTGCGTGTTCAGAGATGTTCGCGCCCATTTCAAGAAGTCCGCTGATGCCGCCGAACCACCCACTGGTGTCCGACAGGGCAACCTGGTCGTTCATGAGGTAGTAGAGGCTTCCGATATCGCCCTTTGATTTGAAGTCTTTCAGCAGTTTGACAGCTTCTTTTGTTATCTCATTTTCTTTCTCTGGGCCTCCGGTTCTGACCATTTTGCGGTAGAGCGATGCCTGCAGGTCATATCCTGCCTCCATGCGGTCTCTTCGGCCGGAGCTCCCTGACTTTTTATAGTCTACGACCATCATTCTATTGCCGGGCAGTTCCAGCAGCAGGTCGGCATTGCCATGGATTGGGAGACCGTCGAGATTTCCTTTGAGGCTGATTTCCGTCGCAACCACCCTTGCCTGCGCACTCTCAAGAATAATGGCCCATTCAGATGCGGCTTTCAGTACGCTTTGTGTCAGGTTTTCCCGTTCTATCTTCCACTCATCAAGGAGCATGAACGGGCAGTGCCTTCGAATGGCGGCTTCAAGCTGCACAGGAACCTGTTTATATATTTCCTCTGCGTCAAGTATGCCTTCCGTCGTGAACAGGTGTTCGAACACCGCGTGCGCGAGGGTGCCCATGGTCATGACATCAAGAGTTTCAGGCCGCCATTCGCGGGCTTTCACATTCAGCCTCTCAAGCAGCCAGGCAAGGGGAGAAACAAGTAGGGTATCGAGCCTGCTTGGTGACTCGAGTTTCAGCGCTCCGTCCTTGTCTTTACTGATCTCCAGCAGGTTCTCTCCCTCAAACACCAGATCCTCCGTCGGCTGCAGGCTGCGGGGCGGAAGAGGCGTCCTGTCGGTAATATCCGGGAGGCCTCGGGCTTTTTCACGCTCCTCATCCTGTTCGAGATGGAGGATGAGCTCCTCCGTTTCTTTCATGTCGGCAAAAAGCGCAGTCGCAAATGTTACGCTTGATGACGGGGAGAAGGACTCGCCGCCCTGGTCCTTTCCGGGCACCAGAAAAGTGATCCCTTCAGTTGCCGATGAGAGCTGGCGCAGGAACCGTTTCCGGTTGCGCCCGTTGCGGGCCGCTGCCGTGTCAATATCCAGCCCTGTGGCCTCTTTCAGGGCATCCAGCTCTTCGTCACGGAAGATGATTGAGCCTCTTGAAGTTTGCGGGTGATGGCCGTCCAGGCACCCTGCAGCAAACAGTTTTCGGACCGTGCGCCACGGTTCTGCGCTCTCATAAAACACGGCTACCCCTTCCCGGGTGAACTCCGGGGAGACAGACGGATCCAGGGGGGCGGTAGGCACCAGCGCCTGCAGTTCCGGCCATTGAATGAACGGGGAGCTTTCGTCAACCGCCCCAACAACCTCCGCGCAGAGTTTTTCCACCCGCTCCCTGTGGAACTTCGTGCACTCATCGGTGTTCAGCAGTGATGGAAATTCTTTCAGGATGCGCTTTACATCACCTGGGCCGGTCACTTCAGTTTGAATAAGCTGCAGCATTGTATGGGATTTTCTGCTCTCACTCTCATGAAGCGAAATATTCGTTCGCAGCTCAACGACCGATTGCGCAAGCTTGTTTCCCGTGTTCCTGCTCCACGGCATAAGGGGTGAAGAGAGCAGTGCGGCAAGAGCAATAAGCGGTGCCGGCTGGTCCATGCAGTGGATGAGATTCAATACAGCTTCGCCCCCGAGATCGCGGACTTCATAGGCGCTGCGAAGCCCCGACACCGGTATTCCTGCAGTGCTGAACACTGAGCTGACTGCTCTGCTGTAATGAGAGTCTTCCGGAAGCAGCACACCCATGTCGGCAAAGCGGAGCGAGGCATCGTTCTTCATCGCTTCCTGTATCATTCCGGCAATCACCTCTACTTCCTGCAGGTAGTCGCGGACTTTAAGCCATTGAATGGTGGTGTCAAGAGGTGCTTTGGTTTTTGGCTGTGTGAACAGTTTGTCCTGAAGCAGGCGGAGGGAGCTTCCCTCCACTGCCGATGGCGTAGCCACGGATGCAGTAAGGGCACTGCGGAGCCCTCTCTCTTCATCCTGCTCCGCCTGGCTGTTGAGGTGCAGAACCAACGCTGTCTGCCACAGGCTCAGCTCTGGCCATGCTGGATGGGCATAGACCCGCATTGTCCTTATGGCGCGTGAAGCGGGAGCGTCAAGAATACTTCGTACCGCCTGCAGTCTGGGCGGTAGTGCAAACTCTATGGCCTGATGCAGTTCAGCGAAGTCGGCGATGCGCAGCAGCAGTTTCGGCTTTTCCACAAGAGCGTCAAGCCCGGGGATCTCGGCAAACAGCCCTCCGGGCCCCGTCGCTTCA
The DNA here is from genome assembly GCA_030765725.1 of Candidatus Chlorobium antarcticum. Classification (GTDB taxonomy): domain Bacteria; phylum Bacteroidota; class Chlorobiia; order Chlorobiales; family Chlorobiaceae; genus Chlorobium; species Chlorobium antarcticum. The sequence goes on along the minus strand of JAVCDF010000008.1, from coordinate 3,058 downwards.
AGCAGCACGCTGAGGTGCTCTGCGAGCACTGCGGTGATGGCTTTCTTTTCAGTGGGGTTTACTGCTGCGAGTGATTTTGACCAGAATGCATCTGAAAGCTCTCTGGCAGCACCCATAAACCGTTCGTTCCAGGTGTCCGGCGCGGGTGGCAGCACAAAGCTGTTTCTTGCCTGCTGCAGCAGTTCAGGCCAGGTGCCAACCAGCACATCCGTTCGCCCGCCCGCAGTGGCAACCATACGGCGAAGTTTCAGGGCGGACGCGGTGTCGGGGGTGAGGAGGAAGTGGATCATGCCTGAACAGTCAAATTGGTTTACTTCTGTGAATCATCAATCCCCTCCATCGCCCTGCGACGGAACCCGAGTGGATCTGAAATGTTTGGTATTGGCGTAATGCCTCCTCCTGTCCCGTTGATATGGAGAGTTCCGAACCCGAGTATGCAGCCCAGCACCCCCTGCTCCACATGAAAGCTTTCCACCTTGCTGTGGTTGAGTTCCACGGTGTTCCTTCGGATGAACCCGAACTTCGCTATCACCCTTTTTGAGGTCACCGCCAGTTCCGTTGATATCCTTTTAATCAGTGCGGCGGCAGCATACCAGAGTGCCGGGATCAGAAGCACCAAGCCTCCATACATCAGCAGTTGAGCGTTTTCAAAAACCCCTGCAGCCTGCTCTTCCAAAGCATAAAGAAGCAACGCTATAGCTGCCAGGCCCCAGAATATGGCCTTTGAGAATATGATCCAGTGAAGATGCCCCTGAGCATAGAGGGTCTCTTCAGGGATCAGGTTTTTTTCAACATAGCCCATTATTCCTCCGGTCTCTTTTTGTCAGTATAGAACGCCTCGTAGGACAACCGCCGTCCTATCCCCGACTCCTGCAGAAAAAACATTTTTCCCTGACACTTGGTACAGCCATTGTCCTACCTCCCGCCATATCTTTGTTGTATGAAGGCGGAGAGTACAGCGCAGAGCACTTCCTGCAGCTAATGAAGTTATGCATAAAGTTACTCCATTCTGAATGTAAGAAGGTTTGAAAGATGTATTGATGTGGTATACGCAATGGGGCAGGGTGCGACCACTCGTAATCCCTGCTCAATAGGGAGGTCGGTGTTCTGAGGAATCTATTCTGACTATGACCGGCATTGTCCGTTTGCGATAGATATCTTCCCATGACCAGCGGGGGTCTTTCTATGCATAAATGCATTATACTTTTGATTTACTCACTCATTTTATCAATATTAAAATGATAGTCGCTAATTATCCTCCGATACTTAGGCTGCCATTCGATGAAAGTATTGGCATGGCTTATGATTAATCCCGAATCCTTATGGCGATACCTGATTTCCAGCGCCTTATGCTCCCTCTTCTACGCTTCTGCAAAGACGGTGCAGAGCATTCCAATCACGAAGCCATCGAAGCTTTGGCTGAAGAGTTCGGCTTGTCGGAGTCTGAGCGAAAGCGGCTTTTGCCAAGCGGTAGGCAGCATGTTTTTGATAATCGAGTTGCTTGGGCTCGAGCCCATATGAAAATGGCCCAGCTCCTTGAAAATCCCCGCCGGGGGATTTTTCGGATAACCGAACGAGGGCAGTCCATACTTGCGCAAAATGCAGCAGTTATTAATCTGAAGGTTCTGCGTCAATTTCCGGAATATGTAGATGCCAGAGAAAAGCCCCAGAGCACGTCATCCTCAGGACCCGAAGAAGTAGTTCAAACTCCTGAAGAACAGATAGAGCACGCTTACGTAAACATTCAGGAAAACCTTGCTCAAGAAATTTTGCAGCAACTCAAAGCATCTTCACCATCATTCTTTGAGAAAGTTGTGGTAGATGTACTGGTTCGAATGGGTTATGGCGGTTCGCTTAAGGACGCAGGTCAAGCCATCGGTCATAGTGGCGACGAAGGGATTGATGGAGTTATCAACGAAGACCGACTTGGCCTTGACAGCATCTATATTCAGGCGAAGAAATGGGAGGGAACTGTCTCGCGGCCGGAAATCCAGAAATTCGCTGGGGCTCTCCAGGGAAAACGCGCAACAAAGGGGGTGTTTATTACGACTTCCGATTTCACCCATGGCGCCAAAGAGTTTGCGTCTAATATCACTACCAAGATTATTTTAATCGATGGTAAACGCCTAGCTGATTTAATGATAGAATACGGAGTCGGAGTATCCACAGAAGTGGCGTATGAGCTAAAAAAACTGGATTCCGATTTTTTTATTGACGGATAATCTACACGTCTATGCTGATCATTGACAATCTCAATACTCTCTTAGGCGATGATCTTAAGGCATCGATCAAGCCACAAGACAAGCTAAAAGTCGCAGCATCCTGTTTTTCTATTTATGCCTATGAGGCGCTGAAGAGTGAGCTGTCCAAGATCGATTCGCTTGAATTTATCTTTACGGCGCCAACCTTCCTTCCCACTGAAGTAACTGACAAATTCCGTAAAGAGCATCGGGAGTTTTTCATCCCGAAGGTCAGTCGGGAACGCAGCCTCTACGGATCAGAATTTGAGATCCAACTCCGCAATCAGCTCACCCAGCGTGCTATTGCTCGAGAATGCGCTGACTGGATCAAAAAAAAGGCGACATTCCAATCAAATCGAACAAAAGCTTCGATGCAGCAATTCGCCTGCATTCAGGGAAGTGATGCAGATATTGTGTACTCACAGATCCAGGGGTTCACAGCGGTTGATCTTGGCTATCAGCAGGGAGACGCCGTATCAAATCTTGTAAGCCGATTTGACGAATCGGCGTTTACCGAAACTTATCTCAAGCTGTTCGATCAGGTTTGGCAGGATCCGGAAAAGCTTGAAGATGTAACTTCGATTATCTGCGATCATATCGCCTCGGTGTATAAGGAAAACTCCCCCGAGCGGATTTATTTCTTGATGCTCTACAACATATTTAGCGACTTTTTGGAAGATGTTGATGAGGATGTGTTGCCTAATGATCGAACGGGCTATAAGCAATCACTGGTCTGGCAGAAACTCTTCAACTTCCAGCAAGATGCGGCTACAGGAATTATCAATAAACTTGAAACCTACAATGGATGCATTCTCGCT
>JAVCDF010000007.1 GCA_030765725.1 Candidatus Chlorobium antarcticum | reverse complement strand
GTGCCGAAGACGGGAATCGAACCCGTACGCTCATTGCTGAACACGGGATTTTAAGTCCCGGGCGTCTACCAATTCCGCCACTTCGGCCAGTGCCGCTAAAGTTACAACCTTCCCCGTCTTTCCCCAAGCAATCACCTCTTCCCTGCCCGCCCCGGGAAGAGGTGGTAACACTCTTGACTATGTGTACTTATTGTACTTAAGTGATTTTCAATCAATAAGTAACGGTCTTTTTTATTTGACGCGTAAGTACAAGCAGTCAACAGTGTCCCTAACTTTTTTTATTTGAAATGGTCGAAGCCGGGGAGGGCTGTGAGGTCTATTGTGATGCCGTAGATGTCTTTGAGGAGGAGGCCTGAGTCTTTGGGGGTAATTTCTCCTATGATTGCAATGTCGCGGTTGTCGGCTATTTTTTCGTGTTCTTCCTTTGATATGGTGAAGAGGAGTTGGTAGTCTTCTCCTCCGCTGATGGCGAACCCGAGGGCGTCGTCCTGGAGTTCGTCGGCAATGAGGCGGGCGGTGGAGTTGACGGGGATGCGGCTCTCCTGGAGCAGGGCTCCGACGGCGGAGGCTTTGCAGATGTGGCCAAGGTCCTGGCTGAGCCCGTCTGAGATGTCGATCATTGCTGATGGGCGTACATTGCGTTCGTGCAGAAAGCGGACGGTGTCGAGCCGGGCGAGGGGGAGCAGGTGCTGCTGTATGGCGCCGCTATATTCCTGGAGGTCGGCCATGAGGTTGCGGTTGTAGGTCTCGTTGTTTTCAATGTGCTCCATCATGATGAGCTTTTCACGCGTCAGCACCCTCAGCCCTGCTGCCGAACCGCCGAGCGAGCCGGTGACGCAGACAAGATCTCCCTCTTTCGCCCCTTTTCGGTAGGTGATCATGCTTTTGGGAACTTCGCCCGTTACAGTCACCGATATTACAAGCCCTGAGCGCGAACGCGAGGTATCGCCGCCGGTAATGGCGATGCCGTATTCCCGTGCAGCGCTTTCCATGCCGCGGTAGAGCTCTTCAATCATCTCCACCGGTATTGAGGGAGGTACGGCAATGGAGACGAGGGCATAGCGGGGGATGGCGTTCATTGCGCAGATGTCGGAGGCGTTGACGCTGATTGCCTTGCTTCCGAGATGTTTTGCCGGTGTGGTGAGGAGGTCGAAGTGCACCTGTTCGATGAGCAGGTCGGTTGAGCTCAACTGCAGCATTTTGGCTGAGGGCCGCCAGACGGCGCAGTCGTCGCCAATTCCAATCACCAGTTTCGGAGCACTCTCTAGGGTGGGTTGGACAATGCTCTTGATGCGTTCTATCAGGCCGAACTCTCCTGTCTCCGATGTAGCTTTATATGCCATTATTTTGCGTAAATTGATTCAACATTTCTTGCGGCTGAGGTCGTGTGGTTATTATTAGTAAACATAGAACAATATCTCGTTTATATGGGTTTTTTTGACAAGTTCAAGTTATCGCGGCTGACGGAGGGCCTTGGAAAGACAAGGGAGACGCTTCGTGAAAAGCTGGCCGTGGTGACAAAGGGTAGGACGGAAATAGATGACGAGTTCCTTGAAGAGCTCGAGAATATTCTTGTGTCGGCCGATGTTGGTGTTGAAACAACGCTGGCGATTGTTGATGCCATTACCGAGCGCGCAAAGCTGGAAAGCTACCGTTCGGAGGATGATCTCAACGGGATGCTGATGGATGAAATAGGCAAGATGCTCATGGACAGTGGTGACGAGCATCCTGTTGAGTTTGATGCGCCACTTCCCGCCAAACCCTATGTTATACTGATTGTGGGTGTGAACGGGGCAGGCAAAACGACGAGCGTTGCCAAACTTGCCTCCAACTACGAAAAGGCCGGCAAAAAAGTGATGATTGCCGCGGCCGACACCTTTCGCGCTGCCGCTTATGAGCAGCTTCAGGTATGGGCTGAGCGGGCGGGAGTTCCGCTTATTGGTCAGGGGCAGGGGGCCGACCCCGCTTCGGTGGTGTACGACGCAGTCAGTGCCGCCGTGGCTCGTAACGCCGATGTGGTGCTGGTCGACACGGCGGGCCGCCTGCACAACAAGAGCCACCTGATGGAGGAGCTCGCAAAAATTATGCGGGTGGCGAAAAAGAAAATACCCGAAGCTCCGCACGAGGTGCTGCTGGTGCTCGACGGCACCACCGGTCAGAACGCGGTGCAACAGGCGCGTGAGTTCATGAAGTTCGTGCATGTGACCGGCATTGTGGTAACCAAGCTCGACGGCACGGCGAAGGGGGGCATTGTGCTCTCCATATCGCGCGACCTGAAGCTACCGGTGAAATACATTGGGGTGGGTGAAAAAATCGACGATCTGCAGCTTTTTGACCGCAGCCAGTTTGTGGGTGCGATTTTAGGTCGATAAAATAGCAGGGAAAACGACAGGGAGAAGGTCTGAGAGAGCTGTAATCCTCTTCGTCAGCATTCTCTCAACTGAGGGCGGGTCGGTAAGGCGGAGCAGGTGGGTGCCGCTCCTGGCATCCTGAGCACCGAGGCGCGGGGCGAGGGGCCGGGCACCGGGATGAAGGCCGAGCGCTTCAGAAAGGGGCTCTTCAAGGTGCAGCGGACAACGGATGGCTACAACTCCCGTGATTTCCACTTCAAGCCGGTCAAGCAGCCAGTCTGCATGCCAGTGAATATGTTTTTCCCGGGTTTTTGGCTGAACAGTATCGATAAGTCCTGCTTCCAGGAATCGTTTTGCCATCGGTTTGCGGATTGCGTGTGCCCGAAGCCTTCTGGAGCGTGAGGCGTGGCGGAGAAGACGAGCTGCAAGGGGGGAGCCTGAAGCGCGGTTGCTGAGGGCTGAACCAAGATAGAGGTATTCTCCTGCTTCCACCAGAACCGGCTCACCCTTCTGGAACCGACCAAAGGAAATACTTAGATTTTTTTCAACCCGAATGAACAGGATATAGCTCCCCATGCGGCAGTTGTTGCCGAAAATGGTAAACTTTGGTGTAGGAAGAGGGTTGAATGGTTGTTTTTTCATATTTTAGACTCAAGGTTGAGTGGCGGAGCGGTCCCCGGCGTTTCCGACTGAAAGATAAACGATTTCAGGTATGGATTGGACGGAAACAGAGTTTGACCGCCAGCGCAGGGCGATGGTGGATTCGCTCCGGTGGAACGGTATTGGGAACCCCTGGGTTCTCGAAGCGTTTCAGGAGGTTCGCCGGCATCTTTTTGTCCCCGAAGAGGGGAGAGCCCACGCTTACGACGATGCAGCATGGCCCATAGGCTACGGGCAGACGATATCGCAGCCCTTCACGGTTGCCTATATGACCAGCTTGCTGGCCGACCATGTACCCGGAGGTAGCGGTAGACCCTCTGGCAGGGTGCTGGAGATTGGGACCGGTTCGGGATATCAGGCGGCCATTCTTGAAGCGATCGGCTACAGTGTTTTTTCCGTGGAGCGGCTGCCTGTTCTTTACCATCAGGCAGTTGCGAAGTTTCACCGTTTCGGTCTCCCTATTGCCTGCCGGCTGGGAGACGGTTCACTCGGCTGGCCCGAAGAGGCTCCTTTTGATGGTATTCTTGTGAGTGCCGGCGCCCCGTCCGAGCCGAAAGCGCTCAAGGAGCAACTTGCCGATAATGGGAGAATGGTGATACCCGTCGGCAGCCGCGGCATGCAGGTGATGACCCTCGTCACTCGGAAGGGCGGGCAGTTCGAAAGGGAGCAGTACCAGAATTTTGCCTTCGTGCCGCTGGTTGGCAGGGAGGGTTGGGACGACAAGGATGCACTTTTATACTAATACATATCAGTTGAGGACTCTATGGCGGTAATGTCAAACCTGCGCAATAAAACGCACATTATTCTCTACATTCTTCTTGCTTCCTTTCTCGGGCTGATAGTCTTTGAATGGGGTATGAACTTTGCCGGATTCGGCGGTCGCAGTGGAAGAGGGCAGAACGCCGGCCGCGTGAACGGCGTGGCGGTTCCCTACAGCCAGTACGACCAGGTCTATCGCCAGTTCAGCGAAAACTACCGCCGTAGCAATCCCGGCGCCGACATGTCGCCCGAAATTGAACTCCGGGTACAGGAACAGGCATGGAACACCGTTGTGGACCAGATGCTTCTTGAACAGCAGTTCCGGAAATTTGGCATTACGGTGCAGGACGGCGAAGTCTTTGCCGCTATCAACCGCCCCAATCCGCCGCAGGTGATAGCCGGAAACTTCACCGACCCGGCCACCGGCACTATTGACCGCACAAAGCTCAGCGCAGCCCGCAGCGACCCGCAGAACAGCGAGATGTGGGTGCAGGTTGAGGAGATCATCCGGCACGAACTCAAGATGGATAAGCTGATTCTGGCACTTCGCACCATGGAGCATGTGACCGATCTTGAGCTTGAAACCCTTGTGCGCCAGCAGTATACCCGCATGGAGGCTTCGTTCATCCCCGTTCCGTTCAGCTTCGCCGGCGATGACAGCAAATACCCAGTCAAGGAAGATGAGATAAAAAAATACTACGGTGAGCACCGCGAGCTTTTTGCCGAGGACCCTTCCCGCTCCTCCGACTTTGTCTTTTTCCCTCTCATTCCCTCAGCAAAAGACAGCCTGGCCGCACAGCAGGAGTTTGTGTCCATCCGCGCCGGATTTACAACAACCCGCAACGACACCGACTTTGTGAGGATGCAGAGTGACCGTCCCTCTTCCATCAATGAAACGCTTGACCGGTCCGATTTTTCACCCGAAGCAGGTGCAACCCTTTTTGGTTCCTCCAGCCTCCGAGCCGGAGCTATTCTGGGCCCCATTGCCGACAACGGTACCTACCGTCTTCTAAAAATAAAATCAGTGACTATCGCAAAGAGCCCTGTTGCCCGCGCGTCCCATATTTTGATCCGTTTCAATCCAAATAGCCGTCCCGACATCCAGAAGGCCCGAGTCCTTTCCGACATGATTCTGCGGGAACTGAAGGCCGGTGGGAACTTTGCTGAACTTGCTCGGCGCTACTCCGCCGACCCCGGCAGCGCAGTAAAGGGAGGCGATCTCGGCTGGTTCCGCAGCGACCGCATGGTGCCGGAGTTTGCCGACGCTGTGTTTGCTGCAAAGCCTGGAGCCATTGTTGGCCCGGTCCAGACCCAGTTCGGCCTTCATATCATCAAAGTTGCCGGGTTTGACCGCAAGGCCGTTTTTGCCTCTGAAATTGTGCGCACCATTCGCCCCTCAAGTGAAACCACCGAGGGTATCCGCCGCCGCGCCATGGTGTTTCAGATGGACGCCAAAGAGAAAGGGATTGACAAGAGCGCCACAGCCGACAACCTAGCCCTTGAAACCACCGGAGAGTTTGGCCGCCACATGGCCATAGCTACCATAGGCTACAACGATAAAATCGACGACTTTGCCTTTCGCTCCAGCGAAGGCGATCTGAGTGATGTTATTGAAACTCCCAAGGGGTTCTATGTCATGCGCTTGACCGGCAAAAACGACAGCGGGTACCACAAGCTTGATGACGAAATCAAAGCCGGCATTACCACCGAAATCATCAAAGAGAAAAAAGGCGACTTCATCAAAAGCCGTCTCGCTTCGCTTGCTGCCTCTCCCGGCGCAACGCTTCAAAAGATTGCCGCTGCTGACAGCAGCTTCAGCCTGTTCAGCGCCCGCGACATCCGTTGGAGCGATGGCTACATTCCCGGCTACGGCGTTGACCGCCCTCTGGTTGAAGCCATGGCCGGCATGCCGCTCTCCAAGCTTTCGGGGCCGGTACAGAGCCTGAGTGGGTACGCAGTTTTTGAAGTCTCCAGCCGCGCGTTGCCTGAAGGGCTCGACATCAAGACTGAAACAGCCGGCATAGCTCCGCAGGTGCTAGGCTTCAAGCAGGAACAGCTTTTTTCGGCTTACTTCACCGCCCTGCGCAAGCAGGCCAAAATTGAAGACCTGAGGCCCTGAACGGGTGTCGCGAGTTACCCTTTCCCGAACGCTTCGAGCCGCTCCTTGATGGCATTTGCGGTGGTGAGCTGCAGGCAATTGCGGACGAGTGCTTCGGTTTCTTCAAGGGTGAAGCACCCGACGAGGGACTTGAGTTTGGCAATGTCGGCACTGACCACGCTGAAGTGGCGCAGTCCGCAGCCGAGGAGGAAGGGGAGGGCGAGGGGGTCGGAGCCCATGTCGCCACAGATGACAGCTTTGCACCTGTTTTTCTGAGCGGTGCTGATAATGCGATAGAGCTGGCGGATGAGTGCCGGATGGAACTTCTCGAACAGATCCTGCACAATCACATTGTTGCGGTCGACGGCAAGGGTGTACTGTGTGAGGTCATTGGTGCCAATGCTGATGAAGTCCACCACGCGGGTGATTTCCTCAATCAGTTCCACTGCAGCCGGCACCTCTATCATTGCGCCGATTCCGGGTTTTTCAATCTGATGGGAGCCCGACTCGGTCAGTTCAAGATAAACCCGGTCGACAATTGCACGCACCTGGGCAATTTCATCAAGCGACATGATCATCGGCACCAGAATGTCGAGATTGCCGTGTGAGTTGGCCTTCAGAATGGCCGTTATCTGCGCCTCAAGAATTTCAGGCAGGTCGAGCAGAATGCGAATGCCGCGCCATCCGAGGTTCGGGTTCGGCTCTTTAACGGGCGAGTACATCAGCTTGTCGCCGCCTATGTCAAACAGGCGGATGTCGAGCGGCATGGGGGCAATGGCGTCGGCCATCTGGAAGTAGTAGCTCTCCTGCTCGGCTTCGGTGGGTACTTTGGACGCGTCGGTGAAGAGGTTCTCGCTCCGGAACAGCCCGACTCCTTCGGCCCCTTCTTCGCAGAGGGTGTCGAGCTCTTCCTTGAAATCGATGTTAGCATAAAAGCTGATTCTTACCCCGCATTTCGTTGTGGCGGGAAAAACTGCGCTGCGCGATGCGTCCTCTTCGCTCTGCTGTTCCTCCTCCTGGCGCTTCATGAATTCAGCAACCGTCTCATTGGTAGGGTCGGTAACAACCGTTCCCGTGCGGCCGTCGATGATCATTTTCCGCCCTGTGGTAACTTTCTGCGAGAACTTGCCGAGCCCAACCACCATAGGGAGCTTCAGCGACTTGCAGATAAGCGAGATGTGCGAAGTTTTTCCGCCCGTGTCGGTGACGAACCCTTTCACATTGCTGCGGCTGAGCAGGATGATGTCGGCCGGCGAAAGGTGGTCGGATGCAACAATCACCCCCTCGGGAATCCATGAATGGAGCTTGCGCACCTGCAGGTTCCGGATGATGCGGTCTTTGATGTCGCGCAGGTCGTCAGCGCGCTCTCGGAAAATCGGGTCGTCCGAGTTCCGGAAATGCTCAAGGTGGCGGTTGAACTCCTCCTCAATCACCAGGTTCGCCGGTCTGCGTTCCATGCGGATGCGGCAGGAAATAGCTTCGGTGAGTACAGGGTCCTGCAGAATCATTATCTGCGCTTGAAACAGGTTCGAGTACCCCTTGCCAAGTTTCTTGATGGTGACCCGTTCAATTTTGCGGAGCTCCTTTTCCGAACGCCCTAACGCCGCCTGAAATCGTGCAACCTCCTCATCAATCCGTTCCTCCTCAATAACCTCAGGCTGCGGTTCGTCCATCTCTTTCTCAAAGGAGTAGCACTCCCCTATGGCGATGCCCCGCGATGCAGCAATGCCTTTATACCTGTCTTCTTCCGGCGCTCCCGAAGGAAGTCCGATCTTCAGGCTGGAAGGGCAGTCGGCGCTGCCGGCCGAGTGTGGTTCTTCAGAAGCTTTTTCCTGCATGGCGGATGAAGGGTTAAAAAGGAGATTCATCAGGGTTCACAAAAGGCATATCGCGTCCCGAAGGAAGCTCTGCAGCCTGTGGCGGGTAGTCGTCCGGATGGCCGTAACTGTCATCGGCACCACCTGCAGTAACATAGGCATTGGCCATCGACTGGAACCGTCCGTAGTTTTTCAGGAAGAGCAGGCGGATGTCGCCGATAGGGCCGTTGCGCTGCTTTCCTATGACGATTTCCACCACATCCTTGGTTGATGAGCCATCTTCAAAAGTCTGCTTCCCGTACATTTCGGGTCGTGAGAGGAACATCACCACATCGGCATCCTGCTCAATCGAGCCCGACTCCCTGAGGTCGGAAAGCTGCGGCCGCCGGTCGCCTGAGCGCTGCTCCACCGATCGGTTGAGCTGGGCGAGAGCGATAACGGGAATGTTCAGCTCCTTGGCAAGCGCCTTGAGTGACCTTGAAATCTGTGCAATCTCCTGCTCGCGGTTGCTCTTGCCATCGCGCACCGGGTTGACCAGCTGAAGGTAGTCGACCACTACCATGCCGATGTTGTGCTCCTGCTTCAGTCGGCGGGCTTTGGCCGTCAGCTCCATAATTGAGATGCTCGGTGTATCGTCAATAAAGAGTTTCGCCTCGTTCAGCTTGTCCATGTTGTTGATAATCCGCCCCATCATCTCCTGCGAAATGCGGCCAGTTCTTACCAGCTGTGACTCCACCGAGGCCTCTGCGCACATCAGCCTGATAGCTAACTGAACTTCCGCCATTTCAAGGCTGAAGAAGAGTACTGGGGTATCAAAGTCAACGGCTGCATTGCGGGCAAGAGCAAGTGCGAACGCTGTTTTTCCCGCAGAAGGGCGGGCAGCGATGATGATCATGTCCGACTGCTGGAACCCGGCAGTCATTTGGTCGACCTCCGAGAACCCCGACCCTATGCCCGTCACCGACGACTGCGATGCGCGGAGGGTTTCAAGCATGCGGATGCCGTTCTTGACGAGATCTTTTATCGGTGTAGCATTCTTCTTGATGCCCGCTTGGGAGATATTAAAAAACTGCTGGGAGGCATGCTCCACAAGGTCGAAAATGTCCATGGAGGAACTGTACGAGCTCTCCGAAATTTTCGTGGAGATCGATATCATCCTCCTATAGAGGAACTTCTCCTTCGCCAGTCGCGCATAGTATTCCACATTGGCAGCGCTGATTACCTTCCCCGACAGCTCCGCAAGGTAATGGCGCCCGCCAATATTATCGAGCTCACCGAGCTTGACCAGCTCTTCGCTCACCGTTATGAGATCAATCGCCTGGCGTTTCGTGTAGAGCTGCATCATCGCCTTGAAAATGATCTGGTGGCGCCGTTCGTAGAACACATTGCCCCCGCTCTCGCCAAAAATCTGTATCACCTGCTCAATCGGGTCGTCGTCCAAGAGTACACAGGCCAGTACCTCCTGTTCTATATCAGTGGAGTATGGCGGGATGCGACTTTCTTTGGTGAAGTCGATATCCTGCTCAAAATCTATAATGTTCCTGTCCTGCTTTCTCATGCCCGGCTCTTCTTCATAAGGTTGTCATAATGGTGTCGCATCAGCTGCACATCCTCCCAGCAGGCTCGTTTCCAGTTCGGGTTGCGGAGCAGTGCCGCAGGATGGTATGTTACGAAACAGTCTACTCCTCTCCACTCCAGCACTTTGCCCCTCATTGCCCCAAGCGCCGTCTGGTTACTGAATATGGTGTTGGCGGCAACTTTGCCGAGCAGGAGAATGACCTTCGGACTGATGATTTCCAGCTGTTTCTCCAGCCACGGCGTGCAGCAGGTAATTTCGTCTTGCAAAGGGTTGCGGTTCTCTGGAGGGCGGCACTTGACAATATTGGCAATGAACACCTCCTCGCGGCTGAACTCCACCGCCTGCAGGATTTTGGTGAGCAATTGCCCCGAGCGGCCCACAAATGGCCTGCCGCTCGCATCTTCATCAGCTCCTGGAGCCTCTCCTATCACCATGAGGTTCGCTTCCGGATTACCCTCGCCAAACACCACCGACTTCCGGGTATCAGCGAGGCGGCACTTTCGGCATTCAGCAACCTCTATAGCAAGGGCTTCGAGTGAAGGGAAACTCACGGCTGCATCTCCTTCGCCACAACGAGCCGCTCAACCGCATTCAGCAACTCTCCAGCCGCTTTCTCTTTCGTCAGTTTTGTAAGGGTCACGGTTTCGCCGCCCCTTATTATCAGAGTAAGGATATTTGTATCCACCTCAAAACCCGAGTCTGTTCCGTTGAAAGTATTGAAGGCTATCAGATCAAGATTTTTTGCCTCAAGCTTCGCGTGTGCGTGCTCAATCCCGTCAGCCTCCTCAAGCGCAAACCCTATGGCCAGCTGCCCGGGCGACTTCTGCGCTCCGAATCCGCCGAGAATGTCGGGGTTCTGCACCAGCCGAATCTCCATCTGTGAGGCCCCTTTTTTTACCTTCCCATCAACCGGCTCAGCCGGACGGTAATCTGCAACAGCCGCCGCTCCAATAAAAATGTTGGTCTCTGAAAACACTCTCTCTGCCGTCTCATTCATCTCGCTCGCGCTCTCCACATCAATGCGCTCCACGCCTGGCGGAGTACCAAGGTGTACCGGTCCTGAAATTAGGGTCACCGTCGCCCCTCGCTCGGCAGCAGCACGGGCGATTGCAAAGCCCATCTTCCCCGACGAATAATTTGAAATGAACCGGACACCGTCAATCCGCTCGCGCGTCGGCCCCGCAGTTACCACAATCCGGAGACCCGAAAGGGGAGAGTCGTTTGAAATGGAATCAAGTGTCCTCTCAAGCTCTGTGGCAATTTCCTCCGGCTCAGCCATCCGGCCCAGGCCGCACAGCCCCGAAGCCAGTTCACCGCTTTCAGGAGTGAACACATGGCACCCGTGGGCGGCAAGAGTGGCAACATTGCGCTGCACCGAGGCCGACAGGAACATCTGGCCGTCCATAGCCGGAAAAATCAGCACCGGCCGGTTCGGGCGAAGCGTAATGAAGCACGCTGTCAGCATGTCGTCACACAGCCCCGCCGCCAGCTTTGCCATTGTATTGGCCGTCGCCGGCGCAACCACCAGCGCATCGGCCCACTCGCCCAGCGAAATATGCCCGGTAAAATCAACCCCCGGCGTGTTCGTTGCAGGGAACATACTCCGAAGCACCGGCTCCCCCGACACCGTAGCCAGCGAAAGTTCGCTCACGAACCGCCCTCCCGCCTCCGTCAAGGCAACCCGAACCTCCGCCTCCGCCTTCTTCAGAAGACGCACAAGATGCGGTGTTTTATACGCAGCAATTCCGCCGCACACTCCCAGTACAACCCGTTTACCCTTCAGCATATAACTCCCTTTAATGCAAAAACCATATATCCTTAATGTACACAATTCCCCCCAAAAGTTGGGGCCCCCTCAATTGCCAGTATTTGTTTCTGCCAACATCAAAGAAGCGAAATAGTTGGGGGCACTCTTGACTGCTTGTATTTGTTTTCGTTCTAATAGGGGTCTTATTCTTTCGTACTTAAACCTATTAAAACCTACATCTTTTGCCGGGGGAGCTCCCGTCAACCCTGATGCCGTTGCTGCCCCCTCCGCAAAATCGCTGCTCCCAAGAATCCGCTCGTCGCTGAACTGCTGCTTGCTCCGCTGCCGCTTTGAAAGCACTTCCGCCCATCCCCCCCCGAGAGCGAAGCATCCCGCCACCGAGGAGTGTTGGTTGTTCTTTCAGCTTCAATTCGCTCGCAACAAAATCCAGATACCCCTGCGGCGCTTCAGTTTCTGATCCACGCGTAGATTTTCGTCTCCGTTGCTCGCGCAATCCCTCCAAGCCGTGCAACAAAAAACTCATGGTCCTCGTCATCCACAACAATTGCCTTCTTCTCAGTGCCCCGCGCCATAACATGATGCAGGGTTCCCTGTGTGTCAAGTCGCGCTCCTCGTGGCATGGCAGTAATGGTTTAGGGTGGGGGGAAACCCTCCAATGACTGTTCTTTTGAATGGCACATTTTGACGGTAAGGTTTCGTTGCCTGATCAATGTATTATTCTGGTCTGTTCAGGAAGGATGGTCTGAATGTAAAAGGAGGCTTATGCCGATTCTGTCATATCGCTTCTTCGGGCAGAAGGGTGAGTGTCCAGTTCTGCATTTGTTCCGACTTGTTTTCTTTGAAGGCTGAAGCTTCAAGTACAGCCATGCAGCAATGCTTTTCCGGATCCCTTATTGATTGGTAGAGAATGGCATCAAGGGAAGCCTCCCTGGCCACGCGTGCAAATGTCTGAGTTGCCAGATAGCTGTCAGGATCGGTCCAGATATGTTCATCCCTTTACCATGGAGGGTTTCATAAATCCACGGCGCTTCCGGCAGTGCTGACGGCAAATGCGGTAAAGGTTGCGGATGGTAGATGCTCCAGTCCTTCGGTATCCTGAAGAAACCGCAATTGTCAATAACTGATTTCATCTGCTGCGGTTTTTATCCGTTCCCTCCCGTAAAATACTCCCGGGTCAAGCGGTGCGCGAAAACGGGAGCCTTCGGGCGGCAGCGACAGATAACGAAACGGGGTAAAGAGGAAATAGTCCAAGTCCGATGCGCTTTGTGGAATCGGTGGCTTGCCCTTTTCCAGAATATCTTCAAGCAGTTCCTGCTCGTTCCGGGAGTTCACCGCTTTTCAATGTCGACACCCGATATTGATCCTCAACCATTCTAATAATTTGCTTTATGTCTCTGCGGTTGAAGTTTGTAAACTCTCCCGGTTTGAGTCAAGGCAGAATCAATGGCGAAGTATTCGATACTTCCCCGGTTTCCTACGGCGTAACAAGTACACTCATTCATGAGTGTGCCTAATTCCAAGTTCCTGTTATTTGAGGGTTTGGGGTTTTGGTTTGGGCTTGTTGGTTAGGCGGTTCCAGAATTGGTCCCAGGTGTGGAAGCGTTCTTTGTAGGAGATGCTGATGCCCCAGGTTTCGGTGGGTTTCTGGAGGTTGGTGCTGATGAGTTCGCTGCTGCTTTGGCCGTAGGAGCGGTAGGCTTCGGCTGATATTTTCGGGGTGATGCGGTACTCGAGTTTCTGCGAGGTGCCGTACTCACCGAAGAGGGAGGATTGGGAGAGGTCGGTGGAGCTGCCGGTGCCTATGAAGCGGACTTTGCCTCCGGTGCCGGGTACATTGAGGGCGAAGTAGAGGTCGAGGCCGGTGAGGGCGCCGTCGCTGCCGGAGCCTACATTGAGATTGAAGCTTTCAAGTCCGGCGAGGTTGCGGATGGCGTTGGAAACCTGTGCAGAGAGAAGCCCTGTGCCGGCCGAGATTCCTACGCTTGATGCGGCAATGCTTCCATTGCTCGTGCCGTTGCTTCCGGGGCGGATGTACCACTGTTTTGAGAGCAGCATGGAGATGACATTGAGCTCGGCATTGGGGTCAACCTGGGCCGACTGGCTGCCGAGCATGGTTGAGGCGGCGTATGGCTGCGACTGTTCGTTGAGGTAGTAGCCCATGGCTACCCTCGGTTCGTTGATGGTTCCGGTGATTGCGAGCAGCAGCTTTACATTGTCGCGCTCGGCGGTTGGCTGGTAGAGGGCGCTGACGAATTTGGAGCCGTAGAGGTTCGTAATGGCGCCGTCACGAATCTCAGCGCTGTTCCAGCTGATGCGCCCGCCGTCCTCAAGGTCGAAGTTGGAGTTGGAGAACCGGTATTTCCCCCCCGCAATGTTCACCGAGCCGAACAGCCGGTAGTTTCGGTTGTGCTTGTTGACCACCAGCGAGAGTTTGTTGACGGTGGTTTCAAGCTGTTCGCCGCGTACGCGATCAAAAATCATGGTGTAGCGCATCGGCTCGTTGCCACTCAGCTTAAAATCCCTGATCTGGAGAATGTCAATAAGCGAGTAGTAGAACTTTGCGTCTTTTGGTTGCACCGCCTTCTTTTCCTCGCCGGCTAATACCGGTTGGGGGTAGCGCGGCACAAAGGTGATGAACTTTTCCGCTCCTATGTATTTCGCACTTTCGTTTGCGCCGGAGCGGTAGAGGGAGAAGCTGGCCGAGTTGACCCGCAGTTCGCCTTCAAGTACGGGGGCCTCTAGGGTGCCACGCAGCCGCATGCCGTTGCTTGTGCCCAAAATAGTGCCGAAGGAGGTTTCATCCTTGTTGTCTTTTTTGTTGTAGAGCAGCAGGCGGTTGACCCGTGCGTTGACCGAGAGTTCTCTGGGCTGCAGGTTCTTGAGCTTGAGCAGTCCGCTGAGGGTGCCGGTGCCGTTGAGGCTGTCGCGTAGCTGTAGGCCGCGGAGTTCGAGCTGCTGGGGGGTTATGACAACTTCTCCGTTGAGGGTGTAGGCAACCTCTGTGGGCGCCACACGGATTTTTGTGTTCCGCAGGGAGCTTGTCAGGTAGATGTCGGGCGAGGGGGTCCGTCCCTCAATTCGGAGCGTTGTTGGCACCACCCCTTCAGCTGAGGCGAAAAAGGGGAGCGCGTACTCAAGCAACTGTGCGGAGAGGTTGCTGGAGCGGAACTGTGCATTGATTCGCCGGTTGTCGGGCATTTCGGCCTTCAGCGGGAAGAAGTTCAGTGAGAGCGGAACAGTGCCCTCTCCCGTGATGGCGTTCTCTGTGGAATCGGCGCTGCTGCGCATACTGAACGAAAGGGTGCGTCCCCGGTGCCGGGCGGTTGCACTGAGGCGTCCGACCTTGAACCGGTCGTACTGAACAGCGTTGCCGTTGAGCTGCAGTGTGCTGGTTTTGGCTGAAGGGGGACCGCTGAGGGTAAGCGATGCGTTGAGGGTGCCGGAAAGGGCAGCAAGCGAGGGGTCGAGGGCGAAGTGCTGCAGTTCAGCGAGCTGGAAGGCGTTGAGGGTGCAGGTAAACGAGCCAGGGGTGCTGTTGCCAAGCTCTCCCTGGAGCGTCAGTTTCTGTGGCCCTTTGGCAATCGTGAACCGGTTGAAGCTGGCGCGCGTTCTTTCAACCACAATGTGGGGTGTTCCCTCTGTCTGCCAACTGCCGGAGCTATCCGCAAGGGCGAGTCGGTTCACGGTAAAGGCATAGCTGCCGCCTCTTCGGAATGCCTCCACCTCGGCCGTGATGTGCCCTTGGGGTTCAGCCACCGCAAAGTCCAGCGAGAGGTTGAGCGAGGAAGGGGTATACCGGGCGGCGAAAAGACCTGGCCCTGTGTTCCGTCCCATGCTGCCAACTTCCAGCGCCTTTCCTTTCACTGTCACCCCCGCAATCCCCGTGCTGGTATATTTTAGTGAGGCCTGTGCCTCAAGGCTCTTTATTGACAATCCACCCTCACTCTCAGGGGTGGTGAGAGAGGCCAAAGCTATTGAAGAGGTGATTGAGCAGGTCTTCTCCTTCGATACCGCCAGCCCTTCAGCGGTGCCCCGGAAGCGGGTGTTGCCGATGGGCAGCACAAGGGCCAGCGGGGCGCTCTTCTTCACCGCAACCCTGTAGCTGACGGTGAACGGTCGCTTCAGCATCGGGTCAGCCTCCACTGTAGCCGGGGCGCTTTTCTCCCAGATGTTCTCCCGCGCCACTTCCCGAGCCACCACGCGTGCAGCATAGTTGCCCAGCGCCGCAAGCTGTTCCACCGAATAGTTCCCTGTGAGCGAAAGGTCGGCAACATCGCTCTTTATTGAAATGGACGACGAGCCTGCTGACTGGGAGATTTCCGCGGCAAGGTTCGAACCGTTCTTCAGTTGGACTCCGTTGATGGATGACGGGTCGAACTGCATTGTCAGTTTCGCGTTCAATGTGCCGAGGTCGAACCCGGTTCCCTCAAGGAATCCTTCACCGTTCAGGTCGGTGGGGTAGGGGCTGGCGTCCATAAGCCTTGATATGTCGATACCCTTCATCCGAGCTCTGGCACTGTAGCGGGGCTCTCTGCCGCCTCTATCGAGCGAGCCTTCCAGCGAGAGTTCCCGACCGGTGCCGGCCATTGCCGCCGTAACCTCCAGTCGCTTCCCCGCCAGCTTCAGCGCCACCGTTCCGCTCTCTATCGGTTGCTCCATCCACAAAGACTCCTTCAGCCGCACCTCCGCCTTCAGTTTCCCAGCTCCCTCACCTTCAAACGAGCTTGTGCCCTGCATGCTACTGTTGATGCCAGTCATTCCGAGTATCTCCCCAACCGCGAGATTCTGGAAATCAAGCGTGCCATGGTATGCGGTGCCGCCCTTTTGCGTTGTGGCAACAGTTGCCTGAAGGGAGCCGCTTCCAATCCCCGTCTCAATTTCAAGCGCGCCCTTCGCCCCCTTCAGGCTACCTTCAACCGACCCCGTGAAGCGCACGCCTCCGATCCTCCCGGTAATCTTCCCAAGGGAATCCTTCCCCCCGAGCGCTACCAGAAAGGGAGCACTCACCCCGGAGCTGTCAATCTGCAGTCGGTAGGCCAGAGCGTTTCTGTCTCCCAAGTTCAGCACTTCGCCCTTTGCCGCAATGTGGCTGTCGTTGTGCCACAGGCGCAAATCAAGCACCTCCGTCTTCTCAAGGTTTCCCTTCAAGTTTCCCTTCAGTGAATAAAGCCCCCGAGGCAGTGTGAGAGAAGGCATCAGCTTCGCCAGTTCCGCTTCATCGACCGCTAGCTCCTCAATGTTCACGAACGATGTTCCTCTGGAGAGAGCTTTTGTGCTGTCAAACGCAAAAAGGTTGATTCCGTCAAGCGACACAGATAGCGCGGCTCTGCTTTTGCTGCTTACCGCCTTCAGGTTGATGACCTCTGCTCTCTGGTCGGTAATGAACACTTTGCCCGCCCCCTCTTTCAACGCAAACCCCTCATCCGGCATGGAAAACGACAGTTTCTCAACGCTTCCCTTCAGGAGGCGCTTCTTCACTGAGAACGAAGAGATGCGCAGGTTCACCCCTTCAGCCTCCACTATCTTTCCTTTCAATGGGGTATACGACACAGCGCTCCGGCGCAGCGCCAGCCGCCCGCACGAAAATTCCTCAACTCCGCTTTTTGTGGAGTCGGGGTCGCGGGACGAGAAAACAAGAGCAAGGTTCAGCTTTCCGCTCTGGCGCTGAATGGCGCGCACGGTAAGTGAGTCGGCCCGAAGGCCGCTGAAGTGGATGCTGTGCAGTCCGGCGGGTTGGAGAAGCGAGAGGAAGTTGAGTTTCGCCGATACCTTCCGTGCCATAAGCACTGGCTTGTCCTCGCCCTCTTCATAAATGCGTGGTTGAATGACGGTAACCCGGTTTGGGAACTTCAGCTCCACATGATCAAGCTCAAGTCGCCCCATGAGCTTCTCGTTGAAAAGAGCCATACCAGCTTCTTTTGCCCAGTGGTTGAGCATGCCGCTGTTGAGCACCACCGCCATGGCAAGGGAGAGCACAAGAAGCATTCCTGCCAGAACGGAAAGAACCTGTAATGTGTGTCTTTTAAGGTGTTCCACAGCGCGGCCCTCCGCCGTATGCCTCAATTACCTTTTCTATGATACTGCTCGTCGAACGCCCTTCCAGGAGTGGCACATTCAGCACACTGCCGCCATGCTCCAGCACTGCTTTCGCCCCGGCAATCTTCTCCACCGGCCAGTCGGCCCCCTTCACAAGAATGTCCGGCAGCAACACTCCAATCAGTTCCTCGGGGGTATCCTCATCAAACACAGTCACCGCGCCGACCGCCTCCAGCGCCGAAAGCACCTCAGCACGGTCAGCCTCGCTGCACAAAGGGCGCAGAGGGCCCTTCAGCCGGCGCACCGAATCGTCGCTGTTCAGCCCCACAATCAGTCTGTCGCCAAGCTGGCGCGCTTCGCCGAGGTAGCCCACATGCCCCGCATGCAGAATGTCGAAACATCCGTTCGTAAACACCACCCGTTTCCCCTGGCGTTGCCACTCCTTCACCATGTCGTGCGCGTCCATCCGCCCCATCACTTTTTTCCGGCAATCAAGCATAACTCACTCTGTTCTTCATCGTTATCATCAACACAAAAACTACTGTACTGTATAATGCATATTTTTCTGTAAATGCTCCATAGCAAAATGCGTTTCACCCCCTGTCCTGCTCAAAAGTTGGGTACACTCATGACTATAATCCTCCCCGAAAACAGAGCGGCTGGTTAAATTGGCATAAACCCAAATCCAGCAGCCCTTATGAAACAGAAACGCCGAAAGTTCAGCCCTGAATTCAAAACGAAAGTCGTTCTCGAAGCCCTCAGTGAACGGCAGAGTCTAACAGAAATCGCACAGAAGCATGAGCTTCGTCCCAACCAAGTCACAATGTGGAAACGCGAGTTTCTCGACAATGCCTCAGATGTTTTTAGCAAAGGCGAAAAGATGTGGCACAGTGAGCAGGATATTGCGCAGGAAAAAGAGCAGTTGTTTACAACCATCGGTCAGCTGAAAGTCGAAGTCGATTGGCTCAAAAAAAACTGCAGTGAGCAAAACCCTGTCAGAACAACGCGCCATGATAGAGAAAGAGCATTCGGATCTCAGCCTGACCCGACAGTGTGACCTGCTCACGATTCATCGATCAAAGCTGAACCGTGAACTCATGCGGCTCCTTGATGAACAGTATCTCAACAAACCCTATTACGGCGTTTATCGCATGTGGGAATGGCTGAACAAGGACAACGGCTACAAGGTCAACATCAAGCGAGTCAGGCGGCTTTGTCGGCTAAGGGGGCTTGAGGCTATTGGTCCTAAGCCAAACACATCAAAACCGGCGCCGGGTCATACAGTCTACCCGTACTTGCTGAAGAACCTGAAAGTCACCCACAACAATTATGTCTGGGCCACTGACATTACTTATGTACCGATGGCTCAAGGCTTTCTGTATCTCATGGCCATCATTGATCTCAAAAGTCGTCATGTGCTCAATTGGTCTGTTTCCAACACAATGGACGCCGAGTGGTGTGCAGAAGTGTTCCGGGAAGCCGTGCGGATGCACGGCGCCCCAGACATCAATCAATACCGACCAAGGCGCTCAGTTCACCAGCGAAGCGTTTACGACTGCGGTTACCCAAGACGTCGGCAGCCAACTATCAATGGATGGTAAAGGCAGAGCAATCGACAACATTTTCATTGAGCGGTTATGGCGAAGCGTTAAATATGAGTACATTTACATCAATCCGCCAGTTGACGGTCTTGAGCTATACAGAGGGCTGAAGAACTGGTTTACTGATTACAACACGGTAAGGCGCCACAAGTCTCTTCAGGGAGAGGTTCCTGCCACAGTCTATCATGCAGCAAAACGCCAGACCCCGGAGGCAGCATAAACAAACTTATTTTCTCTCGATAGCCGCCCTGTGAATGGGGAGGACTATAGTAGGGTTCCCATTTGCATCGTAGTGCGTAATGCCTATTTTCTTGAAACCGCTTTGTTGTACCATGCAGGTGTCGTTTCTATGAGTTCCAGAAAGAAAACCTTCAAACAATTGACCCACCGGGCTGCGTATTGGGCGTTCATGTTGCTGGGGTTGTTGGTTAGGGGGATTTCGCGCCCTCATTCGGCTATAGTTGCGCATCTTATCGGCGACTTCGCTTTTAGTGTTCTCCGCATACGCCGTGCCCTGGTTACCCGAAACCTTTCTGCTACCTTCCCTGAAAAGTCCCAAAGAGAGATTGTTCGCTCCGCTCGGCGGGTGTACCGCAACCAGGCGGAAAACTTTATTGAGGTGCTCCGCATCCCCCTTGTCAGAAGCAAGGAGGATGTGATGCGGCTTGTTACTATAGATGTGGGCAATTTCCTCAAGCGCACTCGTGACAGGGGAAAGGGCGCTGTGCTTGTGTCTGCCCATTTTGGGAACTGGGAGTTGCTGGGTCTCTGCGTGGGGCTGCTCATTGCGCCAATGACCATTGTAGTGAAGCGTCTGCGCAACCGCGATATTGACCGGCAGATCAATGAGTGGCGCAGCCTCAGGGGTAACCGTATGGTCTATAAGCGCCAAGCTCTTCGTGAAGGCTTCAAAACCCTGAAGGCGGGGGGTATTCTTGCGATACTTGCCGACCAGTCCGATCCTGATGAAGGCTTTTTCGCTCCCTTTCTTGGTAGAAGCGCCTCGGTGTTTCTTGGTCCAGCGTTTCTTGCTCTCAAAACACAGGTTCCTCTGTTCGTTGGCATGAACCGCCGTACGGGCAACGGCCGATATACGGTTGAAATGAAAGAGATTCCTACTGAAGGGCTTACCACGGCAAAAGAGGATGTTGAGGAACTTGCCCGCCGATACACGAAAGCCCTTGAAGAGTATGTGTACCGGTACCCCGAGGAGTGGTTCTGGCTCCACAATCGCTGGAAGCGCAGCGGGGTGGATGATGCTTGAGAGCGGCCTTGTGCGGGGGTGAAGGTGATGGCAAATATGTTGGCGTTGAGGCTCCATGGGCGGTGTTTTTGCTCATGGAGCCTTTTTTGTTTCGGTTGGTTATTCGGCGGTGAACTTGTACTTTGTTTCTCTGGTGTTTTATGTTGTCATAAGCGTTGATTGCCTCCTATGAAGTTGATTTTACGGGTATTGAGCTATCTGGCCCCTTCGAAGGGAAAGATAGTGCTGGTTGTGTTTGTGAGCCTTTTGACCTCGCTCTTCAGCGTGGTGTCGATTTATTCCGTCCTTCCCCTCCTTAACGCCATCTTCACAGCCGATAAAACGGTGAGCGCTCCGGTTGTTCCTGGCCCTGCATCGGTGGACAGTGCTGCTGCCGCGCCAAGCGGAGGGATGTCGTTGAGTCCCAAGTCGCTTGGTTCAAAGAGCAGCTTGATTGATACGAAGGCCTTGCAGGAGCAGGTGACCGTGAAGTTCCAGCAGCTGTTCCAGGCCGATACGAAGCAGCAGATGCTTCTGAACATCTGCATGTTTCTTATTGCGTCCTTTGCCCTCAAGAACCTGTTTCTCTACATCAACAAGCAGATCATTTTTCGCATCCAGACAAAGGCGACAAAGACGCTTAGGGATGATGTGTTCCACACCATCATTGAGATGCATTTGGACTATTTCAACAAGCAGAGGGTTGGCGGGTTGATGAACAATGTGTATGGCGATGTGGGCGTGGTGCAGGGCTCCATCAGTTCTACTTTCATCAACTTTGTTCAGAACCCGTTTACCATTTTCGTGTATGTGGGCATTCTGTTTGTGCTGAGCTGGAAGCTGACGCTGTTTGCTTTCGGGGTGTCGCTGATCATCTTTTTTGTGATCCAGGTGATTGGCAAACGCGTGAAGGCTCTGTCTAAGATCATCCGCCAGAAGATGGGGGACATGAACTCAGTGCTGCAGGAGAAGTTCAATGGCATTAAGGTGATCAAATCCACCGGGTTCGAGAATGTGGAGGTGGAGCGGTTCAAGAGCTTTACCAATGAGTTCCGTCGTCTTGATTTGCAGGTTTACCGGCTGAAGAACATTATCTCTCCCCTGAATGAAACACTGCTGGTATCGGCCGTTGCCATGGTGCTCTGGTTCGGCGGGTTGCAGGTGTTTGAGGGCAACATGACGGCCAATGAATTGATTGTGTTTGCGTTCAGCCTTTATTCGGCGATGGGACCGCTGAAGATGCTTGGCGAGGCCAATACGAGCATTCAGAGCGGCATGGCTTCAGCTGAACGGCTGTTTGAGTTGATTGATGCTGAGCCGTTGGTGGTGAATGGAGCCCGGCTTATTACCGAATTTTCAGATGCAATCCGTTTTGAGGATGTGTCGTTTGCCTATCGTCAGGAAGAGGGTGCTGCCAGAGTGCTTGACCGGGTCTCTTTTGAAATCAAGAAGGGGGAGATGGTTGCGCTTGTAGGGCAGTCGGGCTCTGGCAAATCGACTGCTGTTGACCTGCTCCTGCGTTTTTACGATGTTGATTCGGGGCGCATTACCATTGACGGGATCGATATTCGTGAGTTCGATTACAAACAGCTCCGGAGCATGATCGGGGTGGTGAGTCAGGAGGTGATTCTGTTCAACGATACCATCGAGCAGAACATTGCTTATGGCGTTGAGGGTGGAGTGGTGCATGAGCAGGTTATAGCGGCTGCAAAGCTGGCCAATGCCCACTCGTTTATTGCAGAGAAGCCTGATGGGTATGATACCGTTGTGGGAGACAGGGGCATGCAGCTTTCAGGCGGGCAGCGCCAGCGGCTTGCCATTGCGCGGGCCATGGTGCGGAACCCTGAACTTCTGATATTTGATGAAGCGACCAGCGCCCTCGACAATGAGTCGGAGCATGTGGTGCAGGATGCCATTGATAATGCACTTTCCGACAGGACGGCGCTGGTGGTTGCCCACAGGCTGTCAACTGTCAAGAACGCCGACAGGATCATTGTGATGGACAAGGGGCGTGTGGCAGAGTCAGGGACGCATGAAGAGCTGCTGAAGAAAGACGGACTCTACAAGATGTATTATGAGATCCAGTTCTCCTCGAAGGAAAAGTTAGATCCATAAAATGGAATAGATTTTGGTCGTCTGAAATACCGAGCATCCAATTCCTGATCTTTAAGTTGGGCGGCTATCTCATGAAGATAAATCGGCTGACACTCAAGTCTTAAAACAAAAACACATTAAAATGCTCCCTATCATTAATGTTGACCTTGACGCATTATTGGCCAATGAGGCTCCGATTATTCTAGAGTTGGGGGCGGCAGGGAAAAAAGACGGCCGAATCAGCATTGACCACCTAAATCTTCCTGGGGTAGATATAGTAGCAAATCTGGAAGAAGGCTTGTCTTTTTTGCCAGACTACTCTGTAGATGCTATCCATTCAAGTAGCTTTCTGGAGCACATTGACAACCTCGACTTATTGATGCAAGAAATGTGGCGAGTATTGAAACCAACCGGGAAAAAACATCTCTTTGTTCCGCATTTTTCCAACCCCTACCACTATTCCGATTATACCCATAAGCGTTTTTTTGGTCTATACTCCTTCGAGTATTTCTCCAAATCCAACTATGGATTCAATCGCAAGGTCCCACAATTCTACAACGATAACAGTTTCGTTACCGAAAGTATAAAGTTGGTATTTAAATCGCCTTGGAAGTATAGGAATAAGTTCAGGAAGAAATTTGGCAAGCTAATAAATAGCTCCAAATGGCTTCAAGAGTACTATGAGGAGAATCTTTGCTATGTCATCCCGTGTTACGGAATTGAGGTTGTTTTGAGGCCAAACAAGCCTTTTTTACATGAAATACGAAAATAACTTAGCTTTATGTGTTATGCGGTTAATTATTGATGGAAAAGAGTATCCCGTTGAGGTACACAAAGCAACGCAAAATGTTGCTGGTTCGGTGAAAATTCTCATTCCAACCTTCCTCATGTCGGATGCTGCTGTTCATATTGCTATGGCTTGCATTGAAAGCGTCAAGACATTCACGCAATGTGAGCATGAAATATGGGTTATAGATAATAACTCTCCAGAAGAGTATTTTAGCAAGTTGCTCAAAATTGGAGGGATCAATGTTGTCCGTAACATGAGGGAACCTGTGAACCCACGGGCGCCTTTATTCAGAAAGAAAGGTCTTCTTGGGTGGTTAGGGCAAACACAGATCCCTAGTCAAGGTGTTGATGGGTCTTATGCGAACGCGATAGCGCTTGAGATTGGTATGCAACTCATCAATCCCGGTACAGGGCTCGTTTTTACTATGCATTCGGATACGCTTGTTACTAAGTTGGGATGGTTAGAGCATTTGTGTGCTAAAATGGATGACTCGGTGCGAGCTGTAGGCTGTCTGTGTGACAATATTCGTATTCATGCTCTTCATGTAAGCGGGTTGTTGTATGATTTCCAGCTGTTTCGGAAATTGCAGGTATCGATGTTGCCCAACATAAAGAACCGTCTTAGCCAAGAACTTCCGGAGTATGATGTTGGAGATGCCGTGTCATATGTTTTTAAAAAAAACGGGTATGCAGTATACTGTTGCCCCAACACTCACAATAGTCCGGAGCTTCTAGACTGGATGGAATCCGGAAGCCTGTTTGATAAGCCTATTGTTCGCTCCTTTGATGATCGACGCGAGGTTATTTTTTTGCATCTGGGGCGTGGGACTCCAAAGTCGAGAAATCAGTATAAAAAAAAGGAAGGCCGGTTTCTTGCTGACGACTGGATAGCTTTTACTGAACATTTTCTAGCATCAGTTCACTGATTCAGCCTTGCCGGTAAGGCTGAATCAGTTTTTGTGATTTATCATTCCGAAGCTTTTTTGTAGTAGGCAAATGCTTTTACATCCCCGAAGTTCTTCTCAAGCGTGAACAGGTATTTTCTTCCTGGTCTTCCATGCGGGTCCGTCCAGAGAAGCGGGTAGGTTTTGTCCTTGTGTGAAAGGTTGATATCGTTTTTCAGAATGTTTTCATCCCCCCAGTAGAAGTCGATCACCTTTTCCTCTTTCGTGTCGAGATTGGTTATGGTAATCATCCCCGCCAGATAGAGCGTTTCCCCGTTGTTTTGAATTTCCAGCGCGTCGGTGGGCTCCGTGAGTTCAAACGAGATGCTGTGGGTTGTGCTTTCCCGTACGATGTTGTTTTTCCGCATAGGCCGTTTGTAGAGGGGCCAAGGCTTATCGGGGAACCAGTGCCAGGGCATGAGGATGGGAGGGAACTGGTTTTCTTCCGGGAACCGTGCCTGATAGGTTGATTGTTGCCAGCCGGAGAGTGTTTTGCCTCCCGCGATAAGCTGGAGATGTTCTGTGCTAGGCAGTTCCGTGTCGCTGAGCGCAACTCTGTATCGCCCTGGCTGTAATGCCGGGGTTTTTAGCTTCAGGGCGTTATGGGAGGGTAGGACTGCCCGGAAACCACCGTTTGAGCGGTTTTTTTCATCATATAATCGTAGGCTCTCCCCTATGACTATCCAGTTTCTAGGCGCGGCAGCGATGGTTGCTCCTGAGGGGGAGAATGCGAAGTCGGGCTCGAATCCGGCTTTTTTTAGCCCCGAGGATATTCCCGTCATACTGGTATAGACGGCAGGTTGCTTGTTTGGGTGTGCTTTGCAGGTAGTTCATCATGGCATCGGATTCCATGAAGACTGGATTGTAGAATTTGAAATAGTAGTTGTGGTCTGCTTTCTGGTGTACGGCATTGTACATGAACAGGCCTGCAAGTCCCAGCAGGAGCCATTGTCCGGATCTTTTGGCAATGGCTCGTGTTTTTCGGGCGTTGTTGGGTTTAACAGTGGTGAATAATTCTGCAATCAGTTGGCTTATGCCATAGGCAATGACGACCCATGTCAACAGTTCAAGAGGATAAAAGAACCGGTAGCTGTAGTTTGCTATTGTTGACATGACTAATTGGCCGAGCAGTGAAACGATGAATAGGGCCAGAAGAGGAAAACGCTTGTCTTTGAAGGCATGGTAAGCCCCATATGCCAGTATAGATGCCAAAAAAGTATTTCGTGAAATCGTAGCGTTGTATGGTTTCCAGAATATCATTTTTCGCAACTCCTGGGATCAATTGCTCAATAGGGGTTTTCTGGTATGAATTGAAGGAAGATGTGAAGGACGCTGAAAGCAGGTGAATGCTGTATAAATATTCTGCCAGATAGAAGATGCCAAGTGCGCTCAAGAGGAAAATCCCTGTTTTTATAAGACCTTTAATGTTTCCTTTGAACAGGGTTTCATGAAGCAACACGGCTGCCACCAGAAGTGCGGCAAGATAGATGCCTGTTGAATGGGTTAGTGTCAGAAGGATGATGAGTGGGATGCCATATAGGTAGTGATGTTTTGAAAAGAACAGGGCAATGGCTGTCAGCAGGAAAGGCATAATTGCATAAAAACTGGGAACCACCCAGAAGAATCCATGATAAGCCCCGTTCCCTTCGTAGAAGGCCAGTAGCGCGAAAGCTGTGCTGATAAAGAGGGGTGAGGGATTAATGTTTTTGAAAAATACCGTGAGTGTTATCCCCATCAGGCAGAGACCGATGTAAAAATTCAGATGAAACATGGTTTCGGCTGAAATCCCTGAGAGATAAGCCAGAAGGCCGAACAGATAGGGATGGAGAATCTTGTTGATGTTGCTGGGTGCTACGGATGGGTTTGAGAGCGGGTATTCCCTGAAGAAGTTGATTTGGCTGATATAGGATTCGCTGTCATTTAGCCCCAGCGGTCCGGGGTGGTTGAAATACAGGAAGTATACCCCGTAGCACTGTACAAACAGGAAAAAAGAAAGGCGACGGCAATCAGGACTTTATGCTTCATGTTGCAATGCTTTGGTGAGAGGGTTTTAAATGAGGCTTTCAAGCAGGCTCAACTCCTGCCCGATGATATGGTCGAGAGAGTAGTTGGCGAGGGCAAATGCTCTTGCGTTTTTTGCCAGATGTGCTCTGATGTCAGCGGAGGCGGAGAGTTCCATAATTGATTCCCGTATGCTTGCTGCGTCGGTGCCTGAAAGCCATCCGTTTTTCAGATGTGTTATGATTTCCCGTATGCCCGGGGAGTTGGCACCGATGACTGGAAGGCCTGCCGCCATTGCTTCAATAAGCGTTTTTGGATGCCCTTCGTAGAGGGAGGGGAGAATGAAGAGTTTTGAGCGATTGAGGTAACGGGGCAGTTCTGTGTTGGGGATGTTTCCCGCCCATTCAATGTTCAGCTCAAGCTCTTTTGCTCTGGCTTTGAGCGCATCTTCCTGTGCGCCCCTACCGACGATGACCGTTTTGATTTTGACTCCCTGTAGCGCATCGAGTAATGCGAACAGGTTCTTTTGCGGGGTCAGCCGTCCGATAAAGAGCAGATCTATATCCTTTACGGTTTCTTTCGGGGCAAATATGTCTGTGTCAACATAGTTCGGGACGATGGTGACTTTACCTGCAGTGCAAGGAATGCGCTTGAGGATGCTCTCCTTCATCATTGGAGTGGTTACCTCAATGGCTGTGGCAATGCTGAAGAGTTTTGCTTCATCGGCCAGCGCCTGGCGGGTAAGCAGGGAGTTCGTTCCGTGCTCGTTTTGGGTGAATTCGGAGTGCATGTAGCCACATCGGGCAAGCATGGGCTTGTTGTATAGCTGTGCGCTTTTTAGAGCTGTCAGTGCTCCGGGCGTCTGGTTGGATTTGATGATGTCCGTTTTTCGGAGCGTGCCTGCATGGAGCAGCGGGATCATTTTTGTGTAGAGGGCAGTTGGCAATTTTTTCTCATTGCAGAGGATTTCAATGCCCGGGAGCCGGTCCTGATAGAGCCGCCGGTCTTTGTGCCCGAAGGTAATGAAGGAGACCTTTACACCGTTTTCCTGGTATTTCCGGTAGAGCGCAACTTCACGGTCCAGCATGCCCACCCGGTTCCAGTCTTTAAGGGAGGTTTTATGGGTGAAGAAGAGTGTGAGGTGCATATGAATCTGCTGGCGGTGTTGCTGTTGCGGGCTTTATTGCCACAATATAAGATTTAGAGGACAGGGATACGAAGGTGATACGCGTTGTCACTGTTTTTTTAGCAGGACTCGTGCGTAGTAATATGTAAGGATGGAAAGCTTTTTTGGCGTGTATCTGCTGGTTGCTGCCTGTTCAATGATTTCGTTAAAGAATGACAGGTAGCGGTCTGTAATGTCATTGATATGGATGGTGTTCCGCTCTGCGCGGAACTTGTTGAGATGACTTGCTACATGGTTGATCTGTTCTATGATGTCGTTTTCTCCTTCAAAAAGAACCCCATTGCCGTTGAGCAGTTCCGGATAGCTTGAGTTGTTTCTGGCTACTGCCGGAAGGCCGCAGTGGAGGGCTTCAAGAAAGCTGTTGGAGCAGGACTCTACCAGACTGGCAGCAATGAAGATGTCGTGTGTTCGGAGCAGTTTGGCAAGTTGGATGGATGGTTGGGGGCCAATGGTGGTGATGTTGGTAAACGGGGCGTCCGTATTCCCTACGAATGTCATGGTGTAACGGCTGAAATCAAGATTCAAGTCCAGGAAGTGGTAGATATCGAATCCCTTTTTAGGGTTAGATGACCATGATGTTGCTATCAGTTGGGTTCTGCTATCAGTAATGGATGCATTCCGTTGAACGGGCGGGTGGAAAATATCCGGGTCAGGGGCATTGATGATGCATGCTTCAAAGCGGTTTGTATTCTTTTTTCCCTGCCGAGCGGATTCCTTCTGGCTCCATTCGGATTGGAATATTGTGCCGTCTGCAATCCAATTGTTGCAGTAAAAGATTTTTCTATCTGTTGGTACCCCTGCTTTACCCCTTGTGAGGCTCATCGGGCCATCAATCCTGTGCACGAAGATTTTGCTGGGGTATTTTCGCTTGAGCTGCAGGGCGCGTTTTTGGAATTGATGGCCGTTGAAAAGAATGACATCGGCCTGTTCAGGGTCATCACGGTATATATCTTGCTGGATGAACTGCTTTTTGAGCGCTTTCAGGAACTGGTTGCCGCCACCCCAAGGGTTGTCGGTAAATTCCCAGACAATGTGGACGGATGGAAGGCGCATTGATTTGCTTTTCTCTGTCATATGGTTGGGCAGTTACTCGATAAATCTGGTCATGAACTCTTTCCAGAGTGGTAGCTGTTGTTGGTAGTTATTGGCCAGTGCAGTATCAATCCCATTGTTTATGCAGGTTTTGCGAAGGCTGCTGTCCTGAAGCATTTTTCCTGTCCAGTGTGCTAGCGCTTCGGCGTCTTCAATCTCTGCAAGAAATCCGTTTTCTCCGTGCCGGATGAGGTCGGTCGCCTGCCCGACCTTGGTGCTGATGAGCGGGATCCCGCTTGCCATTGCTTCAAGGACGGCCTTTGGGCCGCCTTCGTCCCTGGACGAGATAATGTAGGCATCAAGGGCGTTATAATATCTGCTGATTTCAGTGTAGTCGTTCAGGAGTCTGTGCGTATAGGGGATCTGCATGGCATCAAGCCCCTTTTTTACATAGCCTCTGGCCGGACCGGTGAGAAGAACGAAGAGCTCCGGAATATCTGCTGTCAGTATTGATAGCGTTTTGAGGAAGATGTCGGGACCTTTAATCAGTTTGGGTTCAAGACCTTCCTGCCAACCGTTACCGTCTTTCTGGAAGGAGCCGATGACGACCGCCTGCTGCGGGATGCCGAGCTCTTTTCTGACTTCGGCTTTCAGTGATGGGGTTGTGGGTGTGAAGTAGTTCCTGTTGATGCCAATGGGGATGAGAAACACTTTTTCGCGTGCAATGCCGGTGTTTAGAATAACCTCTTCCATGAATCGGCAGCTCACCTGTATGCGATCGATGTCATTGTGATGCTGGCTGATGGTCTGGAGCATCTTTCGCGATCCCTCGTCATGTGCCGGGTTCCCATGGTAGTATGGAAATGCTATGCGGCAGTCGGGTTTTTCCCAGTTTTCAAGGAACTCATAGCGGCTCATGTTGAAGAAACACTGGTTCTTCATGAGTCGTCTGTATTTGCTGTTAATTACGGGTATGCCAAGCTGCCGGCAGATGGTGGTGAGTTCCACGGCATCCCAGTACAGGCTCCAGTTGGCATGATCGCCTTTGATAAAGAGTTTTGAATGAGGCGGCCAGAACAGGGACTCCAGACTGGTTTTAAGGTATTGTGGGGTGTCTTGCAGTTTCAATACTTTTGCTGTTCAGTTTGTTGCGTCGCTGTTTCGGCCGAGTACACTTCTGAGTGCGAACTTCAGGTATTTTATGGTCTCCGGCCGGTACTGAAGGGCAAGTGGCGATGATCGGTAAACCGCTAATACATTTCGTCCATAGATCGTGTTTTTGCGGCAGGTGAGCCACCATTTTCGGGATATCTCTCTCTTGCATGCGTCGAGATCAAAGATAGTCTTTGCGGCGTTGCTTTCTTCCAGTTTTACGAGCCAGCTTTCTGCTTTTTTGAGGTCGATCTCTTTCCGGTTTTCAGCTATCTGGTGGTGGATTTCCAGTTCTTCGGGGGTAATGGAGTCTCTCAGTCGGCGCAGATAGGCTTCCCGTATGTTCCGCGCATTGGTGATCTGGAGATCCGCTTTCCTTGTGCTCAACTGCCCTTCATGCTCCCTGAAATATAGCAATGTTTCCTTGAGGTTGGCGAAACGGGTAAGGGGTGCCAGCTTTGTCCAGTAGTTGTAGTCCTGAGTGTAGACAAGATTGTCCGGGTAGGGGTGTTTTTTTGCGAGCGCTGTTCGGATGATGACCGTGGGGTGGAAGAAACAGGTGTTGAAGAGGAGGGTTATTTTGAGCTCTTTGTCCTGTTCTGGCTGTGTACGGGTGTTTTTGAGCTTGCCCTTTTTTATGAGGCGCATGCCGGCGCCGGAGATGCCGATATCCGGACGACTGTCCATGAACCGTACCTGTTTTTCAAGGCGCTGTGGGAGGCTGATGTCATCAGCGTCCATGCGGGCGATATACTCCCCCTTGGCTTCCTGTATTCCCTGATTGAGTACATGGACGGTGCCCTGGTTCTCCGTGTTGGCGATCAGGCGGATTCTTGGTTCATTGTAGGTTTTGACGATTGCTGTGCTTCCGTCGGTTGAGCCGTCGTCGATGATGAGGAACTCGAAGTCTGTGAACGACTGTTTCAGGATGCTCTCAATGGCTTCCCGGAGGTGCTGCTGTCCGTTGTGGACGGGCATGAGGACTGTGACTTTCGGGGTCTGCATCTCTCATCGCCCCTGTTCTGCAATTGAGAGGATTCTGGTGGCCATGGCCTCGTATGAGAAATGCTTGAGTACATGTTCACGGCCTTTTCTGCCCATGTTAGCGGCTTTTTCCGGATTGCTTAGTAGGGTGGTGATGGCGGCTTTCAGGCTTTGCTGGTCTCCGTTCGGTACAGTGTATCCGGTTTCGCCGTTGACGACTCCTTCGGGCAGTCCTCCCGTGGTGCTAACCACGACTGGCAGTCCGCAGGCGCTGGCTTCCGGGATTACCCTTGGCAGTCCCTCTTCCTGGTAGAATGGGCAGTAGACCGGTTCGGAGGTGAGCACGAAGAGGTCTGCCGACTGCAGGAGTTTTGGGAGGTCGGTGTTGCTTACGGGGGGTTGGATGATGATATGACCTTCAAGATGCAGTTCTTGAATGAGACGGTCGATGAGGAGGATTTCGGGTTCGGCTTTGTCGGCCACAATCATGAATCGGATATCAGGGAAGGTTTTTTTGAGCTCGGGCAGGGCCATAATGACATGGCGGAACCCTTTGACAGCCATCATTCTGCCGACGGTGATGAGGAGCTTCGATGTTGGCTCGATGCCGAACTGTTTCCGCAGTGCTGCTTTTTTTGTCGGGTCGGGTTCAGGGGTGAAGATGTCGGTTTTGACATTGCAGCCGAGCACCAGAGTTGGGCAGGTGAGATTCGGGTACATGCTGCGGGCGATGCGGTTGAGTGACTCACTGACCGGCATGAAAAGGTCGACGGAGGAGAATATTCGGTTGATCCGCTCAATGACCTTCTTTTTCTTTGGGTAGACATGCCGTGTGATGTCGGTGCCGTGGGACGCGCAGTAGATTTTGAAGCCGAAGAGGGCTTTAAGGCGGTGGATGACTTGCAAGTCGTCCCAGGTGGCGGCCACGAGCACCAGTTCTTTTCGGGTGACCATGTATTTGAAGAGCCCCGGCAGGCGGTAGAGCCAGTGGAGCTTCTGCCAGTCGTGCCCGCTGATGTAACGCACCTGTTTTGTGGAACGGGCGCCCTTTGTCCTGTTCAACCGGGTCATGGGCGTCATCACCACTGCCTCGTACCCGTTTTCGGTCAGCGTACTCAGTAGGTTTTTCGCCCAGAGTGCGATGCCCCCCATGAAGGGTGGGTATTCGGAACAGAGGATGATGAAGGTGTTCTTTTTTTTGCGCGTTCTTTTTACCACACCGATTCTTTTCTGTTTGTTGTGAGGTTGATGGTGTCTATTGTTCTTGACTTAGAGCATATTTGAATAGCCTGTTATAACAGAAATCCTCTGTCAGTCCTAATGCTGTTTCACAAAGAACTCGTGGTACCCTTTCAGGGTATAATGAGCATTTTCGGATGTTTCGGTTCATCATGAAGTTCGAAGTCCTGAATGCCAGAGGTTCCAGTTCGGTGGCGATGTTGACCTCTTTAGAGAGGAGGCATGGTGTGCCACATGCCATGCTTTCATAGAAGATTCTGGGGTTGAAGTCGCTGCGGGAGAAAAAGAGCGTCAGCCGGGTTTTTCTGTAGAGGTCGCCCATGTCGGATTTTGAGACCCGCTTCAGGTATTCATAATCGATTTTTTTTCGGTCCAGAATGCGGAAACATTCCTCGGCGTAGCTTTCGGTTTTGGTTGAACCGCAGAAGATGATTTTTGTTCCGCCGAGTGCCCGCTTCGATATTCGTTTTGCGAACTTCAGTTGTCCTTTCAGTTTTGTGAAGGCTGCAGGATAGAGAAAGAAGTTCTCTTTTTTTTGTGCTGTCGCAGTAAAAAAAACTGCGGTCGTGTTCGGGAAGGGGTTTGATGAACGCGTCATCATGTACCACAATAATGTTGTGTCCGTTGTATGACTCGGGAGCATTGCTTCTGAGCGGGTAAACTATTTTCAGTTTTGCGCTCTGGATGAGGCGGTTTTGGGGGTCGAAGCTGCCAGCAGTCCTTCCAAAAAAGATGTCGATGGAGTCCAGAGATTCAGGCTCAAGCTTCTGCAGTGTTTCGTTCCGGTTGAGCAGGAACAGTTCGTGGCTGTTCGTGAGAAAATAGACCTGCAGTGAGGTGTTCTTGAGTATGTATTGTGGCAGCCAGTAGACCCACCCTTCAGCAGCGTTTTCCGGCAGAAAGTGGAACCCTCGGAAGAGGATTGACCGGTAGTTGCTGTTGATATATGCTATTGAAGGTTTGCTCATCTATTCCGTGCGTTATTACAGCCGTCCGTCTGAAATGTTCCGGTCGTAAATGCCTTTCACATCGTAAATAATGCCGTCCTTCGTGAGCCACTGCCTTGGGTCGAGCGCCTTGAACTCGTTGTGACCTACTGCCGCAACAACTGCCTGATAGCTGTTGTTCTCTATGGTCTCGGTGCTGTGGATCATTGGCAGGCCGTATTCGTGCATGACCTCTTTGGGCGAGGCCCAGGGGTCGGCAATTTCAACAGCGCAGCCGTATTCCTGCAGCTCCTTGATAATGTCAATCACGCGGCTGTTGCGGATGTCGGGGCAGTTTTCTTTGAAGGTGATGCCGAGTACGAGCACTTTTGCGTTTTTGATATGGCAGTCGTTTCTGATGAGGAGCTTGACCGTTTCACTGGCTACATAGGCGCCCATGTCGTCGTTGAGGCGCCGCCCGGCGAGGATGATTTCAGGGTTGTAACCGACCTCCTGCGCTTTCTGGGCGAGGTAGTAGGGGTCGACCCCAATGCAGTGGCCTCCTACAAGGCCGGGTTTGAAGGGGAGGAAGTTCCACTTGGTGGCGGCGGCTTCGAGCACATCGAGGGTGTCGATACCCATGCGGTTGAAGATGCGGGCGAGTTCGTTGACGAAGGCGATGTTGATGTCGCGCTGGGAGTTTTCAATGACCTTAGCGGCTTCGGCAACTTTGATGGAGGGGGCGAGGTGGGTGCCGGCTTCTATAATGGAGAGGTAGAGTCCGTTGACAACCGCTGCGGATTCGGGTGTGGAGCCGGAGGTGACTTTTTTGATTTTAGTGACGGTGTGGAGTTTGTCGCCGGGGTTGATGCGTTCTGGCGAGTAGCCGACGAAGAACCCTTCGTTCATTTTCAGGCCGGAGACCTTTTCAAGTACTGGCACACAGTCCTCTTCGGTAGCACCGGGGTAGACGGTGGATTCATAGATGACGATGTCGCCCTCTTTGAGCACTTTGCCCACGGTTTCGCTTGCCTTGACGAGTGGGGTCAAATCGGGGCGGTTGTTTTTGTCGGTCGGGGTTGGGACGGTGACAATATAGATATTGGCTTCAGCAAGATCCTGCAGGTTCGTGGTGACGAAGAGCCCTTTGGTGTCTGCTTTTGGGAGCGGGTTATCTCTTGTGATGCAGCTTTTCAGTTCCTGTTCCTCTGTTTCAAGGGTGGAGTCGCGCCAGGCGTTAAGCTCGTCGATTCGTGGCTGCTTGATATCGAAGCCGGCGACGGGGTAGTGCTTGGCGAACTCAACGGCGAGGGGCAGGCCAACATAGCCGAGACCGATGACGGCGATTTTCGGGGATTTCTGTGCGTTGATGGTGCTCATGCTATTGTGCTTGTTGTTGTGTCAATTGAGTTGCCTGCCGGTTTTCAAGGCCGTCAACGAAGGCTATCCAGCGCCTGCTCTGCATCTGGTGAGGGTCGACGGTGTGCATGCCTCGGTTGTTCCATGCTTCATTACCCTGCTGGACGACGGGGGTGGTTGAGGCCTGTTCTTCACGGTAGGTTTCAGGCGTGAGTTCGGTAATTCTGAACGCCCATGCTTTGCTGCCGTAACGGGGAACTCCGTCCTGCGCGTAGCGGTAGAGTACTGTGCCGTCATTGACAACACGGCCGCCGGGGCGGGCATAATGGTCACTGCCGGTGACGACAGGGCTTTTTGGGTGCTCAGTCCATGGTCCGTTAAGGGAATTGGCCAGATGGATGTGGAGACTGTTGGCCTTGCGCATGTAGCTGAAAAGGTACCATGTGCCGTTATGAAGGACAACCGACGGGTCGAGGAGTGGAACCTTGCGTTTGCTGCCTTTCAGTATGGTGGTCACGGGTTCCCAGCCCAGAGGGAAGCGGGTGGCGCGGTAGAGGCGGATTGATTGTGACTTGGCGCATTCGGGGATCATGTACATTTCGCCTTCGTGGCTGAACACATAGGGGTAGGAAAGGTGGAACTTCTCGCTGAGGACGGTGCCGGTGTAGGTCCAGGTTTTCAGGTCCCGGCTTTCGGCGTGGCCGATTTCGCCAGTCTCCCTTTTGGTGTTGAGGAACTCGAAAAAAAGGTGGTATAGGCCTTCATGCTGCACCATGAACGGGTCGGCCACAAAGCGGGCTGGCGCATCGGTAATATCGTCGGCGGTGAGTATGGGGTTTTGGACGCCTTCCATAGGGGAAAGGGTTACCGGGTCGGGGCCTTCGTAGAGCCCGATGGACCAGACTTCGTTCTCGTGCCGATGCTGTTTCTGGCGATGCCGCTTCAGCCGGTAATTGACCAGCATGGTGAGTGCGACGAGTGCAACGGATATGGTTATGGTGAGGACGAAGGGCATATGCCGTTGAATGCTTGAAATAAAAGGTTCTAAGCTCTAATGTAGCCGATTATACGCTTGTTTCCCAAGATGCGGGGAGTTCTCTTGGGAGCAGTTTCTCCATGGCTTTTTTGACGCTGTTGGGCGCTATGTCGCTAACTTCTCCGGTGGGGGAGATGACCAGTTCACTCGGGATGAGGAAGGGGCCAAAGCGGGAGATGTCTTGCGGGGCTTCACGGTAAAGGCCGACTACGGGGGTGCCGGCAGCGGAGGCGATGTGGATGAGGGATGTATCGGGGGTGACGAGCAGTTTTAGTTTGGCGACGATGAGGCTTGCTTCGTAGAGGTTCCTGGTGGCAGGCGAGGGGATGACGGTCGGGCAGATTCGTTCGAGGTTTTTCTTTTCAATGAGTTCATTGGGGCCACAGAGGACGACGAAGCGTTCCTCTGGAAAGAGGTCAACGAGTGCTTTCCATTTTTCTTTGGGCCAGGAGCGGTTCGCTTCTCCGGCGCTGATGTTGATGCCTGTTGGGTGCTTATTTTCAATCTGGCGGAGAAAGATCTGCATTTCCATTGGGAGCGGGGAGGGGGCGAGGGAGGGACGGCACTCTTTTTCCGTTGCCTTGACTGCGAGCAGGGGGAGGATGGCGCAGTTTTTTAGCGCCATGTGGGTGTTGTGGTCGAGCTGTATGAGCTGGTCGAAGAGGCCGGTATGGAAATTATTTGCATGGCCAACCTTCCAGCGGGCCTTGATGAGCACCGACTGGAGGAGGAAGTGGGTGGAGGGATGGTCCTTGGTGTTGAAGAGGACATCGAACTGCTTGGAGAGGACCTCTTTTTGGTAGGTACGGGGTTCCTTTTTTGCCATGTGAACGGCGGTGATATCGGGGTCGCTTTGGAAGAACTCTGCGCTTGCACGGCTGAAGGCGATGATGTGGATTTCGAGCTTAGGGAAGGTTTTTTTGAGGGTTCGGATGAGTGGGGTGAGGAGTACCGAGTCGCCGAGCTTTTCCTGGGCGAGGATGGCAATGGTGTTGAGGTTGCCAGTGAATGGGGTGTTGCCTGCCCGCTTGGGCGTGAGGCGCTGCAGGGTTCGGGCAAATGCCTGGCGTAGCTGTCGCTTCTTTTTCTTTTTGGGTATTGCGCTGGCTGGTGCTGTGTTCATCACTGTATGGATTTCTCGCGGAGTTTCTGCTGGAGGTGCTTTTCGAGGTTGTCGGTCATGGCGGTCATGGTGAACTCGCTGTTGACCCTTTCGTAGCCGGCCTGGCCGTAAGCTTGCAGGGTTTCGGGGCTGTCGATGAGTTCACTGATGGCGTCGGCAATGGCCTTTGGGTCCCGTGGCGGGATGATCATGCCCGTCTTGTTTTTGGTGCCGCCCCCCATAAGTTCGCGGGCACCGTTGACATCGGTGGTGATGACCGGTTTTTTCATTCCCATCGCTTCCATCACAACATTCGGCATGCCTTCAAAGAGGGAGGCGAGGACGAAGAGGTCGCACCCTTTGAGGTAGGGGAAGATGTTTGCGGTGAAGCCGAGCAGGACGAATGAGTCCTCAAGGCCAGCAGCTTTGATTTGTGTTTTGAGTTCTTCTTCGAGCTTTCCTTCGCCTGAAATGGCGAAGACAAGGTCATTGCGGCTCTTTTTGAGTATGGCGGCTGCTTCAATGAGGTAGGCGAACCCTTTCTGTTCGGAGAGGCGGCCGGCGCTGTAAATAATTTTCTTTCCGGGGAAGCGCTTGCTGAAGTCAAACGGCTCAACCTTTTCCGGGATGACGAGGCCGTTGTAGATGACCTTGACGAAGTTTTTGCTGAACCAGCCGTATTCGCCGTATGTCTCTTTGATGGTGAGGCTGTTGGTGATGATGCCGTCGGTGAGGTTGGTGAGGGTGAGTTTGTGTTTCCATTTTCGGCTGCAGAGGAGCATGCCGTGGCGGGCGAGAACGACTGGCGTTTCGGCAATGCGGGCGGCGAGGCCTGCGACGCGGACATCCTTGTTGAGGTTGCAGATGAGAATGTCGGTCTGGTGCTGTTTGAGCCAGGAGGCGATTTTCAGGGTGGCGAGGGGGCTGAAGTCGCCGCGGATGTTGATCACTTCCGTTTTGACGCCGTTGTCTTTTGCGTAGCGGAGGATTTTGGAGTCTTTTTTGCTGGCAAGGGTTATCTGGTGGCCCCTTTCGGTAAGTCCCTTTGCAGCGTTTACCATCCATTTTTCGCCGCCGCCGAATTTGTTTTTCCCGATGGAGTTTATGAAGAGGATGTTCATTTCTTGTTGCTTAGGGTGTCGGTGAAGAACTCGATGAGACTTCGTTCCATTTCTGCCATGGAGAACTGCTCTCGGGCGTTTTTTTCTGCCTGTAGAGCAAGCGTTTCCCTGAGATCGGGATTTCGGTAGAGTTGCATGATGGCTGCTGCCATTTGGCTTTCGTCTCCATAGTTCAGGAGAATGCCATTTTCGCCATTGCGGATAATTTCATCGGCTCCTCCTGAACGGGTGCTGACGGGGACGCATCCAAGGTACATACTTTCTATCAAGGCGTTCGAGAGACCTTCGGACTGTGATGCGGAAACAAACACATCGCTGCCTTTCATTATTGGGTAAGGGTTCACCTGAAATCCTTCAAAACGAACCCGATCGGCGATGCCGAGTTTTCGGGCAAGTGATTCCAATGGGTGGCGTTCAAGGCCATCGCCGGCAATGACAAGGCCTGCTTCAGCGTTGGGCGCCTGTGAGAGGAATGTTGCAAAGGAGCGGATCAGGTAGTCATACCCTTTTCTTGGTGTGAGGCTGCCAACTGCCGACAGGGTAAAGGGAAAGGGTTTCGGCCAAGGCTGCCGGGCTCCATTGTCAAGCTCTTCCCTGTCGAGACCGTTGTATATGACTCGAACCTTCTTGGTGGGGAGCCATGGTGCCTGCAGCAGGGTGTTCCTGATTTTTTCAGCATTGACGATGATTCCGTCGGTCAGCCAGTCGTAGACAAGCCTATGGACGAATGTGTTTTTTATCGGCCGGTCAATGCCAAGCCTCATAATGCTTGATGCACCGCCTAGTTTTGCGGCAATGCCGGCCAGCACATAGTCTTTCCGTTTTGTTGGGACGAGGATATCAATTTTTTCCTTTCGTATAATTGCCATCAGTTTTGCAATGGTAATCGGGTCAATCTCGGCCAGAAACGGGAGTCTGAATTTTTGTACTGGAAAGCGTTCGCCTATCAGGTGATCACGGTAAGCAAAAAAGACCCTGTTTTTTTGTGACAGCGCGATGGTGGCCATCCGGGTCCATTTTTCATTGCCACCCCAGCCTCGTTTGGCGGAGTTCAGGAAGAGGATGTTCATGCGGTTGGGGCGAAGAGCTGTTGTGGTACCGTAACGGTTCTGTTGTTCAAGGTAAGAAAATAGCCAGCGGTTTCCTGCTGGTTCGGCATGTGCGTTGTGCTGTTCGCTTTGTTGCGCCTTTGTTGAGGAATTGTTACATTTTCGTGAATTCTTTCATCCGCCTTTCAATAAATCCGTGCTGTATGGGCGTTATCCGTCTCAATCGTTCGCTTCTCGTTGGCAAGGGCTCTTCGCGCGTCTGTTACCGTCATCCTGACGATGAGGGAAAGTGCGTGAAAGTTGAGTGGCGTTCGGATCGCGGGGTTACGGATGAAGAGCTCCGTCGTTACAGGCGGCTGCAGAAACGGGGTATTTCGTGGGATAATCTTGCCCGTTATCATGGGGATGTGGAGACTGATCAGGGACTAGGCGCAGTGTTTGATATGCCGCTTGATGCAGACGGATCGGTTTCCAGGACGCTCCACTATTATCTGGTGAGCGGAGCTGAGCATGAATGCGATGTTGCTGAAATGGCTGAATCCCTCATTGAGCTGAAGAAGTATCTGCTGAAGCATGCTATCCTTGTGCGTGAACTCAAACCTGAGAACATGGTTTGCAGTCGCGGGGATGCGGGGAACTGTACTTTCATTCTGATTGACGGGGTGAGCAACAATCAGTTCCTTCCGGTGGCCTGCTATGTGAAGCGGTTGGGTCGCAGTGTCATTCTTCGCAAGTGGAATACTTTTGTGCGTGATCTTTCCGACCTCTATCCCGCAAGTCCTCTCGCTGCTGCTCTGCTACGCTATTTGCGGTAGGTCGGGTTACGGTGGCTCTTTAGTTGTCGTATTGGTATATCTCCTGACAAATTCATAATTCCATTCATAATCCTGACTGTGCCGAACGGTTGGTGTGTCAGGCGTCGGATCATGTCAGATACTTTCATTTTTTGAAAGTTACAAACATTTTATGTTTCGGTGTTTTCTGTGCTTTGGGTGGTGTCCTGGCAGAATTTTGCGATCTCTTTAGCCATGCGGGGGATGCTGAACTGGCGGATGACTGTCTCTTGTGCTGCTTTGGCGATTGCAGCTCTTGTGGGTTTGTTCCTGTAGAGTTCGCTGAGGATGGCGGCGAGGCGGGCTTCGTCGCCGTGGCTGAGAAGATAGCCATTTTCTTTGTTGGTGATGACTTCCCTGACTCCTCCGGCGTAGGTGCTGACGGGTGCGCAGCCGAGGTACATTGCTTCAAGGAGGGCGTTGGAGAGCCCTTCATTGGTGGAGGCCATGACGAACAGGTCGCTTGCCTGGAGCGTGGGGTAGGGGTTCTGGAGGAAGCCGGGGAAGCGGACCCTGTTCTGTATGCCGAGTTGGTTGGCGAGTTCTTCGAAGGCTGTTCGGTCGGCACCTTCTCCCATGATGACGAGGCCGGCGTCAGCTTCGGGGTTCTCATGCAGGAACCGGGCGAAGGAGCGGATGAGGAAGTCGAACCCTTTGTTGATGGTGAGGCGACCGAGGGCTGTAAGGGTGAAGGGGAATGGCTTTTCCTGCTTTGTGATTGTTTTTTTGTCGATTTCCGTGGTGTCGAGGCCGTTGTAGATGACCCTGATTTTGCTTTCGGGGATGTAGCCGGTCTGGAGCAGGGTTTTTTTTATCTTTTCGGCGTTGACGATGATGCCGCTTGTGAGGGTGTGGTATGTGAGGCGCTGCCATGGGTCCCGAAGCTGGCGGTCAGCTCCGAGGCGGAGGATGACAGGGGTTCCTGTGAGCTTTCCGGCAATTCCGGCGAGAAAATAATCTTTGCGTTTGGTGGGGATGATGGCCTCAACCTTCTCCGTATTAATAATACGGATGAGCTGCCAGAGGGTGTAGAGGTCCGCTTCACTGAGGCATGGAAGGCGGTATTTTGTTATGGTGAAGTTACTCCCTACCACATCCTTCCGGTAGACCAGTATGGTGTTGTGGCTTTCACCGAGAGCTTCGGCGGCCATCCGGGTCCATTTTTCCGTGCCGCCCCACTCCCGGGCGGAGTTCATGAAGAGGATATTCATGCGGCTGCGGTTGCATTGGGTTGATGAGGGTTGGCTATATGGTGCTTGCCTGATTGATGTACCAAGGTAATGAAAAGAGGGGGTTTTGCATGGTGATGTATTGGTTTACAAGTTGTAGTTTATTTGCAATATCACTTCATGGCGGGATGTAAGACCAAAAGGGTTACTGCTGCGCCGAATGAAAAACTGATGGCGGCTGCTAAAAATCTGACGAGGTTCGAATGCGAATGATGGATTCTGTTGCCGTGCGTCGGCCTTCGTTTCTTTTCACTACCCTGTTTCTTCTTGGGGTCATGGTGCTGTATCCTGTTGCGGGGGCGTTGCTGTTTTCCCTTGCGGGAGGCGCGTCGTTGCCTGAAGGGGCTGGAATAGGTGTCATGCTTGGCGAGCTTCGGGCGGTGCAGGCCGCGGGGCAGCTTCTGGTGCTGGCGTTGCCGGTGCTGGTGCTGGCTGCTTGGCATGTGCGTCGGCGGCTGCTGTCGCGCGCGATTTTCGGGTTCCTTGGGGTTGGGGGGCGTGTTGATTTCAGGCTGGTCGGGCTTGCGGTAGCTGGGGTGTTCATGCTGCAGCCGCTACTCTATACGATAGCTGGATTACAGAACCTTTTTCTCTGGCCGGCGCTTGGTGAGGCGGGTGCGGAGGTGGTGCGGCAGCGGGTGGTGATGGACGCGTTTCTTTCGGAGCTGGCTTATGCGGGTTCGCTGCAGGAGTTTCTGGTGGTGGCGGGTGTGCTGGCGCTGGTGCCGGCGGTGAGTGAGGAACTGCTGTTCCGGGGGTATGTGCAGGGGAACTATGCCGCTTCAATGCGTTCTTCTGCTGCTGTGCTTCTGACTGGCACCATGTTCGCCTTTTTCCATTTGAGTGCGGCTAATCTGGTGCCGCTTGCTTTGCTTGGGTGGTATATTGGCTATATTTATATCAAGTCCGGCAACCTTGCGGTTCCGGTGTCGGTTCATTTTGTGAACAACTTTGCGGCTCTTCTGCTGCTTGCTCTGGGTGGGGGTGCTGCGGCGATGGGCCCTGAACCTGAAATCCTGCTTGGTATGGTGTGGTGGTGGGTAGCTGTGCCTCTTTCTCTGTTGTTGTTCATGCTTGTGATGCGTCGTTTTTCCTCCATTGCTTCGGCTGCGTAACGGATTTTTATGGGTAAACTTCTGAGCGTCAATCTCCTGCAGCGGGTACTGGTGGCTGTTGTGGGCATTCCCCTTCTGCTTTGGTTGATTCAGGCGGGCGGTGTATGGTTTTTTTCGTTTTTCTTGCTACTTGCACTGCTTGCTTCGTTTGAGTTTCATCGTCTAGCTTCGCACAAGGCCAACCCTCCAGCTCTCTGGATTATGCTGCTCGCAACATTTGTTGTGCAGGCGGATTTCTATTTCGGGTTTGTGGAGCTTTGGGTGGTGTTGCTCGCGGTGGTGATGGTGCTGTTTCTGCTTGAGCTGTTCGTCCGGGAGGGCTCTCCGCTCCTCAACCTCGGTTCAGCTCTTGCCGGGTTCCTCTATGTGAACCTTGCCTTCGGTTCCCTTATGCGCTTGCGCATGGAGCCGATGAACGGTGATGGTGAAGCCTGGGTGCTGCTCATGTTCATCTGCATTTGGTCGACGGATATTTCCGCATACTTCGGGGGGAGCCTAACTGGGGGAAAGGTGGTTAAGCGCAAGCTGTTCGATCGTCACAGCCCGAACAAAACCTGGGAGGGGTTCTTTTTCGGGGCGGTGGGGAGCATTGCCGCGGCTTTCGCCTTTTCTTCCGTTGTGCCTGCTGTTTCACAATCAATGGTTCTTCTTGCAGGCCTTCTTATTGGCCTCTTCAGCCCTGCTGGCGATCTTATTGAGTCCATGTTCAAACGCGATGCGGGGGTGAAGGATGCCTCTGCGCTTATTCCCGGGCATGGGGGGGTGTTGGATCGGTTTGATACTGTGATGTTCGTCGCACCGTTCCTTTACCTTTTGACACGGTAAA
Organism: Candidatus Chlorobium antarcticum; assembly: GCA_030765725.1. Lineage (GTDB taxonomy): Bacteria > Bacteroidota > Chlorobiia > Chlorobiales > Chlorobiaceae > Chlorobium > Chlorobium antarcticum. Next base: position 69,230 of record JAVCDF010000007.1, on the reverse strand, counting down.
ACCTTCGATAGGGCTTCGATAACTGCGTTGGGCGGTGCTCGGAATCCTTATGCCGGGATGAGAAATTCTGTTGAAATCATGCTGTTTGGGTGTTTAGAGGTTGGCGATTGAATTTTTATATTATGCCTTCTTTCCTGCTACGGTGGCACTTTTCGGCTACCTGGGTGTTTTAACAGCATCACCTTGTGACATAATGAAAATCGAGAGCATCCTTTCTGAAAAATACATTGCGCTGAACCTTGAACTTGAAACCAAGGAGCAGGTGATAGAGCGCATGCTTTCCATTATTTCGGGCCATTCGGGAGTGAAGGATATTGATCGGCTGCGGACTGATGTGCTGCGCCGTGAGGGTGAGATGTCGACGGGCATTGGTAAAAAGATTGCTCTGCCGCATGCAAAGACTGATGCGGTTTCCCATCCGGTGCTTGCTATTGCGACTTTGAAGGACGATATAAATTTTGATTCTATAGACAATGATCCGGTGAAGATCATTTTTCTGCTGGCCACCCCTGCTAACATGCTTGCCGAGCACCTGAAGCTGCTTGGCCGCATTACGCGCCTTGCCGGTCGGGAGGATGTTCGGGAGCGGCTGTTTGCGGCTGCCAAGCCCTCTGAGGTGCTTGCGCTGTTCAAGCTGGAGGAGAAGGAGTTGCCGCAGATATGAACCGGATTGCAAGAGAGGGGCGGTAGCGTATGTCGCAGTATCAGGCGGTAAAGGGAACAAAGGATATTTTTCCTGACGAGGCAGTGCAGTGGCAGTTCGTTGAGGGTGTGGTGCGCTGGCTTGCTGGTCTCTACGGGTTCAATGAGGTGCGTACGCCGGCGTTTGAGTATACTGAGCTGTTTCAGAGGGGCATTGGTGCCACAACAGATATTGTGGGTAAGGAGATGTTCTCGTTCCTGCCTGACCCGCAGGGGCGTTCGTTGACGCTTCGGCCGGAGATGACTGCTGGGGTTATGCGTGCGGCTCTGCAGAGGAACCTTCTTTCTCAGGCTCCTGTTCATAAATTATTCTATATCAGTGATCTGTTCCGTAAGGAGCGGCCTCAGGCGGGGCGGCAGCGGCAGTTTACGCAGTTCGGTGCGGAGTTGTTGGGGGTGTCGTCCCCTGCGGCGGTTGCTGAGGTGCTTTCGTTCATGATGGGGGTGTTTGAAACGCTGGGGCTCAAGGGGCTTCGTTTGCGCATCAACACGCTGGGCGACCTTGAGGACCGTGCGCGGTACCGTGAGGCGCTTCGGACCTATTTTCTTCCCTATGCGGACGAGCTTGACGAGTCGTCAAAAGAGCGGCTTGAGAAGAATCCGCTCCGTATTCTTGATTCAAAGAACCCCGCCTTGAAGGATATGATTTTTGGGGCGCCGAAGCTGTTCGATCACCTGAAGCCGGAGGCGGTGGAGGAGTTTGAAGAGGTGCTTTCGCTGCTGAGGGATCGCGGTATTGCGTATGAGGTTGACCACCTGCTGGTGCGCGGGCTTGATTATTATTGCCACACGGCCTTTGAGGTGACCAGCTCGGAGCTTGGTGCGCAGGATGCAATTGGTGGTGGAGGGCGCTATGACGGCCTGGCTCGTGAGCTTGGCGGTGGTAAGGATATGCCGGCTGTTGGTTTTGCTGTTGGTATGGAGCGGCTACTTATTGCCATGGAGAAGCAGGGGCTCTTGGAAGGGCTGAAGCCTGAGGGGCCGAAGGTGTTTGTGGTTGTGCAGCAGCAGGAGCTTTCAGGCCATGGCATGCAGGTTGCGTTCCAGCTGCGCCGGGCGGGCATCAGTACCGAGCTTGACCTTGCGGGACGGAGCATGAAGGCGCAGATGCGTGAGGCGAACCGCCTAGGTTCAGCTTATGCGCTCTTTATCGGCCAGACGGAGTTTGAGTCGGGGCAGTACGGGCTGAAGAACCTTGTGAGTTCCGAGCAGGAAACGCTTGGGCTTGAGGCTGTTATTGAAAGACTCCGTGAACCTTCCATACAGGAGAGCCTCAAGGGATGAGCAATCCCAAGCTGACGGTGATCATATATGGCAAACCGGAGTGTTGCCTCTGTGACGAGGCGATGGAGGTGCTTCTTCGTGTGCAGAAACGGGTGCCGTTTACGATTAAAAAGGTTGATATCACTTATGATCCGGTTCTTTCGGAGCGATACCGCCTCAGCATTCCCGTTATTCATATTGAGGGCCGTGTGGCATTCAAGCACCGTGTTGATGAGGCGCGGTTGCTGAAGCTGCTTTCTGCCAATTGTCCTTTCTGAGCGGAAACTATTTGCTTGATTCATCCTTTTAAGAAGAATAAGGATGGCTGTTTCTGTCTTTTGGGGGTAAATAAGTACGCTCAGTCATGAGCGTACCCAACTTTTTTTTATTGTAACGGTATGGTTAAAGTTTTTCTGTTTCTGGTTGTGCTGTGGTTGGCGGGGCGTCTTTTGATGCGGCTGCTGCGCGGAGTGTTTGTCTCTTTTCTCCAAGGGGCTTCGGAGGGGCGTTCGCCTCTTGGGGGCAAGAAGCGGCCGGATGGGGTTGAGGAGGCGGATTTTGAGGTGCTTGACAGCCGGCTTGCTGATAAGGATGAGCCGGGTTCGAAGAGTGTTTGATGGTTGGTGTTTTTTTGTTACATTGGCACACAGTATTTGAAGGAAAGTAGGGATGGGGTCGAGAGATATTTTTTCTCTGAAAGTGGGGTCCCCCCGCTTTTTTTGTTTCCTTAAAATGGGTTGAGAGGGCTATAGAGCTATGCAGGAAGAGTTGTTGAGATGTGTGTATGAGGTTTTGTCGGCCACTGCTGGTACGAAGGCGGAGGGCGTGTACTTTATTGGTATGACGGTGAAGGGTTCGGCTGTGCATCGGAAGATTGATGTGGTTGTGGATGCTGATTCTGGTGTTCGCATTGACCAGTGCGCATTCCTCTCTCGGCGGCTGCGTGAGCGGCTTGAGGAGGATGAGGAGATGATTGGAATCCTTGGTGATAATTTTGATTTGGTAGTGGGCTCTCCGGGGCTTGGTGAACCGATTGTTCTTGAGCGGCAATACGGGCGGCATGTGGGCCGGCTGCTTCGGGTTGCGTACCGCGACCCGGAAGGAATTGAGCATGAGCTCACCGGCCACCTGCAGGAGGTTTCACTGGCTGAGGGTGGAGGTTCCATTACTTTGAAGCCTCGTATGGAAAAGAAGAAGGGGAAGCAGGAAGAGCCGGAAAATATAACACTGGAGCTCGCTGCTGTTCTTCGCGCGGTTCCTGAGGCTGAAATATAGGTTTGTCTTTTTTTTTCAATGCACAATCATAGAATGAGATGGCCAAAAAGAAGGTAAAAGAGGATGGGGTAGACCGGAAGGCGCAGATAGCGAGCGCGTTCGGTGAAATTGAGCAGTCGAAGATTTTCCTCGACAAGCGCGTTGAGAGCGCTGCGGTGAAAATGGACATTGCCGATCTTCTGAAGGATATCATCCAGAAGCAGCTCCGCAAGGATTATGATCCGGAGGTTGAAGCCAACATTTTCATCAACCCTGAACGCGGCGATTTTGAGGTTTACCTTCTGAAGAAGATTGTGGAGGAGGTTGACATTGCTCCTATTGAAATCAGCCTTGAGGAGATCCGCAAGATTGATGAGTCGCTTGAAATTGGTGATTATTACGAAGAGGGTCCAATAAAGCTTGACGAATATCTGACCAGAAAGTCAATACAAATTATCAAGCAGTCGGTGCAGAAGAAGGTTCGCGACCTTGAGCGCATGGTTGTGTATGAAGAGTGTCTGGAGAAGGTGGGCGAGGTTGTTGCCGCCGAGGTGTATCAGGTGCGTTCGAATGAGGTGATTTTTACTTATAACACGACGAAGGACCACTGCGTTGAATTGGTGCTGCCGAAGTCGGAGATGATGAAAAAGGATAATCCGCGCCGTACGCCGCGCATGAAGTTGTATGTGAAGAACATTGAGCGCGAGCGAGTGAAGATTCGTCTTGAGGATGGAACGATAGAGGAGAAGGAGAAGCCGGATGGCGGCATGAAGGTGATTGTGTCGCGCATTGATGACCGATTCCTCTACAAGCTTTTTGAGCAGGAGGTTCCTGAAATTCTTGATGGGCTGATTGTGATCAAGGGCATTGCACGGGTTCCGGGCGAGCGGGCGAAGGTTTCCGTTGAGTCGACGAGTGCGCGTATTGACCCTGTGGGCGCTACTGTGGGCTACCGTGGCAAGCGCATTCAGAGCATTGTGAAGGAGCTGAACAACGAGAATATTGATGTTATCAATTATAATGACGAGCCGCAGATTTATATTTCTCGTGCGCTTCAGCCGGCTAAAATTGATCCGCTGACGGTGCATGCGGATATGAAGACCCGCAAGGCGCGTGTAATGCTGAAGCCTGATCAGATTAAGTATGCAATCGGCAAGAACGGCAACAACATCCACTTGGCAGAGAAGCTTACCGGGTACGAGATTGAGGTATACCGTGATGTGATTGACACGTCGATGGAGGATCCGACGGATATTGACATCATCGAGTTCCGTGAGGAGTTTGGTGATGACATGATCTACCAGCTGCTTGATGCGGGGCTTGATACTGCCAAGCGGGTTCTGAAGGCTGGTGTTGATGAGATTGAGCTGGCTCTGCTCGGGCCTCAGCGTCAGGAGGAAGTGAAGGTGTTCGGTAAGGGCATCCGTCCGCCGGTTCGCCCGAGAGAACGCAAGATTACTGATGAGGAACGGCGTTACTGGCACAAGATTGCCGACAGCATGTACAAGACGGTTCGCGAGCAGTTCTCTGATGAGGATCTTGAAGATCTGTATGAGGAGTATGTAGCGCCGGAGGTTGAGCTTGAGCCGGAGGAAGGCGAAGCTTTGGAGGCACCGGAGACCACGGAGACAGTGGTTCCCGAGGTTGATACTGCGGAGGCAACTGAGGCTACTGAGGAAACGCCAGCCGCTCTGGAGCCGGATGAGCCTGAAACGGAAGCATGAGCTGTCGCAAGGTTCCTGCGGTGAAGGAGAAGAACGAGTAAAGAGTTTTTTAATCCAGAGGAGGATGTAATGGCCCTTGAGGACATGGACAAGAAGTACAGGATCAGTGATATAGCAAGAGAGCTGCAGGTCAGCCCGCAGGAGGTTTTGCGGTTTGTAAAGCAGGAAGGGGCCAGGGTTGCCTCTACATCCTCCATGGTGGACACGGAAATGCATGGCCTGATTTTAGGTCAGTTCAGCGATGAAAAGAAGATGGTGGACGAGACCCGCAAGATCAGGGCGGAAAAAAAGCAGCGGCTGACCCGTCTTGAGGAGCAGTCGCGCAAGACTGTTGAGAAGGAGGATCAGCTTCGCGATACTCTTCATCCAACGCCGGCTCCTGCGAAGGTTGATGTTGTGCCTCCCGATCCTGTTGAGTTGCCTGTTGCTGTTCCGGCATCGCCGGATGCGCCCGTTGCCTCTGTTACCCCTGTTGCGCCGGATGCGTCTGTTGCTCCTGTTGCGGCGGTTCCCTCCGAGGTGCCTCTGGCTCCTGTGGCAGTGGAAGCTGCAGCGGCGGTTGAGCCTGAAGTGGTTCCTTCTCCTGTGACGGAGGAAGCACCCCCTGTTGAAGTGCAGGCAAACGATCAGATTGTTTCCTTTGACGCTCCGAAGAATATCGGCGGACTGACCGTGCTCGGCACTCTCGACATGGAGAGCGAGGCGGATCGGAAACGGCGTGGAAAGAAGAAGAATTTCAAAGAGTCGGCCGATGTGCTGAAGGATGAGTTCGAAAAGACGGGCTCGGTTGATCTTGGTGATGACGGTAAGCCTAAAAAGAAGCCCGGGACGACCGCTCTTGGCAGCGATCTTGGCATGGGGAAGAAAAAGGGGAAGAAGAAAAAGAAGCCTGAGGTTGATGAGAAGGTGATTTCAGCAAATATCCGTAGCACTATCAGCGGTATGGATGACGGAACCGGTTCTGGTTCGCGTTCGAAGTTCCGTAAGCAGCGCAAGATGGAGCGGGAACGGGAGCAGGAAGAGGCGGATGCGTTCCGCGAAACGCAGCAGCAGGTTGTGCGTGTGACCGAGTACGCTTCACCGCATGAAATTGCTGAGCTGATGAGCGTTACTGCCAGGGATATTATACAGAAGTGTTTTGCTCTTGGAAAGTTTGTGACCATCAACCAGCGGCTTGACAAAGAGAGCATTGAGCTGATTGCTCTGGAGTTTGGCTATGAGGCCGATTTTGTATCGGAGGTTGAGGCTACCGAAGTGGTTGCTGAGGTTGACAATGAGGAAGATCTGGCTACCCGTCCACCTGTGGTGACAATTATGGGCCATGTTGATCATGGAAAGACCTCTCTGCTTGATTACATGCGCAACAGTAATGTGGCCGAGGGTGAGTCGGGTGGTATTACGCAGCATGTTGCGGCGTATGAAGTCACCGGTTCGAACGGCAGGAAGATCACTTTTCTCGACACACCGGGCCATGAAGCCTTTACGGCCATGCGTGCTCGCGGTGCGCAGGTTACCGATATTGTTATTCTTGTGGTGGCGGCCGACGACAGCGTGATGCCGCAGACAGTTGAGGCAATCAACCATGCCAAAGCGGCTGGTGTGCCGATTGTTGTTGCAATCAATAAAATTGACAAGCCTGAAGCCAATCCCGAGAAAATCAAGACCCAGCTTTCTGAGGCCGGTGTGCTTGTGGAGGAGTGGGGCGGCGAGAGCCAGTGCCAGGAGATTTCAGCGAAGAAGGGTACCGGTATTCCTGAGCTGATGGAGAAGGTGCTGACCGAGGCCGAAATGCGCGAGCTGAAGGGCAACTATTCAAAAGATGTTCTTTCAAGCGGCGTTATTGTGGAGTCGGAGCTCGATAAGGGCAAGGGCGTTATTTCTACGGTTCTGGTACAGCGCGGTTTCCTGAAGGTTGGCGATCCGTTTGTTGCGGGTAACACAATGGGAAAGGTTCGCGCCATTATGGACGAGAGGGGAAAGCGAATACCCTCGGCAGGCCCTTCGCGGCCGGTGTCGGTGCTTGGTTTTGAGGATCTTCCGCAGTCGGGCGATGTTCTGACGGTAATGGCTTCCGATCGTGAAGCTCGCGATCTTGCGCAGAAGCGTCAGGTCATACGCCGTGAGCATGAGTTCCGCCGCAGTACCCGCGTGAAGCTCGACAGCATTTCCCGCCAGATTAAGGAGGGGCTGATGAAGGAGCTCAGCGTCATTATTAAGGCCGATACCGATGGTTCAATTCAGGCGCTTGCTGATGGCCTGATGAAGATCCAGAATGAGGAGGTCAAGGTGCAGATTATTCACCAGGGCGTGGGTCAGATTACCGAAACCGATGTGTTGCTTGCGGCTGCGTCCGACGCAATCATTATCGGGTTCCGGGTTCGTCCGAATGTGAATGCCAAGCGCCTTGCCGAGAAAGAGGATCTTGATGTCCGCTTCTACAGCGTCATTTACCATGTGCTTGAGGATGTTGAGAAGGCGCTTGAAGGTATGCTTTCGCCTGAACTCCATGAGGAGAGCCTCGGGTCGCTTGAAATCCGCCAGGTGTTTAGGGTTCCTAAAATTGGCAATGTTGGCGGTTGCTATGTGCTTGATGGCAAGATTCTGCGCGATGCAAAGGTTCGCCTGCTTCGCGACGGTGTGCAGATTTACGATGGTATGCTTGATACGCTGAGGCGCTTCAAGGACGATGTGAAAGAGGTTGATGCCGGCTATGAGTGCGGTGTGGGACTGAAGAACTATGATGATATAAAAGTTGGCGATGTGGTAGAGGCTTACCGCATTGTTGAAACGAAACGCAAACTCTGAACGCCAGCTTGGTTTATGTCGAGACGAACGGACAAAGTTGCTTCGCTTTTGCAGCAGGAGCTTGGGGCGATTCTTGAAAAGGAATATCCCCGCGGCGGTCCTTTGCTGACAGTTGTGGAGGTTAAAATTACTGCTGATTTGGGTCTTGCCCGTGCCTTTGTTTCCATTATAGGGAGCGATGAAGAGCGGGCTGAGACGATGGAGTTTCTGAAGGATGAAACAAAGAACATCCGGAGGATTCTCTCCTCAAAAATCCGCCACCAGTTCCGCCGTATTCCGGAGCTTGAGTTCCGTGAGGATATGCTGTATGAAAAGGCAAGCCGGATTGAGGAATTGCTGCGCGGCGTAAGGAAGGGTTCAGGAGAAAACGAATAGCCTTGCCAGGCATGGGGACAATCTATGGTTGAGATGCATGAAGGGCATGAGCTTCCGGAGGATGGGGAATTTCTGCTGCTTGACAAGCCGCTTGACTGGACATCGTTTGATGTGGTGGCCAAGGTCCGCAACACCTACAAACGGGGAGGGCTGAAACGCAAGGTGGGCCACTCCGGTACGCTTGACCCGAAAGCCACGGGTCTGCTTATTCTCGCCACGGGAAAAAAAACACGCGAACTCTCATCTCTTGAAGGGCTCGACAAGGTGTACGATTCAGTCATCCGCCTTGGCGCCCGCACCCTCAGCCACGACAGCGAGTCGGAGGAGTACGGCATAACGGATGTTTCCCATCTGGATGAGGCGGCTGTGAAAAGTGCTGCTCGTGATATGGAGGGGACGCGCATGCAGCAGGCTCCAATGCATTCGGCCACATGGCATAAGGGGAAGCGCCTGTATGAGCTTGCCCGTAAGGGGGTGGTGGTGGAGGAGCGAAAGAGCAAGGAAATTGTGGTTCACGGTTTTGAGGTTCTTCGTGTTGAGTTGCCGCTTGTTTACTGCCGGATTCATGTGTCGAAAGGGGCGTATATCCGTGTGCTGGCCGATGAGCTGGGCGAGGCGCTCGGCGTTGGGGGCTATCTTGTGGGGCTCAGGCGTGTGGCCATTGGCCCCTACCGGGTGGAGTCGGCGATGAAGGTGGAAGATGCGGTTGCGAGGGTTCTCGGGCAGCTGCAGATAGCTGACGACCGACTAACTGATCAAAACAACTGACCAATAAACTTACCTATAACAGAGCGGAAACGAAGTATGCGCATTGTTGAGTATGATGGTGGGGCGCCTTTCCCCAGAGAGCCATCGGCGGTAACAGTCGGTTCGTTTGATGGTGTGCATCGTGGCCATCGTAAAATCATTTCCCGCATGGTTTCAATTGCCCGGAGCCGCGGGCTAAGAAGTGTGGTGGTGACTTTTGAGCCGCACCCACGAAGGGTGCTGGAGGGCGGGGTGAGCGAGCCGCTGGGGTTGCTCACAACGCTTGATGAAAAGGTGGAGCTGCTTGGGGCGGAGTGTGTGGACCTGCTCTGTATTGCCCGGTTTACTCCGGAGTTTGCTGCCAGGAGTTCCGACGACTTCATTCGTTCCGTTCTTGTGGAAGAGATTGGTGCAGAGTGCGTTGTGGTAGGCTATGACCACGGCTTTGGGCGAAATCGGAGCGGAGGGGGCGATGAGCTCCGCCGGCTGGGTGGTGAATTGGGGTTTGATGTGGTGGAGGTGGACGAGATCCAGATAGAGAACGAGCATTTTTCCAGCACGCGCATCCGCTCCCTGCTTGCCGAGGGGAGAATGGAGGAGGCAAACGGTTTTCTTGGCGCCCCCTATATGATCAGCGGCCGGGTGGTGGTAGGCGAGGGGAAAGGACGCGAAATCGGCTTTCCGACGGCTAATATCCTTCCGCCGGATTCGTACAAGCTTTTGCCGAGGGCGGGAGTTTATGCGGCTTCAACAGTTATTGACGGCAATCCATACAAGGCTATGATGAATATTGGTGTCCGCCCGACGGTTTCAGCCCTTGGAATGACAACGGTTGAGGTGCATATTCTTGGCTGGTCGGGGAGTCTGTACGGCAGGGAGCTTCAGTTCAGCCTTTTGCAGTTTCTTCGGGAGGAAAGGAAATTCGACTCTCTTGAGGCTCTTCGGGAGCAGCTTGAAAAAGATAAAAAAGGGGTAGAGTTGTATAGCTAAGAATATTATATTGCAGGTCAACCGTTTTACCATAAACAACACTGAGAGAATATGAGCCTTACAAAAGAGTTTAAAGAGGAAATCATCACAAAGTTCGGCGGTATCGACAAGAACACCGGTAAGACCGAGGTTCAGGTAGCTCTGTTCAGCAACAGGATTTCCGATCTTACCGGGCACCTTCAGAAGCATCCGAAAGACAAGCATTCCCGTCGTGGTCTGCTGATGCTTGTGAGCAAGCGTAAAAAAGCCCTAAAATATCTTCAGAATGTTGCTATCGACCGTTACCGCCAGGTAATCGCCGATCTCGCACTTCGCAAGTAAGACTGTTTCTTGGCTGATGCCGGAAACTTGCCGGGCTATGTGGCCTTGCAGGCCGTCGCAATACTAACGAAACGAGCAGGGTGGGACTATGTTGGAAAGTATGACCGGATACGGCAGTGCCGAGTCGGTGGCCTCGGGGGTGAAAATTCTGGTGGAGCTGCGCTCGGTGAACAATCGGTTTGCTGAAATAAGCGTAAAGCTTCCCCGCCAGCTGCTTCCCTATGAACTTGAGGTCCGTGAGCTGATTCGTTCGCGGTTCCAGCGCGGCAAAATATCTGCATATATACAGCTACAGGCTGATGACGAGCAGCCGATTACAACTACGCTCAACGCGGAAAAGACTGCGGCCTACCGTGATCTTCTCAACCAGCTTCGCGATGCTGCAGGCATTGAGGTCCCGTTGACCCTCGACAATTTTCTTCGCTTTTCCGATGTTTTCGATAGTGGTTCCAGTGCGCTCGAACATGCTTCGGAGCTTTGGGACCAGGTGAAAGCCGTGGCCCTTGAAGCGGTTGAACAGCTTAAACTGATGCGCCGCCGTGAGGGTAAGGAGCTTCTTCAGGATTTTGCCTCCCGCCTTGCCGAGATAGAGAAAACGCTTGCACTGATTCGTTCACTTGCTGGCGACAATTTTGAAGTTGTACGCAAAAAACTGACCACCAAAGTTGAGGCTGTTGCCGGTAAAGACATTACCTACAGCAGAGACCGGCTCGAAATGGAGTTGGTTATGGCAGCCGAGCGGCTTGACATTACCGAGGAGATGATTCGGTTTGCAAGCCACAACAAGTTTTTTCTTGAGGAGATGCATAATGAGGAGAGCGGGACAGGCAGAAAACTGAACTTCCTCCTGCAGGAGCAGCTTCGCGAAGCCAATACCATTGCATCAAAATCACAGAGTGCTGAAATCTCCCAGAAGGTCGTCCATATAAAGGAAGAGCTTGAGAAAATACGGGAGCAGCTCCAGAATATAGAGTAGAGTCGTTATGGCTGAAGAGCAGAAACAGCGGGGAAAGCTGGTGGTTTTTTCAGCGCCTTCAGGAACAGGCAAGTCCACCATAGCACAACAGGTTATGCGAAAGCTGCATGAACTGCAGTTTTCGATTTCGGCTACAACCCGCAATATGCGGCCGGGCGAAGTGGATGGGGTGAACTACCATTTTCTTTCCGTTGAGGCGTTTGATGACTTGGTCCAAAGCGGTGGTTTTATTGAGCACGAGTTCTTTTTCGGCAACCATTATGGTACTCTCCTTGAGAAAACCAGTGAGGCCGTGAATGAGGGGCGACATCTTCTGCTTGACCTTGATGTGAAGGGGGCTCTGAACCTGAAAAAGCTTTTTCCCGGCAACTCGCTGCTTGTGTTTATTCGCCCTCCGAGCATGGAGGTTCTTAAAGAACGCCTGCAGGGAAGGGGAAGTGAGGATGAGGCAAGTCTGAATCTGCGCCTTCAGCGTGCAGCACTTGAGCTTGAGTATGCCGACCGGTTTGATGCGGTTTTTGTCAATGACTCACTTGATGAGACGGTTGATGCCGTGAGTGAGGCCATCAGAAGTTTTCTTTCAACTAAGTAAATTACCAGAGCGATGCCTGTTAAACCTATAGATTTGAACAAGCTGAGAAGCGCCCATGGCAATCTCTACGAGACTGTGGTTGCTATTTCAAAAAAGGCAAAGAAAATGCATGAGGAAGAGAGGGTTGAGCTTGAAGAGAAGCTGCTTCCTTACAAGGAGATGATCCGCAATCCCAGCAGCGAGTCGGAATCCGACAGGGTGTTTCCCGAGCAGATTGCTATCAGCCTTGATTATGAGACCCGCGAAAAAGCTTCGCACCGTGCCGTAGCGGAATATTTCGACCATAAGTACGATTACATTCTTGAAAAAGCGCCTGAGCCTAAGGCAGTTAAAGTAGAAAAAGATGATGAAACTGACGGGAATTAATCAGATTACGCTTCGCGTCAACGATCTCGCTGAAGCCGAAGCATTCTACAGTAATATTCTCGGACTGGGCCTCGACCACAGGGTAGGGGCCAACATTACTTATCTGCGCATCAATTCAGACATGCTGGTGCTGGTAAAGGCCGAAACACCCGGAACTCCCGAGGCTCGCGACATTCGTGTTGATCATTTCGGCTTCAGGCTCCCCTCAGACCAGGATGTTGACGAAGCAGCTACCTACCTCGACGATTGCGGCGTCCACATTGTGACTCGCCCATCCAACCGCCGTGAAGGCCGCGCTTTCTTTGTGATGGACCCCGACGGCAACCTCGTTGAATTCTACTCCATGCAGGACAGCGGCATCCAAAAAGCAGCCACAGGCCTTGACACTGCGTCCCCCACAGCCACACTTCCCGCATTCTCCACAGAAGAAAAGCCCCGCCGCTCCCGCAAGTAACAAACTCTAACCTTAACTTTAAGTTGTTTTATTGTTGGTGGTTATATTTTTTTTGAGGAGGTTGCTTTTTGGTGAGGAGGCGTTCTGCGTGTGCTAGTTGCTGGGGGGTGTTGATGCCGTGGATTTCGTCGGGGTCGGGGGTTTTCCAGGCGGCTACTCGTTCTCCTTTGCGGAAACAGACCCCGAAGACATCAGTGAGGTAGTATTCGTTCTGGGCGTTTTTGGTGGTGATTTCTTTGAGGGACCCGAAGAGGGTGCTGGCGTTGAAGACATAGACACCGGAGTTGATTTCCTGGACGGCTTTTTCTTCTTCTGTTGCGTCTTTCTGTTCAATAATCCTTTCAACACTGTCGGTGCCGGCTTTGCGGATGACTCTTCCGTAGCCGGTTGGGTCCGCCAGGTCGGCGGTGAGGACGGTTGCCGCGGCATTGCTTTGGCGGTGGAAGCTGATGAGGTTCTGGAGCGTTTCAAGCGTGAAGAGCGGGGCGTCTCCGGAGAGGATGAGTACTTCTCCATGGAAATTTTGGAGGGGTTCTTCGGCCTGCATGACTGCGTGGCCGGTGCCGAGCTGTGGTTCCTGCAGGGCGCAGGTTACCTTATTATGGCTGGCAACTGCTGCTGTGACGAGTTCTGCTTTGTGACCGACAATGACCACTATCTTTTCGGGGTTCAGTGATCGGGATTTTTCAATAACATGATCAATGAGCGATCGGCCGGCGGCTTTGTGAAGCACTTTGGGGAGGTCGGACTGCATCCGGGTTCCTTTTCCCCCGGCCATTATGACAATTACGAGCGGCATGCGGTGGCGGTTTGGTTGGTTGTTGTCAGTCGAGCTGTTCGTCTTCTTCCCCTATCCGGTGGCGGCTTTTGGGGTTGTTATTTCTGTCGACAATAAGAACCATTGGTTTGAAGTCGGAGGCCTCTTCGGCTTCAAGTTCGCAGAAGGTCATGATGATGATTTCGTCGCCTGGAAGTGCGCAGCGGGCGGCTGCTCCGTTGAGCTGGATGACGCGCGAGCCGTGATCGCCTTTGATGATGTAAGTTTCAAAGCGCTCGCCGTTGTTGTTGTTGACAACGAGGACTTTTTCATTGGGAATCATGTCGGCTTTTTCGAGCAGTTCACTGTCAACGGTGATGCTGCCTTCGTATTCGAGGTCGCCGCTTGTGACTATTGCGTTATGGATTTTGGATTTTAGCAGGTGGAGTTTCATGTGAATTGCAGACTTTCGGTAGTTATTGTTTGAGAATGCCTTCTCCCCGGCCTTGGAAGATGCGGTAATGTTTAAGCTGCTGGTCGCTTTCAAAGCCGTATCCGCTTATGGTCTGGTTTGGGCGGTCGATGGTTACGAATCTGTTCGAGCGGATTTTGCGGTCTACGCCGGAGCGTTTGGCGTACTGGGTTTTAATAATGGTGCCTTCACTGGTGGTGATGACGACATTGCCGATTGCTTCAATGTCTTGATTCTCGTACATGATGGCCCGTTCGGCTTTGATGCTTGAGGAAACTGCGCCTTTGTCGTCAAAAAAAGTGACACTTACATTCTTGTCGAGGTGCTGTTCGGTTTTGCCTTTTGTGCGGAATTCTGCTACATGGCCGGCCTGGATTTCTGATTTGCGTTTTCCTTCTTCAGTGACCAAAAAGGAAATGTTCCAGCTTTCCTGCACGGGGGTGTCGGCGGTTATTTTTGGTATGTCAGATTCCTGTGCGGGCGGCTTTGGCGGGGTGCAGCCGGGGGGAAGGAGCAGGAGGGCGCAGAGTGTAAGAGCGGCAAGGGCATTATGCCTGATATTCCTTTCAAAGTGGATTATGGGGATGCCCATTGCCGTTTTCTCTTGCTGTGCCTGTTCTGTTGGGCGGTGTTATTTGATGTTGAGCTGGTTCATGACCTTGAATGTGAGGTCAGCATCGGCTGCGCCGTATATCATGGCCTGTTTGTCAAGCACCAAGCTGAACCCTTCTTTCTGGGCTACTGCCTGTATGGCGGTCAGCAGTTTCTGGCGAATGGGAGTTATCAGCGCCTGCTCTTTTTTCTGTACAATACCGCCACGGCCGAATTTTTCCTGCTCGTATTTCTTCATGCCCTGTGCCTTGAGGTTCAAATCTTTTTCCTTGAGATCGCGGGCCTGTTTGCTCATCCCCTCTCTTGCCTGTCCGTAGGTCGCAATGGATTTCTGGAGATCCTGGTTCATGCGCTGCAGTTCCTTTTTGAAGGGCTCGGCTGTTGTGTTCAGGGTTGTTTCGGCTTTTTTTGCTTCGGGCATCTGCTGAAGGATTCTTGCAAAGTCAACAACGCCAGTTTTGCTTGGGGCACCGGGAGCGGCCTGCAGTGAAGGGGTGGCGAAAAGGAGGGTGAGCAATGCGGCCATAAGGATATGGCGAGATTTGTACATCATGTCGCTGAAGTGGTTCATCGTGGTCGTTGTTATGTTGAAATTTTGTTTGATGGCTTATGGCCGTCACTGGAAAATATCTCTTCAAAGGTAATAATTCCGCCATTAAAAACTATATCCCCGGTTGAAGGGGACGCGTAATTCTCATAACGGCGGTATATTGATTTGCAGTGTATGTTTCTGGCTCATTCCCCTTTTCCCTGTTTGGCTGTGAATAAAGAAGAGAAAAAGAAATATTACCGCCAGTTGACGGTAAATCTTCTGCGTAGGTTTGTCTGGAAAAGAACTTCCGGAAAAAATTTTCGGGGTCCGCTTCGTTCAATTGTGTTTCTCGTTTCGGAGCGCTATGGTGATGTGATTCTTCTGACGCCGGTAATCAGGTGCTTGAAGGGGGCGTTTCCTGACATGGAAATCCATGCGGTGGCCTTCAAACGGCATATCGTGGAGTTTCTCAAAAGAGACGCCAATATCACTGGGGTCCATTTCGCGAAGGGGGATTACTTTGTATATGCCCGTGATGTTCTTCTGCGTCGGTTCGATGTGCTGTTCAATCCGAAGGATGCTCCGTCGTTCAATTTCCTGCTTCACTCAGCACTCATTCATGCTAGCTTCAAGGTGGGCCATGTTCATCCGAACCATGAGGGGTTGTTTGATCACTTGATTGCTATGGAATATTTCAGCCCGGTGGTGCAGCGGAACTGCGCGCTGCTTGATGTGCTGCATGTGTCTGGTACTGAGTGCCGGCCCTATTTGCCGCCGATGCCGGTGTCGGAAACGATGCGGAAATTCCTGAAGGGGATGGAGTGCGGTGCCTTCATTGGTATCAATATCAGCGCTTCCATGGCTGAACGGTTCTGGCAGCAGGAGAAGTGGGGGGAACTGCTGCAGGCGTTCAAGGGGGAGCGGTTTGTGGTGCTTGCCGATCCGAAAGACCGTGATAAAAAACTGGTGCTTGAGGGGTCGCACCCGAATGTGGTTGCTACTCCTGTGACTGGAAATGTGTTTGAGGCTGGGGAGATTATTCGGTGTCTCAAACTTCTAGTAAGCCTCGACACATCTCTGGTTCATATTGCGGCCTGTTACGAAGTGCCGGTGGTAGCGTTGTTCCGCAACGATCGGGAGAGTATGAGCCGGTTTCCGCCGCTTAGTCGAGAGAGTGATATGGTGGTTTCGCCCGGGCCGCGGATTGATGCGCTTGAGGTTGTTGATGTGAAAGATTCTGTGGAGAGGATGCTTGGGAGGATTCAGAGGCTGGTGGTTTTCTGATAGAACTGGCCAGGCTGCTGTTCTATGGCGGATTTCATTTCCAGCTCAAAGAGCAGAAGGAGAAGCTGGCTGTAGTCTATGCCGCTGGTTTGGGCGAGTGTGTCGAGATGGATGGGGTCTTCGCCCATGGCGTTGAGGAGGGCGCTCTCTTCGGGGGAGAACGAGCCTGCAGGGCGGCTGGTTTCAGGCGTGACGCCAGGCCGTGTGAGGGTGAACTCGGGGCCGAATTCGCTGATGAGTTCTTCTACGCCGGTGACCGCTTTTGCTGCTCCTTCTGCAATGAGGTTGTTTGTTCCGCGAGAGCCTCGGGAGAAGATGGGACCGGGTACGGCGAAGACTTCGCGGTTCTGTTCAAGGGCGCTGCGGGCGGTGATGAGCGAACCTCCTTTGATGTCGGACTCAATGACAAGGGTGCCGCTGGTGATGCCGGAGATGATGCGGTTCCGTTTGGGGAATTTTGCGGGGGTGAGTTCCGAGCCTATCCACTCTTCTGAAATCAGTGCGCCGTTTTCAATGATGCGGGGCCAGAGTTTTCCTTGCGGGTCGGTGTAAGTGGAGTCAATGCCGCCGGCAAGGACGGCGATAGTTCTGCCTCCGTGCTGCAGTGTTGCGCTGTGTGCCGCGGTGTCGATGCCATAGGCGAGGCCGCTGTAAACGGCAATTCCTCTTTCTGCGAATGCTTTGCAGAAGAGGTCGGCGCATTTTTTCCCGTATTGGGAGGCGTAGCGGGTGCCGACAACGGCAATCCCCGGAGCTTCTGGCGCGGGAAGTGTGCCGCGGATGAAGAGGCACGCAGGGGGATCGTAGATTTCGCGGAGAAGGGGCGGGTAGAGAGGGTCAAGAATGGTGGTCATGGTTCCACCAAGACGGTGAAGCAGGGTGAGCTGCTGTTCGGCCTTGTCTATTGCTACCTGCAGTGAGCCTACCTGATGGAGGAATCTGTGGATTGCAGCGGCAAGCTTTTCCCCTATGCCTGGTATGCGTGACAGGCTTGTGGGTGTTGCGTGGAGAATTGAGGGGAGGTCGGGGTGGGCCTCGGTAAGGGCTTTGAGGCGGGCAGAGCCGACCTTGGGGATAAGGGTGAGGGCGAGCAGGAGTGTTCTCCCGTCATGCTGCAGAGGCCCTTTCAGAAGTCCCTTTTCATCAGAATATTGGCAAATCCCCTGAGGTAGTCACGCCCTTCGGCATTGGGGAGCTGGCTGAGGGTGGTGAGAGCCTCTTCGGTATCGCTGTTGATGAGTTTCGAGGTTTCTTCAAGCACGCCGCAGCGTTCGAAGATGGCTTTGACATCGGGGACGCGTTCCTTGTTGATGCCTTTGTTCATGTATATGGAGTGCAGGAGGTCGTGGTCTTCGCCGCTGGTCAGTTCGAGCGAGCGGAGAAGGAGGTAGGTTTTCTTTCCGTTGATAACATCGCCGCCGGCCATTTTGCCTGATTTGCCGTTTTCGGCCATAATGTCGAGGTAGTCGTCCTGAATCTGGAATGCGCGGCCGATTTTCTCTCCGAAGGTGACCAAGCTCTGGAGCTCTTCGGGTGTTGCATCGCCGGCAACTCCGCCTGCTTCGAGCGCTGCGGAAATGAGCCGTCCGGTTTTTTTGGAGATCATGTCGAGGTAGTCGGCTATGGTGGCGTCGGTTTTGTCTTCAAGCTCCATGTCGAGCGCCTGGCCTTCGCAGATGGTGATGTTTGCGTGGTTGAGAATGTGGATAAGCTCGCAGTGCCGTTTGCTCTGTGCCTGAAGAGCGAGTTCGTAGGAGTAGGCTATCATCATGTCGCCGGAGAGGATTGCGACATTCGCATTCCATTCCCTGTGCACTGTCGGGCGGTTGTGGCGGAGGTCGGCTTCGTCCATTATGTCGTCGTGCATGAGGGTGAAGTTGTGCAGAACTTCAACGGCAAGCGCAACTTTCAGGGCGTTGTCCGATGATCCCGAAACTGCTTCGGAGGCAAGGAGGGTGAGGAAGGGGCGGATCCGCTTTCCTTTTCCTTCAAGGATGTAGCGGGCTGGTGCGTAGAGGGTTTCGGGGGATGCGGCGCTGAAGCACTGGCCAAGAGCGTTGTTGATTCTGGTGTGGTACTCACTGTATTTCTTTTCTACGAGCTCCTGTGTTACGGTCATGGCTTTCTGGGTCATTGTTTGCTTATGGGTCTGTTTTTCTGCAGTTCCGCTATGGTGGCTGATCCGGTCAGGAACATGGTGGCCCGCAGGTCGTTTGTCCATGCGGTGAGGGTTTCTTCGAGGGTGTCTGCATGAAGCGCTTTGAGAAGGGCTCCGGCGGAGGCGGCAAGGTCGGCTCCGAGGGCTATTGATTTTGCGATGTCGAGCCCGCTCTGTATGCCTCCCGAGGCGATGATGGAAAATGGTCGGGTTCCGGCTGAGTTCTCTCTTAGGGCTGCTACTTCCACGAGGCACTCTGTGGTGGGGATGCCCCAGTTCAGGAGTTCTTCAAGCCCTTGGGTGCTGAAGCGTGTGTCAATGCCGAACATGCTTTTGTAGCGGGTCTCTTCAACTTTCTGCCAGCTGATGCCTCCTGCTCCGGCAACATCAATCACCTGCACTCCCGTCTTGAGAAGCTGGCGGGCGACCGGGCCGGAGATGCCGCAGCCGACTTCTTTGACGAGGACTGGTACAGGAAGTTTTGCCGTGATGGCGGCAACTGCATCGAGCACGCGCCTGAAGTCTGTCCCCCCTTCGGGCTGGAAAAGCTCCTGAGCGGCGTTGAGATGGATGATGAGGCCGTCTGCCCGGATCAGCTCAATCATGGTCTGGAGGTTGCTGTCGGACAGTCCTTTTGCAATTTCCGGGGCGCCTATGTTGGCGAATATCTGGGTTGTGGGCGCGTGGCGTCTTACCACGGCGAAGCTGTCGCGGTGGGAGCTTTCTTCAAGCGCCTGGCGCATGCTGCCGACGCCGAGTGGAAGCTGGAACCGTTCGGCTGCTTCGGCAAGTTTGCGGTTGAGGTCGGCGGCTTCGCTGTATCCTCCGGTCATGGAGGAGATCATGAGAGGGAGGCTGATTCTCTTTCCGAGAAAGTCGGTTTCCGTGCTTAAATCGGCGTATTTGAGTTCGGGAAGGGCGTTGTGGCGCAGCCGGTACTGTTCAAATCCGGTGGTGAGGGTGCTGAAGGCAACATCTTCCCTCAGGCAGATGTCGACATGGCTGTGTTTCCGCTCTGCGGTGCTGTTGGTGATTGTGGTGCTCATGCCGCCCGGGTTGAGTCGCGCCTGTCGCTGTTGTTTTTTTATAACTTACCATGAAAAGTATAACTTAATAAAATATACCACAACTTTTCTGCTCCCTCACCCGGCCTGCCGCCATGCTTCAAACATTGTTCTCCATTGCTCTTCGTCATCTTATCGGCCGCCGTCGCCAGACGCTGACAACCGTTGTTGGTGTTGCTGTGAGTACAATGGTACTCATCACCACCATTTCGCTGACGCGCGGTCTGCTTGATTCTTTTATTGAGACCATTGTCAATGTGGCTCCTCATATTACGCTGAAGGGGGAGCGGATGGACCCTGTGCCTGTCAATGTGCTTGCCCTTTCGCGTCCCCAGGCGGCTTCGTTTGTTGTGGACAATATTGAAAAGCTGGAGCGGGAGGAAGTGCGCAACTATCGTCAGGTGCTTTCGCTGCTTGTTTCTCCGGTATATCGGGGGGAGGTTCTTGCCGCTTCGCCTTTTGTGGCTTCGCAGGTAATGGCCGTGAAGGGGAACCGCAATGAGCCGATTCTTCTGAAGGGGGTTGATATTGAACGGGAGAATGTGATCACCGGCATCAATGGAAAGTTGACTGATGGCGATGTTGAGCTGTTTGCCAAAACCGCCAACGGCCTTCTGGTGGGTAGAACGGTGGCGCGGGAAATGAACCTGCAGCTGAACGATGAGGTTACCCTTATTCCCGCTTCGGGAAAAAGCCGGCAATGCAAGGTGTCGGGAATTTTCTTTTCGGGGGTGAATGCGATTGACAACAGTGTTTATGTTTCCCTGAAGCTGGGGCAGATTGTTGAGGGGATGGCTGCCGACAGGGTGAGCGGTATTGCTCTCAAGGTTCGCCATCCGCTTGAGAATGCAGACTTGAATCGCGAATTGCAGGAGGTAACTGGTTATCGGTGCATGAGCTGGCAGGAGGAGAATGCGGGAGTGCTGTCGTTGTTTAAGCGCATTGGCACCATTGTGTTTTCGCTGGTGGCTTTTGTGGGGGTGGTGTCGGGGTTTGGTGTGGCCAATATTCTGGTGACTACGGTGTTTGAGAAGAGCCGCGACATTGCAATTATGAAGTCGTTCGGGTTTTCTGCCTCACAGCTTGTGGCTATGTTCGTGCTGGAGGGGTTCCTTGTGGGACTTATCGGTGCCCTTTTGGGTGGTCTACT
Organism: Candidatus Chlorobium antarcticum; assembly: GCA_030765725.1. GTDB lineage: Bacteria > Bacteroidota > Chlorobiia > Chlorobiales > Chlorobiaceae > Chlorobium > Chlorobium antarcticum. The sequence continues at coordinate 48,632 of JAVCDF010000007.1, read as the reverse complement.
GGCAATCGGCAGCATCCACATTTTCGCCAGCATTCCCATTGAGAGCTCGCAGGGGCCGCTGACCAAAAGTGGGTTCAGCATGTCGACCAACCCACTCTATTTTTTCTATGTCATCGGCACGACGGTGTTCATCAGCACCTTTGCCGCCTTTTTCCCTTCCGCCCGGGCCGCCCGGCTCGAACCTGTTCAGGTGCTTCGCGACAGCAGTCTGTAGTATCAGCGTCCCCCGCCAAGCTGGCACTTTTCCTAATTAGTACACGAAGTGATACAATGTTCCCTCAATGCCTCCGCAGGGTTATTTTTTGCCTTGGAGGAGGTAGAGTTTGTAGTAGAGGCCGCGCTGGGCGAGGAGCTGCTGGTGGGTGCCGGCTTCGTGGATGATCCCTTTGTGGATGACGATGATGCGGTCGGCTTTCTGGACGCTGGAGAGGCGGTGGGCGATGATGATTGAGGTGCGGCCGGTGGTGAGTTTTGCGGTGGCCTGGTCTATGAGCGTTTCGGTGGTGGTGTCTACGGAGCTGGTTGCTTCGTCGAGTATGAGGATTTCGGGGTTGTAGAGCAGGGCGCGGACGAAGGCGATGAGCTGTTTCTGGCCGGTGGAGAGGCCTGTGCCGTTTTCAAGGACGCGGTAGTCGTATTGTCCGGGGAGGCGATCGATGAATCGGTCTGCGCCTACCCTGCGGGCTGCGGTCCGGATTTCTTCGAGGGTTGCGGAGGGGTTGCCGAAGGCGAGGTTTTCGTGGATGGTGCCGGAGAAGAGGAAGACATCCTGCATGACAACGCCTACAATTTTGCGGAGGGTGGAGGCGGGGATTGTTTCAAGCGGGATTCCGTCAATGAGGACTTCGCCTCTGCTGTAGGGATAGAGCCGCGAGAGGATGTTGATGATGGTGGTTTTGCCGCTTCCGGTGGCGCCGACGATGGCGATTTTTTCGCCGTGGTGGATGGTGAAGGAGATGTCTTTGAGCACCCAGTTTTCGTCGTCGTAGGCGAACCAGACATTTCGGAATTCAATTGTTTCCTTGAAGGTGGTGAGGGGGGAGGGGCCTTCGTCGGTTTCACTTCCGGGTTCTTCGTCGAGCAGGCGGAAGATGCGGTCGGATCCTGCTATTGCTGTCTGTATGGTGTTGAATCGGTCGGAGAGGTGCTGCAGCGGTCGGAAGAAGAGCCAGATGTATTGAACGAATGAGATGACGACGCCGATGGTGAGGTCGGCTTTGAGGACGCGTACTCCGCTGTACCAGATGACGAGGCCGGCGGCTGTGGCGCTGAGGATTTCAATGATGGGGAAGTAGATGGAGAAGTAGAATACGGTGCGGATGTTTGCGTCGCGGTGGTCGCGGTTGATTGCAGCGTAGCGCTCGCTCTCGCGCTTTTCGCGGTTGAAGAGCTGGACTATCGACATGCCGGTGATGTGTTCCTGAAAGAAGGTGTTGAGCCTGGCCAGATGGGTTCGTACATCCTGAAATGCTATGCGGACGCGGTTCTTGAAGAAGATGGTTGCGTAGAGCATGAGGGGAAGGACGGCGAGGACGATGAGAGTGAGCTGCCAGTCGATGAGGAACATGAGGACGACAATGATGAGGAGCTGGAGAATGTCGCCCAGTATGGTGATGATGCCGCTGGAGAGCATCTCGTTGAGTGATTCAATGTCGTTGGTGGCGCGGGTGATGAGCCGGCCGATTGGGTTGCGGTCGAAAAACCGGGCGGGGAGTTTCTGGAGGTGGCGGAACACATCCATGCGGATGTTGAATACCGCTTTTTGGCCGATGACCTGGGTGAGCCAGGTGGTGATGAACTGTTTTATGCCGTCGAGCAGGATGACGGCGGCGAGGATGAGGCTGACAATGGCAAGGCCGTGGAGGTCATGGGCGGAAATGTAGTCGTCTATTGCAACTTTGGTGAGCCAGGGGCGCAGTGGGCCGAGGAAGGAGCCGCCGATGGTGATGGCGACGGCTGTTGCTACCAGCCCTTTGAGCGGCTTGACATAGTTGAGGAGGCGGGAGACGATGTAGCGGTCTATCGAGCCTTTTTTCTTGTTGCGGAGGGTGTCGTCCTGCTGGGTTCTGAAGCTGCCTTTGGTATTGCCCATGGGGTGTTTTTATGCTCCGGTTGCGTGCTGTTCAATGGCCCGGCGGATTTCATCGGCAAGGGATTCGGCCTCTTTGCGCTTTGTGGCTTCGGAGTAGATGCGCACTATTGGTTCGGTATTTGAGGGCCGGAGGTGCACCCAGCTCTCTGGGAAGTCGAGCTTCAGACCGTCGCGCGTGTCAGCCTTGGCTGCGGGGTAGCTTTGGGCGATTGCTTCGAAGATTTCCGGCAGGCGCTGTTTTCCTTCTGAAGTGAGGCTGATTTTCTGTTTCGACATTTCATAGTTGGGAAACTCGCAGCGGAACCGGGAGATTGGCTCTCCGGGGTGCGTTTTCTGCCAGTATGCGAATGCCTGTACAGCCATTGCTATTGCTACAAGAGCGTCGCGGCCGTAGTGGAGCTCGGGGAGAATGACTCCGCCGTTGCCTTCTCCGCCGATGACTGCCTGGTGTTCTTTCATGAGTTGGGTGACATTGGCTTCGCCGACTTTGGCGCTGAAGCATTCCTGGCCGTAGCGTGCGGCAATGTCTTTCAGGGCGCGGCTGCTGGAGAGGTTGTTGGCAACGGAGCCGGGTCTCTCTTTGAGATAGTAGTCGGCGCATGCCACCAGGGTGTACTCTTCACCGAAAAGGGTGCCGTCTTCCGAGATGATGGCGAGGCGGTCGACATCGGGGTCGACAACAAGGGCGAAGTCGGCCCGTGACTCTTTGAGGGCGGCGATGGTTGCCTGGAGGTTCTCTTCAATGGGTTCGGGGTTCCGCGGGAAAATGCCGGTGCCGCCGCAGGCGAAAGGGATGACTTCGGCCATGCCGAGCTGGTGGCAGAGGTCGGGGACTATGCGGTAGCCGGCCCCTTCAACGCAGTCGACGAGGACGCGAAACTTTGCTTTTTTGATGTCATCCGTATGGATGAAGGGGAGTGCGAGAATTTTTTCAATGTGGAGGGTGTCGTGGCGGCGGGTTTCAGTGGCGGTTCCGATTTCGTCCCAGCGGGCGCTATTCGGGTTGGGGACGGAGGCAATGCGCATTAGCTCGTCAACATCCTCCGCGTCAAGGAATTCCCCGCGGTGGTTGAGCATTTTCAGTGCGTTCCACTCTACGGGGTTGTGCGATGCGGTGATAATGAGGCCGCCGTCGGCTTTTTCTTCGGTGACGGCCAATTCAACGGTGGGGGTGGTGGCAATGCCTATGTCGGTGACATTGCACCCCGAGAGCACAAGGACGCTCTGTACAAGCCCGGTGATAGTCTCTCCGGTGGGCCTGGTGTCGCGGCCAATGACTATATGTGGCCTTCGGCTGCTGGTGTTGGGCTCCCGCTCTTTTTTTCTGGTCTCTGCCCAGGAGGCGAAGGCTGTGGCAAAGGCGGTGAGGTTTGTCGGGGTGAGGCTTTCGCCGACTATGCCCCGGATGCCGGAAACGCTGATCATCAGGCTCATAAGGGTATTCTGTTTTGTTTTGGCCCAATATAAGAAAAAAGAGGGGAGGGCTTTTTGAATTTCTGCTTGCTTCTGCTATATTACATGCCTTTTCTTATTGAAATCAGGGTTTTCGTTGATTCAATTCCCATAAAGAGCTATCGTTTATGCCTTTACACAAATCCGCCGAAAAAAGACTTCGGCAGTCCGACAGAAAAAATGCCCGGAACAGAGCCCGCAAAAAAGAGCTGAAGGTTCTGGTAAAGAACATGCAGAAGCTTGTTGACGCTGGTGCTCCCAAGCCTGAGGTTGAGGTTGCATACCGTTCTGCGGTTCAGAAACTTGACCGTCTTGGCATCAAGAACTACATCCATGCCAACAAGGCTTCGCGTAAGAAGTCGCAGCTTGCCCGCATACTGAACGAGTATGGCAAGGCTGAGTAAAGGCTGGATTTCTTCCACTTTCCTTCATGTATGCATATTTTCGCGGCAGGCTCGTTTCGTGCCTGCCTGAAGAGGCGGTTCTCGAGGTTGCCGGTATAGCCTACCGGTTTCTTGTTTCCGCAGGCACTGCCCGGCAGCTGCCTGAGCCCGGAACCGAAACCATTCTTTATACCCATCTTTCTGTCCGTGAGGATGCTCTTCAGCTCTACGGTTTTGCGACCGAGGAGGAGAAGCAGCTTTTCCGGCTCCTGCTCCTGACTTCAGGCGTTGGGCCGAAGCTTGCCTTGGCGGTGCTTTCGGGCATGGCTGTGTCGGAGGTGCATGAGGCCATTTTAGCCAATGTGCCGGAACGGCTTTTCGGCATTACGGGTGTTGGCCGCAAGACCGCGGCACGCATTATTCTTGAACTTCGCGACAAAATTCTCAAGCTTGCCCCTGTGGGCAGTGCTGTGGCTTCGGCTACAAGCCAGCGAGGGGGTTTTCGGGAAGATGCGGTTAATGCCCTTATGACGCTCGGCTTTGCGCGCCCTGTGGCCAATCAGGCCGTGGGTGGTGTTCTGGAGTTGGAGCCTGACGCCTCTTTAGAGGATGTCATCAAATCGGCGCTTGCCGCTATGCATAACCGGTAGCCTTTGAATCTTGTGACCTACCAGGAAACCCTTGATTTTCTTTTTCCATTGCATCGGTTCGGCATAAAGCCCGGCCTTGAAAGGGTGCGCCAGCTTCTCCGAGCGGTCAGTTCGCCTGAGCAGCGGCTTGGCATGGTGGTGCATGTGGCGGGGACGAATGGCAAGGGGACGGTGGCTTCCCTGCTTGCGGCAATGTTCCGGGCTGCGGGGCAGAGGACGGCACTCTATACTTCACCGCATCTTGTTGATTTTACTGAGCGGATGCGCATTGACGGCTGGCCGATTCCCCAGGAGCGGGTTGCGTTCTATGCTTCCATGCTGAAGGAGGCTGTTTTGGAGGGTGGCGCCACTTTTTTTGAGGTGACGACGGCCATTGCTTTTACCTGGTTTGCCGATGAGGCGGTTGATGTGTCGGTGATTGAAACCGGAATGGGGGGGCGGCTGGATGCAACCAATGTGGTGGAGTCGTGCTACGCCCTCATTACCGGCATAGGTCTTGACCATACCGATTGGCTTGGAACAACCCTCGGTGCTATTGCCGGGGAGAAGGCGGCTATCATTAAGCCTGGTTCAAAAGTGTTTTCTTCGGTTGCTTTGGCAGAGAGCCTCGCTCCAGTGCGGCGGGCGGCGGCGGAGTGCTATGCTCCGCTGCAGCTGGTGGGGAGGGAGAGCCGGGTAAAGGTGCTGGAGTCGGAGATCGGGCGGCTGGTGGTTGACCTTCAGATTGGCAACAAGCGTTTCTCGAGGCTTGAGGCTCCGCTGACAGGCGCGTTTCATGCGTCGAGCCTGGCTCTTGCGGTAATGGTGGCCGTTGATGCGGGGCTCAGTGAGGCGGTTATCCGTCGCGGACTTCTTGAACTTTCCGCCACCGGCTATCGGGGACGGCTTGAGCAGATTGGCAGTACTCCCACCGTCCTGCTTGATGTGTCGCACAATGCGGACGGGGTGAAGGCAACGGTTGATGCGCTCTTGCCCTTCATTGGGCGTTATGACGGGGTTTTTGTGCTGCTCGGACTCGCTTCAGATAAGGATGCTCTGGCCATTGTCCGTGAGCTGCTTCGCCTTGGGTGCCGCTTTGTTATGGTGGATATTCCCTCCGAGAGAAGCGTGCCGGCTGAAGAGCTTCTGGAGATATGCCGGCATGAGGGTGGTGAGGGGGCAGCTGTGGAGCATTCTGTTGGCGAAGGGATGCGGCGTCTGCTGCGTGAGAGTTCCCCGCAGTCGCTGGTGCTTGCAACCGGTTCGTTTTATCTTGGTGGAGCGTTGTTGGAACATTTGAGGATTGGTGATAGGTCGTGATTTTTTATGGAAAAAAAATTATATTCACTTAAAGGATACCCCGCTCCTCAAGGCAATCTTTTCTTCTACCATTTTCCCTTGTCACCAAGAGACTTTTCCCCACCGATACTGCGTCCCGGATTTTTCAATGGCATACCTTCAGCCGTCTCGGGCAATATTTTTTCATTTTCTCAGGCCATAGACATGGTCGAGCTACTTCCATTTCGCCCTTTGTGGAGCGTTTCCCTTCTCTTTTTTCATTAACAAGCGCTGAATAACAAGAACAAGTACAATGTCGAAAACTACCGCGTCAAAAGGTCTGGACATCAATATGCTCCAGACAAAAAAGGTTTTTGAGCTGAACGCCATGGCCAGAGAGCTTGGCGTGCTTTCCGCAGGACTCCGGAAGGAGGAACTGATTTTCAAGATTATCGAGGCACAGTCGCAGAAAAACAACGGCGAGGAGGGTGGCGCCGTTATGGTGAATACAGGCGTGCTGCAGGTTATTCCTGAAGGGTACGGTTTCCTTCGTTCCGCCAACTACAACTATCTATCCTCTCCTGATGACATTTATGTGTCCCCTTCCCAGATTAAGCGGTTCAGCATGCGGACCGGTGATACCGTTTCAGGGCAGGTGCGTGCTCCTAAGGAGGGTGAGCGGTTCTTTGCACTCTTGAAGATTGATACCATTGATGGGGCTGATCCTGAGATTACCCGTGAGCGGCCCTTTTTTGAGAACCTGACTCCGCTGTTTCCTCATGATCGGCTTCGCCTTGAAACCAAGACGAATGAGCATTGCGGGCGGATTATGGATATTTTTACCCCAATTGGCAAAGGGCAGCGCGGACTTATTGTTGCGCAGCCGAAAACCGGTAAAACCATGTTGCTGCAGATGGTGGCCAATGCCATCATCCAGAATCACCCCGAGGTTTACCTGATTGTGCTCCTGATTGACGAGCGGCCGGAAGAGGTGACCGACATGGCCCGCAGTGTGAAGGCCGAGGTTGTGAGCTCAACTTTTGATGAGGACCCCGAGCGCCATGTGCAGGTTGCCGACATGGTGATGGAGAAGGCCAAGCGGCTTGTTGAGGTTGGTCGTGATGTGGTGGTGCTGCTTGATTCGATTACCCGTCTTGCCCGTGCTCACAACACAATCATTCCCCATTCGGGTAAAATTCTGTCGGGCGGTATTGATGCCAATGCGCTGACCAAGCCGAAGAGGTTTTTCGGTGCGGCACGAAATATTGAGGAGGGGGGCAGCTTGACCATTATCGCTACTGCGCTGGTTGACACCGGTTCGCGGATGGATGATGTTATTTTTGAAGAGTTCAAGGGAACGGGCAACATGGAGCTTTTGCTCGATCGCAGGCTCTCTGAGAGGAGGATTTTTCCTGCAATCGACATTCTCCGCTCGGGTACCCGCAAGGAGGAACTGTTGTTCAGCCAGGAGGAACTGTCGCGGACCTGGCTCCTTCGCAAATATCTTGCTGAGAAGAACCCGATTGAGTGCATGGAGTTCATGCGCGAGAAGTTGGCCGACACGAAAGACAACAAGGAGTTTTTCAAATACATGAACGGATAGGCTCAGGTTTTCTTTTAATAGGTTTGTGCTATGAGAAACTTTTCCTATATTATCTGCCTTTAAAACAAGAGTAAGGACACAGAAGACATGCCCTGCGGAAAAAAGAGAAAAAGACATAAGATGGCGGTTCACAAACGCAAAAAAATGCGTCGGAAGAATCGTCACAAGAAGCGTCTGCGTTACCAGAACAAGTAAGTGGTTCTCACCTTTGGTGAGGTATTGTCAGCTTGCTTTGTGTTGGTATCCAGTCATGCGGATTGGTTGAGAATATAGCTCAGTTGGTAGAGCATCTGCCTTTTAAGCAGAGGGTCGAAGGTTCGAGCCCTTCTATTCTCACACTGTTCAATGCAGATTGTTGGATTGCAGTAAGGCCCGAGTGGTGGAATTGGTAGACACACTATCTTGAGGGGGTAGCGCCGCAAGGTGTAGGAGTTCGAATCTCCTCTCGGGCACTTATACTGATGAAAAGCCGCTGTCAAGCGGCTTTTTTGTTGTCTGAACGAAAGAAGAGAACCCGCCCATGATCCAAATTGCTGTCTGTGTTTGCCTGGTGCCTGATACCGCTTCGGTGTTTGGGTTTTCAGGAGGAGCCCTTGATCGCTCAAGGGTTACAGAAGTTATTAACCCATATGATGAATATGCCCTTGAAGAGGCCCTGCAGCTGAAGGAGCGGCTTGGGAGCGGTGAGGTCACCGTCTTTAGCCTTGCGCCCCGTTCGGGCTCTAAGGCGCTTCAGAAGACGCTTGCCATGGGTGCCGACCGTGTGGTGCTTGTTGAGGGTGAGGGTTCCGATCCCTGGCGGACGGCTTCCATTCTTTCCCGTGCACTCACTTCATGGTATTCGGACTCCTTGCCGGGCATTGTGCTGTGCGGTCGTCAGTCAACTGATTTTGGGAGCGCTGAGGTGCCGGGAATGCTTGCTGAACTGCTTGGCTTGCCTTCTGTGTGCGGCGTGGGTTTGCTTGAGGGCGGCCAGGACGGCGTTTTCCGGCTTGAGCGAGAAATTGAGGGGGGACGGGAGGTTCTGGAGGTTTCAGTTCCTGTGGTGATCAGTGCGGAAAAGGGGTTGAATGTTCCCAGAAAAACAAGTATGAGAGGGGTGATGGAGGGGCGGAAAAAGCCTATTGAGATTGTGGACGGCCCCACTCTTGAGGAGGCGCGTGTTGGTCTTGCCGGGCTTCGGCCGGTTTCAAACAAAAAAAACTGCCGCATTGCATCTGACGCTGGAGAGCTTGCCGGCATGCTTCATGAAAGGGGGCTGCTGCAATGAGCGACAATACAATTGGGTCTGAAGGGAGAGTGCACAATCGGCTGATGGTGCTTGAGCAGCGGGAGGGGGTTTTGAAGGGGGCTTCTGTCGATCTCTGGCACCGTATGCAGATGGAATGCGGCGGCTCCGAGCTTCGTGCCGTGCTTCTGGGGCCGGTTGATGGAGAGAATCCTCTCGGGCAGCTGTTGGGCTCCGGAGTGATTCATCATGCGGGTGATGAGCGGCTGAGGGAGTACGACCCTCGTCTGTATGGTGCGGTTATCAGGAGCCTGTTTGAGGGCGAGGGGTGCAGTGAACTGCTGTTTGCCGATACGGCTCTTTCCCGCGACCTTGCTCCAGCCCTTTCGGTTCGCCTTGGGGCCTCGCTTCTCAGCGGTTGCAGCGCACTTCCCCGGGATCGTTCCTGCTCCCGGCGCCTCTATTCCGGTGCAGCGGAGGGAAATTTCGTAGCTGCCTCTTCCCGTGCCATTTTTACCATTTCTCCTTCCTCAATTCCTCTTGAACTCGCAACGGGCACTGTTCCGGAAGTGCTCCCACTTGCCATTCCGGCTCTCCGGGGGGATGATCTCCCTTCAATAGTCCGGCAGGTGGTGATGCAGGTGGGTATGGTTGATGTTGCTGAAGCTGCGGTTGTTGTTGCCGGTGGACGGGGCATGGGAGGGGCGGAAGGGTTTACCCTTCTTGAGGAGCTTGCCTTTCTTCTTGGCGGGACTGTTGGCGCAAGCAGGACGGCTGTTGACGAGGGGTGGCGACCGCATGGGGAGCAGATAGGGCAGACTGGCAAGTTAATAGCTCCACGGCTCTATATTGCCTGTGGTATTTCGGGGGCGGTGCAACATCTTGCGGGCATCAGCGGCGCGGGAACCGTTGTTGCAATCAACAGCGACCCTCATGCGCCTATTTTCGAGGCTACTGATTTCGGGCTGGTGGGAAATGTTGGTGAAGTGCTTCCGGATTTTATTGCTGCGATCAGGGATTTTTTGAAGATGCAATGATTAAGAGTACTTTTCTGTTGCCTATAGAAATGAAACATTCGTGACACCTATGGAAAAAGTTCAGGTAGACATTCTGGGGCTTTCAACAAGCCCTCACACCAATGGGGCCTATGCCCTTATTCTTTACGAGCTTGAGGGAGACCGAAGGCTGCCTATTATTATAGGCGGGTTTGAGGCCCAGGCCATTGCACTGAAGCTTGAGAATATCAAGCCTCCCCGGCCGTTTACTCATGACCTTTTCAAGAGTATTGCCGATGCGTTCAGCCTTCATGTTAATGAGATTGTTATTGATGAATTGCACAGCGAGACCTTCTATGCCAAGGTGGTGTGCGAGGTGAATGGCGAAATCCATGAGATTGATGCCCGGCCGAGCGACGCTATTGCCATTGCGGTGCGTTTCGGTGCACCTGTGTTTGTGAGCGAGGATATTATGGCTGAGGCGGGTATCCGGGAAGAGCAGAAAGAGGCGGAAGAGGGTGCTGAGGCGCCGGTTGCTGTGATAGGAGAGAGCGCTGGTGAAGCGGGGGAGACGCCGAAAGGTGCGGAAAACCGCCTTGAGTCTTTGCAGGCTGATCTTTCGGAGGCCGTGAAGAGTGAAAACTATGAGGAGGCGGCTCGTCTTCGTGATGAGATTTCCCGGCTCAAGAGCAGTTCATGAGTTGTTCAGAGAGTTTTGCGCAATAAAAAAGGAGGCCATTGGCCTCCTTTTTTATTGTTTGATTGACAGTTGTTCCTGCTTCAGAAGCCTACCCGCATGCCGAGCAGCAGATTGTTGCTGGCGATGTTGGTGATGGAAGACATGTCTTCCATCACTCCGGTTTCGAAGTAGCGATAGCGCAGGTCAACCATGACATTGTTGCCTACCGGTACGGCCACTCCGGCGCCTACCTGCCAAGCCAGAGCGGTTTTGTTCTGTGTTCCGAACCCTGTGATATCGTCTGCGTGACCATGTGCGAAGCCTACACCTGCTGTAACATAGGGCTCAATACCGCCATCGGAGTTGAAGTCGTAGTAGCCGTTTGCCATCAGCGAGAGGACGGAAAAATCCCCGCTACCGCTGTTGCCGTCCACCTTGTCGACATCATTCTGTACATAGCCGAGTTCTCCCTCAAGGCGAGTATTACCGTAGTCGCAACCGATGGCTCCGAATAGGGCGAATCCGGCGTCCATTTCGGCGGTCAAATCACCATAGTCGACATTATTCATCCAAGTTACTCCTGCATTGCCGCTTACATAACGATCAGCGGCTGATGCCGGCGTTACGCTGAATCCAGCAATGGCCAGTCCGGCGGTCAGAAGGGCGAGTTTCTTTTTCATGGCAGTAATCGTTTAATTGTTGTGTGTTTTTCGCTTGTACACATCTACTGCGTCTGTCTTGACTAAAAGATAAATGTTTTCGGAATTCTTGGCAACCTTTTTCAAAAATTTTTAAACAAAAAAAACGGTTGTCAGAAGAAGCTGGTCCCAAAGCTGAAGAGGAAGACCCACCCCTGTTTGGTCTTTTCAGGATCTTTTGCAACGGCGTCGAATCCGTAGCCGTAATCAAGCCCAACCTGGCCGATGATAGGAAGGTAGAGCCGCATGCCGACGCCGGCCGATTTTTTCAGATCGGAGAAGTTGACAGCACTTGAGTTTTCCCAGAGTCCACCGGCTTCAAGGAAGGTAAGGGCGTATACGCTGGCGGATGAGGATAGGGTCAGCGGGTAGCGGATTTCTGTTGTAAATTTGGAGTAGACGGTGCCGCCGTAGAGTTCCGAAGTTGTTCCTCCGAGCTGTTTGCCAAGGCTACGGTCGTCGTAGCCTCGCAGTGGTATAGTCTGCAGTGACGACATGCCGCTGCCTCCCATGTAGAAGTATTCGGTGTAGGGGATATAGTCGTCGTCGTTGAATGTTGACATGTAGCCGTGCTGCGTGGCAAGGTTCCATACCAGTTTCTTGTTGAGTGGGATGAACCAGCTGGAGCTCCCCGTGAATTTATAGAAGTCCACGGTGCCGGGGAGAACGCCGCCGGCGAGCTGAGCTGAAAAAGTGTTGTTGCTGCCACGCCGGGGATAGATCAGGTTATCTATGCTGTTTCGGCTGATGGTCTGGGTGATGGAAATTTCATCGGCCTGCTCAGGGGCGTTGATTTCGTCTATGAAGCTGAGGAAACCGCCTTTGCTGTGCAGGTATTTGAGCTTCCAGCTGATGGAGAAGTAGTCATCGGGCCAGTTCAGGCGCTTTCCGACAGTGAGGTTTGCTCCATACTGGTCGATGGTGTTGGGGTTGTCAATGCTATCGTCGGTGTAGTCGTATGAACGGGAGGTGGTGAATGCGGAGAAGCCGAGCGAAGTGGGTGTGCCGAATGCCCATGGTTCACTGAAGGAGAGCGCAATGGTCCGGTAGTCGTCGTCACCGAACTGCCATTGGAAGGAGAATTTCTGGCCGTCACCGTGGGGGATGGGCTTGTAGGCTTCCGCTTTGAAGATGTCTTTGAGTGAGAAGTTGTTGAATGTTACTCCGAGTGCACCGGTAAAGCCGATGCCGCTGTATCCGACAGATGCGTTGAATGTGTCGGTCTGTTTTTCCTCAACATTGTAGGTAAGATCAACTGTATTATCTTTGTTGTTCGGGTCTACATCGGGGGTCAGCGTTTCCGGATTGAAGTAGTTGAGCATGTTGAGTTCGCGGATGCTACGGACTACATTTTTCCGGCTGAACATGTCGCCCGGAACCGTGTGGAGTTCGCGGCGGATGACATGGTCTTTGGTTTTGGTGTTGCCTTTTATTTTGATTGCGTTGAGCTGGAACTGCTCACCTTCGGTAATGTATATCACCAGATCGACGGAGTCGGGTTTGACCACCCGCTCTTCAAGTTTGGCGCGGAAAGAGAGGTGGCCACGATCGAGGTAGAGTGAGCTGACATCTGTGTTGTCCTGCGAGTAGTTCAGTCGCTCTTCAATTTTCTTTGCGTTGTAGATATCCCCTTTTTGAATGGCAAAGGTGGTGTTGAGAATATCAGTTGTGGCAAAATCTTTTGTGTTGCCTGTCCATGTGATGTTGCGGATGAAATATTTTGGACCCTCATCGAGGTAGATGTCCAGATAGAGCCCCTTTTTATTTTTGGTGTAGCTTATTTCATCTCGCAGAATCCTTGCGTCACGGTAGCCGTTGTTGCGGTAGAAATCCACCAGGAGGTTTTTGTCTTCGGCGAGTTTGTCGCGGTCGAGCTTGGGTGATCCGAAGATTTTTCTCCACCATGAATTTTGAACGGTCTCTTTGAAGACTCCGCGCAGTTTTCCCTGATGAAAGGCGTTGTTGCCGTGGAAAATGATTTTGTCAATGGATACTTTCGGGCCTTCACTGATGGTGTAGAGGGCCAGAAAGTGGTTGGTTTTCTTGGCTTTCTGGAGTTTGAATTCCGCTCCGGCAGTCAGGTAGCCTTTGGTGGCATAGAGTTTTTCAATTTTGTTCGCGGCTGTTACCAGCTCCTGTTCGGTGACCGTTTTGCCCGTGAGGAGGGCTGCGGTTTTTTCAAGTTCGACGACCTTGATTTTTTTGTTCCCCTTGAAGGTGACTATGTCGAGGATTGGATGTTCAACAACCCTGAAGGTGAGGGCTGTGCGGTTTGTTCCGGATTTGGCCGTTTCAATGGAGATGTCGCTGAAGTGGCCGAGATTCCAGAGGTACTGCATGGTGCCGGAGAGTTCCGGGCCGGGAATGCGTACAGTGCTACCCTCTTTGATTGGCAGGCTTGCTTTCAGCTCTTCCTCGTCAATGGTTTGAAGGCCCTTTATTGATATTGAGACAATGGCTGTAAGCCTTGCTTCGGGCGATTGTTTCGCCGTGGCGGCAGATGCAGTTGCCAGTGGAGCGGGCGCGGTTCCGCCAATGACGATGCAGGTGGCAAGCAGAAATAGTATAATGCGGTTCTCGGTTTTTTTCATTGCTCTTCGATGTCGGTCGTGTTATTGCGTGAGTGATGCTGTTGACTGTATCTGGTCGCTGGTTTTTCCGAAACGGCGTTCACGGCCCTGGTAGTCGCGGATGGCGTCGTAGAGGTTCGTGCGGTGGAAATCGGGCCAGTAGGTGTTGGTGAAGTAAATCTCCGAATAGGCGCTCTGCCATATCATGAAGTTACTGATTCTGAACTCTCCGCTGGTTCGGATGATGAGTTCGGGGTCGGGCATTCCGGCGGTTGAGAGGTGGCTGTCAATAAGCTGTTCGCTGACTTCTCTGGCTTTGATGCTTCCCGCTGCAACTTCTTCGGCTACCTTGCGGCAGGCTTGAACTATGTCCCATTTGCCGCTGTAACTGATCGCTATGGTAAGGGTGAGGTTGCTGTTGTTCTTGGTGAGCTCAATGGTGTTTTCAAGTGTTTCGCGGACTTTCAGAGGGAGAAGCTCTCTGTTGCCGATAACATTGAGCCGGATGTTGTTGTCGTGCAGTGCGCGGGTTTCGCGGCCGAGAATTCTGACAATCAGCTGCATGAGGGCAGCAACCTCTTTTTCGGGCCTTTTCCAGTTTTCCGTGGAGAAGGTGAAGAGCGTGAGATTTTGTATGCCAAGTTGTGCGGAAGCCTCTACAATATCTCTGACGGAGTTGACTCCGGCGGCATGGCCTTCAATGCGCGTTTTTCCTTTCAGGCGTGCCCACCTGCCGTTTCCATCCATAATGATGGCAATATGGGAGGGAAGTTCACATGCGGCTTTGAGTTCTGCCTGCAGGCGACTGTCGATATTGCTTTCACCCGATGAGAACCAGTGGCCCCTTTTTGCTGCAGTCAGAGCTGGTTTTTTTATCAAGACCATAGGTTGGTTTTACTCATTTCCATTGTTTTCCGTCGGGTATGGATGCACTCTCAACTGTGGTGGCCCAACTCTGGGGTAAATTGAATTATAGACAGTTATTTCTTATTATACAAACCTTACAGTGGAAGGCAATCCTGCGGGTTTGCTGTTTTTTCCCGTCCGGAATTCTTTCCGGCGTTCCATATCGGTATTTTTCCCTAAAATAATTCAGATAAAGACCGTGCAATTCAGTAGTTATGAAGATCTGCGCCCCCGGCTGCTGGCTGGAGAGGTGTCGTGCGAAGAAGTGACGCGCGAATATCTTGAGCGCATAGAGCGCCATGGTGATGACAAAGTTTATTTAACGGTATTTCGTGAGGAGGCATTGCGGCGTGCAGCGTCGCTCGACCAGAAACTTCGTGAGGGCGGTGAGCCCGGCAGGCTTTTTGGCTTGCCGATGGCCATCAAGGACAATATTTCAATGGATGGTGCCTCGCTTACATGCGCCTCCAGAATGCTTGAGGGGTATCGGAGCGTTTACGATGCTACAGTCATCCGGCGGCTGTTTGATGAGGATGCGATTTTTCTGGGCAAAACGAACATGGACGAGTTCGCCATGGGCAGCTCGAACGAAAACTCGGCATTCGGGCCGGTGCAGAACCCGTTCGACCCATTGCGCGTTCCGGGTGGAAGTTCGGGTGGTTCGGCCGCTGCGGTTGCTGCAGGGCTCTGCATGGTGGCGCTTGGTTCGGATACGGGCGGTTCAGTCCGTCAGCCGGCTGGGTTCTGCGATATTGTGGGGCTGAAGCCGACCTATGGCCGCATTTCCCGTTACGGCCTGGTGGCGTTTGCTTCTTCGTTCGACCAGATCGGCGTGCTTTCGCATACCTGTTTGGATGCAGCACTGGTGCTGGGGGTTATGGCGGGCAGTGATCCTCATGACGCAACTTCGTCTTCGCACGCGGTGGGCGATTATGGTTCCGAGGTTTCGGGGGTATCGGTTGAGGGGCTGAAAATCGGTGTTCCAAAAGAGTTTTTCAATGCGGGACTCAATCCAGATGTTTCACGCGTTGTGCTGGGTAAGCTTGAAGAGCTTCGGCAAGAGGGCGCCGAGCTGGTTGACATTACTCTTCCCAAAAGCGACCATGCCATTGCGGCATATTATGTTCTGGTAACGGCCGAAGCTTCGTCGAATCTGGCCCGTTTTGATGGTGCCCGATACGGCTACCGTTCAGAGGCGGCGACTGATCTTGCATCAATGTATGTGAAGTCGCGCACGGAGGGGTTCGGGCGTGAGGTGAAGCGCAGAATCATGCTTGGCACCTATGTGCTATCAACCGGTTATTACGATACCTATTACAAGAAGGCGCAGCAGGTGCGCCGTGTGTTCCAGGACCGGTACCGCGAGGCGCTTTCAAAAGTTGATGTTATTGCGGGACCGACTTCGCCTTTTCCTCCTTTTGCCATAGGCGCCAAGACGGCCGATCCGCTTGAAATGTATCTTGCCGATGTCTTTACGGTGCCGGCAAGCATTGTGGGAATGCCGGCTCTCTCTGTGCCTGTTGGTTATGACGGGGAGAACCTTCCTGTTGGCATGCACCTGATCTGTAATTTCTTTGAAGAGGGGAAACTGCTTGGCATTGCTCGGCATATGCAGCGCCCGGTTTCCCGATTGAGTTAAGCCTCTCAGCAACCATTAAATCATTGTCATTATGAGTGTTTTGGTCAACAAGGATACCCGCCTCTGCGTACAGGGCATTACCGGCGGAGAGGGTACCTTTCATACTTCGCAGATTCTTGAGTACGGCACCAATGTGGTTGCCGGTGTGACGCCGGGCAAGGGCGGAGTGCTCTATAACGGTAATGATCGCGACAGTTTCTGCCGTCCGGTTCCAGTGTTCAATACTGTGAAGGAGGCTGTTGAAAAAGCCGAAGCCAATGCAACTGTCATTTTTGTTCCCGCTGCTTTTGCGGCTGATGCAATTATGGAGGCTGCTGATGCGGGGCTGAAGGTGATCATCTGCATTACAGAGGGTATTCCGGTTAACGACATGATGAAGGCCTATGCATTTGTGAAGGCGAAAGGTGCTGTGCTTGTGGGGCCGAACTGCCCTGGCGTCATTACTCCCGGTGAGGCGAAAATTGGCATTATGCCCGGATTTATCCATAAGAAAGGTTCCATCGGCGTTGTTTCGCGCAGCGGTACCTTGACCTATGAGGCTGTGCACCAGTTGACCCATGTGGGGCTTGGCCAGTCTACCTGCATCGGCATTGGCGGCGATCCGGTTATCGGTACCCGTTTTCTTGATGCGGTGAAGATGTTTGCGAAGGATGATGAAACGGAAGGTCTTGTGATGATTGGTGAAATTGGTGGAAGCGCCGAGGAAGAGGCTGCCGAGTACATCAAAAAGCATTTCAAAAAGCCTGTGGTTGGATTTATTGCTGGCCGTACCGCGCCTCCGGGCCGCCGGATGGGCCATGCCGGTGCAATTGTGTCGGGCGGCAAGGGAACTGCTGAAGAGAAAATCAAGGCGATGGAGGCTGCTGGCATTCATGTGGTTGACAGCCCTGCTGATATAGGTGAGGCGATGATGAAGGCCCTTGGACGCAGCTGAGAAAGGCCTGTGAAATCTGTACAGAAGCCCCCGTTGATTGACGGGGGCTTTCTTGTTTAAAGCCCTAAGGCCAGAAGGTCGTGCAGGTGGATGAGTCCGACCGGGCGGTGGTTGCTGTCGCAGACCATGAGTTGGGTGATGCGGTAGGTTTCAAGAGTGTCGAGGCACTCTTTGGCCAGCATGTCGTCTGCGGCGGTTTTCGGGTTTGCGGTCATTACTTCGCCGGCTGAAAGGGAGAGGAATTCATCGCCTTTCTGGACCAGGCGACGGAGGTCACCATCAGTGAAAATGCCGGTGAGCCGACCTTCGCTGTTGACCACGGAGCTGACTCCGTAGCGCTTTGAGGTCATTTCAAGAATCAGTTCACTCATGCTGTCGCTCTCCATAACTACGGGGACTGCATCCCCTGTGGCCATGATCTCTTTGATTTTGACAGTAAGCCTTCGGCCTAACGCCCCTTTGGGGTGGCTGAGGGCAAAGTCGCGCTGGGTGAAAGATTTTTCTTCCATGAGGGCAATGGCAAGCGCGTCGCCCATGGCGAGCATGGCGGTAGTGGAGGTGGTTGGCGCAAGGTCGTAGGGGCAGGCCTCCTGCTCTATGCCGGTGTCGAGCGTGATGTCGGCGTTTTCTCCCAGGTAGGAGCGGCTGCTGCCGGTCATGGCTATGATTGTTACCCCGATTCGCCGGAGCGGCGGAATGATGAAGTTGAGCTCTTCGGTGGTGCCGCTTTTGGAGAGGCCTATGACGACATCGCTGGGCTGTACCATGCCAAGGTCGCCATGGGCGGCTTCTGCCGGGTGGAGGAAGACGGCGGTTGTGCCTGTGGACGACATGGTGGCTGCCATTTTCTGGCCGACGATGCCGGATTTCCCCATACCGGAAATAATGACTTTGCCTTTGCATTCTGCGAGGGCGGCAACTGCTTTGGCGAAGTTTCCGTCAAGCCTTTCGGCCATTCGGCTGATGGCCCTGGCTTCCTGCTGGAGGACTGTTCTGCCTTTTTCGATTATGGTGGTGCTGTTCATTTGGTAGTATGCTTGACGCGGGCGATAGAGTTATCGGGGGTTCCCGTTTTTTTAAAACGGTAATATGGCATACATTATAATAACTATTTCAATTGTCAATACTAAAGCCGCAGTTCATGAGCTGGATTCCCATAATGGTCTTTTCGCTGCTGATTTTTGTGCTGTTTGTTTTTCTGTTTACCCGTTTTGTGGGGTATATGAAAAGGGAACAGAATCTGCATATCGAGTCGCTGAAGGAGACCCTTATTGATCGCGACAACCCGGTTGGGCTGTCGGGAGATGAACTTCAGAAGCTCAAGGCTCAGCAGAAGGAGGCGCAGGCGCATTTGAAGCAGGTTATTGCCAAGCTTCCCGTTGTCAAGAAGGATGGTCGGTTCCAGATTGATGAGGCGCAGCTCAAGCAGCGTCGTAGTGAGCGTGCTGAAGGGTCTGGCGGGGACGAGGGCGCAGCATAGGCCACAATGGCATTCTGATTATTCTTCTTCATGCTTTTTTCAAAACTCAAGCTCCTCTTCAAGGATACCGTCATCTACGGGACCAGCACCATTCTGGCCCGCAGCCTGAACTATCTGCTGGTGCCGCTTTATGCCAACCAGCTGACCACTTTCGATAACGGTATTCAGACGCTGGTGTATGCAAATATTGCCATCGCCAATGTGCTGTTTTCCTATGGGCTTGAAACCTCGTATCTGAAGTGTGCTTCCGATGCTCTTCATGAGGAGCGGGACGGGAGTGGATTTTTCTCGACTGCTTTTTTCTCCCTGCTCACAACCGCTACGCTCTTTGCTGCCATTCTTTTCTTTTTTGCTCCCGGCGTCTCTTCGCTTATAGGGCTGACTTCCGCCGAGCAGCCATTCATCCGTTACGCTGCTGTCATTCTCTGGATTGATACCCTTCTGGTAATTCCGTTTGCAGAGCTGCGCCTCAAACGAAAGGCTGTACAGTTCGCTGTGGCGCGCATTGCCGGTGTGGTGGCGGTTGTAGTGAGTGCGTTCATTCTGCTTGGTCCTCTGCAGGCTGGTCTTTCGGGGGCTTTCCTTGCCAATATTCTGGGTTCGGCTCTGAGCCTTCTTATGCTCATTCCGGTACTCCGTCAGCTTCGTCTGTCGTTTTCCTTGCCCCAGCTCCGTGATATGCTTCGCATTGGCCTTCCCTATGTGCCAACAGGTATTGCAGGGCTGCTCATCCACCTTATTGACCGCAACCTTCTTATCCGCATGCCAGCCGAGGATATTGAACGGATTTATGGGGCGGGGATGCAGGCCTCTGATGTGGTGGGTATTTACGGCCGGGTGGTGGCGTTTGGTGTGTTGCTGCAGCTTATGATTCAGGTGTTCCGGTTTGCGTGGCAGCCGTTTTTCCTGCAGCATTCCAATGATCCCGAGGCCAAGCGGCTGTTCCGGCATGTGCTGAGCATTTCAACCATGCTGACCATGGTTGTTGCGCTTGCGGCCACTTTTTTTGTGCCTGATCTGGTTCGGCATCACTGGGGCGGGAGGCTCTACCTGCTGCCGCCGACCTACTGGATAGGGCTTTCAGTGCTGCCGTTGATTTTTCTGAGCTATGTGTTCGACATGGTTTCTACCAACCTTTCGGCAGGTATTCTCATTACCGGAAGCACCCGTTATCTTCCTGTAGTCACCTTTGCCGGAGCGGCGGTTACGGCTTTCTGCTGCTGGCTGCTTATCCCTTTGAGCGGTATGGAAGGGGCGGCCTGGGCTATTGTGGCGGGAACGGTTGTCATGAGCTTGGTGATGGCGTGGTACTCCCTCAGGGTTTACCCGGTTGAGTATGACTGGGGGCGTTTGCTCATTCTTCTCGGTGCGGGTATTGGTGCCGCTTCAGTTCCCTTTCTTCAGAGTCCTTTCCCACCTGCAGCGAGGGGTGCGGTTCTCCTTGGGTATCTTGCTCTTTCAGTTCTTCTTTTCCAGAAAGAGGCCCGTCTCTTTTTCCTCAAGCGGCGTTAAGCTCAATGGGTGCCGGCAGTGTCCCCAACTCTTACTTGTTATTTTTTTTAGGGATTTAAGGGTTTAGCGGGTTAGGGTTGTTTCTATTTTTTTGCGGAGGGTTGACATGGTGATGCCGTTTTTTTCGGTTATGGCGCGCATGCTCATGCCGGGTTCGGCTGCAATGTTCTGCTGCTGGAGGGCGAGCTGGAGTGAGAGGGGGGCGATGCCGTTTTCTTCGGCTATCTGTTCGAGCGTTTTACGGCCGAATCCTTCTTTTTGGAGCTCTGTTTTCTGTTGTCCCTGCTGTTGTCCCTGCTGTTGTCCCTGCTGTTGGCTGTGCCGTTGGCCTTGCTGTTGGCCTTGCCCTTTCTCATGTTTTGCTGCGGGCGCTATGAGTGCGTAGAGTTCGGTAGGCTGCATGTCGTTTTCTTTGGCAATTTCTCCGAGTGTCTGGGTTGTGGAGTTTGCTTTGAGGCCGGCTTTCTGGATCGTTTCGAGCATTGCTTCAGCTGTTTTGTTGAGGGCTGGCTGAAGGGAGAGCTCTTCAAGAGTCATGGTTTCTGCATGGGGTATGGGTGGCTCGCTGATGCCGCTTTCCCATGAGTCTTTGATTGATTCTCCGAAATTGATAACGGCAGCGAAGGGCTGCATTTCAAGCTGTGTGCCAATGCCGAAGAGGAGGGTGAGCAGGATGATTGCTGAGAATTCTATGGGGTTTTTAAGCCCTTTTGTCGCTTTGGTGGTGATGTAGGCGAAGAATGCTTTCCAGTTAATGACGAAGAGGTGGAAAACGCTGAGCAGGGCAAAGGCGAATCCGAAGATTGTGTGCTGGTTCTGCCATGCGTGTTTGCTGAGGCCCAGAATGTTCCAGCCTGACCAGTTTGCAACCCGTCCGGGAGGGGCAATATAGAGTATGATTCCTGAGATGAGAAGCATCAGGAAAGCGGTAAGCAGTCCGAAACTGATGAAAATCCGCCAGTTCAATCCTTTTTTCATTGTGGTGTTGGTTTGTTTTTTAAGGGGCAACACGCTGCGCATGGTTGTTTCATCGGGTCTGGCGCAGTATGAGTTTTTTTGTGGCAAGCTGTTCAAGCACTGCTTTCAGCGAGTCGCGCTGTGCGGGCGTACAGACCTCGGCAAGGTCATGGAAGTGCATGGCGAGCTCTGTTTCTATTTTGGCCTGACGGCTTCCGAGGGCGAGGGCCATGTTGGCTATTTTTATGGTGTCGGGGGTGGCGTTGAAGGACTCTTCGACCAGCGCTACTTTCAGGTTGGTAATGGCTTCCATTTCGGGGCGAACTTTGAGAAAGTGCTGTTTTCTGAGCTCCCTGAAGCTCTCCGTCTGTTTTTCGGTGAGGGAGAGAGGGATGCTGAAGTAGACGGATCGGCTGATTTCCCTGGTGTGGGTTACGGGCGCAGGCCTCGGTGTGTGCATGTTCTGCCACCATAGGACGCTGAGAAGCGACACATTCAGGATAACGAGTAGTATGAGGGCGGTGGTGATCAGTCGTTTTGATGTCAGGAAATCCATAGTCTCTTTCGGGTCTTGTTGCGGTTCGATGGTTGGCGGGTTCCTTTGGGGTCAGGGTGTCCGGGGTTCCATTGTTTCAGTATTGTGGCTGTAAGCAGCCGGCTGTTCGTAGTATGCGAATGTGGGGCTGGAATAGTCGTCGCTTATGGTTGTCCGCAGGTCGCTGAAGAGCGGTGCGCTTCGCTCGGTGGTATTGAAGAAGACGACGAGCGCTGAGCTTACATTGACAATGATGAGGAGCACAATGAAGGCGAAGCGGTAGTTGATGAGTGCGCCACTGCCGGCATGGTTCAATCTGCCGGTGAGGGATTCCCTCTCAATTCGCTCCATCAGGCGCACCCTGAACTGGAGCCGTACCTCAAGGGGCTCCAATGCGTCAAGTATGCCCATGGTTTTCAGGGCCTCTTCCGTCGCGTTCTGTCTGTTGTCGGGCTTCATCATCGTATCCTGTTTTCGTTTCTTTTTTTGACGATAGGTTGGTGAAATGCTTGCGGTATCGTGTAAAATGTCAGTTTCGGGCGTAAAATGCCTGCAACTTTTCCTGCAGGTTTTTCTTGGCCCGATGGACGAGTGATTCTACGGCCGATACGCTTGTTTCCATAATATCGGCAATTTCCTGATTGGTGTGTCCGTCCTGTTTGCTGAGGAGGTATGCTGTTTTCTGGTTGTCGGGAAGAGAGTTGAGGGCATTTTGCAGTACGGCTGTCCGTTCGCCTTCAAGCATGGTTTCTTCCGGGTTATCGCGTGCCGAGGTGGGCAGGTTGAGGGTGGGGTCTTCTGCTCCGATAATCCTTTTGAGGGAGGTGAAGCGTTTTTTGCGCTTCAGGCGCCGAAGGTGGTCGAGCGATTTGGTAACTGCGATGCGATAGATCCAAGTGGAGAGTTTTGATTCTTCGCGGAAGCGGTCGAGAGAGCGGAAAACCTCAACAAAAACATCCTGAGCAATGTCTTCAGCGTCCTGCCGGTTGAAGACAAACCGGTAGCAGGTGTTGATGACCATCTCCTGATGTTCGCCGACGAGGGTCCTGAAGAGTTCTTCCCTGGTTGTCATTGCGGAATGTTGCAGTGGCGCGGTTGCTGCCCCTATTGCCATGGCTGTATGTTCGGCGTCTTCCATTGTGAGTTGCATGGCAGTCTTGGTTGCAGCGCAGGCGCAGCAGGGTTTATTATCTGTCCACATCTTTGACGCCGTTTTAATGGAATTCCTGCGCTGCGTCTCCTTTTTTCTCTGTTAGGCGAGCTTTGAGGCGAAGCTGAGTACCTTGTCTACCTTTTCCACGGTGTTGGCTTCGCAGTATATCCTTAGGATGGGCTCTGTGCCGGATGGACGGATGAGCATCCAGCCGCCTTCAAAGTGGTATTTGTACCCGTCCAGGTCGCTGTATTTCGTGACCGGGTAGCCGGCAATAGAGGTGAGCTTTCCTCCTTTGGCTTCTGCAATGATACCTGCTTTCCGTTCTTCACTGACGCGGAGGTCGAGCCGCTGGTAAGCGAAGAACCCGTATTCGTCATAGAGTTCCTGAACCAGCTGTGAAAGGGTTTTTTCTTTTCGGGCCATCATTTCCAGGATAAGCAGGCCGATGTATATGCCGTCGCGCTCGGGAAGGAAGCCTGTAATGCCAAGGCCTCCTGACTCTTCGCCGCCGATGAGGATGTTGTTGGTGCTCATGAGGGCGCTGACATACTTGAACCCGACGGGCAGTTCATGCATGATGAGGCCGTGCTTTTGGCAGATGCGGTCGATGATGTCGGTAAGGGCGAAGGTTTTTGCCACTTCTCCGGTTTGGTGTTTCTCTTCAACAAGGTCTTTGAGAATGATGGCAAAGAGTTTGTGGGAGTCGACAAAGTCGCCTTTTTCGTCAAGCATACCGATTCTGTCGGCGTCGCCGTCGTTGATGATTGCTACATCAGTTTCAACCTCTTTGAAGAAGTCGACGAATTCTTCAATGTAGGGGGGGATGGGTTCGGGGTTGATGCCGCCGAATCCCGGGTTCTCGGTGCAGTGGTAGCAGCTGACCATAGACTCGTCCAGAAGACGGGCGATGAGGTCCTGCCCGGCGCCGTACATGGCATTGTGGGCTATTTTGATGCGTGAGCTGCGGATGAGCTGCAGGTCGATGTGCGCTTTCAGGTAGTTGACATAGAACCCTTTCATGTCAACCGTCTCAATCAGTTTTTCATCGGGCTTTATGGCAGTTGCGGGGTCAATGCCTGGTAGGTAGCTCTCTATTTCGCTGATGACCTCGGGACTGGCCGGGCCGCCGAATGATGACTTGACCTTGAAGCCGTTGTAGTTTGCCGGGTTGTGCGATGCGGTGATGACAATGCCGCCGGCGAGCTGTTTTGCCTTGGTGAAGAGTGAGACTGCGGGGGTTGAAACAAAGCTGTCGGAAAGATAGACTTTAAGACCGGCAGAGGAGAATATCTCGGCGGTGTAGCGTGCAAAATCCTTTGACATGAAGCGGGTGTCGTAGCCGATGCAGACACCTTTTGCCCTGTTGGGGTGCGTGAGGAAGTATTGGGCAGATGCAAGCGCAGCAAGCTTCAGATTGTCGTAGGTGTAGTCTTTTGCTATGATGGCTCTCCATCCGTCAGTGCCGAATTTGACTTGCATTATCTGGCGTTTTTAATATAATGGGAATTGAATACGGGTGAATGATTCCTTTAAAAATCTTTCCCAAAATACAGTTTCCCTTCCGTACATCCAATGATCTCCCGTTTTTGATGCCAAAGAAGCTTTTTGTCCTTGCCGGGGAGGTTTCCGGTGATTTGCATGCAGCGCCGGTCGCGGCCCGTCTTCTTCTTGAAGTGCCCGATCTTCGGGTTTTTGGCGTTGGCGGAGAGGGGCTTCGTAGGCTGGGTGCGGAACTGCTGTATGATACACGGCAGATGAGCATTATGGGTTTTTTTGATGTGCTGAAGCATGCGGGATTTCTTCGCCGGGTGATTCGAGAGCTGAAGGAGGCTGTTCGGCGCGAAATGCCTGATGCGGTGCTGCTTGTCGATTATCCCGGTATGAACCTGATTATGGCGAAGTTCTGTGGGGAACTGGGCATTCCGGTTATTTACTATATATCGCCGCAAGTGTGGGCATGGAAGGAGAGGAGGGTGAAGGCCATTCGCGCCTCCATTGACCGGTTGCTGGTGATTTTCCGTTTTGAGGTTGATTTTTTTCTCCGTCATGGCATTGATGCCGAGTTTGTCGGCCATCCGGTTATTGAGGAACTTGCTGAGGTGTCGCTTCCTCCGAAGGAGGAGTTTTTGAAGGCGCATGGTATAGGGGCTGATACGCAGCTTGTGGGTCTTCTTCCGGGAAGCAGAAAACAGGAACTTGCCTATATTTTCCCCAGCATGCTCAAGGGGGCTCGCCTGCTTGCCCGGGGCCGCAGGGTGGTGTTTCTGATGGGTCGTGCTCCCAATCTTGATGCTGGGCTTTATGGGGAACTGGAGGCTTACGGGGATTTGAAGATAGTTGAGTGTAGCGCCTATGAGGTTATGCAATACAGCGATCTTGGTCTGGTGACTTCAGGAACGGCGACGCTTGAGGCGCTCTGTTTTGGTATGCCAATGGTTGTGCTGTACAGGACGGGCCGGTTAAATTATATGATTGGGCGCATGCTGGTGAAATTGACGAGCATTTCGCTGGCCAATATTGTGACAAAAGGGCTCGGGGCTAGGGAGCAGGTGGTCCCGGAGCTCATTCAGGACGCCATGGACGGTGAGGGGATTTTTCGCGAGGGTTCCCGGATTCTTGATGATCCCGCTCTGGCGGCAGCTATGAGAAAGGAGCTGCTGGCTGCTCGGGCTGGGCTTGCCAGCGAGTCTCCTTCGCAGAGGGTGGCGGAGGTGCTTGAGGAGTATCTTGTGGGAACGGGCCGTCGGGGAGCCCTTCAGATAAAGGAGTGAGGATGGAGCAGATTGTAGAGTATTTCGCACTTCACCCCGCAGTGCTCGGGGTTTCGGTGATTGTGGCCGCAGTGGTCATGTTTTTTTTCCTCAGGAAGGTGGCGGGTCTGCTGCTGCTTGCCGCTGCGGTGGTGGTGCTCTATGCCGCATGGCTGCTTTTCAGCGGAAGCGGTGTGTCGCCGCTGTTCTATTCTGCAGAGGAGTGGGTTATCGGGGCACTGCAGTTTGTTTCATCCCTGTTCGGCGGATGAAAGAGCTCTCGGCGGGTGGCTTCGTGCTTATGCGTAAAGAGATTCAATGTGGCGGGCAACTTTTTCAAGTAGCCACATAGGTGTGGATGTGGCTCCGCAGACACCGGTGCTTTCCACAGTTGATCCTTCAGGGGTTGTGAACCATTCGTTATGGAGCTCTTCAACATCTTCAATGAAGTGGCTCTCTGGGTTGGCCGCTTTGCAGATGCTGTAGAGCACCTGTCCGTTTGAACTTTTCTTTCCGGCCACAAAGATGATGCGCTCGTTGGCAAGGGCGAAGTTGTGAAGCTTTTGGTTCCGGCTTGATATCTGCCGGCAGATGGTGTCTTTGAAGATGAACTCTGCCATCGGTTGCCTTCCTGCGATGCCTTGCACCTCCGTCCATGGACCATTTCCCGATCCGCCCTTGCTGAACAGCTTTTCCAGATTCTTTTTCAGTTCGTAGAACCCCGGCACATCCATAGTTGTCTGCGAAATCAGTGCCGTCTTTCTTGATAGGTCCAGCGGTCGTGTTTCTTCAGCGTCGTTGAGGTCGGCATGTTTGATGATGATGGCCTGGTTGCGGCAGTGGCCGTTGATGCCGATGACCTCGGGATGGGCATGTTTGCCGTAGATGATTACCTGATAACCGAGTTCGTCGAGCTGGCGTGCGGTGCGCTGCAGTTTTGCTACGACGGGGCAGGTGGTATCGGTCAGCGTCAGATTGTTCTGACGGGCGGTTTCATAGGTTGAGGGTGGTTCACCGTGTGCACGGATGAGTACGGGCGCGTCTTTCAGTTCGTTGAAGGTGGCCGTTTTGATGGTGATGAGCCCAAGATCCTCAAGCCGTTTGACCTCCACTTCGTTATGGACAACATCGCCGAGTGAGTATAGCCCTTTTTCATTGCGGAGTTTTTCTTCGGCGACATTGATGGTGCTTTGTACGCCAAAGCAGAAGCCTGATGAGTTTCGGTCGAGGTTTACTTTCACGGCTGGTGTCCCTGAAGGGCGAATAAAATGAAAAGGGTTCTGTCGTTTTCCGGGTGAAGGGAATGTTTCGCAAATGTAAGAAGAAAGAGGGGAGTTTGAAAATTCAGGCAGAGGCCGGGGGAGCTTAGACTTCCACCAGTTCCACATCGGGTACGCTGGCGTTCATGAAGAGGTGGTAGAGAGTACTGAATTTCTGGGGAAGGTCGCTCACCATCAGGTGGGGTAAGGTTGCCTCGGTGCGGGAAGCCTCCATCCCTGTGCTTCCGAGCATGGATGCGGCGCGCTGGGCAACAGCTTCTGCGGAGTCGATGATTTGGACCCCGGAGCCGGCGGTCTCTTCAATGACGGCGCGGAGAATGGGGTAGTGGGTGCAGCCGAGGACGAGGGTGTCTATCCTTTCGGCAAGAAGGGGGGCGAGGTACTGCTGCGCAATCAGCCGTGTGGCCTCGTGGTTGAGCATGCCCTCTTCGGCAAGGGGCACAAAGAGCGGGCAGGCGGTTGAGAAGACTTCAATGTCGGGGTTGGCCTTGTTGATTGCGTATGCGTAGGCGTTTGAACAGACAGTAGCCTGGGTGCCTATTACGCCGATGCGCCGGTTCCGGGTGACTTCCACCGCAAGGTCGGCTCCGGCCTCGAGAACGCCGAGGACGGGCAGTGGGTCGGCTGTTTTTTCTACCACATCAAGGGCAAGCGCCGATACGGTGTTGCAGGCGACGATAATCATTTTCGGCTGGTGGCGCAGAAGAATGCGGGTGTCGTCTTCGGCGTAACGGCGAATGGTGACCTGCGACTTGGGGCCGTAGGGCACGCGTGCGGTGTCGCCAAAGTAGAGAAGTTTTTCCGAGGGCAGCAGCTTCTGCATGGCCTTTAACACCGTCAGTCCTCCAACGCCGGAGTCGAATATGCCTATGGGGCTTTGTGAAGTTGGGGTTCGCTGCATCGCCTTCGGCGTGTTGGTTCGAGTGGTTAGCTAAACGGTTGGTTATACATTGAAGCGGAAGACGATGACATCGCCGTCTTTGACTATGTAGTCTCGCCCTTCGCTGCGGAGCTTTCCGGCTTCTTTGACTTTCTGTTCCGAGCCGATTTCAACGAGGTCGTGCCAGCCCATAACTTCCGCGCGGATGAACCCTTTTTCAAAGTCGGAGTGGATGGCCCCTGCCGCTTCGGGTGCTGCGGCTCCCTTGCGGATGGTCCATGCGTGGACCTCTTTGACGCCGGCGGTGAAATAGGTTTGCAGTCCGAGCAGGTCGTAGGCGGTCTGGATAAGGCGGTCAAGCCCCGACATGGCAAGCCCGAGGCTTTCAAGGAACTCGGGGCGTTCCTCTTCTGGAAGTTCTGCGATTTCAGCTTCGGTTTTTGCGCTGATGATGAGCATTTTCGAGCCAGTCGCAGCGGCAATTTCGGCAATTTTTGCCGTATAGGCATTACCATCGGGGAGATCGTTTTCGCCCACATTGGCGGCGTAAAGAAGAGGCTTTGCCGTGAGAAGGAAGAACTGGCGGGCCATTTCAGTCTCTTCCGGGCCGTTGATGATGCTGCGGGCGGGCACTCCTTCACTGAGTCCTTTGACAATGGCTTCTCCCAGGTCAACCTGCGGCTGCAGCTCTTTTTCCTTGCGTGCGCTTTTGCGGAGTTTTTCCATTTTCCGCTCCATGCCCTCAAGGTCGGCGAGCATCAGCTCGGTGTCTATGGTAGCTATATCGTCGGCGGGATCAATTTTCCCTTCAACATGGATGATGTCCGGATCGTCAAAACAGCGGACGACATGGACAATTGCGTCAACCTCCCGAATGTGCGAGAGGAACTGGTTGCCAAGCCCTTCGCCTTTGCTTGCCCCTTTAACAAGGCCTGCAATGTCGACGATTTCAAGAGTGGTGGGCACCAGCGTTGGGGTTTTGACCACATTGGCAATGAGCTGCATCCGTTCGTCGGGAACCAGAACAGTACCTACATTCGGCTCTA
The DNA here is from genome assembly GCA_030765725.1 of Candidatus Chlorobium antarcticum. Lineage (GTDB taxonomy): Bacteria > Bacteroidota > Chlorobiia > Chlorobiales > Chlorobiaceae > Chlorobium > Chlorobium antarcticum. The sequence continues at coordinate 19,950 of JAVCDF010000007.1, read as the reverse complement.
TGGTGCAGAACGGGTAGTTGGCGGCCTCGGCCTGTTTGGCGGTGATGGCGTTGAAGAGTGTTGATTTGCCGACATTGGGAAGGCCGACGATACCGCAGCAGAGTGACATACCTGAAAATTTTTGTTCAATTGTGCCTTTGGCCAGCCCTGTTTCGGGAGCGCCTATGGCTGAATGTGATATTAAATATAAAGCCTTTTCATCTAACCATAATGTTTGGAAAAAGCAAATTTATTTTATAAAATAACTGGCTAATTCAAAATGCAAGTGAGGCGACTTATCGGCAGGAAAAAGATCATCATAGCTATTGACGGACCGGCTGCGTCGGGCAAGAGCACTACAGCACGGAAAGTCGCCGGCCTTATGGGCTATACCTATATCGACACCGGTGCAATGTACCGGTCGGTTACCCTGAAGGTGATTGAAAGTGGCATGCTTGATGAGGTGAGGCGCTCTCCCGAAAGGGTTGAGAGGCTTTTGGGTGATATTTCCATTGCTTTTGAGGGCGACCGGGTTCTGCTTGACGGCCGTGATGTGAGCGGAGAAATCCGCGACAACAGGGTTGCTCGGGAGGTGAGTTTCATCAGTTCGCTGAAACCCGTGCGTGACGCTCTTCTTGTGATGCAGCAGGATCTTGGCCGTGGGCGCGGAGTTGTTATGGATGGCCGCGACATTGGTACCGTGGTGTTTCCTGATGCAGAGCTGAAAATTTTTCTTGTTGCCGACGCGCGTGAGCGAGCTCTGCGCCGCCACCGTGAGCTTATGGCCAAGAGTGCCGGGGGCGGTGGAGTACCGGACCTCGAAACACTGGAGGCAGAAATTGTTGAACGGGATCGGGCTGATGCAGTGCGTGAGCATGCCCCGCTGAAAAAACACCCGGATGCCAAAGAGATAGATACTTCGAACCTTGAAGTCGACCGGCAGGTTGCTTTGGTTCATGATTTTGCAGTACAGATGGAGGAGGGCGGTCGATGAGGCCTCTCTTTTCCGATTAGTTTTCCCGTTAACCCTGAATCCCCCTGTCGAAATCTCTCGCGACAGGCCAGACAAATCATATGAGAGAAAGGAAAAACCAATGCCAGAAACAGAAACCGCAGCAGTAGTTGCTGCAACAACAGAAACGGCACCAGCAGTAGAAAAGGCGGTCAACGAAAAACCCGCCCGCAAAAAAATCAAATTTTTTGCTCACTACGAGCCCGCCGAACTTTCTCAGATGGAGAAGCTTTACACAAGCACGCTCAATCAGATTAACCAGGACGAGATTGTCAAGGGATGCATTGTCTCCATATCCAACAAGGATGTCACCATTGATGTAGGATACAAGTCGGAGGGTATTGTCTCTCTGCTTGAGTTCCGCGATGAGGATGAAATCAAAGTTGGCGATGATGTTGAGGTGTACCTTGAGAACATCGAAGACAAGATGGGACAGCTTATTCTTTCCAAGAAGAAAGCCGATGTTCTTCGTATCTGGGATAAGATTTACGATTCAATTGAAAATGATACCATCATCAGCGGCAAAATCATCAACCGCGTTAAAGGCGGCATGACGGTTTCGCTTTCGGGTGTGGAGGCCTTCCTTCCCGGTTCGCAGATTGATGTCAAACCTGTTCGCGATTTCGATGCGCTTGTTGGCCAGACCATGGACTTCAGGGTTGTCAAAATCAATCCTGTCACCCAGAACATTGTTGTCAGCCACAAGGTTATCCTTGAAGAGGAGTACGCTGCACGACGCGAGGAGATGCTTGCCAGCATCAAGGTTGGCATGGTTCTTGAGGGTACCGTCAAGAACATCACCGATTTCGGCATCTTTGTCGACCTCGGCGGTCTCGACGGCCTTGTTCATATTACCGACATCACCTGGGGCAGAATCAACCATCCTTCCGAGGTTGTTGATCTTGATCAGCCCATCAAGGTTGTTGTTGTTGGTTTCGACGAAAATACCAAGAGGGTTTCGCTCGGCATGAAGCAGCTTGAGGCGCACCCGTGGGAAAATATTGAACTCAAGTATCCTGTGGGCTCCAAGGCTCAGGGCCGCGTTGTTTCCATTACCGATTACGGCGCCTTTGTCGAAATTGAGAAGGGCATCGAAGGCCTTGTCCACATCTCAGAAATGAGTTGGACGCAGCATATCAAGCATCCGGGCCAGTTCGTTACTCTCGGCCAGGAAGTGGAGTGCGTGATTCTGAACATCGACAAGGATCACACCAAGCTTTCACTCTCCATGAAGCGGGTCAACGAGGATCCCTGGATTGCTCTGTCAGAGAAGTATGTGGAGAACACCCGCCACAAGGGTACGGTCAGCAACATCACCGATTTCGGTGTGTTTGTTGAGCTTGAGCCTGGTGTTGACGGTCTGGTTCACATTTCCGACCTCTCATGGACGAAGAAGATCCGCCATCCAAGTGAACTGGTGAAGAAGAATCAGGAGCTTGAGGTGAAGGTTCTGAAGTTTGATGTGCACGCCCGCCGCATTGCGCTGGGTCATAAGCAGATGAATCCCGATCCCTGGGGTGGCTTTGAGCAGCAGTACGCTGTTGGCGCCGAATCTCCTGCAGAGATTTCCCAGATCATTGAGAAGGGTGTCATTGTCATTCTGCCCGGAGATGTTGACGGTTTCGTGCCGGCAACCCACCTCCTGCAGGGCGGCGTGAAAGACATTCATGCCTCATTCAAAATCGGCGATGCACTTCCCCTCCGCGTCATTGAGTTCGACAAAGAGAACAAGCGCATTATCCTCTCCGCACTTGAGTATTTCAAGGACAAGAGCAAAGAGGAGATTGAGTCTTACCTTCTGGCTCATCCGAACGAGAAAAAGGAGATCGAGGACGCGACTGCCGAGCTGGAACCCCAGCCGAAGTCATCCGAGAAGAAGGGCGATAAGGCATAAGCCAGAGCCCTTTCCAGCTTCACGAGATACAACAGAAAACCCTCCGTATTCCGGAGGGTTTTCTGTTTTCAGAGTTCCCCAAGGAGCCGCTAGTAGCCGTAGGATTTGAGGAGGGTCTGTTTTTTTCTCCAGTCGGGACGGACTTTTACGAAGAGTTCGAGGAAGACGGGGCGGCCGAGGAGCTGCTCTATTTCCTGGCGGGCGGTTTGGCCGAGTTTTTTGAGGGCCTGGCCTTTGTGGCCGATGATAATCTGTTTCTGTGTGTCGCGCTCAACGATTATGGAGCAGCGGATGAGATCTTTGCGTTTGGGGTCGTTTTCGTGCTGTTCACGGAATTCGTCTACAACGACTTCAGCGGAGTAGGGTACTTCGCGGCCGTAGAGGAGGAATATTTTTTCGCGGATGATTTCGCTGGCGAAAAATCTTTCCGGCGCTGTTGAAAGTGTGTCTTCGGGGTAGAGTGGTTCGTTCATCGGAAGGAAGGGGCGCAGTTCCTCAACAAGTTGGGGTAGCTCTGAGCCTTTGAGGGCGGAGATGGAGAGGATGGTGGCGGGGTTCCATTCCTGGCGGATGAATGCTTCTGCTTCTTTCTGCTGTTCAGCGTTGACCAGGTCGCTTTTGTTGAAGACTGCGATGAGGGGTTTGCCTGAGTTTTTGAGCCAGTTGCGGTGGAGTTCTTCAGCGAAGGCGCGGTCGAACGGGCCGTTTTTTTTGGTAAAGGGAATGAGGGCAAGAATGGCGTCGGCGTCTTTTAGAGTGTCGCGCGTGACTTTGAGCATTGCTTCATGGAGTTTCTGCTGTGGCTCCATAATGCCGGGGGTGTCGAGAAAGATGATCTGTGTATTCTTGTCGCTGTAAATGCCAGTGATTTTTTTTCGGGTGGTCTGCGGCTTGTGTGTGACGATTGAGAGTTTGCAGTCGAGCAGTGCGTTGAGCAGGGTTGATTTGCCTGCATTGGGCGCGCCGATAATGCTGATGAATCCGCAGGCGAATCTTGGGTTGGGCATGGGCGGGTAGGGTCTATGGATGGAACATTTATGAAAGTGAAAGGTACTATACTAAATTACAGGCTGTGGTGATAATGAAAAAAAGATGGGTTGAACTGGTGAGATGAAAAAACAGCAGGCGGTTGATTTTTGGCTTCTGCTTCCTCTCGGGGGGCTGATTGTGTTTGGCCTTCTGGGGGTGTACAGCGCTACCAATGGAACTGGTGATACAGGACTTTTTTTTCGGCAGCTGACTTGGGCGATGATTGGTGGCGTTGCAATGCTCTTTGTGTATTTCAATGATGTCCGCTTTTTCAAGGAGAGCGCATACGGGTTTTATATTCTCAGCATGGTGATGCTTGTGGCGGTGCTGGTGCTGGGAACTAAAGTGGCGGGTCAGACAAGTTGGGTGCGGATTGCCGGGTTTAGCTTTCAGCCTTCTGAAATTGCAAAAATGGCAACCATTCTTGCGCTTGCCAGGTTCCTCTCTTCCGACAATACTGATATCGGCAGTTTGCCGCATCTCGTCATAGCGCTTGCCATTCCGTTGTTGCCGGCGGTGCTCATTATGCTGCAGCCGGATATGGGGACAACCCTTACGGCCCTGTCTTTCATTGCTCCGATGATCATTATGGCGGGATTCGATGTCTATATTCTGATGCTTCTGGTGTTTCCTCTGCTACTGCTTTTGATGGGCTTTATCAGCATCTCTCTGCTCATTGCAATGGCTGTGGTGTTTCTCTTGGTGCTTGCTTTTCGTCAGCATAGAATACAGCTCCATCAGCTGGTTGTGGTTGGTATCGGTTTTTTTGGAGGGCTTATGGCGAACCGGTTTGCTGATGTTATCCTCAAGCCGCATCAACTGAAAAGAATACAGACTTTCCTTGATCCGATGTCGGACCCACAGGGTGCTGGTTACAATGTGCTTCAGGCTACAATAGCTATCAGTTCAGGGGGGGTGCTGGGGAAGGGATTTCTGGAGGGGACGCAGACGCAGTTGCGGTTCATTCCTGCGCAGTGGACGGATTTTATTTTCTGTGTTATAGCAGAAGAGTTTGGGTTCATTGGAGCTTCTCTTCTGATAGTACTTTTTGCAATATTGATAGTGCGGTTGATATGGGCTATTTTTTCAATTAAAAATCGCTTTGTTGAATTGACGCTTGCGGGGTTTGTTTCGTTGCTTTTGGTTCATGTTATTATCAATATTGGAATGACTCTTGGCCTTATTCCTGTTATCGGTGTGCCTCTGCCTTTTGTTTCTTATGGTGGCTCTTCACTGGTTGGAAATATGATTATGGTAGGTTTGGCACTGAATTTTTTTCATAACAGGCGAAACCTGGGGTATTAACGATAAAAAGCGCACAAAATGCGCTTTTTATTTTCTGCTTCAGACCGGTATGGTTATCTGATTTTGTAAAGGAACCGTTTTCCCTCTTTTCCTGTGGGTATGCGCTCAATTTCCTGGTCTTCTGCACCGAATTTGTTGAACCAGACGCTGATGGTAATTCCTTTGGTGTTCAGGGCTTCGGCAATTTCACGGGGTTTGAAGGCTTTCTGGGGATGTGCCCGAAGAAGCCCTTTGATGGCGTTGCCAAGCTGGCCGCGGGAGAAACGGGCGCTGGTTGTTTTAGCGGTGCTGGAAGTTCCTCTCTCAAGCTTTGAGAGGTTCAGTTCAAGTTTTCGCACGATGGTGGCAAGTTCCTGTTCGAGAGGGCTTACGGCTACCTTGAACTCGTTATGCATGCGAGCAATTTTTTCCTGAAGTGCTTTCTTTTCTTCTACCATTGACTGGAAGTGATCAATTTTTTGAATGAAAATATCATACTTGTCGGGTGATATGGATGTTTGGCTCATTGGTCTGTTTCAATTTGTTGTCATTGGAAAAGCATATGTTTTTACAAGGGAAAATATATGCCAATGCATTGTTTTCTGCAAGTGAAGAGTTGGTGTCCTCATTCGGGTTCCCGCTGATTTTTTTTATATCTTTTTTTAAGTGGTTTTTATGGATTGCGATCAAAAGAAAACGGTTTCAGGTGTAACGCTTGGCTGTAAGCTGAACTATGCTGAAACTTCTGCCATACTGCAGAGCTTGGTTGAACGGGGCTGGGTGGTTGTGGGGCCGAAGGAGCGGGCGGATTTAATTATAGTGCACAGCTGTGCGGTAACGAAGCAGGCTGAGCAGAAGTGCCGTCAGAAGATTCGGGGGATTGTGCGTCGCAATCCCGGCAGCAGGGTTGTGGTTACGGGGTGTTACGCGCAACTCAACCCCGGGCTGATTGCAGGTATTGAGGGGGTGGACGCTGTTCTGGGTAATGATGAAAAATTTGACTTACACAATTATACTCGGGTTGCGGCTTCACCTCCGCCAGAGAGTACGGTTGTTTGTGTGTCGGAGGTGGCTGGGTTCCGCACTGCACATCAGGCATGTTCTCTTCCGTCGGGTTACGGGGGATTGCGGACGAGGGCGTTTCTGAAGCTTCAGGATGGGTGTGATTACGGATGTGCCTATTGCACCATTCCCCTTGCACGGGGCTGCTCCCGTTCGGTTTCGCCAGACATTATCCTCCGGCAGGCGCGGATGCTTGCTGAATCGGGGTATCGGGAGATTGTGCTGACCGGGGTCAATACGGGGGATTATCGGAGTGGCAGAACTGGATTCATTGAGCTGCTCCGGATGCTGGAGGAGGTTGATGTGCCGCGTATCCGCATCAGTTCGCTTGAGCCCGACATTGTGACGGATGAACTTATTTCGCTGGTGGCGGCTTCCCGTAACATTGTGCCCCATTTCCATCTTCCTCTGCAGAGCGGTTCAGATCGCATTCTCGGGGCGATGCGCCGTCGGTACCGGACGGCGGACTACCGGGAACGGCTTTTTTCTGCGGTGGAGCGAATTGAGGGCTGTGCCGTTGGGGCTGATGTTATGGTGGGGTATCCGGGGGAGAGCGAGGAGGATTTCAGGGAGATGGCGCATTTCATTGAGAGCTTGCCGCTTGCTTATCTGCATGTGTTCAGCTGTTCGGTGCGTCCCGGTACGGCGCTTGCCCGAGAGGTCGGGCGTGGAGAACGGCTGGAGGTGGATTCGCAGGTGGCCTCCAGAAGAAGTGCCCTACTGAAGGAGGTTGGGGAGAGGAAATCGGAGGAGTTTCGGCGGAGGCATGTGGGCCGTGAGTGCCGGGTGCTGTTTGAGGAGTGCAGGCAGGGGGATAGTGGAAAACTTCGCTGGAGCGGTTACAGCCGGAACTATCTGCCGGTGAGTGTAGAAATTCCTGCGGGTTCTGAGAGTCTTGCGGGGAGGGAGCTGCGGGTGGCCATAGTGGTCGCTGGTTTGCAATTAGAGGGCAGACTGTTATCTTAATCTTCCACTTTTTTTGCAAGGCTTCTCATCAACTTAATTCGAGACACCCATGCCGATCAAATCCCGCATCCGCGCCATTCCCGATTATCCGAAAAAAGGCATTATGTTCCGCGACATCACCACCCTTATCAAAGATCCTGTCGGGTTCCGTCTGGTTATTGATGGTCTGACGCAGCGTTATCTGGAAAACGGCGTTGATTTTGATGTGGTTGTGGGTATTGAGGCTCGGGGTTTCATTCTCGGCTCTGCACTCGCTTATACGCTCGGAAAGGGGTTCGTTCCGGTTCGCAAGCCCGGCAAGCTTCCGGCTGATGTTGTATCACAGGAGTATGAGCTGGAGTATGGTACCGACAAGGTGGAAATTCATATCGACGCCATTCTGCCGGGTACGAGGGTGCTGCTTGTCGATGATCTGTTGGCAACCGGCGGTACGGCACTTGCCGCAGCGACGCTTGTAGAGAAAGTTGGCGGCGTAGTTGCGGAGATGGCTTTCATTGTAAACCTTCCAGACATCGGCGGCGAGCGGAAAATCCTTGAGAAGGGATACCGCGTCTTTTCGCTCACTGATTTTGAGGGGGAGTAAATGATTAAAAAAAGCATGATTCTGCCGGTTGCCGCTGCGGCCTGCATGGTACCGTTCGGCCATATTCTGGCTTCTGAGCATCAGAATGGTGCTGTTGCCACAGAGGCTGTTGTGGCTGCGGCGCACCATCTGCCTCCCCTCTGGCTTGTTGTCCCCTTTGTGATTCTTCTTCTTATGATTGCCACCGGCCCGCTCTTCTACCACCGTTTCTGGGAGCATCACTACCCGAAAGCGGCTATGGGGCTTGGCGCTGTTGTTGCCGTCTACTACGGTTTTATGATGGACCACGGGACGCACACTCTTCTGCACACCCTTGAAGAGTATATTTCCTTCATTGCGCTTGTCGCATCTCTTTTCATCGTCTCGGGTGGAATTCTCATTCACATAGAGAGACGGGGGACGCCGCTGCTCAATGGAGCTCTGCTCCTGTTCGGCGCGGTGCTTGCCGACATTATAGGTACTACAGGAGCTTCCATGCTGCTCATCCGTCCTTTTATGCGCATCAATGAGGGCAGGCTGAAGGCGTTTCACATCGTCTTTTTCATTTTTATTGTGAGCAACATCGGCGGTGGACTGACACCAATCGGTGATCCTCCCCTTTTTCTTGGATTCCTGAAGGGCGTGCCGTTTTTCTGGGTCATTTCCAAGGTGTGGCTTCCCTGGGTGGCTGTAATCGTTACCCTCATAGTAATCTTTATGCTTCTGGACTGGAAGGCTGGCGAGGGTGATGTCAAGGCGGCTCCAAAGAGTAACGACAGCGCCATTACCATCACCGGAACGAAGAACTTCGCATGGCTGGGCGTCATTATTGTTGCCGTCTTTCTTGACCCTGCCGTGATATCGGGTTTCCCGAGTCTGCAGAAAATACTGGGAGTGCCTTTTGGTATCCGTGAGGTGATTATGTTCAGTGTTGCATTTGTGGCTTATAAAACCGCTGATGCTGATGCGCTCAAAGGCAATGAGTTCAACTTTGAGCCCATCAAAGAGGTGGCGTTCCTCTTTGTGGGTATTTTTGCCACTATGATCCCGGCGCTGGAGCTTATCGGTTCCTATGCGGCGATTCATGCCAGCGAATTTTCGGTAACCCGGTTCTACTGGATGACGGGTGCGCTTTCTGGCGTGCTCGACAACGCTCCGACTTATCTCAACTTCCTTGCCGGTGCCCTTGGCAAGTTCGGCTTGGACATAAACGCAGCTGATGCAGTTCTCCAGATAAGGACATTTGCAGCCGGCACGGGTTCGCCTGTTCCCGGGGATGTGTCTTCGGATGTGTATCTGGTGGCTATTTCCATATCAGCCGTGTTCTTCGGTGCTATGACCTATATTGGAAATGCCCCGAACTTCATGGTGAAGAACATTGCCGCACAGGCCGAAGCGGATGTTCCTGATTTTGTGGAGTATATCTGGAAGTATTCCATCCCGATCCTGCTTCCGATTTTTCTTGTCCTGTGGCTGCTGTTTTTCAATTTTTGAGGATGAACCCGTAAACGGAATGATCACACTGCCATGAAAAGTTTTATCAATGCCGCAAAGAACGGGGAAACGGGGTTTGTCATCAGGAATTCACTCTTCCTGCCGTTTCACTGCGAGCTTCTGAGTATATGGATAGGTAAGGAGATGTCTCTCCTTTCAGCTCCCGACCTGATTACTGATATTGCAAACCCCGACATTCTTGGAGTCAGGGAGGTTGAGAGTTTTACCAATCTGGTGTTCAGGAAATGGGGAGACCTCGCCAAAGAACTTGGTCATGAAAAAGGACACATCATCCTTCATGCGGCCGAGAAGGGCGCGGATGTGTTTGTAAGCGGAAACCTCCACTATATCCGTATAGCTTTCTGCAACAGGCAGAAAGAGGTGTGCTTTGAGATTATTGACAACCCCTACGAGCTCTGAGGGGTTGTTTTCTCAGGGTGTGTTCCCTTTAAGGCTATCGCTGACGGCCTGTTTGAACTCTTTTGATATTTTGAAGGTCGGCACATTTTTTGGCTCTACTGTCACTTTTTCTCCGGTTCTCGGGTTGCGTGCCTGGCGAAGGTTCTTGTAGCGGATGTTGAATGATCCGAATCCCCGGATTTCAATCCGTTTTCCCGCCTTGAGCGAGTCAATGATGCTTTCGAAGAGAGAGTCCACCACCGTTTCGGTTTCGTTTTTGGTGAGGCCGGTCCTGTTGGCAATGACATTGACCAGATCAGCTTTTGTTGTTGTGTTTCCCATAATGAAATGTGACTTGGTGTTATTGGTGACTGCGCTGATTACTTAAACCACAATCGGAGTGCTACAATTCCTGTAAAGACAGCAAATGCCTTTCTTAAAACGCTTCCCGAAAGATGGATGGCGATTTTTGCTCCGAAATATGCTCCGCCGAACAGTCCGACTGCTAGAATAAGGCCCAGCCAGATATTGTCCATTGAAATTTTCCCCGCCCGGTAGTATTCAAGAACTCCGAGAATGCCTACAGGAAGAAGTAGCGCCACGAGTGAAGTGGCGTTTGCGGTATGCTGCGTCATGCCGAGCAGCAGCACAAGGCCCGGTACGATGATGATTCCCCCTCCAATGCCGAACATGCCCGACAGAACGCCTGCCGTCGAGCCTATAAGCATCATTGTGATGATCTGGGAATAAGAGATTTCCATGGTTCGGGCGTGGTTTATGTGTTCATCATTCGCGAGAGTGGCTGACTGATTCCCGTTATTTCCTCTATTTCTAGCGCACTGAGTGATTCCCGTTCAATAAGTGTTTCAGCGAGGCTCTGGAGTACGGCACTGTGCTCTCTGAGAATCTTCTTTGCGTTTTCCATGCAGGCCATGATGATGCTGCGGACTTCAACATCAATCTGCAGGGCTGTTTCTTCACTGTATTCACGGACATGTGAATAGTCTTTCCCCAGAAATACCTCCTTGTGGGTATCGCCGTAGTTGATGGGGCCGAGCGTTTCGCTCATTCCCCACTGGCGCACCATCCTTCGGGCAATATCGGTGGCTTTTTCAATGTCGTTAGCCGCTCCTGTACTGATTTCGTTGAAGGTAAGCTCTTCGGCCACCCGTCCTCCCAACGCATAAGTAATCATGGCCTCCAGATATTCCTTGTTGTGGGTGTACTTGTCTTCAAGGGGGAGATAGGCTGTCAGGCCAAGGCTGCGGCCGCGGGGAATGATTGTGACCTTGTGTATGGGGTCGGAGCCTTTGGTATGAATGGCCACCAGCACATGACCCGCCTCGTGGTATGCAGTGAGTTTTTTCTGCTCTTCGGATATGTACATGCTTTTGCGTTCCGGCCCCATGAGCACCTTGTCGCGGGCCTGCTCGAAATTGACGCCAGTAATGATTTCCTGCAGGTTGCGAGCGGCGAGCAGCGCTGCTTCGTTGACGAGGTTTGCAAGGTCGGCGCCTGAAAAACCCGGGGTACTTTTTGCCAGTACGGTTATGTTTACCGTGTCGTCCACCGGGGTCTTTTTCATGTGGATTTTCAGAATCGCTTCGCGGCCACGGATGTCGGGCTTGTCTATGGTGATTTGGCGGTCGAACCGTCCGGGGCGCAGAAGCGCCGTGTCGAGCACATCGGGGCGGTTGGTTGCGGCAATCAGGATAACATTGTCTGTTGTGGTGAACCCGTCCATCTCTACCAGCAGCTGGTTGAGGGTCTGTTCGCGTTCGTCGTGGCCGCCCCCCACGCCTGCGCCGCGGCTTCTGCCTACGGCATCAATTTCATCAATAAAAACAATGCAGGGAGCATTTTTCTTAGCCTGTTCAAACAGGTCGCGCACCCTCGCTGCCCCTACGCCGACAAACATTTCAACGAAATCTGCTCCCGATATTGAGAAAAACGGGACTTTGGCTTCGCCGGCAATGGCTTTTGCCAGCAGTGTTTTCCCTGTTCCGGGAGGGCCGAGTAACAGAACGCCTTTGGGTATTTTTCCGCCAACCTTCTGGAATTTTTCCGGGTTGGTCAGGAACTCAACCGTCTCCTGCAGCTCTTCAATGGCTTCGTCAACTCCGGCAACATCATTGAATGTGGTTTTCACATCAAATTCGCTGACCATTTTTGCCCGGCTTTTGCCAAAGCTGAAGAGGTTCTTTGACTGATTGGCGTTCTGGCCGTTCATTTTTCTGATCACAAAGAAATAGATAGCTCCGAAAATCAGCCAGGGGGCAAAGAGGATAAGCACGGTGTTGAGAGCGTTGTTCCCCTCTTCAAGCCGCACCTTCACCCCTTTTTCGGCAAGAAGTTCTGCTTCCGGGGTGCTGAAAGAGGGAATGCGTACCCTGAAGCGGCTGCTCTCAACTACTGTGCTGTCTTTTGTTGAAAGTTGAGTGGGGCTTTTGAGCGTTCCCTTCAGGAGGGAGGATCGGTCTTCAAGGTTCTGTACGGCAATATCCTTGACAAGATTGCTGTCGAGAAGGTTTTTGTAGTCGTTGTAAATTATTTCCGGGCCGGCTGTTCCTGATGAAAAACGCTGGAAAAAAAAGAACATCATGAGTCCCAGCATGATGAATAGTATGAGCTTGGGAAACTGAGGGCGGGGTGTATCGCCTTTTCCCTGAAACAATCCGGGCTTCTGCCCATCGTCGTTTACAGGCTTGAACCGGTTGCGTGAGGAGTCCTTTCCTGGTGGTTTTATTGGCTGTTCGGGCATAATGGGTAGGCAGGGAGTTGTGCAAAATGTAAGTTGCTTCCGTATAAGTAATTAAAAGTAAAACTGCGATGGAAAGCAAAAAGTTTATTTCTGGCGCTTTTGTTCGTGTTTTCAAGGGGAAAGTATCGCTATCTTCTTGCTGGAAAGGAATCTTTCGGCGCTTCTCTCTGCAATTCTGTTGAGTTTTGTTAAATTCAAAGTTCTTGACAGGCAGCAGTCCCCTCAATTCATTAAAAGACACGGTGTATGATGGTCGGTAAACGGGTCAGAACCAGGTTCGCTCCTTCTCCCACAGGGTATCTTCATGTCGGTGGGCTTCGCACAGCTCTTTACAACTACCTTTTCGCCAAGAGAATGGGAGGCGATTTTATTGTCAGAATTGAGGATACCGACCAGAGCAGAAAGGTGGCCGATGCTCAGGAAAACCTGATTAAAACCCTTGAGTGGGCCGGGCTTATGCCCGACGAAAGCCCTCTGCACGGTGGTGACTTTGGCCCTTACCTGCAGTCGGAGCGGCTTGATATCTATAAAAAATATTGTGAGCAGCTGCTTGAGGAAGGCCACGCCTACCACTGTTTCGCAACTTCTGAAGAGCTTGAGGAGAACCGGCAGTTGCAGATGAAGCAGGGGTTGCAGCCGAAGTACAACCGGAAATGGCTTCCTGAGGACATGGGCGGTTCAATGCCCAGGAGCGAAATTCAGAAAAAGCTTGACGAAGGCGTCCCTTCCGTTGTGCGCATGAAGGTGCCGGATTATGTGTCGGTATGGTTTGAGGATATCATCAGAGGGCCGATCGAGTTTGATTCGGCTACCATAGATGATCAGGTGCTGATGAAGTCGGACGGGTTCCCGACCTACCATTTCGCCAGCGTCATTGACGACCATCTGATGGAGTTCACCCATATTATCAGGGGTGAGGAGTGGCTTCCTTCAATGCCGAAGCATCTTCTGCTCTATGAGTTCCTTGGATGGGAGCCTCCGAAGTATGCCCATCTCCCGCTTCTGCTCAATCCCGACCGTTCAAAGCTCAGCAAACGGCAGGGTGATGTGTCGGTGGAAGATTACATCCGGAAGGGTTACAGCAGCGAGACTATCGTGAATTTTGTGGCTCTTCTTGGCTGGAACCAAGGCGAAGGTTGCGAACAGGAGGTGTACAGCCTTCAGGAGCTGATTGAAAGATTTTCCCTCGAACGGGTCGGCAAGGCGGGTTCCATTTTCACCATCGACAAGCTGAACTGGCTTGAGAAACAGTATATAAAAACCCGCCCGGCGGAGGATATCATCCGGGTGATCCAGCCTCTCCTGATATCGGAGCTTGAAAAAAAAGAAACGCTTCTTGACCGCGTAACCATAACTGGTGAACGCTATCTGGAAGATGTTATTGAGCTGATGCGCGAGCGGGTCGGTTTTGAGCATGAGTTCGTGACCTTCTCCTCCTATTTCTTTTTTGAGCCGGAAGAGTATGAAGAGGAGGCTGTGAAGAAACGCTGGACGCCTGATACCAGCAGCCTGCTTGGAGAGTTTCTGCCGGTGCTGGAGTCCATGCCGGACTTTACGGCCGAGGCCATTGAGGTTGCCCTCAAGGAATTTGTTGCTCCAAAAGGACTGAAGACTGCCATACTTATCCATCCGTTGAGAATTTGCTCATCGGGCGTCAGTTTCGGCCCCAGCCTTTATCATATGCTTGAGGTGCTTGGCAGGGAGGCTGTTGTACGCCGTATCCAGAAAGGCATGGCTGTTATTACGGTGCCACAGCAATAGCCCGGAATTCCGCGGGGGCCGCGGTCAAGACTCCCGCGGTTTGACTTTTTTTTGGGATGAATGGGAAAACTTCCTATATTTTGCCTCTCTTGAATGGACAGATAGCTCAGTTGGTAGAGCAATGGACTGAAAATCCATGTGTCGTGGGTTCGATTCCCTCTCTGTCCACCATGGTATACCGGTGAAACATTACTGGAAACGCCAAAGACCCCTATAAAACAGGGGTTTTCGTTTTTCTGCCATCCGGGCGCAACGCGCCTTTTTCCTTCAGTAGCATGAACGACACCCTTTCCTTGCGTTATGAATATTACTACTGAGCCCTCACAGGAGGTCTGGCATGACATACAGGAGCCCGGCGCCTATGAGTGGTGGTATTTTGATGCGGAGGATGCTGAACGGGGTATTTCCGTGGTTGCAATCTGGTTCGCAGGATTTCCTTTTTCTCCATCCTATACCGAGGAGTACGATCGGTGGCGTGCCGACGGCTCTTCTCCTGCACCCCGTCCGTCAAACTATTCGGGGTTCAGCTTCCAGCTCTATGAAAATGGTCGTGAAACCATCAACTTCATCAGGGAGGGTGGAGCGTCGCTTTTCACCGGCAGCAAAACCGGCGCGGAGGCTTCGTTTGAAAACAACCGGTTTGTTCATGATCCGCTGAAGGACGAGTACCGGCTGGACATTGATTTTGCCTTCCCTGCCCGCAAGAAAAGGGTGCAGGGGACCCTCCATTTCAACCAGTGCCGGAGGTTGAGTTACAATAAAAAAGATGGCAACCACGAGGGGTTGGGGCCCTGCCATCAGTGGCTTCTGAGTGTTCCGAAGGCCGAGGTCCAAGGCGGCTTGGAAATTACGGAGTTGGATAGAGCCGGTCGCAGGGTGGAGATTCGGGCGTCAGGTTACCACGACCACAACCTCGGCACCATGCCGATGCAGGAGTATATTTCACGCTGGTACTGGGGACGGGCGTTTTCAGATCGTGTTGACTTGGTTTACTATGTGATATTTTTCCGTGATCCCGCATTTTGCCCCCTGACGCTCCTGATGCTCAACGACAACCAGAGCGGTGGCGTCATGGTGCGAGACAAGGCTGAATTCCGGGAGAGTCGGTTTTGCCGGGGAATTTTTGCTCCGTTGCATGGCCGGGTTCTCGACATTAATGACGGTGATGTGCGCATGACGATAAACCAGAAAAAGGTACTGGATTCGGGGCCGTTTTACCTGAGGTTTTCTTCGGACATTTCGCTTGATTTCAACGGCAGCAGCCTTAAGGGAATCCGCGGGATTTCCGAGTTTCTCAATCCCGACCGCCTGCAGTCGCCTCTCATGCGCTTTTTCATCAGAAGCAGAATCTGGCGTGACGGGGAGCAATCGGTCATGTACCGGGAGTACAACAGGATTAAAGATCGTTTGGATTGGTTTAAACGGTGAAAAATGGTAAATTCTCTATCTAATTTTCCCTTTGCCGTTTTCTTTTTCAGTTCGCGGGGAGATGCTCGACAGGGTGCAGCGTCAGCATGACCGGCCCCCAGAGGTGTTTCATTTCATCATTAACAATAGCTTTAAAAGGAGATAGATTGTAATGGCACAACCAGCTAATTTCAAGAGCCCTTCAAGGATGGGTGCGCTTGGTGAGGATGCTCCGCTCTCTTCATCGGGATCGGTATCGGGCGGCAAGTCCCGTGAGGAAGGTCTGAAAGGGGTTGATTTTGAGCGCCGCAGTTTTCTGGGCAA
The DNA here is from genome assembly GCA_030765725.1 of Candidatus Chlorobium antarcticum. Taxonomy (GTDB): domain Bacteria; phylum Bacteroidota; class Chlorobiia; order Chlorobiales; family Chlorobiaceae; genus Chlorobium; species Chlorobium antarcticum. The sequence goes on along the minus strand of JAVCDF010000007.1, from coordinate 4,016 downwards.
AGTAGTCGGCGGTGTTGGCGCGGCAGTAGCCGTTTCAACGCTCTATCCTATTGTAAAGTATATCATCCCTCCTGTGAAAGAGATTACAGAGGTGTCTGAACTGGTTGTTGGAAAGGCTTCCGAAGTTCCGGAAAACTCTGGAAAGATTTATCAGTTCAACAAGGACAAAGTGCTGGTTATCAATGACAATGGCTCTCTGACAGCATGCAGCGCCGTCTGCACGCATCTTGGCTGCCTTGTTCGCTGGGAAGACAAGGACAATGAGATTTTCTGCCCTTGCCACGGTGCCAAATACACCCAGACCGGAGAAATCATTTCCGGCCCGCAGCCTCTGCCGCTTGCCCCGTTCAATGTGAGGGTTGAGGGCGAGGATCTTATCATTGCAAAAGCGTAACCTTAATTCTTGAAAATCCAGGGAGTCTTTCAATATGGCTGACAACAATCAGAATACAGGCGCAGAGAATGCTCCGGTAAAGCCGAAACCGGCTGCTCCGGTTGCCGCCAAGCCGGCTGCTCCGGGCGCTACAAAACCTGCTGCAAAACCCGCCGCAAAATCTGACGCGCCTTCCGGTGGAGTCTATAAGCCCCCGGTAGTCCGGGCGGAAACAAATCCTTACGCTGATTCGCGTGTGAGCCCTCTGGCTGCATGGTTTCAGGAGCGTTTCTATGTCTTGATGCCTGTCATTGACTATCTGAAGAAAAAAGAGGTTCCCAAGCACAAGCTGTCGTTCTGGTACTACTTCGGCGGCCTGACCCTGTTTTTCTTCATGATCCAGGTTGTGAGCGGCCTTCTGCTTCTCCAGTACTACAAGCCGACCGGTGCCGAGGCTTTCGCCTCCTTCGTGTTTATCCAGAAAGAAGTTCCTTTCGGCTGGCTCATCCGCCAGATACACGCATGGTCTGCAAACCTTATGGTTGGCATGGCGTTCATCCATATGTTCAGCACCTTCTTCATGAAATCCTACCGCAAGCCGCGTGAGCTTATGTGGGTCAGCGGTTTTGTGCTTCTTGTGCTGAGCCTTGGTTTCGGTTTCACCGGTTACCTCCTTCCCTGGAATGAGCTTGCCTTCTTTGCAACCCAGGTTGGTACGGAAGTTCCCAAGGTCATGCCCGGTGGTGCCATTCTTGTTGACATTCTCCGCGGTGGCGAAGATGTGAGTCCTGAAACTCTGACACGCATGTTCTCACTTCATGTGGTTTTGCTGCCTGGTCTGCTTCTTCTTGTCCTTTCCGCCCACCTTCTTCTTGTGCAGGTGCTTGGAACTTCGGCTCCCATCGGCTACAAGGAGTCCGGCATGATTAAAGGGTACGAGAAGTTCTTCCCGACCTTCCTTGCCAAGGACGCAATCGGATGGATTATCGGTTTCGGCCTGCTTGTCTACCTGGCCGCAGTCTTCCCGTGGGAAATCGGTGTTCAGGCTGATCCGCTCAGTTCCGCTCCTTTGGGCATCAAGCCGGAATGGTATTTCTGGGCACAGTTCCAGCTGCTTAAAGATTTCACCTTTGAAGGCGGCGAGCTGATGGCAATCATTCTCTTCACAATTGGCGCTGTTGTATGGGCTGCTGTGCCGTTCCTCGACAGAAAGGCATCACGCGAAGAGAAGAGCCCGATCTTCACGATTCTCGGCCTTCTGGTTCTTGCATTCCTTGTGATCAACACCTACAGGGTATATGCTGAATACAGCGCCCTGTAAGGGGTTCAAGAAGACATTGTGGCAACACAACAGCAAAAGCCCGGTTTATCCGGGCTTTTGCTGTTTGGGATGATGCGCCCTCATGCCGGCTCAATGCAGAATTCTTTTCGTGACGGCATTGTTTTGGACTCGTTGAGTTACTATGTGTGTATTATGTGCTTATATTGATTGTTTTTAGACAAACGGACTGAGCGCAGATAGCAAACGCTAATGGTAACGAGAAATCCCTCGAATCCTGGATTTGGGATGCCGCATGATTCAATTCGGGGCGCGAAGGATGCGCCTATATAAGGGCTACATTCTCCCGCTTATTTTCACGAAGCGTCTCTGCGATGTTTTTGATGACGAGTTGAACCGTATTGTCGAAGAGGTGGGTTCGCGGGGGAAAGCCTTACAGCTCGCCAAGTTCGACCACAAGCTGGTCCGATTCTATCTCCCCATCGTTCCGGATGACACCGAGCAGTCCGTATGGGCAAAAAGTGCACTGTCGTCCCCCAGAAACTGTTTGGCCAGGAATTCACCCCAGAAACATGGGCTATGGCTCACATGAGCATGATCATCCACGACATGGAGGGCCAGGTCGAGATTGGCGACACCTTCAAGAATCCCAAGTTCCGAAACAGACAGGGCAAACTCCGCACCTTTGATTGCGTTGTCACCAATCCTATGTGGAACCAAGACTGGTTCACCGAGGCAGACTACGACAATGACGAACTCGACCGTTTTCCTGCAGAAGCTGGCTTTTCTGGTAAATTATCAGCAGTGTGCAGAAAGAACTTGCTGCGGAGCGTGAGGCTCTGAAAGAGTACCTCAGAGGCGACCCTCTCATGCGTCGTTTTGTCGAATGCTTTCTGTTTGAAAATCAGCCTGCGGCCGATCAGCGAGCTGACCAGTGTTACCTCGAAGAGGTAGATCGTTGCGATATTTACCTTGGTATTTTCGGCAATGAGTATGTTTCGGAAGATGACGAGGGGTTTTCGCCGACACACCGTGAGTTCAATCGGGCTACCGAAAAAGCAAGCCCCTTTTAATATATATCAAAGGAACTGATGACAGTATTCGGTATCCGAAAATGCGGGCCTTGATACATAATACCGGTACAAGTCTTATACGGCGTCGGGTCAATTCCTCCGAAGAGCGTATCGCCGGAGTGTATGCAAGTCTTGTAAGGCTCCTCGAAGAGCGTGAACTGATCCGTTTCGGTCCTTTTGATGCCTCATTTTGCCGAAACGCTTTGCTTGACGACCTTGACGAAGACAAGATCACCCGTTTTCTTGTGCTTGCCCGTTGCGGCCGAAATTTCCCATTGCCGGACGACACGCCGCCGTATGAGGTACTTGCACATCTTAACCTGCTCGACAAAGGACGACCGACCAATGCGGCTATCCTTTTGTTCGGTAAGAAGCCCCAGCGATTTCTTATCACTTCAGAAGTAAAATGTGCTCACTTCCATGGCTATGAAGTAGAAAAACCCATTCCTTCGTATCAGGCCAAGGATTTCATACTCCCCAAGATAGACCTCTGGGTGGGAATAAGAGCGAAAAGCACACGGGTGCCGACGAAATACGCAATTCCGCAAGAAGTTATATCTGAAGCAATCGTCAATACCATCGTGCACCGCGACATGATTCGGCGATGCAGGAACACAGGTCTTCCTGAACCTGAAATTCGAATTGACGGAGGATTTTTTGTGTTGACGATCCGGAGGAAACAGCTTGAGCTAAGGGCCCAGTCTTTACAAGGTCGAGGCTCAGTCACCAGACAAGTTGGCACACAGCCAGAGTCGATGGAAATTCGAGTGCTTCGGCAGCTTGTCCTCCAGCCGATGGGGAAAGCCCAGCTATCGGCTGCAATAGAGCAAAAAGCCATATCCGGTCATTTGAAAGAGAAGATAACGCTAACAGGCCTTGCTAAATTTGCTACCCGATTATTTCCTGTTGGGACCATTATTAATGGCAATGTATAGGCAGGCTTTGCATGATAAATACTTGAGTAAGTATGCGTATTGATTGGAACTACGCCAATCTGTCCATTTGACCCCGCTGCCCATTAAAATCGGTGAAGAGCTTTTTTTTTTGATATGATTATTTTTGTATAATACCCACATATGAGGGTGGCTATATGTGGATGGCTTCATAGTTCCATTTTTTGACTGAATTTCATAATCCAGGATGATCTGATAACGCACACACGGAAAAATCCGTGTTCCGCATAGTGAATCTTCGAGTGGGTTAGGCTCCGCCTATCCGCCAGCGGGAGTTATTTGCCGTGTAAACGCATGAACGAGGCCTTTACCTACCCGCATACTTTTTGGTTCGAGTG
>JAVCDF010000006.1 GCA_030765725.1 Candidatus Chlorobium antarcticum | reverse complement strand
TTTTAAGAGGGGCCGGCGGGATGCAGTTTCGCTCCGCTCCACTGCCTGCCACCAGCCCTCCTCTCATCATCAAAATATAGCTTATTAAAACCTTGTGTTTCACGACATCAATTCACAATCGCGGGGATGCTGTGGCAGTGAAAGGCAGAGGACTTTGAATATAGTTTAACCAGTTCTATGAAAAAACTATAGAGCGCTCTGCCCGCTTTGGCTGAGGCCGATGAGGGAGAGCATTCTTCCTGTCACGCCGTGATCTCTTCGGTAGGAGAAAAACAGGTCGCTGTCCCTGAATGAGCAGAAGGGGGAGCTCTCTATTGAGGCGTGAGGGAGGCCCGCTTCCTGAAGCTGCATTCTGTTGGCTGCGCTGAGGTCGAGTCGGGGCCCGGCGCCCGGGGTTAGGGGAGGCCGGACGCATGAGAGAGGGAACAGTGCGGCCACTTCGCCACCAACCTCATAGGCCTCTGGGCTGATGCCGGTTCCTATTGAGGCAAGCAAGTTCTCCGGGCGGGTGCCGAATGCCCGCTGCATGCCCCCCACGGTTTTTATTGCAATGCGCCCTGCAGTTCCTTTCCATCCGGCATGGATGGCTGCAACGGCTTGATTGACAGGGTCATGAAGGAGAATCGGGTAGCAGTCGGCGGTGGCTATGAGGAGAAAGAGGTTTTCGCTGTCGGTAATGAATGCATCGTAGCCCTGAAGGTCACTCGGCTCTGTTGCGTGAAGGATTTCTGTCCCGTGTACCTGCACTGAGCGAACCGTCCGTGAGGGGTCGACGCCGGCATCGCGGAAAAGCAGCTCCATGTTCCTTCGGACTGAGTCTGTTCTGTCGCCGGTATTGGTTCCGAGGTTGAGTGAGCTGTAGTGGCCGGTGCTGACCCCTCCGCCGCGGGTGCTTTCCAGGGCCACAAGACCGGGACTGTTTCCCAATACCGCGGGCACCCTGAATTTCGTGTGGGCTCCTGCGGGAGCTGCATGTTTCTCTCGTGTGTCCGTCATGTTTCTTTCGTCTTCCCTCATGGAAATGGCTTGTTCTGACCGTTCTTCTGAAAGATAGTGTTTTTCGTTCTCCCGCTGTGGGGAGCCGGGGGATAAAAGAGCATAAGGCAGTGCCATTTTAGCGCGAAGAGTGTTATCTTTACAATTCATTCATGCACCCAACCATTCGGCAAACAAGGATGACATACCCGATGGCAGATCCTGGCAACGAACGGTTTCAGGACAATTTCGGCCGCTCGATGCGGGCAATGTCCGACTATATAGGGCTTGGCGTACAGATAGCGGCGAGTTTTGCTTTTTTTGTGCTGCTTGGATACTGGGCGGACCTCCAACTCGGCACTTCGCCGTGGCTCTTTCTCCTTGGGGTGCTTTTGGGTATGGTTGGCATGGCACTGGTTCTCATGAAGGTGCTGAAGGCGGCAAACAGGAAAAAGTAATGGCGGCAGTGGCCCGCCCAGAACAGGAAAGCGATGAAGCCTTTGTTTGATTTTCTTATAAAGTTATGTATCTTGACCGTCATTTTATGGGGGGTAATACTCTTCGGGCTTGAGCCGGGAAGTATGGACACGGGGTCAGTTTTCGTGGCTTGGATAATGATTTTTGCGAATACGCTTGTTGGATACCTGCTCTTCGAATATGCTTTTGAGAAGGAGTCGCAGGTCTTCACTATTGCGGTTTTCGGTGGTCTGGTTTTCAGGCTGCTCCTCCTGATGAGCCTTGTTGCCTTTATTATCCTGAGAGATCTTGTCGTCATCAACGACTTCGTACTCTCATTTTTTGCCTTTTACTGTATATATGTGATTGTTGAGATTCTCGGCTATCAAAAGAAAAACAAACAGAAAAAGATCGCTGCATGAAACGGGAAAAAGTCATTCAGGTACAGGGTTTTCTCAAGGTTATGGCACTGCTTGTGCCGCTTCTTCTGAATGCATATGCTCCCGCGTCAGCTTCAACCCACCAGGCCGCGGCGGTTCACTCTGAGGCTGTTCAGGCTGAGGGCGCAATGCCTGGTTCTGAAGATGGCGCAATGCTCCGCGAGGTGGCTGTTGCCGGACATGAAGCGGTTGTTCATGAGGAGGAGAAGGCGGGTGATATAATTATGCACCACATTCTCGATTCCCATGTCTTCGCTTTTGAGCCCTTCGGCGAAATTCACCTCCCTCGTCTTCCTCTTCTTTTCGGTATAGATATTTCCATAACCAAGCATGTTGTAATGCTCTGGCTTGTTTCGGCTATTCTTCTTGCTGTGTTCGCCGCGGTAGGGGCAACATACAGAAAGATGACCGCTCGCCAGGCGCCGGGTGGTCTGGCTAACGCAATGGAGGCTCTGGTGGAGTTCATCCGTCTTGATGTAGCAAAGTCGAACATCGGTCACGGCTATGAGAAGCATCTCCCCTATCTTCTGACAGTGTTCATGTTCATTCTGCTCTGCAACCTGCTGGGCCTCATTCCCTACGGAGCAACGGCCACAGGCAACATCAATGTTACTTTGACTCTCGCGGTCTTCACATTCTTCATCACTCAGACGGCTTCGCTCAAAGCTCACGGCCTGAAGGGTTACCTGCAGCACCTGACGGCCGGTACGCACTGGTCGCTCTGGATTATCATGATTCCTATTGAAATAATCGGCCTCTTTACCAAGCCTTTTGCTCTTACTGTCCGTCTCTTTGCCAATATGACTGCTGGGCACATTGTTATTCTCAGTCTTATCTTCATCAGTTTTATTATGAAGAGCTATATTGTGGCGGCTGCGGTTTCAGTTCCCTTTTCGATATTTATCTATCTGCTTGAAATCTTTGTTGCTTTCCTTCAGGCCTTCATCTTCACCATGCTTTCGGCTCTCTTCATCGGGTTGGCTACGGTACATGAGGGTGGGGACGCCGAGGTTGCGCATCACTAGAAAAGATGTGGGGATTATTGATTGAGAAATTGTATTTTTGGGCTTTTTATTAACCTGTTCGGCACTGCTGGTCAGCTTTTGCGAACATCTTGCAATAAATAAACGGAGGTATTTACACGATGGAAGGTATTGGTTTAGGTTATCTTGGTGCCGGTATCGGTGCCGGTCTGGCTGTTATCGGTGCAGGCCTTGGAATCGGAAACATTGCAGCATCAGCTGCTGAGGGTACCGCCCGTCAGCCTGAGGCAACTTCCGAGATCCGTACCACCATGATCATTGCAGCTGCTCTTATTGAGGGTGTTGCTCTGTTTGGTGAGGTTATCTGCGTGCTTCTCGCTCTTAAGTAAAAAGCACGATACAGAAGGTATTCCTGTTGCAGGCCAGGGCGTTGCCTCGGTCTGCGGTCGGATTTCATAAACCCGTTAACGGTAACCATTGTTCATGCTTATGTCGGCAGTAATACTCCTATCCGGCAGTCTTCTTGACCCGAATCCGGGTCTGATTTTCTGGACGGCCATTACTTTTGTGCTCGTTCTCCTTATCCTGAAGAAGATTGCATGGGGTCCGATTCTCGGAGCTCTTGAAGAGCGGGAAAAAGGTATCCAGTCATCCATTGACCGTGCCTACGGGGCAAAGGATGAGGCTGAGGCGATTCTTCGTCAAAATAAAGAAACTCTTGCAAAGGCCGAGGCCGAATCCGACCGGATTATCCGTGAGGGCAGGGAGTTTGCAGATAAAATTCGTGCAGAAATCACTGAAAAGGCTCATTCCGAGTCTCAGAAAATGATTGGCGCTGCAAAGGAAGAGATTGAGCAGGAAAAACGACGCGCGCTTGATGAGCTGAGGAACGAGGTAGCAGATCTTGCAGTGCGGGGTGCCGAAAAGATTATCCGCACCAGCCTTGACGCTGAAGTGCAGAAAAAGGTAGTCGACAGCATGATTGCAGATCTCTCCACAAAACAAAACTGAAAACGGGCACGACATGTCAAGTGTAATTGCAAGCCGTCGATACGCATACGCCCTTCTTTCTGCGGCTGAAGCCGGCGGGTTTCTTGAAACGGTGACCGGAGAAATGCAGATGATTGGAGACATCCTCGCTGGATCGCGCGATCTGCAGAGGGCACTGGGCAGTCCGCTTATCAATGCCGACAGGAAAACCCATCTTCTTGAAGAGATTTTCGGCAGTGCTGTGGGCGAAAAAATGATGCTTTTTCTCAGACTCATCGCCCGCAAAAAAAGAGCTGGTATTCTTTCCGGTATTGCTCGAGAGTTTGCTACGCTTCTTGATGAGAAAAACGGCATTGTGAATGCTGAGGTGACAAGCGTCACAAATTTGAGCGAGAGCCAGCAGAAAGCTGTTACCGAAAGCCTTGAGGGCTACACCGGAAAGAAAATCCGTGCGTCAATGAAGCTTAACGGGGATCTTATTGGTGGACTGAGCGTGAAAATTGGCGACACCATACTTGACGGCAGTGTGCGCTATCAGCTGCAGCTTCTTCGCGAAACACTTGTTGCCGGGGAGGTCTGAACCTCCTTTGCCACTTTGCCGGCAGGCAAAGGACGACAGTTTTCAGCCTGCCTTGTGCAGGCTTTTTTTTTGGATGCCCGGGGCTTTAGCTCAGTTGGTAGAGCGTCTCGTTCGCAATGAGAAGGTCAGGGGTTCGACTCCCCTAAGCTCCACAGCCGCTAATTCCGCTAGAGAGAATAATGCGGGTTTTATGGTATGTTTAAAAAATGCATGGTAATCAATGGACACGGGAGTTTCTATGAAGATGGGAAAGTGGTTGTTTCGTTCGGCATTTTTGCTGATTGCCTGCGCATCAATGGGTCTGTCGGCTTGCTCTACGCAGAAACCGGCAGTGACTGCGGAGACGCAGGTTAAGGAGGGGTACCAAAGGGCGTCTGAACTCTACGGCGAACAAGAGTACGAGAAAGCTGCAGCTGAACTTGAAACGCTTCTTTTTTCATCGCGGGCCACCGCTCTTGAGGATGATGTGCTGTTTCTTCTCGCCAACTCTTACTACCAGTCCAAACAGTATCTGCTCTCCTCGGACATGTTTGACAGGCTTCTCCAGCAGGTTCCCCGATCCCCGTTCATTGAAGAGAGCGGTTTCATGCTGGCGCGTTCATACGAAAAGCTCTCTCCCGGATACGAACTTGACCAAGACTATACCCGCAAGGCGATTGCGTCATATTCCCGTTGGCTTGGCGTATACGGTACTCGCGATTCACTCGCAATTTCCAGAGATATCGACACCTATCGCGAACTCCTGAAAATTAATCCTGAAAACCCCTCCTACCGCGAGCGGTTCATGGAGTTCGACAGCGAGCTGAAACGGCAGGGTTCCGTCACCCATGCGATGATGGCCATTCCGGTTCTGTATGACAAGCTTGCAGCTTCTGCGTACTCTGTTGCCCGTCAGTATGTTGTTCTGAAAAAATATAAGGCAGCAGGGATATCTTTTGACGAAGTCGTACGCCGCTATCCCGATACTCCATGGTACAGGTCTGCGCTCGTAGGTCAGATTGAGGTGCTCGTCAAGCGTGGCAAGTGGTTCGATGCACGCACTGCACTTGACCGGTTTCTTCAGAAATACCCTGAGTCTCTGGATGAGATGAAGGGGCTGCGCGACGAAATTCTCGTTAATTTCTCTAACTCCTGAGGGGGTAATCCCCATGCATGTCGGGGTATTGGGAGGGACATTCGACCCTCCCCATAATGGCCATCTTGCCATGGCTTTTTTTGCTCGGGAACTCCTCTCTCTAGACCGACTCATTCTTTCCGTTTCTGACAATCCGCTCAAACAGCAGCGTAGTGCAAGCGACTCCGAGCGTAAAGCAATGACGGAGTTGCTCGCGCGCGAAATCAATAGTACCGGCTATTTTTGCGATGCCTGCGGCTGGGAGCTCGAACAGAGGCGCCCTTCCTATACAGTCAATTTTCTCCGGTTTGTCCGCTCCCTCTATCCTTCAGCCCGTCTGAGTCTGCTTGTCGGCGAGGATAGCTGGCACGATTTTTCTTTATGGGAAAGTCCTCGCGAAATTGAGGAACTGGCGGATGTTGTTGTGTTTGCCCGAAAAGCGGAGCAGCAGGGCGAGAGGGATGAGCCAAGCTTGGGAGTCAGGTTTGTTGATTTCTCCAGTCCGCTCTCCTCAACAATGCTACGGGAGATGATTGCGAACGGCGAGAGCTTTTCCTCCCTTGTTCCCTCCTCCATAGAGCGGTATATCAGGAGTGAGGGGCTCTACCCAAAGAGCGATACCGATTCTCAACTACATTGATTCGGGGGCGCTTATGCCCAGAATCCTGAACCCGTTCTGCAGCACCTGCCGCGTAGCCAGAGAGAGTATGAGCCTGGCGTTGGCTGTGTCGGGTTCTGCTTTGAGGATAGGGCACTCCTGATAAAAACGGTGGTAGTGTTCAGCAATGGAGTGCATGTAGTCAACCATTTTCTGGGGTTCCAGCAGCCTGAGGGCGGAATGCACCATGTCGGGAAAGTCGAGGAGCACGAGAGCAAGCTGAAGCTCTTCGGGCGCTGAGAGCGTTTTGAGCAGTGCAATGTCGGGCAGCTTTTCGGGGGTGAATCCGTTTTCGCTCCAGGCCATCCTCAAGAGGCTGCAGATTCTGGCGTGTGCATACTGCAGATAGAAGACCGGATTGTCTTTCGACTGCTTTCGGGCAAGATCCACATCGAAATTGAGGTGTGAGTCTTTGCTGCGCATTATGAAAAAAAGACGCGTTGCATCGGCTCCAACATCGTCTATCAAATCGTCAAGCAGGTCTGCGTTTCCTTTTCTTGTTGACATCTTGACGGTTTCCCCGTCAACAGTGGTGGTAACGAACTGGTTGATGGCTATGCGTATCTGGCTGGTGTCGTGATCGAGTATTTTCAGGGCTTCAATCACATCGGGATACTCGTCGATATGGTCGGCTCCGAAAACATTGATTATGACCTCAAACCCTCTCTTGTATTTGGTGAGGTGATAGGCAATATCAGGCAGGCGGTAGCTCGGCTCGCCGGTTGACTTGATGAGCACCTTGTTTTTTTCCTGTCCGAGCTTTGTTGTCAGAAACCATGTTGCTCCCTCGTATTCATCAATAAAACCTTTCTGGCGAAGTGCGTCAATGACCCGGCTGTTTGCTGTTGCACCAGTTTCATCGGCGGCGTACAGGGTGTGTTCGTTGAAAAATGAGTCGTGCCGGATGCCTAAGCGTTCAAGCGTCTTTTTGATAGAGGTGAATATAATGGCTTCGGCTGCGTTTTTGAACTCCCCTGTTCCCTCAGCTTCCATAAGAGAGCGACCGTGCTCAGTGTAGAGTTGGCCAGCAATTTCACCGATGTAGGCTCCCTGGTAATGGGTGTCGGGGAAATCAATCTTCTGATTGCACCGCTCAAGGTAGCGAAACCTTACGGACTCGCCGAGAATCTGCATCTGTCGGCCAGCATCATTGAAATAGTATTCACGCGTGACGCTGTAGCCGTCAGCCTCAAACAGGTTGGCTATGCAGTCGCCAAGGACGCCGCCACGGCCCCGCCCGATTGTGAGTGGGCCGGTTGGGTTCGCGCTCACATACTCCACAATGGCTTTTTTGCCTTTTCCGGATGTTCCACGGCCAAAGTCATCTTTACGCTGGAGTACCTCTGTGAGGGAGTCCATAATGAAGGGCGCAGTCAGGAAGAAGTTGATGAATCCGGGGCCGGCAACCTCGGCCTTTTCAACACTTCCGGAAGGGAAAGAGAGATGCTCTATGAGTTCCTGTGCCAGAGCCCGGGGGTTTTTGCCCAGCTCTTTGGCGGCCAGAAATGCAATGTTGGTGGAAAAGTGCCCGAATTTAGCCGAAGCCGGCTTTTCGATCTGAACCGGTTGGCCTGTTTCTATCTCCGCTTTGCGGAGCGCGTCCTGAATGACTGGTCTGAAAAATTCCTGCATCGCTGGCTTTATGGTGCTGTCAAAATGTTTTGCTTTCCGACATATTCCCGATGAGTTCGGGGGGGTCGAGCGTGGTGAAGTCGTCAATGATGGCAACAACATTCCCGAAAGTGCTGAATGCCTCTCTGCTGTTGGTGGTGGTGAGGGCTATGGCTGCCATGCCGGCGCTTCGGGCTGCTTCAAGGCCGGGAATGGCGTCTTCGAACACAATGCATGAGGAGGGGGGAACATCAAGCAGTTCCGCTGCCCGCAGAAAAATATCGGGATCGGGTTTTCCCCGCTCAACATCCGACGCGGAGACAATTGCGTCGAAGGAGCTGCGAATGCCGAGAATGTCCAGGATGAAGTCGATGTTTTTATGGCCGGCCCCGCTTCCGATTGCCAGCTTTATGCCTCTTTCAGCAGCTTTTGCCAGGAATGCGCCAAGGCCCGGGAGCGGTTGGATTGCGCTTCGCGAACTGACGCGGTAGAGAAAGTCTTTCAGTTCTGTAAGGTGGTCGGCTTCGGCGGCGCTGATGTTGGGGTCGAGAAAGTAGCGAAGGACATCATGCCCTTTCATACCTGCGGTTTCCACCAGATATCGTTCTGCGTCAAGCCCTTCAAGTCCGTAGTCGCGGAAGAGCTCAACCCAGGAGTCGGCATGATGGCGCATGTTGTCGGTCAGCACCCCGTCCATGTCAAAAATGAATGCGGCTTTGCTGCTCATTGTTCTCCCAGATTCATGGCGGCCCGAACCTCCTTCATGGTATTTTGGGCTATGGCCTTTGCTTTTTTTTCTCCTTCCAGGAGAATGTCGTAAACGGTGTCGAGGTCCGAGGCGAAGTGGCGCCGTTTTTCAAGAATGGGTTCCAGCTCGGAAGAGATTGCGGTTGCACACATTTTTTTGCAGTCGACACAGCCAAGCGCGCCTGAGCGGCAATCCGTTTCAACTGCACCGATGGTTTCGGGCGAGCTGAACCGTGAGTGGTAGCTGAATACTGTGCAGACTTCCGGCCGCCCCGGATCGTTCCGGCGGATTTTTTCGGTGTCGGTCACGGCGTTTCGCATCTTCTTCATGACCTCTTCCGGGCCGTCGGAAAGCAGAATGGTGTTACCGAGTGACTTGGACATCTTGGCCTTGCCGTCAAGACCTACCAGTCGCGAGAATTTCGTGATTTTAGGCTCAGGCTCAAGAAAAACAGCTCCGGTAACGGGGTGTGGATAGTGGTTGTTGAACTTCCGTGCAATTTCCCGGGTAATTTCCACATGCGGAATCTGGTCTTCGCCAACAGGCACCAGGTTCCCCTTGTAAAGGAGTATGTCGGCCGCCTGAAGCACCGGGTATCCGAGATGGCCGTAGGTAAGGGAGTCCATGTTCAGGTCGCGGACCTGCTCCTTGAGTGTCGGGTTTCTTTCAAGCCGCGAGGAGGTGATGAGCATGGCGAAAACGAGAAAGAGCTCAGCGTGTTCCTTGATTTGAGATTGACGGAACACCGGGCTTTTCAGTGGATCCACGCCGGCAGCGAGCCAGTCGATGAGCATCTCAATGGTGTTCTGGTATATCTCGGTGGTGTCGAGCGATGTGGTCAGGTTGTGGTAGTCGGCAATGAGAAAGCAGGTCTCGCAGCCCCTTGACCCATCGGGGTTGGTGAGGTTCTGCTGCGCAACCCAGTTTTCAAGTGCTCCGGTGTAATGTCCGAGGTGCAGCCTTCCTGTCGGACGCATCCCGCTTAAGATTCTCGGTGTTCCCATAAGAAATGAATTATGCCGCTCCTGGGTGCGGCAATATGCCTCTTTGAAGGCTTCGTGGAGATATGTTTCTGTCAACGCTTCAGAAGTTATCACAGTTCGGAGAAAGATAAAAGGGCTTTGTTTGATAATAGTTTTGGTTGGGCTATATTGTGCAACTTGTTTCGATGTTTTTTTGTTACACTTTCGTAGCAGAGGAACACGGCGAAATCAGATATTTTTGAGAGTAAGTCCTATACAACATTCGCCTGCCCAACCATGTCAGATCCGGAAGGAAGCAGCATCCGGCATTGTGAGTGTGTGATATAGTAAGCTTACTCTCTTTTTTTTTCTCTTTTTTTCAATAACCCGGGACAGTTTTACAATGGAACCTGCAATTACCAAAGAGGCTCTGCTCAACGAGCCGGTCCGACATATTGACATCAAAAAGCTTAACATCGTCCCTCTTGTCGAGCAGATGGGGGAGACCGCTTTTCAGGCGAGGAACCTTTCGCGCGCTGCTTCCATTCTGGATATGATGCAGAAGGACAGGGAGTGTGCCGTCATTCTGACGCTCGCGGGTTCTCTTGTCAGCGCGGGTCTCAAGCAGGTTATCATAGACATGCTTGAAAACAACATGGTTGACGCCATTGTTTCCACAGGTGCGAACATAGTCGATCAGGACTTTTTCGAGGCGCTCGGCTTCCTTCATTATAAAGGCACGCAGTTTATTGACGATGCCATTCTCCGCGACCTGCACATTGATCGCATTTACGATACATTCATTGACGAGGACGATTTGAGGGTGTGTGACGACACGCTTGGTGCCATTGCCGATTCTATGCCGCATGGAGCCTACTCTTCAAGGGAGTTCATTGAGAAGATGGGTCGCTACATTGAGGCGAACAACCACGATAAAAACTCCATCGTTTACAAGGCGTTTGAGAAGGGCGTGCCGATTTTCTGTCCGGCGTTTTCCGACTGCTCGGCCGGGTTCGGCTTGGTGCACCACCAGTGGCACAATCCTGAAAGTCATGTCACAATCGACTCTGTGAAAGATTTTCGTGAACTGACCCGCATCAAGATAAAGAATGACCGGACCGGTATTTTCATGATAGGCGGCGGCGTTCCGAAGAACTTTACTCAGGACATTGTGGTTGCTGCCGAGGTGCTTGGCTACGAGGATGTTTCCATGCATACCTATGCCGTGCAGATAACCGTTGCCGACGAGCGCGATGGCGCACTTTCAGGCTCAACCCTCAAAGAGGCAAGCTCCTGGGGCAAGGTTGATACTGTCCATGAGCAGATGGTCTATGCCGAGGCTACCATAGCTATGCCGCTCATTGCCGGTTATGCATACCACAAGCGCAACTGGGAAGGCCGGCCCGCAAGGAATTTCAATGCCATGCTCAATCAACCGCAACTCACTCAATAAGGAGGAGAGATGAAGTTTTTCATTGATACCGCAAATCTTGACGAAATTCGCTCTGCAGCGGAGCTTGGGATGCTTGACGGCGTGACAACCAACCCGTCGCTGATTGCCAAAATCGTGAAGGATCCGTCAAATTTTACCCGTCGTGATTTTTTTGATCATATCGCCGCCATATGCGACCTTGTTGATGGGCCCGTCAGTGCTGAGGTAACTTCGCTTGACGCCGCTTCCATGATAAAGGAGGGGGAGGAGCTGGCCGCCATTCATGACAATGTGACCATCAAGTGTCCTTTGACCATTGATGGACTCAAGGCAATCCGCCATTTGTCCGAAGCGGGCAGGGCTACCAATGCAACCCTTGTTTTTTCTCCCAGTCAGGCCATTCTGGCTGCAAAGGCAGGAGCCTCCTTTGTCAGTCCCTTTGTAGGAAGGCTTGACGACATCAGCGCTGAGGGAATGGCTCTTGTTGAGGATATTGTCGACATCTACGACAATTATGGTTATATGACTGAAGTGATTGTAGCCAGCGTGCGCCATCCGCAGCATGTGGTGGAGGCGGCGAGAATCGGTGCCGATATTGCCACCATCCCCTACAGCGTTATCCGTCAGCTTGCAGTTCATCCTCTGACCGAGAGCGGCCTGAAGAAATTTATGGAAGATGCGGCGGTCATGAAAAAGTGACCGCCGCTCACTCACTCGCTGATAACCACTACCTTGACTCTGGCCGTCCCCTTCTGATAAAAACCCAACTGCTTGGCGCCCTCGGCGCTTAAATCTATGACGCGGTCGTCGACAAAAGGGCCGCGGTCATTGACCCGGACCACTATGGACTGGCTGTTTTCAAGGTTGGTTACACGAACAATCGAGGGAAGGGGCAGGTACTTGTGGGCTGCGCTCGGGGTTGCTGGGTCGAACTGTTCGCCGTACGCCGTCGGCTGGCCATTGTTTTTTTTGAGGGTTTCATGGCCGTACCATGAGGCCATTCCTACCTCTTCAAAGGCGAGCGCTTGCTCATAGCTCATCGGTACATAGACTCTGCCATTGATGCTGTAAGGAGTGTTTTTGAGTTTTCCCAGCCGGTAGGCCTCTTCGGGGGAAATCAGCCTGCTCTCTTCATGTATGAAAGGGCCCCGTCCCGTTGAGCAGGAGCTCAGAGCAAGAGCAAGAAAAAGGAAGCCGGCTGGTAGCGTATGTCGTTTCATTGGATCGTCAGTGGTTGGTTGGTTTTTGGTCCAGTGGGAATGGTTTATGAAAAGTAGCCAATTTACGGGAATTTTCTCTGTATGAGCGGTATATTCCCTTAAGCGTTTTACGGTAACCAATATGGCCGAGAGAATTCAGACCAAGACCCGGGAATGTGCATGACTTCTGAAACTCCACCAAAGAGCCCTCTGGGCATCCTGATTCTTCACGGATTTACTGCGACAGGTGAGAGTGTTGAGGCTCTGCATAAGCCGCTTTCAGACTTGGGTATTCCCGTCCTCCGCCCGCTGCTCCGGGGTCACGGAAAGCAGTCGCCAGAAGCACTCAGGGGTGTTCGTTGGTCTGAGTGGCTACTTGATGCCACTGAGGCTTTTGACACGCTTTCCCAACAAGCCAGGCGCATTGTTGTGGTGGGCCACAGTATGGGGGCTCTTCTCGCGCTCAATCTCGCCACTGCCTATCCTGAAAAAATTGATTCGCTCGTTCTGGTGACTCCGGCCTTCAGGCTGGTTTCCCTGCTTGGGCCCGGCCGTCCCCTGCATTTTGCCGCACGCATTCTCAGTACCGTGTTCAGAAAATGGAATCTCCAGTCTGTTTTTGCAGACCCCGATAATGCCAGCTGTACCGCCCACTATGAGTGGGCCCCGACCGACGCAATCCTCTCGTTTTTCGAACTTGTCAAGCATACGACTCTCAAACTGTCGAAGGTCAGCTGCCCGGTTTTCATTATCCATAACCGCCACGAGAATACTGTGCTTCCCGACAGTGTAGAGCTCCTCGGCGAGGGGATCTCCACCCCGCTCGAAGAGAGAAAAGTTCTCTGGTTGGAACGGTCCGGTCACCAGGTTTTCTGTGACTGTGAGCGGGAGCTTGCCGTCGGAGCCATTGTTGGTTATGTGTCAGGCCGACTTGCTCTCCAAAGTGGACTCCGGAACGGGGAGTGCGAAGTAGCGGAGTCTTGACCTTGAGGTCGCCCTCAGAGAGTGTGTCTTTTGTCTTCTATGTCTACTATCGGTCATGAGTTGTATTTCCCGGCCCTTTATTAATAATTACAGAGTTATGGTATAGAGTTACGGTAGAATTAATTTCACTCCGCTGTGGAATTTTCAATGGGCGGGGATGCGTTATAGGTGTGAAGAATTGTAGAGTAAATTTATCAATGAACATATGGCAGATCTTTCGACGACCTGGATGGGACTTAAACTGAAAAGCCCGATCATTGCGGCAAGCTGCACTCTTACCGGCAGCGTTGAACATGTAAGCGAGGCGGCCCGGTGTGGTGCGGGTGCGGTGGTGCTGAAATCGCTCTTTGAAGAGCAGATTATGCAGGACGCAGCACGGAGCCTGGGCGGCAATGAACAGCGGTTTTTTTATGCTCAGGCGGAGGATTACATACGGGAGTATTCCAGGGGAGACGCTCTTGCCAGTTATCTTGAATTGATTCGGGCCTCTTGCCGTGAGGTTCCGGTTCCGGTTATTGCCAGCATTAACTGTGTTTCAGCGGGAGAGTGGGTGCAGTTTGCCCGTGAAATAGAGGATGCTGGTGCGGACGGTCTTGAAATCAACATTTTTGTGATGCCTTCCGATCCGTCCCGGAGTTCAGCGGAAAACGAACAGGTATATTTTGATGTGCTCAGCGCTGTTACCAAGGCGGTGAGGATTCCTGTTGCAGCCAAAGTCAGCAGTTATTTTTCCTCTCTTGCCCATACAGCCAGGGCTCTTCCTTCTACGGGAATCGGCAGTCTGGTGATGTTCAACCGGTTCTTTTCACCCGATATCGACATTGACACCATGGAACTCAAGCCAGCGCCTTTATTCAGTACACCTGAGGATTATTGCCACTCATTGCGTTGGATAGCCATGCTCTCCGGCAGTGTCGGGTGCGACCTCGTAGCATCCACAGGCGTGCACAACAGCGAAACGCTCATCAAGCAGCTGCTGGCAGGAGCAAAGGCGGTAGAGGTTGCTTCGGTGCTTTATCTTAAGGGGTTTGAGGAAATCCGCACTATGCTTGAAGGGCTTGAGGAGTATATGGATCGGCAGGGGTTTGCTTCACTCTCAGAGCTTGTCGGGCGGATGAGCATGAAGAACTCTCTTCACCCTGCGGCCTATGAACGATCACAGTTTATGAAACATTTCAGTGACATTTCCTGAGGCATGAGGGGTGGCGGGAAGAAGTCCTTGGAAGTTCATCGGCGAGAGAGTACCTTGACGCCCGAACGGCTGTCAAATCACAATCACTCACAAATTCACCAATGCTTCTCTCTTCCTCCATTGCCGGAAAAGTGCTGATGGCGCTGGCCGGTCTTTTTCTGGCGATGTTTCTTCTTGTCCATCTCGGCATCAATCTCCTTCTTCTCTCCAGTGACGGCGGCGTCGCATTTACGGCGGCGGCGGAGTTCATGGCTACCAATCCCATCATAAAAATTGCCGAGCCGGTTCTCTTCGGCGGCTTTCTTCTCCACATTGCCTTCGGTATGATGGTTTCCGGGCAGAACCGTGCTGCAAGGCCTGTGCGCTACCAGGAGAGCAACAGTTCGGAGACCTCGCTCTTCTCGAAATACATGTTTCATACCGGCATTGTCGTCTTTCTGTTTCTTGCCATGCACATGGCAGATTTTTATCTGATCAAACTCGGCTTCATTGCGCCCCCCGAGGGAATAGGGCAGCATGATTTCTACCACAGGGCAATGCTTCTCTTCTCAAACCCGTGGTACTCCGGTTTTTATGCCCTCAGCTTTCTTGTGCTCGGCTTCCACCTCAACCACGCCATTCAGTCTGCATTTCAGACGCTCGGCCTGAACCACAGCCGCTACACCCCTGCGCTGAAGGTGGCGGGTTCTGCCTATGCAATCATTATCACGGTTGGTTTCAGCCTTATACCGCTGTGGATAGCCTTTTCCCCTTTAACGAGACTCTGAGAAAATACTCATTACTTCCATGACACGACTCAACGCCGCCATTCCTGAAGGCCCTCTTGCTGATAAATGGACTGCCTACCATTCGGGATGCCGGCTGGTAAGTCCTGGCAACAAGCGCAAGCTTGACATCATTGTTGTCGGCACCGGTCTTGCTGGCGCCTCGGCCGCAGCTTCTCTGGGTGAACTTGGCTACAATGTCAAAGCTTTCTGTTATCAGGATACCCCCCGCCGGGCACACAGCATTGCCGCTCAGGGTGGTATCAACGCGGCGAAAAACTACCCGAACGACGGCGACAGCGTCCACAGGCTTTTTCACGACACCGTCAAGGGTGGGGACTATCGCGCCCGTGAGGGAAATGTCTACCGTCTGTCAGAAGTCAGCAACCAGATTATTGATCTTGCTGTGGCTCAGGGGGTTCCCTTTGCGCGGGAATATGGTGGCCTCCTGGCAAACCGCTCCTTCGGAGGTGCGCAGGTGTCGAGAACCTTTTATGCGCGCGGTCAGACCGGCCAGCAGCTTCTTCTTGGCGCATACGGGGCATTGAACCGTCAGATTGCGGCCGGTACCGTGACGCTCTTCAACCGCCGTGATGTGCTTGATACGGTGCTGGTTGAGGGCAGGGCGCGGGGCATCATTGCCCGCAACCTTGTGACCGGCGAAATTGAGAAGCACGCGGCCCATGCCGTGGTAATTGCAAGCGGCGGCTATGGCAATGTGTTCTATCTTTCCACCAACGCCATGGGCTCCAATGTGACGCCTGTATGGAGCGCCTATCGAAAAGGGGCCATGATGGCAAACCCGTCGTTTACCCAGATTCACCCTACATGCATTCCAGTTCATGGCGATGCCCAGTCGAAGCTGACGCTGATGAGCGAGAGCCTTCGCAATGACGGACGGATATGGGTGCCGCTCCATAAAAAAGATGTTGAGCGGTTGAGGAGCGGTGAGGTGCAGCCGTCGGAGATTGCGGAGTCAGAGCGCGACTACTATCTTGAGCGCCGCTATCCGGCGTTTGGCAATCTGGTGCCTCGGGATGTGGCGTCCCGGGCGGCAAAAGAACGGTGCGATGCCGGTTACGGCGTAGGCCGGACGGGGGTTGCAGTCTATCTTGATTTTGCCGACTCCATTAAACGCAAAGGGCGCGATACCATTGAGGCGCTTTATGGCAACCTTTTCGATATGTACCGGCAGATTGTTGCCGAGGATCCCTATGAGACCCCGATGATGATCTACCCTGCGGTCCACTATACCATGGGAGGCCTCTGGGTTGATTATGAGCTGATGACCACCATTCCAGGCCTCTACGCCATAGGTGAGTGCAATTTTTCAGACCACGGAGCGAACCGGCTCGGGGCTTCAGCCCTTATGCAGGGGCTTGCTGACGGCTATTTCATTCTGCCCTCAACCATCAGCCGTTACCTGGCCGATGAAATCCATACCCCCCGAATTGACTCATCCTCGTCGGAGTTTACCCTTGCGGCTGAGGCGGCAACCGATCGGCTGAAAAAACTGCTCAACACGAAGGGAACGCAGAGTGTGGAGAATTTCCATCGCCGGCTGGGCAAAATAATGTGGGAGTACTGCGGAATGTCGCGCAACGAGGAGGGGCTCAAGAAAGCGCTGGAGCTGCTTGCTGAACTGAAAGAGGAGTACCGGATAGGCGTCAGGGTGCCGGGTGGTTTGGACGAGTTCAATCCTGAGCTTGAAAAAGCCTGGAGGGTTGCTGACTTCATTGAGCTTGGAGAGCTTATGGTTCGTGATGCCCTTCAGCGGAGGGAGTCGTGCGGCGGCCATTTCAGGGAAGAGTTTCAGACCCCCGAAGGGGAGGCTTTGCGCAAAGATGACGAGTTCGCCTTCGTTGCAGCATGGGAATCCATGGCGGGGGGGGTAGAGCCCGAAATGCACAGGGAGCCGCTTGAGTTCCTTGACATAAAACTGTCGCAGCGAAGCTACAAATAACAGGCGAATACCATAATATTGGAACGGTTATCATGAATTTCACTCTCAGGATATGGCGGCAGAAAAATGCTGCAGCCAAAGGCGGAATGGTCACATACAGCGTGAGGGGTGTCTGCGCCGACAGCTCCTTTTTTGAAATGCTCGACACCCTCAACCAGCAGCTTGTTGACGAGGGAGCGGAGCCGGTCTGTTTCGACCATGACTGCCGTGAGGGAATCTGCGGAACCTGCAGTCTCTATATCAATGGGCGGCCCCACGGCCCTGTGAAAGGGGTGACTACCTGCCAGCTTCATATGCGCTCTTTCGCCGATGGTGACACCATCAATATTGAGCCCTGGCGCGCAAAGGCGTTCCCGATTGTGAGGGACCTCATTGTGGACCGCAGCGCCCTTGACCGCATCAATCAGGCGGGCGGGTATGTTTCGGTTAACAGTGGAGGCGTTCCCGATGCCAATGCAATTGCCGTGCGAAAGGCAGACAGTGACGCTGCATTCGACGCAGCCGCCTGCATAGGATGCGGCGCCTGCGTGGCCGCCTGTGCAAATGCCGCCGCAATGCTCTTTATCGGGGCGAAGGTGTCGCATCTGGCATTGCTCCCGCAGGGGAAGGTTGAGGCTCGGGAACGGGTGCTGACGATGGTGGAGTGCATGGATGGCCTCGGCTTTGGTGGATGCAGCAACACTTATGCCTGCGAGGCGGAGTGCCCCAAGGGAATCAGTGTTGCCAACATTGCCATGCTGAACCGCGAGTTTCTCTCATCGGCAATCAGGAAGGATAAAGCCAAGCCGTTTTCTGGAGGTTTCTGAGGGGTCAGTCTTTGACGCAGCGGACCGCGAGCCCGGTTTTTTTGCTGACTTTTCCCTTTCGTACCCGTCCGTCAAAATAGACGAATGAGCGCCCCTCGGCAGCCTTCGGGGAGAGTTCGGTAGCCGTCCACATCCGGCTGTATCCTCCTGTGGCTAAAAAGTCGCCATCGGTGTCGCGCCGTCCGCCGGCAGGTAGCAGACGGAATCCGATGGCGTCGGTGGCCCCTTCATTCGGTTCTGTCCACAGTTCAGTTGCTTTCAGCGCTCCTCCCGCCGATTCATCTCCCCCAAGGCTTTCTGTCAGCCTTGTCCATTCACTATCGGTAGCAACATGCCACCCAACAGGCGCAAGCCCTCTGGGATCGTTTACGGCGTACCAGTTGTAGAGGCGCCCGTAGCGCGTTTGGTTTTCCGCGCTGTTTGCATTGGAGCAGCATGCGGGTGAAGTCAGTGAGGCCCACTCTTCAGGGTCGGTGACTTCGGGAATCGGGTCACCGTTGCGGAAGTGGGTCGCTCTGAGGTTTTCCGCACTCCATACCATTCCGGCGGCTGCAAGGGTGCCGGAACTGTTGCCGTCATTGTCGGTCATCGGGGTGGAGGGACTCTGGCATGAGGCTGTGAAGAGGAAGAGGGGTAGAATGAGTGCGCGGAGCGTTTTCATGATAGCTGGGTGTCATAGTTGTCATATGCCAATAATTATGAGGCAATATACACAATGTTTGGTTTCTCGGCCATCACTTGGGCGCCTCTGTGAGATGATTATGGCGTAATGCTTGTCGGGTATATCGTCTCTACCTGCGTTGCAGCTGTTGCTGTTTGTTGTTTGAGCTCAAGGGATGTATAAATATATTTGCAATATCAATCAAACGCTTATGTCTGGAAAAGAGTATTCGGTGACAGGATTTATCGGACATCAGGTGGGGGTTACTGCAGGGGTTCTGCGAAAAGCGTTCGCTTCCAGAATCACAAGAAGCGCCGAGAGTATTTCACCCGAGCAGTTTGTCGTGCTTGCGCGTCTGAGTTTCGGTCAGGGCTTCAACCAGAACGAAATGGGATACCTGCTGAAGGATGATGCCAGCATAACCCGGATTCTCGATAGTCTTGAAAAGAAGGGGCTCGCCGTCAGAAAAAAAGTCGAGCATGACAGGCGCGCCAATATCGCGTTCATTACAGATAGCGGTACCGCTTTGGTTGAAAAGGTGTTTCCTGTGGTTGAGCAGCTCGATGCGAGTCTGCTTGAAGGAATCGAGGCTGATCAGATAGAAAATGTTTTTATGTTTCTTGAGAAGCTGAGGGAGAACGCAATTGAATATCACAATGTCATAATTCCGGCAGACCAGAAGAAGCCAGCAGGGATCAGGAACGAAAATAAACCATTATGTCAAAAGTAAAACCATATGTCATTGCTGCAGTTATTGTTATCGCCGGTATTCTGATAGGACGGTTGCTGGGCTCAGGAAACTCGCAGCAGCAGGAAAGAGCTGTGCCAAAAAGGAATGATCAGGTTCCCGTAACCAGAGTTGCCAACTCTGTCGTAAGCAGGACTATTGTCATGAATGGTAAAGTGGAAGCGGTGAAGAAGATCGAGATTTTTGCTGAAGTATCAGGCCTTTTTTTCGATGGCACGAAACCTTTCAGAGAGGGGCGCAGGTTCAGCAAGGGGGAGGTGCTCTTGAGTATAGAAGACAGCGTCTACCGTAACACGGTTCTTTCGGAAAAAAGTGCATTGCTGAATCAGATGACGCTGCTCATGCCGGATCTTTTGATTGATTTTCCTGAGCATGCCGGCCCATGGAAACTGTATGTCGATAATTTCAGCATAGAGCATTCCCTGCTCCCGTTGCCTCCAGCGGCAAACGACAGGTTGAGAAATTATGTTGCGGCAAGAAATATCTATGGCAAATATTTTGCGGTTCGCAGCATGGAAGAGATGCTCGGCAAGTATACCATACGCGCCCCTTTCGATGGAGTGGTTACGGTTTCAGAGGCAAATCCCGGCATCCTTGTCCGTAATGGTCAGAAAATAGGGGAGTTCGCGGCAACGACTGAATTTGAACTGGAACTCTCTGCGGCAGTTCGGGATGCGGGTTTGATTCACAAGGGTGATCGTGTGCTGGTATCATCCGATGATTTCGATAACGCT
Source organism: Candidatus Chlorobium antarcticum (assembly GCA_030765725.1). Classification (GTDB taxonomy): domain Bacteria; phylum Bacteroidota; class Chlorobiia; order Chlorobiales; family Chlorobiaceae; genus Chlorobium; species Chlorobium antarcticum. The sequence goes on along the minus strand of JAVCDF010000006.1, from coordinate 157,475 downwards.
GTCGAGGCGAGGGTTGCAAGAGTCAACGAAGCGATTGATCCGAATACCCAGACTGTCGGTGTCTATGTTCTTCTCAATGATTCGCGTCTGAAAGACGGCATGTATGTTTCAGCATCACTGAGCGTTCAGGTTGATGATGCTGTTCTTATCGCCCGTGAGTTGCTTGACAGGGAGAGCCGTCTCTTTGTGCTGCGTGACTCGGTTTTTACCTTGCTGCCGGTCGAGGTGGTTTCACTTGACGGGAATACTGCTATTGTTCGAGGTATCCCTGAGGGTTCGTCACTTCTTTCCGAGCCGGTGGAAGGAGTGTATGATGGTATGTCGATATCAGAATCATCACTATCGGCTCAATAACAGAGCAAGGTTGATTGAGTATGAGTGGGGCGGGGCGCAAAATTTCAAACATTGATTCAGGACTGTGAAAGGTATTATCAAAATGTTTATCCGTTATCCTGTGCTGGGTAACGCCATATTTCTCGCGATCTTTCTTTTCGGATTTCTTGCTTTCAAGGCAATGAAAACGACCTTTTTCCCAGAAGTCCAATCGCACACCATCTTTGTCGTTGCTTCTTTTCCCGGAGCATCACCTGAAGAGATTGAGGAAGGAATCACGCTGAAAATAGAAGACGGGCTGAAGGGTGTGACCGGTATAGAAAGGGTGACTTCCGTATCGAAAGAAAATTCGGCAACAATAACGGTCGAACTGCTGGAGAAATACGATGCCAATGTGCTACTGCAGGAGGTAAGCAATGCGGTCGATCAGATAAGTTCTTTTCCTGTTGGTTTGGAAAAGATCAGGATCTACAAGATGGAGGTGACTGATTTTGTTGTTGCCTACTCTATCTATGGAGATGTGGACCTTCAGGTTCTGAAAACCTATGCCCGAAGGATCGAGCGCGATCTGCGCAACAAGGAAGGGATTTCAAAAATCACACTGAGCGGGTTTCCTGAAGAGGAGATCGAGGTAAGCATCAGGGAGGACGCACTCAAATCCTACGGCCTGACTATTGATGAAATTTCGGCAGCTGTCAGCAAGGCGAACCTGAGGATAACCGGAGGTACTGTCAAAGGTGTGGAGGAGGAACTCCTGATCCGTTCGGACAGCCAGGGATATTATGCGGCGGATTTAGAGGATATTGTTGTGCGCACAACGGCATCAGGCGGACTGGTGCGTCTGAAAGATGTTGCTCGGGTAAAAGACCGCTGGTCGGAAGATCCGAATCGTACTTACTATGATGGAAAGCCATCGGTAACCATCGATATCGACAAGACCAGCGACGAGGACATGTTTACCATCGCCCGAAAGGCTGCCGCATTCATGGAGGAGTTTGATGGCCGGCATGATGATATATCCATCAGCCTTCTCCGGGATGGTTCGGGAATCGTTCGGGAACGAGCCAACATTCTCACTTCCAATGGTCTTATCGGCAGCGTTCTTGTCCTGCTGTTTCTCTCTTTTTCGCTCAACCCGAGAATGGCTTTCTGGGTGGCTCTTTCTATCCCGCTTTCTTTTGCGGGAATGTTCATGCTTGGCACATTCTATGGCCTGACCATAAATGTTGTTTCCCTGCTGGCAATGATCCTTGTTGTCGGTATCCTGGTTGATGATGGCATCGTCATTGCCGAGAGTATTTATCAGCAATACGAAAAGGGCTTGAAGCCTTTTGATGCAGCGGTCAAGGGCACCATGGATGTGCTCCCTTCTGTCATGGCGGCAGTATTGACTACCATTGTGTTCTTTACGCTTTTCCTGTCGCTTGAGGGGGGGGTTCGGAGAGCGTTTCAGGGAAATCGGGTTTGTTGTGATTGCCACGCTGCTTATCTCTCTGGTGGAGGGTATTTTCATCCTGCCCGGACATATTGCCCATTCCAGGGCACTAAGGGGAGATCCTGAAAAAACTACATGGCTCCTGCGAAAATCAAATGCTTTTGTCCGTTTTCAGCGTGAGAGAATCTATGCACCTCTGCTGAGGTTCAGCATTGCCAATCCGCTCATTACTGCCATGGTGCCAGTTGCTTTAATGTTTGTTACTGTTGGGGCGCTGCAGGGAGGGATTGTGAAATTGACCTTTTTCCCCAACCTCGAGTATGATAATGTTCAGGTGACATTTGAAATGCCCGCAGGAACACGATATGCCATTACAGACAGCCTGCTGGCAACAATGGAGCGGTGTATCGGGGAGGTGGACGAAGAGTACAGGCAAGAATACGGACGGGAGCTGGTAACGGCAATTGGCCGCAGTGTTGGCCCTGACGCACATAAGGGCGCGCTCAGGGTGAGTTTGACCGAAAGTCAATTCCGGGAATGGTCAAGCAGAGATGTCTCCAATGCAATAAGCAGCAGAATCGGTGTTATTCCTGAAGCGGAAAAACTGCAGGTCGGAACGACCGGGTTTTGGGGGATGCCTGTCTCTGTCGCCCTGAAAAGCGACAACCTGACGCAGCTGAGAGAGGCCAAGGAATACCTTGAAGAAGAGTTGAAAAAGATGCCTGAACTGAAGGATGTTATTGATGATGATCCACCAGGCCTGAGAGAGGTTCGCGTGACGCTCAATGCGAATGCACGGTCGCTCGGGCTTCGGGAGGCTGATGTTATGAGCCAGGTTCGCAGTGGATTTTTTGGCTCTGAATCCCAGCGGATTCAGAGAGGGATAGACGAGGTAAAGGTCTGGATGCGTTTTACTGAAAATGACCGTTCATCGGTTGCCAGGATGGAACGAATGGATATCCGTTTCCCCGATGGACGGTCCTATCCGCTGGGCTCTATTGCCGATGTACAGATTCAGCGGGGAGTCTCTTCAGTCAATCATATCAATGCGCAGCGGGTGGTGAAAATCGAGGCGGATATCGTCAGTACCAAGGAGTCGGTTCCTGAGCTGCTCGAGTATATATCAGTGCAGATAATGCCGGGGCTTCTCAATAAATTTCCCGATGTGAGTTATGACTTTGAGGGGCAGAGCCGGGAGAGCGACAAGACAACCAGCTCGATGAAAAGGGTTTTCCCTGTTGTTCTTGGCCTGATGTTTCTTGTTGTTGTGTTTTCATTCCGCTCCTTTCTTCAGGCCGGGATTGTCTTTGTCATGATTCCTTTCAGCTTTATCGGGGTTGTGTGGGGGCATTTTCTTCAGGGCTATCTCATGAGCATTCTTTCGATGTTCGGCGTTATTGCGCTCATCGGAATTGTCATTAACGATGCGCTGGTCTTTGTCAATGCTTTCAATAGCAGGATAAAAGAGGGTATGCTCTTTGATGATGCTCTCTACGATGTCGGTCTTACTCGTTTTCGCCCTATTGTTCTGACCTCCCTGACCACTATTGCCGGTCTTGGTCCCTTGATTTTTGAACCAAGCCGTCAGGCACAGTTTCTCAGTCCGATGGCTATATCCGTGGCCTATGGTCTTTTGTTCGGCACTATTTTGACCCTGGTGATGCTTCCGGCTCTCCTGGTGCTCGCAAACCGTACCAAGGTTTTCTGGATAGGGCTTCTGACAGGGGAAAAACCGACGCCTGAATCGGTTGAGCCTGCCGTGCGGCAGGAGCTGTTTACTGGAGAGACGCTGGAGAATCAGGAGAAAGTGTGGCAAAGGGCGGAGTGAGGCCGGGGACGATGGCTGCAGAGAGTGAAAGAGAAAGAAAGTTCTGAGAGTTGAAAAATGTAATGGTCATATGATACGAACAATAGCCAGTCGTTTTATCTTGAAAAGCATAATGTTTGCCGGGATAGTGCTGTTTGGCGGGGCTTTTCTGGTTTCTCCGCTTTCTGCTGAGGAACTGTTGAGTCTTGAGGGTGCGGTTTCTGAGGCGCTCTCGCGCAACCAGGATGTCCAGGTTGCGAAAGGAAATGCCAAAATCAGCAGCAACAGTGTCAATATTGGTAACGCAGGCCTGTTGCCAAGGATCGACTTGACGGGATCGGCGAACTATCAGGACAATGAAGAGCCGGGGGTGTCGGGACTTGGTGAATTCACCTCAACAAGCGTTGGCCTGCAGGCAAACTATACACTGTTTGACGGATTCGGCAATGTGTATACATTCAGAAAGCTCAAAAGCGCCGGGAGAATCGGCAGATTTCAGGCGCGCAATGCCATTGAAGAGGTGATTCTTCTTGTCAGTGAGGCATATTATGGGCTTGCCGACGCCTCTGAGCAGGTTGCTGTTGCTGAAGAAGCCCTTGCAATATCGGGAGACAGGCTGAAGCGTGCCCGTCTCCGGAGTGAATATGGTCAGGCAAATTCCCTTGAGGTTCTTTCAGCGTCGGTGGACGCCAATGCAGACAGTGTTGCCTGGAAGCAGGCGCTGCTGGCTAAGGATAACTCAAGCCGCAGATTGAACCTGTTGCTGAACCGTCCTGTCAATGCTTCATACTCTATCCTGCGCGATGTTTCTTTTGACAGGAGTCTGAACAGAGAGGATATTCTCCAGAGCGCGAAACACTCTTTTTCTGCGTATCTTACGGCTCGTGAGTCGGTAACACAGGCCCGGCATGAGCTTGGAATAACCAGATCTGACTTTTTCCCCGAAATCGGAGTGCAGGCCGGTTACGGTTTCAGTAATACCCTTGCGGGCTTTCAGCCCGGAACAGATGATCTCTCGGGAAGCTTTTCTGCGGCTTTGACGCTGAACTTTAACCTGTTTAATGGCTTTCAGTCGAGTATCAGGAGCCAGAATGCCCGTATTGAACTGCAGAACCGGAAACTGCTTGAAGATAAGGCGTGTAATGAGTTGGAAAAGCAGGTGGCTGATACCTGGCAGGAGTATCTGAATACCCTTGATATTCTGGAGTTTCAGAAAAAAAATCTTGAGACGGCGGAACTGAATTTCAGGCGGTCAAAAGAGTTGTTCGTTCTCGGGCAGTTGACTGCCACAACATTCCGGGAGGCTCAGCTCAATTTGATTAATACTCGAAAAAGCATCGCTTCAGATCGATACGATGCCAAAATGCTTGAACTGAAACTGAAGCGGTTTGCCGGGTTGCTGGTCAGTGAAGAAGATATAAAGTGAGTAATGGTTGGTGAATTGTCAAATAAAAGCAGGATGTACAATGAAAAATCATAGGTTTTTATTTCGGCCCGGCGCCCTGATTATTCTTTTTGTTCTCTCTCTGACGATGTCGGGATGTGCTGGAGGAGCGAAGCCGGAGTCGGGGCGGATGATTCTGCCAGTGGAGCTTGAATGGGTGAAGAATGAAAAGCTGCATGGTCTTGAAACGGTTGTTCTTGCTGGAGATCCCTCCACTCCCCAGCCCTATGCACAGCGCATTCGTCTGGCACCGGGCACAAGGTTGGAGTCGCATTTTCATCCCAACTCTCACAGGATGGTAACAGTCTTGCAGGGGACGCTCTATTTCGCTTATGGCGACAGCTTCCAGGAGCAGGACCTTCGGGCAATGCCTCCGGGAAGTTTCTTTACCGAGCCTGCCAATGCACCCCATTATGCTGTGGTCGGCAGCGAAGAGGTTGTGCTTGAACTGCATGCCAACGGAGTGGATGGCACAACATATGTTGAGGAGCATGGTTCCCATTAAGTTGCGGGGGTTGAGTTGGCTGCATCGGCTGGAAGTTGTTTTTTGCGTTATTGTTGCAGTCGGAGCTTGGAATCAGCCGAGGAAAAGTGTATTAGATTCATCCGGGCGGACCTTTTTACAATGGCTGAGGGGTCCGGCTGCGGAGAAGTTCTGTCTGAGTATGTTCTGATTGGAGCTTCTTTTCGCAGCATATTTCTGTCCGGGTACCCTAAACTGACGGTATGCAACTCTTTCTGCTGTTTTTTCTGATTCTGCTCAACGGCATGCTCGCCATGACCGAAATCGCCCTTTTGACGGCGAAACGGTCCCGCCTTGGAAAGCTTGCCGAAAACGGCGACCGTGCTGCTGAGGCCGCCATTAAGCTTGGCATGGAACCAACCCGTTTTCTTTCGACCATACAGGCGGGTATTACTTCCATTGGCATTCTCAACGGCATCATTGGCGAGGGCGTCCTTGCTGGGCCGCTCGCCCTGTGGTTTTCTTCCCTCGGCATGGACGAGGAGTTCGGCCGTCTTGCGGCCACAGCCGTTGCCGTAGTTTCCATTACCTATGTTACCATTGTTGTCGGCGAGCTGGTTCCCAAGCGCCTCGCCCAGTTCAATCCGGAAGGGACCGCCCGTCTTCTGGCTCTGCCGATGATGACCCTTTCGGCCGTGGCGAAGCCTTTCGTGAAGTTGCTGTCGTTTTCAACCGATACCGTCCTTCGTCTTCTTGGGAAAAATCCGCTTGAGGTGCAGCGTATCACCGAAGAGGAGATTCACGCTCTGCTTGAAGAGGGTTCCGTGGCTGGTGTGATTGAGCAGCATGAGCATGAAATGGTCCGCAATGTTTTTCGTCTCGATGATCGCCAGCTCGGAACCCTGATGGTGCCGAGGGCGGATATTGTTTTTCTCGATGTGTCGCGTCCGACGGATGAGAATATCGGAAAGGTGACGGCGTCCGAGCATTCCCGCTTTCCCGTCTGTGACGGCAGCCTTCAGTCGCTGCTTGGGGTTGTCAATGCTAAACAGCTTCTTTCCCAGTCGTTGAAAGGTAGCCTTGAGGAGTTTACCTCACAGTTGCTGCCGCCGGTTTATGTGCCCGAGTCACTGACAGGGATGGAGCTGCTCGACCATTTCCGGTCATCCGGCAGCCAGATGGTGTTTGTTGTCGATGAGTATGGGGAAATTCAGGGGCTTGTTACACTTCAGGACATGCTTGAGGCGGTTACTGGAGAGTTTGTGCCGCGCAACAGTGAAGATTCATGGGCTGTGCAGAGGGAAGACGGCTCATGGCTTCTTGACGGACTCATTCCCGTTCCTGAACTCAAAGACACCCTTGAGCTGAAAGAGGTTCCCGAAGAGGAGAAGGGCCGCTACCATACCCTCAGCGGCATGATGATGTGGATGCTCGGCCGCATGCCGCAGACTGGCGACAGGATGATATGGGAACACTGGCGGCTGGAAATTGTTGACCTTGACGGTCAGCGCATTGACAAGGTGCTTGCCTCCAAAATTACCACCGAAGGCGGAAGCTCAACCATTGAACAGGAGAGGTGAAAGAATGATACAGTATGACCCGGACTGCATTTTCTGTCGTATCGTCGAGGGGAGCATCCCTGCCGACATCATCTACCGCAATGAACATGTGCTGGCTTTTCGCGACATTGCTCCTGCCGCACCACATCACGCCCTCATCATCCCTCTCCGCCATATAGTCTCCCTCAGCCATCTTTCGTCTGAAGACGAAGAGGTGGCTGGCCATATTCTTCTTGCTGCCGCCCCTGTTGCCGAAATTCTCGGCATCCGCGAGACAGGTTACCGCATGGTGTTCAACAGTGGAGCCGATGCCTTGCAGAGCGTGATGCATATTCATGGCCATGTGATTGGAGGCAGAAGCATGGGCTGGCCGCCTTTTCCTGGAGATGCTGTAGGTCACGGCTGTTAAGTCGCTCGCAGCACTCCGTTCTTTCTGAAGAAATCCGCGGAAACTTTTCCCCGTTCCCTGTTTGTTATCTACATTAAATCCAATTTAAGTTACCCGTTCAGGGATTATTACAAGAGGGAGATGCGGTATGCGGTTGTCAGAAATGGAAATTGGTGACAAAGGAGAGGTGATGGGTCTTAAGGTTGACGGGGCGGTCAGGAGAAGAATTATGGACATGGGGCTGATTAAGGGGACCCGGTTCAAGGTTCTTAGGGTGGCGCCTCTCGGCGACCCGATGGAAATTTTCTTCAAGGGGCTCTATCTGACCCTGCGCAGGCAGGAGGCGGAAGGTGTTATGGTTCAGAGAACCGGGGGCGTTGGCGACGGCTTCCAGATGACCGGCGGAAAGAGGAATCGTTGGCAGTGGGGGGCAAGACCATGAAGGAACTGAAAGAACTGACGGTCGCGCTGGCAGGGAATCCGAACTGTGGTAAATCCTCGCTTTTCAATGCTCTGACCGGGGCGCACCAGAAGGTTGGGAATTTCCCCGGAGTCACCATTGAAAAATATGAGGGGCACCTTGATTTTGGTGGGTACCGCATCAGGGTGGTCGACCTTCCCGGCACCTATTCACTGACCCCCTACTCTCCTGAAGAGATTGTGACCCGACAGTATCTTATTGAAGAGCGGCCGGATGTGGTAGTTAATGTGATTGAGGGCCCTAATCTTGAGCGCAGCCTCCTGCTCACCACGCAGCTGATGGAGATGGAGGTGGATTTCCTTGTGGCCCTGAACATGATGGACGAGGTTGAGGAGCAGGGAATAAGCATTGAAACCAAGCAACTACAGCAGTTGCTTGGTTGCCATATAGTGCCCACTTCGGCAAAAAAAATGACGGGAATAGAGGCTCTGCTCGACCATATTGTGCGGGTCGGGACAGGGAAGATAGAGATACAGAAGAACAAGCTGTTTTTCAGGCCCGCTCTGGAGGAGAGCATCAACGAAATTGCCGCTCTTGTGCATCATGAACCTCTTCTTCAGGGGTTCAACAGCCGTTGGCTTGCAATCAAGCTGCTTGAGAGCGACAGGGAGGCTTACCGCGAGGTGCGGCAGTATCCGGTATGGGTGAAGGTGGAGGGTGTTCTGCTGGATGCCATGAGGGAGGCCCGCCGTCTTGACGATTCCGATACCGAGGAACTGATTGCCGAAGACAGAAACGCATTTATCCGCGGAGCTATGAAGGAGTGCGTCCGGGCACCGCGCGAAAGACGGGCTACCATGACTGATTACATTGACATGGTGGTGCTTAACCGAGTCCTCGGACTTCCTGTGTTTCTTCTTGTTGTCTGGGCGGTCTTTCATCTCACATTTTCTCTTGGCGCTCCGGCTATGGACGCCCTCTCATTTCTTTTCGCACTGGCAGCGAATGCTGTTTCGCCGCTGCTTCCAAATGAGATGCTCCGCTCCATTCTGGTTGACGGAGTCATTGCGGGCGTGGGAGGCGTACTCGTCTTTTTGCCCAACATCGTGCTGCTCTTCATCGGCCTCTCCTTTCTGGAAGCTTCCGGCTATATGGCCCGGGCGGCTTTCGTTATTGACAGGGTGATGCACCGGTTCGGCCTTCACGGTAAGTCATTCATCCCCATGATAACGGGATTCGGCTGCTCCATTCCGGCCATTATGGCAACCCGTACACTCCAGAGCCGGACTGACAGGCTGGTCACAATCATGATAATACCCTTCATGAGCTGCGGGGCGAAGCTTCCGGTCTATGTGCTGCTCTGTGGTGCATTTTTTTCTCCCGCCATGGCGGGCAACATTCTTTTCGGTATCTATCTTCTCGGCATAGCCGTTGGGCTCTGGACTGCCTGGGTTCTCAAGTCGACCGTGCTCGGGAGCGATTCGGAGCCATTTGTCATGGAACTGCCCCCTTACCGATGGCCTACAATCGGTTCGGTGATTTTTCAGGCCAAGGCCAAAGCGCTGATGTATGTCAAAAAAGCGGGGACGCTTATTCTTGCTGCGGTGGTGTTGATATGGGTTGCCGGGAACTATCCTAAGAATCCGGAGCTGGATGGGGCTTTCGCTTTGCGGATCTCGGAAATTCAGGGGGATAGTGGGCTGCTTCCGGCTGAAAAAGAGAGGCTGAGTGGTGAGCTTGGGCGCATGCTTCGGAGCGACCAGTTGGCATACTCTTTTGCCGGAAGGGCAGGCATGTTCATGGAGCCGGTGCTTAGGCCCATAGGGTTTGACTGGAGAATAGGAATAGCTCTGGTAACGGGGCTGGCTGCCAAGGAGGTTGTTGTGTCAACCATGGCTACCATCTATGCTCTTTCAGCAGAGGAGGGCTCAGCCGATTTGAAAACAACGCTTCAGAGGGATCCCGCATTCAACAGGGCGACGGCTTTGAGCCTTATGGTGTTTGTGTTGCTCTATCTTCCCTGCATGGCAGCACTGGGCGTGATGAAAAAAGAGGTTGGCCGCTGGAAGCCGGTATTGCTCTACTCGGTTTACTCGCTTACGATAGCCTGGGTCATGTCGTTCATCGTCTACCGGACAGCCCTGCTTATTCTGTAGTTGAGGGTTCCGAAACTGCCGGCCCCTCTGTTTCCACCACCACAAGGCCGCTCTCTTCAGCGCTGGTGATGATGTCGTCAACAGGCATATTCATGGGGGCGGGCTTTCCGTCAATCATGGTGATGGTGACGGCGGGGTTGGCTTTGATGTGTTCGGCCATAACTTCTTCCCAGTGTACACGGACCGGTTCTTCAAGCGAGGTCCATGCCAGGCGCCCCCTGCATTTGGGGAATTTGGAGCATCCAAGCCATGGGCCCCGTTTGCCGACACGGAGGTTCATGGGCGCACCGCACTTCGGGCAGGCAAGATCTGTCAACACGGGAGGGAGCTTCATGGGTTCAATCTGGCGCTGTTTGCCCAGATTGAGCAGCCCCTTGCATTTAGGGTAGCTGGAACAGGCAAGAAAGGGGCCGTGGCGGCCGTTGCGCAGCAGCATGTGCCCTTCATTGCATGAGGGGCAGAGAATGCCGGTATCCTTGGGTTTCTCTTTGTTTGTGGCAATGGGTGTGATGTTGCGGCACTTTGGGTAACGGGAACAGCCAAGAAATTTTCCGCTCTGGGTCCACTTGACAATCATTCTTCCCTCGCCGCATTTTTCACAGGGCGCAGCATCCCGGTTCTGGGGAATGACGGGGTCCTCCTTTCTGGCGCTGAGGGTAGCCTCAAGGGGCTTGTAGAAACGGTCGAGCACCGACTCATAGTCATCCTCGCCAACGGCAACCTTGTCGAGCTCGTTTTCCATTCCGGCCGTGAAATCGACATTGAACAGCTCTGGGAAGTTGGAGACCAGTATTTCCGATACATCCATACCGAGCACGGTGGGGATGATCTTCTTTTTCTGCAGCTCTACATATCGCCTATCCTGCAGGGTCGAGAAAATCGATGCATAGGTTGAAGGGCGACCGATGCCGAAATTGTCGAGATCCTTTACCAGTGTTGCTTCGCTGAAACGGGCCGGAGGCCGGGTAAAGCTCTGGCGGTTGTCTATCGGTCCGAGATTGAGCGGGTCGTTCTCCGCAAGCACTTTGGGCAAGCGGACCGTCTGCTCTTTTTCTCCTTCATCTTTTGTTGATTTGCGTTCTTCGTAGGCCAACTCCTCCTGATCGTTGAACACCTTCATGAATCCAGGAAAAAGAACCCTGCTTCCGTTAGCCCTGAACGAGATACGGGCGTCGGGGTCACCGATGTCAACACGGGTCTGCTCAATTTTTCCCGGCGCCATCATTGCGGCAACAAACCGCTTCCAAATAAGATCATAGAGGCGGTACTGGTCGGGGGTCAGATAGGGTTTCAGATCCTCAGGCCGTCGGTTGACTGAAGTCGGGCGGATGGCTTCGTGGGCATCCTGTGCGTTTTTGGATGACTTTGCAGCAGCACCACCGAAGCCTATATACTCTTTGCCGAAGGCGTGTTCAATGAAATTGTGAGCCTGTCCCTTTGCCTCATCGCCAATCCGTATGGAGTCGGTTCTCATGTAGGTGATGAGGCCGGTTGCCCCTTCGCTTCCAAGGTCAATGCCTTCGTAAAGGTGCTGGGCGGCACGCATGGTTTTTTTTGATCCGAACCCGAGCTGGTTCGATGCGGCCTGCTGAAGAAGCGATGTGGTGAACGGGAGTGGCGGACGGCGTTGCTGGGTGCGTGGTGTAATTGAGGTGAGACTGTAGTTTCCCTTTGAAACAAGTGCGGCTGCAGCCTCGGCTGAGGTCTGGTCTCTGAGTTCGGGTTTTTCCCCGTTGATGCTTATCAGGCGAGCCTTGAACGATTCTTTTCCTGAAGTAATGAAGTCGGCCGCAATGGTCCAGTACTCCTGTACCTCGAAGCGGTTGATCTCCATTTCCCGCTCACAGATGAGGCGAAGGGCTACAGACTGAACCCGACCGGCGGAGAGGCCGCGCATGACTACATTCCATAAAAAAGGACTGACCCGGTAGCCTACAATTTTATCAAGCCCTTGGCGGGTCTGCTGCGAGCGGACAAGCCGGTAGTCAATCTGGCGGGGGTCTTCTATTGCCTCGATAATGGCGCTTTTGGTGATTTCATTGAACATGACCCGCGTGACGGGTTTGTCCGTTTTTCCGATTTCGTTGGCTATGTGCCATGCAATGGCTTCGCCTTCGCGGTCAGGGTCAGTGGCAATCATGACGGCGTTGGCCTCTGCAGAGAGTTTTTTCAGCTGGCGGACCACTTTGTCTTTCCCGGCTATCACCTCATAGCGGGGCTCGTAATGGTTGTCGAAATCAAGGCCGATCTCTTTTTTGGGGAGGTCTTTGATGTGGCCGACCGATGCAAAGACCGCATAGCCATCACCAAGGTATTTGTTTATGGTTTTGGCCTTTGAGGGCGATTCAACAACAATCAGGGTCCTGTTTTTGGCCGAGAGTGAAGGTGTTTTTACTGCCATTGCATCAGTCCCGTAGTAAGAGCGTTATCAAGAAGAGCGTGTTGTGGCGAATTTTGAAAAAGATAGACCTTGCATTCGTAAAAACAAATTTTACCCCTAAAAGGATTCTTTCTTCACTTTCACCGGAGGGGTTTCAGAGGCGCAGTATATTTATTATAATGAGTCCCGAAACCCCCTTTCGAGCCCTAAACCCTAACGCACGGGATTTTCATGATGCTCTTTCTGTCACGGCTCGGCCGCTGTTCAGTTGTTCCCTTCTTGATGGCTCTGTTTTTTTTGGCTTCCTTTTCCGCTGCCGTTGCTGCTTTGCCTGCTTCAGGCGTGGCTCAGCCAACCGTTCCACTGCGCGTTTCGCTTGGAGGGGGCGAGGGTTATACTATAGGGGTTCTTGCGAGGAACGACGGTGGCTCCCTATGGGTTGACCTCGGCTCCATGACGCGGGCGCTGAGGCTTAGCCTTCGTGTTTCGGGGGGGGAGCTTTCTGCCGAAGAGGCACTCAATTCTCCCGGCAGTGTAATGGCGGTGAGGGGTGGCAGCTCTTTCGTGCGCATTGAGCCACGCAATCGCTCCACCGCTCCTCGCATGCTTCAGCTTCGTCTGGCGCCGAAACTTATAGGCGGCCGCCTTTTTCTTCCTCCTGCCGCCGCAGCCAGGCTTTTTTCTCTCTGGCTTGACCGTGACATCCTCTACAGCCAGAAGGAGGGTATGCTGAAGGCATGGACCGCCCCGCGCCCCGCGGCCCGTTCAACCGCTTTGGTTGGCTCGCTGGCAACTCCTCGGCTGGCAGCATCTCCTGCTGCATTTGCCGGTCCAACGCGCATTGTCGGGATTGCCGTTGAAGAACGGGCCAACGGGGCCATCATCAGCATGACGGCGTCGGGAGCTTCGACAGATGCCGTGGTTCTGCAACCGGACGCTTCAGGGCATGCTTTTTTTACCCTCAAGGGAGCTTCCGGCGACATTGCGGCTCTCACCAAAACCTTCAGGCAGGGAGTCGTTCGCGGCATCACGCCGTCTGAAACTCCGGAAGGGCTTCGTTTTACTGTTTCGTTTGATCCGGACGCAAAGGTTGTGAGCCCGATTGAATTCCAGAAGAGCAAGACCTCCAATCGCTACCGGCTTCTTGTACGAAGCGAAGCGGATGTGAAGGCGATACGGGAGAGCGAAAAAACGCGACGGATTACAAGCGTCATTCAGAAGGATATGGAGAAATGGAAGCTCGATACCATTGTGCTTGATGCCGGGCATGGTGGCAAAGATCCTGGAGCGGTTGGGCTGAAGGGGACACGGGAAAAGGATGTTGTACTCAATATCGTGAACGATCTCGGCAGCATCATCGCCCGGAAATGGCCTGATGTACGGGTGGTCTATACGCGCAAGGACGACCGGTTCATTCCTCTGCATGAACGGGGGAAAATTGCCAACCGTGAAGGGGGCAAGCTCTTTTTGAGTGTTCACGCCAACGCAAACAACAAACGCAGCATCCGTGGAGCGGAAGTTTACATTCTCGGTCTTCATAAAACGAAAGCCGCCCTTGATGTGGCCATGCTTGAAAATGCCGTGATCAGTCAGGAGGCTGATTCCGAGGACCGGTACAAGGGCTTTACCCAGGAGCATCTGATCATGAGTTCCATGGCCCAGAACGCTTTTGTGCGGCAGTCAACTTCCCTTGCGCAGGAGATTCTGCGGCCCATTGACCGCTCGCCCACCATTCATGGCCGAGGCGTCCGTCAGGCCGGTTTTATGGTGCTCTGGACCCCCTCCATGCCCAGTGCTCTAGTTGAGGTTGGGTATCTTTCAAACCCTCAGGAAGAGAAGATTCTTCGCGACCGTCAGGAGCAGACCAAAATAGCATACAGGGTGTTTCAGGGGCTTGAGGTTTACAGGAAAAATTATGAAGCGTCCCGGCTTGCTGCCATGGAGCGCTGAACCCTCCCCCTTTTTCCCTCTTGCAAAGTTGTCAACCTGATGCTACATTCAGGTTGACAATAACCGCCGCCCCTCATTAGGCAACCCTTCTCCGGTCTCTTTCATGAACGAAGTATCTCAACAGATTCTCGGCCGTCTCTCCTCCGCGTCCGGCTTTCTTTCCGGTGCGGCGCTTTCCAGGGAGTTCGGCATGACCCGCAGTGCGGTCTGGAAGCATATCAGGATGCTTCGAAGCGGCGGGTACGGAATTGAAGCCCGTAGTGGTCGCGGCTACAGGCTTGCCTCCATGACTGGAATTCCCTCTGGGCCGGAGGTGGAGAGCTTTCTCAACACCCGTGCGTTCGGTAGGGAACTGGTATGGGAAGAGGAGCTGCTTTCAACCAACACAACGGCTCGGGTTCTTGCGGTTCAGGGGGCGGCGGAGGGGACGGTGGTTGTGGCGGACCGGCAGACCGGGGGACGGGGACGGCTTGGTCGAAGCTGGGAGTCTGCTCCCAAGGTCAATCTCTATTGCTCCCTTGTGCTTCGGCCCCGTGTTCCTCTTCAGCGTATTCCCCAGATGACCCTGCTTGTTGCCGTTGCAGTACACCGCGCCCTTGCGGAAATTCTTCCTGAGCTTTCGACTGCAATCAAGTGGCCGAACGATATTTATGCCGATGGCCTGAAGCTGGCGGGCGTTCTTTGTGAAATGGAGTCGGAGGCCGACTGTGCGCACTTCGTGGTGGTCGGCATTGGCATTAATGTCAATCAGGAGTCCTTTCCTCCCCATCTTTCTCAAAGCGCTACTTCCCTCAAACTTGCATCTGCCAGAAGCGTGTCCCGTCCGGAACTTCTGGCCGCGATTCTCAACCAGTTTGAGCCGCTCTACCATGCATGGTGTGAGGCTGATGACCTTGCTTTTGTGCTTGACTATCTTGAACGGCACGCATGGCTGAACGGCCGGGAGGTTGAGGTTTCGCGGCTTCATGGGAAGGTTTCGGGTCGGGTTGCGGGCCTCTCGGCTTTGGGAGAGTTGAGGGTTGTGGGTCAGGATGGCTCAACTCACATGATAGGGTCGGGTGAGGCCACCCTGAAACAGTAAACAGGTTGTAAAGTAAATTCAATGCAGAGCATGGACACAAAAACGCTTCATCCCGCTGTTGCAGCGGCATACCGGGTTCTTGAAACTGGCGAACCCATTTCCCGTGAAGAGGCCCTGCTTCTTGCCGGACTGCCGGGGGAGCTTTCGCTTGACCTTGCTTCGCTTGCCAACAAGGTCAGAACCCGCTGGGCAGAGAGTGGCATTCATGCCTGTTCGATCATGAACGCCAAATCCGGGGTATGCAGTGAGAACTGCCGGTTTTGCGCCCAGTCGCGCCACAACCATGCCGATATAGAGGTCTATCCTCTTGTTGACGAGGATGCGGTCCTTTTTGAGGCCCGGGGATGCGCCGAACAGGGGGTGTCGCATTTCGGGCTTGTTACCAGCGGTTACGGCTACAGGACCATGAATGCGGAATTCAAGCGCATTCTTGCCATGATTGATAGGCTGCACAAGGAACTTCCGGAACTTCATGTTTGTGCGTCCATCGGCATACTTGGCCCTGAAACGGCTGCGGCGCTGGCCCGGCACGGCATTGCCCATTACAACATCAATCTGCAGGTAGCACCTGAAAAGTATGCCGGGCTTATTGCCGATACGCACGGGATTGAAGAGAGGATGGAGACCGTCCGCCTGCTTCGGAGCGAAGGCGTCAAAGTGTGCTGCGGGGGAATCATTGGTGTGGGCGAACAGATGGCCGACCGTGTTGCCATGCTCTTTACCCTTCGCGATCTCGATGTTTCCGTTATCCCCATCAATGTTCTTGTTCCCATTGAGGGAACCCCTCTTGCCGGTGCTGACCCGGTGCCGCTTGCCGACCTTGTAAAGGTGTTTGCCATAGCCCGTCTTATCCACCCCCGGGCGACCATCAAGTTCGCTGCCGGCCGCGAGACGCTCATGAAGGATTTTCAAGGGCTTCTGATGCTTTCGGGCGCGGATGGCTACCTGACCGGAGGTTACCTGACCACGCGGGGCCGTGAGGTGGCCGATGATCACCGTTTTGCCCAGCGCCTTGCCAGTTTTTCCTGAAGGGGGACATAATGGAGTTTCATGATCGCATACAAAGGGAGCTCGGAGCCATGCAGAGCGCCGACCGGTATAGGACCATACCCAGTGTTGCCGGCCGTTTGGGCCGTCATATCACAATCGGGGAAGAGCGCCTCCTGAACCTCTCTTCCAATGATTACCTTGGCCTGGGTGACGACCCAGTTCTTCGTTCTGCCTGGCTGGAGGCGGCGGGGGCGGACCTTCCTCCCATGAGCAGCTCTTCTTCTCGCCTTCTCACGGGAAACCATCCGCTTGCTGAAGCACTGGAGGCGGAGCTTTCAGCGCTTTACGGTGGACGGGCGGCCATGTTGTTTAATAGTGGCTACCATGCCAATACCGGTATTCTTCCCGCTCTTGCCGGCCGCCATGATCTGGTTCTCTCCGACCGGCTCAACCATGCAAGCATTATTGATGGACTGAAAATTTCGGATGCAAACTGGAAGCGCTACCGCCATCTCGACTGCGACCATCTTGAGGAAATGCTGCAGGAGGCCCGGGGGAAACGGCGCCAGTGTTTCATTGTATCAGAATCAATTTTCAGCATGGATGGGGATCTGGTTGACTTAAAGCGTCTCGTTGAGTTGAAAAAGCGGTACGGGGCCATTCTCATTCTCGACGAGGCTCATGCTGTTGGCACACTTGGGCAAGAGGGGCTGGGGCTCGCGGAGCAGGAAGGTCTCGGAGGAGAGGTCGACATCATTGTGGGCACCTTCGGCAAGGCATTTGCTTCCACCGGGGCCTATGCAATCATGGCCCCCCTCCTGCGGGAGTATCTGGTCAATACCGCAAGACCATTCATTTTTACTACGGCCATTCCTCCGGTGATGCTTTCCTGGAGTCTCTGGACTCTTCGCCGTCAGACCGGGATGCAGTTGGAGAGGGAGTCGCTGCAGGCGCTTGCCTCGAAGCTTCGCACCTCGTTGCAGCGGCAGGGGTTCACTGTTCCGGGTGAAAGCCATATTGTGCCGGTGTATGCCGGAGCAAACAGCCGCGCGGTTGCTATGGCCGAAGCGCTCAGAAAGAATGGCTTTCTTGCTCTGCCGGTTCGTCCTCCGACGGTTCCCCAAAACACGGCCCGCATCCGTATTTCCCTGCGCGCAACGCTCCGCTGGGAAGATGTGGAGGGGGTTGCCCGGGTTCTCGGAGAGGTTGCATGAAGGAGGTATGGTTGAGAAAAACGGGAACGGAAGAGCTTGCACTCTTTTTCAGTGGCTGGGGCATGGACTCCGCTCCGGCTGAAGCTCTTTTTGCCCGTTCTGTGGAGATGGGGTTTCGGGGCGACATGGTTGCTTTTCATGATTACCGGAGCCCGGAGTGCAGCGCGGAACTGCGTCGGGCGGTTGAGGAATACCCCCGCCGTATTCTTTTGGCATGGTCACTGGGTGTTTGGGCGGCAGAGCGCTCCTCCATTCCCCCTCCCGACCTTGCCGTTGCGGTGAACGGCACTCTCTACCCCCGTCATGCGGCTTTGGGTATTGAACCCGCATTGTTTGACGCGACGCTTGAGAGCTACTCCGAAACGAACAGGGTGCGCTTCAACCGGCGGATGTGCGGCTCGCGGGAGGTTCTTCGTCATTTCAGCGCAATCTCTTCCACGAGAGCTGCTTTCGACCAGCAGGAGGAGCTCGGCCGGATCAGGGAGTTGCTTCTTGCCGAGCCCGTCAGAGAGCCATCTGGATGGAATTATTCTCGGGCCCTCATTGGCCTGAAGGACGCTGTTTTTTCCCCTGAATCCCAAGGCTTGGCCTGGAAGGGAACGGAGCAGCGGGTTATGGCAGAGATGCCTCACTGGCCTTTTTTTCATGAATCAACCATTATGGAGCTGACTGCATGAGGGGGGAGAGGGACAAAATGCTGGTCGGTGAGCGCTTCCGCCGTGCGCTTGGCACTTACCCTGAGGGTGCGATGGTTCAGGAGGTCATGGCCCGTGAGCTGGTTTCCATGGTTAGTCGCCATGCAGGAACGGAGCCGTTGGGGCGGGTTCTTGAAATCGGAGCGGGCTCGGGTCTCTTGACGGAGCTGCTTCTGGAGGCTTTCCCTGTTGCCAGCTTTATAGCTAACGATCTGGTGAGGGAGTGTCAAGTGCCGCTTCAGGGTATTGCCCGGCGCCACCGGGTCGGGGAGTTTAGGTTTCTCGGTGGAGATATTGAGGAGTGTGGGGACCTGCCCCATTCGCAGGATCTTGTGGTATCAAACGCTACCCTGCAGTGGCTCAATGATCTTGACGGTCTGTTCGGACGGATTTTACGGAGTCTGCTTCCTGGAAAAATATTTGCCTTCACCTCTTTCACTGCCGGTAATATGCAGGAAATCGCCATGCTCGGTGGGGGAGAGCTCAACTACCCGGCGCCGGAGGAGATTGGGAAGATTGCCGGACGGCATTTTGAACTGCTTGAACTGAAGGATACCCGCGAGCAGCTCACCTTTCCCTCGCCCAGTGAGGTCCTCGGCCATATTCGCCAAACCGGCGTCAACGGTCTTGCGCGGGAGCGGTGGAGCAGAAGTCGCTATCGCGACTTCATGGAGAGTTACAGAAGGGAGTTTTCAGTACAGGGAGGCGTTAGCCTCACCTACCGGCCGCTCTATTGCGTACTGAGGAGAAGAAAGCTGTGAAGGGGCGTATAACAGTTGTTTCCGGAATTGACACCGGGGTTGGAAAGACCGCTGTGACCGGGCTGCTGGGGGCCGCTATGCTCCGTGAGGGGTGTCGGGTCATCACCTCAAAAACAGTACAGACCGGGTGCAGCGGCATTGCTGACGACATTCTGGAGCACCGGCGGCTGATGGGTATCCCTCTGCAGGAGGTGGACTGTCTCGGTATTACCTGCCCGCAGGTGTTCCCCTTTCCTGCATCTCCCCATTTTGCCGCCTGTCTGGCCGGAAGTGTGGTTGACATCGCCCGAATCACTGAGGCAGCGGGCGCTCTTCAGAAACAGTATGACGAGGTGTTGCTTGAAGGTGTGGGAGGGCTGCTTGTTCCCCTTTCGCCCGATCTGCTCTTTCTCGACTATGTCAAATGCTGCTCGTGGGATCTTCTGCTGGTCACAGGCCCGCGGCTCGGAAGCATCAACCATACCCTGCTCTCCGTGGAGGCCTGCCTCTTTAGGGCGGTTCCGCTGAAGGGGATTATCTACAACCGGTTTGGGGAGCAAGACCCCCTTATTGCAGAGGATACGCTTGAAACCATCCGGCGGGAGCTCTTCCGTCGTTCGCTCTCTCTGCCCGTCATTGATTTCTGCTCCTCCTCCTTCCGCCGTTCCGATCTTGAGCAACTCGGCCTTGTTGAGCCTGAACCATAGTATTTTCCCATGAAGACGACCCCACTCTGGAATGATTGATCTTGATTTTGACCGCCGCCACATATGGCATCCATACGCCTCAATGAAGAATCCCCTGCCGGTCTTTCCTGTGTCGGCGGCAAGCGGAGTGCGCCTCCATCTTGAGGATGGCCGGGAGCTGGTTGACGGCATGTCGTCATGGTGGGCGGCAGTTCACGGCTACAACCATCCGGTGCTCAACCGCGCTGCTCGGGAGCAGCTTCGACGCATGAGCCATGTGATGTTCGGTGGGCTGACCCATGAGCCGGCAGTGAAGCTTGCCCGCCAGCTGGTGGCAATAACTCCCGATTCCCTCGACAGGGTTTTTTTCAGCGATTCAGGTTCTGTTGCCGTTGAAATTGCCATCAAAATGGCCGTGCAGTACTGGGGAGCTCTTTCCAGACCGGCAAAAAAAAGGATGCTGGCTCTCCGCTGTGGCTACCACGGCGACACCTTCGGCGCCATGTCGGTTTCCGACCCACTCACCGGCATGCACTCACTGTTCCGCGGCGCTATTCAGGAGCAGCTGTTCGCCCCTTCGCCCGAGTGCCGCTACGGTGAACCCTGCAGGGACGATGATATTTCAGCCATGGTCCGGCTGCTGGAGGAGCATCACCATGAGCTTGCCGCCGTCATTGTGGAGCCGATGGTGCAGGGTGCAGGCGGAATGCGCTTTTACTCTCCCGACTGGCTGGTGAGGCTCCGTGAGCTGTGCACCGCTTTTGGCGTGCTCCTTGTGTTTGATGAAATCGCTACGGGATTCGGCCGGACCGGCAAAATGTTTGCCATGGAGCACGCCGGCGTGGTGCCCGACATTCTCTGTGTTGGAAAGGCGCTGACCGGCGGGTATATGTCGTTGGCTGCAACCCTTGCCTCCCCAGAGGTTGCTGATGCAATTTCGTCGGGAGAGCCGGGTCTCTTCATGCATGGCCCCACCTTCATGGCCAACCCCCTTGCAACGGCAGTGGCTTCTGCAAGCGTGGGCCTCCTGCAGTCGGGCGACTGGCAGGCCTCAGTGCGGCGAATTGAGACGGGGTTGCGGCGGGGGCTGGAACCCTGCCGTGGTTTTGAGGGAGTGGTGGATGTGAGGGTGCTCGGGGCCATCGGCGTGGTAGAATTGGAGCGGCCGGTTGATATGGCTTCCATCCAGCAGGAGTTTGTGAGGCGCGGGGTCTGGGTGCGTCCCTTCGGCCGGCTGGTTTACCTGATGCCTCCGTTCATTATTGAAGATCGGGATCTTGACCTGCTTACGGCTGTGGTTCGCGAGGTTGTGGCCGGGGAGGTTGCCGGAAGATGACGGAGGATGAGCTCGATCGCCTCCTCCGGCCTGAAGTGATGGAGGAGATTCGTCGGAGTGCGGACGAGGATCCGTCGGCATTCGCCATGCGTCACAGTGGTCGGGATGATCTGCCTGCAAGGGCGATTGCCGAGCAGATTGCATGCAGAAAGAAGGCTGCAAAAAAACTGCTGGAACTCTCCCGGCATGAACTGCTCTATACCTCCCGTGCCCTTGAGCAGGCATCAGCAGAGCGGGTGGCCGCATACCGCGCAACGCTGATGAGGGGAGAGAGAGCGATTGATCTTTCGGGAGGGCTTGGCATTGACAGCTGTTTTCTCGCGCGTTCGTTCCGCCATATGGATTTCGTTGAGCGCGACCCCCTTCTCTGCCGACTCGCTTCCCATACCATGCAGGTTCTGGAACGGAAGAATGTTGCCATTCACTGTGGCGAAGGGTTCGCTGTTCTTGATTCCTTTCCCTCTGGCACTTTTGACTGGATATTCGTTGACCCCGATCGGCGTGAGGCAGGGCGCCGGAAGGTGGGGCTCAGTGAGTGTTCTCCCAATGTGGTTTCGGGCCATGACGCACTCCTGCAAAAAGCGCCCCGGGTATGCATAAAAGCCTCGCCTGCCCTTGAACTCTCGGGACTGAAGCGCGAGCTTCCCTCACTTGAATTGATTATTGTTGTCTCCCTCGACCGCCAGTGCAGGGAGAGCATGCTGATGCTTCGGCGGGGCACGGCGCAAGAGAACGGGCAGGAACGAAAAGCGGTCTGCCTGCAGTCGTCGGGTGTGGGCGAGTATGAGGTTTCCTCAAGGGGGGGAGTGCAGAGGAGGATTGCTGCTGAGCCCGGCCCCTGTTTTTTTGAGCCCGATCCGGCAATCATCAAGGCGGGACTTTCGGCAGAGGTTGCCGAAGAGTTCGGGCTGAAGTTCCTGAACCACTCGGTTGACTACCTGACCGGCGTCCGAACGGCGGAAGAGTTTCCCGGTAGAACATTCCGTCTGATTGCCAGTACTCCTTACAAGCCGAAACTGTTCCGGCTCTTTCTCAAAGAGCACCAAATTCACGGCGCCTCCATACAGAGAAGGGATTTTCCGCTCTCGCCCGAAGATCTTCGCAAACTCTACCGCCTCAAAGAGAGCAGCAGCAGATTTCTCTTTTTTACGCGCAATGCGTTGGGTGAAGCAACCGTTTTTTTCTGCCTCAGCCCACTTCGCCCTGAAGGCGAAGAAGCTCCTTAAGCGCAAGGCCGTAACGGAGCCCCTGTGCACTGACCCGGATTTCTCCGATGCCCAGGATGCGCATGAACTGATGGAGAATCAGGGTGCCCATGGGAATCACATCCGCCCGTCCTTCGGGAATGCCTAATGCCATAATCTCCTCAAGCTTCATTGCTTTCAGCCGTTCAAGAAGGTTGTGGACATCGTCGTAGCTGAGAAGGTAGTTGTGGACTTTCGTCACATCAAACTCCCTGTCTCCCCGAACAATCTGCGCAATGGCTGTTATGGTTCCGGCCACTCCGTATACCCGTTCACGGGATGCGAAAAAGGGGAGAACTGCTCCGGTCAGAAGTCGGTTGATCTCCTCTTTTGCTAGTTTGTACTCCTCGGGGGCCGGGGGGAGGGAGTGGAAAAACCGTTCGGTCAGCCGAACGGAGCCGATGTCGAGGCTGACGCTTTGGGTAATGCCATCGGTTGAACCCATGGAAATCTCCGTGCTTCCTCCGCCTATGTCTGTGACAGTAAAGGGGGCGGGAATGTTCTCCATTCCAGAAACCGCGCCAAAAAAGGTGAGCTCGGCCTCCTCTTCGCCACTGATGCAGCGAACGACTATGCCGGTTGAACGAACCAGTTCGCTGGTGACCTCCATTCGGTTTTTTGCATCGCGTAGCGCACTGGTGCCAGTGGCAATAATAGTATCTGCTCCCTCATCATTGCTGATTTTTTTGAATTCCAGAAGGCAGTTGATCAGCCGTTCCTTGGCCTCGCGGTCGATTATTTTCAGTTCGTCAACCTGCTGGCCGAGGCGTACTATCGCCTGTTTGTGATGCACCGGCTTTATCGTTCCCTGCTTCGGGTCGATGTCGACAATGAGAAGCAGAGCTGTGTTGGTGCCTATATCTATGCAGGAAACTCGTTCCATAATATGAATCTGTTTTATGGTAATGGTTATGTTGAGCTGCGGCGAACCAGAGCGGAAAGCCACTCCTCTTCGTAGATTGTCCTCACGGCTTCGTAGTTAAGTCGTTTGAGCAGTTTTTTGAGCCATGCTTCGTCCCAGGCCAGTATGCCTGAAAGCAGGACGGCTGCGCCTGGTGCGCTTTGGGCGATGACCGGCAGAATCCGGTCGATGACATTTTTGTTGATGTTTGCCAGTACAAGGGTGTAGCCCTGCTGAAGATTGCTTTTCAGATCTTCTTCGGCGTCAAGCAGTTCAATGTGGATGTCGGATGCCTCGTTTTCGGCAATGTTTTCAGCTGCATTTTCAGCTGCCCAGCTGCTGTTGTCGAACGCGAGAATCGGCTGGGTGTTGCCGAGTCTGCGAGCTGCAATGGCCAGCACTCCCGTTCCCGTCCCTATGTCCATAATCCGCTCGCGGCTGATATCCATCTCCTCAAGCTGGCGGAGCATCAGCCGCGTTGTTTCGTGGTATCCGGTGCCGAACGACATTTTTGGGTTGATGGTAAGCACAATCTGGCCGGGCTTTTTCGGAGCCTCTCCTTTTTTTTGGGCAATCAGGAACCGGTCCGATATTTCAATGGGTTTTAGATGTGCTTCCCATTCCTCGTTCCAGTTCCGCTCGGCAATGAAGGAGGCCTCCATTGCCGGGGCAACTCCCGGAAGCCGCTGAAGCGCGGCCCTTGCGGCTCGTTCCTTTTCCGGGTTCCAGCTCTGTTCCGGCAGATAGGCCAAGAGCAACCCGTCCTCCTCCTGAAAGGAGACGATTCCCTCCAGCGAGAGGAGCGCAATTCCCAGCTCATGGCGTGCGGCGTCAAGGGCTATTGCCAGCTGGATGGTGTTGTGTGTTCCTGGTAGGGGCATACGCTTTGATTTCAATTTCAGTGCGCAATATAAACATTCTCTCATACTACCAGCTCTCCCCTCCCGGAGCCATAGAAGATTTTCTTTTTTTAAGCTATATTTGCACTCCCGAGAGAACTTTCCCTGCCCTTTCGGGCCGGGGCATTCACGGCAGCTTTTTCGCTGCTGTAAACTTTTTGCAAAATTTTATGGCTGTGATGAAATTCGGCGGTACCTCCATTGGAACCGCCAAGGCCATGCGGCAGGCCATTTCCATTGTTGCCCACCAAGAGCAGGAGTCAACCCCACTGGTGGTTCTCAGCGCCTGCAGCGGTATAACCAATAAGCTACTGCGGATTGCCGACGCTTCAGGCAACGGCTCCCTTGATGATGCTCTGGCGCTCGCCGGAGAGGTGCGTGCTCACCATCTTGGCCTTGTTGACGAACTTCTCACCGATGAGGGCCCGAAGGCGGAGCTTGCTTTGAAGATAGATGCAATTATCACTCGCCTTGAGCTTCTTGTCAAGGGCGTTGAAATTGTGGGGGAGTTAACCGAGCGCTCGCGCGATATGTTCTGCTCGTTCGGCGAACTGCTTTCCACCACTGTTTTTGCGGCCGCACTTCAGGCAGCAGGCATCAACGCCCGGTGGATTGACATCCGCACAATCATGATAACCGACGACAACTTCGGCTTCGCCCGTCCGATTGAGGCCGAGTGCAGGGCGAGGGCAACGGCGATTCTCGGTCCACTGCTCGGTTCCGGGACAACTGTTGTGACGCAGGGCTATATAGGCGCAACCGCTGACGGCCGGACCACGACGCTCGGCAGAGGCGGATCCGATCTTTCGGCGGCGCTTCTGGGTGCCTGGCTCCATTTTTCGGCCATCCAGATTTGGACAGATGTTGATGGAGTTATGACCTGCGACCCTAGGGTGGTTCCCGATGCGCGCAGCATCAGGGTGATGACTTTTTCCGAGGCAGCGGAGCTTGCTTATCTCGGCGCAAAGGTGCTGCATCCCGATACCATTGCCCCTGCGGTTGAAAAAAACATTCCGGTTTTTGTGCTTAATACCTGGCATCCCGATGCTCGGGGAACAGTTATCACCAATGATCCCGTCCGTCTTTCAGGAATGAGTTACGGCGGCCTTGTAAAGTCTATTGCGGTCAAAAAGGGCC
This sequence comes from Candidatus Chlorobium antarcticum, assembly GCA_030765725.1. Lineage (GTDB taxonomy): Bacteria > Bacteroidota > Chlorobiia > Chlorobiales > Chlorobiaceae > Chlorobium > Chlorobium antarcticum. Next base: position 132,216 of record JAVCDF010000006.1, on the reverse strand, counting down.
AGGGTATCATCAATGTCCGTTCAAATCGGATGCTTGGGCGGCACGGGTTCATGAACGAACTTTTCGATGTGTTTGCCCGCTACGCCATATCGGTTGAAATGATTGCCACAAGCGAAGTTTCCGTTTCCGTTACGGTTGATGACACCTGCTTTACTGACAATCTTCTGCGGGACCTCAGGGAGTTCGGCGAGGTTGATATTGAGCACGGGGTTGCCACAGTCAGCGTCGTGGGCGACAATCTCCGCATGTCGCGGGGCGTTGCCGGAAGGATTTTCGGAGCTCTGACGGAGGTGAACCTCCGCATGATTTCACAGGGGGCTTCGGAGATCAATGTCGGGTTTGTTGTTGGGGAGCATGATGTTGTTGCTGCCGTCAACGCCCTGCACCGCGAGTTTTTCTCCGGCGAGGATGCTGCGGGAATTTTTGAGGTTCCTGCCGGCAAACCTTTAACCTGAAGGTCTCGGGGGGACCAAGGAGCGCATAAACGATAACACAGGATGGAGCAAGAGAACCATGGATTATAAAAAAGCTGGAGTCGACATAGGTGCGGGTGAAGAGTTTGTCCGTCTCATCAAGGGGAAGGTCCGCCAGACCAATACGCCGGGGGTCATAACCGATATTGGGGCCTTTGGCGGCTTTTTCGAGCCCGATTTCACCCGTTATGAAAGGCCGGTGATGGTTAGCAGCATTGACGGCGTGGGGACAAAACTGAAAATTGCCGTGGAGCTTGGTGCTTACAGCACGGTAGGTTCATGTCTGGTGAACCACTGTGTCAACGACATTCTTGTCTGCGGCGCCAAACCGCTGTTTTTTCTTGACTACTATGCATGCGGAAAGCTTGAGCCTACGGTTGCCGCAGCAGTTGTAAACGGCATGGTGGACGCCTGCCGTGAAAACGGATGCGCTCTGATTGGGGGTGAAACGGCTGAAATGCCGGGTGTTTACACCCTGAAGGATTTCGATCTTGCCGGCACAATCGTGGGGGTTGTCGATCATGCAAAAATTGTCAACGGCTCCACAATACAGGCGGGTGATGTAATGCTTGGGCTTCCCTCTACCGGCCTGCACACCAACGGCTACTCGCTGGCCAGAAAGGTGTTCGAGGGAAGAATGAATGAGAAATTCAGCGCTCTTCAGGGAACAGTCGGCGAGGAACTCCTGAAGGTTCACCGCTCCTATCTCAGGTTGATAGAGCCATTCTTCGGTTCAACGGACATTCACGGCATGTCGCACATTACCGGCGGTGGCCTGATGGGCAACACCATGCGCATTGTACCTGACGGGCTGAAGCTTGAAGTTCGTTGGGATGCATGGCCTGAGCTTCCGATTTTTGACATTATTCGCACTGAGGGCTCCGTGCCAGAGGAGGATATGCGCCGCACATTCAATCTCGGCATCGGTCTTGTACTGATTGTTCCCGAAGAGGCTGCCGACCGCGTGATGGAGGCCTTGAAAACTCAAGGAGAAAATGCGTACCTTATAGGTCAGGTAGCCAATGCCTGATGTTTTTTTGTTTTTTTTCATGGAGGTGAGAGCCACTCCCGCCATAAAACAAAATCAGAAGAGGACATGCTGACATTACTCGCCATTCTTGCCGTTAGTTACATCATCGGCTCCATTCCCACCAGCATTATGGCTGGAAAGATGATGAAGGGGGTTGACATCAGAAACTTCGGCAGCGGAAACGCCGGGGGCACCAACGCTTTCAGGGTGCTGGGCTGGAAAACCGGACTGACCGTCACACTTATCGATATTGTTAAAGGTGTAGTTGCTGCGGTTTCGGTCGTCGCCTTTTTCCGTCACTACCCCCTAGGGGCCTTCCCCGACATCAACGAGGTGGCCCTTCGTCTTCTTGCGGGCATGAGCGCTGTTATAGGTCATGTTTTCACTGTTTTTGCCGGTTTCAAAGGGGGCAAGGGGGTCAGCACGGCAGCCGGAATGCTTATAGGCATTGCGCCGGTGAGCATGCTGATGGTTATCGGAATTTTTCTCCTGACCGTATGGCTCTCCCGATATGTGTCAGTGGCCTCAATTCTTGCCGCAATGGCATTTCCTCTCATCATTGCCATCCGCAAGTATGTGTTTGAGCTTGGCGGCGGGCTTGATTACTACATCAGGCTCTTCGGCGAGTCATTCTCATTCCATGACAGCCTCGATTATCACCTGATGATTTTCGGCCTGCTGGTTGCTCTTGCCATTCTCTTTACCCACCGGGCCAATATCCGTCGCCTCATTTCGGGGACGGAAAGCCGCGTAACATTCAGAAAAAATGCATAACAGTTCCCCTTTCAGCTGATGGATCTTTCGGTGCTCGGTGCCGGCAGCTGGGGAACCACGCTTGCCATTCTTCTGGCCGAAAAAGGACACAGGGTAAAGCTGTGGGCCCATCGTCCCGAATTTGCAGAGCAGCTCCGGCGCGATCGCGAAAACACCAGTTACCTCAAAGGGTCACCCTTTCCTCCTTTGCTTGAGGTTGAGTTCGACCTTTCCCGCTCGGTTTCAGATGCTTCAATGATAGTGACGGCGGTGCCTTCACAGGCGCTTCGCGAGACAGCCCGCCTGTTCAGTTCTCTTCCGCTTGAGGGGCGTATTGTTGTCAATGTGGCAAAGGGGATTGAAGTTGGGAGCGGCAAACGCATGTCGGAGGTTCTGGCTGATGAACTGCCCTCCCTTCTTCCTTCTCAGGTTGCGGCCCTGTATGGACCCAGCCATGCCGAAGAGGTTGCCCGCTCGCAGCCGACCACCGTTGTAGCCTCTTCTTCTTCAGCGGCAACCGCCGAATCGGTGCAGGAGGTTTTTCATACGGAGATGTTCCGGGTTTATGTCAATACCGACATTGTTGGGGTTGAAGTTGCCGGTTCGGTCAAGAACATCATTGCCATTGCTGCCGGCATTTCCGACGGGATTGGTTTTGGCGACAACGCCAAGGCGGCCATCATCACCCGCGGCATGGCTGAAATATCTCGCCTTGCGCTGAAGCTCGGGGGCGATCCCATGACCATTTCAGGCCTCTCTGGCATCGGTGACCTGGTGGTGACATGCCTGAGCCATCACAGCCGGAACCGTTTTGTTGGTGAAGAGATTGGTCGGGGGAGAACGCTCGACGACATTGTTACCCACATGAACATGGTTGCCGAAGGGGTGCTCACCTCACGGGCGGTTTATGAGCTGAGCAGTTCGCTCGGTGTTGATATGCCCATCACCCGCGCGGTTTATGAAATGCTGTTTGAGGGAAAGGCGGCCGAGGAGGCGATTCTGGACCTGATGACTCGCGAACCCAAGCCCGAGCGCGACTGAGTGTTCTCCCGTGGAGCGCGTCAGTGGCTGTGTGTCTTTTCGGGATGTTCATGCCACACTGTCTCTCCCTTCTCTTTTCCCGCTTCACTCCATTTGGCAACATCCATGTCTATGCGCACGACGCTGCAGGGCGAGAGATGGTGCGGCGCATTTCTGGCCATACGGTCGGCAAATTCGCTCATGGCGGGGTTGTGGCCGAACAGCATCAAGCCCTCTGCGCTGTCGGGTACACTCCGCACCAGCTCCAGCAGTTCGTCGGCCCCTCCGTGGTATATCCCCATCTCCATATGTATCTTCTCTCTCCCGATTCCGAAGGCTTCAGCAAACGCTTCAGCTGTGGTGAGCGCCCTTCTGGCCGGGCTGCTGATGAGAATGTTGGGAATTGGAGCCCCCTTTGCAACCATGCGTGCCGCAATTTGGGGGGCGTCTTTCATCCCTTTCTCGTTCAGTGTCCGCTCAAAATCGGAGCAGTTGCTTTCCCAGCCTGATTTTGCATGGCGGGCGAGGTAGAGGGTTTTCATGGGTTGTTGACTTTTTGAGAGGTGAAGGCGAGCTGCTTTTTCAGTGCCATGATGCGGTTGAACGAGTCGTCAATCCGCTGGGGGGATACGACTCCTTTTTTGACAAGGGCATAGACGATTTTTGCGGCCTTCCCGGCAATACGGGGGTCATACTTCGAAGTGTTGTTGGCGAAGATAAGGATGTCTATGCCCGCATTGACCGCCAGCGCTATTGCCTCCTCAAGATCGAAGTGGTTGGTAATGGCCTTCATCTGCATGTCGTCGCTGAGCACCACCCCCCGGAATTCCATTTCGTTGCGGAGCAGCCCTGTTATCGTAGCTTTTGAGAGCGTGGCCGGATATCGGGGGTCAAGCGTGGCGTTGAAAACATGCGATGTCATAATTGTACCGCTGAACCCTTCTGTAATGAGCCGGCGGTAGGGCAGTAGCTCAAGCGGGGCCCACGAAGCCGTTACATCGGTAAAGTCAAGATGGGAGTCGGTTGTTGAGCTTCCATGGCCGGGAAAATGCTTTAAGGTTCCCAGAATACCATCTCTCTCGAATGCCTTGAGGGTCAGTGCGGCGTTATTGGTCACATTGTCGGGATCGGCGGAAAAGCTTCTTCCGAGCCGTCCGATGACCGGGTTCATGGGGTTGGTGTTGAGGTCAACCACCGGCGCGAGATTCATGTTGATATTGAGGCTTCGGAGGGTGCGGGCGGTTCTGGCCGCGGCAGCGGTGGTGCTGTCGGGGCTGTTGAGGCTTCCCAGATGCTCTGCGCTTTCTGAAGGAGGGAAGCCGGTGGCCTCTTTGAGACGCGAAACCTTTCCCCCTTCCTGATCGATGGCAATGAGGAGAGGTGTCGGGGAGATCTCCTGCAGAGCGAGGGTAAGGCTGGCGAGCTGTTCGGGGCTGACGATGTTGCGTGGGAGTGAACGGGAGGGGACATCATAGTCAAAGAGCACAACACCTCCTATGTGGCTCTTACTGATGGCACGCTGGATATCGGGGGAGCCCTCTATGCTGGTGCCCCGGAACCCGACCATGAGCATCTGTCCGATTTTAATGGAGAGGCTGTCGGGTTGAATACTGGTCTCTGCTTCCGCTATGGACAGCGGAAGCAACATGGCCCCCAGGAGGAGCGCTGTTCTCTTCAGTCTTTTCATTTTTTGCCACTGGTGAAGGTGAGCGCTCCCTCTGTAAGATCGACGGCGAGTGCGTCCCCCTCCCTTATGGTCCCCTCAAGTATCATTTCCGATATGCGGTTGGTGAGCTTTCGCTGTATGACCCGTTTCAGCGGCCGCGCGCCGAAAGCAGGATCAAACCCCGCATCGGCAAGCCACTGGAGTGCGGCGTCCGATATGGTGAGACTGATGTGCTGACGCAGTGCGGTATCGCGGATGAGGTTGAACTGTATCCGGACAATTTTTTTTAGATCCTCCCTGGTGAGAGGTGAAAAGAGGATGATTTCATCTATCCGGTTCAAAAATTCCGGACGGACCTGCTGCTTGAGCAAGGAGAACAGCTTTTCCTGCAGACCTTCAAGAACCACCTCGCGGCTTTGGCCATCTATTTTTTCCATCTCCGACTGTATCAGCTGTGCGCCGATATTGCTGGTCATGATGATAATGGTGTTCTTGAAGTTCACCGTTCTTCCCTTGCTGTCGGTGAGGCGTCCCTCGTCAAGAATCTGGAGAAGAATGTTGAAAACATCCGGGTGCGCTTTTTCGATTTCATCAAGCAGCAACACTGAAAAAGGCTTGCGGCGTACCGCTTCAGTCAGCTGGCCGCCTTCTTCATAGCCGATATATCCGGGAGGGGCTCCCACAAGACGGCTGACGGTGTGCGATTCCATATACTCGCTCATGTCGATGCGTATCATTGCCTCATCATCGTCAAAGAGGTAATCGGCAAGGGTTCGTGCTAGCTCGGTTTTTCCCACGCCGGTGGGGCCAAGAAAAATAAAGGAGCCTATAGGGCGTTTCATGTCACCCATTCCGGCCCTGGAGCGTTTTACCGCATCGCTGACCGCCGTGACGGCCTCGTTTTGCCCTATGACCCTTGCGTGCAGTTCGTCCTCTATGTGTAGCAGTTTCTGGCGTTCCGACTGGAGCATTCTGCTGACGGGAATGCCGGTCCATTTTGCCACGATTTCAGCAATGTCCTCCGCATCGATCTCCTCTTTCATAATCAGTTCGCCTGCCGCCTGTCGGCTTTCCATCTGGCGGCTGTTCGCCTCTATGGCTTTTTCAATCTCCCCGGTTTTTCCATACCGTATCTCGGCAACCTTACCGTAATTGCCCTGCCGTTCAAATTCCTCCGCCTCAACCCGGAGGCTTTCAAGCTGCGCTTTCAGGTCGCGCGACTGTCGGATCAGCTCTTTTTCTGCCTCCCACTTTGCCTTGATGAGGGTCTGTTCTCCGACGAGGTCGGCCAGCTGTTTCTCAATCTCTTTGAGTCGCTCTTTCGTGTCAGTGCTGCTCATGGTTTGTGCTGGTTTGATTGGCGGCTGTGATTAACCGTATAATGTTGTAAATTTATATAAATTTAACGATTGCTCCGCAGAACATTGCAATGCTTCCTCTCGTTAAGAGTTAAGAATCAATTAATATCAACACTTCTGTACCGTGCAAAAGTTCTCCATCGGCAACATTGATGTTTCTCCCGCCCAAAGCCCCCTCCTCATTGCCGGCCCCTGTCTTGTGGAGAGCCGCCAGATGGCTGTTGAGGTGGCCGAAGAGCTTCAGCGCATAAGCGTTTCTCTGGGTGTGAAGTTTATTTTCAAGGGTTCCTACCGCAAGGCGAACCGGACCTCTGGCAGCTCTTTTACCGGCATTGGTGATCAGGAGGCTCTTGAGGTGCTTGCCGAGATAGGCCAGACCTACGGTATGCCAGTGCTTACCGATGTGCATGAAACCAAAGATGTTGCTCTTGCTACCCGTTTCGTTGATGTGCTTCAGATTCCCGCCTTTCTCTCCCGCCAGACTGAACTGCTTGTTGCCGCCGGCGAAAGCGAACTTGTGGTCAACATCAAGAAGGGGCAGTTCATGGCGCCTCAAGATATGGCGCGTGCTGCCGACAAGGTTGCCGCAACAGGCAACCAGCGCATCATGCTGACCGAGCGGGGAACAAGTTTCGGTTACAACAATCTTGTGGTTGATTTCAGGGGACTCGCAAAAATGGCCGAGTCGGGCTGGCCTGTCATCTACGACGCAACCCACAGCCTTCAGCTACCCGGTGCCGGTGACGGGATTTCTGGCGGAGAGCGCCGTTATGTCGTTCCGTTGGCAAGAGCAGCGGTTGCCGCCGGCGTTAATGGTCTGTTTTTCGAGGTGCATCCCAAACCCGAGCGTGCAATGTCGGACGCGGCAACCCAGATTCCTCTCGGCGATTTCGCCCCCCTTGTCAGTCAGCTACTCGCCCTTTACGGCTGCGTGCAGTCACTTCCTTCATCCTAAACCCCACCACATTGTCAGGTTTCCAGTACTTCGGCATGCAGCCCTCCCAGGCAGATCCCTCTTCACGGGTCAGTCAGGCTCTTGAGGCTGTTCGCGCACTGTTTTTTCCCATTGACGGGGTGCTTAACGGCAGCCGCATCACTGTTGACGGTAGCGGCCTTGAACTCTGTTCCATCTCGGTACGCGATGCTCTGGGCATACAGGAGGCAATCCGTCAGGGGATTCGGGTTGCGGTTTACTCCCCCAGAAGTTCGGAGGGATATCGACCTCTTCTCGCCGAACTGGGTGTGACGGACTTCTCTTTCGCCTCCGGCGACTTTTTCTCGGCCTATGAGGCATTCCGTGACCGATACTCCCTTACTGACGACGAGTGTGCCTGCATTGGCGACGACATCGGAGACATTCCGGTTCTTGAAAAGGTTGGGCTTCCTGTTACGGCAATCAACGGCGCCGATTACCTCCGCAACCGTGTGGGATATATTTCCGCTTACGAGGGCGGCAATGGATGCGTCAGGGAGATTGTTGAGATGATTCTCTCCGAGCAGGGCAAATGGCCCTACTGCGAGACGGCGTCTGTTGGAGAGTAAGGGACAGGCTTAGGCTTCCCGGCCCCAGAGCAGTTTCGTTCGGAGCACTTCGCAGTAGTCGCGGTTACTGTTGGCCATCAGGTTGATGAACTCGCTTGATTTTTGGACGGTTACCACCTGCTGCGGGGCCAGCATTTGGCGCAGATGGCCGTCACAGTTGAGCGGGAAGGTTCCGTCGGGTGCATCAACAGATACCTCAATGGTCTTTTCGTCGCTGATGACAATTGGCCGTACAGTCAGCATATGCGGGCAGATGGGGGTGATGACCACCACGCTGGACTTGGGGGCGATGATGGGGCCTCCGGCCGACATTGAATATGCGGTAGAGCCGGTAGATGTTGCAATAATGATGCCGTCGGCCCTGTAGGAGCTGAGAAGTTCGCCGTCAAGCTTTATGATGAATGCGGGAATCCTGGGGTAGGCCCCCTTTTCAATGACCACATCATTGAGTGCCCGAAAATGCTCCTCCCTGCCCTCGGTAACAAGACCAGCGTCAAGCTGTGACCGGGTGTGTATGGAATAGTCTCCACCGAGGAACCGTTCCACGGCAGGGAGCATCTCCTCGGGTGAGAACTCCGCAAGGAAGCCAAGCCGGCCGACATTGACCCCGATAACTGGTTTTGTGACGGAGTGTTGCGAAGTGAAGAGGAGGGTGCCGTCACCACCGAGCGAAATGAATGCGTCGCACTGCGTATTGAGCTTCTCAATCGGAGCACTGCGGCTACTGCCTGTTTTTTCAGCCGAAAGAGATTCGAACACATAGTCAACCCCTCGCTCCTCAAGCCACTTGGCAAGTGTCCGGGCAAGATCAATTGCTCTCTGGCGCGAAACATTCACAACAATTCCAAGACTCATTGGCGGTTTATCTCCTTCAGCAGTGCGTGCTGCCGGTTTGCCTCATTGAATCGTCCTTCAAGTTTCTGTCCGTCATTGCGGCGTACCTCCTCCGCAAGCTCCCCGAGTTCGAGGGCAAACCGCTCAAGTTCGTCGGCTATGTTGCCGCTGTTGGTTGATATGATGTCGCGCCAGATGCTCCATGGACTTCCCGCAAGTCGGGCCATAGAGAGAAATCCGGGCCCTGAACAGTCCAATCTTCCGGCGCACCGGGTCACGAGGGCTGTCGATACCAGTTGCGGAAGGTGGCTGATGCAGGCAATCACCCGGTCGTGCTCCTCCGCGTCCATCAGGCTGATGCGGCATCCGGCCGCCTCAAGCAACGCCTTGAGAAACAGCCCTTTGGGTGAGTTGAGCTCTCCCTGGGGCGCCGAGAGAATCATCCGGGTTCCCTGAATCAGCTCTTCGCTGCTCTCGCGGTATCCCTGCTGCTCTTTTCCGGCCATCGGGTGCATGCCTATGAAGGGAATTGAGAGCTCTTCGGCACGACGGCAGATCAGGGCTTTGGTGCTGGAGACATCTGCCACAAGGGTGGACGGTGGGGCCAGCTTTTTAAGTTCGTCAAGCAGGGCGATGTTGGTTTCAACAGGAGCAGCCAGAACAACCAGGTCAGCACCGAAGAGCTCTTTCCTGTTATCGGTGAACCGGTCGAGTCCGAACTGCAGGACAGCTTCGCGGTCGCTCTGGGTGAAAGAGGGGTCGTAGCCGATCACTATCGGAGAGGTGGCCCCGTCGGGCGTACTCCTTTTCAGCGCCTTGACAAGTGACATCCCTATCAGCCCGAGACCGATGAAGGAGATTGTCCGGATGGGCTGTGGGCTACTCATGCAGAGGGGGGCGGGCTGGTGGCCCTGCTTCCGGGTGCCTCAATGGGCACGCCTTTACGGCAGAGCGGGCAGGATTCGGCAGGCCAGCTGTGTACTTCGAGCGGCATGACGGAGAACTGACTGTCGGCAAGCCGGACGGTGCCGTTGCTTCGGTCGACCACGCAGCCGACGCCGGCAACCTTTGCTCCGGCGGCCTCCACAAGGGAGATCACCTCTGCCACCGACCCTCCGGTTGTGACGACATCCTCCACCACCAGTACCCGTTCGTTCTTTTCAAGGCTGAAGCCGCGGCGGATGGTCATTGCGCCGTTCTTGCGTTCTGCAAAAATTGTTTTGACGCCGAGCTGGCGTCCGACCTCGGTTCCGACCACAATTCCCCCGATGGCGGGTGAAATGACCGTGTCTACTCCGCTGTCCCTGAAATGGCTGGCAATGTCACTGCAGATTGTGCTCAGATGCTCCGGATGCTGTAGAACTTTTGCGCACTGGAAGTAGGAGTTGCTGTGGCGGCCGGAGGTGAGCTTGAAATGGCCTTCAAGAAGGGCTTGGGTATCTTTGAATATGCTGAGCATTGCAGAAGTTTCCATTACTGTGCAGGACGGAGTGAAAAGGTGGTGGTCGTTGTCGAAGGCATTCAGCTGTAAGATAAACAAGCGGTGAGGGAAAAGCTACATGAAAAACAGCGCACTTACAGGCTTTCGGAGCGCCCCTCAAGGTAACGGGTAAGCAGGACGCAGGCGGCAGCCGTGTCGAGTCGTCCCTTCTTTTGGCGCTCTTTGCGGCTTCCTCCCGCCGCGGCAAGGATGTGCACCGCCTCGCGTGAAGAGTGGTACTCGTCAATCGGCTCAATTGCGACATGAGGGAACATCTCTTTGAGCTCCGCAATGAAGCGGTCAATGACTCCGGTCATTGCGTTCGTCTCACCCCCCGAACCGAGCGGGTAGCCAACAATAAGGGTTTCAATGCCATCCTGGCATTCAATCTCCTCCAAAGCACTCTGCAGCCCCTCCCGGCTGAATGTGCCTACCGGCCGGGCGAACATGCGGAGCGGATCGGCCACGGCTAGTCCGATGCGTTTGGTTCCGTAATCAATGCCGACCAGCCGTTTCTTTTCCATTCAGGGGCTCTTTTGTCCTGCGTGAACTTTATGTCCCCGCAAACAGGTTGTTCTTCATTTGAGTGACTCCTTCAGGTGGATGTGGGATGCTGTATAACCGTTTGGTTATATACTTTTTTAGTCGTATTTTATAGAACTGCTTTTTTACAGGCTTTTCTGCCACTTAACAAACACGCTATAACTGGAGAAACCACCATGGCAAAGGTTGTAATCATAGGCGCCGGCTTTGCAGGGCATACTGCGGCGATGTATCTGGGGGATTCCCTCGGGAAAGAACATGAAATAACGGTTGTACACAAGTTTGATTATTTTGGTTTTGTGCCTTCTTGGGTATGGCTCGGCATTGATGCGGTAAAGCCAGAGCACACTGTTTTCAAGTTAAAGCCGATTTATGACAAATTCAATGTAAACTTCATTCAGGGGACGGTTGTATCGGTCCATCCCGACGAGAACTATGTGGTTCTTGAGCAGGCCGGCGATACCGCGCAGTCCAGCCTTGAGTATGACCACCTGATCATTGCGACCGGTGCGCACATGAATTATGACGCGACACCCGGCCTCGGACCAAAAAAGTTCACCCAGTCCATCTGCCATTTCGATACCGCCATCCAGGCGCGCGACGCCTATCTCAAGTCGGTCGAGCGCATGAAAAAAGGCGAGCGCCAGAAACTGGTCATCGGTACCGGCCACCCCATGGCAGCCTGCCAGGGCGCTGCATTCGAGTACATCACCAACATTCATCACGACCTCACCCAGAGAGGAATCCGCGATAAGGCCGATCTTGTCTACCTGACCAACGAGCCTGAAATAGGCGACTTCGGCGTCGGCGGCATCAATGTTGTACAGCAGGGCGACAGAATTGCACGGGGTGGTGATCTCATTGAGGATGCAATGGACGAATTCGGCATTGAAAAAGCCATCCGCCGCGGTGTGAACAAGGTGGACGAGAACAAGATCTACTGGGAAGATTTCGAAGGCAACTACGGTGAAACCGAGTACGATTTCGCCATGCTTATTCCCCAGTCGCGCGGTGTCAACTTCCCGTTTTTCGATAAGGACGGCAAGGATATTTCCTCGGTTGTCTGCAATCCCGGCGGCTTTGTTTTTGCCGACGGCCATTACGGACTTCCTTACGAGGAGCTTACCAAGTCCCCCAAAGCCTGGCCTGCCCAGTACTACAATCCGACCTACAAAAACATCTTCTCGGCAGGAATCGCCTTCGCGCCTCCCGGCCCGATCTCCAAACCTCATGTCACGCCCAACGGCACCGCCATTACCCCTGGCGCACCGCGGACCGGTATGATTTCGGGTGTGATCGGCAGGGTTGTTGCCTTCAATGTTATCGACATGATAAAGACCGGCCGCATGACCCACCGCGAACGCATGACCGAGATGCTGGCTGTTTGCATCGCCTCCAACGGCAAGTCGCTCTGGAACGGTTCAGCTATTGTCATGATCATTTATCCCATTGTGCCAGATCACGAACGCTACGACAACAAAGAAGGACGCGACATGTTTGTCACCAAGGTTGAGCGGGGTATTGGCGGCGCATGGCTCAAGCAGATGGTTGAAATAACCTTCATTCACAAGTTCCGCGGCCGCTTCGGATGGCAGTTCATCCCTGAATAAGAGCCCAAATCTTTATTTAATCCCAAAACGCAAGCAACCATGAGGCCCACATCGTACCAAAAGTTCTTGATGCGCTGCAGGATATACCAGTTCTGGCGCTTTATTGTCCTGAACATCAAAATCCTTAAAGCGGTCCATCACGAAAAGATCTCCTAAAAAGGAGGGGAAAAGTTGGGGACGCCCTTGACAGAATGTATTTGTTTTGAACTGAAAAGACCGCCCATGAGGCGGTCTTTTCAGTATTGTGGTGTTGTTGCGGGGAGCTGGAGCTACATGAAGGTGTGGTAGCTCTGGCCGGCAAAGACAATGAGAAAGCGGAGAAGCATTCCGCCGGTGAGAACCATGATTGGGGCTACATTGGGGTATTTGATATGGACTCCAGCCGCTTCCAGGAACTCGAGCAGCAGGGGGACAAGAAGTCCTGCTCCGACAAACAGACCCCAGAACCAGTAAGCGTATGGTATCCCGGCCATTACAGCGTTTCCGCCGATCAGGTGCATCATGGCTCCGCTGCTGTTTGCAGAGCCCGTAAGGCCGCCGAGCACAAAGAGCCCGACCGTCACCAGCTCAATCCAGATGGCGTTTGCGTCAATCATGCTGTAGATCGGCTTTTCCTCTTCAGGTGCCAAGAGAAGCATGAGGGCTGCAGCGGCTGAAATACCCGAGACAAGGAAGAGCATGCCGAGAATCGAGCTCGACCAGAGCGGGCGTGCGGAGAAGAACGAGAGCAGAATACCGGTGTAGATGCCGATTCCGACGCCGATATGGGCATTGACAAGGGCGACGATTGTCATGTGGCCCTCTGTCCAGTCAAGTACCTTGTGGACAATGCCGACATCAAAAGTCCGGAGCTGGCGTTTGTTCACCAGCATGGCCTGTAGAACGGCCAGCGGGAAAAAGGCAACCAGAATCCAGCTACCCGCCGACATGGGCGAGGTCGGCTGTACCGTGGTGTAGAAAGCCCAGACATAGAGAGGATGTGCTAGGTCGAGAAAAAGGAAAATCATGCCGACGGCAAGCAGTATGGGCGAGAGGGCTGAGCCGATGCGTATGGCAAGGCAGGGGCAGCCCTCTCCCGCATCTTTCGGTCCGATGCCGAATTTCCGTTTCAGGACAATCATGATGGATGTGATGACCAGAAGGCCTCCTGCCATACCGCCAAGAAAGAGGTAGAGGGGGATTTGCCACTCCCAGATGTGGAGGTGGGGAACCACATTCGGGTTGATTTTGGTCGAGATTATTTCAGTTGCAGCAGTTGCAGTCATGGTTACGCTCCGGGTTTATTGCTTGCTGAAATCCAGAAAAGGCTCGGTCCTGTGCCGGCATGTTCTTTCTGCCGGTAGACAATCCTTCCTGCCATGAGTTTCTGTGCCTCTTCGTCGGGGTCATTGAAGTCAACCAGGTGCAGGCTTCCGGTCGGGCAGACCGAAACGCATGCGGTTTTCAGTCCCTGTTCGATGCGGTGGTGACAGAGTGAGCATTTGTCGGCAAAGCCGTCGGGATGGATATAACGCGCATCATAAGGACATGCGGCCAGGCAGGCTTTGCAGCCGGTGCAGAGCGAGCGGTTGATCTGTACCGTGCCATCTTCAGCGTAATGCGATGCCCGGGTCGGGCAGTAGGTGACACATGGTGCGTTTTCGCAGTGCTGGCAGCGTTCCGACCGGTTTTCCATGGTCAGTTTAGGGAAGTTTCCCTTTGTTTCCTGTACGACCCAGTCGCGGCAGTAGCCTTCAGGAACCGCATTTTCCGATTTGCAGGCATAGACACAGGCCGAGCAGCCGACGCAGACTCGGGTGTCTATGACCATTCCATAGTTTTTTTTGTTCGCCACAGGTTATGCCTCCTTGATGAATGTCACAAAATTATTTTGAAAGCCGACCGAACCCATGGCCGGGTCGATATCGGTTCTTGAAATGAGCTGGTTGTGCGAGGCTCCCCGTTTGTATGCCCAGGTCATCTTCGCGGCGGTATGGCCGAAGCCGTGCACCATGAAGACCGCGTCGGGCCGTATCCGCTGGGTTACCTTCACCTTGACGGGAAATTCTGAAACGACGCCAGCCTGATTCTTCAGATGGACATATTCGTCGTTGTTCAGATCGTGCTTCGCCGCTGTCTCGGTGTTGACCCAGACCTCGTTCTCCTTGGCGGTTGCAACATCGCCCAAGAACCTGTTGTTTGCCGTGCGGCCGAAGGTGAGCATCGGTTTGCGACCGGTGAGCATCCTGTAGAACCCTGCAGGTGCTTCGGGTTGCGGCGTGTAGCGGGGAACCGCGTCAAAGCCTGCCGCCCTCAGGCGCGATGATGCAAGCTCGATTTTGCCGCTCGGCGTTTTCAGGTTGAGCGCTACGCCGGGCTTGCGGTAGAGGTCTGTTTCCGGCCGGACGATGACTCCCGTTTTTTTAATCTCTTCAAGCGAGCTGCCCGTCATTTTGAGGGTTTTGTCAAGACCGGCTTCAACCGATGCGGGAAAGACGCCGTGCATGCCCCATTTGTCGGTAATCATTTTGGCAATCTGGTTGCCGGGTTTTGATTCGTACATGGGCGGTACAGCCGGCTGGCGGAGAGCGACAAAAGGCGTGCGGAAGTTACGGCCGGCGTCAAGCGCGTCATAGCGCTCAAGGTAGGTGCACTCCGGCAGAACTACATCGGCGTAGCCTGTGACCTCGGCTGGAAGCACATCGACTGCGACCATGAAGTCGACCTTGCGGAGTGCTTCAATGGCGGTTTCCCTGCCAAGCGTCATGGTTTCGGGCAGGTTAACTCCGTAAATCATCAGCGCCTTGATCTCTCCGGAAATGGCCTGCTGCACAATTTCGTGCGAGGCTATCGTGTTTGAGGGTTCGTCATCCGGGAAAAAGGGGTAACGGCTGTAGACGCTCTTTTCATAGGGCGGATGGGCGTGTGCGGTCTTCGGTTTTTTCAGTACGAACTTGTCGAAATTCACCACGCCGCCAGGCATTTTGAAGTTGCCGACCAGCGCATTGAGAATGTGGATGGCCCTGATTCGCTGAAGAGCGTCGCCGTACCAGTTGGTGCGCCGTCCGCTGTGGACGAACGCTGCCGGGGCGTTGAAGGCGAATTCACGGGCGACTGTCCTGATTGCATCGGCCGGAATCTCTGTGATTTCTGCAACTTTTTCAGGAGTCATTTTTCGGACCGAATCCCAGAGCTCTCCGAAGCCGACGGTATGATGTTGCACGAAGGAGCGGTCATAGAGGTTTTCGCTGATCAGCACATGCATGAGCCCCTGCATCATTGCAATATCGGTGCCGGGCTTGATTGGAAGCCAGTGCTCGGCTTTGCCGGCAATAGTTGAAAAGCGGGGGTCGAAGACGGCTATTTTTGCGCCGCGGCGGATGCCTTCCGAAATTTCCTGCACGGCGGTGTTATGCATGTTTTCTCCGAAGTGGGTACCGAAGAAAATCATGTATTTGCTGTTCTTGATGTCGAACCCTTCAGGCGTTCCGCTGGGGTAACCGTATGTCAGAACCGATGCCTGACGGGCAGGACCGCAGCAGAGATCATAGGAGGGTTTTGCGAATTTGTTGACTCCGATCTGAGAGAACATTTGCTTGAAGAAGGAGACGCCGAATCCGTGGTGAAGCATGGCTATGGCGCCGGGGCCGTACTTTTCATGGATGCCGTAGAGTTTTTCTGCGACCATGCCGGTCGCCTCATCCCAGCTAGCCTTGCGATAATACTGCTTCCCCCCTTTGGTTTCGCGGATCAACGGGTGCTGTAGCCGGTCCGGATCGTAGAGCAGCCCGATTCCTCCTGTGCCTCTGGGGCAGAGTTTGCCCTGGCTGAGGGGGTGGTGTTCCGATCCGACAATTTTGTAGACTTTTCCATCCCGTACATGGGCGGCAATTCCACAACGCCAGAAACAGTGTTCGCAGAACGAATACACAATCCGGTCGCTATTTTCGTCGGAGCCTGACTGCCCTAGGCCGGAAAAGGCCTGTCCGGCGGAGCTAGACATTGCTGCGGACCCTGCAAGGAAGAGTGACGATATCTTTATGAAATCCCGGCGGCTGAAATTCTGCCAATGATCCATGTGTGGTTCTCCTTACTGAAGTTAATGAGGTCGGTTGCTGTCTCTTGTTGATGCTGCCGGAGGTCGGCAGCCATATGGTGCCTGTATTTTCAATGGCGGAGGGGGTGGTGCAGGAGTGCCTTCCGCGCCAATAAAATTAACTAATAATATAGCCCGGCGGCTAGAATTATCCAACGCCATTCTCGCCTCTTTATATCTCGCTTAAGTGCATGTTTTTTGGTTATTTAGCGCTATTTCTTGCGCCTGATTAAATGCTTATATAGGCATAAAGATATATATCTCTTCGGTGTCTGTGGATGCTTGCTGTTCGGGCTTTTCGGGACACGCTGGCTTTTTTTTGCGGTCGGTGTTGCCGCCCTGCAGATAACAATTGTTTCGGCGGTCGCTGCGGCGGGGTTTTCTGTTTTCGTCTGAATAGTGTAACTTTTCCTGTGACTTTTCCCTGACAGGGCCACTTAACCATATTAAAGGCAATGAAGCCACTCTATTATTTTGCTGCTGCGACGCTTTCCATTCTGCTCTCTATCTATGTCTTTCTTTTCGGGACCTCGGCGAATCATGAGCAGGCCGGCATTTTTATCGGGCTTTGGGCTCCTACCATCATTGCGTTGGGTATTTTCAATACGCTTCTCGGTATTCTTGATGAAATGTGCTGTGCCCACAGGCGTATTGAGGGTCGACAGAATGAGGCCAATGAACGGTAACAGTCGCAGCGGGTTTTCCATATGCCTTCTGGAGGTGGTGTGGTGAAGCATTCGCTTGCCATTGTCCTTGTAGGGGCTGGCGGCTTTCTGGGTTCGGTGCTGAGATATCTTGTGGCGCTGGCGTTTGCCCCGGCGGCGGCAGGATTTCCTTTTGCAACACTGACGGTCAATATCGCAGGAAGCTTTCTGATCGGGTTTCTCAGTGAGCTGGCCGTATCCACAACACTGGTTTCTCCGGAGGCGAGGCTCTTTCTTGTGACGGGTTTCTGTGGAGGGTTCACCACTTTTTCGGCATATATGTATGAAGACGCGTCGCTTGTGAGGGACGGAGAATTGCTCTATGCGGGGATGTACCTTGCGGGGAGCGTCATTGGCGGGTTTGCCGCGCTTTACTCGGGTATGCTTGCCGCAAAACCATGGTCATGATGGAACTTGAGAACAAAGAGCTGTTGAGGGTTTTTGTGGGCGAACATGCCCGTTTCGGCCATCGCCCTCTCTATGAGGAGATTGTGCGCGAGGCGCGTCTGCAGGGAATGGCCGGTGCCACGGCGTTAAAAGGGGTGCTTTCGTTCGGCCACGATCTTGCCATCCATACATCCAAGCTGATGGAGCTTGCGCCCGACCTTCCGATGGTTGTGGAGTTGGTTGACGCTCCGGAGAAGATTGACCTGTTCATTCCTGTGCTGGAGATGATGGTGCATGATTCCGCATCAAGAGTGATGATTACACGCGAGGCGGTCCGTTCGGGGATTATTGAGTAGCCCGATTCATTCCAATTCCTTTTTGATTGGGAACGAAAAAAGGAGGCCGACCGGGCCTCCTTTTTCTTTTTACTTTCGGGTGTTTTTTCCCCGTTACTTCGTTGCGGCCTGGAGCGCGATGTAGTTAGCTTTGACCGTTTTGTCCAAATCAGCATCGGTGTGCACTGCACTGGTGAACATTGCTTCGAACTGCGATGGGGCGAGGTAGATTCCCTGGTTGAGCATGGAGGTAAAGTATCTGCCGAACATTTCCGTGTCGCAGGTGATGGCGCTGTCGTAGCTTTCCACTGGCGTTTCGGTGAAGAAGAGGCAGGCCATGGAGCCAACGCGGTTCTGGACGAAGTTCAGTCCAAGCTTCTGCATGTTGTCTCTGAAACCGGCTTCAAGGAATGCGGCTTTCCGCTCAAGTTCCGGATAGGGGTTCTCGTCTTTCAGAATTTTCAGGGTTTCGATGCCGGCGGTCAGTGCCAGCGGATTGCCTGAAAGGGTTCCTGCCTGATAAACGCCACCGAGTGGGGCTACATTTTCCATGAGGCTCCGTTTTCCGCCGAATGCGCCAACCGGAAGCCCGCCGCCGATGATTTTACCCATGGTTGTCAGGTCGGGGGTAATACCGTAGAGCTCCTGTGCACCACCAAGGGCTACACGGAACCCGCACATCACCTCGTCAAAAATCAGCACAATCCCTTCGCGGTCGCACAGGTCACGCAGTGCCTGCAGGAACTCTTTTTTTGCAGGGATGACGCCTGTGTTGCCGGCAACCGGCTCAATGATGATGGCTGCGATGTTGCCTTTGTTTTCGGCAACCAGCAACTCAACAGAGGCAATGTCGTTGTATTTGGCATTCAGCGTGTCCTCGGCGGTTCCTTTCGTGACGCCGGGGCTGTCAGGAGCTCCAAGGGTAAGGGCGCCGGAACCGGCTTTGATGAGGAAGCTGTCGCCGTGGCCGTGATAGCAGCCTTCAAATTTGATGATTTTGTCGCGGCCGGTGCATCCCCTTGCCAGACGGACTGCCGACATGGTGGCCTCTGTGCCGCTGTTGACCATGCGGACCATTTCAATGGAGGGAACAACCTCCACAAGCAGTTCGGCCATTTCAATTTCCATCTCAATCGGTGTTCCAAAGCTGGTGCCGATTGTTGTGAGGGTGCGCTCAAGGGCGGCGGTGATGCGGGGGTGCATGCTGCCGAGGATGAACGGGCCCCACGAGCCGACATAGTCGAGGTAGGTGTTGCCGTCAACATCGGTCATGTAGGCGCCTTGGCCCTTTGCCATGAATATGGGGTTGCCTCCAACGGATTTGAAAGCCCGTACGGGTGAGTTGACGCCCCCGGGGATAAACTTCTTTGCTTTCTCAAAGAGTTCAGCTGATCTGGTGAGTTTCGGCATGTTGGTCAATGCGGTTTTAAAGTGAAACAAGACGATGCTGGGAAAATGCAAATGTGAGCACAAGATAGAAATACTCCGGCGGATTATGAAATCCCTCAGGGAGACGGGCGCTATTTCATAAGAATCTGGTTGACAATGGAGCGGTTTCGCCCCCGGCCCCCCTGTTCAAGGTGCAGGGAGCAGTAGTCCTGAAGCAAGGCAGAGAGAAGTTCCGTGTCGGTGGGGGACGCCGTTGATTCCCCGAGAGCGGAGGGTGCCATGGTGCTGAGCGATATGAGAAGCGCGGCGGTTTCGGGCGTGAGGCGTCGCGCATTGCTTCCGCCTGCCGGTGCGCTTCCGGGGAGGGCAAGGCCGCCGGGATTCATTATGAAGAGCAGTTCTCCAGCCGGCACCTTCTGCAACGCTTCACGAATATCCCTGCCGCTGAAAACGCAACGGCGCAGTTCGGGTTCAAAGCCGAGGATGGAGATGAACCGCAGGAGAAACCACAGGTAGAGTAAGGGAAAGTTTCCCCGTTCGCGGCACAGTTCTCTGAGTGCCGTTTCAAGCAGCGCAAAAAGCTGAAGGTTTTTTTCATCCCGTTCCGTGCTCTGGTTTACCATGTCGATAATGCGGTAGAGTGCGCCGAACCTCTCCATATCGGCACCTGGAAGCATGGGGCAGGCAAGCAGAGATGCGTCGCTGAGCAACTGCACTTCCCTTTCGGATTTTCTGTAGATGACGCAGTCAAGAAGGTTTCCGGCAGTGAAGATGCCGCAAAGACGGCTTTTCGGATTACGGCCCCCTTTGAGAATGACGGTGAGCTTTCCGAATTCACGGGTAAAAAGGGTGCAGAGTTTTGACTGATCGCGATATTTTGTTTCCCTGAGAACCACCGCCCGTGTTTTGACAATCAAGAGAGTCTCTTTTTTATTTTTTGAAATATGGCTATATAAACAATACCAGCTCTTTCGGGGATTGCGCCTGAAAAATGGAGAGCAGAATACAGAACAGTACTTACAGAACAATTAAGGAGGACGATCGATATGCCAACCTATCAGTACCGTTGTGCCGATTGCGGGAATGAGCTGGAAGTGGTCCAGAAAATGATGGATAATGCTCTGACGAAGTGCCCGAAATGCGGAAAAGAGACTCTTCAGAGGGTCATCAGCGCCGAGGGCGGTTTTGTGCTGAAGGGTTCGGGCTTTTATGGCACGGACTACTCTTCATCAAAATCAAAACCCTCATCCACACCGGCCGCTTCGGGGGGCTGTTCCACAGGAACCTGCCCGTTTGCCAAGTAGCTTTTCCCGCTCTGCATTGACGCATGAAGGCCTTCCCCTCTCTGGTGAAGGCTTTTATTTTTCCATATCGAACAGCCCTTCAAATTCAGGAACCTTCGTTTTCTCCGCCCCCTCCTTTTTTGCCTGTATTTCCGGTCGGGCCCATGGGTTCTCTGCCTCCCCCCATACAAACTTTGGAAGGTTGATGCTTGCCTCGCCCCTGAAGCTTGCCGGATACTCAGTTCCTTCAGCATTTCCCGTCACCTTCATTTTATGCATTCTGCCCTCGCGGAAGAACATTTTGATTCTGTCGCCGCTTGAGTAGTTGATGCCCGAGGGTTTGCTGTTTTCGTCATAGAGGTGGAAGAGGCTTTCGGCCTGTCCGGTGACGGTAAGGTCTTTCATACGAGAGTTTTCGCCGATAAGGGCTACAATTTTTTTCCCGCTCATCTGGTCGTAACCCACGGGTGAGTGTATGAGGGTGTCGGGGGAGGCATAGAAGGCGTTTCCGTGCAGCTGCATTTCGTCAATGGTCTGCTTTCCACCTTTCTTTTCCGATTTCCTGAAATGCAGGAGGATAATTTCGCCGCTGACCTGGTCTTTGCCCTTCCATCCGACGGCATTGTCGTAAAACCAGAGCTGGTTTTCTTCATTGTTGAACATTCCTTTTTTTGAGCGGACGGCAAGCGAGTTATCCTTCATCCGGCCGCGCACATTACCGCTCAGCTCAAGCACTTCCCGTTTGGGGTAGAAGACCCCGTCGTCCCCGAACACCTCCATGCTGCCGTCGCTGATGCTGACATCGCCGTTCATGATAATCCTGTTCTGCCCATCATAGTCGGTTGTGCGCCTGCAGGTCATTGTCATTTCTCCCTTCACCATCACTACATTGCCTATTGCAGCACGGTAAGGGCCAACTGCGTCTTCGCCACCTTCTATTATGTCGGCATGGCGGAGAATGACTTTACTGTTTTCCGCATGGAGTGTATTGTTGCTTCCTGAAGGGTTCAGGGTAAGCTGCAGCATGACAATTCCTGCAGCAAGAAGTATGGTTGAAAAGAATCGTTTCATTGGTTCGGGAAGTTGATGTCCTCAAAAAAATAGCCTACACTGTCAGCATGGTGTTTTATTAATGTAACCAAAGGTTTCTACGCTGTGAAAAAAATTGTCCTTGCTGCCGGAGGCCCCTCGGGGGCGCTGCTTCTTGCTCCACTTTTTTCTGCACTCAGCAGTGCGGGAGGGGTTGCTCCCGTCGCCATTCTTGGGGAGCCGCTTCATCCTGAACTTGCTGCCTGTTTCGGTCTTTCTGAGCCAATTCTCTGCAGCTCTGGCGCCAGGCTGGCAACACTCTCGGAGGCTGTTGCTTTCATGGAGGAACGGTTGCTTGCCGCTGAGCCTGATCTTGTTGTTGTACTCGGCAGCGATAGGGCCGCTCTTGCTGCAGCTCTTGGGGCCGCAGAGCTTGGGCTTCCTGTTGCCGCTGCCGATGCCGGACTCCGAAGCGGGGAGACCCAGGAACAGGCGGAGATGAATCGCAGAATCATTGACACTATTGCCGACATGCATTTTGTGAGCGAGCACAGCGGCCTCTACAATCTCATCAATGAGGGGTTCGATGAGGATCGGCTCCTGTTTGCGGGAAACCTTGCCATTGATTCGCTGGCGGCTCTTATGGAACGGAGCGGAGCCCGGTCGGTTGCGGAGCGCTACGGTAGCGGGCCGAAAAAGTACGCGCTCATGATGCCGGGCAAAGAGCTGGAACCGGCCCAGAGCGCCATGCTTTCTGAGCTTGCCGCCATTCTTCCTGTCATTGTTCTGAAGCCTGAAGAGGGTGGAGAGACTCTGGAGCTTCCCGATGGAGTGCAGTTGGTTGAGCGCCCCGAACCCTCCGCCCTCCTTGCTCTGCTTCGCGATTCTGCAATGCTGCTGACTGCTTCTGGAGAGCTGCAGGCGGAGGCTACGGTCATGAATGTTCCCTGCCTTACCCTGCGTGAGAGGACCGAGCGGCCTTCAACGCTTGAAATTGGAACCAATACGCTTGTTGGGCTGGATGTTGAGGCAATTCTCCATTTGGTGGGTCATATTCAAGGTGCCCCTGTGGCCGAACGGAACCGCTCAAAAATCCCTGAAAAGTGGGATGGTGCTGCAGCCGGCAGAATGGCGGAAATGCTGGAGCGGCTTGTTGCGGGCAGCTAAAGAGCGCTCTCTTTAAGAAGCAGGAGCGGGTTGACGCTGATGCCGTAAAGATAGGCGCCCCAGTGGAGATGCGGAGCGGTGGAAATTCCAGTGTGGCCGACCCGACCGATCTCTTCTCCCTGCTGAACCAGGTCTCCCTCTTTGACGGTAATGGCGCTCATATGAAGATAGACCGAAGTCAGCCCCCGCCCGTGGTCCAGGATGACGGTGTTGCCGTGGACCACAAACCCTTCTTCAACCGTGCCGGCAAGCACAACTGCGCCTGATGCTGGAGCGAGGATTGGCGTTCCCGATGGTGCCCCAAAGTCAACTCCCTTGTGGTAGCTGGTTGCAGGGCCGCCGTTGTATGAGCGTTTTCTCCCAAAGATGCTGGTGACTGCGCCGTTGCATGGAAGGGTGAAGGGACCCCTGTTGAGCTTTTCGGTGGTGAGGGAATGGAGTGCTGCTCGTACCCTTGTTTTTTCAGTCTCGGTTGCGTGCAGGCCCGCTTTTGAGCCTCTGAGGGTGATGTACTGCACAGGCAGGCTGCTGGCCTTGACCCGCACCTCCCGGCGTTGTTCGCGTTCCCCATCCTGCAGAAGAAACGCATAGCCGCCGGGGGTGGAAAGATTTTCAGCAGGCACCATTGCTATCCATCGGCCCTCTTTTTCGGGAAACATCTGCCACTTCCGCTCCATGAAAAAGAGTGTAGGTTCGTCTTGGGCTCCCTTTGCCTCAACAATGAAAAATTCGCCCTGCGTGCATTCTGTTTGAGAAAGCGTAAGCTTCAGCGCCCCCTCGCCCGCAAAGGCCGGAATGGCAAGGAGCGAGAGCAGGAGGGACAAGGAGGTAAGGAATGCGAGGTGTTTCATTGCCGGTATCGGGTTCAGTTCAGCTGAAAGAAAGGTGATGCAGGGTGGCGCCTTGAGGGTGCCGGATGACAAGAGAGCCTTCACTGAGTTCTCCTATGGTGGGGAGTCCGGCTGGCAGCACGGCGAAGTGGATTCCCTTTTCAAATGCGTATCCGCCCGGATGGTAGTGGCCGCCGAGGCATGCAGAGACAACCTGTGACTGCTCAAGCATCCCGCGCACTTCTGCATGGTTCCAGAGCATGCCGTGCCGTTTGTCTGATGTGGCAGGGTGGAGCGGAAAGTGGCAGAGAACAATAACCCGCTCCTTTTTCTTACGCGCATCATCAAGCTCTCCCTGCAGCCACGCCTTTTGGACTGAGCCCAATGCACCGCACCAGAGGGGGTTTTCGGGTCGGGCTATATATTCTTCAAGCGCCACTCTATCTTCGCCGTTTCCGGGCGTTCGCAGGGCAGAAACATCCATCCCGTCAAGCGCCAGCCATCTGAATCCTCCTGCATGAAATCGGTAGAAAGGAGAATGGAGATGGAATGCTTCCTCCAGACGCTTCAGAGGCAGCTGAAGACAGTGGTTGCCGATGAGATGACGAACCTCGCCATGGAAGTTTTCGAGTATGGCGGTGGCCGCTGCAAGCTCTTCGGAGGCGTGCTTTTCGCTGCCCGCTATCAGGTCGCCGAGCTGCAGCATAAAACTGCAGTTGGCCTGGTTCAGGTCGTCAGCCGCACGGCTGAGCTTTTCGGTACTGGCTGCGGCACTCTCGCCCTCCACGCTGAGGTGGCTGTCGGTAACAATACCGAAACAGAGATGCGCGCCTTCAGCCATTTCCTGCCTCAATCTCCGAACTCGGAGAGATAGGCGTGCATGAAGTCGTCAATGTCGCCGTCGAGGACGGTTTCAATGTCAAAGCGCTCATGGTTCGTTCTGTGATCCTTGATTCTGCGGTCATCAAGCACATAGCTCCGGATCTGGCTTCCCCATTCAATTTTTTTCTTTTTTCCTTCTACCTCGCGCTTTTTTGCATCCTCCTCTTCGCGCTGGCGCTGGTAAAGCTGCGCCATCAGCATTTTCATGGCCCGTTCCCGGTTCTGGAACTGTGAACGCTCCTGCTGGCACCCGACCACGATTCCCGAGGGCACATGCTTGATGCGCACGGCGGTTTCCACTTTGTTCACATTCTGCCCCCCTTTTCCGCCGCTGCGGAAGGTTGAGAGCTCAAGGTCTTCTTTGCGCACCTCAATTGCCACATTGGGAGGGGCTTCAGGGTAAGTGTAGACGCTGGCGAATGAGGTGTGGCGTCGGGCGTTCGAGTCGAATGGCGACACCCGCACCAGCCGGTGGACGCCGTTTTCGGCTTTCAGATAGCCGTAGGCGTAAGGGCCCTGTATTTCAAGCGTGGCGGTTTTGATTCCGGCGCCGTCTCCTGCCTGATAGTCGTCAGTGTAAATTTTGAACCCTTTGCGTTCCGCCCAGCGCATGTACATGCGGTAGAGCATTTCAGCCCAGTCCTGTGCCTCGGTTCCGCCGGCTCCCGCATGGATTGTGATGATTGCGTTGCCCTCATCGTCCTTGCCGGAAAGCATGTTTCGGAACTCAATGGCGTCCATCTCTGCTTCAATGGAGGCAATTGATGCGTCAAGCTCTTCGCCGTATCCCTCCTCGCCGAGTTCGTCGGCAAGCAGCAATTCTTCGCGGCAGGAGGCGGCATCAGCAGCCATTTTTTTGTATCCCTCTACCCAGGTTTTATGGCCGTTGAGTTCTTTGAGAATGCGGTTTGCTTCTTTCTGGTCGTCCCAGAATTCCGGGTTGGAAGAAACTTTTTCGAGGTCCTCTATCTGTTCCTGTCTGTAATCGACTTCAAAGATACCCCCGTAACTGGTCCAGGCGACGGTCAATCTCCTGCAGTCGTTCTTTCTGTGGTTCAAACATTGCGGCTGTTGCTGTTCTTGTTGGTGAAAGGAATAAGTATTCCAGAGTACTTAAAAAGAATGATTTTTTTGTGATAAAGCAAATGGTGTTCGCCTTGGGGTTCAAATTTGCGTTGACTTTAAATAAGAGGGGTTTGGAGACAAAAAATCAAGGGAGATTTCCTATTTTCCTATCTGTATGTCAATACGACAGGCTTCGAGGGGAATGTCCCCCGCTTTTTCAGGGTACCCCCCCCTCTTGAGACTGAGCGGCTGAGCTGTGCCACCCGGGAATCTCCCGGTCACCTATAGACTATTTGTTACGATGCACGATACCTTCCTCCGCCCCCTTTCCGACTGCACTTCACAGGAATTTGACGGTCGCTGCAGGGTGGTCATTGAGAATGTTTCGCCTGAAATTGACGGAGGCTGCTTTCCTGCAAAGGGTGTTGAGGGTCAGGGCGTGAGGGTTGCTGCTGATGTTTTTGTTGACGGCGCCGACATGCTTCGCGCCGAACTCTTGGTTCGCCTTCAGGGAGAGAAAGAATGGGAGGTCTTTGCAATGGAGGATGGCGGGAACGACCGCTGGCAGGCGGCGTTCACCGCGGGCCGGCCGGGCATGCATGAATACACCATATGTGCCTGGGTAGACCATTTCAGCACCTGGCGGCGGGGACTTGGCAAAAAAGTTGACGCAAAGCAGGATGTGACGCTTGATCTTGAAATTGGGGCACTTCTTGTTGACGCTGCCGTCGCGCGGGCCTCTTCCGCAGACTCGAAAAAACTCAAGTTGTTTGCCTCCGCTATGCGCGCCAAAGGCCGCGGGAAAGGGGTTGTTGCTGCTCTCGACAGCGATCTTCTTCTCCTTGTGGAAAAGTACCCCGACCGCTCCCTCGGCTCCGTTTACCAGAAAAATCTTCTGCTCTGGGTGGACCGTAAAAAGGCCGGTTTCAGTGCATGGTATGAATTTTTCCCCCGCTCATGGAGCTCCGTCCCCGGAAAGCACGGCACATTCCGCGACTGCATGGAGGCGGTGCCTTTTATTGCCGGCATGGGGTTTGATGTCATTTACCTTCCTCCCGTCCACCCGATAGGAACCACGAAAAGAAAAGGAAAAAACAATGCGCTGGTGGTCGAGCCCGGAGAGCCGGGTAGCTGTTGGGCCATCGGCAGCCCCGAGGGGGGACACAAGTCTCTTCACCCTGAACTTGGCACCATGGAGGACTTTACCGCCTTTGTCGGTGCGGCGGAGGCTGCGGGAATTTCCGTTGCGCTCGACATTGCCTTCCAGTGTTCTCCCGACCACCCATGGGTGAAGGCTCACCCCGACTGGTTCCGCTGGCGTCCCGACGGTACGGTGCAGTTTGCTGAGAACCCTCCAAAGAAATACGAGGACATTCTCCCCATCGATTTTGAGACTGCCGACTGGCAGAACCTCTGGACGGAACTGAAAAGCGTGTTTCTGTTCTGGATAGATAAAGGGGTTACGATATTCCGCGTCGACAACCCCCATACCAAAGCCTTCGGGTTCTGGCAGTGGGTAATTGCCTCCATTCATGAGGAGTGCCCCGAGGCCCTGTTCCTTGCCGAAGCTTTCACCCGTCCGAAACTTATGGCCCGCCTTGGAAAGGCAGGTTTCAGCCAGTCTTACAGCTACTTCACCTGGCGCAACACTAAAGAGGAGCTTCAGGAGTATGTGAAGGAGCTGACCTCCGAGCCGCTCTGTAGCGTCATGCGTGCCAACTTCTGGCCCAACACCCCCGATATCCTGCACGAGGAACTGCAGACAGGAGGTCGCCCCAAATTCATTATCCGTCTTGTGCTTGCCGCAACCCTCTCTTCTAACTATGGCATCTACGGTCCGGCCTACGAGCTCTGCGAGCATCTTCCCCTGGCCCCCGGCAAAGAGGAATATCTGGATTCTGAAAAATATGAGATACGCGAGTGGGATCTTGACCGTCCTGGCAACATCCGCGCAGAAATAACCCGTATCAACCTTATCCGTCGGGATAATCCGGCGATGCATGAAACGGCCAACATCTCCTTCCTCAGCATTGAAGATTCTCCCGGCCATGAAAATGAGTGGCTGATGGGCTATGTCAAGCGTTCCGCCGATGACGGGAATGTTGTGCTTACCGTGGTCAATCTGGACCACAGAAGAGTTCGTAGCGGATGGATGCGTTTTCCCCTTGAGCAGTTCGGCCTTTCCCACGAGCATAGTTTCAGCGTTGAAGATCTCTTCAGCGGCATGAAGTACGAGTGGAACGGGGAGTGGAACTTCGTGGAGCTTAATCCTGCAACCATGCCGGCCCATATTTTCCGTGTCACCCTTGGCTGACACGGCGCTGTTTTGTTTGCCTCTAAAATTTCAGTCACTTTACCCGTTCAACCCCACCATGTATCAACCCGAACCGCTCTGGTACAAAGACGCCATTATCTACGAGGCTCATGTCAAGACGTTCTTCGACAGTAACAATGATGGAATCGGCGACTTCCAGGGGCTCCGTCAGAAGCTCGGTTATCTGGAGAGTCTCGGCATCACCGCCATCTGGATTCTTCCTTTCTACCCCTCGCCGCTCCGTGACGATGGATACGACATTGCTGACTATATGACGGTCAACCCCGACTATGGGACGTTGGACGATTTCAGGGAGTTTCTTGAGGAGGCCCACAGCCGCGGGCTGAAGGTTATCACAGAACTTGTTGTCAACCATACCTCCGACCAGCACGCATGGTTCCAGCGCGCCCGCAAGGCTCCTCTTGGCTCGCCCGAGCGGGATTTCTATGTATGGAGCGACGACCCGAACAAATATTCCGAGACCCGCATCATCTTTCAGGACTTTGAGGCCTCCAACTGGACCTGGGATCCGGTGGCGGGGCAGTACTACTGGCATCGGTTCTACCACCATCAGCCGGATCTCAACTTTGAAAACCCCGAAGTGCACCAGGCGCTTTTTGATGTGCTTGACTTCTGGCTCGGTATGGGCGTTGACGGGCTTCGGCTCGATGCTGTTCCCTATCTCTATGAGGCTGAGGGGACCAACTGCGAGAACCTGCCTCAGACCTTCGAGTTCCTCAGGAGTATGCGCCGGCATGTTGACGAGCACTATCCCAACAGGATGCTGCTTGCCGAGGCCAACCAGTGGCCGGAAGACTCCGCAGCCTATCTCGGCAATGGCGACATGTGCCACATGAACTTCCATTTTCCCCTTATGCCGCGGATGTACATGGCCCTTGCCACCGAGGACCGCTTTCCCATTCTCGATATTCTCGAGCAGACCCCCGAAATCCCCGAGGCGTGCCAGTGGGCATCGTTCCTTCGCAACCATGATGAGCTGACGCTCGAAATGGTGACAGACGAGGAACGCGACTACATGCGCCGCGTCTACGCCAACGATCCCAAAGCCCGCATCAACCTTGGCATCCGTCGCCGTCTTGCTCCGCTGATGACCAACGACCGGCGCCGCATTGAGCTCATGAACATCCTGCTCCTGTCGCTGCCCGGCACACCGGTGCTCTATTACGGAGACGAAATCGGCATGGGTGACAACTACTACCTCGGCGACCGGGATGGCGTTCGCACCCCGATGCAGTGGAACGGCGACCGCAACGCCGGATTTTCCCGTTCAAACCCCCAACAGCTGCTCCTTCCGGTCATCATCGACCCCGAGTACCATTACGAGGCGGTCAATGTGGAGGTGCAGGAAAGCAATGTGAACTCGCTGCTCTGGTGGACGCGCCACGCCATTTCCACCGCGCGCCGGTATCGTTCGCTCAGCCGCGGCACGATAGAGTTCCTGCAGGTCAGCAACCCGAAGGTGCTCATTTTCATCCGTCGCTTCGAGGACGAAACCATGCTGACAGTTATCAACCTTTCCCGCAACGCCCAGGCTGTTGCCATAGACCTTTCGGACTTCGAGGGCTATACTCCTGAAGAGGTTTTTAGCATGAACCGGTTCCCGAAAATCCGGAAATCCCCCTACATGGTGGCTCTGGGTTCCTACGGCTATTTCTGGCTGAACCTTGTCCCCGACATTGACGGCGCACTTGCCCGTCCTTGCATGGATACCCCCTTCGCAGAGGTTGCCAAGTGGCAGTCCCTTTTTGCTGGCAAGAGCCGCGAACGCCTTGAAACCTCAATTCTTCCCGGTTACTTCCGCTCAAGCCGCTGGTTCGGCGGCAAGGCCCGCAATGTTATGCGAATCACCATTATCGACACCATACCGGTGGCGGGGATGGAGTTGGCAAAGTTGCTCGTAACTGAAGTCCGCTACTCAAGTGGCGAGAACGATCTCTATCAGCTACCCGTATGTTTCACTCCGCTCGCAGCTGTTTCTCCCTCCGACGACAACTTCAGCAAACGGGTGATTGCCCGTGCCGTTGTGGGCGGTGAAGAGGGTTACCTCTGCGACGCAACTTTTGAGAACGAGTTCCTCAGTCGGCTGTTCAGCATTATGGTTGGCGGCAGCAAATGGCAGGGCAAGGCAGGTGCTGTTTCCGGACTGAAAGGGGCTGCCATTGAGGCTTTTCTCGATATGAGTGATGACAAGGAGCCCGAGCCGGTGCTGATGGGTGTAGAGCAGACCAACACCTCAGTGCGTTTTCACGATTCGCTCTGCCTTAAGCTTTATCGCCGCATTGAGGTTGGTGTTTCACCCGAAATTGAGATGTGCGGCGCTCTGACTGAAAAAACCTCGTTCGAGAGCCTTCCCAGCTACCTTGGCTCGCTGAACTACGACCAAGGCCGTTCCGCCCGCTACTCCATAGGCATTCTCCAGAACTTCGTGCAGAACGAAGGGGACGCCTGGCAGCTCTCACTCGGTCAGGTACAACGGTATTATGCCGATGTGCTTACCCGAACCGCCGCAGGCATTGAACTGCCCGAAATGGCGCGCCTCAGCGGCACTCCCGTCGCCGTTCCTGAAATCATGCATGAACTGATTGGCGAAGCCTATCTCGGCATGATTGAAAAACTGGCAGAGCGGACCGCAGAGATGCACCTCTCCCTTGCCTCGCTGACCGAACCGACCTTTGCGCCTGAAGCATTCACCACGCTCTACCAGCGCTCAATCTATCAGGCAATGTGCGAGCAGGTCAAGCGCGCCATGATCCTCATCGGTCAGCTGATGCCCTCCATGGAGCCGGAACAGCGGGAACTCTGCTCGCTTCTGGTCAAAAACCAGAAAACGATACTGCAGCAGTTCGAGCCCATCCGCAAGGAGAAAATCGACACACTGAAAATCCGCATCCATGGCGACTACCATCTTGGTCAGGTGCTTTTTACCGGCAAGGATTTTGTCATCATTGATTTTGAAGGCGAGCCTGCCAGGCCTATCTCTGAGCGCAAAATCAAACGCTCCGTCTTCCGCGACATTTCCGGGATGCTTCGTTCGTTCGATTATGCGGCTTTCAATGTGCTCCACCTGAATGAATCGGTGGTGCGCCCGGAAAACCGCCACGAGCTTCAGCCATGGGCCGACCGCTGGAGCAATGCCGTCGGGCAGCATTTCCTCGACACCTACTTCGAGAAAACCGCTGGAAGCGACATTGTGCCACAGAAGCCCGCGCAGCGGGAGCACCTGATGAACGCCTACCTGATGAACAAGGCAGTGTACGAACTCAACTACGAGCTCAACAACCGGCCGCAGTGGGTGGGTATTCCCATACGGGGCATTCTGAAGATGCTCGATATCTGAAACCGTTCAAAGGGGCTGCTGCAGCAAGCGGCCCTTTTGTTTTTCTGCCAGTCCAATGGAGAACGAACACTTTCTTACTCTGCCCTTGACGGGCCGATATCTTTTGCGCCCATCTCCCTCCGGTGCACCTGCCCCCCTCTTGGTGGGCTTCCACGGTTGGGGAGAGAGAGCTGAAGATGAACTGCGGATTCTCTCTTCCATTCCCGGTTCGGAGCGGTGGACCTGCTGCTCAGTTGAGGCGCTTCATCCCGTTACCCTTCGGGACGCAAGAGTGGGGAAGAGCTGGATGAGCGTGCGGCAGAGAGAGATGCACATTGCAGACAACACCCGCTATCTTGATTCCCTCATTGACGAAGTGCAGGCGAAAAGTCAGTACGACGGCCGGCTGGTGTTCCATGGGTTTTCACAAGGGGCTTCAATGGCCGTGAGGGCGGCCCTTCTCGGAAAGCATACAGCGAGGGCGGTGATGATGGTTGGGGGCGACATTCCGCCCGAAGCGGAGCATCTTCAGCTGATGGGACGGGCGCATCTTGCGCGGGGAACGCGCGACCCGCTCTATACGGAAGAGAGGTATCTGGCTGATTTTCACCGTCTTGTGGATGACGAGGTGGAAGTTGACAGGAGCTCTTTCAGTGGCAGCCACAACCCGGAGGGAGAGTACTTTAGGTCAGCGGGAGAGTTTCTTGGGGGAACGGCAAAGCTGCCGGCACCCTGAAGGGTCAGCTTCCAGCTGAATCATTTTCTTTCGCCTTCCGCCAGAGCCCGTCGAGCTCATCGGGCGTGAAACTTTGCCACCCTCTGCCTGAGGCCTGCACCTGTGCCTCAACAAGTTCAAAGCGCCGCATGAACTTGTTTGTCGATTTACGAAGCGCATCTTCAGGATTGGTGCCAATGAAACGGCTGTAGTTCACAAGGGTGAAGAGGATGTCGCCGAACTCATCCTCCCGTTCCTCGGGGTTTTCAGCCGCCTTCAGCTCCCCGACCTCCTCTGTGAGTTTCTCAAGCACCCCTTCGCCCGAAGGCCAGTCGAAGCCAACGCCGGCTACTTTTTTCTGCACTCGGTAGGCCCGGAGCAGCTCCGACATTGCCTTCGGCACACCGTCAAGCAGCCGTTTTCGGCCCTCCTTCATCTTCAGCGACTCCCAGTTCCGGAGCACGGCGCCCTCGGTGTCGGCCTCCGCACTGCCGAACACATGGGGGTGGCGGTTGATGAGCTTACTGCAGAGTGCGTCGAACACATCGCCAAACGAGAACTTGCCGCTCTCTTCGGCGAGCAGTGCCTGAAAGGTGATATGGAGGAAAAGGTCGCCGACCTCCTTTTTCAGTTCTTCATCGTCCCCCTTGTCAATAGCGTCCACCAGTTCATAGCTTTCCTCAAGCAGGAGGTGTGCGAGAGAGTCCGGGGTCTGTTTCCTGTCCCAAGGGCACTCTGTCCGAAGCAGCTTCACCAGACTCATCACGCGCAGGAACTGCTCGGTAAGCGTCCGCTGCCGTTCACTGGTTATGTCGGCTTTCAGGGTATCAAGAGAAGTCTGTTCATTCATGATTCAAGGGGTTTCAAAGAGAGAAGTAAAGCAGCTGGGGTGAAGTTAGTATTTCTTGGGGGTATATTTCTTATACTTGTCATATAGGGGCGTGTTGCCCTCAAATCTCCCCAAAACTGCTCATGTCTTCTCTTATGACGACTCCCTCTGCCATGCCTGAATTCCCCATTGCCGCCATAGCTACCCCCGTGGGAGTCGGAGCGCTCGCCATCGTTCGTATGAGCGGGAACGGGGTGTTTGAAGTTGCCGACCGGGTGTTCCAGAAAAAAGGGAAGCCTGATTTCAGTTTCAGGGACGCTGAAGGCTTCAGTGCCCATTTCGGAATTCTCTCAGACAGCCGGGGAATGGTTGACGAAGTCATCGCTCTCCTCTTCCGCGCGCCCTCCTCCTTCACCATGGAGGATATGGTCGAGTTTACCTGCCACGGCGGCCCTGTTGTGGTGCGTCACCTGCTGCAGGCGCTGCTCGAGGGTGGATGCCGGCTCGCCGAACCCGGAGAATTCACCCGCCGCGCATTCCTCAACGGCCGCATCGACCTCCTGCAGGCCGAAGCCATCGGCGAAATGATTCACGCCCGTACCGAGTCAGCCTTCCGCACAGCTGTTACCCAGATGCAGGGAAACCTTTCCCGCCATCTCCAGGAGATGCGTACCGGCCTTCTGCAGTCATGCGCTTTTCTTGAACTTGAGCTCGATTTCAGCGAAGAGGGCGAGGAGTTTCAGAGCCGTGAAGCGCTTCGCCTCGAGGTTCAGCGGCTCCAGAGCGAAATCTCGTGCCTTGTCGACTCCTACCGCGAAGGGCACCTTCTCACGGAAGGCGTTGCCACCGTCATCGCCGGACGGCCGAACGCCGGAAAGTCCACACTCCTCAATGCCCTGCTCGGCCATGAGCGGGCAATTGTCAGCCACATGCCTGGCACCACCCGCGACTATATTGAAGAGTGCTTCATTCATGAAAAAACCATGTTCCGCCTCACCGACACCGCCGGCCTGCGTGCGGCGAGCGAAGAGGTTGAGCACGAGGGGATCCGTCGCAGCTACAGCAAAATTTCCGAAGCCGACCTTATCCTCTACATGCTTGACATATCCGCCGTCAGCTTCACTGATGAGGTGGCCTCCACTCGGGAACTCCGCAAGCGCCACCCCGACGCCCGCATGATTGTGGTTGCCAACAAAACCGATCTGGCCGCCTCCGGCGTCGGTACTATCGAACAGCTTAAGCTCGAAATCGGGTGTGCCGTCGTTCCCATGGCCGCAGCAAAAGGCGAAGGCCTTGAGGAGCTCAAAAGCACAATGGCCACTATGGGAGAAGGGCTCAACAAGCTCCACGAAGCCAGCGTCCTCATCACCAGCCTCCGCCACTACGAAGCCCTCCGAAACGCTGTTGACTCCCTCCAGAACGCCCTACAGCTTATCGACAGCGCTCAGCCACCCGAACTCATAGCCTTCGAACTCCGCGCCGCCCTTGACTATGTCGGCGAAATCACCGGCAAAGTAGTCAGCGAAGAACTCCTCAACACCATTTTTGCCCAGTTCTGCATCGGTAAATAATTGCCCCACAACAGTTTAGAGATGGGGGCACTCATGACTGAGTGTACTTGTTCAAGAGCGGGGCGATGGCAGACAAGGAGTGACTTGGCACCTTTACTGATGTATCTGTGCAGATCACGGAATGAGGTTCCCTTCATTGCATGGTTGAGCCAGTGCGGCATTACTTGTCACCGATAAGCATGGATGCGTTTTTGCTGTCGCCGAGGATGATGACTTTCGAGTTCTCGGTCTTGACAAGGTTCTGTAGCACCTTGATCTGCTCGTATTGGAGGAGCTTGTCGTTCAGCGATTCCGAGATGGTACGCTGGTAGTCGGAGATGCCTTTGGCCTCTACACGCTTGCGCTCGGCTTCCTGGGTCTCCTTCTGCAGGACGAACTCCATTTTCTGTGCATCCTGTTCGGCGTTGATCTTGGCTTCGATAGCCATTTTCACCGATTCCGGCAGGGAAACATTGCGCACCAGCAGGTTTTCGAGGACGATGCCGCGGTTTTCGAAATCCTTGCCGATGCTCTCGAAAATGTTCGCCTGGAACTGATCGCGTTTTTTCGAGTAGAGGTCAATGGCGTTGTACATCACCGCATTGTCGCGAATCCTGGTCCGAGCGGTAGGCCTGACGATTTTGTCGATATAGGTGTAGCCCGGCCCGATCTCACTGCGTATGGAGGGCGCCTGTTGGGGGTTGACCCGGTAGAGTACGGTCATGTCGATGGTTACCTCAAGTCCGTCGGCGCTCAGCACCTTGATGGCACCGTCGCTGAGCTGCGAGCGCTCCTGTTCAGAGCCGGACATGGTGTAGCTCTGGGTTGTGATGTCGAACAGTTCAACTTTTGCCAGCGGGTTGATGATGTTGAGGCCGCTGTTGAGAACAGCCGGCTGAACCTTCCCGAAGAGGACTTTGACGCCGACCTTGCCCGGCTCCACAATTCTGATTGCTGAAGAGAGGATGCCGAGAAGTGCTATCACGACACCCGCGGTTCTCAGGATGCCGGACATCCTTCTGATTGCGATGTTGTTTGTCGGGTTGGCCATGCCGAGAACAAAGAGGGTGATGCCGAGAAAGATAAAGAGGCTCATGATGTTCAGGGGGTTAGCGTTTGAAATATCGAGGGAATGCTCTCTGATCAATATAGTTGATAACGGCCAGAAAGACGATCTTGTTTTCCCCATTGTTTTTCGCCTTCCTACCTCTCTCTTGAGGTTTTTCTTTGGCCTTCGGCCTGTTCTTCTTATGGAGCTCTTACCTTCCAGGTGAATCTGTTTGACTGAGTTAGTACACTCAGTCATGAGCGTCCCAAACTCTTAGTTGTTTTGGGGTAATGGTTTGGCTTTTTGGGGATGGTTGGGTGGCTGTAATTTGTTTTATTGAAGTTCGGGTTGGCTGTCCTTATGTAACTGCGTCCTTTTGAGGCGTTTTTCAGGAGAAGAGTGTTATGGAGTCGGGAAAAAAGAATGATGGCGTTGGGGAACATGAGCCGGGGTGCTTTGAGTGCGGGCCTTTGAACTGCTATCGGCGGGAGGGGGAGTTTCCTCCGTTCTGTCCTGGTGAGGCTTTGGACGATGAGGTTCTTAGAGGGGTAGTGGCGGAGTATTACGCGGATTCTTCGGATGCGCGGGTTGCGCGTGCGGCGGCTGAGGTGGAGGGGCTGTTTTATGGAAAGCTGACTCGCGTGGAGGAGACTGTAGAGTTTGCGCGGCGCATTGGAGCCAAAAAGGTAGGGATTGCAACCTGCGTTGGGCTCATTGGGGAGACGCGGCTGTTTGGGAAAATTCTGAAGGCGAATGGTTTTGAGTACCGTGCGGTGCTCTGCAAGGTTGGTTCGGTGGACAAGACGGAGGTCGGGATTCCCGAAGAGCTGAAGCTGAAGCCGGGCCAGTTCGAGGGGTCGTGCAACCCGATTATGCAGGCACGGATGCTGAACGAATGGAAGTCAGACCTTAATGTGGTGATCGGGCTCTGCGTGGGCCATGACTCAATGTTCTGCCGCCATTCAGATGCGCCGGCAACAACGCTTATTGTCAAAGACAGGGTGCTCGGGCACAATCCGGTTGCGGCGCTCTATACAAGCGGATCGTATTATAAAAAGGTGATGGAGCGACGGCCGGAATAGGAATTAGTGCACGAAGTGTACAGCGTCCCCTCTGGGGGGTTCAGTTTAGGGTTTCGATGCGCACTTTTGCTGTTCCGGTTCTGATGATGCCGATTTCCTGGGCGGCTGCCGGAGAGATGTCAATGATTCTTCCTTTGCGGAAGGGACCGCGGTCGTTGATGCGGACGACCACTTGTTTCTCGTTGTTGAGGTTGGTGACCCTGACGCTGGCGCCAAAGGGCAGTGTGCAGTGCGCTCCGGTGAGGCTGTCGGCTTCAAACAGTTCTCCGCTGGCGGTTCTTTTGCCATGCAGGTGCTGTGCATAGTAGGAAACTCTGCCTTTTGCAATGAGGAGCGAGGTGGCTTCAGAATTGGTGGATGTGGAGTTGGCTGCTGAGAGCGGTATGCCAGAGGCAGTGAGTCACACCATTGCGGCAAGCGCCGCAGCAGTGTTTTTTTTGAGCCGTTCCATGAGGGCGTGGTCGAGTTATGTGCTTTATGGAAGTGTCAGTTCCCGTTCAGCCGTTGAATATGGTCTCGGGATTTGTTTCGAAGGCTTCAATTTTGACTTCGCCGGTGCCCGGCCTTATCAGTCCGATGACTTTTGCGGCCTGTCGGGAGAGATCGATGATGCGCTTACCGACATAGGGGCCGCGGTCGTTGATGCGGACAGTCACTTCCCGGCCGTTGTCCATATTGGTCACCCGTACCCAGGTGCCGAACGGCAGGGACTTATGGGCAGCGGTAAGATCGTTCATGTCAAAGGTTTCGCCATTTGCTGTTGTGCGTCCCTGAAAGCGGTCGGCATAGTATGAGGCGACCCCCGTGGTCATAAGAAAGCATTCGGGCTGGCAGTTGACGGATGTGTGATCGGCGATGGATGCCCTGCTTCTCTGGTCGCCCGTGAGGGCGCCGTCAGAGGCCGACGGGGTGTATTGGGAGAGAGTAAGGGAGTTCTGGCAGGCGGTAATGGTGCCGGTGGTCATGAGGACCAGAAAAGATGCAAGAATAAGGCGGTTGCGTATCATATCGTTCAGGTTTCGTTGAAGGCCCTTCTTTTTCGGTCTGGCCGGCCTTTTTCGGATGGATAATAATCCACTACTCATCCAATAATTTTCTGATCCCAATATACGATAAAAAAGTAAAAAACAAAAAAACATCCAGCCGACCACAACGGATAACTATTAATAGCTTTTGCCAGAGTATTTTGGCGTCATTTTGCTTGCGCGTTGCTCTGTCTATTTTCTTCTTTGTTATGCAAAGCACTGTAATAAAAAGAGTTTTATCTGATTCTTTCTTGTGAATAAAATTCACGAATATCTCCCCGGTTGTGTTGCTGCAGAGAGATAGGCGCCGGGTACTTTTTTTATGACGAAAGATGAGCGCGCCTCAGGGGTTTCGGGGGCAAAAGGGCGCGTGGGGTTCTTTGATTAAAGAACAATTGGCTATATTGATTGCTGCAAATTGGAGTTGCTAGCAACGAATGCTCATTTATGCCCAACGCGCCTTTCCCCTTTCTGTTTCCGTCCTTCCGCAGTGCAGGATGCACTGTTCCATTTTCTTCCATAAGTGGCGGAATTGATAAATTTTCCGAACAGTCATGTCCGTAAACGCAGCAGGTCCTGAAGTTCCCGTAGATAGCGCTTCTCCTGAGGGTGCGGGCGGGATGAAAAAACTTGCCGGAATTTCGCTTGCCGCTCTCGGTGTGGTTTTCGGCGATATTGGCACGAGTCCGCTTTATGCAATCCGGGAGTGTTTCCATGGCGATTACGGCATAGCGGCTTCGAACGCCAATATACTCGGCGTTCTTTCCCTCCTTTTCTGGGCCTTGATCCTGATTGTAAGCCTGAAGTACCTGACCTTCATCATGCGAGCCGACAATGAGGGCGAAGGGGGGATTCTTGCCCTTACGGCACTTATTATTGGTCAGTGCATAGAGAAAAAAAGAGACCGATGGGTGCTGGTTTCCATCGGTCTGTTCGGGGCCTCCGTTCTTCTTGGAGAGGCTATGATAACCCCGGCCATTTCGGTGCTGAGCGCAACGGAGGGGTTGCAGATTATTGCTCCGGCTTTTGCTGATATGGTTATTCCTGCTACGGTTGTCATCCTGGCGGGGCTTTTCCTGTTTCAGCATAATGGTACAGCACGCCTGGGAGCGCTTTTCGGCCCTATCATTCTGCTCTGGTTCTTCTGTCTTGGCGCGCTCGGCCTTATTCAGATCATCAAATATCCACAGATTCTTCAGGCAGTCATGCCGTGGTACGGTATAAATTTTCTGTTCAACAACCAGATTCACGGTTTTCTGGTGCTGGGTGCGGTTTTTCTGGCTGTTACCGGTGCGGAGGCGCTCTATGCCGATATGGGTCATTTCGGCCGTACTCCCATCCGGCTGACCTGGGTGCTTTTTGTGCTGCCGGCGCTGCTCTTGAACTATTTCGGGCAAGGGGCTTTTCTTATCGCTTCGCCCGAGGCCTCAAGCCATCCGTTTTACGCTCTGGTGCCCTCATGGGCGATGATTCCAATGGTTCTTCTGGCAACAGTGGCAACTGTTATTGCTTCGCAGGCGCTTATAACGGGTGTATACTCCATAACCCAGCAGGCCATACAGCTTGGCTACCTGCCGCGTCTCACAGTAACCCATACATCGGCCAGTCATATCGGGCAGATTTATGTTCCGGCAGCCAACTGGGCGCTCATGGCCTCCACTATCGGGTTGGTTCTGGGTTTTGGGTCCTCAAGCAGTCTTGCGGCGGCGTATGGTGCCAGTATGACTACCACCATGCTGATTTCAACCATCCTCTTTTTCTTTGTGGCTCGCGACCTCTGGAAGTGGCGTCCCTGGGCACTCTGGGTGCTGGTCAGTCTATTTGCTGTTGTTGACCTCTCCTTTTTCGGAGCCAGCATGAGTAAGCTTTTCCATGGAGCATGGTTCCCGCTGGCTGTGGGTCTGCTCATGTTTACGATGATGAACACCTGGAAGCAGGGGCGGCAGTTGCTTATGCGTCAGCTTGAAGATCGTACGCTGACGGTTGACGAATTCATGGGAAGTCTTGCACTCGATGAGCCGCAGCGGGTGCCGGGCCAGGCGGTCTATCTGACGGCAAATCCCGATATCGTTCCCATCGCCCTTCTGCACAACCTTCGTCACAACAAGGTGCTCCATTCGGAGATTGCCCTGTTCCATTTCAGTAATGAACGGGTTCCAAGGGTTCCCAACAGCCGGAAGGTTGAGGTGAGGAGGCTTAAGAACGGGTTTACGCAGGTTGTTGCCCGTTATGGTTTTCTTGAGTATCCCAACATCCGTCAGGTTCTGGAGCTAGCAAATCCTCTGGGGCTGAATTTCAAGCCCGAGGCAATAAGCTTTTTTCTGAGTAGGGAGAAGATTGTTGCCGATGAGAAGACAAAAATGTTTCCCTCCCGCAAGAAGTTTTTTGCGCTGATGGCCAGAAATGCGCTGAGTGCTACGGCTTATTACGGCCTCCCTTCCGGCCAGGTGATTGAAATCGGCGTACAGGTGCAGATCTGAAGGTCTTTTCGGGTGAACAACGAGGGCGGTGGAACGGTTTTGCTCAGTGGGTTGCTGTAGGATATATTTATACAAGTGGAAAAAATCGGTTTTTCTTATGCCCCCATCTTCAACCGGTAGTAAACACGAGTCAAATTCTTCAAGTCAGGGCTTTTAGGGTTGGCTCAGAGAGTACATTCTTCGCAAGCATGGTTCTGTGAATGCTTTTTGTCGGGCCGTAGGTATCAAATATCCTGCACAGATGACCCACTATCTTAAAGGGAGGTGTTTTCCCGGAAAGAAGATGCTTGCGCGCCTTGAAAATGATGGCGCCGATCTTGAGTGGATGCTGAACGGAGATTCCGGCGGCAATTCGTCGGCGCCTCTTGGAGGAACGCTCATGCTGTCGCGCTACCGAATGGATGTTGAGCGTTTTCTGCGCGAAGTAAGGCTACATATGGTTCGCCGTGATGGAATGTACTCTCGGGGCATTGAGGCTTATGCGGTTCTTGACCAGGACGGCAGGCTTGTGGAGCTGACCGGTTTGCTTGCGAAATTTCTGCTTTATGAGAAGAACGAACTTGCCGAGGCGCTACTTCAGATACTCATTCATCCAGAAGATTATTTCGATGTTGAGAGTGTTATGTGCGGCGGGCGTATTGACAAAGAAATCCTCTCTTTCAATTCAAAGTTCAAAACCGGTGTGCAGGTTGACTGGAGCCTTTTCACCAAGAATAGGCCGATGTCTGAGATGAACGAATACACAATGGTTCTCAGAAAGGCCTGCTGTTAAAAAATAAAGTTCCTCCCCCGTTCCTAGACACCATTAGCATAAAAAATTTGCAGAATACTACGGCTTGTGGTACATTGCTGTTTGGACTGTTAGCGTAATAAATTACGAACCGCTGGAGTTACCCGAAAGGAGGTCGAGATTGATTCATTTCAGAGTTGGAGATCCAATTGTTTACCACAAGCCGAAGAGTTCGTTCAGCCCAGGGCCACGGGCGCGGCAGGTATACCCTCTTGAGCGGGGGGAGGAGTACCATTATGTGGTGGATAAATTCTGGACGGTAGTCAAAGTAAACAATGACGGTACCATTGATGTGGTTACCCGTACGGGTAAAAAGCATACGCTCAGCATGAGTGACCGCAATATTACACGGGCGCGTATACTTGGCAACCTTCTTTTCAGAAAGCGGTTCCCTTCGCTTTCTGAAGCATAATCACCTTTTCTCCCGTTGGGCTCTCGTTACCTCTCCCCCTCACCCGCAGGCTCATTTCCCGTTCGCAGATGCTGCGCCTCTGTTTCATACCAGAGGGGCTTCTCATTTCTAAGCATGCTGACTATTACCTGAAATTCAGCCGAGTCGGTGAAAGCATGGTTCTCAATTTCCTGATTTGCTGAATCATAGAGCGCTATGCGCCCTTTGTGGTTTTTGAGGTCCCACCTGCTGTAATAGCTTGCTACAAGTATGTTTGCCATTGTTCTCCTTTTTGGCTGTCAGGGAGCGAATGTTGCTCTGTTCAACAGGGCCCATGTTCTGGTTGCGTCCTCGCCGGATGGGAGTATTGTGGATGAGGAAATGATAGCCCTGGAAAAATTGGCATCCATGATGTTGGCCCCTTTTAGGTTTGCTCCGGAAAGGTCGGCTCCTGAGAGGTCTGCGTCAAACAGTGAGGCTCCCTGAAGAACGGCCTCGCTGAGGTTGGCGCCCGACAGGGTTGCGCCGTAGAGCATGGCCTCTGAAAGATCGGCTCCGCTGAGATCTGCCTCTTTCAGAAATGCGCGGTCGAGGTTAGCTTTCCGGAGGTTTGCTCCAGCGAGGCAGGCCTTTTTCATGTCTGCTTTTCTGAAGTCAGCGCTGTTCAGATTGGCTCCCGTCATGTTGGCATTGTCAAGCATAGCGCCTGCAAAGCTGCTTCCGGCAAGGGCGGCTTTCTTCAAATCCGCCCCTTTGAGGCGTGCCTGGTCGAGTTTTTCTTTCTCAAGTGTGACCTTCATTCCGGGATTACTGCTGCGCAGCCGGTTCCAGGCTCCCACATCTTCGAAGAGAAGTTCCTGCTCCCTGGAACCAGCGGTTACCTGTCCGCCCTTGGCTGGAGAGGGTTTTATGGAAAGACTTTCTTCGGGCAGTTCCACGGGAGGGACCTGAATGGCTGCATTGGAAGTGGTGCTGCTTTGCTCAAAGCGGGCGCCGCTTCGCGTGCACCATCCCTTGTCGGCAGGTTCGCCTGAGGGTAGAATGGTTCGGGCGGAAAGTGTTGCTCCCTGAAGATTTGCATTTGGTAGAAATGTTGCCCCTTGAAAGTTGGTGCCTCTGAGGTCGGCATCTGAAAAATTAGTTTCAAACAGAATGGTGTTGGAGAGGTTTGCGTCACTGAGGTCGGCTCCCCGCAGTGTAGCCCATCGGAGGTTGGCTCCTTTAAGGTTGCTTCGGCCGAGTTTTGCATTGGCCATCCAGGAGCTTTTCATGTTGGCCTTCAGAAGCCATGAGCCCGACAGGTCGACCCCTTTCATATCTGCTTTTTTGATGAACGACATGGCCAGATTGGAGCCGCTCATATTTGCCCCGTCAAGCCGGGCACCAGAGAGATTGGCACGGATAAGAACGGCCCCACTGAGGTTTGCTCCGTCGAGATGTGCATCTTCAAGGTCGGCTTTGTAGAGGTCGATGGCTGCGGCTGTGCTGCTGCGCATTGTATTCCATGCCGGAACATCTTTTTTCAGCAGCTCAAGGCTTTCAGGGTTATAGGCAGGGGCTTCCGCCGAGAGGATGAGCAGCATAGCCGGAACCGTCAGTATTGCAACGAATCGGATGAATTTCATGCGGCGTCTGGTTTTATGATGGTTGATGGCTGTGCTCTATAAAGGTAAAGTAATGAAATTTCACCCGGCCGACAGAAACTTTCCCCCTGCTGTGCAGGTTCATTAGGGTAGGTTCATTACGGTAGAAACAATTAAGCGAAAACCTCAATTTCATACGCATATGATCAGAACGGAAGGCAATATGGACAAGGTGCTTGTGGCTGGTGCAACAGGGCGGACAGGACAGTGGGTAGTTCGGCGCCTGCAGCATTACGGCATACCTGTGAGAGCGCTTGTGGGATCAGCTGAAAAGGCTTCGGTGTTTGAGGGAGATGTTGAGATTGCTGTTGGACGGATTGGAGATCGCGCTGCACTGGATAGGGCGGTGAAGGGATGCTTGACGGTTATTTCCGCACTCGGTTCCAGCTCCCTCAGCGGGGAGTCTTCTCCCTCGGAGGTTGATCGGGACGGGGTCATTCGTCTGGCTGATGCTGCGGCTGAAGCGGGTGTTCGCCATTTCGGCCTTGTAAGTTCATTGGCAGTGACCCGGTGGTATCATCCTCTGAACCTGTTTGGTGGGGTGCTTCTGATGAAAGCGGCAGCTGAAAAGCATGTACGGGAATTGTTTTCAGCAGAGGGCAGGAGCTATACCATTGTCCGCCCCGGCGGGCTGAAGGACGGAGAGCCGCTGGGGCATCGTATGGTTGTGGACCAAGGCGACCATATGTGGAACGGCTGGGCGAACCGGTCGGATGTTGCGGAGCTTCTTGTGATCTCCCTATGGCTGGACAAGGCCCGTAACAAAACCTTTGAGGTTGTCAGCGGAGAGGAAGCTCCGCAGGAGAGCCTTGACTACTGCTATGACGGACTGACTTGAGGCGTTCCCTCTCGCTCAATCAACAAGTTTCAGGCTCAGGAGTAGCTCTTGGATACTGAAGGGCTTTTTCAGCGTTGCGTCGGCGCCGAGGGCGTCGGCCAGCACCAGATGGTTTTCGGGACCGACTTTCCCGCCTCCTGAAATGGCCACTATTTTGATGTCCGGATGGGATTTTTTGACCCCCACGATGGTTTCTATCCCCTCTTTGCCGGGCATGATGAGGTCGGTTGGTGAATTTGCGAGGGATCTTCCAGTATGTTTTGGGCAGAGGCGTCAATGTTTCTTTGAATGCTTATGGTTGCGGGAATGGATGGATGGGTGGAGGAGCTTTAGAGCCTCGTCAATAATGGTCGGGATGTGGACGGCGCTTGGTTCGCTCTCCTGGGATCGGCTGAAAGTGAGCACCTGCTCTACAAGTTTTTTTGCCCGCTCTGCAGCATGAACGATCTCATTGAAATAGTCGTGTAGCGGGTCCTCTTTGCCGATGGAGGAGAGTCCCATTTCGGCATAGCCGAGCATGGGTGTGAGGATGTTGTTGATGTCGTGCGCAATGCCGCTGGCAAGGGTGCCGATGGTTTCAAGGCGCTGAGTGTTGCGCAGGCGCGATTCACGGGAGACCTTTTCTTCCTGCGTCTTTACCCTTCCGGTGATGTCGATGAGTATGCTGTCAATGCCCGTAAACCCTCCCCGCTCGGAGAATGCGGTTGTCCGGCGGTCTCTTCCCGCCATCGGACAGCT
Source organism: Candidatus Chlorobium antarcticum (assembly GCA_030765725.1). Taxonomy (GTDB): domain Bacteria; phylum Bacteroidota; class Chlorobiia; order Chlorobiales; family Chlorobiaceae; genus Chlorobium; species Chlorobium antarcticum. The sequence continues at coordinate 87,981 of JAVCDF010000006.1, read as the reverse complement.
CCTCCGGGAGAGACGATTCTGTAAGTCAGTGTTGCTGAGGCCGTTGTCTTCGCGATGGTGCGCTTGGAGGTGTTAACCAGGTGGCTGTCTTCGGGATGAATGATCTCCATACTGTCAAAGATGCCGATTTCAAACTCCTCTTTTGAAAAGTCTGTAAAAAGCTCCTGTACCATGGAGAGGATTGTTGTTTTGCCTTCGGCGTTGATGCGGTAGACCGCTCCGGGCATATTTATAAGGGTCTGGAACTTCCTGACCAGGTGCTCTTTGACGCAGTATGTGACAATGTTTGCCGTATCTCTCTGGTCCGCCGGATGGAACTCAAGCACATGCCGGCCATGGATAGCTTCGGTTGTATAGCCGAGGCGTTTCTGTGTTGTTTCGTTGGCTATGATGCTGCTGGCGAATGTTAGGGCGGGAGCTGTGTCGTTCCCCCAGACCATCTCCTTTGCAACAGTGTCAAGGCCGATATAGCCGAAGGCGACATTTCCGGAGGCGAGGGGGATGATAATTAGCGACTTGATGTCCTGGGCTTCCAGAATCTCCTTTTCAGCGACAGCTTCCGGCGGTAGCTCGGATATTTTTGGGATCAGAAGGGTTTCATTGCTGTAGATTCTCTCCATCATGAAGGGAAAGATGTCGGTTGGCAACCCCTTGAGAAAGTCAACCTAGGGCTCTATGCCCGCCCTGAACCATTCATTGGTGTTGCCCATGATGGAGCGGTCGTCACTGAATTCAATGTAATAATACTCTTGTCAAAAAAGAAGGCGACTCAGCGCTTGACGCCTCTGATAAGGGCGTCAACAAGGAATACTGCCGGGATGTTGACGGCAACGGAAATGAGAATGAACCAGGTCCAGGCAATAGGAGTGGCATTGTCAAGAAAAAACACGGTGGTCATGCCGGCAAGCAGGCCGGCGCCAAGGCTTGCGGGATGAAAGTTCTGCCGGTGTTTGGAGAGCAGGAAAAGGCCGAGCAGGCTGCCGTATGTGTAGGATGCTATTTTCAGCCCCACCATAATGATTGCTTTGTCGTTTTCGTTGAACGAGAGGGCTATGGCAATGAGCACTCCAGCCCAGCCGAGGCTGATTATGCGCGACGCCCGAAGTGAGAAGCCCCCTCCAAAGAGGTCGGTGACGGTTGAGGCCGCAAGGGAGTTGATGGAAGAGCCGATGGTGGACATGGCGGCAGAGAGAATGCCAGCAAGGAGTAGCCCTTTCAGCCCGGTGGGGAGACTCTGAACAATGAACGAAGCGAATTCACGGTCTTTGACTGCGGGTGCCCCGTCGGCGAACAGGTACATGAGCGAGCCGGCCAGCAGGAAAATTGCAAACTGGAGAAAGACGAAAAAGCCGCTGCCGATAAGCGCTTTGCGCGCCGTGCTGAGGCTGCTGCAGGCGAGTACCCGCTGAACCATCATATAGTCGACGCCGTGTGAGCCGAGGGAGAGGAACAGTCCGCCCAGAAAGGCGCCCCAGAACGACATGGGGTTTGTAAGAAAATCACTCCCAAACGAGAAAATGTGGAGTTTTCCGGAGTCTGAAAGGGTGTGGATGGCGCCCGGGAGTCCTCCCTCAAGCTGGAGGGAAATGAACACAATGGTAATGATTCCGCCGGCGAGATAGAGAACGAACTGTGCGCTGTCGAGCCAGGCAACCGCTTTCAGTCCTCCCGATATGGTGTAAACGAGTGTGACGGCGCCGATGATGACGACCGAAAGCGGCATGCTCCAGCCGGTTACTACCTGCACCACCACTGCCGTGGCAAGGAACCGTATGCCGTCGCCCAGTATTCGTGTAACGAGGAAGACGATGGAGGCAAGGCGTTGCATCCCCTTGCCGTAACGCGACCCGATGATTTCATAGATGGAGGTGACCCCTTCACGGAAATACATGGGAAGCAGCAACGAGCTTACCAGAAACCTTCCGGCTATATAGCCGAGCGGAAGCTGCAGAAACGACCAGTCGCCACGGTAGGCAAGGCCTGGAACGCTGACAAAGGTGAGCACTGAGGTTTCAGTGGCTACAATGGAGAGCATGGCAACCACCCATGGCAACTTGTGGCTTCCGAGAAAATAGTCGCCGGTGGTTTTGTTGCTTTTCCCCTGCCATAGCCCGAACAGCGTGTTGCCTAGCAGGAAAAGAATGACGATGGCGGTATCAAGAGGCTGCATAAGGCGGTGTCTCGGGGTTCTTCTAGTAAAGGTGGAAGGTTTTCTTGAAGCGGCGGAATTCGCTCTCCTCCGTGTGCCATGAGGCAAGAATGTCCTGCACCGCCAGCTTTTCAAGGATTGCAGTCCGTACCCGGTCGCTGCCCGCCAGCAGATCAAAAGCCGGCAGGGCGCTGTTGAACTCGTATACTTCATGGAGAAACTGCAGCTCTCGGCCATAGAGCTCGTGGATGGCTGCCGTCATGGCAACTCCGGTTGCAAAGGGACGGAACTGCTGGTGGTCGGTGACCTGCAGCCAGATTGCTCCCGCCACCTCCCCGGCAAACTTGTGGAAGGTTGGGCGGAACCATGTGGGACGGAAGAACACTCCTTTGAGGCCAAAAGAGCGGCACCGGTCGGCGAGCTTCATTGGATCAATGAAGGGGGCTCCCGAAAGCTGGAAGGGGGTGGTCGATCCCCGCCCTTCCGACACATTCAGCCCTTCGAAGAGGCACATGCCGGGATAGATCGCTGCGGTTTCCACGGTGGGCATGTTGGGTGAGGGGGGTATCCATGCGAGGCCGGTTTCGGGATAGAGCATCTGGCGCCTCCAACGCTCCATTTTTATGACTGTGAGCTTGAGGTCGAGCTTTGCGTGCTCCATGTAGAGTGTGGCAAGCTCTCCTGCGGTCAGGCCGTGGCGCACGGGTACGGGAAAAATGCCAACGAAGGAGCGGAACAGGGGGTCGAGCATCGGCCCTTCCACAAGTTCCCCGCCGAGGGGGTTTGGTCGGTCGAGCACCATAATTTCAATGTCCATGCTCGATACTGCCTCCATGGTGAGTGCCAGGGTATTGACATAGGTGTAGTAGCGGGAGCCGATATCCTGCATGTCGAAAATGATCAAGTCAAGCCCTTCAAGCAGGGCGCGGTTTGGCACAAGCGAGGCCTCGCTGTCGCCATAGAGGCTGAGGGTTTCAATGCCGGCAGTCGGCTCGGTGGCAACCGCTATCTGGTCCTGTTCGGTGGCAAAGATGCCGTGCTCGGGTGAAAAGATCCGCTCTATCTTTACCCCTTTTTTTGCGAAAGCCTTCCATGAGTATTTAAGCGATGCGGTGAGCGAACTCTGGTTCACCATCAGCCCTATCCGGCGCCCATGGCATTTGCTCGGGTCGCTGAGGAGTACATCAAGTCCTGTGACGGTCATTGTACCCCCATACTTTTTTCCCTGTCTTCTGGAGCCGTGCAGCTCCATGGGTCCATAACGGCACTGGTGAGTACAGTCCCGTCTGGCACGGCTGTTCCGGGCAGCAGCACGGAGCCTTTAATGCGGCAGTTGGCCCCTATTCTGCAGCTTGCTCCTACAACGGAACCCTCAATTTCGGCCGAAGGGTGGATGAGGGCCTCGGGGGAAATCATGTGCGGCGGCTTTCCCAGTGCGGCTTGTACTGTTGTTCCCGTAAGGCGGATAATCTCCTCCGCTGCAAGGTTTGCGTTGCGGTAGCTGGCGAGTGTGCCGATATCGTGCCAGAGCCCTTTATGCTCATAATATCCAAGCTGCCGCCGTTCGAGCAGTCTATTGAATCCGGTTTCTACGATTCCTGAAAACCCGCTTTTCAGATGCCTGAAAATCTCCGGACTGAACACTGCGCTTCCTGTATAAATGAAGGAGGAGATGAGGCCGGTTCCCCTACGGTTGGCAAAGTCGCAAACAAGACCCTCCTTCACTCCAACCGTTCCGATGGAGGCTGCCTCGGGTGTTGGGTGGAGGCAGAGCGTCCCCAGAAGGCCGGAGCGAAGGTGGGTGGTGATGAGCTCCCGGAAATCAATGTTGGTGATGATGTCGCTGTTGACCAGCAGGAAATCCTCATCCCCGAGCAGGGGTTCGCAGTGCTTCAGTCCTCCTCCGGTGCCAAGAATCTCGGGTTCCACCGAAAAGGTGATCTTCAGGTCCGGAAGGCTGGTTGTTTCAATATGGTGTCGAATGTCGTCGGCGTGGTGGTGGATGTTGCAGATGATTTCCGTTATGCCGGCCTCTTTGAGAAGTGCGAAGGTGTAGAACAGCCCGGGAATGTTCAGCACCGGTACAAGCGGCTTGGGAAGGTGGTCGGTCAGCGGGCGGAGGCGGGTACCGAACCCGGCGGCAAGAACAAATGCTTTCATCAGCTGTGATCTCCGAACAGGGGAGCCAGAAGCGTCATGGCTTTTTTCAGCTCCGGGTGTTCCCCGCTGCACTCCTGAAGAGACGAGAGGGTGGGTGGAATAGAGTGCTCAAACCTCGGTTTGCCGAGTTTCGTGGTTTGAAAACAGAAGGTCCCAATTGCCTTGATGCTGCGCTGGAAGGAGGAGAGGTCGAAATAATAGAGATACTCGTCAAATCCTTCCTTTGAGATTCCCCGCTCTGTGAGCCCCTGGTGGTGGCGGATTTGCAGTTCATCGCGAAGCGGGTCGTCGAGGCGGATGTAGGAGTCGCGCAGGAGGGAGGCTGCGTCATACTGCGCCAAGCCCATCCGGGCGTCTTGAAAGTCGATGATGACGGGAGTTCCGCTGTGTATCAGAATATTTCGGCTGTGATAATCACGATGGTTCGGAACAAAGCGATCGGGGATAACCAGCTTCTCGGCAATGGTTTCGAACTCTCTGCGCAGGGCCCCAGTCTTTCCGGGATTGAATGTCTCTCTGAAGTAATCGAGAAGTGCGTGTTCGATGAAAAAATCAAACTCGAACATCAGTTTTTCCCTGTCAAAGGAGTGGGAAAACGGAAGATTGTTCCTGTTCCCCTTCAGCGACTGGATCAGGATCATCGTGTCGACGGAGGCGTGGTAGAGGTCGGTGACGGTGTCGGGCGCCAGATTTTTGGCTGCGTTCTGAAGCAGCAGGTTTCCGCAGTCCTCAAGCAGGAGTGTGGCGCTCTGGGGGTCAAAAGCAATGACTTCAGGAACTCTGATGGCGTTGGACGAGAGGAGGCGCTGCATCAGAAGAAATGGGTAGGCTTCTGGGCGTGGAAGCGAGGCAAATGCTGGGTCATGGCAACCTATCAGCGATGCACCCTCGCCTAAAACCCTGAAATAGCGGCGGCCGGATGCATCTCCCTGAATGGGAACAATGGTGGTTGGCGTGAGTCCTGCTCTCTCTGAGAGGATTCGGATGGAGTCTTCAGTCGTCATTTCTGTGGGCTGTTCGAGCCTCCCTCAAAAAAAAAGGCACCCTATGCGTCAATTGCATAAGGTGCCTTTGAAGAGGTCAGCGTGCTTACTTTTTCGGTGCGATAGAGGCGGAAACACTCTGAATGGCCTGAGAAGCAGTGTCTGCAATGGAGCTGGTCAGGTCGGTGACGGCTTTGCCGAGGGGTTCTGCTGCACCTGTGATCAGGTTGAGGCTGTTTTTCATGCAGTCAAGCTGAAGCTGAATCAGTTTGCCGGCAGTTTCAACAAGTGTGTTGATTGCGCCGCTGATGTCGGGAGTTGTTCCGTTTGCCATGATGCTTTTTGTTTTTGAGTTGTTGGGAAAAGAGGCTAAGTGTTTATGGAAATCAGAAGCGGGCAGATTGACCTGAAAATTGTGGTGAATCGGTTCCCGACTGGTTTCTTAATTATTAATTTATAAGTTAATGCTTTTTTTTGAGCGGAGCAAGCGGAATGTCGGCTCGCCATAATGGCTTTTCAGTGTGTTGGGGCGTTGTGTGGTCAACACCTGAAGAGGGCGGGGAACTCTTCAATTTCAGCTGTGGTTTATAGCTCTACAGTGCATGAGGTTTACATCATTTTTTGTTGTGTTTGACTTATGGAAGTTATTGGAAAAAGCAAGCTTAAGATTGTTCTCGAGTCATGCCTGCGCGACTCGACCGTGTATTTTTCGGACCACGAAAGAATCATCCGTTGCAACCCATACTGTACGCATGTTGTCTTTATTCCCGGCAGTGATATTTACAAATGGGTGTTCCAGGTCAACGACCCGAGGAACAACCCCATCACGGCAGTGTTTTTTGTGCGCCAGATAGAGGATGATGGGAATCTCGATTCACCGCATACCGGCGAGGCCCCCGACGGCTCAACGGGTCGATGCATTCGGTGGGTAAGCGCTGAGGTGCCCGATGACTCGCATATTCCCGACGAGGAAAACGCCTTCGTGGGTCGGACTGATTCGAAAATCTGCCTCTACCATCTCGCCGAGGGTCGGACCGAGGTCCACTTTGAAACCGACATCGTTCTTGACTTCACGCTTTCGTTCCCGCTGAACTTGATGCCTGAGGGAATACTGAAGTTCATGACTGAAACGGTAATGTCGCAAGTCATGCAGCAGGCCACCGAAAGCATGCTCTCCCAGGTGCAGGGAGATATCTGCTGCAGTTCAACCGAGCTTGAGGAGGAGACTGGTGAGGGTGGGAAAGAGGACTGAGCTTTTTGGGGTTGGTGGGTTTTGCGTTTACCTCTTTTTTTGTATTCTTGATACCCGTACTGGGTATGGGTATCAAGAACTGCAAGTGTTGCGCTTGTATCGGATAACCCGGGAGATACCATGGATAATGATGTGATACTGAGGCTGAAAAAAATGGGAGGCCAGGTAGACGGCCTCATAAGAATGCTGGAGCGGGGCGAATCCTGCGAAAAGGTCATCACGCAGTTCCTGGCAGCCAAGGCCGCTCTTAGCAATACATTCTCTCTGGTGCTTGAGCGCAATCTCAAAGAGTGCATGAGTCACGACGACTCAAAAAATGTTGAAAAGATTCTCAAACTGATTTCCAAACAGTAATACACGATGAAGGTATTCAAGGCGATGACCGCTGTTCTGGTTGCGGCTTCCCTCTCCACCCCTTTAGGGGCAGAGGCCGCACCGAAGACGCTGAAACTTTCCCTCCCGGACGCCATTTCCATGGCCCGCGAGAACAATAATACGATCAAGGCGGCTAAAAGCCGCGTGGAGCAGGCAGAAGGGAGGATTGTGCAGAGCCGCAAGTCCTACCTGCCTTCCCTTACCTTTTCCGAGACCTATTTTCGCACCAATGACGCGGGCGCAGTGCTGGTCGGTAAGTTGCAGCAGAATATTGCCAACCCTCCAGTCGATTTCGTGGTCGAAGCTCTGAACAATCCGGATCCCATCAGCGACTTCAATACCTCGCTGCAGTTGATGCAGCCCATTTTCAATCGTGACGCAACGATCGGTCGTGGCATGGCTAAAAAGGCAAAAGTTGCCGAGCAGTACATGACGGCTCGCACCGAAGAGACCATTGACTTATATGTCAGCCAGGCCTATTACGGACTGATGCTTGCCCGGCGCAACATTACTGCCGTCAATGAGTCTATTTCCACCATGCAGCGCCACAGCACCGAGGCCGATAAGGCTTACCGGGCAGGCATGCTTCCGAAATCAGACAAACTTTCCACCGATGTTCGCCTAGCTGAGCTCCGCGAGCAGAAAATGATGCTTGAAGATGGGGTGAAGAATGCTGTGGATGGTCTTCGTGTTCTGCTTAATCTGGAACCTGATGTTCTGATAGAGCCTGCCGGTACCCCCCTTGCAGTGGACGCAGTGATGCCCTCGGCAGATGCTTACGCGGTGAACGGAAGCCGTTCTGATCTCAAGGCGATGGATGCCTACCGCCAGCTGGCTGAAAAGCAGGGCGACATGGCCCGTGCCGGCCGCATCCCCCGCCTCAATGCATTCGCCCGTGCTGACCACCACACTGCCGATTTCGACAAGGACGGTTCGAGCTGGACGGTGGGGATGAGCATGCAGTGGGATATTTTCGACGGCATGGCCATTTCAGGAAAGGTACAGGAGGCGAAGGCCCGCGAACGCGAGGCCCGTTACAGCTATGAAGCCGCAAAGAGCAACAGTGCTGCCGAGGTTGCCAAGGCTCTCCGTTCAATGAAAACCGCGAAAGCGCGTGTAGCGGTTGCAGGTCAGTCGCTCGAAGAGGCAAAAGTGAGTCTCGACTACATCGGTGAGCAGTACCGCACCGGTAAGGCTATGACCTTTGAAATTCTTATGAGGGAGGGCGCCTACACCTACGCCAAAATGAGGCTGAACCAGGCGAAATACGATTATTGTGTAGCGAAAAGCGAACTGACCTATTACGGGGCGAAATAATCAAGGCTTCAGGGCAACTGCAACGGTAAACCATTGAAAGATATGTCACTGAAAAAGACCCATATTCTTCCCGCGGCGTTGCTCGCCCTGCTTTTTGCAGGTTGCAGCGGCCACGAGGCGTCCCAAAAGGCGCAAACCGTCCCGGCTACAGACACGGTTGTCGTATCGGGCATTGTGCCCGTCAGAGTTGTGGAGGGGGCTGGCAATGGAGGGTATCTGTCGATCCCCGAAGGTGCTGTATTCCATGAGGGAGCCATGGCCGGCGTGTTCGTCGTTGGACCGAATGATCGCCTTGAAACCCGCTGGATCAGCGTTGGACATGCCGTTGATGGAAGAGTAATCGTTCTCGCTGGTTTGAGCGAGGGAGAACTTGTTGTCGGGTCCTGTGATCCGGCATTGCATGAAGGAGTAGCAGTAACCAAGCGTCAGGCTGTGACAGAGGAGGATCAGTCCAAATGAATGAAGGCATTGCCGGCAAAATCGCCAAACAGTTCATCAATTCGAAGATAACGCCCCTCCTGATGGTGGCGTCGCTCCTTGTGGGCGTCATTGCTACATTCATGACCCCGAGGGAGGAGGAGCCGCAGATTGTCGTACCGATGGTCGACATCTTCATCCCCTACCCCGGCGCAGCACCCTCCGAGATTGAGGAGCGGGTGGCCAAGCCTTTTGAGCGCACCCTTACGGAAATACAGGGCGTCGACTATGTCTATTCGACTTCCATGCCCGATTTCGCGGTGGTGACCGTCCGTTACGATGTGGGCGCCAACACCGAAGAGAGTATGGTGAAGCTCTGGGCTACGCTCATGAAGAACATGGACAAAATGCCCGCAGGCGTCCAGATGCCGCTCATGAAGAAGGTATCCATTGACGATGTTCCCGTACTGAACCTCACCTTTTGGGGCAAAGACACCGATCCGTTCCAGCTACGCAAAGTCGCAGTTGAAGTGGCGGATGAGCTCAAGAAAATCCCCAATATCGGCGATGTCGAAATCAAGGGCGGACTGAAACGCCAGGTTCGCATTCTGCTCGACAAGGACAAGCTGCTCCGCTACAATGTAAGCGCCCCACAGATCATGCGGCAGATTCAGTCGGCAAACAGCCAAATCACTTCGGGCGATTTCACCAGCATGAACCGTGAGGTCATTGTCCGCACCGGAAAGTTCCTTGAGAGCGCAGGGGATGTTGGCAGTGTGGTTGTTGGTGTGTATGGCGGCTCGCCGGTGTATGTGCGCGATGTGGCCACAGTAGTTGATGGTGCGGAAGAAGTCGACAACTACAACTTCCTTACCTGGGGCGCCGCTGCTCCCGAAGGTATGCCCGAGGGCGAGTACCCCGCCGTCACCCTGACGGTTGCAAAGCGCAAGGGGACTGATGCCAGCGTCCTTGCCGGCAAGGTGGTGGCAAGGGTTGACCAGCTGGAGGGCAATGTGATTCCCGAAAGCATCACGGTCACCGAAACCCGCAACTACGGTGAAACCGCAACCGAAAAGGTTTTCACCCTCCTCGAGCACCTCAGCATCGCTGTTGTGGCGGTGACTATTGTTGTCGGCTTCTTCCTTGGATGGAGAGGCGCGCTTGTCAACTTCATGTCGGTGCCAATCACTTTTGCGCTGACCCTGCTTGTCTATTTCCTTTTCGACTACTCCCTGAACCGGGTGACGCTTTTTGCGCTCATATTTGTTACCGGTATTGTGGTTGATGACTCCATCATCATAGCCGAGAACATCCACAGGCACTTCGCCATGAAACGGCAACCGAAACTTCAGGCCGCCATCACCGCGGTCAGCGAGGTTGGCAACCCGACCATTCTGGCAACCTTTACGGTTATTGCTGCAGTTCTTCCGATGATATTCGTTTCCGGCCTTATGGGCCCTTACATGAGCCCGATGCCCATCGGTGCATCGCTGGCTATGATTTTCTCGCTCCTCGTTGCCCTCATCGCCACACCGTGGCTTTCCTACAGGCTGCTGAAAGTTGAGGACGGCGGGCATGAAGAGTATGACATCACCAAAACCCCGTATTACAGGGTATTCAACTCCATTCTTTCGCCTCTCATCGACAGCGCACTGAAGCGCTGGATGGCTTTCGGAGTGGTTGCCCTCATGCTTCTGGGCGCCATTGCCCTTGTGCCGCTGAAGGCCGTACAGATGAAGATGCTTCCCTTCGACAACAAGAACGAGTTCCAGGTTATCATTGACATGCCCGAAGGCACGGCCCTTGAAGAGACCGGCCGCGTGGCGAAGGAGATTTCCGTTTACCTCGGTACTGTGCCCGAAGTTGAGAGCTGCCAGTACTATTCGGGAACCAATGCCCCGATCAACTTTAACGGTCTCGTGCGCCACTACTACCTCCGCCGCAGCGACAATATGGCCGATGTGCAGGTAAACCTGATTGACAAAGGGCGCCGCAGCGAGCAGAGCCACGACATTGCCAAAAAGGTGCGCGCAGGAGTGCATGAAATCGGTGAAAAATATGGTGCAAACGCCAAGATTGTTGAAATTCCCCCGGGCCCTCCGGTCCTCTCCACTCTTGTCGCCGAGATATACGGCCCGACGGAGAAAGAGCGCATCGATCTTGCCCGCAAGATCAAGGAGATCTTTGCGGAAACCCCCGGAGTTGTTGATGTGGATTGGCTTGTTGAGGATGACCAGAAGGTCTACGAACTCCAGGTTGACCAGGTGAAGGCTGCATCCCGTGGCGTCAGCGTTGAGCAGGTTACCCAGACGCTTCGCATGTCGGTTGCCGGCATGGATGTAGGTGTGTTGCACGGCCAGCCTGACCTCGAGCAGGTTGCTATACATCTGCGTCTCCCGAAGGCAGACAGAACATCACTCAAGGATCTTTCCGAAATTTTCGTGCAGTCGCAGGGCATGGGTTCCATGACCAGCCGCCTGCGTGCGGGTGAGATGATTCCTCTTTCGGAGCTGGTGACTATTGAAAAAACCGTTCAGGACAAGAGCATCTACCGCAAGGACCTGCATGATGTTGTGTATGTGACGGCCGATGTAGCCGGGATTACCGAAAGCCCGGTGTACGCCATGCTTGAAATGGACAAGAAGATCGAGCAGCTTGAAATGCCCGGCGGATTTTCCATTAGTCCGCTCTACACCTCGGTTCCTGATACCGAATCAAAGCCCGCCATGAAGTGGGATGGTGAGTGGCAGATTACCTTTGAGGTGTTCCGCGATCTTGGAACAGCGTTTGCCGTTGTGCTGGTTATCATTTATCTCCTGATTGTCGGTTGGTTCCAGTCGTTCAAGACGCCGCTCATCATGATGATTGCAATTCCGCTCAGTCTGGTTGGCATCATTCCTGGCCACTGGATTCACGGTGCGTTCTTCACTGCCACCAGCATGATAGGCATGATTGCCCTTGCCGGTATTATGGTCCGTAACTCTGTTCTGCTGATTGACTTCATACAGATTCGCAGGAACGAGGGCGCAGTGCTCAAGCAGGCAATCATCGAGTCCGCAGCGGTGCGTACCCGTCCGATCATCCTTACCTCGGGTGCGGTGGTTATAGGTTCCGTTGTGATGCTGTTCGACCCGATTTTCCAGGGTCTTGCCATCTCAATGATCTGGGGCGGTGTGCTCTCCACAGCGCTGACGCTTGTGGTTGTACCGCTTGTGTACTACATGGCAGAAAAGAAATCCAATTAACCACACAGAGAGAGAATTATGAAGTTTCTCGCTATCATGGGTCACGAAGAGACCCGCCCCCAGGTTCGGAAGCTGTTCCAGCAGTACCGTGTCCATATGTTCTCAAACATAGCCATCCGTGGATGCAACTGCCAGCGCAGTGAGATGGAGAGCATGTCCTGGTGGCCCTCCGACGAGAGTCTTGGTACCTACTCATCACTATGCTTTGCCATTCTTGATGCCTCCAAGGCTGAAGAGATTATGGCGGAGCTGGAGAAGAACCCCATAGCCGTTGACAAGGATTTCCCCGCGCGGGCGTTCCTTATGAATGTTGAAAAATTCGGCTGAGGGCGTTTGAATGATGCAGCGGGTTGAACAGTTTCGGACCGGTGGCGACAGGAACTTCGGTTACCTCGCCGCCGACCCTCGGAGCCGTGAGGCCTTCATTGTTGCCCCCTCATATAGTCCCGAAGGTATTGTCCGGGCCGCCTTTGAGGCCGGATACAGGATACGATACTCGTTTTCAACCCACGGCCACCCGGACCATATCTGTGGCAACGACGACATACGGCGTCTGAGGGGTTTTGAACCACTCCTTTTTGGCAGCACATGTCCTGACTCCGGCATAAAGGTTGAGGACGGTGCCCGTTTTCCGCTCGGCAACGGCAGCTTCACCCTCATCCACACTCCGGGCCCTACCCTCGACTCCATCTGTATCCTTTTCGGCGACGCGCTCTTCACCGGCGACACTCTGTTTGTGGGCAAGGTTAGCGGCACATCGACGGATGCGGAAGCCATCACCCCCTACAATGCCCTGCACCAGAAACTCATGACGCTCCTACCCGCAACGCGGGTTTGGCCGGGCCACGATTACGGCGTCCGTCCATTGTCCAACATAGGCACCGAGTGCGCATCCAACCCCGTTCTCATGCAACCCAATTTCATTGTTTTTCTTGACCTTAAGCAAAACTGGGCAGCATACAAGCGGGAGCACGGAATCGTCTGAAAAGTCGACTCTCGGGTGAATGTGGCGTAATCCTCAGAGCGTTATGGGCGCTCTCTTTTGTGAATCAGCTCGCTTTTGCTTACATTATTTGTTCTATTTTTCCCCTTTTGGTGGTTTGGTGAGCCCGCCTCTTGCCATTTGCATTCACTATAGCCGGCACCGTGGGAAGACCAGTTTTCGGCCCGTCCGGCGTTTTTTTATCCACTCACAGTAACCCTGTTGTCACCTATGGACCAGCTTATCACCCTACGGACCCTGCCCGTTTCGGCTCTCATGCAGAAGGATTTTGCCAAGATCAAGGGCAGCTGCACTGTTGCCGAAGCTTTGCAGATTATGAAAAAAAGCGGCGAGAGCGGCCTTATCGTTGAGCCGCGCAACGAAGACGACTGTTACGGTGTCATCACTGAAAAAGACATTCTCAGCAAGGTGATTGACCCCGGCGAAGATGTCCATCGCGATCCCTGGAACACCCCGGTCTTCCAGATTATGAGCAAGCCCGTCATCAGCATCAACCCAAGCCTCCGGATCAAGTACGCGCTGCGCATGATGAAGCGCACCAATGTCCGCCGCCTTACCGTAATGGATAGCAACAAGGTGGTTGGCGTGCTCAATATGACCGATGTGCTTCATGCCGTTGAAGAGCTTCCCGCCCATGACGACCATGTCGCCCTGTAACAGGGGGGACTCCCTTCATCCTATACCGGGGGCTCCGCTGCAGCCGCGCCCTCTTATTTAAATCAGTGCGCCTGCGCTGCAGGCCCTTAAATGAGACTTGAGCGAATGAAACCATTTGATATCATTATTGTCGGTGGAGGAGGGGGCGGTCTTTACGCAGCCATGGAGGCGATGAAAACCAATCCGTCACTGAAGATCGCCGTTCTTTCAAAAGTATATCCCAACCGTTCGCACACATCGGCCGCTCAGGGAGGCGCCAATGCCGCCCTCGCCAACAAGGCGAAGGACGACACCGTTGAAATGCACATTTTCGACACCATCAAGGGGAGCGACTATCTGGCTGATCAGGACGCTGTTGACATTCTCTGTTCCGAAGCGCCGAAAATCATCCGTGAGCTCGACAACATGGGAACCCCGTGGTCGCGCCTGGATGACAAAACCATTGCCCAGCGCCCATTCGGCGGTGCCGGCCGGCCCCGTTGCTGCTACTGCGCCGACAAGACAGGTCACACCATTCTCCAGACCCTTTACGAACAGTGCCTCAAGAACGGCGTTGTTTTTTTCAATGAGTACTTCGCACTGAACCTCTCGGTTTCGGGAAGCCGGATGAAGGGACTCATCGCCATGGATATCAAGACGGGCAAAATTGAGGGATTCTCAGCCAGAACTGTCATTTTTGCCACCGGCGGTTATGCCAAAATGTACTGGAACCGCTCAAGCAACGCTGCGGGCAACTCCGGCGACGGACAGGCCATTGCCTACCGTGCAGGCATTCCCCTAAAAGACATGGAGTTTGTCCAGTTCCACCCAACCGGTCTGCGCAAGAGCGGTCTTCTGGTGACGGAAGGAGCCAGGGGAGAGGGCGGTTATCTGGTCAACAGCCTTGGCGAGCGCTTCATGGCGCGATATGCACCTGAAAAAATGGAGCTTGGACCTCGCGACCTCGTCTCCCGTTCCGTTGAAACAGAAATTCTTGAAGGACGGGGCTTCGATAGCCCGGCTGGCAAATACATGCACCTGGACCTTACCCATCTGGGAGCCGACCTCATCAAGTCGCGCCTGCCGCAGATTCGCGAAATGTCTATGTACTTTGAGGGCGTCGACCCTATCGAAGAGCCGATTCCCATCCGCCCGACGGCCCACTACTCCATGGGTGGCATTGATACCGACAACTTCGGCCGCACTGTGATGGAGGGCGTTTATGCTGCAGGCGAATGTGCATGTGTTTCTGTACATGGCGCCAACCGCCTCGGCGGCAACTCGCTGCTCGACATTCTGGTGTTCGGGCGCATTGCTGGCCATACCGCAGCGGAAGAAGCCCGGAACTTTGAACCGGGGAACATCTCCGAAGAAGAGGTGCGGGAATCTGCCGAAGAAATCCGTGGCTACATGAAGCCGGGTGGACATTTTGAACGATACGGAGCGCTGCGTGAAGAGCTTGGCCAGACGCTTGGCAACAATGTTGGCATCTACCGCGAATCCTCGCTGCTGCAGAAAGGTATTTCGGATATTGAGGAGCTTCGGGAGAGGTTCAAGAAGGTCAGGGTGTTTGACACCAGTGATGTGTTCAATACCAACCTCCTGCAGGTTCTTGAGCTTCGCAACATGCTTGATCTGTCGGAAACCGTTGCCGCTGGGGCGTATGCCCGGGAAGAGAGCCGTGGCTCACATACCCGCACCGATTTCCCGAACCGTGATGACGCGAAGTGGCACAAGCATACCCTTGCAACTCTTGAGGGCGGAAAACTTGCGCTTGGCGAAAAAGCGGTGACAATGGGCCGCTATGAACTCCAGGAAAGAACTTATTAATTAATTCAGCTCATGACTGTAGCAGCAGACCAGCATATTGAAGGAAAGAGGGATGTGACCCTGCGGGTTTTCCGACTCAACCCTCAGGTGGACAGCAAGCCCTATTACGATGACTATACCATTCCTGTTGAACGCGGTATCACAGTGCTTCGTGCGCTGAACTACATTAAGGAGAATATTGACGCCTCCATCAGCTACCGCGTTTTCTGCCAGGCAGGTATCTGCGGATCCTGTGGCATGCGCATCAACGGCATATCCAAGCTTGCCTGCACCACGCAGGTGTGGGACGAACTGTCGAAATGCCGCGAAGAGGGGATCATCAAAATTGAGCCGCTTCGCAACATGCCTCTCATCAAGGATCTCATTGTTGATATGGATCCTCTTGTCGCCAAAATGAAACAGTACTCCAATTGGGTTGATTCCACCATGCCGGAAGCCGAGATGGGTAAAAAAGAGTTTCTTGTTTCCGAGGAGGAGTTTCACCGTTACGACAAGGCGACCGACTGCATCCTTTGCGCATCGTGCGTTTCCGAGTGCAGCATTCTGCGTGCGAACAAAGAATATGTTTCACCGGCGGTTCTTCTGAAGTCATACCGCATGAACGCCGACAGCCGTGACGGTATTCACGACATACGGCTTGCTGAACTGGTTCAGGACCACGGCGTGTGGGACTGCACCCATTGCTACCGATGCCAGGAAACCTGTGTGAAAAACATTCCCATTATGGATGCCATTCACGGTATTCGTGAAGATGCCATTGAGAGCCGCGGCATGAAAGACACTGCCGGTTCAAAGCATGCCGAGGCCTTCATGACGGATATCAGCAAGAAGGGCAAGCTTGTTGAGGCAACCCTGCCGTTCCGTACCAACGGTGTTGCCTGGACCGTCAAGAACCTTCTGCCGATGGCGGTGAAAATGATTCTGAAGCGCCGTACCCCCCCGCCCCCGCCGCTTGTCAAACCCTCAAAGGGCATCAAGCAGTTTCGTGCGGAGTTCAAGGAGATGTCGGAACATGTCAAACAGGACCACAAGACTCACAACAAATAATTGGGGGGAAGTACCGGATGAAGAGATATGCATATTACCTGAGTTGCATCAACGAGTCGATGACCAAAGAGCTTGACCGTTCGATATCGCTCTGGGAGAAAGATCTCGGGATTGAGTTGGTGCATCTCCACGAAAGCACATGCTGCGGTGGAAGTAACCTTGACTATGTCAGCCCGAAGCATTTTGCATTGGTCAACGCCAGAAACATTGCGCATGCTGAAAAAATGGGGATAGACCTCGTTGTTTCCTGCAACACATGCCTAATGACCATACGCACTGCCAAAAAGAAGCTCGACGCTTCAGCGGAACTGCGGGCAGAGGTCAATGAAATTCTCAAAGCAGAAGGGCTTGAGTACCGGGGTACCTCAGAGGTGCGTCACCTGCTCTGGGTTCTTATTGAAGATGTGGGGCTTGAGACAATCAAGTCAAAAGTGAAGGTTCCGCTCAACAAGTACCGTATTGCGCCGTTCTATGGCTGCCATATCCTTCGACCCTCAACGGTTCTGGGAAAAGATGACCCGCTTGATCCAACTTCACTCGATCAGCTTGTAGTGGCTCTTGGCGGAAGCACCATACCCTATACGCACAAGAACCGATGCTGCGGTTTCCACACTCTCTTGGTGGCCGAAGAAGAGTCGCTCAGTGTTGCCGCCGAAGCTCTCGGTGAGGCAATTGACGAGAAAGCCGATTTCATTGTAACGCCGTGCCCTCTCTGCCATACTGTTCTTGACGGCTATCAGGCAAAAGCGCTCAAGCAGGCTGATATACATAGCTCCATTCCCGTGCTGCACCTTTCTGAAATGGTAGGACTCGCGCTTGGCTACACTGCCAAGGAGCTCGGCGTCAAGCGCCATATCGTTACCTGAAGGGGGGGCGAGTCGCTTTTAACAATGGTTAAAAAAGCGTACATTTTCGTGTTCATATTGCTCTAGGGGCAATCCAGTTTTGTTCAACATTCAAACTTTTGCACTCCATGCTCAAAAACGATCTCTTTCTCCGGGCATTAAAAAGACAGCCATGCTCCAGAACGCCTATCTGGGTCATGCGTCAGGCCGGTCGCTATCTTCCTGAATATCGCGCCATTCGCGAAAAAACCGACTTCCTGACACTCTGCAAAACCCCTGAGCTTGCTGCTGAGGTAACCATTCAGCCGGTTGAATTGATGGGTGTGGATGCCGCAATCATCTTTTCCGACATTCTCGTCATCAACGAGGCTATGGGCATGAATGTGGAGATTATTGAATCCAAAGGAATAAAACTCAGCCCCCCGATCCGTTCGCAGGTTGATATCGACCGCCTCAGCGTACCCGAAGTTCACGACAAACTTGGCTATGTGCTTGACGCCATCCGTCTGACCAAAAAAGAGCTTGACAACCGCGTTCCGCTCATCGGTTTCTCCGGTGCCGCATGGACCCTCTTCACCTACGCCGTGGAAGGCGGCGGTTCCAAGAATTACGCATTTGCCAAGAAAATGATGTTCCGTGAGCCCAAAATGGCCCACATGCTTCTCAGCAAGATTTCAAGCGTCATTTCCGACTATGTCTGTGCACAGGTTGAGGCCGGAGCCGATGCTATCCAGATTTTTGACTCATGGGCAAGCGCCCTCTCCGAGGACGACTACCGCGAGTTCGCCCTTCCCTACATCAAAGAGAATGTGCAGGCGCTGAAGACCAAATATCCCGATATTCCGGTTATTGTTTTCTCCAAAGACTGCAACACCATTCTTGATGAGATTGCCGCAATCGGCTGCGATGCTGTAGGACTCGGCTGGGGCATTGACATTGCCAAAGCCCGCACAATCCTCGGCGACCGCGTCTGCCTTCAGGGCAACATGGATCCGACGGTTCTCTACGGTACACCTGAGAAAATCAAGGCTGAGGCTGCCAAGATTCTCAAGCAGTTCGGACAGCATACCGCTAATTCAGGCCATGTGTTCAACCTCGGCCACGGTATTCTGCCCGATGTTGACCCTGCCAACCTGAAGCTGCTGGTTGAGTTCGTCAAGGAAGAGAGTGCCAAGTACCACTAAAGGGGCATCGTTTGACTGCTGATTTCAATAAAAAACTCCGCCGCTTCCAAGAGAAGGGTGGAGTTTTTATTTTAGAGCCATGAAAGAACAATCCACATTGAGGCAGCGGCTCCGGCATATCATTTTTGATTATGATACCCAGCCCGCAAAAACTTTTGACCTGGCGCTGATTGTTGCCATTTCCTGCAGCGTGCTCATTGTTATGCTGGACAGCGTAGGCGAGCTCCATGCCCTCTATGGCCCACTCTTTCTTCGGCTTGAGTGGTTTTTCACCTTCCTTTTCAGCATTGAGTACCTTCTGCGCATCTACACTGCAAAGAGTGCTCCCCGCTATATGCGCAGTTTTTTTGGCATCATTGATGTGCTTTCCATTTTCCCGACCTGGCTCAGCCTCTTTATTCCCGGTACCCAGTACCTTCTGGTGATCCGCTTTTTCAGGGTGCTTCGCATTTTCAGGCTGCTGAAGCTGATGCAGTATGTCAAAGAGGCAAACTTCGTGAGGGACTCCATTACGGCTTCCGCCCGCAAGATTTTTGTCTTTCTTTTTTTCGTGTTTGTGCTGGCGAGCATTGTTGGCGGTCTTATGTATATGATAGAGGGTGAGGAGAATGGATTTCGGAGCATTCCTGAGGGAATTTACTGGGCCATTGTTACGGTAACAACGGTGGGTTACGGCGACATTTCTCCCCAGACCCCCATCGGCAGGGTGCTGGCCGCTCTCTTGATGATAACTGGCTACAGCGTCATTGCCGTCCCTACAGGCATTGTCACTTCCGAAATGTCGGCCCTTCGCCGTGAGGGCAGAAAAAGCGCATACTGCCCCAACTGCCCCTCGGCCTCCCACCCTGAAGATTCCCGTTTCTGCCGCTTCTGCGGCACCGCGCTCCGGCCCCCGGAAGAGTAGGGTGGGGCTCTTTCCTTGCACGCAATCTTTTCACTATATTCTTCGAGTACATTTGGTTGGGCGGGGGAGGTGAGCGCCTGTAAACGACAAGACAGAAATTGGTAATGGAAAAAAAAACCGGGTGCGGTTGCCGGCTTGACGATAGGCCGCCTTATGAGGAGATGGTTCTTGATACCATGCTTTACAGCGCACGCCTCAAGGAGCGCGTTGCCCGTGAAAACAGCGCGGTGATTGTTGCCATGGCCAGGCTGATGGCTGAAACTTTTGACGGGGGAGGACGGGTGCTTTTTTGCGGGAACGGGGGCAGTGCAGCTGATGCGCAGCATCTTGCAACCGAACTGACTATCCGCTACCGCAGCAGCGTAGAGCGTCCTGCACTGGCGGCAATTGCCCTTTCAAGCGACAGCATGGCCCTTACTGCAGGAGCAAACGACCTTGGCTACGACGCCGTTTTTGCCCGCCTTGTTGAGGCTTATGGCCACAGCGGCGACCTCCTTGTGGGCATCAGCACAAGCGGCAACAGCCAGAGCGTACTGAACGCTTTTGATGCTGCCCGGGCCCGCGCAATGAACACTCTCGCCTTGCTTGGTGGTGAGGGCGGTGCCATGAAAGGCAAAGCAGATATTGAGATTATTGTGCCGCATTCCGGCTCGGCCGACCGGGTGCAGGAGTGCCATATTGCCATCGGCCATGTCATCATAGACCTTGTGGAGAGGATGCTCGGTTACTGCCCCCCCTCCCTATAATCATAAACATTCATTCCCAATGCAGATCAAACAGATTGAAGGAGACCTCGGTGCTCAGGATGCCCGTATAGCCCTTGTTGTGTCGCGTTTCAACGACTTCATCGGTCAGAAACTTGTTGAAGGAGCTCTTGACTGCATCCGCCGCCATGGTGGTTCGGAAGAGAACATTGCTATCTATCGCTGCCCCGGAGCATTTGAGCTGCC
Source organism: Candidatus Chlorobium antarcticum (assembly GCA_030765725.1). Taxonomy (GTDB): domain Bacteria; phylum Bacteroidota; class Chlorobiia; order Chlorobiales; family Chlorobiaceae; genus Chlorobium; species Chlorobium antarcticum. Next base: position 67,684 of record JAVCDF010000006.1, on the reverse strand, counting down.
GATGGTAGCCAAGAAGGTTGCTCTTACCGGGAAGTATGACGCTGTTGTCACTCTTGGAGCAATTATCCGCGGCTCAACTCCCCATTTTGATGTGATTGCTGCTGAGGCTACCAAAGGAATTGCGCAGGCTGCGCTTGAAACCGGCATCCCCATCGCATTTGGCGTGCTGACCACAGAGAACATTGAGCAGGCTATTGAGCGCGCAGGAACCAAAGCAGGTAACAAAGGCTTCGACGCAGCACTGACCGCCATAGAGATGATCAACCTCTACCGCGCCATGTAGCATAGGGATCGTCTCTCTACATGTTTGCTTCTATTATGCTTCGTGTGGCCTCCATGAGGGATTCCACATCGGGGAAGTCGGAGGTGCGGAGGGGTTTTCCGATAATGATACGGACTTTTCCCTTATTGATGGCGAGGCTTTTTTTCGGGGTGATGAGGTGGCTGCCTACGATTGTGACGGGCAGAATCTCTGCGTCAGCTTTCTTGGCAACCAGAAAGGCTCCCCGTTTGAAGGGGAGGAGTTCGCCCGTTTCCGAGCGGGTTCCCTCTGGGAAGATGTGCACCGACCGTCCGCTTTTAATTACTTCTGCCGCTGCCAGCAGGCTTTTGAGTGCTTCCCGGTTTTGCCCCCGCTTTATCATAACATACCCGCCGCTTTTGAGCGCCCATCCCAGGAGCGGTATTTTCCCCAGCTCCTCTTTTGCTACGAACCGCAGATTGAGATTCATCCACCCTAAAAGAAGTGGTATGTCAGCCATGCCGGCATGGTTGCTTACCACCAGATAGCTTCCTCCAGGGCGGTAGTTCTCTTCGCCTTCCTTCGTTACTTCTATACCGAACACCCATGCGCTGAACCTGCCCCACAGAATGGCGATTTTATGGAAACGGTCGCCGGTACCATCAATTGCATTGAGTATGAGCCCTGCAATCAAACCAAGGAACATGATTGGAATGAGAATCAGGAAGAAAAGGAGGGTTCTTACATTCATGGTTCAGTTGTCAAGCCCATTGAGGAACAGTGAGAGTTCCTGGAAGTCAGGGTTTATGAGGGTTGCCTCTTTTTGGAGGCTGAGCAGGCAGCTGAGCCTCTCGGGAACCTCAACCTCCTCCTGAAGGGCTCCTGTAATTGCCTCAAGGAATTTTGCCGGGTGCGCAGTGGAGAGCACAACACCGGGGCTGCTGCTTCGGGTGCTTTCCCGGTACTTTTCAAGGGCGCGGCAACCAACTGCAGTATGGGGATCCATGAGATAACCAAACCGTTCTCTCGCCTTGCGGATTGTTTCTATTGTCTCCTCATCGGTGACGCTGATTCCTGTAATGTCGGCAGCCATGGCCTCACGGCTTTCACCGTAGAAATGGCGGAGTCGGGCGAAGTTGCTCGGGTTGCCTACATCCATGGCAGTTGACAGGGTTCTTTTCGTTGGGCGCGGCTCGTAGCGTCCTTCTTCAAGATAGCGGGTGACGCTGTCGTTTGCGTTGGAGGCGGCTATGAAGTGGCCAATAGGGAATCCCATCCTCTTTGCCAGCACGCCGGCCGTGAGGTTTCCGTAGTTGCCGCTTGGTACGGAGAAAACGGGGTTTTCAAGTCCGTGCGCCCTTTTCAGCTCAAGCGTTGCCCATGCGTAGTAGAACGACTGGGGGATGAGGCGGGCAATGTTGATGGAGTTTGCGGAGGTTAATGTGTGGCGCTTTCTGAGTTCAGGGTCAACGAATGCCTCTTTGACCAGCCTCTGGCAGTCGTCAAAGTCGCCCCGTACTTCAAGGGCATGCACATTGCCGCCGGCAGTTGTGAGCTGCTGCTCCTGAAGCCGGCTCACCTTGCCTGAAGGGTAAAGAATGACAACGCGGGTATTGGGAATTCCGTGAAAGCCCGATGCCACAGCGCTGCCGGTATCGCCAGAAGTTGCCACAAGCACGGTAATCAGGCGGTGGTCCTCGGCGGCGAACTGGCCTGTCAGGCGGCCGAGAAAGCGGGCGCCGTAATCCTTGAACGCCAAAGTTGGGCCATGGAAGAGCTCTTCAACAAAGGTTGACTCGTCAAGAGACACGATGGGAGTGGGAAAATCGTAACAGGCAGTAACCAGATCCTGCAGCACAATGGGGGAGATTTCCCCCCCGATGAATTTTTTTGCGATGGCCAGAGCAATATCGCTGAAACGGGCCCCTTCAAGAAGCGAAAGCTCGCCAGGTGAAAATGTCGGGATTTGGGAGGGAACATAGAGGCCGCCGTCAGGGGCCAGTCCCTCAAGGGTGGCCCGTTTTATGGAGACCGGCGTAGAAGATTTGCTGGTGCTGAAGTATATCATTGACAGGTAATAAGTTCAGATATTGGAGCGTTTCAGAGGATTCGAGCCCCTTCCCTGCATATCGGCGACACCCACATGTCCGATTTGAGGGGCTTTTTGGAGGCGAGAAAAGCCTGCTGCATGGCTTTGCCGACCGAGGTGGCCGTGTCGCGGGAGTCGGAAAAGGCGAAGATGGAGGGGCCGGAGCCGGCAATGCTGCAGCCAAGTGCGCCGGCCTGGAGCGCGGCCTCTTTGACATCTGCAAACCCGGGGATAAGCGGGGCCCGTTTTGGTTCGGCCACCACATCAACCAGCGAGCGGCCGACAAGGTCGTAATCGGAAGTGAGCAGTCCGGCAACCAGTGCTCCTACATTGCCCCATTGGCGCGTTGCGTCCTTCAGGGTGATGTCGGTCGGCAGTACTGAGCGGGCAAACGAGGTTCTCAGTTCAGTATGCGGGTGAACCAGCGAGCAGAAGAGCCTTTCGGGCGGAGGAATGACAATGAGGTCCAGCGGGTTGTAGCTTCTGATGAGAACGAAGTTGCCCAGAATTGCCGGAGCGGCATTGTCGGCATGGGCTGAGCCGCAAGCGACCCGTTCCCCTTCAATTGCGAAGTGTACCAGCTCCATTTTGGTGCAGGGCCGTCCCAGAAGTTCATTGGCTGCAGCAAGTGCGGCGGCGGCACTGGCGGCACTGCTTCCCATTCCGCTGCTGAGCGGCAGGTGTTTTTTTAGCTCAAGTGAAATATGCCCTGTGCAGTCCTGCTCCTTGTGGGTACGGATGTACTCAAGAAATTTCAGGACAACGAAGCTCGAAGTGTTTTTCCGGGGGTCGAGCGGCAGTTTGCCACCATCGCCCGAAATGGATGATATGGTGACGGGGCATCCCGTGTGTTTGCGCTCTGAACGGGTGAGGATGACCTCATCTCCCGGCTCTGTAATGGCAAAACCGAGTACATCAAAACCGCAGGCCACATTTCCGACGGTTGCTGAGGCGAATCCCCTGACTGTTTTCATACCGTATTCGAGAGATGCAGAATTCCTGCAGTTGCAAGCCCGCTAGGACTGTGGAAAAACTTAGCTGCCCAATTGAGAGAGAGTGCTTGAATAACTAAAAGCTTTTCGTTAAATTTGGCTTTTATTTTCGGAAAGGTAAGAGCCCCCGCCTGATTTCAAAGAAGGTAAGCAGAATCTTTCTCTTTTCTTAACATACCAAGCGGAATAACATATGTCTACAACAGTCAGGCCTGATGAAGTTTCATCCATACTTCGCAAGCAGCTTGCCGGCTTTGAGTCCGAAGCGGAAGTTTATGATGTGGGAACCGTGCTGCAGGTTGGTGACGGTATAGCCCGTGTGTACGGGTTGTTAAAAGCAGCTGCAGGCGAACTGCTGGAGTTCCCCCACAACATTATGGGTATGGCCCTGAACCTTGAAGAAGACAATGTTGGCGCTGTTATGTTCGGCGCTTCGAATGCCGTGAAAGAGGGCGATACTGTAAGACGGACAGGCATTCTTGCCTCTATTCCGGTTGGCGAGGCGATGCTCGGCAGGGTTATCGACCCTCTCGGCGAGCCCATTGACGGCAAGGGTTCCATTGAAACCAGCATCCGCCTTCCTCTTGAGCGCAGGGCTCCCGGTGTCATTTACCGCAAATCGGTACACGAACCGCTTCAGACCGGCCTCAAGGCAATTGACTCAATGATTCCGATTGGCCGTGGTCAGCGTGAGCTCATCATCGGTGACCGCCAGACAGGCAAAACCGCTGTTGCGCTCGACACAATCATCAACCAGAAAGGCAAAGGGGTATACTGTATCTATGTTGCCATTGGCCTGAAAGGCTCAACTGTCGCTCAGGTGGTCGACACCCTTGAGAAGCACGGTGCAATGGAGTACACCACAGTCATTTCTGCAACCGCTTCCGATCCTGCGCCGCTGCAGTTCATTGCTCCGTTTTCAGGTGCCGCCCTTGGAGAATATTTCCGTGATACCGGCCGTCACGCGCTGGTCATTTATGACGATCTTTCTAAACAGGCTGTAGCCTACCGTCAGCTCTCTCTCCTGCTCCGCCGTCCGCCGGGACGCGAAGCCTACCCTGGCGATGTGTTCTTCCTACATTCCCGTCTGCTTGAAAGAGCCGCAAAGATCACGGACGACATTGAAGTCGCCAAAAAAATGAACGATCTTCCCGAGGATCTCAAGCCTATGGTCAAGGCCGGCGGAAGCCTCACGGCGCTCCCGATCATTGAGACTCAGGCGGGCGATGTGTCGGCATATATTCCGACCAATGTGATTTCCATCACCGATGGTCAGATTTTTCTTGAGTCGAACCTTTTCAACAGCGGCCAGCGTCCTGCAATCAATGTCGGCATTTCGGTATCGCGTGTTGGCGGTGCGGCTCAGATCAAGGCAATGAAAAAAGTTGCCGGTACCCTGCGTCTCGATCTTGCGCAGTTCCGTGAGCTTGAAGCCTTCTCCAAATTTGGTTCCGATCTCGACAAAACCACCAAGGCGCAGCTTGACCGCGGTGCCCGCCTGGTTGAAATCCTCAAACAGGGCCAGTACATTCCGATGCCTGTTGAAAAGCAGGTTGCCATCATCTTCCTTGGTACTCAGGGTCTTCTTGACGCTGTTGCCGTTGACCACATCAGGAAGTTTGAAGCGGAGTTCCTTGCCATGCTTGAATTGAAGCATCCTGAAATCCTGAAATCCATTGTGGAGAAGGGATCGCTCGAGCCGGATACGGTAAACGGACTGAAAGAGGCCGCGGCCAAATTCATTCCCACCTTCAATGAGAAGGTAAAGGCCTGATTTTTCGGGTGCAGGGGTATTTACGATAATTCATTAACGACCCGTACTACATGCCTACATTAAAGGATATACGAGTTCGAATCAAGGGTGTGACTTCCACGCAGCAGGTGACCAAGGCCATGAAAATGGTTGCCGCTGCCAAGCTGAGGCGGGCACAGGAGAGGGCAATCATGGCCCGCCCCTATGCCGCAAAGCTCAGCGAAATGCTCGGATCGCTTTCTTCAAAGGTTGATACTTCAGAAAATCCAATGCTTTCCGGGCGCTCTGGGGTCCGTGGTGCACTGGTGATTCTGATTACCTCTGACAGGGGGCTTTGCGGTGGCTTCAACACCAACATCATCAAGGTTGCCCAGAAAGCAATCAATGAAGAGTACGGTGAATTGAATGCCGCGGGCAAGCTCAGCATGATTTGCGCAGGAACCCGTGGTTTCGACTTTTTCCGCAAACGCGGATACAGCATCCTGAAAGGGTATCCTTCTGTATTCCAGAACCTTGATTTTTCCACCGCCCAGGAGATTGCTGAAACAGCATCGTCCATGTACCTCAAGGGTGAGGTAGATCGAGTCATTGTGGTTTACAACGAGTTCAAGTCGGTGCTTGCGCCGGTGCTGAAAGCTGAAGTGCTTCTTCCCATCAGCAGTGAAGGGGCAGAGGGTGAGGCTGGAGGCGACTATATTTATGAGCCCTCACCTGCCGCCATCATAAGCGAGCTGGTACCGAAGCATCTCAACACCCAGGTGTGGAGAATGATGCTGGAGTCCAATGCCGCTGAGCAGGCTGCAAGGATGACTGCCATGGATTCGGCTACCGAAAACGCAAAGGAGCTTCTCCGGAATCTTAACATCAGCTATAACCGCGCAAGGCAGGCGGCTATTACAAAAGAGCTGAGTGAAATTGTGGGTGGGGCGGACGCACTGCAGAACTGAGCCCTCTTCACTTCCGACTCTTGTTTACTGAAAGCGCTCGTTACAGGGCGCTTTTTTTTGGTGTTGGCCGTTCTGTGTCGCCAAATGGGGAAGTGCAGGCTAAGAGAGATTTGTTTTTTAGGCTTAAATGGCTGAACTTCTTTTTTCAATTTTTTAGAGGGGCAAAGCCCCTTGCAACAAAGGTATTGAGGGAGCATGAAAATATATAAGTTCGGGGGGGCCTCACTCTGTTCGGCCGACCGGATCAGGAAGGTGTCGGAGAGTATTGCCGATGCACTGAAGCATGAGAGGATTGTTGTTGTTGTGTCGGCCCTGAAAGGGGTGACGGACCGTCTGCTTGACACCGCTAACAGGGCAAGCAGCGGGGACGCAGGGTACCGTGCGCTCGCCGCTGAGCTTGAAAAGCTTCATCTCGGTATTATTGATGAACTGTTTTCTTCGAATCCTCCCCGTGAGCTTTCGGAGGAGGCACAGAGTGAACTTGACGAGCTTCACGACATTCTTCATGGTATTTTTCTGCTCCGCGAACTCTCCGACAGGAGTTCAGCAATGGTGCAGAGCTTCGGCGAGCGACTCTCGGCGCTGATTGTTTCCGCATGGCTGAACCGCTCTGGCATTTCCGCTGCGAGGGTTGATGGCCGCGAACTGATTGTGACTGAAGCCGCCTCCCTTGAGGCTAGGGTTGATTTGGCTTTGAGTAAGGAGAAAATTATGGCCCGTCTCTCGCCCGAAGGCGAACTTCCTGTGGTAACGGGATATATAGCGGCCTCTCCCGATGGCCTCCTGACAACCCTTGGCCGTGGCGGTTCCGACTATACAGCAACCATTCTTGCAGCTGCGCTTGAAGCCAGCGAGGTTTGGATATGGACCGATGTCGACGGATTTTTCAGCGCCGACCCCAAGCGGGTTCCTGATGCCTGCGTGCTTCCCTACATAAGCTACACGGAGGCGATGGAGCTCTCCCATGCCGGAGCCAGAATTCTTCACCCGCTTGCGGTGCAGCCCGCCATGAAGGCCAAGATACCCATTGTCATCAAGAACGCGTTCAACCCCTCAGCTCCCGGAACACGGGTAGAGGGTGAGGTGAAGGGCGACGCAACCCGCCGTCGGCAGGTTACCGGTCTAACTTCCATCAACAAGGTGGCGCTCCTGAGTCTTTCTGGCAGTGGCATGGTTGGGGTTCCAGGCATTGCTTCGCGTCTCTTCACCTGCCTGGCACGGCACCGGATCAACATTATTTTTATTTCCCAAGCCTCCAGTGAGCAGTCCATCAGCCTTGCCATCAGCCCGGCGCAGGCAGCAGGGGCACGCTCCGTTCTTGAAGAGGAGTTCCATTCGGAAATAGCCGCCCGACAGATAGACTCCATTGCTGTCCGCAGGAATCTCTGCATGATTGCCGTCGTGGGAAACAATATGTCGGGGCACCCCGGCGTTTCGGCCAAACTGTTCGAAACACTTGGTAAAAACGGAATCAATGTTATCGCCGTTGCCCAGGGGGCCAACGAGATGAACATTTCCACCGTTGTTGAAAGCCACAATGAAGACAAAGCACTCAACTGCATTCACGAGTCGTTTTTCCTCTCGCGCCGCAAGGTTCATCTTTTTCTGGCCGGTACCGGCACCATTGCCAAAAGCCTGATAGGCCAGATAGGTGCACACCGGAGGACTCTCTCTGAGGAGCTGAACCTTGATCTTGTGGTGGCCGGCATGGCCAATACCAGGAGCATCGCCTACGCCGAAGGGGGGATTGACCTTGAAGGGTGGCAGGATGCGCTTCGTTCCCGTGAAGGCTTTGAGGGAATTGGGGGGTATTTGGACTTCATCAGAGAGAAGAACCTTCACAACACCATTTTTGTTGACTGCACTGCGTCGGCGGATGTGGCTGCTCTTTATCCCGAGTTGCTCCATTCGAATATTTCCGTTGCCACAGCCAACAAGCTCGGCATGGCCGGCCCGTGGCCGCTCTATTCCTCAATCAGGGAGGCCGAGCGGCAAAGCACGGCGCGTTTCCTTTACGAGACCAATGTGGGAGCCGGACTCCCCATCATCAATACCCTGAACGACTTGAAAAACAGCGGTGATCGGATTCGCTGCATCGAGGGGGTCCTTTCGGGTACCCTCAGTTTCATTTTTAACGAACTTCGCGGCGGAGGGCGGTTCAGCGAAATTGTGCGGCGTGCGAAAGAGGCCGGGTTTACGGAGCCTGATCCTCGCGACGACCTGTCGGGCGCTGATTTTGCCCGGAAGTTTCTGATTCTTGGACGGGAGCTCGGCTACGAGCTTGAATACAGTGATGTGGTGTGTGAAAGCCTTGTTCCTGAAGCGCTTCGGGGAGAGATGCCTACTGAAGAGTTTCTTGAGCGCCTCGGAGAGGTTGATGGAGGGTACGCAGAAGCAATGGAAAAGGCTGCTCTGGAGGGAATGACCATCTCCTATACCGGCGAAATCCGTGACGGAAAGGCCACAATCGGCGTCAGGCAGGTTCCTCTCTCAAGTCCGCTCGCAGGGCTCAACGGCTCGGAAAATATGGTTGTGTTCACAACCGATCGCTACTTCGATACTCCGCTTGTGGTGAAAGGGCCCGGTGCCGGAGGAGAGGTGACCGCCGGGGGCGTTTTTGCCGACATCCTTCGCCTTGCCGGCTATCTTGTTTAGCGGGAGCACGGGCAACATGATGCAGGCTGAAATTGTTTCCATAGGCGACGAGCTGCTCAAGGGGCTTCGCGTCAATACCAATGCAGCGGAAATGTCTGCGATGCTGTCGCTTGAGGGCGTTCCTGTCAGAAGGATTACGGCCTGTTCCGACCTTGAGGACGAAATGCAGGAGGTGCTGGCCGAAGCGCTCGGCCGGAGCGAACTGGTTCTGGTGACCGGGGGGCTGGGCCCAACGCGCGATGACCGCACCCGCAATGCCCTGCAGCAGCTTCTCGGCCGGGGGTTGAGGCTTGATGGCGCATCTCTTCGTGAGGTCGAGTTGAGAGTTGCTTCCAGAGGTCGGGAGATGACGGAGCTGATGCAGAGTCAGGCAATGGTGCTTGAGGGGTCGGAGGCCATGCCTAACACTAAAGGGACGGCAGCCGGCATGATCATTAACTGCGGCCCCCGCTTCACTGGCCGTCATCTGGTGCTTATGCCCGGTGTTCCTGTAGAGATGCAGGCGATGATGGAACGCTTCGTTCTGCCCTGGGTCAGGGCCCGGTCGGGCGCCACAATTATCCATACCCCTGTCAAGACAATTGGTATCGGCGAATCAACGCTTGCAGAGATGATAGTCTCTGTGGAGGACTCCCTTCCTGAAGGGACTACCGTTGCCTACCTTCCCCATGGCGCCGGGGTGGATGTGATAGTCAGTACTTTTGCTGACGCCAGGGAGAAGGCTGAAGAGGACAACCTTGCCGTTGCCGGGGCCATCAGCCATCTTGCAGAGGGTTTTGTTTATGCCGTCGGGAAAGAGAGCCTTGAGGAGACCATTATTGCCATGCTCCGTAGGCGGGGGGCAACGCTTGCCGTTGCCGAGTCTTGCACGGGCGGATTGGTAGCAAGCCGAATCACCGATGTGGCGGGTTCTTCGGAAGTTTTTACCGGCGGATTCATTGTCTACAGCAACGCCGCCAAAGAGGAGCAGCTCGGCGTCAGCCGCAATCTGCTTGATGCATTCGGGGCCGTCAGCCAGGAGGCTGCCCGGGCCATGGCCATGGGTTGCCTGCAGCGGAGCGGTGCGGGTGTGGCCCTTGCCACTACCGGCATAGCCGGGCCCGGAGGCGCAACCCCCGACAAGCCTGTTGGCATGCTTGCTCTTGGGCTTGCGCGTCGCACTCCGGGGTCCGAAGGGCCGCATGTTGAGTCAACCCTTCTTTTCATGCATGGCGACAGACTTCAGAACAAGCTCCGTTTCAGCCAGGCAGCGCTCAGGATGCTCTGGGAGTCGCTTCGGTTGTCGGGCTCTTCGCCAGAGTAAAAAATATGGCGGATTTCTTCGGAGAAAAGGGCAGGTTATTAATACTATGTGCCCATAAGTTGGAAAGCGATTGTTTTATTCAGGAGAGAGAAGAATGGCAGGTATTGCCCGGCTGCCCGAAAGTGTAGCCAATAAAATTTCCGCCGGTGAGGTGGTTCAGCGGCCGGTTTCGGTTGTAAAGGAATTGCTGGAAAACGCAATTGACGCCGGTGCCGACCGTATAAGCGTCAGCATAAGCGATGCGGGCAAAGAGCTTGTCCGGATTGTTGATAATGGCCGGGGGATGGACCGAGCCGATGCGTTGCTTTCTGTAGAGCGGTTTGCGACCAGTAAAATCAGGGAGGTTGAAGACCTTGACGCTCTGGCTACCCTCGGTTTCAGGGGGGAGGCACTGGCCAGCATTTCATCGGTATCGCATTTTGAACTCAGAACAGCAGTTGAGGGAAGCCCTCTTGCCCTCAATTTCCGCTATGAAGGCGGTGTGCTTCTTGAAGAGTCCCAGGTGCAGGGGGAACGGGGAACTGCCATCAGCGTCCGCAACCTTTTTTACAATGTTCCCGCCCGCCGCAAATTCCTTAAATCGAACGCCACAGAGTACGGCCATATTTATGAACTCGTCCGTTCACTTGTTCTTGCCTGCCCTGATATTTCATGGCAGATGGTCAATGACGGTGAAGAGCTCTTCAACTTCAGGACTCCGGACCTCAGCGAACGGCTCGATTTCTTTTACGGAACAGGCTTTGCCGAGAGTCTTGTTCCCGTTACGGAGGAGAACGACTTCGTCTCCATTCGGGGATTCATAGGCCGACCCGCACTGCAGAAACGCCGCCGTCTCGACCAGTACTTTTTCATCAACCGTCGCCTTATCCAGAATAGGATGCTTCAGCAGGCGCTCCAGCAGGCATACGGCGAACTGCTCGTTGAACGCCAGGCCCCCTTTGCGCTGCTTTTTCTTGAGATGGACCCCTCCCGCCTTGATGTGAATGTACACCCGGCAAAGCTGGAAGTCCGCTTTGAGGATGAACGAAGCGTCCGCTCCATGTTCTACCCGGTTATCAAGCGGGCGGTGCGTTCGTACGACTTTTCTCCCGACCTTCAGCCGGGCGCTGTGCCACTTTCCCCCGACGAGCCCTTTGCCCCCCGCTCCATTGCATTTCAGGGTGTGCCGGAGCCGGCGGTGACCAAGGAAGAACTCTACAGCAACTACCGTGAAGGGGCTTTCAGCTCCCGGCGGCTCCCGCAGGAACTTCCTTCCGGCTTTCAGGAACAGCTGTTTTCTCCGCCGGAACCTCTGCCAGGCCTTGAGGGTGTGGCTCCGTTGCAGGGTTCAGGCGTGAATGAGGATGTTGTTCTTGCTGTGGGAGCCGAGACCGATGTGAAAATCTGGCAGCTGCATAACAAATACCTGATCTGCCAGATCAAGACCGGTCTGATGATAATTGATCAGCATGTAGCCCACGAGCGCGTGCTCTATGAACGGGCTGTTGAGGTGATGGAAACCAGTGTTCCCAATTCCCAGCAGCTGCTTTTCCCCCAGAAGGTTGAGTTCCCGCCATGGGACTGGGAGATTTTTGAAGAGATTCGGGGCGATCTCTACCGCCTCGGCTTCAACCTCAGCATGTTTGGAAACCGAACGGTGATGATTGAGGGGGTTCCGCAGGATGTACGGCCCGGAAGCGAAGTGACCATTCTGCAGGACATGATTGCCGAATACAGGGAGAACGCCTCAAAGCTCAAGCTGGAAAAGCGCGATAATCTGGCAAAATCATACTCATGCCGCAATGCAATTATGACTGGTCAGAAGCTCTCGCTCCAGGAAATGCGTTCGCTGATAGACAGCCTGTTTGCCACCCGCGACCCCTACTGCTGCCCGCATGGCCGTCCGGTTATCATCAAAATGACGCTCAACCAGCTCGACCATATGTTCGGCCGCAGGTAGCCCGCGTGAGGCTTGTTTCTTTGGGGCAAAGGTGCTAAATTCACCCCCTTATGATTACGCCCTTGTAGCTCAGTGGATAGAGCAACAGTTTCCTAAACTGTGGGCCGGCAGTTCGAGTCTGCCCAAGGGCACTATGGAAGATTATGAGCCCGGACAGAGTTCCGGGCTCTTTCTGTTGTATCCTGTGAAGGAGTGCTTACTGGCAATCCCCGTTCCCCTGCTGCTTTTTGCTTTTTCCTGTTCCCTGTCCTGTTCCTCCCCACGGCTGATCCCATACCCATCCGGCAACAGCCTTCAGATCTTCCTCGCTGAGGCCAGCCATCGGCGGCATGAGGCCGAATCGTTCTATGGCGCCAGCCGGCATTATGGATTTTTCTTTGGAGGGAGTTTTGAGGAAGTTCACCATATAGTCCACGCCCTCAGCTTTTGAGGTGAACTTTCGGTGATACTGTCCGGCTATCGGCCCAATCGGGGGGGCGGTTTTCGGGGGCGGGTTGAAGGTGTGGCAGACGCTGCAGTTTCTTGTGAATACCGCACTGCCTTCCGTGCTGGCAGCCTCGGCGTTCTGCAGAACAGGGAGAGCAAGCACTCCCGCAATGACGAACATATGAAGGTGTTTCATGGCTGAAGGTTCCTCCGTTTTGGTGATTTTTGTCATACATTTCTTTTCCTGCCCTCTGTAGGGCAGCAGTTGCAAGGGGCTCCAAAAAAAATGTACCGTAAAAAACCGATTCGCCAATGAAGTTCATCCGAAATAGTGCTGCCCTTGTCATTCTTGTCTTTATTCTCGACATTCTCCGCTACTTCGTTTTTCCTGATGTTTCGGCCCTTGAAAGCCTCAATCCAGAAAGGACCGCCTTCATGGAGTACCGCCAGAAAGCCTGGAAGAGTGCCGGATGGCCCGACAGGCAAGTGAGCCACAAGTGGGTGCCGCTGAGAAAAATTTCCGGCAACCTTCAAAAAGCCGTACTGATTGCTGAAGACGACAAGTTCTGGCAGCATGAGGGCTTTGACTATGAGGCTATGGAGCGGGCGCTTGAAAAAAACCTGAAGGAGCGGAAAGTTGTGATGGGCGGAAGCACCATCAGCCAGCAGCTCGCAAAAAACCTCTGGCTCTCCCCTTCAAAAAATCCGGTACGGAAAATTAAAGAGGCAATTCTGACATGGCGCATTGAGCGCACGCTCACAAAACGGCGGATTCTTGAAATCTATCTCAATGTGGCGGAGTGGGGCGACGGCATTTTTGGTATTGAGGCCGCGGCTCGCCACTACTACGGTATCAGTGCCGGGCAGCTCAGCGCCGTGCAGTCTTCCCGACTTGCAGCAGTTCTGCCCAACCCGATTCGCTGGTCGCCCACTGGCAACACCCGTTATGTCCGCAACCGGTCGGCCATAATTTATAAGGTTATGGTTCGTCGCGGTGTTGTGGTGCCCCGTTACAGAGAAATAACGGGGGAGGAGCCAGTTGTGGAGCCCTTTGATACACTGAACCGGGGGGTGCCCCAGTTCCTGATTGATCAAGCACTCTGGCCTGAGCGATAAACGAGAAACGCCGCAAAAATGCGGCGTTTCTCGTTTATTTTGTGTTGGCTCAACCCCTTGCTCTATTCAGAATAAAGCTCAAAAAGGGTTTTGTCTACACCGCATACGGGGCATACCCAATCATCAGGAATATCCGCAAAGGCGGTGCCTGGAGCAACTCCACTATCGGGATCGCCGACTTCGGGATCATACACATAACCGCACGGTACACAGACCCATTTTTCCATAATCATATTCTCCGTTTAGAAGTTTGTATTGAGAAATTGAGCAGGTCTGAGTTGACCGCTACATTGAAGATAAATATAAATCAGGCGCAATAAGTTCACAAATCACGAATGCCGCTTTCCGGCTACCGCCCCCCCCTTATCCAACCCTCACCGTTCCCTGATAAATGACATGGGCCGGCCCGGTAAGAAAGACCTCTTTCATGTTTTCGCTGAAGCGCACTTCAAGCGTGTTGCCGCTTCGAACCCGTACCCGTATTGTGGTAGCGGGAATCATGCCGAGGCGGTGGCTCATGAGGGCTGCCGCAACAGCGCCCGTGCCGCAGGCAAGAGTTTCATCCTCAACTCCCCGCTCAAAGGTTCGGAGGCTGAGGCTGTCGGGAGAGGTGATTTCAATGAAGTTGACATTGGTCCCCCCCTGGAAAAGATCAGTCATATGCCGCACTTTGCGCCCCCGCCCGACCACATCAACACCCTCAAGTCCGGCTGAATAAAAAATGGCGTGCGGGGAGCCAGTGTCCACAAAATGACAGATCCCTTCCTCCGTTTCAATGTTGTTGCGGAACCCTCTGGGCTCGAGCATCTGGAGGCGAACGGTTTCGGGTGCGGTAATCCATGCCCGGTAGGGATTGCCCCCTGCTTCGAACCTGCAGCCGCCGTCTTGCTCAAAGGGGACGCCGACAGCGTGGGCAAACCAGACAGCCGCCCGCCCGCCGTTTCCGCACATACTGCCCTCAAGCCCATCGGCATTGTGGTACTTCATCAGGAAATCGGCAGACAGAGAGGGTTCAATGAGAATCAGTCCGTCTGCTCCTATACCGGTCCTTCTCCGGCACAATGCGGCTATTTCGGATTGGTCGAGAAAGAGGGAGCGGTCGCGGTTGTCAATAATCACAAAGTCATTGCCTGCTCCCGACAGCTTGCTGAATGAAATCTCCCTTGTCATAAAATATTTTTCCTTCTGTTTGCTGTCATGTTTCTTCAATTTGGGTCTCTTTCCAGCGCCTCGCTTCGCTATTCCACACATGAAACAGGGGCTTTCGTGCTTTATAATAAAACAATAGCCCGGCAATGGCGGAGCAAAAAGATTTATTATTTAACTTTTTTTCTTATTTTATTCCCTACTGCGCCTGTGAAAGGTGAGTTCAACCTTTGGCTGCAATTGTTACTGTATGGTGCCCGCAAGCTGGTGGGGCAAGACGGAGAAGTCTCATTGCTTTTTTGATTTTTTTGGCGCTATGCGCCGGTGAAAGGCAGGCAGGGCGGAACGGGTTTCTTTTTTTGGTTTCTTCAACCTGAAATATGTTCAAACAAAGGAGAGAAATACAATGGCTGAACAAGTGAATCCGGCCGGAGCCGAGCCAAAAGCGAAGGTTTCGCCTCCCAAGGGGAATACTCCTGCTCCCAAAGGCAGCGGCGCTTCCGGAGCGCCCTCCGTCATCAAGGAGCAGGATGCTGCCAAAATGAGGCGGTTCCTTTTCCAGCGCACGGAGACCCGAACCACCAAGTGGTATCAGATTTTTGATACCGACAAGATTGACGACGAACAGGTCGTTGGTGGTCATCTGGCTCTTCTTGGGGTTCTGGGCTTTCTCATGGCCATTTATTACATCTCCGGAATCCAGGTCTTTCCTGCCTTTCTTGGCGGTGGCCCCGGCTTCCATGACAACTGGTTCTACCTGACAATAAAGCCCAGGATGGTATCGCTCGGCATTGATACCTACAGCACCAACACCGCAGACCTTCAGCAGGCAGCCACTAATCTTCTCGGCTGGGCTGCATTTCACTTCCTTTCAGGCTCCATTCTTCTCTTTGGTGGATGGCGTCACTGGACCCACAACCTGACCAACCCATTTACGGGCCGCGCAGGCAACTTCCGCGACTTCCGTTTCCTTGGTAAGTTCGGAGATGCTGTGTTCAATGGCACCAGTGCCAAAACCTACAAAGACGCTCTTGGACCTCACGCAGTTTACATGTCGTTGCTGTTCCTTGGTTGGGGTATGTTGATGTGGTTTGTACTCGGTTATGCTCCGGTTCCTGATTTCCAGAGCGTCCATTCAGAGACCTTCATGTCTTTTGTGTGGTTTGCAGTCTTCTTTGCTCTTGGAATCTATTGGTGGAACCATCCTCCGAATGCGGCAATTCACCTCAATGACGATATGAAGGCGGCGTTCTCGGTCCACCTTACAGCCATCGGCTACATCAATATTGCCATCGGTGTTATTGCTTTTGTTGCTTTCCAGCAGCCCTCTTTTGCTCCGTTCTATCAGGAACTTGACAAGCTTGTTTTCTACCTCTATGGCGAGCCCTTCAACCGGGTCAGCTATGACTTTGTTCAGGAGGGAGGCAGAATCGTCTCCGGAAGCAAAGAATTCTCTGAGTTTGCTCCTTTTGCTATTCTTCCGAAGAACGGCCAGTCGTTCGGCATGTCGAGGGTTGTCATTAACCTGATCGCCTTCAACCACATCATCTGTGGTGTGCTCTATGTCTTCGCCGGTGTCTACCATGGCGGACAGTATCTCCTTAAAATCCAGCTCAACGGCCTCTACAACCAGATCAAATCCATCTGGATCACCAAGGGCCGCGACCAGGAAGTTCAGGTCAAGATTCTCGGAACAGTAATGGCGCTCTGTTTTGCCACTATGCTTTCCGTGTATGCTGTTATCGTATGGAATACCATCTGCGAGCTGAATATTTTCGGCACCAACATCATGATGTCGTTCTACTGGTTGAAGCCTCTGCCGATGTTCCAGTGGATGTTCGCTGACCCGAGCATTAATGACTGGGTTATGGTACATGTTATCGTAGCCGGTTCGCTCTTCTCGCTTATTGCGCTTGTGCGTATTGCATTCTTCGCTCATACCTCGCCTCTCTGGGATGATCTTGGGCTCAAAAAGAACTCGTACTCGTTCCCTTGCCTTGGTCCTGTGTATGGCGGAACCTGCGGCGTTTCCATCCAGGATCAGCTTTGGTTTGCAATGCTCTGGGGAGTGAAAGGCCTTTCAGCAGTCTGCTGGTATATTGATGGTGCATGGATTGCATCAATGATGTATGGTGTTCCGGCTGCCGATGCCAAAGCGTGGGATTCAGTGGCTGGCCTTGCGCACCACTACACCTCGGGTATTTTCTATTACTTCTGGACAGAGACCGTGACGATTTTCTCAAGCTCGCACCTCTCCACAATTCTGATGATAGGTCACCTTATATGGTTTATCAGCTTTGCGGTATGGTTCGAAGATCGTGGATCCCGTCTTGAAGGAGCTGATATCCAGACTCGTACCATTCGCTGGCTGGGTAAGAAATTCCTCAACAGAGATGTACAGTTCCGTTTCCCGGTTCTAACCATCTCCGACTCAAAGCTTGCAGGTACATTCCTGTACTTTGGAGGAACATTCATGCTGGTATTCCTCTTTCTCGCCAACGGATTCTACCAGACTGATTCGCCCCTGCCGCCGACTGTAAGTGACGCTGCTGTCAGTGGACAGGTACTGTTGACGCAGGTTGTCGACTATCTGATGAAACTGATTGCCTGAGATGCATGACCCTGTTGGAGCGGCAGTGCCGCTCCAACAGGAATGCCCCGCTTAAGTGAACAACAGACGATTTTTATGCAAATCAAGAGGAGGGTTTTCTGATGGCCGATCCTGTAAAACAGACGGAAACACCAAAGCCGCCTGCAGTAAAGCCGGCACCAAAGGCTGCAGAGCCTAAGGCAGTTGCCGCTAAGCCTGCCGGTCCCGGAGAGGCCGCACCGAAAGCCGCTGCTCCGAAAGCTGTTGCCCCTAAAGTACCCGCACCAAAACAGACGGGCAAAGCACGACTTGAGCCAATTAATGTGAATATGGGCCGTTGCGGAGTTGCTCAGGAGTCCGCCCTTCCTTACAAAAAACCAGCCGCCAAGGCGGCGCCAAAGCCGGCACCGGGTGCAAAACCACCCGCTGGAGCAAAACCTGCTCCAGGCGCTAAGCCTGTTCCTGGAGCGAAACCCGTTCCCGGTGCAAAACCAGCCGCTCCGGCAGCGAAAGTGGCTCCTGCAGCAGGGGCGCCAATAAAAAAAGCGGCACCACGCGCTAAAAAGCATTATTTTATTCTTGAGAACCTCTGTGTAGGTTGTGGTCTCTGCCTTGATAAATGTCCGCCAAAGGTCAACGCAATCGGCTACAAATTCTATGGAGATGTGCAGGAGGGCGGTTTCCGCTGCTACATTGATCAGGATGCATGCATTTCATGTTCGGCATGTTTCTCTGCAGATGAGTGCCCATCGGGCGCGTTGCTTGAAATTCTTCCTCAAGGCGAGACGCTCGACTTTACCTACACGCCTCCTGAAAGAATGGATTTCGACCTGCGTTTTCTCCACCGTTTCCACCGTGAGGTACGCTGAAGAGGGCGAAACGAACGCACTGTTATTTGTAAAAGCATTGTCCATAACGGGCAATGCTTTTTTTTTGCCTCCGCACCTTATCCACTGAGCCACCTATGAGTGAAATAATTTCGGCTGCGAGAGGCACAGAAGAGGCAAGCTCGCTTGTCATAATCCCTACTTACTGTGAGGCGCGGAACATAGGTCGCATGCTCGACACGCTCAACTCTCTCTACCATTGTGAGCTTGATGTTCTTGTGATTGACGACAGCTCCCCAGACGGAACCGCTGAAGTTGTGCGCGACCGGCAGCAGCACCAGGATTCCGTTACGCTTATGGAGCGCGAGGGAAAACTTGGACTCGGTACCGCCTACCGCGCGGGTTTCAGGTATGCGCTTCAGAAAGGGTACCGGTTCATTCTTGAAATGGATGCCGATTTTTCACACGATCCTGCCATGATAGCTGCACTTCTGAAAGAGGCTGAAACGGCCGATCTCGTTATAGGGTCACGATATGTGAACAATACGGTCAATGTGGTCAACTGGCCGCTCGGTCGCCTGATTCTTTCAAAAATGGCCAGCATCTATACCCGATTGGTTACCGGTTTACCTGTTTCCGACCCGACCGGAGGGTTCAAATGCTTCCGGCGCGAAACCCTTGAGGCCGTCGATCTTCGGCGTGTCAGTTCCCAAGGGTACTCGTTTCAGATTGAAATGAACTTCAGAGTTTGGAAAAAAGGGCTTACGATTCGTGAGATCCCGATCGTTTTTGTCGACCGTACTGTCGGTGAGTCTAAAATGACACGCCAGAATATTCGCGAGGCGGTCTGGATTGTATGGTGGCTGAAGCTGCGCTCCCTTTTGGGAGCGCTCTGAAGTCTTCAGCCCTCTTTTTCTGCAATCAACTGCCTCGCAACATCTGCAGGTACTTCCTCATAATGACTGAAGCAGTATGAGTATCGCGCCCGGCTCTGCGTCAGTCGCGTAAGTGCGTGATGGAAGTCGTGCATTGCGGCTTCGGGCATCTGGGCCTTCACAATCTGCATCCGCACATCCGCCTCCATACCGAGAATTTTTCCCCTTCGTGAGGAAATGTCGCCTACTATCTCGCCGGTATACTGTTCCGGCGCATGCACTTCTACAGTAACAAAGGGTTCAAGTAGCATCGGTTTTGCTTTCTCTATGGCCGCCCTGAAAGCAAGCCCGGCCGCTATTTTGAACGCAACTTCTGAGCTGTCGACAGGGTGGTGAGATCCATCATAAACTGCCGCTTTCAGGTCAACTACAGGATAGCCCGTGAGCGGTCCCGACACAACCGCTTCGCGCAGTCCCTTCTCAATGGCCGGTATATAGCGGGTTGGAACCACCCCGCCGACCACTTCGCTGGCAAACGCAAAGCCACTGTTGCGGGCTAAAGGCTCAAGCCGAAGCCATACATCGCCGTACTGACCCCGTCCTCCGGACTGTTTTTTGTGGCGTCCCTGTGCAGAGGCGGAGGTGCGGATGGTTTCGCGGTAGGGCATCCTTACAGGGGCCGTTTCAACCTTCACATTGAATTTCTCCTGCAGACGGCTGAGAATGATGTCGAGATGGGTTTCCCCCTGTGTTTTCAGAATGGTCTGGTTGAACTCCACCGAGTGGCCAATGCTGAAGCTGGGGTCCTCTTCATGGAGGTGGTGAAGCCCTGAAGAAATCTTCTCCTCGTCTCCCTGCGCCACAGGAACAATGGCCGTGGCAAGCACCGGCTCGGGAAAAACAATGGGGCTGATTCGGCAGTTCGTTCCTTTGTCGGCAAGGGTGTCATTGGTATGTGCGCCCTTCAGTTTTACCACCATTCCAATGTCGCCGGCCAGAAGGCTGTCGACAGGAAGCCGTTTCTCTCCAATCATGGTGAACACCTGTCCGGGTTTTTCCATCTGTCCAGAAGGAACATCCTGCAGCTCATGGCCGGATTCGAGATGGCCTGAATAGACCCGCAGGTAGGAGACCTCTCCCACTCTTGGTTCGCTCATTGTCTTAAAAATAAAGGCGACTGTCGGCCCCTTCGGGTCGGGCTCAAGCAGTTGTTCGCTCTCGCTCGACTGGCAGAGCGAGTGTTCGGGGCCTCGTTCTATCGGGGAAGGGAAAAGGTTCACAACGGCGTTCAGCAGCCGCTCTGTACCAATGAGATGGAGCGGGGAAGTGCAGAACACAGGGAAAAAAGTTCTCGATACCAGAGCTGTTTTAATGCCTGCGCGGAGTTCGTCTTCGGTGAGGGTCCCCTCTTCGAAAAAGTGCTCCATCAGCTCCTCATCAGTCTCGGCAACCGCTTCAACAAGCTGCTGATGGAGTGATTCGGCTCGTTTCAGGTAGAGGTCGGGGATGTCCGACACCGTCATGCTGCCGGGTTTGTCGGGGTTGAACTTAAGCTGTTTCATGAGGAGCACATCAATAAGGATGTGGTGTCCGGGGCCCTCTTCGGCCGGAAACTGTATCGGGGTGACCAGATGGCCGAAATGCTCCTGCAGCTCACCGATAGTGTCGCCGAATGCTGTGCGGTCGGCATCGAGTTTTGTAATGACAAAGGCTGTCGGTTTGTAGTACTCCTTCGTATAGTCCCAGATTG
Organism: Candidatus Chlorobium antarcticum; assembly: GCA_030765725.1. Classification (GTDB taxonomy): domain Bacteria; phylum Bacteroidota; class Chlorobiia; order Chlorobiales; family Chlorobiaceae; genus Chlorobium; species Chlorobium antarcticum. The sequence goes on along the minus strand of JAVCDF010000006.1, from coordinate 47,035 downwards.
CGTCAGTCCCAACCTCAACTCCGGTTGAGGCGTTGACCGCCACAAGCACCGTGTCGGCTACGCGCATGGCCGACTTCACATCACCGTGGAAGTCGAGAAGGCCGGGGGTGTCGATAATGTTGATTTTGCAGCCCTTCCAGATGCCGTTGATAAGACTGCTGTTCAGGCTGTGTTTCCGTGCAATTTCATCTGTCGAGTAGTCGGAGAGTGTGTTGCCCTCCTCAATGCTTCCTGCCCGGGTGATGAGCCCCATGGTGAGGGCAAGCGACTCGGTGAGAATTGTTTTGCCGCATCCGGCATGGCCGGTGATGACGATGTTCCGTATCTCGGTGGGCTCTGCTGGCTGCATGGTGGGCTCCTTTTTATGGAATGGTGTGTAAAACTGTCCTAAATGAAAATTAACAAAAAAAAGAGCTTTTTGCTTCCATCCGGGGGGTGAATTGCATCGGAAAAAGGATATATTTTTGTTTTGAAAAACTGCCCTAGGAAACAATCAAATTACCAGGAAACATGCCTATAATTCGCAAGATCCATGCCCGTCAGATACTCGATTCACGAGGCAATCCGACTGTTGAAGTCGATGTCTACACTGAAAGCTCATTCGGCCGTGCTGCAGTGCCGAGCGGAGCTTCAACCGGAGTGCATGAGGCTGTGGAACTTCGCGATGGCGACACTTCCGTGTATTTGGGCAAGGGGGTTCTGAAGGCTGTGGAAAATGTGAATGCCATTATCGACGAAGGGCTGAAAGGGATGTTGGTAACGGAGCAGGAAGAGATTGACCGCATGCTGCTTGAGCTTGATGGTACCCCGAACAAATCGAAACTGGGCGCCAATGCGCTGCTTGGTGTTTCAATGGCATGCGCCAAGGCCGGTGCTGAATATTCCGGTATGTCGCTCTACCGGTACATTGGCGGCACCATGGCCAATACGCTTCCCGTACCCATGATGAATGTGATCAACGGCGGCGCACATGCCGACAATACCGTCGATTTCCAGGAATTCATGATTATGCCCATTGGCTTCAATGCCTACTCCGACGCCCTTCGCTGTGGTGCCGAAATTTTCCATGCTCTCAAGGCTCTTCTCAAAAGCCGCGGTCTCTCCACCGCTGTTGGTGACGAAGGCGGTTTTGCCCCTAACCTCACCTCCAACGAAGAGGCTATTGAGCTTGTTGTGGAGGCTATCGGCAAGGCAGGCTACAAAGCCGGTTCCCCTGCATCGAAAGGTGGTTTGGGTGACGGCCAGGTGATGATTGCTCTTGATCCGGCAAGCTCCGAGTTTTATGATGCCGACAAGAAAAAATATGTTTTCAAGAAGTCCGACAAGCGTGAGCTCTCTTCAGAGGAGATGGCCGCATACTGGGAGAAATGGTCGAACGACTACCCGATCATTTCCATTGAGGACGGCATGGCCGAGGATGACTGGGCTGGCTGGAAGATGCTGACCGACAAGATTGGCTCACGCGTTCAGCTTGTTGGTGATGACCTTTTCGTCACCAACAGTCTGCGTCTTGCCGAGGGAATTGAAAAGAAGGTTGGAAACTCCATCCTTGTGAAAGTCAACCAGATAGGGACCCTCACCGAAACCCTTGAGGCTATCGATCTTGCAAGACGCAACGGCTATACCGCCGTTATAAGCCACCGCAGCGGTGAAACCGAAGACAGCACCATCGCCCAGATTGCCGTAGCTACCAATGCCGGCCAGATCAAAACCGGCAGCATGTCGCGTAGCGACCGCATGGCAAAGTACAATGAACTTCTCCGCATTGAGGAAGAGCTTGGTGCTCAGGCCGTCTACCCGGCAGCAAAAGCATTCAGGGTCTAAAGACCGGGAGCGTTGGGAACCTTGAATGCCATCATCCAGAGGGTTTGGGAATATGTCCGCTCTAATCCGAAAAAGCTGATTGCGATTGTGGCTGTGGTGATTGTGGCTGCCGTGATGCTCTTTGACGATTATGGTTTGTGGCGGCGGGCATCAATGGAGGCGGAAAACCGCCGCCTTCTTGATGTTCAGGCGCAGGCAGAGCGGAGGATGGTGGAGAATGAGCTCCGCATTCGCAATGTCGGCAATCCCGACAGCGTTGAGAAAGCCGCTCGTGAGCGCTATAATTTTCGCCGCGAGGGGGAGAGGCTTTACATTATCAAAAAATAACGGATCCGCCTCAGTTGAGGCTGCCGGGGAAAACCAGCAAGGGATATGTACCAGTACCGCCGTCGCTTGACCCGTGAAGTTTTATTTGGCTCCATTTCGCTTGGGGGGTATCAGCCCATCAGGGTTGAGTCGATGACCAACACTCATACGGCTGATGTTGAGGCCACTGTGGCGCAGTGCCGCCGCCTCTCCTTGGCCGGGTGCGAAATCATACGGCTGACCGTTCCGACGGAAAAAGATGCTGATAGCCTTCGCCTTATCCGCGACCGGCTCCGCGGGGAAGGCATTAATACTCCGCTTGTTGCTGATATCCATTTTTCAGCCCGTGCCGCCATGAAGGCAGTGGAATTTGTTGAGAACATCCGCATCAACCCGGGCAACTATGCCTCCCGCTCAAAGAAATCGTCCGGTGAAGACTATACGGATGAGGAGTACCGCGACGAGCTGGAGCATGTGAGAAGCGAGTTTCTCCCCCTGGTTGAAAAAGCTCGCAAGCTCGGGGTTTCCATGCGCATTGGCACCAACCACGGCTCACTCTCCGACCGTATTGTCAGCCGCAGGGGGAACTCGCCCGATGGTATGGTGGAAGCAGCACTTGAGTTTGCCAGAATGGCTGAAGATGCGGGTTACCACGACATTCTCTTTTCCATGAAGTCCTCCAATGTGCGGGTAATGATTCAGGCGTACAGACTGCTTGTGGAGCGGGCCGACAGTGAGCTCCGCTACGCCTATCCGCTCCATCTCGGCGTGACCGAGGCTGGGGATGGTGATGAAGGGCGGGTCAAGTCGGCTATGGGAATCGGGGCACTTCTTGAAGACGGCTTGGGCGACACCATTCGGGTCTCCCTTACTGAAGACCCCGTCAACGAGGTTCCTGTCGGCTTCGCCATTGTCAAAAAATACAACGATTTTCATTTGGTAAAGGGCGAGCGGGCGCATCTTCCCCTCAAGCATCTGCTGGAAGGCGACCGGAAAGGAAAGAACGGGGGAAATGACGAGGGTCCCGCTCCGTTCACTCCCTTCAGTTATGCCCGCAGGCTCTCCACATCCGTGGAACTGGCAGGCATTCCGGTTGGCGGCGATGCACCTCCTCCGGTTGAAACTATGCTGCAGACATCGCTTTCCGACCTTGATGGCATCTTGGCTGAGGCTCTGCTGCGGCTTCGTCCCGAGCTCGGCGAAGGGGCCCTCTGCTCTGAGTTTGTGTCAGTTTCAGTCCAGAGCCCCGAAGACCTTCAGGCTCTGAACTCTCTTCTTCAGCGTCTTGGCTCCGCCGCTGGTCGGGTGAATGCTTCCACGGCCGACACCGGTCTGTTTACAGAGCTTCTCAAGAAAAAGGTTGCCAAGGTCAGGCTCGACATTGCAGAAGAGGAAATGCTTCCCAAAGAGCTGATTAATCGGCTTGCCCTCATCGGTCGTCCGGCTGTTGAATTTTCATTCATCCACAACTCTTCAAGTATTGCTGCTCCCGCAGGCGTGCTTGGGATACTTGCCGGGAAAGCCCGCTCGATTTCTGCCGATCGGATATTCCTTTCGGTCCTTTCCGATACCGGCCTCTATGCCACCAGAAAGCTGGTTGCTGAATGCCTTCGGCTCGGGCTCCGCGTACCCGTTGTGGCGCGATTCCGCAGCACTGAACGGGACAGGCTTTCAGTCATCATCCAGAGCGCAGTCCAGGCCGGCACGCTGTTTTCGGACGGCATAGGTGATATGATTTCGCTTGAAACCACCCTGGAGCCGGCGGATGAAATCAATCTGGCGCTGAATATTCTGCAGGGGGCACGCATCAGGATGTCGAAAACGGAGTTCATCTCATGCCCCGGTTGCGGCAGGACCTACTTCGATCTTGAAAAAGCCGCCGCATCCATTAAAGGTCGGCTGGCGCATCTCAAAGGGCTGAAAATCGGCATCATGGGCTGCATTGTCAATGGTCCCGGAGAAATGGCCGATGCCGACTTCGGATATGTTGGTGCTGGAAAAAACCGCATCAGTCTGTATGTAGGCAGGGAGTGCGTTGAAGAAAACCTGCCCGAGGATGAGGCGGTTGAAAGGCTTATCGGCCTCATCAGGGAGAGAGGCAGATGGGTTGACATGATGGAGGGCTGAAGGTACCATGCGCGCCACACTGATAACAGGTGCATCAATGGGTATCGGCGAGGCATTTGCCCGTGAATTTGCCCGACGGGGGAACAGCCTTGTGCTGGTTGCCCGTTCCGGGGAGCGCCTTGCTGCACTTGCCGAAGAGCTCCGTTCACGAAAAGTTGAGGTGCTCGTCTGCCGTCAGGACTTGTCACTTTCCGACGCGCCTCGCCGCATTCATGAGTTCTGTCGCACAAACACCATCAGCGTGGATATTCTTGTCAACTGTGCAGGCCTCTCCCATGCTTCCGACTTTGCTGCCATCTCTCCTGAAAAGGCAGAGGAACTTATGTCGGTCAACATGCTGGCGCTTGCTCGCCTGTCGCGCCTCTTTGCTGCCGACATGGCGGCCGAAAAAAAGGGAGGAATCATCAACATTGCCTCTCTCACCGGGTTGCAGGGCGTGCCCGGTCTCGGACTCTATGCAGCCACCAAGGCCTTCGTCATAAGCCTCACCGAAGCGATGCACGAAGAACTCAAAGAGCATGGGGTGAAGGTTAGTGCTGTCTGCCCTGGCTTTATCGACACCGGTTTCTTTCAGACTTCCGGTCATGAAAGGACCAACGCCATCCTTCCGCTTTCTTCTCCCGAAATTGTTGTTAAAGCGGCCCTTAAAGGGCTCATGAAAAACCGCATGCGGGTTTACCCGACCATGCTCGACATAGTCCTGGCCTTTTCCGGAAGGGTTATCTCGCGCGACACTGCAGTGCGTCTCGCGGGCTTTTTGTCGGGGGCACGGGGAAGTTAAAAACATGTTCTTTTTTTTTGTATTTGTAAATCATCTCATTATATTACCTGCCCTGTTTTTTGACTGAGCTGCTGGTGTAGCTCAATTGGTAGAGCAGCTGATTTGTAATCAGCAGGTTGCGGGTTCGAGTCCCATCACCAGCTCTGAACGATTGCGGGTAGGTAGCGAAGCGGTCAAACGCAACAGACTGTAAATCTGTCGACATATGTCTTCGGAGGTTCGAATCCTCCTCTACCCACGATTTTATTTCCTGTTTTGTCAGGCTGATGTAGCTCAGTCGGTAGAGCACTTCCTTGGTAAGGAAGAGGTCATCGGTTCAAGTCCGATCATCAGCTCAGGTTTTTGGGTGACTGTTATTGGAACACGTCAGTAGCTTAATTGGTAGAGCAGCGGTCTCCAAAACCGCAGGTTGGGGGTTCGAGTCCCTCCTGACGTGCTGAGCGGAGATTGTGGCGCAAAGTTTATTACGGGCTCTGAAATATATGAACAAGTATATCGCAAAGGCTTCCCAGTACTACCGTGATGTTGTTAACGAGATGCGGAAAGTTGTGTGGCCGGGAAAGGAAGAGATAAAAGATTTGACTGTTGTTGTCCTGACTGTGTCGGGGCTTCTGGCGCTTTTCACCTTTGTTGTTGATTGGGTGATTGGTGCTGCGATGGGGAAGTTACTGTAAGAAAACGGGAAGTCGTTTGATGAGCGCAAAAAAGAAGGACAGTGAAGTGGAAAGTGTTCCGGTAGCGCGTTGGTATGCTCTGAGAATCTATTCCGGACATGAGCGGAAAGTCAAAGAGGGTATTGATGCGGAGGTGGAGCGCAGTGGTCTTGGCGACAAGATCCTGCAGGTGTATGTACCTTATGAGCGCTTTATAGAGGTGAAGAACGGCAAGAAGCGCGCGATGACCAAGAATGCGTTTCCGGGATATGTTCTTATTGAAGCGGTGCTCGACAAGCAGACTCGCAACCTGATTCTTGACATCCCCTCAATTATGGGATTTCTTGGCGTTGACGACAATCCTGTGCCGCTCCGTCCCGATGAGGTGGAGAAGCTCCTTCAGCCGGAGAATGCCATAACCGAGAGGACGGTGATCGAGGCTCCCTACAATGTGGGTGACTCTGTGAAGGTTATTGATGGGCCGTTCAGTTCGCTGGCCGGTGTTGTGCATGAGGTTTGCCCTGAAAGGATGAAAGTGAAGGTGATGATCAGTTTCTTCGGCCGCAGTACGCCGACTGAGCTTGATTTTTCGCAGGTGAAATCAGTTTCCCAATAAAAACAATTGGCTTACGTCTTGTAGTAAGCTTCTGAACAGAAAGAGGATATGGCAAAAAAAGTAATCGGTTTCATTAAGCTCCAGATTCCTGCCGGCGGTGCTAATCCGGCGCCTCCCGTCGGTCCGGCCCTTGGCCAGAAAGGTGTGAACATTATGGAGTTCTGCAAGCAGTTCAATGCGAAGACCCAGTCTGAGGCCGGCATGATCATTCCTGTGGTCATCACTGTCTATGCTGACAAGTCGTTCACATTCATCACCAAGACCCCTCCTGCCGCGGTGCTCCTTCTTAAGGAAGCTGGTCTGCAGAAAGGCTCCGGAGAGCCAAACCGTAACAAGGTTGGCACCGTTACCCGTGAGCAGGTGCAGAAAATTGCCGAGCTGAAAATGCCCGACCTCAATGCCTTTGATCTTCGTGGCGCTGAAGAGATGGTTATGGGCACGGCTCGGAGCATGGGTATTGTTGTTGAGGGCTGAGCAGCACCGAGACATACCGTTTTTTATTCGATAGATCGTGGGAGGCCTCACAGCCGCTTTTTTTAACCACTTGCATAAATATACTGATGGCAGGAAAAAATTACAGGGACGCAGCGTCGCAGGTCGACCGGAATCGGGAGTATGATCTCGCTGATGCTGTTGTGAAAGTCAGGGAGATTACCAAAGCGAAGTTTGATGCCACTATTGATGTGGTTGTAAAGCTGGGAGTTGATCCCCGTCACGCCGACCAGGTGGTTCGCGGCACCGTCATGCTTCCGCATGGTACGGGCAAAGTCGTTTCGGTGCTTGTTGTCTGCAAAGAGGCCAAGGTTGCTGAAGCAGAGGAAGCGGGAGCGGATTTCGTTGGCTTTGAGGAGTATATAGAGAAAATTCAGAACGGATGGACTGGTGTTGATGTCATTGTTGCCACCCCCGATGTTATGGGGCAGCTTGGTAAAGTTGCCAAGATTCTTGGGCCCCGTGGCCTGATGCCGAATCCGAAATCAGGTACGGTTACCATGGATGTGGCCAAAGCGGTTAAAGATGTCAAGGCGGGAAAAATCGAGTTCCGTGTCGACAAGGCGGGCAATGTGCACGCCCCGGTCGGCAAGGTGTCATTCGAGGCCGATCAGCTGGTGGCCAACATTTCCAGCTTCCTCCGCGAGGTTGTTCGCCTGAAGCCTTCCGCGGCAAAGGGGCTGTATGTACAGGGGGTTTCCCTGTCGAGCACCATGTCTCCGAGCGTGAGGGTTAAAATGGAAAAAGTTGTTGCCTAACAAAAACCGGTTTATACGATGAAGCGAGAGAAAAAAGAGCAGGTGGTCCAGAGCGTTGCCGAGAAGGTGAGCCGGTCACAGGGAATATATCTTACTGAGTTCCAGGGTCTGAGCGTTGCCAGAATGTCTGAACTCCGCAATGAATTCCGCAAGGTGGGAGTTGAGTACCGTGTTGTCAAGAACACGCTGGTCAAAAAAGCCCTCAGTGACCTTGCCGGAGCCGACAAACTTGCCGTTGCGCTGAAAAGCACAACAGCCGTTGCGTTCGGCTATGATGACCCGATCGCCCCGGCGCGGGTAATCAAAAAGTTCAGCAAAGACAACGAAGCGCTGAAGTTTAAAATGGCGGCCATTGACGGGGTTGTTTTTGAGGCTAGCCAGCTCGGCATGCTGTCTGAAATGCTAACCAAAACAGAGAACATCGGCCGTGCAGCAGGAGTCATCAACAGTGTTATTGCCGGCGTTCCAATGGTTATGAACGCGGTTATGAGGGATCTTGTTTCTGTAGTTGACCAGGTCGGAAAACAGAAGCAGTAAGGTCATAAAAAGTCTATTACGCACTCAATTTATTTACATCAGTCAATTAAACAGAAGAGAGGAAATAATGTCTATCGAAACACTTGTAGAAGAAATTGGCAGCCTTACCCTTACCGATGCAGCAGCACTCGTTAAGGCGCTTGAGGACAAATTCGGCGTCAGCGCCGCACCTGCAGTCGTAGCCGGCGCAGCAGCAGTAGCACCTGCAGCTGCTGTTGAAGAGCAGACCGAGTTTGATGTTATTCTTACCGCAGCTGGAGACAGCAAAATCAATGTCATCAAAGCTGTTCGTGCACTCACAGGTCTTGGTCTGAAAGAGGCTAAGGATCTTGTTGACGGCGCACCTAAGGCAGTTAAAGAAGCTGTCTCAAAAGAGGACGCCGAGAAGATTGTCAAGGAGCTCAAAGATGCGGGCGCATCAGTAGAGCTGAAGTGATTTTCGTCAAGCCGATTCATGCAGCAAGCTCTGCTTCAAATTGAGGTGGAGCTTTGTCTGTTTGTGTAAGTAGTGGTTTTAATGTAGTCCTTTGATGATGCGACTGAGCTTCCCCCGCGCCTTTTCGGCCGGTTGGGTTTAAGCGGCTCCAAGTTGTGACTTACTATGAAAGATTTCATGCAATTGATAAAAGCGAGGTGCATGTGAAAGTGGCTGATGCAACACCAACACCGTGTATTGATTTTTCGAAAATACAAAGCGTCATAAAAGCTCCCGACCTTTTAAAAGTCCAGCTCGATTCGTTCCACAATTTTATTCAGGACAGCGTGCCGCTTGCAAAACGGCGCGACCAGGGTCTTGAGCGGGTTCTGCGCAGCGCGTTTCCCATTACCGATACGCGCGGTCTCTACCTTCTTGAGTATAGCTCATACAGCTTCGACAAACCGAAGTATACGGTGGAAGACTGTATTGAGCGCGGACTCACCTATGATGTTTCCCTGAAGGTAAAGCTGAAGCTTTCCTACAAGGATGAGGCGGACGAGACCGACTGGAAGGAGACGCTCCAGCAGGAGGTTTACCTCGGCCGTATTCCATATATGACCGAGCGCGGCACCTTTATTGTCAACGGCGCCGAGCGCGTTGTTGTAGCCCAGCTTCACCGTTCTCCCGGCGTCGTGTTCAGCGAAGCCGTCCATCCGAACGGCAAGAAAATGTATTCGGCCAAAATCGTCCCGACCCGCGGGTCGTGGATTGAGTTCCAGACCGATATAAACAACCAGATCTTTGTCTATATAGACCAGAAGAAGAACTTTCTGGTTACAGCACTGCTTCGTGCCATCGGGTTTGCCCGTGATGAAGACATTCTCGGCCTGTTCGACCTTGTTGAAGAGGTTTCTCTCAAAGGGGTCAAAAAAGACCGCATTATAGGGCAGTACCTTGCAGCCGACATTGTCGACATGAACACTGGTGAGGTTGTCAGCGCCAGAACGGCAATTACCGAAGAGGTGCTTGAGCAGATAATTGCTACCGGACAGAAAAGCGTGAAGGTTATGAAAACCTTCAACGGCGGCGACAAAGGGCAGGACAAGTCCATTGTTACCAACACCATCCTCAATGATAGCTCCGCTACAGAAGAGGAGGCGCTTGAAATTGTTTATGAAGAGCTCAGGGCCAATGAGGCTCCTGATATTGATGCCGCTCGAAGCTTCCTTGAGCGCACCTTCTTCAATCAGAAGAAGTATGACCTCGGCGAGGTTGGCCGCTACAGAATCCGAAAAAAGCTCAGCAAAGAGTTTTCGGAGCTTGAAGGCTACCTTGCAGGAAAAGAAGAGCTGAAAGAGCTTTCCGACGCTATCAGTGAAAAGATTCACCAGACTATTCAGTCATTCTCCGACGAACCTCTCGGCGAAGACATGCTGGTGCTGACCCACTATGACATTATATCCGTCATCAACTACCTCATCAAACTGGTCAACGGTCAGGCCGAGGTGGATGATGTGGATCATCTGGCAAACCGTCGTGTCCGTTCGGTTGGTGAGCAGCTTGCTGCGCAGTTTGTTATCGGTCTTGCTCGCATGGGCAAGAATGTCCGCGAAAAACTCAACTCCCGCGACTCCGACAAAATTGCGCCCAGTGACCTCATTAACGCCCGGACAGTGTCGAGCGTGGTGTCGAGCTTTTTCGCCACCAGTCAGCTTTCACAGTTCATGGATCAGACCAACCCGCTGGCCGAAATGACCAACAAACGGAGGGTGTCGGCTCTCGGACCGGGTGGCCTTACCCGCGAACGCGCAGGTTTCGAGGTTCGCGATGTCCACTATACCCATTACGGCAGGCTCTGCCCGATTGAGACCCCTGAGGGTCCAAACATCGGTCTTATTTCCTCGCTTTCTGTCTATGCGGAAATCAACGACAAGGGTTTTATTCAAACCCCTTACCGCGTTGTCGACAAGGGCCATGTGACGGACGAGGTCCTTATGCTTTCTGCAGAGGACGAAGAGAACAAGATTACCGTTCCTGTCAGTATTAAGCTTGATGACAAAAACAACATTATTGACGAATCCGTGCAGGCAAGGACCAAGGGAGATTATCCCCTTGTGCCATCTGAGGATGTCAACTACATGGATGTTTCCCCCGTGCAGATTGTAAGCGCGGCGGCGGCACTTATCCCCTTCCTTGAGCATGATGACGGAAACCGTGCCCTGATGGGCGCGAACATGCAGCGCCAGGCAGTGCCGCTTCTTACCTCCGAGGCCCCTGTTGTGGGAACCGGAATGGAGGGCAAGGTGGCCCACGACTCCCGCTCCGTTTGTTTGGGCGAGGGTACCGGTGTGGTTGAAGAGGTGACGGCTGAATACATCAAAGTCCGTTACGACATCAACCCCGACAGTAACGAAGAACTCTCACTGCTCGATCCCGACGAAGGACTCAAAACCTATCGGATGATCAAGTTCAAGCGCTCCAACCAGGATACCTGCATTTCGCAGAAGCCGCTTGTCCATAACGGACAGAAAGTTGAAAAGGGCACCGTACTTGCCGACAGCTCTTCCACCGAGAACGGCGAACTGGCTCTTGGAAAGAATGTTCTTGTGGCTTTCATGCCATGGCGTGGATACAACTTTGAGGATGCAATCATTCTCAGTGAACGCCTTGTCTACGACGATGTGTTTACCTCAATCCATGTTCATGAGTTCGAGGCAAATGTTCGCGACACGAAACGGGGTGAAGAGCAGTTTACTCGCGACATCTACAATGTAAGCGACGAAGCGCTCCGTAACCTTGACGACAACGGCATTGTGCGTATTGGAGCCGAAGTCAAGGAGCGCGACATTCTTGTGGGTAGAATCACGCCGAAAGGCGAGAGCGATCCCACCCCTGAAGAAAAGCTTCTCAGGGCCATCTTCGGCGACAAGTCGAGCGATGTGAAAGATGCCTCCATGCATGTGCCAGCCGGAATGAAAGGCATTGTCATTAAGACAAAGCTCTTTAGCCGCAAGAAAAAGGTTGGGATGGATGTCAAGGAGAAAATTGAGCTTATCGACCGCCGCTTCGAACGCCGTGAGCAGGACTTGCGCATTAGTTTTGAAAAATGGCTCCGCCAGATTCTTGAGGGCAAAAAGACCATCGGACTTCAGAGTGACAAAGGCAAAGTCCTTGCCGCAGATGGAGCAAAGTTCGACGACGCACTAATCTCGAAATTCGCAGGCCTTTCCTTCCTTGAGAATGTTGATTTCACAAAGGGGATCACTGGAACGAAAAAGGTTGACGACAGCGTCATCCGTCTTGTAAAGGAGTTCCGCTTCAAGCTGAAGGATCTCGCTGACGAAAGGGAGAACGAAAAATACAAGGTCAATGTTGGCGACGAACTGCCTCCCGGAATTGAGGAGCTCGCTAAAGTGTACATTGCTCAGAAGCGCAAAATACAGGTTGGCGACAAAATGGCCGGTCGTCACGGAAATAAGGGTGTTGTAGGTAAAATTCTGCCTATTGAGGACATGCCATTCATGGCTGACGGAAAGCCGGTTGACATTGTGCTCAACCCGCTCGGTGTTCCGAGTCGTATGAACATAGGCCAGCTCTATGAAACCTCTCTCGGCTGGGCAGCCAAAACGCTCGGTGTCAAATTCAAGACTCCGATTTTCAACGGCGCCACTTACGAAGAGGTTCAGGCAGAGCTTGAGCGCGCAGGACTTCCCGTCAACGGCAAGGTCAGTCTTTACGACGGCCGCACAGGCGAGCGGTTCGATGATGAGGTGACGGTAGGGTACATTTATATGCTCAAGCTGGGCCACCTTGTTGACGACAAGATTCACGCCCGCTCAACCGGCCCATACTCGCTCATTACCCAGCAGCCGCTGGGAGGAAAGGCGCAGTTCGGCGGTCAGCGGTTTGGTGAAATGGAGGTCTGGGCACTTGAGGCATACGGTGCAGCCAACATCCTCCGTGAGATGCTGACTGTCAAGAGTGATGATGTCATTGGCCGAAACAAAACCTACGAGGCAATTGTCAAGGGTCAGAACCTTCCCGAACCGGGAATTCCTGAATCCTTCAATGTGCTTATCAGAGAGCTGCAGGGCCTTGGCCTTGAGGTCCGTATCGATGACCGGGTCCCTTAGAGAGGGGAGCCGCGGTGGCCTTGAACAGCATTAACGAAAGTTGAAACGAGTCGTTTAACCAGGATATTGACTATGATTTTCTCACAGGGAGCATCGCCGCTTAAAGGTGATTTTTCAAGGATTAAGTTCAGCATCGCCTCGCCTGAAAGCATTCTTGCACACTCGCGCGGAGAGGTACTGAAACCTGAAACCATCAACTACCGTACCTTCAAGCCTGAACGGGACGGTCTGATGTGCGAAAAAATATTCGGCCCCACGAAAGACTGGGAGTGCTACTGCGGAAAGTACAAGAGGGTCCGCTATAAAGGGATCATCTGCGACCGTTGCGGTGTGGAGGTTACAACCAAGAGCGTGCGGCGCGAGCGCATGGGCCATATAGCCCTTGCAGTTCCAGTTGTGCATACATGGTTCTTCCGTTCGGTGCCAAGCAAAATCGGTGCGCTTCTCGACCTCTCCACAAAAGAGCTTGAGAGGATCATCTATTACGAAGTTTATGTGGTCATCAATCCCGGTGAGCCGGGCGAAAAGCAGGGGATCAAGAAACTTGACCGCCTGACCGAAGAGCAGTACTTCCAGATAATCACCGAGTTTGAAGACAACCAGGATCTTGAAGATTCAGATCCCGCGAAGTTTGTTGCCAAAATGGGCGGCGAGGCTATTCATATGCTTCTCCGCAACCTCGATCTTGACGCATCCTCTGTGCATCTTCGGACCATTCTCAAAGAGAGCAGTTCCGAACAGAAGCGCGCCGATGCCCTCAAGCGCCTCAAAGTTGTTGAAGCCTTCCGCAAGAGCTACGAGCCGCACCGCAAAGTGCGCAAAAAATCAACCGGCCTCTTCCCTGAGGACGAAATGCCCGAGCCCTACATCTACGAAGGCAACAAGCCCGAGTATATGGTGATGGAAGCAATTCCGGTTATTCCGCCTGAGCTCCGTCCTCTTGTTCCGCTCGAAGGTGGCCGTTTTGCCACATCTGATCTCAACGACCTTTACCGTCGTGTCATCATCCGCAACAACAGGCTCAAAAAGCTGATTGACATCCGCGCCCCGGAGGTTATTCTCCGCAACGAAAAGCGGATGCTTCAGGAAGCTGTTGATGCGCTGTTCGACAATTCCCGCAAGGCTAACGCCGTCAAGACCGGCGAATCGAACAGGCCGCTGAAATCACTATCCGACTCTCTCAAGGGCAAGCAGGGTCGTTTCCGCCAGAACCTTCTCGGAAAGCGCGTTGATTACTCCGGCCGTTCCGTCATTGTGGTTGGTCCGGAACTCAAATTGCACCAGTGCGGTCTGCCGAAAAGCATGGCCATTGAGCTCTTTCAGCCCTTTGTTATCAGGAGGCTTGTTGAGCGCGGCATAGCCAAATCGGTTAAATCCGCCAAAAAGCTTATTGACAAGAAGGATCCCATCGTCTGGGATGTGCTTGAAAAGGTTATTGACGGTCGCCCGGTGATGCTTAACAGAGCTCCAACTCTTCATCGTCTTGGTATTCAGGCTTTCCAGCCGGTACTGATTGAAGGCAAGGCAATTCAGATACATCCGCTTGTCTGTACCGCTTTCAACGCCGATTTTGACGGTGATCAGATGGCTGTGCATGTGCCCCTTTCGCAGGAGGCTCAGCTTGAGGCGTCTCTCCTTATGCTCTCGTCGCACAACCTGATTCTTCCCCAGTCAGGCAAGCCCGTTACCGTTCCTTCGCAGGACATGGTGCTCGGTATGTACTACCTTACCAAATCCCGTTCCGGTGGTGTTGGCGAAGGTGCTGTTTTCTACAGCCGCGAAGATGTGCTGATTGCGCACAACGAAGAGCGAGTAGGGCTGCATACCCAGATTTTCATACAGCACACCGGGCGCATCGACCAGAAATTCGATCCGCTGCGCGTGCTCGACCTTGTGGTTGAGCCCGGCACGGAAAAACACACCTGGCTAAAATCGCAGCTCGAAAAGAAGAGTGTGATTCTGACCACCGTCGGAAGGGTGATCTTCAACGACAGTGTACCCGAGGAAATCGGATTCATCAACCGGGTCATCGACAAAAAGGTTGCCAAAGAGCTTATCGGTCGCCTCTCGAGCGAGGTTGGCAATGTTGAAACCGCCCGCTTCCTCGACAACATCAAGCAGGTCGGTTTCCATTACGCAATGAAGGGAGGTCTTTCAGTCGGCCTGTCTGACGCCATCGTTCCGGAAACCAAGGCCAAGCACATTAAAGGGGCCCAGCGCGACAGCACCAGGGTTGTTAAAGAGTATAACCGCGGAACCCTTACAGATAACGAACGCTACAACCAGATTGTTGATGTCTGGCAGAAAACCTCCAACATTGTTGCCGAGGAGTCATACCAGATTCTCAAAAAGGACCGCGCAGGATTCAACCCTCTTTACATGATGCTCGACTCCGGCGCCCGAGGCTCCCGTGAGCAGGTGCGTCAGCTTACCGGCATGAGGGGTCTTATCGCCCGTCCGCAGAAATCCATGTCGGGACAGCCGGGCGAGATTATTGAAAACCCGATTATTTCAAACCTCAAGGAGGGCTTGACCGTTCTTGAGTACTTCATCTCAACACACGGTGCACGAAAAGGTCTTTCCGATACATCGCTGAAAACAGCAGATGCCGGTTACCTGACCAGAAGGCTGCACGATGTTGCGCAGGATGTTATTGTGACCATGGAAGACTGCGGTACAACTCGCGGTCTGCACATTTTCCGCAACATTGAAGAGGAAACCAGCGGCCAGATCAAGTTCCGCGAGAAGATCCGCGGCCGTGTTGCCGCCCGTGACATTGTTGACACCATAAGTGGCAATGTTATTGTAGTGGCAGGTGAAACCATTACCGACGAGCATGCCGAGCTCGTTCAGGACTCCCCCGGAGTGGAAGAGGCCGAAATCCGTTCAGTGCTTACCTGCGAATCAAAACAGGGCATCTGCTCAAAATGCTATGGCACCAATCTCTCCGTCCACAAGCCGGTTGAAATCGGTGAGGCCGTTGGCGTTATTGCAGCCCAGTCCATCGGTGAACCGGGAACGCAGCTTACTCTTCGTACCTTCCACCAGGGCGGTACCGCACAGGGTGGTATCTCTGAAACTGAAACCAAGGCCGTTAACGAAGGTACCGTTCAGTTTGAAGACATTAAAACAGTTGAGCACTCGGCCATTAACGAAGACGGCGTAGAGGAAGAGAGTATCATTGTTATCCAGAAGAACGGCAAAATCAATCTTGTCGATTCCGACAGTGGCAAAGTACTCAAACGCTATGTTGTGCCTCACGGTGCGCATCTTGCCTGCAAGGCGGGAGATGTTGTCCGCAAAGACCAGGTTATTTTCAGCAGCGAGCCCAACAGCACGCAGATCATTGCTGAAATTAACGGTACAATCAAGTTCGCCGACATTGAAAAAGGCGTCACCTACAAAGAGGAGGTCGATCCCCAGACAGGATTTGCTCAGCACACCATTATCAACTGGCGTTCCAAGCTTCGGGCAGCCGAAACGCGTGAGCCTCGTCTGATGATTGTTGACGAAACAGGAGAGGTCCGCAAGACCTATCCCGTGCCGATCAAATCGAACCTCTATGTAGAAGATGGCCAGAAAGTAGTTCCCGGCGACATTATGGCAAAGGTTCCCCGTAACCTCGACCGCAGCGGTGGCGATATTACCGCCGGCCTGCCGAAGGTTACCGAGCTTTTTGAAGCCCGCATTCCCTCCGACCCGGCAATCGTCACTGAAATCGACGGCTATGTAAGCTTCGGTTCACAGCGTCGCAGCAGCAAGGAAATAAAGGTGAAGAACGACTTCGGCGAGGAGAAGATATACTATGTCCAAGTTGGAAAGCATGTGCTCGCCAACGAAGGCGACGAAGTCAAGGCCGGCGATCCGCTGACCGACGGCGCCGTCTCCCCGCAGGACATTCTCCGTATCCAGGGCCCCAATGCCGTTCAGCAGTATCTGGTCAACGAAATCCAGAAGGTATACCAGATCAACGCCGGTGTGGAAATCAACGACAAGCATCTTGAAGTTATTGTCCGCCAGATGCTTCAGAAGGTTCGTGTTGAAGAGCCCGGTGACACCGAAATGCTTCCTGGCGACCTTATTGACCGCAGTGCATTCCTTGAAGCCAACGAAAGCGTCTCCGAGAAAGTGCGCATCACTGAACGGGGCGACGCTCCAGCCAGGATTCAGGACGACCAGCTGCAGAAACTGCGCGACATTACCAAGCTCAACCGCGAACTCCGCAAGAACAGCAAGGAAATGATAGCATTCGAGCCGGCCCTGCAGGGAACCTCACACCCCGTACTGCTCGGTATTACCAGTGCCGCACTGCAGACCGAAAGTGTTATTTCCGCGGCATCCTTCCAGGAGACCACCAAAGTGCTCACCGACGCCGCAGTAGCCGGCAAGGTTGACCATCTCGCAGGCCTCAAGGAGAATGTTATTGTTGGCAAGCTGATTCCAGCCGGAACTGGCCTCAAAAAATACAAAGCCCTCCGGCTCACCGGAGAGCCCGAAGCAGAAGTGCCGGTCACCGAAGAAGCCTGACGCTTCCGGCACCCAGCACGACACGAAAAGAAAAAAGCAGCCCCTCGTTCTCAGTAACTAAGGGCTGCTTTTTCTTTGGCTTAGAGTTGGGGGCACTCTTGACTGAGTGTGTTTGCCTGAGTTGGGGACGCAGTTCGTAGAGTGTATCTGTTTTGAATTAGTGTACGAAGTGTACAGCGTCCCCTCACGCCGGGTTCAAACGAGAAAAGGGCCGCCTTTTCGAGGCAGCCCTTTTCTGTTGTCGGTTCTCCTTGCTGAGAGCCTTTTCTTTTGCTGTTATTTCTCGAACCGGAAGGTGTCGAGGAAGCCGGTGTCGAAATTTCCGCTCTGGAATACCTTGTCGTGCATCACCTGTTTCTGGAAGGGGATGGTGGTTTTGATGCCCACAACAATGAACTCGTCAAGTGCGCGCGACATACGGGCTATTGCCTCTTCGCGCGTGTGTGCGGTAACAATCAGCTTGGCAATCATGGAATCGTAGTTGGAGGGTACCACATAGCTGGCGTAGCAGTGCGAGTCCACCCGTACGCCGTGGCCTCCAGGAGTGTGGAATACTTGAAGTTTCCCTGGTGAAGGGCGGAACGAATGCTCAGGATCTTCTGCGTTGATGCGGCACTCGATTGAGTGTCCTTTCGGAGTAAACGACCGTCCTTCAAGTGATTCTCCCGCAGCAGCAAGAATCTGCTCCTTCACAATGTCTACATCGTAGCGCTCTTCGGTCACGGGATGCTCCACCTGTATGCGGGTGTTCATTTCCATGAAGTAGAACTTCTGTTGGCGGTCGAGCAGAAATTCGATGGTGCCGGCACCTTCATAGTTGATTGCCCTTGCTGCGGCTACAGCGGCATCTCCCATTTTCTTTCTCAGATCATCATTGACGGCTGGAGAGGGGGTCTCTTCAATGAGTTTCTGGTGGCGGCGCTGCACCGTGCAGTCGCGCTCGCCGAGATGGATGGTGTTGCCGTGCTGGTCAGACATAATCTGAATTTCAACATGGCGCGGGTTTTCCAGAAACTTTTCAATGTAAACACCACTGTTGCCAAAAGCCTGCTCAGCTTCGCTTCGTGCGGTGTTGAGTGCTTTTTCAATCTGGCTCTCTTCATGCACAACCCGCATTCCTTTACCTCCGCCGCCGGCAGTTGGTTTGATGATGACTGGGTAGCCGGTTTTGTTGGCCGTTTCAATCGCCGCTTTAAGGTCGGTCACCAGACCCGGGCTTCCGGGAACAACCGGTACTCCGGCTGCTATCATGGTGGCTTTAGCGGTGTTTTTATCGCCCATCCGGTTTATCATGTCGGCCGTGGGGCCGATGAACTTGATACCAGCCGATGCGCAGACATCTGCAAACTCGGCATTTTCGGCAAGAAATCCGTAGCCGGGATGGATAGCGTCGGCATTGGTGACCTCTGCCGCAGCAATCAGTCGGGGAATGTTGAGATAGCTCTCCTTTGAGAGTGCCGGGCCGATGCATACAGCTTCGTCTGCGTAGCGGACATGAATGGACTCTGTATCGACCGTTGAATAAACTGCAACCGTACTGATGCCCATTTCACGGCAGGTCTGCATAATGCGCAGGGCGATTTCGCCCCGGTTCGCGACAAGTATTTTCTTGAACAAGGTCGTTGTGTGTGAAATTGTTTATGGTTTGATGCGGAACAGAGGCTGATCATATTCAATCGGTTGACCGTTCTCCGCCAGTACTTCAGCAATGGTTCCGCTGATTTCTGCCTCAATTTCATTCATGAGTTTCATGGCTTCAATGATGCAGAGGACATCACCTTTTTTAACGCTGTCGCCAACGCTTACAAAAGGAGCGGCATCGGGGGACGATGCCTGGTAGAAGGTGCCGACAATCGGGGAGCAGACATCAGTCAGTCCGGAAGCCTGAGCGGTGACAATTGTCTCTGCAGAAACTGCTGCAGGTGCCGGCGCGGCAGCCTGTGGTACGGCCGGAGCTGCGGGGGTTAAGGCCATAGGAGCGGCTTCATAGGGGAGTGAGCGGCGGAGGGTGATTTTAAATTCGCCCTCTTCGATGATTGTTTCCTGAAGATCAGAACTATTGACGAGGTCAATAAGCTGCTTGATTTCGTTGAGGTTCATAAGTGTTTTTCAAACTAAAGGGTTACATGCGTTTGCATACCGCTTGTGCGGGGAGGTTACTTTTTTACTCGCTCAATGTAGTCGCCGTTGCGGGTATCAACCCTTATGACGCTTCCATTCTGGATGAACATTGGCACATTGACCTCGGCTCCGGTTTCTACAACGGCGGGTTTGGTTCCGCTTGTGGCTCTGTCATCTTTAGACGCCGGGCTGGTTTCAGTCACTTCCACCTCTACAAAGGTAGGAAGTTCAACGCTGAGAATTGCACCGTCGTCGGAAAAGACAATGATGAGGGTAATGCCGTCCTTGATGAATCGTGACCCGCTTCCGATTGCAGCTTCCGACACATTGATCTGGTCGAACGAGGTAGTGTCCATCATAACATAGTCTGCCCCGTCCATATAGAGGTACTGATACTCTTTGCGTTCGGTGATGATGATATCGACAGATTCTGTGGCGCTGAAGCGGAATTCAACATTTCGTCCGCTTTTCAGGTTTCTCATGTTTGCCTGGTAAAAGGCCCTGAGGTTGCCAGGTGTGCGATGGACAAGACTTTCTACGATATGGGGCTCTCCCTTGAAGCGTATGATGGCGCCTTTGGAGACATTGCTTATGGAAGTCATGGACTTATTTTTGATATAATCATGTAAAAAATAAATATAACATAGCTCTCGACCAATTCAAATCGCCGTCCAGTGAGGTTTTATGGAGAAAAAAGCATTGCATCTTTAAGAAGTACTGTTTAAATTAATTCCATTAGTACCTTTCTATAGAATGGAGTTTCATCTCAATAAAAAAATATGTCATATGTCTAAAGCAGAACTTGTAGAGAAAATTGCCGCCCAGGCAAAGCTGACTAAAGTTGACGCAGAACGAGCCGTTAACTCTTTCATCAATGTTGTGATCTCAACACTGAAATCTGGGGAAGATGTTACTCTTGTTGGTTTCGGTACATTCACCACGGGCGACAGAGCTGCTCGCCAGGGCCGTAACCCCCAGACAGGAAAGACCATCACCATTCCTGCCAAGAAAGTTGTGAAGTTCAAGCCAGGAAAAGCGCTTAAAGACGAAGTGGCCGGATAAGAGCGGTAGGTTTCTCTGTTAATGCTTTATGCATTTAATAAGTCCATTCAGGCTTCAGCCTGGTGGACTTATTTTTATCTTTGGCTTAGGGGCTTTTTCTGCCCGCCCGGAAGATTTATCCATCTGATTATCACCTATGGCCACGAAAGTCGTACTGGATTTCGAAAAACCGCTCGTTGAGCTTGAAGTGAAGCTCGGCGAGATGCGTCAGTGCCTGAGAAGCAGTTCGCGTGAGCAGGCTCCCCAGGAAACCGAGGCTCTGCAGAAAGAGATCGGGACTCTTGAGAAAAAAGTTGAGGCTCTGCGCCAGTCTATATACAGGAACCTCACCCGTTGGCAGAAGGTGCAGCTTGCACGCCATCAGGAACGACCCTATACGCTTGATTATATTTATATGATCACCTGTGACTTTGTTGAGCTCGCCGGTGACCGCCACTTCAGCGACGACAAGGCGATTGTTGGCGGCTTTGCCCGCATTGAAGACCGTGCATCGGGATTTTCACAGCCGGTCATGGTTATTGGCCACCAGAAAGGGCGCGATACCAAGTCGAACCTCTACCGTAACTTCGGCATGGCCCAGCCCGAGGGGTACCGCAAGGCCCTGCGTCTTATGAAGCTCGCCGAGAAGTTCCAGAAGCCCATCATCACCCTTATTGATACTCCCGGCGCTTTTCCCGGCATTGAGGCTGAAGAGCGCGGCCAGGCAGAAGCTATTGCCCGCAACCTTTATGAAATGGCGAAGCTGACCGTTCCGGTCATCTGCGTTATCATTGGCGAAGGTGCCAGCGGCGGCGCCATAGGTCTTGGTGTTGGCGACCGCATTCTGATGGCTGAAAACAGCTGGTACTCCGTCATTTCTCCTGAAAGCTGTTCCTCCATTCTCTGGAGAAGCTGGAACTACAAAGAGCAGGCCGCAGAGGCTTTGCAGCTGACCGCCCCTGACCTTCTCAGCCAGGGCATTATCGATAGGATTGTGCCCGAGCCCATGGGCGGTGCTCATACGGCTCCTGAAGCGATGGCGGAAACCCTTAAGGAAATTCTCATTGAAGAGCTCTCCGCTCTTCTTCCCATTCCCCAGGACGAACTGGTCAACAGCCGAATTGAGAAATTCTCCTCCATGGGGGTCTGGAACGAAGAGGGCTAAAGCATTTAAATTTATGTTTATAACAGAAAAGCCGGCTCTTACGAGTCGGCTTTTCTGTTTGGGTCTTTTCAGCAACAGACTTACTTGATGGTCCAGGTGCTGTTGCCTGCAAGCAGTGCCTCAAGAGTTCCCTCGCCACCTTCCTGAGCCTTTTCCACCTGTGCGGTAAGTGCGTCTTCGTAGGTGAAGCGGTCCTCGACATAAAAAATCCCGAAGGGACGCGGAAGATAATCGCCCTCTGCATCCGGGTCGTCAAAGAAGCGCGAAAGCATGTTTGCCTTGATGAAATCATTCTCATCATGAATCCAGAGGTCATCTCGCGATACCTTCGGGTCATTGAGGTCAACCACAACGGGGGTGAAGCCGTCGAGCTTGATGCCCTTGTCGTTCTCTTTGCCGAAGATGAGGGGTTTTCCGTGCTCCAGATAGATGGTTGTGTCTGCCTTGCGCTCACGGTCGGTGAACGGGGTGAACGCTCCATCATTGAAAATGGGGCAGTTCTGGTAGATTTCCACCAGCGAGGTTCCCCTGTGCTCGGCAGCGCGTTTGAAAATTTCGCGCATGAACTTGCCGTCGCGGTCCATAACTCTGGCAACAAAGGTTCCTCCAGCTCCAAGGGTCAGCGCAATGGTGTTCATCGGGTAGTCCACAACGCCATTTGGCGAGGTGACGGTGCGCTGTCCGATTTTGGAAGTCGGGGAGTACTGCCCCTTGGTGAGGCCGTAAATCTCGTTGTTCAGGAGAAGGACATTCAGGTCCGGGTTTCTGCGGATTGTGTGGATGTAATGGTTTCCGCCGATTGAGAGAGCGTCGCCGTCTCCCGTTGCTACCCATACGCTGAGTTCGGGGCGGGAGGCTTTCAGGCCGCTTGCCACCGGCAGCGCTCTGCCATGGATGCCGTGGACGCCATAAGTAGCCACATAATAAGGAAGGCGCGAGGAGCATCCGATACCGGATACAACCACAACATCTTCGGTTTTGAGCTCAAGGTCGGCCATAGCGCTTTTCAGTTGCTGCAGTACGGCATGGTCACCGCAGCCAGCACACCATTTCGGCTCCTGGTTCGAGGTGAAATCTTTTGCCGTCAGTTTGGTCAGTGTGTCGGTCATGGTTTAGAGCTCCTTTACGATATCGGTGATTTTTGCTTCAATTTCCATCTCGTTGAACGGCAGCCCCTCAACCTTGTTGAACGCAACCGGCTCAATAAGGTAGCGGTCCCTGATCATCATCAGCAGCTGGCCGCAGTTGTTTTCAGGAATGAGGATCTTTTTGTAGTTGCCAAGCATTGTTCCGAGGTTTTTCGGGAACGGGTTCAGGTAACGGACATGTGCATGCGAGACGCTGTGCCCGGCCTTGATTGCGCGGTCGACCGCAATTTTGATGGCGCCGTAGGTTGAACCCCATCCAAGAACCAGAATGTCGCCCTTTTCGGTTCCGTTATCGAGTGTCTGGAGCGGTATACAGTCGGCAATCTTCTCCACCTTTTCGGCACGGAGCTTTGTCATCAGGGCGTGGTTTGCCGGGTCGTGTGACACATTGCCGGTTTCATTCGCCTTTTCAAGACCACCAATACGGTGCTCAAGTCCTTTGGTTCCGGGAATCGCCCACTCCCGTACGCCCATTTCGTTGCGCTTGTAGGGAAGGTAGGGAGCGTCATCCGCTGCTCTGGGTTTGGCGAACACCGGTTTGATTTTGCTGAGCTCTGCGGGTGAGGGAATCAGCATCGGTTCAGAGCTGAATGCCAGGTAGCCGTCTGTCAGGCAGATGACCGGGGTCATGTGTTCAACGGAGAGCTTTGCAGCCTCATAGGCGGCATAGAAGCAGTCGACGGGCGAGTGTGCCGAGATGATGGGCATTGGGGCTTCGCCGTGACGGCCGAACATTGAAATAAAGAGGTCAGACTGTTCCGGCTTGGTCGGCAGGCCGGTTGAGGGACCACCGCGCTGCACATTAATGACGACGAGCGGAATCTCCATAATGACCGCAAGGCCGAGCGCTTCGCTTTTGAGCGCAAGACCCGGGCCTGAAGTGCTGGTGGCAGCCATAGCGCCGCCGTATGAGGCACCAATGCTCGAGAGCACGCCGGCAATTTCATCTTCAGCCTGGAAGGTTTTGACGCCCCATTTTTTCAGGTTGGCCAGCGTCTGGAGAATTTCCGTTGCCGGGGTAATGGGGTAGGAGCCTAAAAAGAGTTTCAGTCCCGCTTTTTTGGACGCCGCAGCAAGCCCTATTGCAGCAGCCTCGTTACCGGTGACCCGGCGGTAGGTGCCTGGCTGTTTGCCTGCCGGTGCAACCGAGAAACGGCCGAACTGGGCAAACATTTCAGTTTCGTCGCCGAAATTATAACCCGCGGTGACCGCCTTGATGTTGGCATCGGCTATGTCGGCCTTGTTCTTGAACTTGACCTGCAGGGTTTTGATTGTGGTATCGATGGGCAGGCTGTAGAGCCAGTAGAGAATGCCCAGAATGAACATGTTCTTGCAGCGGTCGATATTTTTGACGCTGAGTCCGGTATCGGCAAGAGCCTTACGGGTCAGGGACACAACCGGTACATTGAAGAGTGTATAGTCTGCAACAGTGCCGTCTTCGAGCGGATTGTTGCCTTCACCATATCCCGACAGGCGGAGGTTCTTGTCGTCAAATCCGTCTGTGTCGGCAATGATGATGCCGCCGTGGTGAAGTTTGCTGAGATTTGCTTTAAGCGCCGCGGCATTCATGGCAATAAGCACATCGAATTTCGCGCCGGGCGTATAAACCGACTGACTTCCAAACTGCATCTGGAAGCCTGAAACTCCAGAAATGGTTCCGGCCGGGGCGCGGATTTCGGAAGGAAAGTTCGGGAAGGTATTAAGGTCGGAGCCGTACACCGCCACCGTATTGGCGAACTGGGTACCGGTCAGCTGCATGCCGTCGCCCGAGTCGCCGGCAAAAAGCACCGTCACACTGGTTTTAGGCGTTACATTGACCCCTCTGTTTGTCGTTGTTGTGTCGGTCATAGTCCCTGTCATTTCGTTTCAAGGTTAATAAACAACAACATCCCACCCTGAGTGCCCCGTCTTTTTGCGGGCGGCCACCTGGGTTGTTGTCATGATGATAAGATGCGCTAAGGCGGGAAAACAGTGCAGACCGTATGGCAAAACGAACTTTTTGATCTACAGACGAACAATAAATATAGGGGATAATTTCGGGGAAACCAAATTCACATTGGGGCTTCCCCACTGCTTTTCTCAACAACAATGTTGTTGGTTTTCAGGTACTCCTGCCACTCACTCTCTTCGCGGATGGGGCAGTCGTTGGCAAGGTCGCAGAAGTCGCATCGCTGCATTCCGTACATCTGTTCCATCCAGCATCCGCTGTCGCTTTTGGAAACCTCATTGACATGATTAGGGTTCTCCCGCATGATCTTTTCGGAAAGCTCCATCAGTTTTTTTACCCCCTTGCGGCGGCCTTCATCTTCAACTCCCCAGCTCATTCGTTCTCTCCGTCTTGTGTTGCAGGTTCGGTGTCTTTCGTCCGGTTCATTTGTGCAGTCATAATGTTTTAATATAAATCTTTTTCTCCGAAGATGGGTCCATTCCCGACCCGTTGCTATTCTCCGGGTCGGGATTTACGGAGTGCGGCCCTGAAGGGCTGCGGGAGTGAAAAACAATAGGAATATAGTTGGCAACACGGGTGCAAATGGGTAACTTTCGCGCGAATGCCGCGGCTTTTACTGTTTCCGTGGCTATCCAACAAGACTTTATTTTTGTTATGAAATCCAGTGATATCCGCCAGTCCTTCCTTGACTTTTTTGTTGGCAAATCCCATACCCTCGTCCGTTCCGCGCCGGTCATTCCGGCCGATGATCCCACCTTGCTTTTTACCAATGCGGGGATGAACCAGTTCAAGGATGTTTTTCTCGCCAAGGGGACCAGGCCTTACACCCGTGCTGCCGATACACAGAAATGCATCCGTGCTTCCGGCAAACACAACGATCTTGAAGATGTGGGCCGCGACACCTATCACCACACCTTTTTCGAGATGCTCGGCAACTGGTCGTTCGGTGATTATTACAAGGAGGAGGCCATCACCTGGGCGTGGGAGCTGCTGACTGTTGTCTGGAAACTCCCTGAAGAGCGCCTGTATGCCACAGTCTATAACGATGATGACGAGAGTTTCAGGATATGGGAGGAAAAAACCTCCATCCGGCCTGACCATATTCTCCGTTTCGGTGACAAGGATAATTTTTGGGAGATGGGCGAAACTGGCCCCTGCGGCCCCTGTTCCGAAATCCATATCGACCTTACTCCCGATGGTTCCGGTCGCACCCTTGTGAATGCGGACGACCCACGGGCTATTGAACTCTGGAACCTTGTCTTTATTCAGTACGACCGTCAGGCGGACGGCCGCCTTGAGCCCCTTCCCCAGCGCCATGTTGATACTGGTATGGGGTTTGAACGGGTATGCGCCGTCATGCAGGGAAAGTCCTCCAACTACGACACCGATGTTTTTCGCCCCCTTTTCGACACTATCACAGAGCTGACAGGGGTTGTGTACGGCGCCTCAATGGACGACCCGAAGGATATTGCCATGCGGGTGATTGCCGACCATGCCAGAACCCTGTCGTTCGCCCTGTCGGACGGCGCTATGCCCTCCAACGAGGGGCGTGGTTATGTGCTTCGCCGCATCCTTCGCCGCGCCCTTCGCTACGCGAAGGACCTTGGCTGCAATCAGCCGATTCTTCATCGCCTTGTTGGAACCATTGCCGACTCCATGGGAGATTTTTTCCCCGAGCTTCGCGACCGTCAGGACGCTGTGGCGCGTATTGTTAAAGCTGAAGAGGAAAGTTTTCTTGTGACGCTCGACCGCGGCATTGAAATTTTTAACGGACTGGTCGGAAAGGCCCGTGCCGGAGGGTACGCCAATCTCGGGGGGGAAGACACCTTTAAGCTGTACGACACCTACGGATTTCCTTTCGACCTCACCCGCCTTATGGCCTCATCCGCCGGCCTGCAGGTTGACGGTGAAGGGTTTGAGCGCTGCATGCAGGAACAGAAAACTCGGGCTCGACTTGACCGCCGTGAGAAACAGCAGGGCGGTGCCGCAGAAGGATCGTGGGAGTGGTTCGCTGACCTTCATGCCACCGAGTTCACCGGATACGATGGGCTGGAATCAGACGCATCCATCATTGGTATTTCCAAGAGTAAAAAGAACCTTCTTCTCGTGCTCGACCGGACCCCGTTTTATGCCGAGAGTGGTGGACAGACCGGCGACAGGGGTTGGATAGAGACCGGCGAATACAGGCTTGAAGTGACTGACACGCAGAAAGACGGCGACTCGTTTGTTCATGTGGTTACCCGTGCTTTCGACAATGTCCGCGACAGCGAGGCTGACCCCGCCGACATTGCCATCGGGCCTGGCCCGGTGCACGCCTCGGTCAACCGGAAGCTTCGTCAGGCAACCGAACGGAACCACACAGCAACGCATCTGCTCCACGCTGTGCTTCGCCACACTCTCGGGCAGCATGTGCAGCAGAAAGGCTCGCTTGTCAATCCTGAGCGCATCCGGTTTGACTTCAGCCACTTCTCCAAACTTACCCCAGCAGAGATTGAAGCTGTTGAGGCAGCCGTGAATGAGTGCATCCGTCAGGCTGAATCAACCAAAAAACTGGCCGATGTTCCGTATGACGATGCCATAGCCAAAGGGGCGCTCGCATTTTTCGGCGACAAATATGCCGACCATGTCCGTGTTGTTGAAATTCCCGGAATTTCCGTTGAGCTCTGCGGTGGCACTCATGTTGACAATGTTGGCCAGATAGGGCTCTTCAAGATTGTGGGTGAATCCTCCGTGGCTGCGGGGGTCAGGCGTATAGAGGCCCTGACAGGCCGTGCGGCCGAAGAACTGATGTGGAACGAGTACCGTGAACTGCACGATGTGCGCCAGCTGCTCAAGCTGAAAGCCGAGGAGCCGACTGCCGAAAAAGTGGCAGCCATTCTTGAGGAGCGCAGAGGTCTGGAAAAACAGCTTTCGGATCTCAAGGCCGACGCCCTGCTTGCAAAGCTTCAGAGCGATGCGGCCGCTTCGGAAGAAGTGCAGGGTTGCCGCATTATTGCCAGTGTTGTTGAGGGTGCGAACGCCGAAGGTCTCCGTCTTGCGGTTCAGGCGCTTCGCCAGAAGTTCCCGCTCTCGGCAGGGCTGCTCTGCAGCGCAGCTGGGGGAAAAGTTTCCCTCGCTGCTTTCGCTTCCGACAGGGCGGTGAAGGAACTTGGTATTGATGCCGGAAAGCTTGTTCGCCAGGCGGCAGTTGCCGTTCAGGGCGGTGGCGGAGGTAAAGCTGAATTCGCCACCGCCGGTGGTAAAAACCCCGAGGGAATGGAAACGGCATGCAGTGTGTTCAGAGAAGCAGTACGCAGTATCGCAGATGCAGGGTAAGGGCAGAATTTTAATATTTCAACAATAGAATAAACAGGTAAAAAAAATAATAATGAAGAAGAGTGTAGATGTACTGGTTATAGGTGGAAGCGCTGCAGGTATAGCTGCGGCAACAACCGGCAAGGCGTTTTATGCCGATAAAAGTTTTATGATTGTGCGCAAGGAGCAGGAGGCTGTTGTGCCCTGCGGTATTCCCTATATTTTTGGCACCCTGACGGGTGTGGAGCAGAATGTTATCCCTAATGCGCACATTGAGGGTGCTGGTGTTGAGCTGGTTATTGACGAGGTGGTCTCACTCGACCGTGAATCGAAAACCGCCCGTACAGCAAATGGTTTGGAAATTTCGTTCGATAAGGTTGTCATTGCAACCGGCTCGCAGCCCCGTGTTCCCGGATGGCTCAAAGGGTGCGACCTTCAGAATGTTTTCACCATTCCCAAGGACCGTAACTATCTGGCCGATGTGCATCAGAAGCTTCAGTCATGCGAAAAAATCGTCATTATCGGTGGTGGTTTCATCGGTGTTGAAATGGCCGACGAACTCATCAAAAAAGGCAAGCAGATCACCCTGGTCGAAGTTCTCCCCCATGTGCTCAGCCTCGCTTTCGATAGCGATCTTTCTCTTAAGGCTGAAGGGATTCTCAAAGAGCGCGGAGTTACCCTCAGAACCAATGAAAAAGTTCTCGCCCTTGAGGGTGACGGCAGTGCCGTCCAGCGCGTCATGCTCGAAAGCGGCGATAGCCTTCAGGCCGATGCGGTCATTCTTGCAATGGGATACGCTCCCAATGTTGTCCTTGCTGAAAAGTCCGGCATGAAGCTCAATGAGCTCGGCGCTATCAAGGTTGACGAATACATGCGTACTGCCGACAAGGATGTGTTCGCCGTGGGCGACTGTGCCGAGAAATTCTCTTTTATTACCCGTATTGTCAAGGGCCTCATGCTCGCCTCCACCGCCGTATCTGAAGCGCGCATTGCCGGCATGAACCTTTTCGGCCTCTCAAGGCTGCGGACCTTCGGCGGCACCATTGCCATCTTCTCCACCGCAATTGGCGGCATCACTTTCGCAGCTGCAGGCGTCACGGAAGACCTTGCCCGTGAGCGCGGATTCGATGTGATCTCGGCCGGGTTCGAAGGCATTGATAAGCACCCTAAAACCATGCCCGGCACCGCAGCTCAGTTCGTCAAACTCATTGTCAACCGCGAAAGTGGCCTTGTGCTTGGTGGCGCAGTTACCGGAGGAGTTAGCGCAGGCGAGCTTATCAATGTGATAGGTGTCATTATCGAGAGCAAAATGACCATCAACGAACTGCTTACCATGCAGTTCGGTACTCATCCGCTTCTCACCGGCCCTCCCACTGGCTACCCGCTCCTAAAGGCAGCAGAAGCCGTTGAAATCAAGCTCCGCAACCTCGACCGCTGCGTCTGCGGCGCTCCCGAGAAAGCGAGCTGAGAACGGTAGGGTAGTAGAATATCGTTGACGACCCTGCGCATTCCACACCCAAAGTGCAGGATGCGAGAGGGCGTCGTTCTTTCTCATTGTAACAGAGGAGATCCGTTCTTATGAGCATACCTGCACCAAAACAGAAGCGTCGTCTCACCGCGCCCCGTGAAGAGATTGCCTGGTTTCCAACTATTGATCCGGATCTTTGCAACGGATGCGGTGAATGCCAGGAACTCTGCCGGCCGGGAGTGTTTCAGCCGGGCTCCGTTGTCGGTGAGAGCCGCCCGAAGATGAGGGTTGCAAACCCTTACAATTGCGTTGTTCTCTGTACCCGATGTGTGGCGCGATGTCCATCCGGCGCCATAAGCCTTCCTTCTGCTGAAGACTTCCGCCACTTTGTGGAAATCATCAACTGACCCCTAGCCACAATTGACGCCTTAGTTTATGCTGATTCTTGACTGTTTTTTTGGACGATGTGAAAAGCCCTCATGCGACGCTTGCCCCTTCAGGCCCGTTCGCTCACTGCGTCGTATGCTCAAATCGCGTTCAATGGAGGGGTTTGACGACGAACAGCCAGAAGCAACCCCGCCCGCAGAACCGCAGGTCACACTTCCTGAACCGCAGAAGGCCCATGAAAAGGCCCATGAGCAGCCCCCAGAGAAGGCGTATGTCAAAAAAAAGAAACGGCTGCTTGTGCCAAGGGAGGAGATTCCCTGGTACCCGACCATCAAGCCCGATCTCTGCAATGGCTGCGGCGATTGCAAGGTGCTCTGCAAACCCGGTGTTTTTGAACTCGGCCCTCCCGATCCCACCGGCGTTCAGCGGCCAAAACTGGTTGTTGCCAACCCCTATAAGTGCCTTGTGCTCTGCACCCGCTGCGTACCCATTTGCACCTCCGGAGCAATCACGCTACCACCCGCAGAGGAGTTTGAGAAATTCGTGGAATACATAGACTGACACTCTCCGCACCCTTCAATAATTCACTGTATATGAGGATTTCGAGCACCGCCTAACGCAGTCATGAGCCTGCTCACGGCGATACAGTATGTTACAGGCTATCGCGGTCGCGGAATCCCATCAGATAGAGTATCGCATCAAGGCCCAAGGTTGAAATGGCCTGACGGGCGCTTTCACGCACAATCGGCTTTGCGCGGAACGCAATACCGAGACCTGCGCGACCAAGCATGGGGAGGTCGTTGGCGCCGTCGCCGACCGCAATGGTCTGCTCAAGGCGGATGTTCTCTTTTCCGGCAATGTGCTCCAGCAGTTCAGCCTTCCGGTTTCCGTCCACCACTTGCCCGACAACTTTTCCCGTGAGCTTCCCATTCTCGATTTCCAGCTCGTTGGCATATACATAGTCTATGTTCAGCTTTTTTTGCAGATAGAGGCCGAAATAGGTGAACCCGCCTGAAAGGATGGCGGTTTTGAACCCAAGGTTGTGCAGGTTGTGGAAAAGGGTTTCTGCCCCTTCGGTGAGCTGCAGGCACCGGGCAACTTGTTCAAGCACCGACTCCTCAAGCCCCGCCAGTTTTGAAACCCGCAGGCGCAGGCTCTCCGAAAAGTCGAGTTCACCGCGCATTGCCCGCTCTGTAACGGCGGCCACTTCAGCGCCGACCCCCGCTTCAATGGCCAGTTCATCAATCACCTCGGAAGTGATGACGGTCGAATCCATATCAAACACTACGAGGCGGCGGTTGCGGCGGAAAATGTTGTCCTCCTGAAAGGCAATATCAATGCCGAGGCTGTCGGTAATGGCAAGCAGCTCTTCACGGAACTTCGCCTCATCCTCCACCTTTCCCCTGACTGAAAACTCCACGCAGGCTTTTGTCTGGTCGCTTTCCTTGCCGTTCTCCAGAGGCACGCGCCCCGAAAGGCGGCTGATGGTGTCTATATTCATCCCATGTGCAGTAACAGTTTCCGTCACCCGACCAAGGTGCTCGGCCGTTATCCTTCGGCCCAAGAGCGAAAGCAGGTGGCGCTCCTTGCCCTGCAGCCCAATCCAACCCTCGTATTCCGTCTCGCTGACAGGAGTGAAGGTAAGCTGAAGTCCAAGCGTATGTGTCTTGAAGAGAAGATCCTTCATAATGGCTGCGGAATTCGTCTCGCCGGGAATTTCCACCAGCATACCAAGGGAGAGATGGTTATGAATCACCGCCTGGCCGATGTCGAGCACAGGTATGAGGTGAGCGCTGAGCACCGAGGTGATTTCGGCGGTCAGCCCGTGACGGTCTGGGCCTGCAATGTTGATGAGGAGGAGTTCTTTCATTTCTTTACTCCCACTCAATCGTAGCCGGTGGTTTTGATGATATGTCGTAGGCGACGCGGTTGATGCCGCGGACCTCGTTGATGATACGGTTTGACACATGCCCCAAGAACTCGTGTGGCAGGTGGGCCCAGTCGGCGGTCATGCCGTCGGTTGATTCCACTGCGCGGAGCGCAAGCACATTTTCATAGGTGCGCTTGTCGCCCATTACTCCTACCGACTGCACAGGAAGAAGCACCGAGAAGGCTTGCCATACCTGCTGGTAGAGGCCGCTTGATTTCAGCTCTTCAATAAAGATTTCATCCGCGTTCTGGAGAATTTCAACCCGTTCGGGGTTTACCGATCCAAGAACCCTGACGGCAAGGCCGGGGCCGGGGAAGGGGTGGCGCATGAGTATGTTTTCATCAATTCCGAGTTCACGGCCGACGGCACGGACCTCGTCCTTGAAGAGTTCGCGCAGCGGTTCAATGAGCTTCAGCTTCATGCGTTTCGGCAGTCCGCCCACATTATGGTGCGACTTGATAGTTTCCGAAGGCCCTTTTACGCTGATGCTCTCAATCACATCGGGGTAGAGCGTGCCCTGCACCAGAAATTTCTCTTCGTGAATGTGCTCTTCAAAGACGCGGATGAAGGTGCGCCCAATGATTTTGCGTTTCTTTTCCGGTGAGGCAACTCCCTTCAGTCGCCCGAGGAAGAGGTCGCGGGAGTTGGCAAGGGTGATCTTCAGCCCCAGCGGCTTGAGGAACTTCATCACCTTTTCGGCTTCGTTCTTGCGGAGCAACCCGTTGTCAACAAAGACGCAGTGCAGTTGCTTGCCGATGGCCCGGCTTACCAGTACGGCGGCCACGGTGGAGTCGACCCCGCCGCTGATGCCGCAGATGACAGTATCGTTTCCCGCACGCTCACGAATATCCTCAATCTGGTGATCGATAAAGCTTTTTGATGACCAGTCGGGGGTAATGCCGGCAATGTTGAGCAGGAAGTTTGCGAGCAGCTGTTTTCCGTACAGTGAGTGCTGCACTTCGGGATGGAACTGGAGCCCGTATATTTTCAGAGCCGCTTTTTGGCCATAGCTCTCTATGGCGCACATTTCTGAGTTGCCGCTGCTT
Source organism: Candidatus Chlorobium antarcticum (assembly GCA_030765725.1). Lineage (GTDB taxonomy): Bacteria > Bacteroidota > Chlorobiia > Chlorobiales > Chlorobiaceae > Chlorobium > Chlorobium antarcticum. Next base: position 14,315 of record JAVCDF010000006.1, on the reverse strand, counting down.
GCTGTGATGCGGAACCCTTCGGGCATGCGGGTAACCTTGTCGCCGTGGCTCATCCATACATCGGAATCGGGAATCCCTTCAAAGAGTATGCTTTCGTGCCCTTCCTTGCGGTCGACCAGAATTTTTGCCCTGCCGAATTCCTGCTTTGAGGAGCCTTCAACCGCGCCACCGAAATGGTTGGTTATTGCCTGCAGGCCGTAGCATATGCCGAGTATGGGCAGGCCGAGCGAGAAAATTCCAGGGTTCGGCAGAATGGCCGATTCACCGTAGACGCTTATGGGGCCGCCCGAAAGGATGATTGCCCTAGGGTTGTGCTCGCGTATTGTGTCAGGGGTGGTGCTGTAGGGGAGGATTTCGGAATAGATGCCGAGTTCGCGTATGCGGCGGGCGATAAGCTGCGTGTATTGTGATCCAAAATCCAGTACCAGGACTGATTGCATGAGAAGACGGTTGTTGGTTTAGTGAAAAGCCGGCATCAGAAACTCCATTCGCTCTTCAGGTCCTTTTCGGGTACCACTTGGTCGGAATGATCGGGCTGGTTTTGGTAATACTGGAACCCTTTCGGGGTAAAATATTCAATGTATACATCGGGGTCGTAGAGGTTAGACGGCCGGTTGGTTGTTGAGGAGATGGGTACGGCGATGACATTATCGGGAATATGGAAATACCTGTTCTCGAGGCCAAGCGTCGGGTCTGCGTAACAGCGTTTTATGAATCCGGCCCAGATTGGCAGCGAGGCACGGGCGCCTTGGCCGTACTCCATTGATGTGAACTTGACCCGCTCGTCGTCAAACCCGGTCCAGACCACGGCAACCAGTTGAGGCGTGAAGCCTGCAAACCATGCGTCGCGAAGGCTCTGGGTGGTGCCTGTTTTGCCTCCAGCCTCCATGTCGAGCCCGTAGCGGGCGCGAACGGCAATCCCGGTTCCTTTATTGATGACATCCTTCATCATGGAGACCATCACGAAATTACTTGTGGAATCAATGGCAAAGCGGCTGTTGGGAATATATTCCGACAAGGTGTGGTGGTTCTTGTCTTCCACCTTCAGAATGGATACGGGTTCGTTCCAGACGCCATTGTTGGCAAAGGTAGAAAACGCTCCAGCAAGTTCAAGCGGTGAAACTTCAGCCGTACCAAGTGCAATGGAGAGGTTCGAGGGGATGGGTGAAGAAATCCCCATTCTTCTCGCATAGCTGATGATTTCGGATGTGCTGAGATGCTCGTAAGCAAGCCGCACCGTTACTTGGTTCAGTGAGCGGGTAATGGCCGAGCGGAGTGTGGTCCACCCTCCTGAAGAGCCGTCGGAGTTTCTCGGAGACCAGATGCCGTCACCGCTTTTGAGCTCAAGCGGCTGGTCGAGCACCTCGAAGTTCGCGGGGATGCCCTTGTCGATGGCTGCGCTGTAAACAAAGGGCTTGAAGGTGGAGCCCGGCTGGCGCCGTGCCTGCCAAACATGGTCGAACTGGTACTTGTAGTCCTCGGGAGTGAACTTGTTTCCGCCCACCCAAGCCTTTACATGGCCGTTGCTCGGGTCTATGGCCACAAGAGCCACCTGAATGCGTGTTTTATCGTGAAGGAGCCCCTTCAGCCAGACCGTGTCGGCCTTGAGTTTCGTCATTGCCACTGCATCCGAAAGCCCGTCCTCGTCACGCATTTCACGGTACCGTGCGCTCTCCCTGATCATCTGGTTTTTCAGCGGTTCGGTCCATTTCCAGTAACGGTCGAAGGTTGCCTGCAGGCCGGCAAGATGCTCGGCCGCAGCCTCTTCGGCATATTTCTGCATACGGCTGTCGAGCGTGGTCTGTATTGTAAGGCCGTCGCGGTGGAGATTTACATCGCCAAGCCGTGCTGCGGGCTTGACTGTCTGGCGGATATACTCGGTGAAATAGGGTGCCGCGCCGTGGTGGCTGACGGGAGTATATTTGATGACGAGAGGGCTCTTTTTCGCCTTGGCCGCCACAGCCGGGGTGATAAACTTCTCCTTTTCCATCAGGGAGAGCACTAGATTTCTCCGTCCGAGTGAGCCTAACGGGTTCTTTTCCGGGTTGTAGGCTGTCGGGTTCTTCAGTGTGGCAATCAGTGTTGCGCTTTCGGGAAGAGTCAGCTCACTGGCTTTTTTGCCGAAATAGGTTATTGCCGCAGCCTCAATTCCGTATGCACCGGAACCGTAATAGACGGTGTTCAGGTAGAGGGCCAGGATTTCGTCTTTCGTATAGGTTTTCTCCAGCTCAACCGCCGTAACGAACTCCTTCATCTTTCGTGTGATGGTTCGCTCTTGCGTCAAAAAAAGGTTTTTGGCCAACTGCTGGGTAATGGTGCTCGCTCCGTGCCACCGGCTTCTGCCCCTCACCACATTTTCGCCCATGGCAATCACCAGACGGCGGAGATCGACCCCCCAGTGGCGGTAGAACGCAACATCCTCTGTGGCAATCAATGCGTTGCGTACTGACATTGGAATGGATTTAAGCGGCACAAAGGTTCGGTTTTTCAGGAAAAACCTGTGCAGAATGACGCCATCTTCCGAATAGACCAGTGATGCCAGGTCAGGGTTGGGGTTCTCAAGCTCCTCAATGCTCGGCAGGCCGAACAGGTTCGATTTTGCGAGTGTGACCGACGGAGCTGCCGTAAGAGATACTGCGATCATGACAAGGGCCAGGAGGAGGGCCAGGGAGGAAGAGTTACGAAGTCGGATGGTCATCAACAGTCAGTCTTGAAATTAGTCATCAGTTTCGGTGCGGTTTTCATAACAATCGGGTATCAAGAGCTCTTTTTATACAATTGCCCGGAAAATTCAAAATGTTTTTTCAAGGCCGCCGTGAACCGGGCCGTGTCTTCAAGCATCGGCAGGTGGCCGAGGTCCATAAACTGTGCCAGTTCTGTATGGGCCTGGGTCCTTTTTTTGCGTTCGTGATAGAGCGTCACCGTTCCTTCGGGAGGTATGGTCTGGTCGGCCATGCCTACGCAGCAGAGCACCGGAGAGGGGATGCTGACAACGCTTCGGGTATACTCCCTCAGCGCTTCCGGATCAATCGAAAAACGGCCCACCGCATTGGTTGCCTCGCGGTCGGAGCCGGCAAAGTCCTCAACAATGATATTGCTGTACTCCTTCCCTATATCCTTTGCCGTCGCCCGTTTGATGAACATGCTTTTCATCGGCTCCGCCAGAAAAATGTTTCTGAAATGGAGTGAGATATCAATCAGTCCGCCCAGTATGAAAAGCCCTACAGCATTACCCATTGACTCCTCAAAAATACCGCAGGCAATAATTGTAGCTGAAAGCAGGGCTTCTGAATAGCGGAGTGCGAGCTCGGTGGCCACCATTCCCCCCATTGAGTGGCCTACAATATGCAGGTTCCGGGATCGGGCGAGTCCAAGATACTCTATGAGCGCGCCAGCTTCATCGGCAAATCCGGCGATGGTGAGCGACGGGTTGTGCCCTTTGATGAGAGTTCTGCCCGTGCCGCTCTGGTCGTAGGTGATGCAGCGGTAGCCAGGTGAAAGCAGCTCAACCACCGGCTTCCAGTAACGGGCCGATATTGCCCATCCATTGACGAACAGTACTGCCGGCAGGGTGGCTGCTGACGGATCCGATTCCGCGGTATCCTCGTAATACATCCGGCATCGATCGGTGGCGAAATAGCTCATGTTCGGGAGTCTGAATCGTTTGCCAAAAAGAAAAGTTTAATATATAACTTATAATACGAAAGGGCAGAAAGCCCTCCCATAACTTTTTTACCACCCACAGTTCTTCCCATGGACTTTTCGCCCATTGCCCTCTTTGCGCCCCTTGTCGATTTCATCATGCACATCGACATCCATCTACTTTCGCTTGCCGCCGATTACGGCCTCTGGCTCTATCTCATTCTCTTTCTTATCGTCTTCGCCGAAACAGGCCTGGTTGTCACCCCCTTCCTACCCGGCGACTCTCTTATTTTCGCTGCTGGATCGCTCGCATCTCTGGCTGCCTCAGCCCTTGACCCTCACATTCTCTTTCTGGTGTTTTTCTCTGCCGCCGTCTTGGGCGACACCCTCAACTACGCAATTGGCCACAAGGTAGGTCCGCGGGTGTTTGATTACGAGAAATCTCTCATTTTCAACCCCTCGCACCTCATTAAAACCAACCACTTTTTTGAGAAATACGGAGGCAAAACCATCATTATTGCCCGATTCATCCCCATTGTGAGAACATTCGCCCCTTTTGTCGCCGGCATTGGCGCCATGACCTATCATCGTTTCATTCTCTTTAACATTGTCGGCGCCCTCCTTTGGGTCGCCATTTTCTGTTACAGCGGGTACTTTTTCGGGCAGCTCCCCTTTGTGCAGGAGAACTTCAAGCTGCTTATTCTTGCCATCATAATACTCTCCATTCTTCCCCCAATTGTTGAGTATATCAAGCACCGCCGGCTCCAGCCGTAGCTCTCGGTCTTCACTCTTTGTAGATGTGGACGGAATGTGGATAACTTGTTGATGGATTTGAGTATGTGTTGAATGCTTGCGGGATCTGGCCGGGATTATACATTGTGGTGGCCTCTGTTAAGTTGTTTTTTAGTAATGGTTTAAATTTGTATCGTAATTTCATGTGAGTCATTGTGGGATAGTTCCTAGTTTCTTATTTTTTCTGACAGAATGAATGTTGATTGTTGACAACTTTTGTCTGATAAAAAAACATGCCATTAAGTTGTCGGATTTTTTTATACTTACAGTCCGAAACGGCACATCGGCGTATAGCGCAGCCTGGTAGCGCACTTCCTTGGGGTGGAAGGGGTCGTGGGTTCAAATCCCGCTACGCCGACAGAGAACAAAGTCATACCTCACCCGCTTTTCTTTTTCCTAGGTTTATTTCCCTTCAGTTGCCATGACACACTCCGGCCAACAGGAATCGACCCCGAAAACTACCTCGAAATCAATTTCCTGTCCCATCTGCGGAGTACTCTTCACCTGTGAAGGTTCCGCTGAATGCTGGTGCGCATCGCGCACTGTTCCGACGGCCGTGCTTGAGGAACTCTCCCTTTGCTATACCACATGCATATGCCCAGCCTGCCTTGATGGTAAAATAGCGGAACATAAGGGTAACAACCCCTATAAGGAGTCGCTGTGATGTTGCGATTTGGCTTAATGCCAATGGCGCGTCGACTGCTGCTGTGTGCGGCACTCTCGCTCTCTCTGTTTTCGTCAGCGCTGGCCGTGCCAATCTTTCCCGCCAACGCACCGGCCCTGACTGCGGAGGAAAGGCGTTCTCTGAATGAGGGCGAAACGGTTGTATCCACTTCGGATTTTGAAGATGGAATTACAGGGGTGATAGGCAGGATTCGTATTGATGCGTCGGCAGCTTCCATATGGCGAGCTCTGACCGATTACGACAACCACAAAGATTTTGTGCCGAAACTGAAAGACAGCAGATTGATTTCGGACAACGGCACTGAGCAGGAGGTGTATTCAACCGGCCGGACAGGGGTGCTCTTTTTTAAAAAGACAGTCACCATACAGTTTCTTCTCAAGGGCGACTACCCCAACCGCCTCTCCTTCCATCAGACCAAAGGGGATTTCAGGCTCTATAGGGGAGAGTGGACCATTACAAGCTCTAAGGGTGTGCGGGGAAAGGTGCTGACATTCCGCGCTCACCTCAAGCCCGATTTTTTTGCTCCCGACTTTTTTGTCAGAGCCGTCCAGAAAAAAGATCTGCCGGGGATACTCATGGCTATGAAAGAGCGGGCCGAGAGCATGACCGTTGAGCTTCATGGTGCCCCCGAGAAGCTTCCTTAAGGAGTGAACCGGAGGCCTGCCGCCGTGGACGATACCGGGCAGTCGAGCCTTTTACGGAACAGTTCGGTCGCATCGCTTCCTGTGCAGTGGCTGGTGTGAATTCGCCCGATAGGGAACTTCTCCAGCGCAGTAACCGTTTTTTCAAGTCTCTCGCTGCTTGCTGATGAAAGGTGCAGGCCACCGACAACCGAAACTATCCTCTCCTCTCCACTCACCGATCTGATATGGTTGATGGTGTTCACCAGCCCCGAGTGGCAGCACCCTGCAATAATTACCAGCCCCTCCGCAGTCTTTATCCACAGCGACAGATCGTCCTCAATCGGATCGGGAATGTTTCCTTCCGTGTCGAGGAAAAACGGGCCGCCGGGATCCTCAAATTCGCTCAGTCTCGGCACGGGGCCAGTCACCCAGATATCAGGAAGAATTTCAATAGGCCCTGTGGCGCTCAGAATCTGTGAGGGGGCGAGGGCTCGGATAGCCTCTTTGCACTCATCGGGCATGTCGGTCGGTTTTGCCACACCCTCTCGGATGCTCCACCGGCGTGTGAGTGCGCCCGGATGCATGCACACCTTCATTCCTGGAACCTCACTGAGCACCGTTGCAACACCTCCTGTATGGTCGTAATGGCCGTGGCTCAGCACCAGCATGTTAGCCTTTGCAAGCTCAATCTCAAGCAGACGGAGGTTTGCTGAAAATGCTGTGGCGCGCCCCGTGTCGAACAGCAGTGTGGAGCCTCCGGCTTCTATCCAGAGAGAAAAACCATGCTCGGAGTTGAAGCCGGGCAGCGGCGTGTTGTCAACAATAACGGTTAATTGTATGTCCTCGGGTTTCATCATGGTGGGGTTCGTTGGAGTGTCAGATTTTTTCATAGGAATGAAAGCTGTGTATATTTGATCAGAATCGCAACAATTGAAGTCGCCCTTACAACCAATTTTCCCTGTGTTTCATGCAGAACCAAACCGTCAGTATTCTCGGGTGTGGCTGGCTCGGTCTTCCGCTCGCCAAAGCTCTCGTCAAAGAGGGTTTCATTGTTAAAGGTTCCACCACCGCCGAGGAGCATGTGGAAAAGCTCCGCAGTGAAAGAATTGAGCCTTACCTCATCACCCTCATGCCTGAGCTTGAAGGAGAGGACGCAGCGGATTTTCTGCAGAGCGATACCCTCATCATCAACTTTCCTCCCGAGCGCCGCGCCGATATAGCGGAGTACCATATCCAGCAGTTTTCCTCGCTGATTGACGCTCTTCAGCTCTCGCCGGTGCGCACTGTCCTCATGGTCAGCTCTACCTCGGTCTATCCCATGCTGAACCGCGAGGTGACTGAAGACGATACGGATTCGGGCAGTGCTGGTTCAGCCGCCGGAGAGGCACTCTTGCTTGTTGAGGAGATGCTGATGCAGGAGCGCTCCTTCCAGACCACCGTCGTAAGGTTCTGCGGGCTTGTCGGGTATGACCGATCGCCAGCAAACTATCTTGGCCGAATGGTTGAAATTGCGGAGCCTGCCCAGCCGATGAACCTGATTCATCGGGATGACTGCATAAAGATTATAAGCGAAATCATCCGTCTCGGTCAATGGGGAGAGGTGTTCAACGCCTGCAGCCCCAGCCACCCTTTCCGCATCGACTACTATAGTAAAGCGGCGGAAGCGGCCGGTATAGAACTGCCTCCCGTCAGTGAAGGGGAGGAGCCGTCTCCCTTCAAGATTATCAGCAGTAGCAAGCTTGTTGGGGCACTCAACTATCAGTTTCTCCATCCCGACCCGCTGACTTCCCTTTCATGAGCATGTCCGGAGCAGATCCTCACAACGCATTTCTGATTGCCGCCCCCTCAAGCGGATCGGGCAAAACAACCATCACGCTCGCACTCCTTCGGCTGCTCGGCCGGCGGGGGCTTAGGGTGCAACCCTTCAAATGCGGCCCCGATTATCTCGATACCCGCCTTCACTCCATGGCGGCCTCGTGCGGCTCGGAGGAGAGCATTGGCATCAACCTTGATTCGTTTATGTCGTCAGAAGGGCATGTGCGTGAGCTTTTCAGCCGCTGGTCGCGGGGTGCGGACGCTTCAGTGGTGGAAGGGGTGATGGGGCTGTTTGACGGGGCTGAAAAAAGCCGCGGCAGCAGTGCGGAAATTGCCAAATTGCTCGGCCTGCCGGTGGTAATGGTGGTGGGGGCAAAGAGCATGGCCTATTCAGCCGCACCGCTCCTCCACGGGTTCCGCACCTTTGATCCTGCGCTCAACCTTGTCGGAGTGATTTTCAACCAGGTCAACACACCCTCGCATTACAGCTACCTTGAGGCCGCCGCACGCGATGCCGGCGTGGAGCCGCTTGGCTATGTGCCCCACAGCGAGGGTATCGCCATTAGCGAGCGCCACCTCGGCTTGAACACCTCCGCCTCGTACGATCGTGAAACGGTTATCAATGCCATGGCGGATCATGTTGAAAAAACCGTTGACATTGACCGCCTTCTCGCCCTTTCCCAGTGCCCGCGTTCCGTTGCTCAGCACCTCCGGCAAAAGCCGAAAGGCTCGTTGAGGATTGCCGTTGCGCGCGACGAGGCGTTCAACTTCCTCTATCAGGAAAATCTTGAAGTTCTTGCTGCTCACGGCACAATTGAGTGGTTCAGCCCCCTTGCCGACCAGCGCCTACCCGAAGCCGACTTGGTCTGCCTTGCCGGCGGCTACCCCGAACTCTATGCAGAAAAGCTTTTCAGCAATCGGGCCATGTGCAATGCCATTGCGGAGTACTGCCAAAAAGGAGGGCACGCTTACGCGGAATGCGGGGGGATGATGTACCTCGGCAAGATGCTCACTTTGAAGGACGGCACCTCCCTTCAGATGTGCGGTGTGCTTGATCTCGACACCACCATGGAGGACGCTCGTCTTACACTCGGTTACCGGGCCCTTACCCTTGAAGGCGACCCTGGCGGTGAACTCCGGGGGCATGAGTTCCACTACTCGCGCCTCAAGCGGACCGGCGATCTTCGGAACATAGCCACGGTCAAAAATGCACGCAACGAGCCATGCCTGACGCCCGTTTATCGTACAGGCAACACCATTGCTTCCTATATCCATCTCTACTGGGGTGAACGGCGCAACTTTCCCTGCTGGCTGCATTCACTTACAGAATAAACTCCAGGTCCGCATCCTCCTTTATGGTTGTGCGGACAAACAGGCTCAGCTCATTGAGAAAAGAGAGAAAGCGCTGCGGGTCGATTTCACGAAGAAACGCCGCTGGCGGCTCCTCCTGCCATCCCAGCAGAACGGTCTCAGGGTTTTCAGGATCAATCTTCCGGCGCTCTTCAGCAATAATATTGAGCATCGTTTTCAAGCTGCTGCAGTGAAGGAACGCTTCGTCCCAGCTATCGAGCCCATTGCCACTTTCCGACATGAACGGAAGGCCGCTGAGCGCGTCCGCAAGCCCGTAATGGAATAGCGCTGCGTAGTTGTGCGCGTCAACTGCAATGGAGCTGTAGACCTTGTATCCATAGTCCTCCAAGAGCACGCGGTTGATGGTGCCGCTCCGGCAGATGGAGAGTTCGCGGTGCCGGGGGTCAGCATCGTCAATAAGAATATAGGTGACCTTCATTGGGTGGCGGATTGAGAACTTTTTACTCTGCTGCAGGGTTTTAATATACGCAGCGAAAGAAATGAGCCTTTGCAGCGTCAAAAGAACATAAGGAGAACAGCGCGGACGAACAAACGGCGCATGCTTGTGAGTGGAAAGTGGTGACGCCTTCGTTTTTGCAACGAAGAAAGATTGGTTTTCACTCGGTATCTTTATATAATTCTTGTGCGCGACAGTTCTTGCGTACATACACTATACTACAGTACACCACAATGGAAGGAAATTTCTCAAACAGGGTTCAGGATGTCATTCGCCTCAGCCGCGAAGAGGCCCTCCGTCTTGGCCATGATTATATAGGCACCGAACACCTTCTTCTCGGACTTATCCGCGAGGGTGAGGGAATTGCTGCCAAAATTCTCAAGAACCTCAAGATAGATCTCTTTAAACTCAAGCAGAAAATAGAGGAGAGCACACGGCCGAAAGTGCCCGCAACCCAGATGGGCAATGTGCCACTCACCAAGCAGGCCGAAAAGGTGCTGAAAATTACCTATCTCGAAGCCAAAATCTGCAAGTCGAACATCATTGGAACAGAGCATCTGCTGCTCTCCATTCTGAAAGGTGAAGACAACATAGCTGCGCAGATACTCGAACAGTTCGGAGTCACCTACGACCTCGCACGCGATGAACTTCAGGTTATCAGCGGCAGCACCGGCACCGGCGAACCGGGAGACTCTCCCATGGAGGAATCGTTCTCCTCAGGTAGATCGGAACGCCCTGCCAGAAAAGGCGAGAGTCGCAAAGGGGAGCGCACTAAAACCCCCGTGCTCGACAACTTCGGGCGCGACATCACGCGTCTTGCCATAGAAGACCGGCTCGACCCTATCATCGGGCGCGAGAAGGAAATTGAGCGAGTAGCCCAAGTGCTCAGCCGCCGCAAAAAGAATAATCCTGTCCTCATCGGTGAACCCGGTGTTGGTAAAACCGCCATAGCCGAAGGGCTCGCACTGAAAATCGTGCAGCGTAAGGTATCGCGGGTTCTTTTCGACAAGCGGGTGGTAGCGCTTGACCTCGCTGCTCTTGTGGCCGGCACCAAATACCGCGGCCAGTTTGAGGAGCGCATGAAGGCCCTTATGAACGAGCTTGAGAAGTGCCGCGATGTCATCCTTTTTATCGACGAACTCCACACCATCATTGGTGCAGGCGGTGCCTCCGGATCGCTTGACGCCAGCAACATTTTCAAGCCCGCGCTTGCCCGTGGTGAACTCCAGTGCATTGGAGCCACCACGCTCGACGAGTACCGCCAGTATATTGAAAAAGATGGTGCGCTCGACCGCAGGTTCCAGAAAATCATGGTTGAGCCGACCTCTGTTGACGAAACCATTCAGATTCTCAATAACATCAAGAGCAAATACGAGTCGCACCACCATGTGAGCTACTCGGAAGACTCAATAGAAAAAGCAGTCAAGCTTGCCGATCGCTACATCACCGACCGTTTCCTTCCCGACAAGGCCATTGATGTGATGGACGAGGCAGGAGCGCGCGTGCACCTCAGCAACATTCATGTACCGAAGACGATTCTTGAACTCGAGAAATCCGTGGAAGAGGTAAAAGCTGAGAAGAACCAGGTGGTGAAAATGCAGAACTTCGAAGAGGCTGCAAAATTGCGCGACAAAGAGAAGAACCTTCTCGAAGCGCTCGACCACGCCAAGCAGGAGTGGGAGGACGAGGCAGCCGAAACCGTCTACGATGTAACCGAAACCGACATTACCTCGGTTGTGTCCATGATGACCGGCATTCCCGTGGACCGTGTTGCCCAGTCTGAATCCAAAAAGCTCCTCTCTATGGAGGCTGATCTCCAGAAAGAGGTCATAGGGCAGGACGAAGCAATCAAAAAAATCACCAAGGCCATACAGCGGACCCGTGCCGGCCTGAAGGATCCCTCGCGTCCCATCGGCTCATTCATTTTCCTTGGCCCCACAGGCGTGGGTAAAACCGAGCTTGCCAAGGCGCTTACCCGCTACATTTTCGACAGCGAAGATGCGCTCATCCGCGCCGACATGAGCGAGTACATGGAGAAATTCTCCGTCAGCCGCCTCGTTGGAGCGCCTCCCGGATATGTGGGATACGAAGAGGGTGGTCAGCTAACCGAAAAAGTGCGGCGCAAGCCCTACTCTGTGGTGCTGATTGACGAAATCGAAAAAGCGCATCCGGATGTGTTCAACATCCTGCTTCAGGTGCTTGATGAAGGAGTGCTCACCGACGGCCTCGGCCGCAAGGTAGACTTCCGCAACACCATCATCATCATGACCTCAAACATTGGAGCCAAAGACATCAAGAGCTTTGGGGCTGGTTCAGGCATGGGCTTCACCTCCCCCGACGACAGCACCGGCAGCTACAAGGCCATGAAGTCGACCATTGAAGACGCTCTCAAACGGGTATTCAACCCCGAGTTCCTGAACAGGATTGACGACACCATCGTCTTCCACCAGCTCGAAAAAGAGGACATCTTCAAAATTATCGACATCACTGCCGGCAAACTCTTCAAAAGACTTCACGAAATGGGTATTGAAGTCACCCTTGACGAGAAGGCAAAGCAGTTCCTTGTCGACAAAGGTTACGATCAGAAATACGGGGCCCGACCCCTCAAACGGGCCCTTCAGCGCTATGTTGAAGACCCCCTCGCCGAAGAGATGCTCAAGGGCCGCTTCAGCGAAGGTAGCAGTGTTCGCATAGGCTTTGATGAAAAAGAGCAGGCTCTACAGTTTTCTGATGCAGATGCGACTCCGGCCAAAAAAAGCCGTCGTCAAGAGAAGCTCGACAAAGAGTAATTTTTTATCCCCCCATACCCGGTTACGGTTCATGTCGTTCCGCCCTTCAAAGCGAGGGCGGCGTGGCCGTATTTTCCACAACCTACAACAACCAAAAAAAGGGAATACCTATGTTGAAATCAACACTTTTCGCCATCCCGATGCTCGCAGCATCACTCACCCTCAATGCCGGCATGGCGTCAGCAGCAGAAGGGGCTGCACCGGCCAAAGCGCCAGCAGGAGCAGCCGTTCAGCCTAAAGGCATGGTCTCAGAACCAGCCCATCAGGCACCTGCGGCTCTCAAAACAGCAAAGCCCGCAGCCGAAGCTGTCTACGGAAGCGAGCTGATGACCAAAGCAGAAATCGCCGACTACGAGGCACAGCTCAAAGCCTGCAAAAATCTAGAAGCACGCACAAAGCTTCAGATGGAGCACCACACTCGCATGCAGGAAAGAGCCGCAGCAAAAGGCGTAACTCTTCCCGATTAAAAAACTTGGAGGTTGGGGTACTCATGATTGAGTGTACTTAAATGCACACGCAGTCATGAGTGTCCGTCTTTCTCGGTCAGTACAAAAGCCATTCTTTCGGGAATGGCTTTTGTTGTTTTCGAAGCTTCAGGGTATCGGGGGATGGTCTTTCAATGCATCGAGTGAGCGCTGGAGCAACTCCTCGGGCAGCGGATAGTCGCTGATCTTTCCCGACATGAAGGCGTCGTAACCCTGCAGGTCCATCAGCCCATGACCCGACCAGTTCATCAGAATCACCCTCTCTTTTCCCTCCTCTTTCGCTTTCTTTGCCTCACGGATGGTTTCGGCAATAGCATGCGAGGTTTCAGGCGCAGGAATGAACCCCTCCGTATGGGCGAACAGTAGCGCAGCCTCGTAGCACTCGGTCTGTGGCAAGGCATTCGCCTCAATCAGCCCAAGCTGGCGCACATGGCTCACCAGAGGGGCCATGCCGTGATAGCGCAGCCCGCCAGCGTGGATTGCCGGAGGGATGAACCCGTGGCCGAGGCTGTGCATCGGCAGCAGCGGCGTCATCTTTGCCACATCGCCCGCATCATATACATAGGGGCCCCTCGTCAGGGTCGGGCAGGCCTCCGGTTCGGTGGCGATGATGCGCACCTCTTTCCCGTGGATCTTGTCGCAGATGAAGGGGAAGCTAATGCCCGCAAAGTTTGATCCGCCTCCTGCGCAGCCGATCACTACATCTGGATACCGTCCCACCTTTTCAAGCTGCTTCTTCGCCTCAAGGCCAATGATGGACTGGTGCATCATTACATGGTTTAGCACGCTGCCAAGCGCGTAGCGGGTGTCTTCGCGCTCCACCGCCTGCTCAATTGCCTCGCTGATGGCGATGGCAAGGCTTCCCGGCGTGTCGGGCATTTCGGCAAGGATTTTGCGACCGATAGCCGTCTCCATGCTCGGGCTCGGAATGCAGTCAGCCCCCCATGTTTTCATCATGATTTTGCGGAAAGGCTTCTGGTCAAAACTGATGCGCACCATGAACACCTTGCACTCAATGCCCACAAGCTTGCAACTCATTGCCAAGGCGCTGCCCCACTGGCCAGCCCCCGTTTCCGTGGTCAGGTACTTGATGCCGAACTGCTTATTATACCACGCCTGCGCCACCGCAGTGTTCGGCTTGTGGCTGCCCGCGGGCGAGACCCCCTCGTTCTTGTAATAGATTTTCGCCGGAGTCCCCAAAGCCGCCTCAAGTCGCCGTGCCCGGTAGAGCGGAGAAGGGCGCCAAAGCTTCAGGATGCCCTGAATTTCATCAGGAATGTCAATCCACCGCTCCGTACTCATCTCCTGCTCAATCAGGTTCATCGGAAACACCCGCGCAAGATCATCCGGCCCTATCGGAGTGCCATCCAGCCCCACAGGAGGCGGAAGCGGCACCGGCAGATCAGCCTGAATGTTATACCACTGCCGCGGCATTTCATCTTCAGTAAGGAGAATCTTGGTAGGCTCTGTGCTCATTGCGGTAAGGATTTATGTTGTGCGGGTAGAGCGGGAGGGGCTTTCAGTCCCCACAGAGGGGTGCCTGTATCAGAGTGCCGAAGACGGGAATCGAACCCGTACGCTCATTGCTGAACACGGGATTTTAAGTCCCGGGCGTCTACCAATTCCGCCACTTCGGCCAGTGCCGCTAAAGTTACAACCTTCCCCGTCTTTCCCCAA
>JAVCDF010000005.1:137500-177725 GCA_030765725.1 Candidatus Chlorobium antarcticum | reverse complement strand
CCAGCTCCCGGCTCCTGCCAGTCAGTCGGTGCAGACGCTCCCGTTTTTGAAGGTTCCAGAAAAACACAATCTTGATTGACAACGAGCACGGGGACGCCCACTACCACATAAACTTACCACCCGCAGCGTTTCGCAATCTGGTTCACCGCTGCTGCTGAAATTCCGAGCAGGCGTGCCGCTCCGGCATAGGTTATCACAAGCTCAAGCACGTACTCCAAAGCAAGCGATTTCCGCAGATCCGAGCACTCCCTCTTTCGGCTTCAGCCCTGCAATGCCTGTACGGTATTGCCTGCATATTCGCACGCTTGCACCAACCGATCCCATGCTTCTGATGCTGCTGCTATCGCCGGTAACCGCTCCTTCACTGCATCATGCAACGTCATCTCCCTCTTCTGTATGCGCCTTTCGAGAAATACATAATCTTTTACGCTATTGCACTACGTCCCATACTCTTCGCGCTCTTCGATGACCTGCTCGACGCCATGAGGACGGGCGATGGGTCGTTTGCAACGACGTAAACTTTTGCGAAAGAAATCTGGCGGCCTTTGCCCTGAATGCACGAATAAATGGTTGACGCTTCATGAAATGAGCGGATATTTGTTTATTATTTTTAATAAGAACGATTCCGATTAATGCCATTATTATGCAGATGAGTGTGGAGGCAACGTTTTCAAAACAAAAAGAGGGGGAACAGCATGAATGAGCACAGCAAGTGCCCCGTAACGGGCAGAACAGCCGGCAATCCCGCAGCCGGCGGCGGCATGTCGAACCGTGACTGGTGGCCGAACCAGTTGAATCTTGATATGCTTCATCAACACTCTTCCCTCGGCAATCCTATGGGAGAAGAGTTCAGGTACACAGAGGAATTCAAAAAACTCGATCTGGGGGCAGTAAAAAAAGATCTCTCTGCGCTGATGACCGATTCGCAGGATTGGTGGCCTGCCGACTACGGCCACTACGGCGGGCTCTTTATCCGCATGTCCTGGCACAGTGCCGGTACCTATCGCACCAGCGACGGGCGCGGCGGCGGAGGCAGAGGCAATCAACGCTTCGCACCGCTCAACAGCTGGCCTGACAATGCAAACCTCGACAAGGCGCGCCGACTGCTCTGGCCGATCAAGCAAAAGTATGGGAAAAAACTTTCCTGGGCCGATCTCATGATCCTTGCGGGCAACTGCGCACTTGAGTCGATGGGATTCAAAACCTTCGGGTTCGGCGGAGGGCGCGTTGACATCTGGGAACCGGAAGAGGATATCTACTGGGGCAAAGAGGTCGAGTGGCTCGGCAACAGGCGCTATACCGCGGAGCGTGATCTTGAAAACCCCCTGGCTGCGGTGCAGATGGGTCTGATCTACGTCAATCCCGAAGGGCCTGACGGTAAGCCGGACCCCGTTGCCGCAGGCAAGGACATCCGCGAAACCTTTGCACGCATGGCCATGAACGACGAGGAAACCGTCGCGCTCGTCGCTGGCGGACACACCTTCGGCAAATGTCACGGCGTCGGTGATCCGAAGCTGATGGGCCCTGAGCCGGAAGCTGCACCCATCGAGGAGCAGGGGCTTGGCTGGAAAAGTGGCTACGGCATCGGCAAGGGGGACGAGACCATGACCAGCGGACTGGAAGGCGCATGGACGCCTGACCCGATCCATTGGGACATGGGCTATCTCGGCATGCTCTTCAAATACGAGTGGGAGCTGACGAAAAGCCCGGCTGGCGCCTGGCAGTGGAAGCCGAAAAATGTAGCCGAGGAGGATCTCGCTCCAGCGGCCCACGATCCATCGAAACGCGTACCGACCATGATGTCCACCGCTGACCTGGCGATGCGCATGGATCCGATCTACGAGCCGATCGCACGGCGATACTATGAGCATCCCGACCAGTTCGCCGACGCTTTTGCGCGGGCGTGGTTCAAGCTGACCCATCGCGACATGGGCCCTAAATCACGCTATCTCGGTGCGGAGGTTCCGGCGGAGGAGCTGATCTGGCAGGATCCGGTACCGGCAGTCGATCATGAGTTGATCGGTGCACAGGACATCACAGACCTCAAGGGCAGGATTCTGGCTTCGGGTCTGTCTATCCCTGAACTGGTCTCGACGGCCTGGGCTTCGGCTTCCACCTTCCGCGGTTCGGACAAACGCGGCGGTGCCAACGGTGCGCGCTTACGGCTCGCTCCGCAGAAAGACTGGGAAGTCAACCAGCCGAAACAACTGCAACGGGTGCTGCACAAACTCGAGAATATTCGTGATCTGTTCAACGGCGAACAGTCGGATGGGAAGCAGGTTTCGCTTGCCGATATGATCGTGCTGGGCGGATGCGCCGGTATTGAAGAAGCCGCCAGACGTGCCGGCAACGATGTAATCGTTCCCTTCACACCGGGCCGCACCGATGCCTCGCAGGAACAGACCGACGTGGAGTCATTCGCCGTACTCGAACCACACGCTGATGGATTCCGCAACTACACCAAAAAAAAATACAGTGTGTCGGCTGAAGAGATGCTGATTGACCGCTCGCAGTTGCTGACGCTCACCGCCACGGAAATGACCGTGCTTCTGGGCGGCCTGCGAGTACTGAACATCAATTCCCAGCAGTCGCCACATGGTGTCTTCACCAAACAGCCGGAAACGCTCACCAACGACTTCTTCGTAAATCTGCTCGACATGGGCACGGAGTGGAAACCGGTTTCGAAAGAGCATGAAACCTTCGAAGGCCGTGATCGCAAAACCGGCGAACTCAGATGGACCGCCACCCGCGTCGACCTCGTCTTCGGCTCGAACTCTCGGCTACGGGCCTTTGCGGAAGTCTACGGAAGCGATGACGCCAAGGAAAAGTTCTTGCATGACTTTGTGGCGGCCTGGAACAAGGTAATGAGCCTTGACCGCTTCGAGTGCGCTTGAACTTTATATCCAGAAACGCTGGCGTTTGGTTATCAATCAAATAATTTCGGCTGGTTAGAGCGTGCTAGTCAATTTTGAATGGTGTCTATTGAAACATGCTCCAACAGCTTTCCCATCAGTTCACGCGTTGCAATGATGTCGGCCAGTGCGTCATGTGCGTTTTCGAGCTTTACTCCGAAGTGGTCGCAGACGGTCTGGAGCCTGTGGTTGGGGAGTGATATTCTTCCCATGTAGTCCATGAGGTTCAGGATTGGCTGCGGGTCAAGGATTCTCCAGTTGGTGAAGGAGCCAAGGCCGTACTGGTCGAACCGTTTGAACATGCGACTGAGGAACTCAAGATCAAAGCGGACATTGTAGCCTGCCGGGTAGAACTTGTCGTTCCGGTCGAAGCGGGAGACATGGCGTGAAAGAAAGTCATCTATCTGCTTATATGCTTCCTCATGTGGGGTGAAGGTGCGTATTGCCTCTCTGGTGAAGCCGGTGACTTCAAGGGCTTCGTCGTCAATGACTGCACCCTCGTGCGGCTGCATTTTGATTTCGAAAGTCTCAACTACAGCCCCGTCAATTTCAGCGAGGCCGGCGAACTGGATGATGCCGTTACGGTCGGGGTCTGTGCCGGTTGTTTCGAGGTCAAACCATAAGACTTTTTTCATTCGGGTTGTTTCGTTTGCGTGGCAGGAAGTGCTGTGGGTAAATTACATATTTTATTCATTTCTGCCGGCTTGATAAAATGAGGGGCAGGATTTCGTTATGCTGCGTTCAGCTTCTTAAGATCGTCAAGTGTCAGGAACTGCGCTTTGCCGGTTTTTATGGCATGACGGCGAGATTCAAGGATTT
This sequence comes from Candidatus Chlorobium antarcticum, assembly GCA_030765725.1. Lineage (GTDB taxonomy): Bacteria > Bacteroidota > Chlorobiia > Chlorobiales > Chlorobiaceae > Chlorobium > Chlorobium antarcticum. The sequence goes on along the minus strand of JAVCDF010000005.1, from coordinate 173,994 downwards.
CTGTTTGCTAGGGTGGTGATGAAGGTGCCTTTTTTTCTTCTTCGCCATTCATCATATGCTCTTCTCTTGCTTTTTTGAAGTGCGGGACAGCAATTGTCCCAGTGGCACTGCTATGCTCTTCTATACCGCCGTCGTGCAGATGGCTTTTTCAATCATCACATATTCGGCGGCGGTGAGCTCCTGAAGGTTGGGCCGCTTCTGTGGCAGGTACCTTGGTTTGCTTGAGTGGATGCTGCTGACTTTTGTCAGCTCATTGGCTTCGACCATCTCGTTGAGGGTTTTCTGTACTGCCTGTTGGAGTTCAGTGAGGTTGGCGTAGGTGCGTTTGGTTATGGTTTCGCCGTATGCTTTACGGTGCATGAGGTCGGCATTCTGGACTGTTGCTGCGAGGTGTCGCTCGTTCATTTGCGGGTCTCCGGCGGTGCGCTGGAGGATGAGGAGCAGTATTGTGCGGAGCGCATCGGGGGCGGGGCGGTACTCTGGCATGCAGCTTTCTGATACCATGGAGAACGCTGAATCATAGCTCTCCAGAAGTGGAGGCTCCTCTTCAACAAGGGTTGTGAGAGGTATGTTGAGCGCTTCGGCAAACTTTTCAAGCTCGCGGAAACGAACCTCCTGGCTGCCTGACTCGATTTTTGTGACGGCGGTTCTTGGCAGTTCTATCCGTCTGGCGAGCTCCTCTTGCGACAACCCTTTCTCGTAGCGGAGTTCTTTTATCCTTTGTCCGATCTGTTCGTTTGTCATTTGCTTTATTATACGATATGTTCTATGATAGAACAAGCGATGTTCTGAATACGAACTACCTTTTTGGGTATGGATTCTGACGGGTGTGGCAGTGACGCAGAGTCTTTCTCTAAAATAACAACAAAGGGGGAGTTATGGGAGTATGCTGTTTCGGGAAATAACGGAGATGTTGAAAAAGGATATACGCACATTACGGTCATTCTTGACCGCTCGGGTTCCATGGACAGCATTCGTGATGACACAATTGGTGGGGTGAACGATTTTCTGGAAAAGCAGAAAATGGTGCCGGGGGAGGCTACCCTCACGCTTGTGCAGTTCGATTCGGGTGATCCTTATGAGGTTGTCCGGGTGTTTATGGCGATCGGGGATGTTCCTCCGCTGGATAGGAAGACCTATGTTCCCCGTGGCGGGACTCCGCTGCTTGACGCGGTCGATCGGGGGATAAATGACATTGATTACAGTGTCGGAAAGCTTCAGGCTGGTGAAAGGCCGGAAACGGTTGTTGTTGCTGTGGTGACTGACGGGCAGGAAAACTCAAGCGAAGAGTTCACCAAAAAGCAGGTGGAGAAGATGATAAAAGAGAAGAGTGTTGCCGGGTGGGAGTTCATTTTCTTCAGTGCAGACCTTGCCGCTATTGGTGAGGCTGTCCGGCTTGGTTTTCATCAGGAGTCGGCCCTGTCGTATGATAAAAGTGCGGAAGGGATGGCCTGCTGTATGGACATGCTTTCGGAAAGGGTGATGGATAAGCGGGTCAATCCGAAAAAGAGGTGAGGGGGGGCGATATTATTCGAGAGGCTTCAGTTGAAGCAAGGCATTCAATGATTTTGTTGGTGTATCACTAAGTGATATATTGAGTTGTATGAGAGTTTTCAAGTACAAGCGTTTTCACCGATGGGCAGAAGATGAGGGTATATCGGAGAATACCCTTTGGGGTGTGGCGAAAGAGGTTGTTTTGGGTCGCTTTGAGGCTGATTTGGGCAAGTATTTATTCAAAAAGCGAATTCCTCAGCACAATAGCGGGAAAAGCAATGGGTTCCGGGTTCTGGTTGGCTATCGGAAGCCGGATTCCAGCAGAGTAGTGTTTCTTTACGCTTTTGCAAAAAACGAGCGATCAAACATAACCATAAAAGAAAAGCAGGCACTGCAGATTGTTTTCCGTCAATTTGTTGCCGCTACTGATCAGCAGGTCACGGAATTGTTGTCAGCTAAAGAATACTGGGAGATCAAAAGATATGAGTGAAATACTGGATATAGCACATGACATGGCAAAAGGGCTGTTCAGGGTTGGAGCCATGGATGAGGTTACCTTGCGTGATGTAGAGGCTCTTTGTTTGCCTCAAAAAAAGGCCTTTCAGGCGGATGATATTCGTCGGATTCGTCTTGCTAACAATATGAGTCAGGCTGCCTTTGCTGCTATGCTTGGTATTGGAAAGACAACCATTCAGCAGTGGGAGCAGGGGCAGAAGCGTCCCGGTGGAGCGGCAAAGCGTCTCCTTGATGTGATTGAGCGCAAGGGGCTTGCGGTTCTTGTTTGATTCTTGAAGGGGGGATGGTGGCTGAAGTGCTATATTTGAGCTGATATGTGCCGCCGGGGTGCGGGAGTTTTTGTTTGTTTAATTCTTATGACGAAAAAAATATGGAACTGACTGGGAAACTGGTTGCGGTGCTGCCGGAACAGACGGGGAATGGAAAAAACGGTGTGTGGAAGAAGCAGGATGTGGTGGTTGAGACGGAGGGAAAGTTTCCGAAAAAGGTGTGCGTGTCGATCTGGGGGGATAAGGTTGACCGGTCGCTTCTGCAGATGGGAGCGCAGCTGCGGGTATCTTTTGACCTTGAGAGCAGGGAGTTTAACGGAAAATGGTACACTGATGTGAAGGCGTGGAAAGTGGAGGCTGCCGGTGGAGCCAGTGGGGGAGGTGAAGGGTACACGGCGGCTGATGAGGGGTATGAGCCGGGTCCTTCGACTTTTGATGACGGTGAGGCTCCGTTCTGAACAAACACTGAAACGCAGAGCGAGGTAGGGGGCAGTCTCTGCCTTTCCTGTTTTTTTTATGAAATTGGTTGTCGTGGGTGATTACGGGTTTCTTCCGGACGAAACGGTTTACCTTGATCTATGATTCCAATGGATTTGTATATATTGTTATAATGACGCAGTTGCCGTGTTTCCCCCATGACTGGCGCAACATTTTTTGGGAACCAAACGCATATTGCCATGAAAAACGCTTTTCGCCTGCTCCTCCTTGTTCTCCTTCCCCTTTTCTGTTTTTCTGCTTGCAAAGGCGGCGGTGACACGAAAGAACCGGTTGCTGCTGTTGATGCTCTGCATCCCTTTGAGGGGGTGATGAGCATGAAAACGACCATGCCGGGCTCCGGTACGGCCACCATGACGATCTATATCGGCCCGAAGGGCGTCCGCACTGAAACCGAGGCCGCTCTTGCAGGCCTTTCCGGCCGGATGCCGGTAACGGTTATTTCTCTTAACTCGGCTCCCGACCGCATCTATATGCTCAATGATGCAGCGAAGACCTACATGGAGTTTGATACGGCGGCGGTTCCGGCGGCGGATTCAGCTGATGCCGGTGTTCCGTTCAAGGATGCTGTTGTTGAACAGCTTGGAACGGAAACCGTCAATGGTTACCGGTGCAATCATATCCGCATCACCAGCACCAAGGGCGGGGAGGCTTTGGAGATGTGGCTGAATCCGGATCTTCTGGGTTATTTCGCCTATTCGCGGATGCAGGCGTCGGGCCGCGAGTCAGTTGCTGCTCTTGCTGCGAAGCTGAAGGCGGAGGGGATTGACGGGTTTCCGGTTAGAACGCTGCATGTCAAGTCGGGCGTTGTGACTGATCTTGTGAATGTGGAGCGGACGGTTTCCGATCCTGCTATGTTCGCCATCCCTGCGGGATACACGAAAACCGAAATGCCGGACATGGGCGATGGTATGCTTTCTGAGAAGAACCTCGGGAAGATGAAGGAGGCGGCTGAAAAGATGCAGCGGCAGCTCATGGAGCGCTGAGGGGGGGAGCTGTCGGCTTTTTTTGTTAGAGTTCGCCGAGATATGTTTTTATTGACTGGTGGCGCTGGAGTCCGAGCTTCTTGTGCATGCGGTAGCGGATGCTTTCCATGCCTCTGGCGCTTATGCCCACTGCCTTCGCTATGTGGACGGTGCTGTAGTTGATCTTGATGAACAGGGCTATTTTCTGTTCGCGGCGGTTGAGTACCGGGTGTTTTTCTTTCAGTCGTTGTAGGAAGCTGAAATCCGACTGGGTGAGGTCAACGCCAAGGTACTCTTCAAGTTTCTGCTGATCGGCGAGCTCCAAGCAGATGGATGTCATGGATCTTCTTGTTTGCATGTCGATGGGGAGGGCGTGCAGTTGGTTGAGGAGCTCAAGGAGCGTTGTTCTGTTGTTGCCCTGGGCGCCTGCAACCCGTTCCAATTCAGCCTCATTGTCGGTTGCCGTCTGCCGGAGGCGTGTAATCTCATCCTGTGTGCTGCTTGTTGCCTGGTTGTGTTCCATGATGGTTCCCGTGGGTTTTGGGTTCGTTGCTTATAATATAGATTGTAGGTAATAATACGGAAAAACATTCTTCTTTGCGCTTATCGTCCGTTTTTTTTACTTCTTTTTGTTTTTCCGGGGGGCTTTGGCCCCCTCGTTCATTTTCTGGGCGGTGATGTGCTATATTTGTTCAGAGGATTTGTTCACTTAACCCTGGAGAGACTGTTATGGCTATGAAGGTGGAGATACGGGATGGGAAGCTGTGCATTGAGATTGATCTTGAGACGCCAACGCCTTCGTCGTCGGGTAAGACGCTTGTGGTTGCAAGCTCCCGGGGTAATGCGGTGACTGATGTGCTGGTGGATGGCAAGCCGGTAACTATAGGGCTTAATGCGTATATCAGCAAAAAGGGGTAATATTTATGATAAGTCTTTCACGGGTCCGCTCAGGGTCAATGTTTGACTTTTATGTTCCGGATTTCTCTGCCCCCATGCCGCTACCGGTGGCGGGTTCGGCTGTTGCGGCGGGGTTTCCTTCGCCGGCTGAGGACCATGATGAGGTTTCGCTTGATTTGAACAAGGCGCTCATCCGCCATCCCGCGGCTACTTTTTATGCGCGCGTGAAAGGCAGCTCGATGATGGACGCGGGCATTGAGGATGGGGATCTGCTGATTATAGATAAAGCGCTTGAGCCCAAAGACGGCGATGTGGCGGTCTGTTTTATTGATGGGGAGTTTATGGTGAAGCGTATACGCCTGGAGGATGGGGGGCTGTTTCTTATGCCGGCCAACCCGGAGTTCCAGCCTGTGAGGGTGACGGAGGAGAATGAGTTTCTGGTGTGGGGGATTGTGAGCTATATCATCCACAAACCGCGGTAGGAGGGGGAATATGTTTGCCCTTGCGGACTGCAATGATTTTTATGCTTCGTGTGAGCGGGTGTTCAACCCTGCTCTTGAGGGCGTGCCGGTTGTTGTGCTTTCAAACAACGACGGGTGCGTTATTGCCCGTTCCGCTGAGGCCAAGGCGCTGGGCATCAAAATGGGCGAGCCGGAGTTCAAGTGCCGCGATCGTCTTCGCCAGGGAGGGGTGGAGGTGTTCTCTTCGAACTATGCGCTGTATGGGGATATGTCGTCCCGGATGATGGCAACCCTTGCGGAGATGGCTCCGGAGATAGAGGTGTATTCTATTGATGAGGCGTTTCTGGATATGAGCGGGTTTGGCCGTTTTGACCTTGCGGCCTATGCGACGGAGATGCGCCGGACGGTGCGGCGGCATACGGGTATTCCCATAAGTATTGGCATTGGCGCAACCAAAACGCTGGCGAAGGTGGCTAGCCGGATGGCTAAGAAGAACCCTGCCTCTGGCGGGGTTGTGGTGCTTTCTTCACCGGAGGAGATTGCTGCGGCCCTTGGAGCTACGCCTGTGGAAGATGTGTGGGGTATCGGCCGGAAGTGGAGCCGGCGGTTGCAGGAGTGGGGGATACTGACGGCTTCGGATTTTGCTGCGGCTCCGGTTTCATGGGTTAGGATGCAGATGCATGTGGTTGGGGTAAGGGTGCAGGCTGAGCTGAAGGGGGAATCGTGTCTGCCGCTTGAGTTGGTGCGGCCGGTAAAGCAGAGCATCTGTACTTCGCGCTCTTTCGGGCGGAGTGTTGTGCTGCTTGAAGAGCTGTATCAGGCGGTGGCAACTTTTTCGGGGCGCTCTGCCGTGAAGCTTAGGGCTGAAGGGCAAATGGCTTCAATGGTGACGGTGTTTATCGGGAGCAGTCCGTTTGCTGATGAGGGTGAACGGTGCTGGTTCAGCCGCACGGCTACCCTCAAGGCGCCTTCAATGGATTCGTCGGTGATTCTGAAAACGGCTGCTGCAATGCTGGAGGGGCTTTTCCGGGAGGGGTTCGAGTACCGGAAAGCCGGGGTGATGCTGAGCGGCATGGTGCCGCGGGATCAGCCGGGGACGACAATGCTGCTGTTTGAGGAGGAGCCGGACGAGGACCGCGGCACGAGGCTGATGGCGGTGATGGATGAGGTCAACCGGCGGTACGGAAAGTCGTCCATCCGGTTGGCAGCGGAGGATATGAATGCCTGGCGGCCGGTTCGGCAGCGCCTTTCACCTCGGTGCAGCACGCAGTGGGATGAAATTCTGCAGGTGCGGTGAATTTCTGTGGACGCGGTTCAGGGGTGCAACTTGTTGGGCCATAAACCAGAAAACGGCCTTTCGGCCGTTTTCTGGTGAGCACGCGTCCCCCATTACGCATGCTCCACCTCATTGCATGAGGTGTGTTCTTTCCGCTTCAGCGCGGCTTATTCGTCGTCTTCATCCTCATCCTCCAGTATGATGTCTGCAGGGCAGCAACGGTATTCCTGTGCTTTGTCGAGCAGTTCGATTTTGCGTTTCAGGAGTTCGTTCTCAAGCCGGCGGCGTTCAAGGTCAAGATCAATTTCCTTTTTGAGCGAGGTTTCGCAGGTATCGCAGTCGTCCAGGCACCCTTTGACGATGATTCCTGGCGTTGGAAGAATTTCGGTTCGTTCCCATGAGAGCTCGGCGATAATTTTTTCTGACACCAGTCCGGTTTTGCGGTCGAGCAGTCCGGCTTCGACGAGTTCGTTGTCAACCGCTTTGATTGCAGCGTCGCGGGTGACAATGCTATAAGTCGGTTCGCTGAGGTCTGCTGCAACGGGTGTTGCCGTGGCCGCAGCGAAAGCGAATGACTTGTTGGCGGATATGCCCAATCCCGAATTTGCTGCCTGCTGGTGCTCGGCTGCACTTGTATAGGCTACATGTTCAATCTGGAGCCGGTCCTTGTTTGCGGCGGTAATGTACTGGGGTTTGACCATGATGCGGCCGGTGGTGTCGGGAACCACTCTTTGGTATGCGCCCGTGGGTACCTTGGGGTCGTCAACGCTCCGCTCAATGGCTTTCAGTCTGAACGAGACGGTCTGGGTTTTGTTGATTTTGTGGAACAGGTAGGTCACTGCGTGGCACCGGTTCGGGTTGCGGAAGCTGCGTGATGAGGATTCATAGTGGGCTTCCGATTCTCCTTCGGCGTGGGTGCGTTGCTCAACTTCGCCAATGGCTGTGGAGCTTGCGGCCCGGACGCCTGCGGCTACATAGGACGATGCGGCCTCTGCGTGCTGTGAAATGTTGCGGCTGAAATCATAGGTTGATTTGCTGTCGTAGCTTCCTCCTCCACCTCCGCCACCAATTTTGATGAAGCCGAGGTTCAGGCTGGCCCCTCCCCCCCTTTTGCCCATGACTCTTCAAAGGTTGACTCGGCCTCTACATCGTCACTTGCCGTGATGTCGCTTATGGCCTTGGCCATGGCGTGGGTATAAAAGGCCTCTTCCGAAGTTGTTTCGTGGCGGTAGGAGAGCTGCGACTCACTGTCGTATGACCACCGGGTGTGTCGGTCGCTGGTGAAGAGCCGTACCTGTTCGCCGGGCAGAAGGGTTGTGGAGTAGATAGGGTCGCCTATGGTCAGCGGGCCCGTGCACCGCTTCAGTTCATAATGAAGTACCACCTCTACTGGCACCCGCTGACCGTCCTTTCCTACCTTCGGCTGAAAAGGCAGTTTGTAGCGGAAGGTCAAGGTGTCGCATACAGGTTTTTCCTGCAGTTCAGGGCAACATTTTAGGGATACCGCGCTGGTTTCTATTGCGCTCGTCGTCATGATTGTATCTCCCTCTGTTTATTGGTAGAGTTACACTGCTACACTAGGGCTTCTTCAGGTCAAAGCGACCTGAACTGGTGATACTATTCTCTTCTATGGCACCATTCGGAACCATTGGTTGGGTATGAAAACCGAGACGACAGGTGGTTGTGCATGTATGGGGATGCAGGTTTTTTTTGTTTTCAGGAAAATGTGGTTGTTCCTGAAGAGCTGCCTGCATCTTGAACTCGTGTGTATTATATATATTTTTTTGTGTCTTGTCAAGAGTGTTTAGTATAAAAAACTCACTTCTTTTTGGAGGGGGATAGAAAATCCTGCCGGCCATGGTTTGCTGTATGATTGTTTTTTTGCGGTCATTTTTATGATTGGTTTCATGAGTATGTGTGCTTATATTACCTTATAGTAATATAGCGATTTAGTAATTTTTCCCGGTGCTCCGTCGCGTCAACATTCATTCTAACAGCCGCTCTGGCTGCATAACAGGAGGTTTTCGGCATGGCAAAGAACATTGTTGTTTTGGGCGGTGGAACGGCAGGCACCATTATTTCCAATAATCTGCGCAGGCACCTGCCGGATGAGTGGAACATTACGGTTATTGACCGGGATGATCGGCATATATACCAGCCGGGGCTGCTGTTTGTGCCTTTTGGGTTGCAGAAGTCAAAAACGCTGGTGAAGCCGCGACAGAAGTACTTTCTGCCAAGGGTGACATTCGTGATGGATGAAATCTCCCATATTGATCCTGAGACAAAAAGGGTGAAGACGAAGAAACATGAGTTCCCGTATGATTTTCTTGTCATCAGCACTGGCTGCAAGGTGGTACCGGAAGAGAATGACGGTCTGTTGGATGCATGGGGAAAGAACGCATTCACCTTTTATTATCTGGAGGCGGCCGACATTCTGCATCAGAAGCTCAAGGAATTCGATGGCGGAAAGCTGGTGATGGATATTGCCGAGCTTCCTTTCAAGTGCCCGGTTGCGCCTATTGAGTTTGTGTTTATGGCGGACTGGTATTTCAAGAAGAGGGGTATCCGGAAAAAGGTTGAGATTGAGCTGGTGACTCCGCTTCAGGGTGCATTTACCAAGCCGAAGGCTTCGGCTGTGTTCAGTAAGTCGGCGAAAGAGAAAAATATCAAGATTACGACCGGTTTTGAGCTGAACAGGGTTGATGGTAAAGGGAAGTACATCGAGAGCGTGCAGGGCGCCAAGGTTGATTACGATATGCTGGTGGTTGTGCCTACAACGATTGGCGACAAGGTTATCAGCGATTCGGGGATGGATGATGGTATCGGCTATGTGCCCACCCACCAGAACACGCTGAGGGCGCTGAAGCACGACGGGGTATATGTGATTGGCGACGCCACCAATGTACCGACTTCAAAGGCTGGATCGGTTGCCCATTATGAGGCTGATGTGGTGGTGTTCAACATTATGGCGGAAATTCACGGAGTGAAGCCAGAGGAAATCTTTGACGGCCATTCCACCTGTTTTATTGTGTATTCAAAGGGAACATCCTCTCTTATTGACTTCAATTACAAGATTGAGCCTCTGCCGGGCAAGTTCCCCGCTCCGCATCTGGGACCCTTCAGTCTTCTGAAGGAGACCAAGGCGAACTGGTACGGCAAGCTTGCCTTTGAGCCGCTCTACTGGAATGTGCTGCTTGGCGGACGCCATCTGGGCATGCCGCCGACCCTGGTGATGGCCGGCAAGCAGGTAGGGTGATGGCGGTTAAAGGGTCTCTTTTCTGATGAAGTCGATTGCCAGCCACCCCTCTTCATATCGGGCTCCCTTTACCCGCATTCCTGCAAGGAAGACCGGCAGAATCACCCCTTTCTGGTAGTTTCCTATGCGCAGGGTGAGTGAGTCGCCGAGCTGAGATACATCTGCTTCCATCTGGTTGTCGACGAAGAAGGGGAGGCGGATGTTCATGGTGTAGCTTCCTTCCCCGGTTTTTTTGATCTCCACATGCTCTTCGTGGTAGAATATCTCCATCGGGTTTTGTTCATGGTATGCTTCCTCCGCTACTTTCCGGAGCATGGGTATGCCGAGTACCTCGCGCCGGAACAGCGGTACTCTTGTAATGGGTATGGGTGCGAATGAGCGCTCAATCTCGGCAATGTATCCGCTCTGTATCTCCTTCCACTCCTTGAGGAACTCCCCGTCGGCGTCGTCCGTGAAGATGCGGTTGATTATGATCTGATCGACCGTGATGCCGTAGAGGTTAAGGTAGGTAAGGGCCCGCATGGATTCCTTGATGACCATTTTTTCGGGGTTCATGACAAGGCGGACGGTGGTTTTGGCGCCGTCGGAGAGGAGGTCGATGATGCCCTCAACGGAAGAGAAGAGGTGGTCTATCTGCTCGTAGACTTCGGTTTCGGGAACCATTTCGTGCAGGCGGTTGATCTTTTTGGAGAGGGGCCTTATGACCGGTTTGACAACATATTTTTCAAGGTTTCGCATGAGCTTCAGCATCCATCCGAAGGTTTCGGGGAGGGAGAGGAGGCGGAGCGTTTCTCCGGTAGGGGCACAGTCGATGACGAGAAGGTCGTACTCGGCGGTCTCATTGTAGCGCTTGATATGCGATAGCGAAAAGAGTTCCTCCATGCCGGGCAGTACTCCCATCTCTTCCACATAGACCCCCTCAATGCCCTGCACCTGCATGAGGTGGGCGAAGTGCTCCCGTACAATTTCCCAGTTGAGGGTGAGGTCGCCGTAGACGCTGACTTCCTGGCCGAAGAGATTGTCGGCTATTTTTACGGGCGTGGGGCCGAGCTCCAGATCGAACGAGTCGCCCAGGCTGTGGGCCGGGTCGGTAGAGATGATGAGGGTGCGGTGTCCGGATTCAGCCGCCCTGAGTGCGGTTGCGGCAGCAATGGAGGTTTTGCCCACTCCCCCCTTTCCTGTGAAGATAATGTTGCGCATGAACAGCTCCTGCGGGGGGCGGATTGGCGAAAGAGGGAGCTATATTGAACGCTCTGGGGGGGCAGAAAATTCAGGTTGCCCGTTCAAAGGAAGCGGATGGTCTCCTCAAGCGGGCGGCGGTTCTTGGGTACGGGGGTGAAATCTTCGGCGGGGTAGCCGAGGGGGGTGAAGGCGAAAATCTCTTCTTTTTCATCCATGCTGAGAGCTTCTTTCAGAACCTGAAGGTCGAATGCCCCTATCCAGCAGGTGCCGACGCCTTCGTCTGCCGCTGAGAGAATCATGTGGTCGAGCGTGATGGCCAGGTCTGTTTCAAGGGAGTTGTAGCTGTCTGTACTGCGAACCCAGGCATTTTCATGCCTTCCGCTGACAATCAGAATGGCGGGGGCTGAATAGAGCCAGTTGCGGGAGTAACATGCATGTACTTTGGCGAGCATTGCGGGTGTTCGTACAACGGTGAAGCGCCATGGCTGGAGGTTTTTTGCCGAAGGGGCAAGCCGTCCGGCCTCAAGTATGCGGTTGATTACTTCGTCGGGGATGGGGTCCGCTTTAAAGCTGCGTGTGCTGCAGCGGGAGGCTGCAAGTTCAAGAAAGTCCATGGTTCGTCGGTTTTTAGCTGTTCATGCGTGTCGGATGCCGCCGAAATCTTTAGATATGCTGTGGAACATTTTGTTGGTCGCGGTCTGCATGATCATCGACATGCCAGCATTGGTCATTGCGCGGATGATGGGTTCGGGAAGAATCCGGAATGCGGGGTAGAGGTGGAAGCTCACATCGATTTTGAGATCGAAATGAACTTTGGTCTGTTCGGGATCTATGGCTTCCATAACCATGTCGGCGAAGGCTTTGCCTTCGAAAAGATGGTTTTTGGGGTCGTCAATCGGGTTAGGTGAGGGGTGGTGGTGCCATTTGATTTTCTGCCCTACTGTGTGGCGGCTGATGATGTCGTCGCTAAGTTCTTCGGGTGCCATGTGCTGAAGTTCTTCAGGTAGGGCAACAAGCAGTTCATGTGACTGGTGGACATAAAAAAGGACATCAAATGGGTTGTTCTGCGGATCGGTGACCCGAAAATGCCAGCGGTAGACATCTTCTTCCTCGGTGAGTTCCACATTGTGGCAGAACGGGTTGAAGCCGAGGATCTTTTTTTGATCCGAAAGGTAGTTGACCGTGTGTTCAAAGGGGGCTGGAAAAATCCATTCGCCTTTGCTTTTGCCTGTGGCTTCCATTTCCATTCTGTTGTGCTCTCCCTTTTCCTTCGTGTTGTTGGATGATTGGGCTTCTTATGCCTGTGCGGCCTGCAGGCGCTCTGTCTGGTCGTGCATTTTCAGTGCATCAATAAGTTCATTCAGTTCCCCCTGCATGAACTGCGGTAGTGCGTGCGTGGTGAATCCGATTCGGTGGTCGGTTACGCGTGACTGGGGGTAGTTGTATGTTCTGATTTTTGCGCTTCGGTCTCCTGTAGCCACCATGGTGCGGCGAAGGTCGGCCCGTGCCTGCTGTTGCTGGGTAAGCTTTATGTCATAGAGCTTTGCACGGAGCATTTTCATGGCCCGTTCCTTGTTTTGAAGCTGCGAGCGTTCTTCCTGGCATGCGGCTACCATTCCTGAAGGCATATGGGTGATTCGTACGGCGGTTTCCACCTTGTTGACATTCTGGCCCCCCTTGCCTCCGCTGCGGTAGGTGTCAAGGCGAAGGTCTTCTTTGCGGATTTCCACATCAACCTCTTCGGCTTCAGGCAGTACGGCTACGCTTGAGGCCGAGGTATGAATGCGCCCCTGCGTTTCTGTGTCGGGGACGCGCTGCACCCGGTGAACGCCGCTTTCGTATTTCATGGTACCGAACACATCGTGGCCGGTAATGGATATGGTGACTTCACGGAACCCTCCCGGTGCGGAGCTTTCATTAAAGTCCATCGTCTGGAAGTTCCATCCCTGTTTTTCAGCATAGCGCTGATACATGCGCATGAGGTCGGCAGTGAAGAGTGCGGCTTCTTCTCCTCCGGTGCCGGCACGGATTTCAAGAATGACATTGCGAGAGTCGGCTTCGTCTTTGGGAAGCAGAAGCACTTTGATTTCTTGCTCAATAGCTGGTATCTGCAGCTGCAGGTCATCGATTTCATCTTCCACAAGTGCTTTCATCTCTTGGTCCTGTTCGCTTTTGAGGAGCTGGCGGGATTCTTCGAGCTGCTTTTTTACGAGTGAGTACCTGTTGTAGGTTTCAACTATTTCCCGCAGGTCGCTGTACTCTTTGTTGAGTTTTCTGAACCTTGCCTGGTCGCTGGCGGCAGCGGGGTCGGCGAGCATGCGCTCAAGGTCGGAATGGCGTTCTTTTATGGACTGCAGATTGTCGAACATGTGTTCAGCCCAAGGCTCAGGGGTTCAGAATGTCGTTGACGAGAATGTAGGCGAACAGTGTCAGCAGGAGTACCATGCCAATCTGTTGTATACGCATTTTAACTGCAAAGGGAATTTCGCGACGGATAATGCCTTCAACGGCATTGATTGCAAACTGTCCGCCGTCAAGGGCGGGGACGGGAAGCATGTTGATGATGGCCAGAGATATGGAGAGTACAGCAAGGAAATAGAGGAAGCTGACGGGCCCCTGCTCTGCACTGCGGTTGGCTATTTTGGCTATTTTTATGGGGCCACCAACTGATTTGCGGAAGTCTTCCTGGCCGGAGAAAATTTTGCCGAATCCCTGAACGGTGAGCGCGCTCATTTTCCAGGTTTGACCAAAGCCACTGGCAACTGCAGCAGGGAAGGAGAGCTTGATGCGCTCGGAGACTTCAGGTTGGCGCAGCATGATGCCGATTTTGCCGTCTTTTCCGGGAGTGATTGTTGCGGTAATGGTGTTGGAGCTGTCGACCCAGGTGAAGTTCAGTGCTTTGCCTGCGTGCGATGAAATCACCCCTACAACTTCGGTCCAGTCGGAAACGGCGTTGCCGTTGATTGCTGTAATGAGACTTCCGGGTTTCATGCCCCCCTTTTCAGCGGGATTGCCTCCAAGAACCTGGTCAATCACAGGAGGGACGATAGGGCGAATTCCGAACCCTTCGGCCTCATTGAGCTTTGTGAGAATATTCGCGGGGGCACTGATGGTAAAGTTTTTTCCGTTGCGAAGGATTGTGTAGCTGAGAGCGCCGGAGGTGAATCGTTCGGGATCAAGCGCATCTTCCCAAGTGGTAACAGGTGTGCCGTTTGCTTCCAGAAAGCGGTCGCCGGTTTTGAGCCCCATGCCTTCAAAGATGGAACCCGACTCCACAAAAGCAGCAGTCTTGGTGCTGGTTCGTGATTCGCCGAATGTGTAGGTGACGCCAATGAATATGGCAGCGGCAAGCAGCAGATTCATGGTAACTCCACCAGCCAGAACGATAAGGCGCTGCCATACTGGTTTGGCGCGAAATTCCCATGGCTGGGGTTCCGAGGCTTCGAACTTGGTGTCGAGGCTTTCATCAACCATGCCGGCTATTTTCACATACCCGCCAAGCGGAAAAACGCCGATACCGTATTCGGTTTCACCGATCTTCTTGCTCCATAGCCGCATGTTATAGAAGTCGAAGCCTATATAGAACTTGTCGACCCTCATCTTGAAGAGCTTGGCGGTCAGAAAGTGGCCGAGCTCGTGGACGGTGACGAGAATGAATATGGCTACAATGAAAAAGAATGTCGTGCTCAGAAAATCCATGGTTGGTATCGTTTATCGTATCAGTGGTTCATCAATGCTTCAGGATGTAATAAAGGTGTTGGCGGTCTGACGGGCCCAGCGGTCGGCCTGAATGTATTCATCAAGCTCAACCGGGGTGTAGGCTTCATGAGCCTGCATGGTTTTGTTGACGGTGTCGGCAATGTCGGTAAACCCGATTTTTTTGTTGAGGAATGCGGCAACTGCCACTTCGTTGGCGGCATTGAGGACGGCCGGGTAGGTTTTACCCGCCTTAAGGGCGTCAAATGCAAGCTGGAGCGCAGGAAAACGGACTATGTCGGGCTCTTCAAAGGTGAGCGTGCCGATTTCTGCAAGGTTGAGTTTTTTGACGCCGCTTTCGGTCCGTTCGGGATATGACAGGGCGTAGGCAATTGGGGCGCGCATGTCGGGGGATCCAAGCTGGGCGATAACACAGCCGTCAATGTATTCAACCATGGAGTGGATGATGCTCTGGGGATGGACAACAACGCCTATTTTATCGGCTGGCATGTTGAAGAGCCAGTGGGCTTCAATGACCTCAAGCCCCTTGTTCATCATGGTTGCTGAGTCGATGGTGATTTTGGCTCCCATAGTCCACTGCGGGTGCTTCAGGGCCTGCTCGGGGCCGGCTTTTCTTATCTCTTCCATCGGCGTGGTGCGGAAGGGGCCTCCCGAGGCTGTAAGGATGATGCGTTCAACATCTTCAGCGCGGTGGCCGAGAAGCGACTGAAATATTGCGGAGTGTTCGCTGTCTACCGGAAGGAGCTGTACACTGTTCTGTTTTACCAGATCGGAAACCAGCTGGCCGGCAACAACAAGGGTTTCCTTGTTGGCAAGGGCAATGTCTTTTCCTGCCTTGATTGCTTTTACAGTAGGGGTGAGGCCTGCTGCGCCCACAATGGCAGATACTACCATGTCTGAGCCTTCAACGGCAGCAACTGTTCCTGCGCCTTCAATACCGTGTACAATTTCGGGGCGGTCGGCGGGGCCGAGCAGGGTTTTCAGTTCAGCGGCGGACGCCTCGTCTCTTACGGAGACTATAGCGGGTCGGAACTCCTTTATCTGTTCGGCAAGCGTGTGCACATCGTGGCCTTCGGCAAGCCCGACAACGCTGAAGCTTTCTTTATGCCGGCGGACGACATCAAGGGTGCTGAGGCCGATTGAACCGGTACTGCCGAGAATGGAGAGAGCTCTCATAATAATGGTAAAAAAGGTTGCAGGGTTTACTTGCCGTAAAAAGCAGAATTTAGCCTTTTTCGGCAAGGCTTACAAGCAGGAGGCCGTTCCCCCTGATGGAACGGATTTTTCTTTTTGTATTCCTTGGGAATTATGGTATACTAAGCCCCCTCAAGGGTCTCTAGCTCAGTTGGTTAGAGCAACTGGTTTACACCCAGTAGGTCGGGGGTTCGAATCCCTCGGGACCCACCAGTCTCAATTCTCAGACGCCTTTCTCGACTCCTTCAGCCGCTCTGCGGCTGCTTGGAGCTCCTGCATTTCCGCTTCACTGATTTCCGGGTCCTCGCCGTTCGATTCTGCAACGGGTATTTCCGGTTTCGCCTCTTCTGGTTTTTTACTGCAGTCCACCTCATGTTCGGAGTGTTCTCCGCCGGGGCGTTTGCCGAGTATTTCCTCTATCTGGCAGTACTGGAGCATCTCTTTTGCGAGAAGCTCTCCGGTAAGTTGCTCAAGTTTGTCGCGGTTTTCCTGCAGCAGCGCTCTGACGCTTGTGGCGGCACTTTCCACAATCTCTTTTACCTCCTGATCAATCAGGCGAGCGGTCTCTTCGCCGTACTTCTTGTCCATGCCCGGTGCCCCGTAGTAGGGATTGTTGCTTTCGTAGAAGGAGAGGTTGCCGAGTTTTTCACTCATGCCGTACACGGTAACCATGTTGTAGGCTATGCCGGTAATTTTTTCAAGGTCGTTCTGGGCACCGGTTGAAATTTCGCCAAACACAGCTTCTTCTGCCAGCCTTCCTCCAAGGAGCCCGCAAATTCTTGCCCAGAGCTCTTTTTTTGTCATCAGGTAGCGGTCTTCGAGCGGTATGTTCATGGTGTAGCCAAGTGCGCTCATTCCACGGGGAACAATGGAGATTTTCTGCACCGGATCGTTTTCGGCCATCATCCAGCTGACAATGGCGTGGCCAGCTTCGTGGTAGGCTACAATCCTTTTCTCTTTGGGGTTAATGACCTTGTTCTTTTTCTCAAGGCCGGCAACAACCCGTTCAATGGCGTCTTCGAAGTCTTTCATTTCAATGCTCTCCTTGTTCCGGCGTGAGGCCAGAAGAGCGGCTTCGTTGGCGGCATTGGCAATTTCAGCTCCGGCAAATCCCGGGGTCTGCGAGGCAAGGGCCTTCAGGTTTACATCGGGCGCGAGCGCGAGCTTTTTGGTGTGTACCTTGAAGGTATCCATGCGGCCTTTCAGGTCGGGCTTGTCAACCATTATCTGGCGGTCAAACCGGCCCGGGCGAAGCAGGGCGGGGTCGAGCACATCGGGGCGGTTGGTGGCTGCCATGAGTATGACTCCCTTGTCTGTAGCAAATCCGTCCATTTCTACAAGCAGCTGATTCAGGGTGTTTTCCCGTTCGTCGTTACCGCCCATCATGGCTCCTTTGCCACGGCTTCGGCCGACAGCGTCTATTTCATCAATGAAGATGATGCAGGGGGCTTTTTCCTTTGCCTGTTTGAAGAGGTCGCGGACGCGTGCCGCACCAACACCAACAAACATTTCAACGAAGTCGGAGCCGCTGATGCTAAAGAAGGGGACTTCGGCTTCTCCGGCTACAGCTTTTGCGAGAAGGGTTTTTCCTGTTCCTGGAGGGCCGACGAGCAGCACTCCCTTGGGGAGTTTGCCACCAAGGCGGGTGTATTTTTTCGGATCCTTAAGGAAATCGACAACCTCCATCACTTCAGTCTTGGCTTCGTCAAGCCCTGCTACATCGGCAAAGTTGATGCGTGTGTGTTCGTCAAGGTTTTCGTAGAGGGATGCCTTGTTTTTGCTGATGTTCATGAACTGGGCTCCGGGTCCGCCGGCTCCGCCCATGCGCCTGAAAATGAAGAAGTAGAGGCCGAAAAGCAGGCCGAAGGGAAGAATCCACTGTATGAGCTCCCCTATCCAGGTTGAGCCGGGGGTTCCTTCGTATTTGACGCCGTGTGCCTCAAGCAGTTCCGTGAGTCCGTCATCGCGCACGGGGT
Organism: Candidatus Chlorobium antarcticum; assembly: GCA_030765725.1. Lineage (GTDB taxonomy): Bacteria > Bacteroidota > Chlorobiia > Chlorobiales > Chlorobiaceae > Chlorobium > Chlorobium antarcticum. The sequence continues at coordinate 156,296 of JAVCDF010000005.1, read as the reverse complement.
TAACCTCCACCTCGTTGGGATTCTTTTTTGCGTTCGGCAAAAACTGGCGGGCGGGTTCGTTTTTTTCGTCAACGACGGGCAGGCCGCTGTCCACTCCGGGTTTGAGGGTAACATAAATTTTTTCCGGCGCTATCTTTACCGATTCCACTTTGTTCTCAATAACGAATGTGCGGAACGAGCTGTAAGGAATTTCGCGGGTTGAGCCTGACCAGAAGAACGCAAGTTGTACGCCAATGAGAAGCAGAATCACCGCCACATAGTACATCATGGGGAGTTTCGGTTTCTTTTCGGTGTTTTCGGGTTCTGATTTATAGGGGTTGGTGGGCTTCAGAGAATTTTTTGCCATCTATTGTAATAGTCATTAATTAAGGTTGCATCGTATCATTTCCATCGAAAGCCAGTTCAGGGCAGTTTCCAATTTACTGGAATCTTCCATTAAATGAAGCATGTCGTTGGAAAACATATCATATATTAGTTGATAAATCAATGCTTTCGGGTGGTTATTAGTTGCACCCTGTGTGGCTGATGGCGTTGAAGGTTTTTGCTGTAACGATTCTGAAAAAAAAGAGTTATGAGTGCAGCCCGTAACAAGGCGAACCAGCGGATTGCAGCGCTGAAATCACTGCTGTGTGTCGGTCTCGACACCGATCCAGGGAAGATCCCTGAAGTTTTTTCGTCCTGTCCTAATCCGGTTCTGGAGTTTAACAGGTCGGTCATAAGGGCTACTGGCGAGCATGCCGTGTCATATAAAATAAATACAGCCTTCTACGAGTCGCGCGGGATTGAGGGTCTTCGCGACATGGAGGCGACCCTTAAGGAGATTCCCGGGGAGTGCCTCACGATTGCTGACGCCAAACGGGCCGACATTGGCAACACCAGCCGGATGTATGCCCGTGCTTTTTTTGAGCATTGGCCGTTTGACGCCATTACGGTTGCTCCTTATATGGGAGAGGACTCACTTGAGCCTTTTTTCTCTTACAGTGACAAGCTGGTGTTTGTACTCTGCCTTACTTCCAACGCCGGGTCGGCGGATTTTGAAGAGCAGCAGCTTCAGGGTGGAGAGATGCTTTACCACAGGGTGCTCGACAGGGTTTCCGGATGGAGCCGTGAGGGGAATGGCGGCGTGGTTGTGGGGGCGACGAAAAGTGCAATGCTGGCCGATATTCGCAAGAAGGCTCCGGGGCTTTTTTTCCTTATACCCGGAGTGGGTGCGCAGGGGGGATCGCTTGAGGAGGCGGCTGACCTTGGTGTTGATGCCAACCGGTGCAGCGCCCTCATTAATATTAGCCGGAGTCTCATCTATCCGGCCGGCGATTTTGCTTCCATAGGGGAGTATGAGGAGGCTGTGGCTCTTGAGGCCCAGCGGGTACACGAGGCCGTCAGAAAGGTACTGTAGATTTTTGAGGCAACTGATGTTGCCGAGTCATCTAAATGAATGGAATGCTATGTGTGGAATTGTTGGATACATTGGAATGCGCGAAGCGGCGCCAATTTTGCTTGCCGGCCTGCAACGACTTGAGTACAGGGGATATGATTCGGCAGGAATAGCACTGCAGAACGGAGGGCTCCCGTTCATGAAGCAGAAGGGAAGCGTTGGTGCCCTTCTGGCGGCTTATGAAGAGTCGCCCGCAAAGATGGTGGGAGCAACCCTCGGCATAGGCCATACCCGCTGGGCAACCCACGGTGACCCCAGCGACCGCAACGCCCATCCACATTTGAACACCGATGAAGACATAGCCCTTATCCACAACGGTATAGTGGAGAACTATTCCGTGCTGCGCAAGGAACTGATCAGCGAGGGTTATGCATTCCGCAGCGATACGGACTCGGAGGTTCTGGTCCATCTGGTGGACCGTATCTGGAAAACCGACCCTTCGCTCAGCCTTGAGTCTGTGGTGCGTACAGCCCTGCGCCATGTTGATGGGGCGTACGGTCTCTGCGTGATTTCGCCGCGCGACCCCGATAAAATTGTTGTTGCCCGCAAAGGCAGTCCGCTCGTCATCGGTATTGGTGAGGGAGAGTATTTCATTGCTTCCGATGCGGCTCCTATTGTGGAGCATACAAACAAGGTGGTCTATCTTTCCGACGGCGAAATGGCGGTGGTTACCCGTGAGGGGTTCCATGTCAAAACAATCGAGAATGTTGAGACTGAGAAGGTGGTTACCGAACTTGACTTTTCGCTTGAAAAAATTGAGAAGGGCGGGTTTGAGCATTTCATGCTGAAAGAAATTTTCGAGCAGCCGGAGGTTATGCGCGATGTGATGCGCGGCAGGGTAAGAGTTGAAGATGGCCGGGTGGTGCTTGGTGGCATTGAGGACTATCTCGACCGGCTCAAGCAGACAAAGCGGATTGTTATCTGCGCATGCGGTACCAGCTGGCATGCGGGCCTTATCGGCGAGTACCTTATCGAGGACTTTGCACGCATTCCCGTTGAAGTTGATTATGCTTCGGAGTTCCGGTACCGGAACCCCATTATTGGCCCTGATGATGTGGTGATTGTCATATCGCAGTCAGGCGAAACCGCCGATACACTTGCCGCTCTGCGTGCAGCAAAAGAGAGGGGCGCCATGGTGATAGGTATCTGCAATGTGGTTGGTTCCACCATTCCGCGCGAAACCATGTGTGGTATTTATACCCATGCCGGTCCGGAGGTTGGTGTTGCTTCAACCAAAGCGTTCACCGCACAGGTGATTGTGCTTTACATGCTTGCTCTTGCCCTCAGTAAGGGGAGGACCATTTCGCATGACGAGATGCGCCTCAACCTGAAGGAACTGTCGCGGGTTCCGGAGCATGCGGCAAAAATTCTGGAACTGGACGCCCAGATTCAGAAGATTGCTGAAAGCTTCAAGGACGCGCGCAACTTCCTCTATCTCGGACGCGGCTACAACTTCCCTGTGGCGCTTGAAGGCGCTTTGAAGCTCAAGGAAATTTCCTATATCCATGCCGAAGGCTACCCTGCAGCCGAGATGAAGCATGGCCCGATTGCTCTGATTGACGAGGATATGCCGGTTATTTTTATTGCCACCCGCGACAGCTCCTACAACAAGATTCTCAGCAATATTGAAGAGGTGCGGAGCCGCAAGGGCCGCGTTATTGCTATTGCTAGCGAGGGCGATATGGAGGTGAGCCGGCTTGCTGAGCATGTCATTTACATTCCTCAGGCCTCGGCTCAGATAATGCCGCTGCTTACGGTTATTCCGCTGCAGCTGCTCTCCTACCACATTGCCCTCCTCCGTGGATGCAATGTCGACAGGCCTCGTAACCTGGCTAAATCGGTGACGGTGGAGTAATGGCAAAACGCATAAAGATGGAGGGGGACGAGCGCTTCTCAGGCGTTTTTACTGACCTGGAGGCAATTAGGCAGGGCGTTTTGGAAAGCGGCCAGCTTGCTGAACTTACCGGCACGGATGATTGTGATGTTGTTGTGGCCTTCGACAAATACGGCTGCGGAAACACGGCCGAGCCGGCGATATTCATAAAAATCGAGTCTGCTGAGGATTTTGATGTTGACGACGGTCGGCTGGACGATTTTGAGGATTTTGTGGTCAGCCGGATTTCAGACGCTTCGCTGGAGTGGTCTCTGGAGGTGAAAGAGTTGCTTGGTGATGACAGGCTGGTTGTTCTTCTCATCAACGGCGATGAGTGCTGAGTCGAACGGAAAGACAACCGCCGGTGTGTATTTGTAAGCAGCAGGACTGCTGCTGTATAGTCTGAGCGCACTCCCGATCTGTTCGGCCGAAGTTGTGGTTGTTGATTATCTTGCTTCCTGCACTCGGCCCGAAAGTTTCTTTCAGTTTCCCCTTCCGACAGGCAGACTGTTCATCCGGGAATTTTTCCCTTTTCTAACAGGTTAGCACCTGTTCATGCCTCTTGTCCATATCCGGCACAGGAGGCTTCTTTTTTTCATCCAAAAGAGAGAGTGATTATGCATGCTCAGATTGTCATTACGGGCGCCACCGGCCTTATCGGGGCGGAGATTGTTGCCAAGCTTGCTGCTAGGGGAGAGTCTGTGGTGGTGTTGGCCCGTTCGCCCGAGTCGGCGGAAAAGAAGGTTCCGGGCGCACGGAAGTATGTGCGGTGGGATTCGGATATGGCAAATGGCGAATGGAGAGAATATATCAATGGGGCTAAAGCGGTGATTCATCTGGCGGGAAAACCTCTGCTTGATGCCCGTTGGACGGAGGAGCATAAAAAAGAGTGCTACGATTCCCGTATTCTGGGAACCCGGCATATTGTAGCTGCCATTGCACAGGCAGCGGTGAAGCCGGCAGTCTTCATTTCGGCCTCGGCAGTGGGTTATTACGGCTCGTTTGAGCGGTGCGACGAAACCCCTGATATTACAGAATCGGGCAAGCGCGGCAGTGACTTTCTGGCTGAAATATGTGTTGACTGGGAGCGGGAGGCCGAAAAGGTTGATGGTGTGCGTCTTGTTCTCTTGAGAACCGGTATTGTGCTGTCATCAAAAGGGGGGATGCTTGAAAAGTTGCTCGGGCCATTCAGTATGTTTCTGGGAGGGCCTGTCGGCTCAGGCCATCAGTGTATTTCATGGATTCACCTTGACGATGAGGTTGATGCCATTCTCGCCGCACTTGACCACGATGACTGGCATGGGCCCATAAATCTCGCGGCGCCGCGTCCTGTGTCGATGAAGGAGTTTGCAGATACGCTTGGCCGGGTTCTTGGTCGGCCGGCGCTGCTTCCGGTGCCGAAGCTTGTCGTGAAACTGCTGCTTGGAGAGGGGGGTGAGTATGCCGCATCGGGCCAGAAGGTTGTTCCCGGATTCCTTCAGGAGAAGGGGTACCCTTTTCATTACGAGAACCTTGCCGTTGCCCTGAAGGACCTTATTGACAGCGGTAGGTAGTGAAAATAAAAAAGCCAGGCGGAAAATATGTTCCGTCTGGCTGAAAACTTTGACCTTTATATAAAAGGATCAGTAATCTCTTCTTGCAGGGCGTTCTTCGCGGGGTCTTGCTTCGTTCACCGTGATGGTGCGTCCGCTGAGCTCTTTCTCGTGCATTGACTCTATTGCTTCCTGTGCTTCACTGTCGTTAGGCATGTCAACAAAACCGAATCCTTTTGAGCGACCGGAAAACTTGTCGTTGATGATGTTTGCGCTGTCGACCTGACCGAAAGCGGAAAAGGTGTCGCGAAGATCGTCTTCGGTGATGGTATAAGGCAGGTTACCTACATAAATATTCATTGTTGGGTCTCGGTATACGCGTGCATTTGTAAAAAAAAGAAACGCTCAGCAGGAAACCAAAGCACACATAACCTGTAAGCGATCAGCCAACCATTGGCTGATTTATAATTGGTAATTTAGCGTAATCTCCGATTTTTACCAAGTGAAAAATTTGCACCCTATCCTTAGCCTTTTTTGGGTGGCGGGCGGGTGGCTCAGTTTTTTTTGCTTGATCGCTTTTGGTTGCAGGTAGGAGTATGTGCTTATTTGCCGTTTGTTAAAGCCTTGTCTTTATCTTTGTTTTTGGTTAAAAAAATAGTTATTTATTAGCATTCACCTTAAAATTTAAAGTAATCGACAACTTCTTTATACTTTTCCTATTATGAGGAATAGATTTATAATGGCCTTTCTGCTGCTTCCCTTTCTGATGCATTCCGGCGGTGTTCTCTATGGCGCTGAAGAGGTGTATACTGATTCGGGGACCACATCGTGGATGCTGACTTCAACTGCTCTCGTGTTGCTCATGATTCCCGGACTTGCCATGTTCTACGGCGGGTTGGTGCGTACGAAGAATGTTATTGGCACCATGATGCACAGTTTCGGAGCAATGGTCATCATCGGCGTGCTTTGGCCAATGGTTGGTTACTCCCTTAGTTTCGGGCCTGGCGTGCTTGGAGGCTTCGTGGGGTGGGACCCGAAGTATTTTATGCTGCAGGGCATTGACGATACCATTATGCCGTCGCACATTCCCGAATATGTGTTTGCCATGTTCCAGGGCAAGTTTGCAATCATCACCCCCGCGCTGATTGCGGGCGCGTTTGCCGAGCGGGTGAACTTTCGCGGCTATGCCGTGTTCATTGCACTCTGGAGCATTATTGTCTACAGCCCTATCTGCCACTGGGTGTGGGCTTCCGATGGCTTCCTTTTCAATCTTGGCGCAGCGGGCGCAATTGACTTTGCCGGCGGCACGGTTGTGCATATCTCTTCGGGCGTCACCGCGCTGGTGGCTGCTCTTTATCTTGGTTGCCGCAGAGGTTATCCGCGCAATGTGATGCATCCCAACAATCTTGTGATGACGCTTATAGGGGCCGGCCTGCTCTGGGTTGGCTGGTTCGGGTTCAACGCAGGCAGCGCCATAGCAAGCGACCTTACAACGGCTAGAGCCCTTACGGTCACCCAGCTCTCTGCGGCGGCAGGGGCGTTTACCTGGATGGTTATTGAAATGGTGCAGCACGGCAAGGCGACCAGTCTTGGTGTTGCTTCGGGCATTCTGGCGGGACTTGTTGCCATAACTCCTGCTGCGGGGGTTGTGCAGCCTTCGGGGGCTTTTGCTCTCGGCGCATTGGCCGCCATTGTCTGCTACGGCGCCATACTGCTGAAGAACCGTATGGGGTATGACGACAGCCTCGATGCATTCGGCGTTCATGGCGTAGGCGGCATTGTGGGGGCTCTTGCTCTTGTTTTCTTCATCCGTCCGGCATGGATGGCCGAGGCGGCTGAACTTGCCGGCGGAAGCTGGAGCGTGTGGCAGCAGCTTGGTGTGCAGGCGACGGCGGTGGGCATTACGGCGCTCTACGCTTCGGTTGTGTCGCTGATTCTTCTTGTGCTTATTGAGAAAACCATCGGTCTGCGCATCAGCGAAAACGAAGAAATGTCGGGTCTTGACCACAGCATGCACGGCGAGCATGGGTACGGCCTCATCAACCTTAACTGATTTTAAACCATGAAGCTGATTACCGCAATCATCAACCCCGACCGACTCGACCATGTGCGTGAGGCACTGATTCAGGCAGACATTACCCGAATCACCGTCAGCAGGGTGACAGGCCATGGGCGCCAGGAGGATATTGATATCTATCGCGGCCAGAAGATTGCGCCGAACCTGATTCCCAAAATCAGGATTGATATTGCTGTGAATGAGGAGTTTGTCGAAAAGACCATTGATGCCATTATTGATTCGGCAAGCCATGATCCCGTGGCTATTGGTGACGGTAAAATTTTCATCACCCCCCTTGAAGACTGTATCCGAATCCGTACCCGCGAACGGGGAGGCTCGGCAGTATAGGGTAAAGTGCTCTTTTTTGTGTAATATGGCAGTGGCGCGCACATACTGGCGCTTGTCCTTTTCCTGAACCAGTAAAAGGGAGTTTGCTATGTATGCAATGAAGAAAACCGTCTGTCTTTCAGGAGGTTCCTCTGCTGCTGTGGGCACCGGTTGGCTTACGCCTTTACCGGATATGCGCGACTACAGCGTACTTCATCCCGAAGTGGCTATGCTGAGGCAGCATCTTGATCTTCCGAAAAGCAAAAAATCAGGAGCCTCATCCCTTCCCCCGAAAGCTGACCTCAGGGAGTGGTGCTCCCCTGTTGAAACCCAAGGGGCCATTGGTTCCTGCACGGCGCATGCCGCCTCGGGGCTGGTCGAGTATTTTGAGCGGCGTGCTTTTGGTCACCACATCGACTGCTCCCGCCTTTTCATCTACAAAACAACCCGCAACCTTATGGGCACCACCGGCGACACCGGTGCATGGCTCCGCAACACCATGGGCGCCCTTGCGCTGTGCGGTGTTCCCCCTGAAAAATACTGGACCTACACCGACAAAGATCCTGAATTCGATGCAGAGCCAAGCGGGTTTGCTTATGCCGTTGCCGACAACTTCGAGGCGCTCCGCTACTTCTGCCACGACCCCATCGCCTCCGGCGTCAAGACGGAAGAGGTTCTTGCGGGGGTAAAAAAGTTTATCGCTTCCGGTATTCCTTCGGTGTTCGGGTTTTTCGGGTTCGGCTCTTTTGAGAAGGGCGATGCCCCTGGCCACATTCCGATGCCGTGCCCCAATGAACAGGCGGAGTGGGGTCATGCTATCCTTGCGGTTGGCTATGACGATAAAAAAGTGGTTGAAAATACCCGGTGTGGCACCAAGTCGCGCGGGGCAATCCTGATCAGGAACTCCTGGGGGGCCGAATGGGGTGAAGATGGATATGGGTGGGTGCCTTACGACTATGTACTGAAAGGGCTCGCGCTTGATTTCTGGTCGCTCTTCAGCATGGGGTGGATAGATACGGGGCAGTTCGGTTCCTGAGGGTCAGGAGCGCCCGGCAACCTTCGAAGCGTCTTTCCAGCCAGGGCAGTAGGTGTTCAGCCAAGTTTCAGCGGTACTGTCGCCAAGGCGTGCCGCTGCCTGAAAATCAGCCTGCCGTCCGGAAATATCTCCGCTCTTGCTTCGTGCTATGCCGCGGTGGAAAAACGCCGGAGCCATTTTTTTGTCAAGCGCAATTGCTTCTGAAAAGTCAGAGGTAGCGCCGGTGAAGTCACCAGTCAGATTCTTGATGATCCCTCTGTTATAAAATCCTACAGCCCGGAAGTTCTGTTCACCACAGGTGATGCACATGGAGTAGTCCTGCATCGCCTTTTTGTATTTCTTCAGCTTCTGGTTCGCCGCACCGCGCATCTGGTATGCCATGGCAAACACCGGGTCAATCTCAATGGCTTTCGTATAAAAATCAATAGCAGATTCTATATCGCCCTGCATCTGGTGGTTGAGGCCGAGGTCAAACCAGTTGTTGGCCGATTCAGCAGCGGCTGGCGAGGTGGTGCTCATTGCCATTGCAGCAGTAAGCGCAAGTGAAAGGAGTGTCTTTTTCATTCTGTCAGGGGCCCTGAAAGGGTTCGGGTAAGATTGTTCGATCACGACTTGCGCCATTCATTCTGTTCTGCGCACAGTCGGATATATGCAAGAAATGTACGAATAGTTATGGGGGAATAAAACAAGAGATGGGTTCGACTGTGTGATGATTGAGTCACTTCTGGTAATAATATTACGTTCTTATCTCTTAATTAATTTGTAATTAAGACGATATGGGTTATTATACATGAAAAATCGTGCCCCCATTATTGCTGTGGTTCTTAGTTGCTCCCTTGTTACGGGGTGTGCGTCTGGCCTGAATTCAGTGCAGAGCAGCGAGTACAAAACATGGGAGTCGAAAGGTCTTCTTGTTAAAGATAAAGATCCGGGAACTGCTGCTGCTCTGGGAATCCTTCCTGGTGGCGGGTCTTTTTATACGGGTAATATCGGACTTGGAGTAGTTAACTTGTTGCTATGGCCTGCCTCAATTTTATGGGATCCGGTTAGTGGTAGCAATGGAGCTAAATCGGATAACTATTTTGCTACAAAGTCGGTCGTTGCCAAAAAGCAGGCGGCTGAGATCAGTGAGCTGGATGACAAGCTGAGATTAAAGCAGATAAATACTGCGGAGTATGTAAAGCTCAAAAGAGATACGGAAAAAAAGTATTCAGCTGATTATTGATCGATTTTCTCTGTTTTCTCTCACTGCACCCCGGTCCAATACGATTTTGGTCCGGGGTGTGGCATTTCCCCCCACTTTGTCTATCTTGATGCAGAGCTTTTTCCAACGCTTCCCTGCATTCAATGTTCCGGATCAGCCTTGAGGAATTTGAAGGACCGCTTGATCTGCTCCTCTTCTTTATCAAGAGGGACGAACTTGACATCTACAATATCCCCATTTCGAAAATAACGACGGATTTCGTCAGTTATATCCATAATGCGCGGCGTTTCAACCTTGAGGTTGCGGCGGAGTTTATCTATATGGCTTCTCTTTTGATGAGCATCAAGGCTTCCATGCTGCTGCCGCGACAGAGCGCCAATGATGAAGCTACGGATGAGTTTGATCCTCGTACGGAGCTGGTGCAGAGGCTGCTTGAGTACAAGCAGATAAAGGAGGCGAGCGAAATTCTGGATCAGTGTGCCTTTGAGCGGGAGCATCTGTTTGCGCGGGGGCTGTTTGAGGAGTTTTTGCCGGAGGTGGTTGATGAACTTGATGAGCAGGTGAACTGCCCGACAGTCTATCATCTTATGAGCGCTTACCGGGCAGTACTAGACAATATGCCAAAGCCGATGATCCGCAATGTGATGGATGCGCCGGTGACGGTGCAGGAGCAGATTGAGCTTATTGTGTCAAAGCTTCAGGATCGGGTGCAGGTGTCGTTCACTGATGTGCTGGAGGGGGTGAGCCAGCGGATTATTCTGGTGGTTACTTTTCTGGCTGTGTTGGAAATGTGTAAAAATGGAAGGATTCTTGTTCTTGTGAAGGAGGGTTATGATGATTTCTGGATTGCCCTGAAGGGTCCTGATCCAAGGGCCCAGTTACTCTTATAATAATATTACAATAGCCGTATGCCTGAAATTGTGCCTTTTGAAGCGCTTCGTTACAGTGATGAACTGCTTCGTGATGCGTCCAGCCTTATCTGCCCACCGTATGATGTGATTACTCCCGACTACCAGAAGGAGCTGTACGGAGTTTCTTCGTGCAACGCGGTGCGCCTTGAGCTTCCCTCTGAAGCGGATCCTTATGCGGCGGCAGCGGAACGGCTGCGCGAGTGGTTGCTTGAGGGTGAGCTGGTGAAGGATTCACGGCCGGCGCTCTATCCCTATTTTCAGACTTTTGCGGACCCTGAGGGGAACAAGGTGATGCGGTGTGGCTTTTTTGCGGCAATGCGGCTCAGTGAGCCTTCCGAGAAAAAGGTGCTGCCACATGAAAAGACATTGTCGGGGCCGAAGGCTGATCGGCTGAACCTGTTCCGAAAGACAAGGGCGAACATCAGCCCGGTGTTTGGGATTTATGCTGATGAGTCAGGGACAGGCGACAGGCTGCTGAAGGAGTATGCGGCGTCGCACGAGCCGGTTCTTGAGGCTGAGCTTCAGGGGGTGGAGAACAGAATGTGGCGGATTACAGAGCCGGAACTGCTTGCAGAGCTCCAGGAAGTGCTGCTGGAGAGGACGGTGTACATTGCTGACGGGCATCACCGGTATGCAACCGGCCTGAACTACCGCAATGAGCGGGCTGAAGCCAATACCTGCCATACGGGCGAGGAGCCGTACAATTTTATTCTGACCTACCTGGCGAACATGTATGACGAGGGCCTTCTGATTTTTCCGATTCACAGGGTTGTGCACGGGCTTGCAGATTTTGACGCTGAGGCTTTGCTCGGGAAACTCGGCGAGAAGTTTTCACTGACGGAGCTTGATGGGCGTGAGGCTTTGAAGGAGTTTATGGATAGGGAGCAGTCGAGCTATGCCTACGGGGTGGTTCTTCCCGGACGGGTGGTTGGTATTGTTCTTAAGGGGCGTGCAGAGGATGTGCTTGAGGCTTCGTGCCCTGAGGCAATGCAACGGCTTGGCCTGGTTGTGCTGCATGACGCAGTGCTGGGTGGTATGCTTGGCATTACGCGAGAGGCCATGGCCAGCCAGAGCTACCTTGTGTACAGAAAGGATGAGGGCGAGGTGTTTCGGGCTGTGGAGGCGGGGGAGGCTCAGGTTGGTTTTGTTGTGCATCCTACAACGGTCCGTCAGGTGCTTGATGTGTCGGACTCGGGTGAGGTTATGCCGCAGAAGTCGACCTTTTTCTATCCTAAAATTATGACGGGATTGGTGTTCCATTCTCTTGGATGAACAGCGCTGTGAAAGAGGTGTTCCATACGGGTTCCGCATTGGAGACCCGCGCTGTGGGGCGGAAGTTTGCGGCTGAGCTTTCTTGCGGTGCTGTTGTGGCGCTGTCGGGTGAGTTGGGCGCGGGCAAGACGGAGTTCATGCGGGGGGTGGCTGAGTTTTTTGGTTGCGCGGAGCAGCTTTCAAGCCCGACTTTTCCCATTATGAATATCTACAGTGGCGAGCTTCTGGGCGAAGAGGTGAGCATCCATCATTTTGATCTCTATCGGATTGAACGGGGGTCGGAGTTGGAAGCGCTGGGGTTCGGGGAGTATCTTTCGAATGCGTGGTGTTCGTTTGTGGAGTGGGCGGAGCGGTTCGTGGAGTATGATGGCAGCTATACGGCGCGTGTTCAGATTGCGTATGAGGGTGAAGAGGGTAGGACAATAACTATTGAGAGAGAGGGATGACGAATATTTTGGCTGTGGAATGCACGCATGAGGTGCTCAGTGTTGCCCTGCTTTGCGGTGGGATGGTTGGGGAGCGGCGTGGCGGCGGCTGGCAGAAGACTGCAGAAAGCATTGTGCCGTTGATGGATGAGGTTGTGGTCGAGGGGGGGATTACTCCCCGCGAACTGGATGCTGTGGCTGTTTCTTCGGGGCCAGGTTCGTTTACCGCTCTTCGTATCGGTATGTCGGCGGTGAAGGGGGCGGCTTATGCTCTTGATGTACCGCTTCTCGCTGTTCCAACCCTTCCGGCTTTGGCAGCTTCGCTTCCGGAGGATGTTGCGGCGGATGCTGTTATGGCTGTTGTTGGCTCCCGGAAGGGTGAGTATTTTTATGCCTTCTACAAAAGGGATGACCTTGCTGCATTCCGTTGGCATGACGGGGTGAGCCGCGGAGGGGCGGAGGCGGTTGCTGCTGCTCTTGAGGGGTGCGATGGGAAGGTGGTGGCGGTTGGCCGGAATCTTGAGCCTCTGCGCGCTGTGCTTGAGGCCGGGGGAGCGGGTGTTGCAGATGCCGCATTTTTTTCGGCTGCATCGCTCTTTGGTTTTGCGCTTCGGGCTTACGCGGAGCCTTGCAGGACGGGGGCTGGCGAGGTGGAGCCCGATTACCGGCAGAGTTTCGGTTCGGGTGGTTCGTGATCTTTGCTATATTGACCGCACGAGAGGCGCTTGCGCCTTGGGAAATGAATTTTTGGGTGGTGGATTTTCTTCTTAACTGATGAATGACTGGAGCAATATGGGTGGCCTCAAAAAGAACGAAAAATCGGTACAGCCGGTGGTGCGCGAGGTTGAAGATGGTGAACTGCTTGCCCGGAGGGCGGCGGAGCTGACCCTTGAAAAGAAGTGCGAGGATGTGAAGATTCTTGATCTTCGCGAATTGACTTCCGTAACTGATTTTTTTGTGATTGTAACTGCCGATTCGGAGCGGAAGGCTAGAGCTGTAGCGGACCATGTTATTGCGGAACTGCGCGATGAGGACGAACGGCCACTTCATGTGGAGGGGCTCGACTCCATGCACTGGATTCTCTTGGACTATGTGAATGTTGTTGTTCATATATTCATGCCTGAGGAACGAGGTTTTTATGATCTGGAATCGCTATGGTCGGATGCACCTGTTGTTACGGTAACCTGATTGGTTACGGTGACTTCTGTCTTTTTTTAGTTTTTCGGATGATGGTTGTGGACGGTATTTATGCCGGTTTTTCATACATTGATCTGTCGGATTCTTTATAGCAATTATCACTTCTCATTGCCTTATGCAGCGCCAAAGAATACTCCCTGTTACGATTGAAGACGAGATGCGGGGTTCCTATCTCGATTATTCAATGTCGGTTATTGTCAGCCGCGCTCTTCCTGATGTGCGCGATGGTCTGAAGCCTGTTCACCGCAGGGTGCTTTACGGCATGCATGAGCTTGGTCTGCAGGCTGGAAAACCGCACAAGAAATCGGCCCGTGTGGTTGGTGAGGTGCTTGGTAAGTTCCATCCGCATGGCGATACGGCTGTGTATGACAGTCTTGTGCGTATGGTGCAGGATTTTTCGCTGCGCTATCCGCTGATTGACGGCCAGGGTAACTTTGGTTCGGTTGATGGTGATTCTCCTGCGGCCATGAGGTATACGGAGGTTCGCATGAAGGCTATTGCAGGTGAAATGCTCAAGGATCTCGACAAGGAGACTGTTGCGTTTTCACTCAATTTCGATGACTCCCTTGAGGAGCCTACCGTGCTTCCTGCTGCAATTCCAAACCTTCTTGTGAACGGCGCTTCGGGTATTGCTGTGGGTATGGCTACAAATATTCCGCCTCAGAACCTCCGAGAGGTTGTTGACGGCATGATTGCTTTGATTGAGAACCCGGAGATTGAAATTCCGGAGCTCATGAAGCATGTAATTGCTCCTGATTTCCCGACTGGCGGTATTATTTACGGGTATGAAGGGGTTCGCCTGGCGTATACAACAGGACGGGGCAAGGTGGTTATCCGTGCTCGCGCTATTGTTGAGGTGACACAGAAAAATGGCCGTGAGTCCATTGTGGTGACGGAGCTTCCTTATCAGGTCAACAAGGTTCGTCTGATTGAGAAAATTGTGGAGCTGGTTCACGACAAGAAGGTAGAGGGTATTGCCGATATCCGCGATGAGTCCGACCGTGACGGTATGCGCCTGGTTATTGAGCTGAAGCGCGACGCGGTGGCGAAGGTTGTTCTGAACAATCTGTACAAGCACACGCCGATGCAGGATACCTTCGGCGTTATTATGCTTGCTCTTGTTGACGGAGTGCCGAGAGTGCTGAATCTCAAGGAGATGATGCACTTCTACATACAGCATCGCAATGAGATTGTTCTGCGAAGAACCCGTTATGACCTTTCAACTGCTGAAAAACGGGCTCATATTCTTGAGGGTCTGAAAATCTGTCTCGACAATCTTGATGAGGTCATTTCCACCATTCGTGAGTCACCTGATGCAAATACCGCACAGGCCCGACTTATTGAGCGGTTTGGACTTTCGGAACTGCAGTCGAAGGCAATTCTTGAGATGCGTCTGCAGCGCCTGACCGGCATGGAGCGCAAGAAGATTGATTTGGAGTATGCTGAAGTGCTTGCCCTTATCGAAGAGCTTCGCGCCATTCTTGCTAGCCCAGAGCGGCAGATGGAGATTATCCGTACCGAGCTTCTTAGGGTCCGTGAGGTGTATGGTGATGAACGACGCACGGAAATTGTGCCGCAGGAGGGGGATTTCTCAATTGAAGATATGATTGCCCAGGAGGATGTGGTTATTACCGTCACCCATGACGGGTTCATCAAGCGTTTCCCGGTGTCGGGCTATCGCCGGCAGGCCAGAGGCGGTAAAGGCGTGACGGGGGCGCAGGCCAAGAATGACGACTTCATCGAACACATGTTCGTGGCCTCTACCCATAATTATATACTCTTTTTCACCAGCAACGGTAGATGCTACTGGCTCAAAGTCTATGAGATTCCCGAGGCTGGCCGTGCTGCAAGAGGGCGCTCGCTTGCCAACATCATGGAGCTGAACCCTGGCGAGACCATCAAGACCTATATTAATATCCGCAACTTTGATGAGCCTGGCTTCATCATGATGGCGACTGCCGACGGCATTGTCAAAAAGACGGCGCTTGAAGAGTTTTCCCATCCAAGGCGTAACGGTATTGCGGCAATTACCATCGACACCGGCGATGCACTGCTCGATGCCCGTTTGACCGATGGCGATCATCAGGTGATTCTGGCCAAAAGTTCCGGCCTGGTTGTGCGCTTCCCCGAGGTTCAGGTGCGGCCGATGGGACGGACCGCCATGGGCGTCAAAGGCATAACGCTCGACCGTGGCGAGAAGTGCATTTCGATGGTGACGACCAAGCGGCTCGATACTGCTCTGCTTGCCGTAACCGACAATGGTTTCGGAAAACGGAGCAAGGTGGAGGATTACCGCCTGACCAAGCGCGGTGCACGCGGAGTCATTACCCTGAAGGCGCATGAAAAGATAGGAGCGCTTGTGGGGCTGATTGATGTGAATGACGATGACGATCTTATCATCATTACCTCGCACGGTATTGTGAACCGACAGCATGTTTCCGACATCCGCATTACCGGAAGGAATACTTCTGGCGTCAGGCTTGTAAGGCTTATGGCGGGAGATACGGTTTCCGCTCTTGCGCGAGTACCGAAGAGTGATGATGAGACGGACACGGAGACGCTTCTGGAGGATCCCGATGGCCAGCTGCCGCTTCTCTGAAATGGATTCGTTGACTGAAACTGGAATACTACACCAATAAACGACGACGATGTCATGGCTCGACCGAAGAATGTAAAGTATGTTTTTGTGACTGGCGGGGTTATCTCGTCGCTCGGCAAGGGGATTCTCTCCGCCTCGCTCGGGATGCTGCTGAAGTCGCGAGGGCTGCGGGTTGCCATACAGAAGTACGATCCCTATATCAATGTGGATCCTGGCACTATGTCGCCCTATCAGCATGGAGAGGTCTATGTGACCGATGACGGTGCTGAAACGGATCTTGATCTCGGTCATTACGAACGGTTTCTGAATGAGTCTACTTCACAGGCTTCAAACCTTACCATGGGCCGGGTGTACAAGTCGGTTATAGATAAGGAGAGGCATGGTGCTTACCTGGGCGGAACAGTGCAGGTTGTGCCGCATGTTATTGACGAAATCAAGGACAGACTCGCTGAGCTGGCAAAGAACGGCAATTATGATGTGATCATCACTGAAATCGGTGGAACTATCGGTGACATTGAGTCCCTGCCTTTTCTTGAGGCTATGCGGCAGATGAAGCTGGATATGGGAGACCGCAATCTGCTGAACATCCATCTGACTTTTGTTCCCTATATCAAAGCAGCGAGCGAGCTGAAAACCAAGCCAACCCAGCACAGCGTGAAAATGCTTCTGGAAACAGGCATTCAGCCCGACATACTTGTATGCAGGAGTGAAAAGCCTCTTTCATCGGAGATCAAGCGGAAGGTTGGCCATTTCTGTAATGTCAACAATCTTGATGTTATCGGGCTTAATGACTGCGATACCATTTATGAAGTGCCGCTTATCCTTCTGCAGGAGCGGCTTGACCTGCGGGTACTGAAAAAGTTGGGGCTGAAAAAATTCAAGGAACCTGATCTTTCCTACTGGAGCGAGTTCTGCAACAAGGTAAAGCATCCGGCCTCGGGTGAGGTTGCCATTGCTGTCTGCGGCAAGTATACCGAGTATCCCGATGCCTATAAATCCATTCTGGAGGCCTTTATCCATGCCGGTGCGAGCAACGATGTGAAGGTGCATGTGCGGCTTATAGGGGCTGAAGCGGCGGAGAATGAAGGGTATGATTTCGCTCGGGAGCTTGAGGGCGTGAGCGGCATTCTTGTGGCTCCAGGCTTTGGCGACAGGGGCATAGAGGGCAAGGTTGCCTTTATCCGCTACGCCAGGGAGCAGGGGATTCCGTTTTTTGGAATATGCCTTGGAATGCAGTGCGCTTCGGTTGAGTTTGCGCGCAATGTGTGCAAGCTGGCGGAGGCCAACTCTACAGAGTTCAACAAGAGGGCGCGCTATCCGGTCATTGACCTGATGGAGCAGCAGAAAAAAGTTAAGGAGAAGGGTGGAACAATGCGCCTTGGAAGCTACCCCTGCATTATCAAAGAGGGGACGAAGGCAAACGAGGTGTATGGCAAATTCCTTATCAACGAGCGACACCGGCACCGTTTCGAGTTCAACAATGCTTACAGGGAGACCTTTGAAGAGCATGGTATGGTTTTTTCGGGAACCTCGCCCAATGGTGAACTTGTGGAGATTATTGAAATTAAGGATCATCCCTGGTTTGTTGCTGTACAGTTCCATCCAGAACTGAAGTCGCGTGTGCAGGCTGTACATCCAATGTTCCACAGTTTTGTGGGTGCGGCAAAGTCCTATGCAGCGGTTGACCATCAGCCGGAGCTTGCTGCGGCCGAGACTCCTGCCATAGAAATGCCGGCCTCCGTCAACGAACCGCCGCTTGATGCGTACGCTGGCTATTCGGAAGAATCTTCAGCGGAGAGCAAGTCGTTTTTTCCCGATAATGGCGGTTATGAAGAGGAGAGGGACCTCGGGCAGTAAATGCCGGGGTATGGCTGGTTTCAACTGTAAATTGCCATTCCGTTATGCCCAGTATGCTCTCCCTTCCCGATGCCTTGCATCATGCGCATGGTTATATTGCCCGTCCTCTGCTGACAATAGGGCAGTCACCGATATCACTCTATACAATAATTTCAATAGTTCTGGCCATCACAGTGCTCTATGTGGCGGCGCGTTTTCTGAAGCGTTTCATTGTCAATCGGCTACTTCTTGATACTGTTAAGGATGAGGGCACCAGGATGGCCCTTGGTACCATCACGCAGTATCTGGTCGTCTTTTTCGGGTTTCTGGTGGTGCTGCAGTCGGCGGGAATTGATCTGAGCGCACTGACAGTACTTTCGGGTACCATCGGCATAGGAATAGGCTTTGGCCTGCAGAACATTGCCAACAACTTCTTCAGCGGGATCATCATTCTTCTTGAGCGCCCGGTAAAAGTGGGCGACCGCATCCAGGTGGGGGATGTCAACGGCGATGTGGTGGGTATCGCAATCCGTTCGACAACCATTCTTACGAACGACAATATCAATATTATAGTACCGAACTCGGAGTTTGTGTCTAATCGGGTGATCAACTGGAGCCACAACGACCGTAACCTGAGGGTTTCGGTTCCAGTGGGAGTATCCTACAGTTCAAACCCTGAGGAGGTAAAAGAGGTACTTCTTCAGGTAGCTGATGACCACCCTGATATTCTGCAGACCCCCCGCCCTGATGTCATTTTTTCGGATTTCGGGAGCAGTTCGCTTGATTTTGAACTTCGGGTCTGGACCCGGACGCGCATCCAGACACCAAAAATTCTCCGCAGTGAGATGAATTTCCGAATATTCAATGCCTTCAAAAAACGAGGTATTGAAATCCCATTCCCTCAAACCGACCTCCATTTCAGGAGCAGTGATGTTCCTTTATGGCAGAAAAAAGATGAGACGGTCGGAAAAAGCTGAGGAACTGATCAATTCTTTTCAATAGCGCAACACTGATGAAAACTGCTTTGGGCAGTTTTTTTGATGCCTGCACTGCAGCTGTCAACTCTTTTCTGTCGAAGAGATGGGTGGTTGAG
>JAVCDF010000005.1:0-130000 GCA_030765725.1 Candidatus Chlorobium antarcticum | reverse complement strand
GTGTTGGCTGGGGGTTTTCGGCTGAAGTCATACTTGTCTGATTGAACGAACCCCCTTCGTTAGCCCTTTTCGCATCGTTTTTCTTAAAAACGGTATGCAGCAGCCAGCCCTGTCATGACGGGCATTTCTTCATTTCGCAGAACCAGCACCTTCCCTCCTTTCTGTAGCACCAATGACCCGATATCGTCAAGCAGGTCATCTACACCTGGATCTTCAAGCGAAGCAAATGTAACCGCTCCGGATGCTGCATCGAGTTTTCCCGGCAGCAAGGCATCGTTTCGGAGAAGAAGTACCGCAACGCGTCCTTCGGCAGCAGCTACGGCAGCTGTTTCAGGGTCGTCTGTTCCCGTTCCCGAAGTAATAGCGGCAATACACCGCTCCACTTCCTGAGATATTTTTGCAGAGTGAATCGGCAACATGGCTTCCCATGCTCGTTCTTTCAACTGCACTTCAGAAAGATGGCGGGGGTCTGTAGCAATCCCCTCTTTCATAAGTCGATCATTTCTGCTGATTTTTCTGAACAGGCCTTGGTGCTCAGGAAGTGCTACCAGCATGAGCGGTAGTGCAGAGGGTTTGCTGAAGTGGCGGGTAACAGCCGTATCAACTGCCCTGAAAAACTTTTCTGTGTCAATTTCTTCCTCATCCCTCCGTGAGCTGTGGCCATGGCGCATAACACCCCCACTGCCAGCAGGCCCAAAAGAGGCAACAGTCGTTTGCGGTTCAGTTTTTTCGCTACCAAGAGCCAGCTCAAGAGTGGCGGGAAAATCCAGGGGCAGCTCAAGTGAATCAATGGAATACTGGTCAGCTTCAAAAATTTTTGCTGTCGTTCTGCTCAAGGCAAGAAGATGGAAGCGGCTGCTGCTCTGCATAACCCGGAGCAGGGGTTTCGTGTGAAAACTGTTTGCAGCTATTGCAAGTTCGCGCGGTGATCCTTGAAATCGGTATGTCCTGAAAAACCCCGGGGCTCCGAATACTGCCAGCCCATCAAGAGCGTGTGCCCAGAAACTTGCATCTTCGCCCAATCGGAGGAAGGGCTCAAGAATCGCATCCGATTCCCGTGCGGGAAATTTCAGCGACAGTGAACGCTGAAGGGTATCGACAAGATTGGCAAAACGGACGGTGTCCTGGCGGTTTTGTGGAAATGTTCTGTGAGTCTGCTGATAGAGAGAAAGGCAGGGCGCTGGGGCAGTGTTGTCAAGTCCAGGCACCAGATACTCGTTGAATGCATTCATTGTCTGTCCTCAATAGTTTCAAAGCAGTTTCTGTAAACTCAATAAAATT
This sequence comes from Candidatus Chlorobium antarcticum, assembly GCA_030765725.1. Lineage (GTDB taxonomy): Bacteria > Bacteroidota > Chlorobiia > Chlorobiales > Chlorobiaceae > Chlorobium > Chlorobium antarcticum. The sequence goes on along the minus strand of JAVCDF010000005.1, from coordinate 128,719 downwards.
ATAACCACCAGTTCCTTTTTTTCGTTGCAGCAACACACTCATGACTGCGTGTATTTTTTTTGGGGTCCTGCTTTTCGGGGATTTAGTGTTATGTTTGTTGAAAGGTATTTCTGGAACGGGAAAGGTTTGAATTATGGATGGTTACCGGTTTGAGCTGGAGATGGGGGTTCGGGATTATGAGTGCGACATGCAGGGGATTGTCAATAACAGCGTGTACCAGAATTATCTTGAGCATGCTCGGCATGAGTTTTTGAAGGAGGTGGGGATTGATTTTGGGGAGTATGCGAAGAGGGGAATCAATCTTGTTGTTGTGCGCGCTGAGCTTGATTACAGGTTTCCGCTGAAGAGTGGCGACCGATTTGTTGTGGGGTTGAATCTGGGTCGGGAGTCGGTGTTGAGGTTTGCGTTTTATCAGGATATTGTCCGTCTGCCGTGCAGGAAATCTGTGCTGCGGGCTAAAATTATTGGGACGGCACTGAATGGATCGGGCCGTCCCGAAATACCTGCTCATCTGGCATCTCTTTTTGATGGTGGGATGAGCGTGGATTCTATGGAGAGTAGTATATGAAACCGCTTCGTGAGGTTGCAACCGCTTATGCGGCTTTGGGAAAGGCTGAACGCCAGCTTCATGCGGGGGCGTTTGAGGAGGCTGCGGCGAGTTGTCGAAGTGCGATGGAGATTTCACGGACGGTGCCGGAGGAAGAGGTGTTTGACCATGCGGGATTTGATGCGTTCTCTCATGCATGGCTTTCAAGGGCGCTTGGTGAATTGGGTCGGTTCGATGAGTCGCTTGCTTCTGCGGAGCTTTCGCTTGGTTATTTTAACCGAAGGGGTGAGCTGCAGGAGGCAAGTGGGAAGATGTGGATTACTGCTGTGATGCAGCGGGCTTTGGCTTTTGATGCTCTTGGTCGGCAGGTGGAGGCTCTGGGGGAGTTTCGGAAGGGGGCGGAGATGCTTGATGAGCGAAAGGGTGAGATGGCTGAAAAAGAGGCTTACCAGCGTGAAGCAGGCATGCGCATTGTCCGGCTGGAGGATTCCCTGAAGCAGGCTAAACCTTCGGGCTACAAAGCCTGGTGGGAGTTCTGGTCTTAGCGTGATGGAGAAGGCTACCTCCATTCTTGTCGTTAGGCTGAGCTCCATCGGCGACATTATTCTGACTACGCCGGTGGTGCGCCGTCTTGGGGCGAAGTGGCCCGGAGCGCAGATAGAGTATTGCACACGGCCTGAGTTTCTCCCGTTGCTTTCCAGCAATCCCTATATTTCCGTGCTTCATACCCCCGACACGCTTCCTGAGGGTTCGTATGACCTTGTAATCGATCTTCAGAACAGCCGCCGTTCGCGCGCTTTGCTTCGGAGGGTTGACGGGGAAGTTACTGCTCGGTACAGGAAAGCAAATTGGAAAAAGTGGCTTCTCGTGCATTTGAAGCTTCGTGTCGATGGGGTTGCTCCGAGTGTTGTGGAACGATATCAGGCAGCTCTTCGGGATGTTGTTCTGCCGGATGACGCTTTGGGCTGTGAGCTTTTTCCTTCGGAGGACGACTTTCTGTTTGCGTCCTCTCTTGTTTCGCCTGGAGAAAGGGTGCTTGGAGTTGCATGCGGGGCTCGGCATTTTACGAAACGGTGGCCGCCTGAGCATTTTGCCGAGGCAATCCGTCTTGTTGTGGCGGGCGAAAAGGTGAAGGTGCTTCTTCTGGGCGGAAAGGATGACCGGCAGCACGCTCTGGGTATTATGGACAGGCTCAGCGAAAATGTGCTGGAAAGTGTCCATGATCTGACGGGGCGCTGTACCCTTATGCAGACGGGCGCGCTTCTCCGGCGGTGCAGCGCGGTGCTGACCAATGATACGGGGCTGATGCACGAGGCTTCAGCCTTCTCCCGAAGGCTGTTTGTGCTGTTCGGTTCTTCCGATGCTTCGTTTGGGTTTCTTCCCTACAATACTCCGTTTGAACTGTTTGAGGTTCCGGGCCTTTCCTGCAGGCCATGCTCGCATATTGGCCGAGAGCGCTGCCCCGAAAAACATTTCCGCTGCATGCAGGACATTCTTCCGGCAAGGGTTGCTGAGAGCATTCTGGCATTTTTCAGAACCTTTTCGTGATGGGATTTGCGGGGCGTGAGGGGAAATAATCGGGTTGGTTGGAAATAAGGTTGTGATGTCTTACATTTAAAGTCCAAATTTGCGGGTGGTGTTTGCGTTTTATTGCGTGAAGCCTTGGGTCCGGTGTGCGCAATCCCGGAACCTCGCCGTCTGCAAGCAACTGAGGACACTCAATCATTATTGCAATTGCGCTATGGAAACAAACAAATTGTACGAATGTACGGTCATCATTGATGGCGGGCTTCAGGATGAGCCTATTGCCGAAGCAATGGCGATGGTACAGAAGGTCATTACCGAAAAAGGTGGCACCATCAAGAGTGTTCTTGATATCGGTCGCAGGAAGACTGCCTACCCGATCAACAAGAAGACCATTGGTTATTACGCCCACATTGAGTTTACGGCAGACACTCCGGTTATTGCGGAGATTGAGCGGGTAATCCGTTATGAAGAGGTCCTGCTTCGCTACCTGATCATCCATCTGACCACGCCTCTTCTTGAGATGCGCAAAAGGGTTGAGAAGTACAGCGTAGTGATTGGCAGCCCGGAAGACAAGGCTGCTGCAGAGGCTGATGCGTCAACAGAGGAAAAAAAGTGATTGTGACCAGTTGTGGCTGAGATGGCTATGGCAGTTGAGCTTTATGAGATATAAACGGAGGGTGTGTTATGGCTGAATTGAAAATGCCGGAGATAAACGGTGTTGTCATTGCGGGGAATCTGACGAAGGATCCTGTTTTCAGACAGACCAATTCAGGTGGAACACCAGTCGTTAATTTTTCAATCGCATGCAATCGCCGGTTCCGCGACAGCAACCATCAGTGGCAGGAGGATGTCTGCTATGTAGGGGTGGTCGCATGGAACAAGCTGGCCGAAAGCTGTCGCGACAATCTGAAGAAAAGTTCGGCGGTCCTTGTTGACGGTGAGTTACAGAGCCGCACATGGAAAGCGCAGGATGGAGCATCACGAACCGTGGTCGAAATCAAGGCAAGAAGGATCCAGTTCCTCAACAAACGGAAAAGGGAAGGCGAGGAGGATCACGACGGCTTCATAGAGGACGATGGTCATGAAACCCAACACGAGGACTTTCATGAAGAGGATACCGGCCACATTTATGAATACAAATATCTCTCCTCCGATTGAGGGGGCGGGTTAAGCCAAATTTGCAATGAAACCAATGAGACAGAAGCCCGGAAGAGGGCAGGGCAACAAATCAATCAGCAACGCCCTTGCATCAAAGAAAAAGGTGTCGAAAAATCAGGCAGTGTTTTTTGATTATCGTGACGAGCGCAAGCTGAAAAGATTCATCAATGACCAGGGAAAAATGATTCCCCGTCGCATTACGGGACTTTCGGCCAAGGAGCAGAACCTTCTGACCCATTCAGTGAAATGGGCGCGGTTTTTGGCTGTTATTCCTTATGTGTCTGATGAGTACAAGTAAAATATTTTGCAATCTTTGAAACGAGGAAGCTAAGCAGTGAAAGTCATTTTAAGAAAAGATGTGGCTGCCCTTGGCGATGCAGGTGAAGTTGTTGCCGTGAAGAACGGTTATGCAAACAACTTCCTGATTCCGCAGGGCATGGCCACGAGGGCTACCGAGGGAACCCTTCGGGCTCTTGAAACTGAAAAGAAACAGCAGGCGAAGAAAACGGAGCTTCAGAGAAAGAGCGCCCGTGATCTTGCTGCCAAAATTGAGCAGATGACCCTGAAAGTGCTGGCCAAAGCCGGCGAGTCGGGCAAACTGTTTGGCACAGTTACGTCGGCTGATATTGCCGCGGCTCTCAAGACTCAGGGCGTTGAGGTCGACCGTCGCAAAATCACCATGGAGGCTCCTGTAAAGATGCTTGGCAAATATGAGGCCGAAGCAAAGATTTTCAGCGATGTTATCGTGAAGGTTTCGTTTGAGGTTGAGGCAGAAGGGGATGAGGCCTGAGGGGCATTCTTCTTTAGTCCATAGTATAAAAAGCTCCGTATCCTTCGGGAATGCGGAGCTTTTTTATTTATCTTCTGCGGAGAGATGTATTAATCAGTTTTTCAATCAGGACTTAATTTCTTATGATTCAGACCCTTCTTCAGGAAAAATATCCCATTTATACCATCCAGTTTGATAAAAAAGAGACGAGCTGTGGCTGTGTAGACGATATTATAGCTCATTTTAAAAAGCGGATTGATGCTAATCCTGCTGTTTGTTACATAGGAGTGTTCGACCATTATGCCCATACGGCATCGCTTGACGGGGGTGTGATTGCTCTGGGAATCAAGGCGGCCAAGAATATTCTGTTCTGTTTCGGCAAGCAAATGCCGAGCCCTCTGGTACTGGCGGTAAGGCCCCGTTCCATTGGCGTGTCGGAAGTTGATGATTCGTTTGTAGTGACTTTTCTTGAGGCTCCCAATCCTACGGCCAATGAGGCCATGGAGAGCTGGACAAAAGCGCTGAAAGATAGAGGGGAGTAGAGCCTGGGGGCTCTCTCTGTGTTGCTCTGGTAGGGGTGCTGCGATGTTGCTGTGAGTGGGCCCCTTACGCTGTGAATTGGCTGAGCATGCGGATGTCGTTTTCGAAGAGAAGGCGGATGTCGTCAATCTTATAGTGAAGAAGAACGGTTCTGTCTACACCCATGCCGAATGCATACCCGCTCCATACTTCAGGGTCTATGCCGCAGTTTTTTATGACATTTGGGTGCACCATGCCGCATCCCATGATTTCCAGCCAGCCTGATTTTTTGCAGACTTTGCACCCTTTTCCTCCGCAGAGGTAACAGGTGACATCCACTTCGGCTGAGGGTTCCGTAAAGGGGAAAAAGCTGGGACGGAACCGGAGCTTTACATCGGAGCCGAACATTTGGTGGGCAAAGGAGTAGATGGTGGCCTTAAGGTCGGCAAAGGTTACCCCTTTGTCTATATAGAGCCCTTCAAGCTGGTGGAAGACGCAGTAGCTCCGAGCGCTGATGGCTTCGTTTCTGTAAACTTTTCCGGGGCAGATGACTCGTATGGGCGGCGCTTGATCAAGCATGACCCGAACCTGCACCGGTGAGGTGTGCGTTCTGAGAAGAACATCGTTCTCATTCCCGTTTCGTTTGACGAAAAAGGTGTCCTGCATGTCTCTGGCCGGATGGTCGAGGGGAAAGTTCAGCATGTCGAAGTTGTAGCTGTCAAGCTCCAGCTCCGGCCCGGTTGCCATGGCAAATCCCATGTCGGAAAAAATCCCTTTCATCTCTCCCAGAACTTTCTGTACCGGGTGCTCGCTGCCGGTGAACGATACCCTTCCGGGAAGGGTCATGTCAATACCTGGCTGCGAACTCTCTTCATGGTGGTTGACCAACCGGTCGCCCGCTTCGGTAATTCTTGCCTCAGCGCTCTCTTTGAGCTGATTGAGAAGGTTTCCGATGCGAGGCCTGTCTGTGGGGTCAACTGACTTGAGCTGTGAGAAAAGGGAGGCTATTGCCCCTTTTCTCACGGTATAATGCAACCGGAACGATTCAATATCCGCCTGTGTGTTCAGGGGGGCGTCATTGATTTCCTGCTGTAGGCTACGGATGCTGTTTTCCATGAAGAGCGGCGTTCTGCTTAATCGATGATTGCTTTCACCAGCTGGGTGAATGCTTCGGGGTCTTTAACAGCAATTTCGGCCAGTGCCTTCCTGTCAATCTCAACGCTCTTTTTGGTCATGGCGTCAACAAGGCGGGAGTAGGTTGTGCCGTTCAGGCGTGCTGCGGCGTTGATTCGCATAATCCAGAGGGCGCGGAATGTGCGCTTTTTGGCACGACGGTCGCGGTATGCATACTGCTCAGCTTTGTCAACTGCGTGCTTGACAACGGTAAGAATATTGCCGCGTGAACCCCAGTACCCTTTGGCTTTCTTTAAAACTCTCTTCCTGCGCGCTTTTGAGGCGACTGCATTATTTGCTTTCGGCATTGTAGTGTAAGATTATTGATTGAGTGTTATGCCAGAATCATCCGCTTGATCTGCCTTTCCTTCTTCGTGCAGTCGAGCATGGTTGACTGGTGGAGACGACGCGTGCGTTTCCTGTTCTTTTTTTCAAGGTTGTGAGATCCGTTCATCCTCTCTCGTTTGATTCTTCCTGATGCGGTGGCTTTGAACCGTTTGCAGGCACCGCGGTGCGATTTCATTTTAGGCATGATCGTACTTGTTGTGTTGGTATTGAAAAATGCAAAGTCCAGTTATTCGTTGCTCTCTTCGTTCTCTTCGGGTTCGTCGGGAAGAGGTTCCAGAGGGCCGGTTTTAGTTCTGATGCGGTCGTAGGCGTCAATTTTCTTTTTGTCTGGCTCGAAGTAGACAAAAAGTTTTTTGCCTTCAAATCTGGGTTCTCCGTCGCGATTTCCCACAACGCTGAGCCTTTGGGTCAGGCGTTCGGCAAGTTCCAGTCCCCTGTCTTTATAGATGATGGAGCGGCCGAGGAAGACAATTGTGGCGCGAACCCTGTTGCCTTTGCGGAGAAACTCCTCAAGGTGCGCCGTCTTGAAGTCGAAGTCGTGCGTATCTGTGTTAGGGTGAAACCGCAGCTCCTTGAGGGTTGTGGTTTTCTGTTTCTTTTTCAGATCCTTGTCCCTCTGCGCCATTTTAAACAGGAGCTTTCCGAGGTTGTCAAATTTGCATACGGGAGGTTCGGCATTTGGCTGCACCTCAATAAGGTCGGTGTTTCGATCTTCTGCCATGCGTCGCGCATCAACAGTTTGCATTACCTGCTGGGTGCCGTCCTGAAAAATAATGCGGACTTCGGGCACACGGATCTGTTCGTTGACCCTGTATGTGATTTTGGGCTTCTGGGAAGCAACCTTCTGTTTCTTCATGCGTTCGTGGTTGGTTTAGTGGTCAGCCCTTTAGTGGCTATCTCGTTGAGGAGTTTTTCCGTCATTTCCTGGATGCTGAAAGCACCCTCGTCACCAATGCGGTGGCGGCGGAGTGATACGGTGCCCCCCTCTTTTTCTTTCTGGCCGACAATGACCATAAAGGGGATTTTGGCGAGCTCGGCTTCGCGGATCTTTCTGCCTATTTTTTCATTCCGCAGATCAAGTTCAACCCTAATGCCTGCAGCGTGCATGGCATCCCGGATTTCGGCAGCGTAGTTGTGGACATCTTCTGCAATTGGCAGAATGATGGCCTGCACGGGGGCGAGCCAGAGCGGGAAGTTTCCGGCCGTATGCTCTATGAGGACGCCAATGAAGCGTTCCATGGAGCCGAACGGTGCGCGGTGGATGACAATGGGGCGGTGTTTCTGCCCATCGCTTCCAATATAGGTGAGGTCAAACCGTTCCGGCATGACATAGTCTACCTGGACGGTACCGAGCTGCCATTTCCTTCCGAGTGCGTCGCGAACGATAAAGTCAATTTTTGGGCCGTAGAAGCTCGCTTCTCCGATACCGATGAAGTATTTGATCTTCATGCGGTCTGCCGCTTCCTTCACATCTTTTTCGGCTTGCTCCCATACATCGGCAGTGCCTCCGTATTTGGCGGGGTTCAGTGGGTCGTGCAGTGACAGGCGGGTCTCCACCTCAGTGAACCCGAGTGTGGCAAAGACATACCGGGTCAAATCAATGGCGTTGCAGATTTCATCAACAAGCTGGTCGGGACGGCAGTAGATATGGGAATCGTCCTGGGTGAATCCGCGAGCACGGACCAGACCGTTCAGCTCGCCAGACTGTTCGTGGCGGTAGACGGTGCCGAACTCAGCAAGGCGGACCGGAAGGTCACGGTAGCTCCGCATTTTTGAGCTGTAAATGAGGTGGTGGTGCGGGCAGTTCATCGGTTTGAGAAGATACTGCTCAGCTTTCCCCTCTTCATCGTGATAGGTCAGTGGCGGAAACTGCGAGTCGCTGTAATAGGGATAGTGGCCCGATCGTTTATAGAGGTTGATGTTGCCTATATGGGGAGTGTAGACCGGATGGTAGCCGCGCCTGCGCTGCTCCTCTTTCAGGAATGATTCGAGTTCCTGGCGGATGACTGCTCCTTTGGGAAGCCATACGGGCAGCCCGCTGCCTATTTCGGGCGAGAGCATAAAGAGTTCAAGTTCCTGGCCGAGTTTGCGGTGGTCGCGTTTTTTAGCCTCTTCAAGGGCGGTGAGATGTGCCTTGAGGAGCTTCTCAGAAGGGAAAGCTATGCCGTAAATGCGCTGCATGCTTTCGCGCGACTGGTCGCCGCGCCAGTAAGATGCGGAAATGTTGAAAAGACTGACCGCTTTGAGTGCCGCTGTAGAGAACAGGTGCGGACCGCTGCAGAGGTCCGTGAAGCCGTCTTCATGGTAAAGGGAGACTGTTTCTGTCTCTTTAAGCGTGTCGGTGAGGATTTCAACCTTGTAGGGATCCTCCCGTACAGTGCGGAAATATTCTATGGCTTGCACTCGCGGCATTTCTTCGCGGACTATACGGATATCGCGCCCGGCAATTTGGAGCATGCGCTCTTCAATGGCCTTGAGGTCCTCTTCGGTGAAACGGTGCTCTGAAGAAACATCGTAGTAGAAGCCTTGTTCAATGGCAGGGCCGGCCCCGAATTTTGATCCAGGGAACAGTTCTTCAATGGCATGCGCCATGATATGACTGGCGCTGTGCCAGAAAATTTCCTTCCCTTCAGGGGAGTCGAATGTAATGATTTCAATGGAGCAGTCTGCCGTTACAGGCGCCGACAGGTTGACGGCTCTGCCGTCAATCTTTATGGCTACTGCCTCACGGGCAAGCCTGCGCCCTATTTCAAGGGCTATATCCATGCCGGTGCTCCCGGCGGGAAACGGTTTTGCTGTTCCGTCCGGCAGGGTAACGGTAAAGATTACCTGCTGATCCAGATTCTGAGACATATGTCGTGTCCAGTCGTTGTTGTTTTTCGGGTGGCAGTCGGCTTTGGTTATGGCGCGGCTCAGTGCCCGAAATACTCGTCAATACAGCCTCTTATAGTCGGTATTATCCGGCCGGGAGGGCTGTTTCTGTGCACTCTGTTACCTAAAAATTCTTTCCGCATGATGATGCGCGGTAAGGTTTTTTCAGGATAGGTGCGGTTACCCCGGTTCCGTAAAGTGGATTTTGATAGTACTCATTATTTCCTAAAAATCCAAATCACAGAACAAGCGATACCGTTTCTCTTGTGACGGTGTTTTGGCCTTGGCGGAACGCGAGCTGTTCGGCTTTCTTTTTGAGTTCGCGACCGAATGATATCTGGCTGATGAAGGGAGCTTTTTTGACGGCTTCGTTGAGGAGCGCTTTTGCTTCGGCGTTCCATTCGGGCTTTTGGGTGTGGGTTTCAGTGGCTTCGCTCTGCCGGTTGAGGGGGAGAAAGTTAAAGAGCATGTCGTAGAGAGCGTTGACAATCTCCTGCAGAAGGAATACTGCTCCGCTGTGCCCCATGAAGGGGGTGCCGAGTGCGCGGCGGACTATGGGGCCCGGAAAGCCTGCGGGTATGAACCGGGTTTTTGAGTCGAGTTCGGCGAGGTAGATTTTGTCGACAATTCTGCCAAAGAAAAACTGTGGTTGTGAGTTGGCCAGTGTCTTGCGAAGGGCGTTGTTGTCCGTCTCTTCGGTGGTGTGACTGAAGAGGCACTGCATGCCCATTTCTCCGGAAAGAAACCGTTTCAGGCCGTTTGCGTAGGAGGAGGCTGCAACCACGCCAAAGCGGATTGTGGGGAACCATTCGGCTTGCGGGCCGCGCCACAGGTCCCATAGGGGGCGCAGGGTGGTCCCTTTCTCTTCTGCGATGAAGGCCTCTCCGGTGCTTTCGCGGCCGAGCAGCCGGGCGAGATCCATAATGAAGTTTGATGTTTCGTCAATGCCGAAGGGGCCGTAAAGAACCGGTCGGTTGAGAAGGGATCCGAGGCGGCTTCCGAACTCATGGTACATGATGACAATGACTTCGGAGTTTTTCAGGTCGGAAATGTCCTCGAGGGAACTTTCAAAGGGGTAGACATGCTGGAGCTGGCCGCCGGTTCCGGCAATGAGCCGTTTGAGTTCGGCAAGGTCGGAGGGGCTGTTGAAGCATCCGTAGGTTGGCCCTATTATACTGACTGTTCCGGGCTCTACTGATGCGGGCTTGCCGTCGTCAAAATTTTTGAAGAGCCATTCGAGAGCGCGGTCGCGGCCCTGCCACTCGTTTTCTCCTAGAGAGTTTGAGGGGAAGAAGCGGACAAGGGGAAACTGCATGGCAAGCATGCGTTCGTGGTCGCTGCCGATCATTTCGCTTTCTGCGCTGGAGACCAGAATCAGCTGGCGACCCGGTTTCTGCAGTTTTTCAATTGTGTCACGGACAATTTCTGAACTTCCCGAGGAGGCAATCTCTTTTTCGGTGAGGCTTGTGGGGGTAAAGTTCTCCAGATAGGGAATGGCGTCTGTATAGTCGATGACGGCTGCACCGACAAGGTTGTAGCAGCCTACGGGCGCATCAGCAATGACATGCACATCACTGAGGGCGCAGAAGGTGTTGACGGCCGCCCAGTAGGCGCTGGCCGTTGATTCATCTCGAACTGTCTTTCCCATGGCTGGATGGTTCTGGCGGGTTGTTGGTGATGCTGAGTTTTATTGGCGTTTTCCCTTCGGCTTTCAGTTTCCCTGCAAGAACGAGTATTGCATTCTTTTCGCTCGCGTTCCCTCCGGAGAAGGTGCAGATGGAGTTTTTGATTTCGGGGAAGAGGTTGAGAATATATGGGGTGCCGAGCGCTATGAAAATAACTGGTTTGGCCCCCTGATGTTTTTCTGTGAGCTGGTGGATGAACTTCTGCTGGCTTGTGGTACGGCATGGAGAGCCGGGTGAGGGAAGTCTGGGGATGGTGGAGCTTATGATTATGGCAGCGGCGTCTTCGGCCATCTCTTGGGCCTGAAGGTAGGTGTTGGGGTCGGTTGCAGGGCTGAGTTGGATATGCGTTGCGTGCTGCCAGTGCCGGTCGATTTCTTTTGTGCATGCCGCTGCAGGGTTGGCGCGGTTGGTGCTGCTGAGAATCAGGTGGAGAACGGTGGCTGAGGAGGGTATTTTGAGCGGGATGTTCCCGGCGTTGGCCGTGAGGGTAATGGAGCGTTTGGAAAGCTCGGATGCAAGCTCCCGGTGAGAGGGGGGGCTGGAGAGCGCGGCAACACGGTTCAGGTTGATCAGCAGGTTGTTTCTTAGTTTGAGCCAGCGTTTTGCCTGCAGTATTCGCGCAACGGACCTGTTGATTCTTTCTTCACTGATGGTTCCGTTGTTGACTGCTTCAAGCAGGGAGCTGTGGGTAAGTTCCGGGTCGGGGGAAAAGAGAAGCAGGTCGTTGCCGGCAAGAACTGCTTGAACTGAGATGCTGGGGATGTTGCTTCCGTTGTAGAGCGCTTTCATATTGAGCGCATCGGTTACCACAAGGCCGCGGAAGCCAAGTTGGTTGCGGAGGAGTTCGGTGATGATTTTCGGGGAGAGGGTTGCGGGTTCCATTGTGCCTGTGATGGCGGGGACGGCGAGGTGCCCAACCATGACGCTCATGACCCCATGGAGTATGGCTGCGCGGAATGGCTCAAGTTCATACTGTTCAAGGTGCGCTTTCTGGGCGCTGATGACCGGGAGTGCGAGGTGGCTGTCTACATGGACATTGCCGTGGCCTGGAAAGTGTTTGATTGTGGCAATGAGGCCTCCCTTCTGGAGCCCTTCAATGTAGGCCCCTGTCATGCTGCTTGTAGTTTCCGGGTTGTCGCTGAAGGAGCGGGTGTTGATGACCGGGTTTAATGGGTTGCTGTTCAGGTCGCCCACAGGGGCATAGTTCTGCCTGATTCCGACGGCTTTTGCTTCAGCAGCGATGGCCGCTCCCATTGCTTTTGCGAGTCGGGGGCGTCCGGCGGCGGCAACGGCCATGGCTGGCGGAAATTCTGTGGCCCCTTGAAGGCGCATGGCGGCACCGTTTTCCATGTCGGAGCTCAGAAGAAGCGGCCGCGGGGCGATGGACTGCAGGTGGTTTGCAAGCATGGCGGTTTTGAACATGCCTCCCTTGAGAAACATGACCCCGCCGATTTTCCCCTTCCTAACCAGTGATTCAAGTTTCTCCTGCTGCGGGGAGTTGTCGGTTTCAAATCCGCCGGGGCAGTCGGCAATGAGCATCTGTCCGATTTTTATCGAGAGTGGCATTTCCTTCAGTTCCTGAAGCATCAGCGTGTCGGGCTCGGTGAATATTTCCTCTGCACGCCACGCTCGTTCCGGGAGAACGGCGTGGATTGGCTGCGCAGTCATTCCCGTAAGAATCGACACAATAACTGCGATAGTGGCAGAGTGCTTCAATGTGGGCTGTTTCATTCGGGGCCTGGTACGGTTTCGGGCAGAGATTCGTTATCGTTGACAATACTCTTTGCCTGTGCTGCTGGCGCCAGGGTTCCTCCCTTAGCGGCAGCAGATGTTCAGTTGCCGGGAGGCCATGGCTTCGTCAAGCCTTTTGACGGGTGTTGTTTCGGGGGCGGCGAGCACGGTTTCCGGGCTCTCTTCCGCTTCTCTTGCTATCTGAAGCATGGCGTCGGCAAAACGGTCGAGTGTTTCGCGTGATTCGGTTTCGGTGGGCTCAATCATCAATGCTTCGCTGACGATGAGAGGGAAGTAGATGGTTGGGGCATGAAAACCGTAATCGAGAAGCCGTTTGGCAATGTCGAGTGTTTTGACTCCGTGCGATTTTTTCTGCCTGTCGCCGGAAAGACAGAATTCATGCAGTACGGGTTTGGGATAGGGAAGGTTATAGTCGCTGTCCAGAAGGCTGAGCAGGTAGTTGGCGTTGATGATTGCGTTTTCCGATACCCTTCGGAGTCCTTCGCCGCCCAGCATGCGGATGTAGGTGTAAGCCCTGACGAGGACGGCGAAGTTTCCCTGGAAGTTCATCATTCTGCCAATGCTTTCCGGGCGCTCGCTGGTGAGGTGATACCTCGCTCCTTCGGGGGTATTCTTTTTTTCGATGACCGGTACGGGAAGGTATGGAATGAGTTTTTCGCTGACTCCTACCGGGCCGCTGCCGGGTCCGCCGCCACCGTGAGGGGCCGAGAATGTTTTGTGAAGATTGAGGTGGACGACATCAAAGCCCATGTCGCCTGGTCGGGTTATGCCAAGCAGGGCGTTCATGTTGGCGCCGTCCATGTAAAGGAGGCTGCCGTTTTTGTGGACCATGTCGGCTATGGCAACAATCTCTTTTTCAAACAGGCCGATGGTGTTGGGGTTGGTGAGCATCAGTGCGGCAACATCCCCGTTGAGTTTTTCCTTGAGGTCGTTGAGGTCTGTGCGTCCGATTTCGTTGCTTTTTACCGACACAATCGTGTATCCGGCAAGTGTGGCGGAGGCAGGGTTGGTGCCGTGGGCCGAATCGACTACAAGCAGTGTGGAGCGTTTGCTTTGCTGAGCTTCGTGATATTTTTTGATAAGGAGTATGCCTGTCAGTTCTCCGTGTGCACCGGCCGCGGGCTGCAGGGTGACGGCTGCCATTCCTGTGATTTCTCCGAGCATTCCGGAGAGTTCGTGCATAAGCTGAAGGGCTCCCTGGACGGATGTTTCTGGCTGCATCGGGTGCAGGGCTGTGAACCCTTCGAGAGAGCAGGTTTCGTCGTTGATTTTCGGGTTGTACTTCATGGTGCAGCTTCCAAGCGGGTACATGTCTTTGTCGACATGGTAATTAAGGTTGGAGAGCCTGATGAAATGACGGACCACTTCGCTTTCGGGTACTTCGGGAAGTTTTGCGGGTGACTGGCGGAGAAATTTTTCAGGTATCAGCTGACTGTGCGGAGTGCGGGGAAGGTCGTTCGAGTGGAGAGAGAAGCCTTTTCGTCCTTTCCGGGAGATGTTGCTGATCAGTTGTTCTTTCATGGTGGTGAGAGGAAATGCGAAGTGAGGGTTTTGGCGGTTCGTGTCTTTTTTCAATATAGATTGTCGGGGATAAATGCTCAACATAATCCCGTGAAAAAGCCGCTCTTTTCTTCAGGAAGTGCTTTCAAGTTTGTGCATGGCTTCAGCTGCGGCGTGCTGTTCGGCTTCTTTTTTCCTGGGCGCGGTTCCTTTGCCCAGAACCTTTCCATCACAGCTGACCTCGACGGTGAAGCGTTTTTCATGTTCGGCGCCCTCTTCCGATATGATAATGTATCGAGGGGCTGGAAGATGAAGTGCCTGGGTGTGCTCTATCAGTCGGCTTTTGTGGTTGTGCTCGGCTGTTATCATGGTGTTGAAGCGGCGGTGCTCAATAACATGCTCGTTGATGAATGCAGTTGCCGCGCTAATGCCCCTGTCGAGCCAGATGGCTCCGATGAATGCTTCAAAGGCGTCGGCAAGGGTTGATTCGCTTGTTCTGATTTTTGTGTGGTCGGCGCTTTCACCAAGTATGAGGTGGTCGCCGATATTGATGCTTCTGGCAAATCCTGCAAGGGATTTTCGGTTGACAATTTTGGCACGAGTGTTTGAGAGCTCTCCTTCGGGGCTTTCGGGCAGTTCGCGGAAGAGGTAGTCGGTGATGACAAGACCTAAGATTGCGTCGCCGAGAAATTCCAGGCGCTGGTTTGAGTGGGTGTTGAGGGGCATTGCAGGGTCGTGTATGGCGGAGCGATGGGTCAGGGCCGTAGTGTAGAGGCTTATGCTGCCGGGTTTTCTGCCGAGAAGCCTGCTGACGAATTCAATTGATTCCGGTGTGGCTCTCAGCGCACTCCCTGTTTTCAGTTCAGTGCTGAAAATGGGGAGTGCCGAGATTTTTTGCCAAAGCTGCTCCATTCGCAAAAGAAGGGGGAGAGTTTCAGAGTGACGAGCCGTTGCGGAATATCAGTGAAGCGTTATGTCCGCCGAATCCGAATCCGTTGTTCAGCGCGTATTCGATTTTGCGCTTGCGGGGTTCGTTGGGAGTAATGTCCAAGTCAATCAGGGGGTCGAGATTGTCGTTGTTGATGGTTGGAGGTACTGTCTGATTCTGCATTGCAAGCAGGCAGACAATTGACTCAACAACACCGGCTGCCCCAAGGAGATGGCCTGTCATTGATTTTGTTGAGCTGACGCTGAGTTTCTTTGCATGGTCACCGAATACATTCTTGATGGCGGTAATTTCAGCAATGTCGCCCAGAGGGGTGGCGGTGCCGTGGGTATTGATATAGTCAATGTCTTCCGGTGTAATTCCTGCAATGGAGAGCGCCGTTTTCATGGCGTTCATTGCGCCTTTTCCTTCCGGGTGGGGTGCTGTAAGGTGGTGTGCGTCAGCTGTGGCGCCAATACCAACCAGTTCGCCATATATTTTGGCACCGCGGGCTTTGGCTGTTTCAAGGCTTTCAAGAATCAGGCTGCCTGCGCCCTCGCCCATGACGAATCCGTCGCGGTCGCGGTCGTAGGGGCGTGATGCCTTCGACGGGTTGCCGTTGGCTGTTGAGAGTGCCCTTGCGGAGTTGAATCCTCCAACGCTCATCGGGGTGATCGGGGCTTCCGATCCGCCGCATACCATGTAGTCGGCCATGCCGCATCGTATGAGCATGAAAGCGTCCATGATTGCGTGGAGTGATGTTGCGCATGCTGATGCCGTTGCATAGTTGGGTCCCATGAGTCCGTGACGCATGGAAATCTGCCCGGCTGCAATGTCGGGGATGAGCATGGGAATGAAGAACGGACTGATGCGTCGTGGACCTCGGTTCAGGTACTGACGGAACTGCTGGTCGTAAATGGTCATGCCGCCGATTCCGGAGCCGTGGACAACGCCGATTCGGAGTGGGTCGATTGCTTCAAGGTCGAGGCCTGAGTCTTTCAGGGCCGCGTCGGATGAAACAATAGCATACTGGCAGAAGGGGTCCATGCGGTCCGCTGTTCTCTTCTCGATATAGTCTTCGATCGAGAAGTTTTTGAGCTCGCATGCAAAGGTTGTTGCGAAATCGGTGCTGTCAAAGTATGTGATTGGCGCTGCGCCGCTCGTTCCTTTGTTCAGCGCGTCCCAGAACGCTTCTTTGCTGTGACCTATGGGGGTAAGTGCCCCGATGCCGGTAACGACAATCCTTGTCTGTTCTTGACCCATCTGTGGAAATTTGGCGTTTGCTTGAAGTAACAGCAGAAGTCGGCCGCAGGCTCACTGAAATGTACCCGCAACCGCTCTGTATCTGATCCGTAATACGGAAAAAAGTTTTCCTTCCCGGGGGGAGGTTACTTTTTGAGGATGTAGTCGATTGCCTGCTGAACGGTGCCGATTTTTTCGGCATCTTCGTCGGGGATCTGTACATCAAAGTCGTTCTCGAGCTCCATGATCAGCTCAACGGTGTCGAGCGAATCGGCGCCGAGGTCATCGGAAAATTTGGATTCCGGTTTGATCTGGTCTTTGTTGACGCCCATTTTGCTGACGATAATGTCGTATACCTTATCTTTGATTTCTGCTTCCGTCATGGTGTTTCTCCGTTGTTGGTTGTTGTGTTGAAAAAGGCGAATAAAAAAATGTCGTGCAATATACAAAGAAAAAAAGCCTGCTCAAACTACCGCTTCTTACATGACCATGCCGCCGCTGATGTTGATGACTTCACCGGTGATGTAGGCTGAACGGTCGCCGGCAAGGAACGAGACAACATCGGCTACATCGTTGGGGGAACCGAAACGGCTGAGCGGAATGGCTTCAAGCATTTTCTGGCGGACATCTTCAGACAGTGCGTCGGTCATTTTTGAGGAGATGAAGCCAGGGGCAACAGCGTTGACGCGAATATTGCGGGATGCGAGTTCCTTTGCTACCGATTTGGTGAAGGAGATGACGCCGCCTTTTGATGCTGCGTAGTTGGCCTGTCCTGCGTTGCCCATGAGGCCGATGATGGAGGCAATGTTGACAATGGAGCCGGAGCGCTGCTTCATCATGATGCGGCTGACCGCTTTGGTGCAGGCAAAGGTGCCTTTCAGGTTGACGCTGAGTACTGCGTCCCAGTCCTCTTCGCTCATTCGCATGAGAAGACCGTCGCGGGTGATGCCTGCATTGTTGACGAGAATGTCTATCCGTCCTGTTGTGTCGGCAATATCTGTGAATGCTTTCTGGACAGCGTCCGTATCGGTAACATTGAGCTCAAAGCACCAGACTTTCCGTCCGGCTTTTTTGATCCCTTCTGCGGTTTCGGCAAGCCACTCTTCCTTTATGTCGCAGAGGACGATGTCGGCCCCTTCCTTGGCGAGGTTCCAGGCGATTGCCTGCCCGATTCCACGGGCGGCTCCGGTAATGACTGCTATTTTTCCTTCAAACATGGCTGGTGTCGTTAGTTGTTAAGAGAGAATGTTCCGTACGCTTTCGGCTGTGTCGACGCCCGAGAGGGTTGAGCTTCGGCTGATGCGTTTGATGAGGCCCTGCAGTACTTTCTGCGGCCCAACTTCAACGAATTCGCTTACGCCAGCCTCTGCCATGGCTTCAATGGACTGAGTCCAGAGTACGGAGCTTGTGAGCTGCAGTATCAGATTTTTTCTGATTTCGGCTGCATCGGTTACCAATCCTGCTACGGCGTTCATGCAGACGGGAATTGAGGCGTCGCGAAACTCAACCTGCTCAAGTGCTTTGGCAAGCTCGGCTTCTGCCGGCCGCATGAGGGGCGAGTGAAACGCTCCTGATACCACAAGCTCTTTGGCCATTCGAGCGCCTTTGGATGGGGCGAGTCCGACAGCTTTTTTGACGGCTGGAATGTCGCCGGAAATGACAATCTGGCCGGGCGAATTGAAGTTGGCGGCCTGTACGATTCCCTCAGCAGCGGCTTCAGCGAGAAGCCCTTCAAGTTCGCTGTCGGCCATGCCGATGATTGCTGCCATTGTTCCGGGATTTTCCTTTCCGGCGTTCTGCATCAGTTCGCCGCGGCGGGCTACAATGCGGAGGGCATCGGCAAAGCTTATGGCTCCTGCAAAGCAGAGGGCGCTGTATTCGCCAAGGCTGTGGCCTGCGGCCATTGCGGCGCCACTGCTCCCATTGCCTTCAATCAGTGCGGCTGCAACCATGCTGTGGAGAAATATGGCGGGCTGGGTCCGGTTGGTCTGGCGAAGCTCCTCTTCAGTGCCGGAGAACATAACATCGGTAATGCGGTAGCCGAGCAGTTCATTTGCCTGCTCCATCAGGTCGCGGGCAAATGGAAAGCTGTCGTAGAGGTCGCGGCCCATGCCGCAGTATTGTGAGCCCTGTCCGGGAAAAACAAATGCCTTCATGAAAATCAGTGGTTCAAGTGTGTTGTTCGCAATGGTGGCCGTTACTGCCACTTGACATAGACGCCACCCCATGTGTAGCCTGCTCCGAAGCTGCAGAGCACAAGGTTCGAGCCCGGGTGCAGCTTGTTTTCCTCATCGAGTTCGGCAAGGCAGATTGGTATGGTGCCTGCTGTGGTGTTGCCGTAGCGGGCAACATTGGAGATGAACTTGTCGCTGCTGATGCCCATTCGCTCGGCTGTTGCGCTTATGATTCGCTGGTTTGCCTGATGCGGCACAAGCCATGAAACATTCTCCGCGGTCAGACCGTTGCGCTCCATGATTTCAACGGCGACATTGGCCATGGAGGTGACTGCCGATTTGAATACCATGCGGCCGTCCTGGTAAATGTAGTGCAGGTGGTCGTCAACGGTTTGGTGGGTTGCAGGATGACGGCTGCCGCCGCCTTTCATGAGCAGGTGGTCTTTGCCGTTGGTACCGTCGGAGTACATGCGGGTGTCGAGAATTCCGAAACCTTCTTTTTCGGCTGGCTCAAGAATGACGCCGCCTCCGCCGTCCCCAAAGAGAATGGCTGTTGAACGGTCGGTGTAGTCGATGATGGACGACATTTTGTCGGCCCCGATGACCATGACTTTTTTATGTGCGCCCGACTCGATGAAGCGGGATGCTGTGTTGAGTGCGAAGAGGAATCCCGAGCAGGCTGCGTTAAGGTCGAAGGCCCATGCGTTTCTGGCTCCAATGATGTCCTGCACAAGGCATGCGGTTGAGGGAAAGAGCATGTCGGGGGTCATGGTGGCAACAATGATGAGATCGATCTCATTCGCTCCGATGCCTCTTTTTTCAAGCAGCTGCCGCGCTACTTCGCCGCAGATGTAGGATGTTGCTTTTTCCGGGTCGCGGAGAATGCGGCGCTCGCTGATGCCTGTTCTTGAGCGGATCCACTCGTCGTTGGTGTCGAGCATGCGCTCGAGGTCGAGGTTGCTGAGTATGTCTTCTGGGAGATATTTGGCTGTTGCCGTAATTGCAGCGTTCATCTGTCGGGTGTGGTTGTTTCTGACGGCTTGAAAGGTTGCCCTGCAGCGGAGGCCCGGCCTTTTTCTGCAGAGTGTTGATGGGCTTGGGTGCGCGCTTACTGTCCGGAAAGTACTTCGGCTATATGCTGGTTAACTTTTCTCTCAATCATGTGTTCGGCCATGAAGATCATGTTCTTGATGGCCCGTGATGATGAACGGCCGTGGCCGACAATGGAGATGCCGTCAACACCGAGGAAAGGGACTCCGCCGACTTCTTCAACATCAAAGGATTTGAACATTCCTTTGAACATAGCGGCTGTGACGGCAGCGTTTTTTTCGTCCATTCCACCCGAAGCGACTGTGCTTCCAAGGGCTTGCTTGAAGAGGGTGCCCAGAAATTCAGGGATGCTTTCGCCGAATTTGAGGATGGTGTTGCCTACAAGGCCGTCGCAGACCACGATGGTGGCTCGGCCTTTGAGGATGTCGTGCCCTTCAATGTTTCCAAGGAAGTTGATTTTTCCCTGAGTGTTGGCCTCTTTGAGAAGGCTGTATGCCTGTTTGAGGGTGTCGGATCCTTTCCCTTCCTCTTCACCGATATTGAGAAGTCCGACCTGCGGTTTTCCAATGCCGGCAGCATACTTTTGGTATATGGAAAGCATTTCTGCGAACTGCAGGAGGTTTTCCGGCTTGCAGTCAACATTTGCTCCAACATCAACAATGTTTGTGAGCCCTTCTTCCTGAAGTCTTGGGAAATAGGCGTAAATGGTGGGGCGGAGCACGCCGGGCAGCCTGCCCAGCACAAAAAGGGACGCGGCCATCTGGGCGCCGGTGTTGCCTGCGCTGACAAATGCGTCGGCCTCTTTGGTTTTGCAGAGATGCAGACCTCTGACCAGCGATGAGTTCTGTTTTGTTTTGACGGCTGTGGCGGGCACATCGTCCATGGTGACCACTTCGGGAGCATGTATGAACCTGAGGTTCAGTCCCTCCGCATTCTCCTTCGCAAGCATTGGTTCGACAATGTCCGACTGTCCGATAAGAACGACTTCGAATTTGTTGCCGCTCTCTTTCAAGGCCTGGATTGTTCCCTCTATGACGCATGCCGGGGCGTTGTCTCCGCCCATGGCATCAACAGCAATGGTCAGCATTGTGGGGTGGTCTATAATGGTTTCTCTCAGCTGTTCGCAGCTTTGGCAACAACGGCTCTTCCGCGGTAGTGGCCGCAGTGACGGCATGCACGGTGGGGAAGGGTCGGTTCACCACAGTTGGGGCAGTTGACGGTGGTTGCCGCTTTGGTGCGCGCGTTGAACTGGGCCCGCCGTTTGTCCCTTCTGGATTTGGATACTTTGGCTTTCGGATGTGCCATGGTAGTCTTCTTGAGTTATATGTGTCAGTTAACGATAGTTCTTTTTCAGTTTCGCCAGGCTTTCGCGCCAAGGACTTGTACTTCCTTTTTCTTCCTGTCCTTCCTGTTCCGACCCGGTGTAGAGCTTGCAGTCGGGGTTTGCGGTGCAGGTCACCTTCATTGGTACCGACAGCAGCAGCGTTTCGCGGACATCTCCCGTAAGGTCTATGCTGACGGCTGTGCGGTCGAGCAGTCTGTACTCTTCACGCGCTGTTTCTTCGGCATCTTCGTCCCGGGCGATCCCGTCGGTATTGCAGTATATGCGCCAGGAGCCGTTCATGCTGACTTTTACCGGAGCAAGGCATATGTCGCAGGGGATTTCGCCTGTGGCCTCGGTTGTTATGGCCAGCATCAGCTCGTTGCCGGTTTTTTTTGTAACCGCCCTGATCCTGATTTCATCGGTGAAACCAGATTCAGTCAGTTTCGGGTCGTTGAAATCTTCGGCCCGACAGGTAAAATTAAATGCGCACGAGCCTTCGGTGATGGCTGCTGTGCGGATTTCTATCAGTGCGTTTCCGGTCTGCATATCGCTCTCTTTTCAGTAAAAGAAAATCAATGTACAAAATATTCAGGCAAAACGAAAAGATGTTCCCGCCCGCTCCTGAAGGGGGTTTACGGGGTTGAATCAAACTGAAAAAAGCAGAAGAACCACTGGGTCTTCTGCTTTTTTGCCTGGCTCCGCGAGTAAGACTCGAACTTACAACCCTGCGGTTAACAGCCGCATGCTCTACCATTGAGCTATCGCGGAATGCGATCCCCTCTCCTTTCTGTGGCCCCTTTTTTGGAGATGGGTGATAAATATACATCTGTTTTTTTTATTTCCAAGGAGCTCATCATGTTTTTCTCTCTTCTCTCTTCTCTTTTCGGTTTGAATCTCTGCCTTTTAGGTGTTACCATATCTATGGTACGAATGATACTGCGAGGTGTTGATATGGATATGCTGCTCAATACGATTTTATGAATGGAAAAGATGGGAGTTTCGTGATTATGAGAAGAGAGCGATATGGGAGTTTTTTTGGCCGCCTGCCGTTGCTCGCAGGGGTTATAGCCATGCTGCTTTTTGTGGGATGCGCCCGTCAGGCGGGATCTCCCGAGTCGGTTGCAAAGTTGATGAATACGGTGTGGAGGGCAGTTGAAGTGGATGGACACAGGGTGGAGTTTCTTCCGGGCCAGAGGCTTGATGTTTCTCTTGTGATGCACCGAAGCGGCCGTATAAGAGGGGCGACGGGGTGCAATAACCTTTCGGGCGGTTTTTCTCAACAGGACGACAGGCTCAGCTTCTCTTCACTGTCGATAACCCGTATGGCCTGCACGAAGAAGCTTATGGTGCGTGAACGGGCGTTTCTTCAGGCTTTGCGGAGGACAGCGAGCTGGTCGGTGTCGGGCCGGAGCTTGACACTCTATGACAGTATGGGTGAACGGATCGCGCGCTTTATTGTGGTGGGTGGCCGCTAAGGAGCGGGAACCCTTTGGTCTCTCCATGTGTTCTTTTATATATTCATACCAATAGTGCCGTGAGGCCGAAACTTTTTTGATTTTTTTACGATGCGCGAACCGGTCATCAACCTGTGTTCACTTCTTTTGATTCTGCTTATTCCTGCCCTGCCGTTATGCGGGGTCGGGAGGAAGAGTGGCGCATTGTAAGTTCGCTGTTGAAATACAGACAGAAAGAACATTATTCAGGTCGCCTCTCTTTCCAGGGAGGCGGCTTTTTGCTTTTAAACGGATAATCGAAGAAAGGTGAACTGCATGAAAACGATGAATTATCGGAAATATTCCGCCTATCCGGCGGTTCCCATAACAGGCCGAACATGGCCTGACAAAAGACTTGAGGCAGCCCCGATATGGTGCAGTGTGGATCTTCGTGACGGCAACCAGGCGCTTCCTGTTCCAATGAGTGTGGAGGAAAAGGTGGTGATGTTCAAACTTCTTGTTTCTGTAGGCTTCAAGGAGATTGAGGTTGGCTTTCCTGCCGCTTCGGCGACGGAGTTTGCCTTTGTCCGCAGGCTGGTTGAGGAGAAGCTTATTCCTGATGATGTGACCATTCAGGTGCTTACGCAGGCGCGGGAGCATTTGATCCGCCGCAGCTTTGAGGCTATCAGCGGTGCGCCCAATGCCATTGTGCATATGTATAATTCAACATCTACTCTGCAGCGGGATGTGGTGTTCCGCAAAAGCCGCGAGGAGATTAAGGTTATTGCGGTTGAGGGTACGCGCCTCTGCCGCCAGCTGAAGGAGGAAAGTGGGAGCAGTGGCATACGGTTTGAGTACAGCCCGGAGAGTTTTACGGGTACGGAGCTTGATTATGCCCTTGAGGTATGCCATGCCGTCATGGAGGAATGGGGGGCTTCGGCAGAAAACCGGGTTATTCTGAACCTTCCCTCGACGGTTGAAATGTCTCTTCCCAATATTTATGCTGACCGCATTGAGTGGTTCTGCCGGAATATCAGAGATCGTGATGCGGCATTCATAAGCGTTCATGCCCATAATGACCGTGGAACGGCGGTTGCAACGGCTGAGCTTGCCCTGCTTGCCGGCGCAGACCGGATTGAGGGGGCGCTGTTTGGCAATGGGGAGCGGTGCGGTAATATGGATATTGTAACCATGGCGCTGAACCTGTTTACCCAAGGGGTCGATCCGGGGCTTGATTTTTCGGATCTTCCGCACATCCGCGAGGTCTATAGCCGCTGTACCCGGATGGATGTTCATCCACGCCACCCCTATGCGGGTGACCTGGTCTATACCGCATTTTCGGGTTCGCATCAGGATGCAATCAGCAAGGGAATGAAGGCTCATGGCGATGGGTTGTGGGATGTTCCATACCTGCCGATTGATCCGGGTGATGTGGGCTGTTCCTATGAGGCTATTGTGCGCATCAACAGCCAGTCGGGCAAAGGTGGGGTCGCTTTTGTGCTTGAAAAGGATTATGGTATCCAGATTCCCAAATGGATGCAGCCTGATTTTGCGTGGGAGGTGCAGGCTCTTGCCGACAGGACAGGGGAGGAACTCTCGCCCGAAAGGATTCATGAGCTGTTCCTGGATGGATATGTAAGGCTTCGCCAGCCTGTGGCTCTGAAAAAATGCACAATTAGCTGGGTTGATTCCGAGCCGTTGGAGAGTGGTGAGGCGGCAACGCTTATCAGCGCCGTGGTGGAGATGAAGGGCGGTGAGCTGGTGTTCGAGGCGCGTGGTAACGGGCCGCTGGATGCTTTTGTGAAGGGGTTTATTGAGAAAAGTGGTCTCTCGTTCAGTGTTGACGAGTATGCCGAGCATGCAATCGGCCACAGTTCGGGGGCAGAGGCTATTGCCTATATACGCATAGTGTGTGAGGACGGGCGCAGCGCCTGCGGAGCAGGAGTAGATTCCAATATCAGTCTGGCTTCCATCAGGGCTATTGTCAGCGCCCTGAACCGTCTCCCCTGAATAGTAACAGCCGTCGGTTCAAGGCGTCAACCGATGGCTGTTTTTTTTGTACCTTGTTCTTAAGAGTATTTGCATTGTATTTTAACACTACCATTCAGTAGTGCTACACAGGGTTGCCCAGTATGACGAAACGCATCACAATAGTTCTTCTTCTGCTGCTGGCGGTGTTCCCCTCCAGCTGTGCTGCTCCGTCGGAGTCGGGCAGGATGCGCCTTGTTGTGTCCATTCAGCCGCTGGCATGGTTTGCGGAGCGGATTTCCGGAGACCTCGCTGAGGTAAGTGTGATGGTGCCGCCGGGAGGCAATCCGCATACTTATGAGCCACTGCCGCGCCAGATGGCGATGCTGGCTCAAACCCCCCTTTTCGTGAAAGCTGGTTCGGGTGTTGAGTTTGAGATCGACTGGATGGAGCGGTTCATGAAGATGAACCCTTCGCTTAAGGTGTGCGACGCTTCCCGGGGGGTGGCACTTCTGCCTATGGCGGTCGGTCACAGCCATCGGCACGACTCTTCCGTTCATCACATGGATCCGCATTACTGGCTTGACCCCGGCAATGGTTTGCTGATTGCCGACGCTATTGCCGAGGCTCTCTCGAAGGAGGACCCGCTGAACAGCGCCGTTTATCGGGAAAACGCGCGCGTTCTGAAAGAGGAGCTGAAGGAGCTGGACGCTTTTATCCGCGGAAGGCTTCGGGGGCTTACCAACAGGAGCTTTTTGGTGTTTCATCCTGCATGGGGGTACTATGCTCACGCCTACAATCTCCAACAGATTGCTGCCGAAGAGGAGGGGAAAAGTTTGACGCCTCGGCAGATGGAACGGGTGATACGGTTTGCCAGGCAGGCTGGCATCAGGGTGGTGTTTGTTTCACCGCAGTTCAGCAGTGCACAGGCGGAAACGATTGCTCGTGGTATCGGCGGGGTGACGCGGATTGTTGATCCGCTGGCTTTTTCCTATGAGGAAAACCTTCGCAGCGTGACGGCGACTTTTCTGGAGGGGAGGCAGTGAGCGAGCCGGTAATTGTATGCGACAGGCTTGCCGTCCGTCTGGGGGGCATTCAGGTGCTCAATGGGCTCACACTTTCTGTGTTTCAGGGGGATTTTCTGGGCATTGTAGGGCCGAATGGTGGGGGAAAGACAACGCTCTTGCGGGTTATTTTGGGCCTTGAGCGCCCGACGGAGGGGAGTGTCAGGGTTTTTGGCGGTGAGCCGGGCTCTCAGCCGAAGAGGACGGGGTATGTGCCTCAGCGGCTGTTTTTTGACCGCGATTTTCCACTGACCGTCGGTGGGCTGGTGCTGATGGGCCGTCTGTCGCGCCGGCGGTTTTTCCTCCCATACGGGGAGGAAGACAGGCAAGCTGTTGACGAGGCGATTCGTACCGTTGGGCTTCAGAATCTTCACGACCGTCAGGTCGGCGCACTTTCGGGGGGGGAACTGCAGCGCGCACTTATTGCTCGGGCGCTGGCAGGCGAGCCGGAGCTGCTGTTGCTTGATGAGCCGACGGCGAGTATTGATCCTGCAATGAAGACGGGCGTTTATGATCTTCTCGACAGCCTCAGGGGGCGGATGACCATTGTTATGGTAAGTCATGATACGGGGGTCATTACGAAGCATGTAACGAGAATTGCCTGCCTCAACTGCACGCTCGACATGCATGAAGAGGGCTCCTCACTCAAGCGCGCTCCCATCGGCGATATCTATGATTACCCGGTCGATGCCATTCTTCATAACCATCCGCAGTCAGGAGAGAGTGAGCCATGAACGAAACGATATTCGGAGGGATTCTGGGTTTTGAATTTATGCAGAACGCCATTCTTGCCGCACTGCTTTCAAGCATTGCCTGCGGCATTATCGGTACCTTTGTGGTGGTGAAAAGAATTAGCTTCATCAGCGGGGGGATTGCACATACGGCATTCGGTGGCATTGGCCTAGGTTACTATCTGGGAGTGAACCCGCTTCTCGGGGTTATTCCGTTCAGTCTCGCTGCGGCGCTTGGTATAGGTATTCTGGGCAAAAAGCTGAAGGTTTCCGAAGATACAGCCATCGGCACCTTCTGGGCGGCCGGCATGTCGCTCGGCGTTATCCTTATAGGCCTTACGCCTGGTTATGCGCCTGATTTGTTCAGTTATCTTTTTGGCAATATTCTGACGGTGCCGACCGGTGACCTGGTGATGATTATGTTGCTCGACATTTTTATTGTGGGGGTGGTGCTGCTTTTCAACAGGGAGTTTCTGGCTATTTCCTTCGATGAGGAGTATGCCGAAGTGTCGGGCCTGAAAAGCACGGCTCTCTATTTGCTTCTGTTGTCGTTGATTGCGCTGACCGTGGTGGTTATGGTCAGGGTTGTGGGGATTGTGATGGTGATTGCCCTGTTGAGTGTTCCTGCCGCCATTGCCCGGAATTTCAGCCGTTCGATCCCTTCAATGATGGCTATGGCAACTGTTTTTTCCTTTCTTTTCAGCATTGCCGGACTGGTTCTTTCCTATATGTTCGATCTTGCGTCGGGAGCTACCATTATTCTGGTTGCGGCATCCGCTTTTTTTCTGGTTCAGGGGTGGCGCTTTCTCAGTGGCGGTCGGTAGGGACAATGACAACCGGGCACTCTGAGCGTCGCACAACCCCTTCCGATACGCTGCCAACCAGCAGGTGGAACAGTGCTCCGTGCCCGTGCGATCCCATCACAATCATATCCGCATGGCTCTTCAGGCTTTCGCTGATGATGCTTTCCACTTCGTCACCCGCAACCGTTATGGTTGTTGAGGGTATGCCCATGGCCCTAAGGGGTGCGGCAATGGCCTGCAGGCGCTCCGTGTCGGTTGGAGGGGTTCCGTCGGGCAGGGGGTCACCTCCGGCAGGCAAAGACACAATCTCCGTTTCCGGATAGAGGTCGAGCGCCGGTGAAACCGGTGGGTGCACATGAAGCAGCACAAGTTCCGCATGAAGCGCTCCGGCGAGTTTGGCCGCTTCCCGGACAACCGGTTCGGTCAGTTCTGAAAAGTCAATTGCTGCAAGCAGTTTCATTGTTGCTGGTCCTTTGTTCTTCCGTGAGGAGCCTTGTAGCGGTCTCTTTCTTCGGGGGTATTTATGTTCAGTAGGGTTTCGGCTATGCCTGTGTGAAGTTCAGATATGCGTGATGTTTCCAGAAAACTGGCAGGAGAGTTGATGCCTTCAGCATGGCGGAGCAGAAGCCGAGGACGGGATTTAGGTTCGTAACAGGCCGCCAGTGGTTCGGGCCGGCCGGATCGGGAACTGCAGAGAGCGGTTGCAAAGCGGAAGGGGTTGCGCCCTTCTGCAAGTTGCCTGACTGTTTGGTCATCAAGAAAGGGGAGGTCGCAGGCAAGCATAATCCATGCCGAATCAGGGTTCTTTTTCTGTGCCGAAAGCAGACCGCCGAGAGGCCCTATGCCAAGATAGCTGTCTGTCAGTAGCGGAATACCAAAATTACCGTAGAGCCCTGCCTGATCCTCACGGCAGGAGATGAACACTTCACTGCAGAATGGCTTGAGAAGTTCCGCCGTATGGACCAGTTGATTGCTGTCGTGGTAGCGGAGAAGGGCCTTGTCGGTTCCCATTCGGGAGCTTTTGCCACCTGCTGCCACAATGGCCGAAAGGGGTACCTCTTCAGCCGCTCGCTGGAGCAGGTGGGCAACGATGAAGTCAGCAATTTCGGATGCATCGTTCCGGTTGAATGCCGGAATGCCCGGTATGGGTGAAGAACGGGGGGGTTCGGGGAAGGCAAATGCAATAATGTTGGCCAGAGAGCCCTCAGCGACAAGGTCGAGAATTTTCTGTTCAGTGTCGACCATGACTATTTTTGGGAGCGGAAGCTCCTTGAGTCCCTCAACAAGCAGAATGTCGCAGTCGAGGAATGCCTGCCGTTCCAGCGCTTTCTGCTTCGGGTCGGCAATGAGGGCTGTTTTTTCGGGGTCTGAAATCATGACGGTGTGTGCTCCCGCCGAGGTGGCAAGTTCGGAGTCTTTTCCTTTCCTGTCTATGTCGAACCGGTGGCAGCCGTGCTTGTAGTACCCTACCCTGAAGCGTTCGGAGAGAATGCGGATGATGGCTGTGGCCAGTGTGGTTTTACCTGAACCAGACCAGCCTGAAAAGGCGAGCTCAAAAGGATGAAAAAGCATTGTTTTCATGGGCGTTGCGGGCTCTCGCCCCGAAAAGCCGGCACTCCCATCGATGCAAGTAGAAGTGCCGAAAGGGAGAGGGGATTTCCTCAGGCGTTTTCAGCGCTTTGTTCTCGGGAAATCATCACAAGTGCGGCAACAACGCCCGGCAACCAGCCGAAAGCCGTGAGAAGTCCTGTCAGCATGATTGTTCCGGCTTCCTTGTTCATGACTGCGGCAGGAGGAAGAACGACTGCAAGCATAAGTCTTTTGATGTCCATGGGATGCTCCGGAATGGTTGGTGTGATTGACCTGTTTATGAAAATAAATTTACTACATAAAGCAACAACAATCAATGCCTTTCAGCCGGGAGCAACGCCCTCGTTTTGGGGTTGAAAGCAGCTGAGAAGCTGATTTCTTGCATTTTGAATTGAAAATTGTAAATTAATGTCCCTTCAGAACAATCCCTGATATGATAACGGGACTGCTCGAACTATCGTGAATATAAATGCAATCATCTTGGTGAATACCGTTCATCCTGACACGGTGCCTGATGCGTTTGACGAGGTTATTGATGAACCCAATTTCAATAATTTCAATACCTCGCCGGATCCACCCAGCCCGTACGCTGACCTTGAAAAGAAGTATCGCAAAAACCGCTTCAACAAAAGCCGCACCCGACAGACGGGAGATTTTCAGGGCGGCCAGCAGAAGCAGTCAACCTCGTCTTCAAAAGGCGCTGACGGCAATAGAATCCAGAAACGAAAACCTAAAAAGAAATCCTCTCCGAAAGCGGCCCGCCCCTCTTCCGGGCGCCGCAGAGCCTGAGTTTGCCTCCACAGATCCCGTGATTCTACTATCAGCCGCACCTGCGGTTGCTGGCGTGAGCTGTTTGAACTCTTCGCTGAAGATGCGTAGCTTGCATTGTTAAAAAGCCAGAACCCCCCCCGACACAACAGGAGCAAGCCATGGTGCTGATCAGCCGCTTTATACGCCTCATTGAAGGCCATGCCGAATCACTTTCCCTTCAATGGGTGGAAGAAATCCGCTCAAATCCTCTGACTGCAGGGTATGCAAAGCTGCCGAAACAGCAGCTGCATGATATTGTCTTCAGCCGTTTCCGCCGGCTTGGTGGCTGGATGGAGAAAAATGAGGGGGTCGACAGGGAGATAGCCCACGAATTTATTGCAACCGGTCAGGAACGGGCGACATCGGGCATAAAAGTCAGCGAGATGGTGTATTCGCTGATGCTTGAGCGCGATTTGCTGTGGCGTCATATTCTTGATGAGGGTATTGTTGCCGAGGGGATTGATTTGAACCGGGCTATAGAGTTTTCCGGTCGGCTCAACTACTTTTATGAAAAGGCTCTCTATTTTGCTGTTGTTGGGTATGAGAACTACACAGGCCCCATTGATGCAGAGAGGGATGAAGGTTTTTTCGAGAGTATTTTTGAAGGGTTCAAGCATTGGATTGTCATTCAGTAACCTCTGCCGGGGATGGCAATGACTTCAGGTGCAGAAAGGCCGTTTGAAATTCAGGCCCACAGGGGGGGACGGCAGTTCTTTCCCGAAAACACCCTGCAGGCATTCCGCTCCGCTGCCGACAATGGCTTCAGGGTTGTTGAGCTTGATCTTCATGTTTCCCGCGATCGCCGGGTTGTGGTTTCCCATGACCCTCTACTTCCCTCCAGCAAAGGCTTACACGGAGCGGGCCGTCTCGGTCAACGGATTTATTCCCTCACCTATTCAGAGATCGCCGGTTTCGACTGTGGCGTACCTCATCCCGATTTCCCCTGCCAAGAGCGCGTAACGGCATGCCCACCATTGCTTTCAGAAGTGTTTAAGGGTGTTGAAGGGCATATGGCGGCCAGAGGTATGGGCGGCGAGATGGTCTATAATCTTGAAATAAAGTTGTGGCCGGGCAGGGATGGCATTCTGCACCCTCCGCCCCGAGACTATGCGGCCCTTGTGCTGGAAGTGGTGAGGGAGGCCGGAATGCAGAGCAGAGTGCGCCTCCAGTCGTTTGACTGGAGAGTGATTCGTGAAGTGTACCGGCAGGCTCCGGATACGGCCTGCGGACTGCTTGTCGCAAAAACCTCATCCATTCGCCCGAATCTTCGTCGCCTCGGCTTTACCCCTCGGTGGCTCAACCCCCTCTCCTCTCTCGTCACCCGCACCCTTCTCCGCCAGCTCCATGCCTGCGGCATGCGTGTGGTTCCCTGGACAATCAACACCCTCAAAGAGGCTCGCCGGATACGAAATATCGGCGCTGACGGCATCATCACCGATGTCGGAAATATTTCCCTGCTTTTTTACTGACTTTCACGGGTTGTTTTTGTCGGGGGGGATTGGTATTTAGTATTGCTTGCTCCTGGTAACCTTCTTTTTTATTTCCTATGTCATTTACCCATCTGGACGGGGACGGCAATGTCTCCATGGTTGATGTTTCCTCAAAGCCGGGGACGCTGAGGACTGCGCGGGCTTCAGGCTGGATTTTGATGCGTCCCGAGACGGTCGGGCTGCTTTCGGATGAGGGCATGCCGAAGGGCAATGTGCTGACGGCGGCGAAGGTTGCAGCCATTCAGGCGGCGAAGTGGACGGCTCATATCATTCCTCTCTGCCATCAGCTGAACCTGTCGTGGGTTGATGTGAGTTTTGAGGTGCAGGTGGACCGTATTGCCATTTTTGCGACAACCCGGACGAAGGAGGCGACGGGGGTGGAGATGGAGGCGCTGACGGCGGTCTCTGTGGCTGCGCTTACCATTTACGATATGTGCAAGGCTGTTGATAAAACAATGGAGATCGGCGGAATCCGTCTTGACATGAAGACGGGGGGTAAAACTGATTTTATTGATGCTTATCGGCCGAGAACTTCAATTCTTGTTCTGTCGGATTCCATTTCTGCGGGGGGTGCCCGTGACCGTTCGGGTGAGATTCTTCGGGAGGGAATGGAAATGGCAGGGTGTGAGGTTTCTGAGGTTCGCATTATTCCTGATGAGCCGGAGGAGATCAGTGCGGCTGTGGATGGCTGGACGGCTTCGGGGGTTGAGCTTATTCTGACGACGGGCGGGACGGGTTTGGGGCCGCGCGATGTGACGGTTGATACCCTTGTTCCTAAATTTTCCCGGGCGCTCCCTGGCGTTGAGGCTGCGCTGTTCAGCTGGGGTCAGACAAAAACAAGGACCGCTATGCTCTCGCGGTTGGCGGCTGGTATGATAGGGGGGTCGATGGTGGTTTGCATTCCGGGAAGCACGGGTGCAGCCCGTGACGCTTTGGAGGTGCTGGTGCCTGCGGTTTTTCATGCTTTTTCCATGATGAAAGGGGAGGGTCATTGATGATTGATGTAGATGAGGCGCGCCGTCTTGTACAGGAGTGTGTGGTGCCGGTAACTGGGGTTGAGCAGTGCCCGCTGGAGATGCTGGCGGGCCGGGTGCTGGCCGGGGATGTTGTGGCGCCTTTCGGGCTGCCACGGTTTACGAATTCGGCGATGGATGGCTTTGCTGTCCGTTGGGTTGATGTGCAGGGGTGTACCCCGGAGTGCCCTGTGATGCTGAGGGTGACGGATGATATTCCTGCCGGAAGCAGTTCTTTGGGGCTGCTTATGGAGGGAACGACCGCCAGAATAATGACGGGGGCGCCTTTGCCTGAGGGTGCGGACACTGTTGTGCCGTTTGAGTTTACCAGCGGGTTTGCTGGTGATGAGGTGACTGTTTTTCGGCTTCCTTCCAAAAATGGCAATGTCCGGTATGCGGGTGAAGAGGTGAGGGCAGAGGAACGGGTGCTTGTGAATGGGAGCGTGGTGAGTACTTCTGAAATTGCCGTGCTGGCTTCGCTCGGCTATGATTCCTCTCCGGTCCGTCTCCTTCCCTCCCTTTCCATTGTTGTTGTGGGTGATGAGCTTCAGTCTCCGGGTGACGGCGTTTCGGAGGCAGAGATTTATGATTCCAACAGCTTTATGCTGCAGTCGGCCTGCCGCTCAATTGGTATTGAACCCTGCAGGGTTCGTCATGCGGTTGATGACAGGGTGGCGGTTTCGAGTGCTCTTGCGGCAGCTCTTCGGGAGGCGGATCTGGTTGTGACTGTTGGGGGGATTTCAACCGGGGAGTATGATTTTGTGCGCGAGGAGCTGGAGAGGCTTGGTGTCAATCAGCAGTTCTGGACGGTTGCTCAGAAGCCGGGAAAGCGGGTCTATTTCGGAACAAGGGATGGGCGGGCGGTGTTTGCGCTGCCGGGCAATCCGGTTTCGGCACTGGTCTGTTTTGCGGAGTATGTTGTTCCTGCAATTATGCTCATGCAGGGGAGAGATGAACCGCACAAGATGCATGCTGTTCTTGACTCACCTTTTCCCGCCGACAGAAAACGCCACAGGTTTCTTCCCGGAAGGCTCCGGGTGGAGGGCGGGCGGCTGGTCTGCAGTGTGACAGAAAAGATTGAGTCGCATATGATTTCTTCTCTGGTGGGCTCGAACTGCATTATTGAATGCCCGCCTTCTCTTGAGCCGATTCCTGCCGGTTCTGCTGTTCTCTGTTCGCTTCTTCCCTGGGCCGGGCTGGAGTAGCACGGCCTTTTTTGCTCTTTACTGCCCGAGCTCGCGTGAACGGGTGGCTGCGGCTTCCACCGCAGCAATAAGAGTGGCGCGGATGTTGCGATCTTTCATTACTTTCAGGCCGGCTTCGGTAGTGCCTCCCGGTGTGGTGACCTGCCGTATGAGTTCTTCAGGGCTTTTGTCTCCATTGAGTACCATAGTGGCGGCGCCCTGCATTGTCTGGGCTCCGAGCAGTATCGCTTCTTCACGGGTGAGGCCGCATTTTGCGCCGCCTTCGGCAAGTGAGGCGAGAATGTGGAACATGTAAGCGGGGCCGCTTCCGGAGAGTGCTGTGGCTGCGTCCATCTGTGATTCTTCCAGAAGGGCAACCCGCCCAATGGCTCCCATAAGGCTGCAAACAATGTCGCTGTCTTCCCGGGTCGCATTCTTTCCTTTGCAGACGGCACTCATGCCTTCTCCGAAAAAAGCCGGGGTGTTTGGCATGACCCTTATGACCCGTGTGTCTTTCGCGGTGTTCTCTCTGATGAATTCGGTTGAGATGCCTGCAGCTACGCTGACCAGTAGATGGCTTGGGGAGAGCGAAGGTCGGAGTTCGTCAAGGACCTCTTTGATCTGGTAGGGTTTGACGGCTAGAATGATGATATTGGAGCCTTTGGCCAGCTCTTCGGGCGAAGAGCATGGGGTGAGGGCGTACTGGTTGGTAAGGGCTTGCAGTGCTTCAGGGTCGCGGTCGAAGCCGAGAATTGCCGTGTTGTTTCTGGAACTGAGGCCGGCAATGATGGCACGGGCGATTCGTCCTGTTCCTATGAACCCGATATGAAGGGTGCTCATGGGTTTCGTTGTTGTAGTGTTAGCGGTAGCGGAGCTTCAGCCCAAGAATGAGCATGAGGAGTACGAGAGAAACGCTGTTGGCGGCAATCATGGGGAGGTCGCTCTGAGCAAGACCATACAGCAGCCAGAGGATGATTCCTGTGTTCATGGCTATCGCCCAGACGAGACTGATGTCGCGCGTTTGGCGAGTGGAGAGTATTTTTAATGCTTGGGGCAGCAGCGCCAGTGTGGTGATGAGGCCGGCGGCATAGCCGATGTATTCGTTCGGGAGCATGAGGCGTTTTTTTTGTTGCCAGCAAGATACATTCCCTCAATGATATTCCCGAATGGCTCTGAATGGAAAAAGGCGGGAATTGCTTCCCGCCTTTTCTGTCGTTGGTTTCAAAGAGCGTTATTTGCTCTGCTCTACCATGTAGGCTACAGCGTTGCCGACCTCTGCATTGGTCAGTTTTGCATTGCCGCCTTTTGCCGGCATCATTCCTTTTGTGCCCTGATAGCCTTTGATGGACTTCTGTACCATGGTCTCAAGGCCCTGAGGAATACGGCTGGTCCATGCGGTTTTGAGCCCGACTTTCGGAGCTCCCATAATGCCGGAAGCGTGGCAGGCTACGCAGCTTGCGTCATAGACGGTTTTGCCTGCTGCTGCGTTGTAGGCTGCTTTTGCGTCAACGGAGCCGAGTGAAATAACAAGCATTGCGCCGGCAACGGCTGAAATGATACGGGACATAGAGAGTTCTCCTTTAGTGTGTAATAGTTTATATGAAGAAGCCGCCCGAAGGCGGCTCCCTTGATTCTGTGCTTCGTTTTATTCTACTGTGCTGGCCATCCAGGCTACGGCGCTTCCAACCTCTTCGTCTGTCAGATCCATATTGCCGCCTTTTGCGGGCATCATGCCGGCTGCGCCGGTAAAGCCGTCAATGGATTTTTGGGTCATGACATCCAGGCCCTGTGCAACGCGGTCTGTCCATGCAGCTTTGTCTCCAGGTTTTGGAGCACCCAGCATGCCTGAATCGTGGCATGCGCCGCAGCTCATGTCGTACACGGCTTTACCGGCGGCAAGTGCGGGATCAAGAGGGGCTTCCGGGGCGGCAGCCTCTACGGCTTCATTGGCAGCGCCTTCTTTTTCGCCGGGGAACTCAAGTGAGGCAGGGGGTTTTTCAAGGCCGCATCCGCCAAGGACGACAAAGCCGAAGGTCAGAAAAGGAAGGAACTTTTTCATAGTGGTCTCCGTGAGCTGTTTTAGGTGTTGTTGCCAGTTTTTCGGTGCAGGGCGATAAAAAACGAATAAGGCAGTTTAAATATTATTCATCGTACGGCAAAATGGTTTTTTAGGGCCTCATTTGCCGAGGAATGCCTGCTGCACTGCTGTGACGCCGGTTCCGGGTGTAAGGGGCAGGCCGATTGCCTTGATTGCCCGTTCAAGTGCGCCGATTACTGTGAGCATGTCAAGTTCGTCATAGTAGCCGAGATGTGAGATTCGGAAAATCTTTCCCTTGAATTCATCCTGTCCTGCGGCAACTGTTATGCCGTTATCGTGCTTTAGGACATTGTTGAACTCTGTCCAGTCGGCCCCTTCGGGAAGCCATACCGGTGTGACGGCGAAGGAGGGGGAGCTGCTGAAGATTTTCATGCCGAGGGCAATGCACCCGGCACGGCATGCTGCGGCAAGGCTTTCATGGCGTTGCCATACATGCTCAATACCTTCGTTGCGTATCATCGTCAATGCTTCGTCGAGTCCGATGACGAGCGAGACGGCTGGGGTAAAGGGGGTGTCGTCGCTGGCATGGTACTCAAGCGCTTTTTTCAGGCTCAGGTAGTAGTTTGAGGACTTCCGTGCTGGTTCATTGATGTGCGCCTGTGCCCGCTCTGAAATGGCGACGAGTGCAAGTCCGGGAGGCATCATAAGCCCTTTCTGCGAGCCAGTGATGCAGATGTCAATTCCCCAGTCGTCAAAATGGAACTCATGGGCGCCGATTGCGGTGATGCCGTCAACCAGCACCAGGGCGTCAGAGTTTTTGCGGATGACGGCGCTGAGGGCTTTGATGTCGGCGGCGGTTCCTGTGGATGTTTCCGAGTGGGTCAGGCACACCCCTTTAGCGTCGGGATGCTCCGCGAGAAGTTTCTTCAGCCGTTCGGGCTCAATGGTGCTTCCCCATGGAATGGTTGTTTCAATGCAGTCGTCGGTGTAGAGCCGTACGAGTTCGCCCCACCGTTCGCCAAACTTTCCGGCGTTGACTGTAATGACTTTGTCGCCTTCACCAAAAAGACTTGAAACTGCTGCTTCCATTCCTCCTGTTCCTGAGCAGCTGAGTGCTACGACGGGTCGGGTTGTCTGGAAGAGATAACGGAGGTTTTCATGGACCCGGGCAAGGATTTCCATGAACTCGGGGTTCCGGTGGTGGATGATGGGGGCTGCCATGCGGAGCATGACCTCCTCGGGCACCGGTGTGGGCCCGGGGGTAAAGAGTCTTTTTTTCATTCAGCGTCAGTTTTTGGCTCGGTCCATCATGGCTGTGAATTCATCGAACAGGTAGTGCGAGTCGTGTGGGCCGGGAGCGGCTTCGGGGTGGTACTGTACTGAGAAACAGGGGAGTTCTGAGTGCTTGATGCCTTCAACGGTGTTGTCGTAGAGGTTGAGGTGAGTCATTGCAAGGGAGTTGGGCAGTGAGTCCATGCTGACGGCAAAGCCGTGGTTCTGGGAGGTAATCTCTATGCTTTTTGTCTCCATGTTCTTGACCGGATGGTTGCTTCCGTGGTGGCCGAACTTGAGTTTGTAGGTTGTGGCTCCAAGTGCAAGGGCGAGTAGCTGGTGGCCGAGGCATATGCCGAAGATTGGCAGCGGACGGGTTGTGCGGCTGTAGTCGGCAAGGGATCGGATGGTTGCAATGGCATAGTCGACTGCCGAGGGGTCGCCCGGTCCGTTTGAAAGGAAGACGCCGTCAGGGTTCAGGGCTATAACTTCGTCGGCTGTTGTTCCGGCTTTGAGGACGGTGACCCGGCACCCGGCATTCTGGAGGAGGCGCAGGATGTTTGTTTTGATTCCGTAGTCAAATGCGGCAACATGGTAGCGCGCATTTGGGGTGTCAAGGGTGTAGTTCTCGCTGCAGGTGACGGTTTTCGCCAGGTCGCGGCCGATCATTTCGGGAATGGCCTGAGCTTTTTTCTGGAGGTTCGGGGTATCGGTTTCGGTTGTGGAGATGAAGCCTCTCATCGCCCCTTTTTCACGGATTTCACGAACAAGCTTTCGCGTGTCAATTCCTTGCAGACCCATGACTCCGGCGTTTTTCAGCGCGTCGTCGAGGCTTTCGGTGGCCTCGTAGTTGCTGTAAATATTCGAGGCCTCACGGACAATGAAGGCTGAGGCCCATATTTGCCGTGATTCATTGTCACTGGGGTTGAATCCGTAGTTCCCGATGAGGGGATAGGTCATGAGTACCATCTGCCCCGCATAGGATGGGTCGGTGAGAATCTCCTGATATCCAGTGTGCGAGGTGTTGAATACAACCTCTCCCGAGGCTTCGCCGATATGACCGAAAGTCGTTCCTTTGTAGACTGATCCGTTTTCCAGGACCAATGTTGCTCGTGTTGGCTGCATGCTTGTCCGTTATTCTCCGCTCGTGAGTTTGTTGCCTGATTCCTGTTTCTCGATGTTTGCTACGGCAGAGCGGTCAAACTTGATTTTGGTGTTTTCCGCAATCTGCACAAGAACCGTCTTTTTTTCGGTGTCGATGCCTGCAACCGTGCCGTGCATGCCACCGATTGTGACAACCCTGTCGCCCCGTTTCAGACTTTCAAGCACTTTTTCGCGGTCTTTCTGCTTTTTTTGCTGTGGACGGATCATGAAAAAGTAGAAGACAACAAATATAAGGACCAGCGGCACGAGCTGGATGATGGGGTTGGGAGCTGGGCCTCCGGTTGCGGGAGGTGCGAAAAGAAGAAGCGCTGAGGTGAATGCGTGCATTATAATGGGGTATCGTCTTGGGTTTATAAAGAAAAAACGGTGAACGCTGTAAGGCTGTTCTAACTGATTTTAAATGTAATCTATTTGCCGGACTATTTCAATCAGGCTTTACTCTCTCCGGTTGGCATTCCTGCAAAGGGGGCAGTGCTGTATCGTCTTTCAGGCCGCATGCCGCGGGAGATTTTCAGCTCACCCAGAGCGGCAATCATGGCGGCATTGTCGGTTGAGTAGACGGGGCTGGGCAGATGCAGCCGTATGCCGTGGCGGGAACACTCTTTTTTCATGGCTGCGCGAAGGGCGGAGTTAGCGCTGACCCCTCCGGCTATGGCAATGGAGTTGACCTGGCGGCGACGGGCAGCGCCAACTGTTTTTTCCACCAGAACGGAGACAATGGCATCCTGAATGGATGCGGCAATGTCGGCCCTGTGTGCATCAATGTATTCAGGTGACTGTTTCTGAAGCCAGGTGCGCACTGATGTTTTCAGTCCCGAAAAACTGAAATCTTCATTGTTGCGGTAACTTCGGCTGGTCTGCGACTGTGATGTGAGTGCCCGCGGGAAGCGGTGAAAAGAGGGGTCTCCCTGTTTTGCGAGCCGGTCGATTTCGGGGCCAGCCGGGTAGCTGAGGCCGAGCATTTTCCCTGTTTTGTCGAATGCTTCACCTGCGGCGTCGTCGAGGGTCTGGCCGATGATGCGCCGGGAGAGGTCGGTCCCGATGATGGAGAGGAGGGTGTGGCCGCCCGAGACGGTCAGCGAGATGAACGGTTCTTCCGGCACCCCTCTGGTGGGGTCCTCTTCGGTCAAGCCCCCGTCTTTGGCGAAGCCTCCGTCAATAAAGGGGGAAAACATGTGCGCCTCAATGTGGTTGATGGGGACGAAGGGAATGGAGAGAGCCCATGCCATCGACTGGGCAAAACAAAGCCCTACCATGACGGCTCCGATAAGTCCCGGCCCTGCAGTTGCAGCTATGACATCAAGGTCGTTTTTTGTTATATTGGCTTCGCTCAGAGCGGTATCGGCAATGGCGACAATGAGCCGTTCGTGCTCCCTTGACGCCAGTTCGGGAACCACGCCGCCGAAGCCAGTGTGGCAGAGTTGCGAGCTGACCACATTTGAGCATACCCTGCCGTCCTGCAGTACAGCCGCAGAGGTTTCGTCGCAACTGGTTTCCAGTCCAAGAATAATCATTATATCACTAGTTTTAACTCGTATGGGCAAATCTAACAAACAGGAGAACAATCCCAAACGGCGGGTAAAGGTGAGGGTTTTCAATGTGCTGATGATTCTTGCCGGTGCGGACCTTATTCTTCTTCTTTCGCCGGGAGCGGGCATTCTCAATAGCCTGTTTTTCATTCCCGACATCTATACATGGCCGGCTCTCGGCGTCGGCCTTCTGCTTCTGTTGGTCGGTCTGCGCGATCTGTATCGGCCGGAGTAAGGGCGGGCTTGACTGCGGGAAAAATTGGTTACCTTACATTAAGAGCGGTATTTTATAATCAGAAATCAAAAGAACAGAGCTATGGAGCAGCAGAGTACAGACGGAAAAGTTCTTGACTCCATTGAGAGAGCTAAGCTCGGAATCAAGGTGTTTGCCATGTCTTTTGATGAGGCTGAAGAGGTTATTGACGAATATGTGAGCGAGGGGGGTTACGATCCTGCAAGTGTTGATCTGTTCAAGGACCAGCTGGCGACACAGCGGTTTATACAGCACAAGGGTGCTGAGCTTGTTTCAACAGGTGGTGAAATCATAAAGCTTGTTGTGGGGGCTCTTGCCAAAAACATGTCGAAAGCTGCGGCGCCCGCCGAAGAGGAAGACAGAGAGTATTGACGGGAAAGGGTTCTGTTATTAAATAAGATTAATAAGTCGCGGGCCTTGAGAGGGGCGCCGCGGTTTTTTTTGCTCTCAGGAGAGAGGGTTGCTGCAACAGTAACTTTTTTTCGTTTTACATTGTTATTGAGCTGTAGCTGATGTTTTTTTCTTTCTTGAAAAATAACCATGAACGAGCTATGCAATTTGATCCGAACAAATTCACCACCAAGGCCCAGGAGGCCTTGCAGGCTGCGGCAACTATGGCCGGAAGCCACCAGAACCAGCAGGTGGAGCCGGAGCATCTTCTGCTTGCCATGCTTGACGAGAGCGCGGGTATAGCCGTGCAGATTGCCCGGAAGCTTGAGGTTTCCGTGGAGAGCCTGCAGGAAGTTCTTGAGCGGGAGATTGAGCGCATTCCGAAGGTGACGGGTGCTTCTGCAACCGGGCAGTATCTGTCGCAGAATCTCGGTAAAGTTTTTGATTCGGCCCTTAAGGAGGCTGAAAAGCTGAAGGATGAGTATATCAGTTCGGAGCATCTTCTCATTGCCCTCAGTGAGGCGGGGGGGACGACCTCACGCCTACTTGGCGACGCAGGAATGAACCGTGCCGCCATTCTCAAGGTTCTGCAGACCCTACGGGGTTCGCAGCGGGTGACGAGCCAGAGTGCGGAGGATACCTATAATTCCCTGAAAAAATATTCCAGAAATCTGAACGATGCGGCCCGAAAGGGGAAGCTCGATCCGGTTATCGGGCGTGACGACGAAATTCGCAGGGTGTTGCAGATTCTCAGTCGCCGGACCAAGAACAATCCGGTGCTGATTGGTGAGCCGGGAGTGGGCAAGACGGCCATTGTTGAGGGCATTGCCCAGCGAATTGTAGCTGGAGATGTACCTGAAAATCTTCTCAATCGGCAGATTGCCGCGCTCGACATGGCCCAGCTGGTTGCGGGGGCGAAGTTCAGGGGAGAGTTTGAAGACCGCCTGAAAGCTGTGGTGCGTGAGGTGCAGGATTCTGATGGCGAGGTGATACTGTTTATTGATGAGCTTCATCTTCTTGTTGGCGCTGGTGCTGCGGAGGGGTCGATGGATGCGGCCAATATTCTTAAGCCTGCGCTTGCGCGGGGTGAGCTTCGCTGCATAGGAGCCACGACGCTTGACGAGTACCGGAAACACATTGAGAAGGATGCGGCGCTGGAGCGGCGGTTCCAGACCGTGGTGGTTGACCAGCCGAGCGTGGAGGATACGGTGTCCATACTACGGGGCCTCAAGGAGAAATATGAAATCCATCACGGGGTGCGCATTAAGGACTCGGCTATTGTGGCGGCGGCGGAACTGTCGAACCGATACATTTCCGACCGGTTCCTTCCCGACAAGGCGATTGACCTGATTGATGAGGCTTCGTCGCGTCTGCGGCTTGAAATAGACAGCAGTCCCGAGGAGCTTGACCGGCTCAATCGAGAAATC
This sequence comes from Candidatus Chlorobium antarcticum, assembly GCA_030765725.1. Lineage (GTDB taxonomy): Bacteria > Bacteroidota > Chlorobiia > Chlorobiales > Chlorobiaceae > Chlorobium > Chlorobium antarcticum. Next base: position 87,996 of record JAVCDF010000005.1, on the reverse strand, counting down.
CGCCGGCTTGAAATTGAGCGGGAGGCTCTCAAGCGGGAACTCGACCCAGGTAGCGTCATATAATTAACAGGAAAATCGTATAATAAGGGTTGCCTGCCATTGTATGTTTATCGCTGTTTGATTTTATTACAACACCAAAAATGAAGGGCTATGATGAAAATGATGAAGACTGTTCTCGCCGTGTTGCTTCTGGCGGGGGTTGTTACGGGGTCGGCATTTGCCGGGTGGGATCCGAATGAGGGCGACAAGGCTAAAGACGCGGTTCAGTATCTGAAGAAAAATGACCCATCTCTGGAGCGTTTCTTTTCAATGGCTCATGGCTATGTGGTTTTTCCTGATGTTTATAAGGGAGGATTTCTCATGTTAGGCGGCGGGCACGGTAAGGGGTATGTTTATGAACTCGGCCGCCTGATCGGCCGCTCCTCCATTTCTCAGCTCAATGTGGGGCCGCAGCTTGGTGGCCAGTCGTTTACTGAGATTATTTTTTTCAAGGACAAAAAGGCTCTGACTGATTTCCAGAAGGGCAATTTCGAGATCAGTGCCCAGATGACGGCGGTTGTAGTGACTTCGGGCATAGCAACCAATACTGATTATTCGGATGGTGTTGCGATTTTTGTGCTGCCGAAGGCGGGAGTTATGGCTGATGCCACAATAGGCGGCCAGAAGTTTTCTTATGAGCCTATAAAGCTTGGCGGCGTTCTCGCTCCCCAGTCGCAGGCCATTCAGCCCATATACTCGGAGAGTGTTCCGCAGCAGCAGTACAGCGCCCCGCCCTCGTTTGATGACCGTCCTTTTGAGAAGGCCGATCAGGGAAGCGTTGCTTATTAGTAATTTCAATGTGGGTACGGGAGTGCCCGAATGGACAAAGGTGCCATGAAGTATGAATTAGTGGTGGGTCTTGAAGTTCACTGTCAGCTTAATACCAAAAGCAAGGCCTTCTGCGGCTGTTCGGCACGGTTCGGCAATTCGGCAAACACCAATGTGTGTCCCGTATGCCTGGCGTTGCCCGGAGCACTGCCTGTGCTGAACAGCCGGGTGGTTGAAGATGCCGTCAAGCTTGGGCTTGCAACCGGCTGCCGTATTGCTCCCCATTCGGTGCTTGCCCGCAAGAACTATTTTTACCCTGATCTTCCGAAAGGATACCAGATTTCACAGTTCGAGGAGCCCATTTGCCTGGAGGGCGGCCTCATGGTGGATGCGGGAGAAGGAGAGCGGCTTGTGCGGCTGATAAGAATCCATATTGAGGAGGATGCAGGCAAATCCATTCATGACATCGGGGACGATACCTTTATTGATATTAACAGGAGCGGTGTTCCGCTGCTGGAAATTGTAAGCTATCCCGATATCCGGACGGCAAAAGAAGCATCTACCTACCTGCAGAAAATGCGCCAGATAGTCAAGTATCTTGGCATTTCAGATGGCAACATGGAGGAGGGCAGTCTGCGGTGCGATGCCAATGTTTCGCTTCGCCTGTTTGGCGATGAGGAGTATGGTACCCGTACGGAAATAAAGAACATGAACTCTTTCAAGAATGTTGAAAAGGCCATAGAGTATGAGGCCGAACGCCACCGGGGCATACTTGATGCCGGCGGCACCATTGTGCAGGAGACCCGGCTCTGGGATGCTGACAAGGGCGAGACCCGTTCAATGCGGGGCAAGGAGCATGCCCATGATTACCGATATTTCCCTGATCCCGATCTGGTTCCGATTCTGGTTGATGATGAAATGCTTGAGAGAATTCGTCTTGAGCTTCCCGAGTTTCCCGAAGCTCGTGCCGAGCGTTTTGTGCAGGAGTTTTCCATTCCGGTGTATGATGCTGGGGTGCTGACGGCTGAACGGGAGGTTGCTGATTATTTTGAGGAGCTTGTCGGTCTGGCGGGTGACGCTAAGACTGCGTCGAACTGGGTGATGGGCGAGGTAATGCGGACCATGAAGGAGACGTCTCTTTCCATAGAGAATTTCAGTGTTACGCCGGAGCGTCTCGGTGGGCTTATCCGTATGATAGGATCGGGCGCGGTGAGCAACACCATTGCCAAACAGGTATTTGAACTGATGCATGAGAGCGATGCTTCAGCAGCGGAAATAGTGGGGCGCGAGGGGCTTGCACAGGTTTCAGACAGCGGTGCCATTGAGGCGGCTGTGGATGAAATTCTGGCTACCAATCCGGGACAGCTTGCTGCCTACCGTGAGGGCAAGACAAAGCTGATGGGCTTTTTTGTGGGTCAGTGCATGGCAAAGATGAAAGGCAGAGCCAATCCGCAGATGGTTAATGAGGTTCTGCTGAAAAAGCTTGGTGGCTGAGCCCTTTTCAGCTCTCGGGGGTAAAAAGATCCTGAACCCTGTCAACGACGGGCGCTTCTTTTCGCATGCCGCTGTTGATGACTTCAATTTTTCTCTTTGCCTCCTGCAGCCTTTTTTTGCACTGTTCAGCGATGGAAAGTCCTTCTTCATAGAGAGCGATTGAACCCTCAAGGCCCGTGTCGGGGGTTTCCATAGTACGGGTTATCTCTTCAAGACGGGAGATAAGTGCTTCGATTGATGGCGGTGTGGCTACGGCTTTTGCCATGGAGTGAGTGAATATCAGGTTGGTGGATCAGGTTTTTTTCCAGTATATGCAAAGCATACGATTATTTCAACAGTCGGGAGTTCCCAGTGAAGTTTGTAGACAGTGCAAAAGTATTTGTGCAGGCTGGCGACGGTGGCAAAGGCTGCGTCAGTTTTCGGCGTGAGAAGTATGTGCCGAAGGGCGGTCCTGACGGTGGTGATGGTGGTGATGGCGGGAATGTATGGCTGCGGACAAACAGCCATTTGACCACACTGCTTGATTTCAGGTACCGCAAAAAGTATTTGGCCCTTCGTGGTGCCCATGGTATGGGGGCCCGAAAAACAGGCCGGAAAGGGAAGGATATTGTTATTGATGTTCCCATAGGGACACTGGTTCGTAACGCTGAATCTATGGAGATTATTGCCGACCTTACCAAGCCGGACGAAGAGATTATGATCGCCCGCGGTGGCCATGGAGGAAGGGGTAACCAGCATTTTGCCACCTCCACCAATCAGGCTCCGAGGCGAAGCGAGCCGGGCTGGAAAGGTGAGGAGCTGGAGCTTGCGATGGAATTGAAGCTGATGGCGGATGTTGGCCTTGTGGGATTTCCCAATGCGGGGAAGTCAACCCTTATTTCGGTGCTGAGCGCCGCCCGCCCGAAAATTGCCGATTATCCGTTCACAACGCTTGTTCCTAATCTTGGCATTGTGCGGTATGAGGAATACAAGTCATTCGTGATGGCCGATATTCCCGGTATTATTGAGGGTGCCGCCGAGGGCCGCGGATTGGGCCTCCAGTTTCTTCGCCATATTGAGCGCACAAAAATTCTTGCGGTGCTGGTGTCAGCGGATTCCCCTGATATTCTTTTTGAGTACGGGACCCTTGTTGCTGAGCTTGAAAAGTTTGGCCACGGTCTGATTGAGAAGCCCCGGCTGCTGGTGGTGACTAAAATGGATATTGCTCCCGAGGATTTCGTTGTTCCTGCGTCACCGGAGGGTGTGAGGGTTATGGCTATTTCCAGTGTTGCTGGCAAGGGGATGAAAGAACTTAAGGATGAGCTCTGGCGCGAGGTTTCTCTGTGTGAACGGCAGGCGGAGATGGAGGACGGGGAGTAGCGATGGAAGGAACGGCTCGGATACGGCAGGCAAGGCTTGCCGATGCGGAGGTGATTTCTCACATTATCAATGTGTATGCCAGTTCCGGGTTGATGCTGGAAAGGGCTACGGAGACTGTTGTTGAAAACATCCGAAATTTTTTTGTGGCTGAAGATGCCGGCGAGGTTGTTGGCTGCTGTGCTATTGCGTTTTATACCCGGACTCTTGCCGAAATCCGTTCACTGGCGGTTCAGGAGAGTTGGAGGCTTAAGGGGACGGGGCGACTGCTTGTAGAAAAGGCGGAAGCTGTTCTTCGCGAGGAGGGGGTAGCCGAGGTTTTTGTGCTGACCCTCAGCAGGCGTTTTTTTGCCCGTCTCGGGTACAGTGAGATTGAAAAAGAGTATTTCCCTCAGAAGATATGGCGGGACTGTACCCGCTGCCCCAAACTGATGGCCTGTGATGAAACGGCCATGGTCAAAAAGCTTCCCGTTCCCAACAACACCCAAACAGGTACCCTTTGCCGTGATTGTTCATGAAGTTATAGTTAAAAACAGGGCCGGTCTGCATACACGGCCTGCCGCGGCTGTTGTGAAGCTTGCATCGCGTTTCAAGGCCGATTTCTTTATTGAGATGCAGGGCGTGGAAATCAATGCAAAGTCTATTATCGGCGTCATGAGCCTTGCGGCACCGAAAGGGACGAAGTTGACTCTTAAACTTACCGGTGAGGATGCTGATGAGGCTGCCCGCCAGCTTGTTGAATTTTTTGAGCAGGGGTTTGGGGAGCAGTAGTGTTCCCGTTGTACGGAGCGGCCGGTGAGGGTGCTGAGGATTGCCTTCGTCACCCCCTTCCCCCCCTTGAGGGGAGGGATCACCCGTTTCAGCACCCACCTGCTTGAGGCTTTGAGGGAGGACGGGTGCAGTGTTGAGGTTGTAGGTTTCCGTGCTCTCTGGCCCCGTTTTCTTCAGCCGGGTCGTGGTACTGAGGAAAGCCCTGTTGGCAGAGGGCCGCTTGTTCTCTACAACCCCCGGACCTGGTTCGCCACCGCCAGAGAGCTCAAAAAGAATCCTCCCGATATTCTGCTTGCCGCTTACTGGGGCGGGTTTCTTGCCCCTCTTCTCTTCGTGCTCCGTCGCGTGAGCGGCATTCGTGCCGTTGCCCTTCTGCACAATATGTCATCTCATGAGTCGTTCTTTTTCGAGCCGGCTATGCGGCGCCTGCTTGCCCGTACGCTTGAGGGGGCAATCATCCTTTCGGAAACTGTTTCCTTGGACGCCGCGGCTGCAATGCCTTCGGTTCCCCTTCTTCGGCTCACCCACCCTCTTTATCCGCCCGAAGTTCCCCTTCCGATGCAGGAGACTGCCCGTCATGAGCTTGGCCTGCGCGGGGAGGATCGGGTGCTTCTTTTTTTCGGATTCGTCCGCCGTTACAAGGGGCTCGACCTTCTTTTTCGCGCTCTCGGGGAACTTCGCTCCTCCTTTCCTTCGCTTCGTCTGGTGGTGGCCGGGGAGTTTTATGAGAAGCTTGATGGCTATCGGTCTCTTGCCGAAGCGCTTGGCATCGGCGACCTGGTGACATTTCTTCCCGGTTTTGTTTCGCCGGAGCGCACCGCAACGCTTTTTGCTGCGGCCGACTGTTGCGTACTGCCTTACAGGAGTGCGACGCAGTCGGGCGTTGCCCAGCTTGCTTTAGGCTACGGCGTTCCTCTTGTTGTTACCCCTGCCGGTTCGCTTCCCGATGCCATCACTACACGCCACTCAGGGGTTGTGGCGGCGGACTGTTCCGCCCATGCCATTGCTGAGGCCATCACGGAGCTGTTTCTTCGGGAGCAGGAGAGTGCTGATTCTGTTTCGGTGCAAAAGGTGGTCGATGACGGGTGGCGCGAGTTCGGCTCGCGGTCGGGGGCTTTTCTCCGGCAACTGGCGGGAGGTGATGCGTGAAGGGGGGGCTTGTGGTGGTGGTGCTGAACTGGAACGGCGCTGATGATACGATTGCCTGTTTGAGGTCGCTTGAGGCGGCTTTGCGGGAGTTTGATTTCCGTCTGCTGGTGGTCGATAACGGCTCCCGGGACGGTTCGGTTGGCCGCATCAGGATGGAATTTCCCGATACGGATATTCTGGAGCTTCCCTCCAATCTCGGATATGCAGGAGGCAACAACGCCGGGTTCCGGCGTGCTGAAGAGATGGGGGCGGAGGAGGTGCTTTTTCTGAACAATGATACCGTAGTCGAGTCCTGCTTCGCGCTTCCGCTGCTCACGGTTCTTCGGGGTGACTCTGGAGTGGGGGCCACTGTCCCAAAAATTTTTTATATGGCTCATCCTTCAGTTATATGGTATGCAGGCGGCGAGGTGAACCTCCGTTCGGGTCTTGTGCGCCATGTGGGGCTGCGCCGGAAGGATGGCTCCCAGTTCAGCCGATCGGGCAATACGGGATATGCAACGGGGTGCTGTGTCTGCGTGCGCGCTTCCGACTTCAAGGCTCTTGGTGGTTTTGACGAAGCGTTCGGGATGTACGGGGAGGATGTTGATCTTTCCCTTCGTCTCCGGGGGATGGGGCTCCGGGTTGTGTTTGTTCCCTCCTCAAAGGTTTGGCACCGGGTGTCGAGGGGGTTTCGCGGACGGCTCTTACGGAAGCTTTTGCTGCGCAGTGCTTCAACGGTGCGGTTGCTCCGGAAGCATGGTTCGCTCTTCTCTGTGGGGCTTTTTCTGCTGTTGTTGCCTTTCCGCCTGATTCCCGCTGCCGGGGGGATGGTTTTCTCAAAGTTTCGCCCTGAGGGAGGAGAAGGATGAGCCGCTACAGGAACATTGTTGATAGTGACTATCTCAGCGAAGCGGCGCACACTGTCCGGTGGTGCAAAAGCATTGCGTTTATGGCCGATTCCTCTCTTGCGGGTTGCCGGGTTGATGGAGGGCTTGACCTCGGGGATCGGACGCCATTGACTGGACAGATGGAGGAGCTTCTGGGGTGCCGGTTCGTCAACAGCGATGTTGATCTTGATGTTGAATGCCTCGAGGGTTCTTATGGTGTGGTGTGTGCTTTGGAGGTTCTTGAGCATCTCTACAATCCGCTTCATCTGCTTCTTGAGGTCCGCAGGGTGCTTTCGGGTGCGGATGCGCGTATGTTTGTTTCCATGCCGCTCAGCCGTCCGGCAATGCTTCGGAGCCCAGACCATTTTCATGAGATGGGGGAGGCTGAAGCTCGTGCCCTTTTCGGGCGGGCGGGGTTCAGGGTGCAGAGAAGCACCCGGTTTCGCATCCGTCGGCCGCTGTTTTACTTGACCGGTGTGAAGCCGTTTCTCCGGCTGCTGTTTGAAAAGGTCCAGATGTATGAGCTTTCAGTTGAGAGGGGAGGAGGCGATGGGGAAGAATAAGCAGCGGTTGGTGTGGTTTTCGGAGGTGCAGTGGGATTTTCTTTCTACCCGCAAGCAGCGTCTTCTTGCCCGTTTTCCCGACAGCTGGGATATTCTTTTTATAGAGCCGTTCACCCTTGGCCGTCAACATCACTGGATTCCTGTTCGCCGTGGTCGCGTGTTTGTGGTGACGGCTCCCTTCCTGAAGCGGGTTCCTTTCGCTTTTGGCCGCTTGCTCAACATTCCTGTGGTGCGTTTTCTGGTGGGGATTCCCGGAGTTGCTCTGATGCTTTTCTGGGCCCTTGTGCTCGGGTTTTCCGGGCGCAACCGGGTTATTGGCCTGAGCAATGTTTATTGGGGGCCTGTAGCCGCCCGTCTGCCTGCGCGGCTTCGCTTTTACGATGCCAATGATGATCATCTCGCTTTTCCCGATTCGCCGCCTTGGCTTGCGGGGTACCGGGCTGCATGGCTGCAGCGCGCGGAGCTGATGTTCAGCGTCAGCTGTGAGTTGAGTGAGCGCATCGCCCCTCCGCTCTCTGTTCGGGTGGTTTCTCTTGGTAACGGGGTTGAATACGAGCGGTTTTCTGAGCCGCGCCGTGAAGTGCCCCCGCTGCTTCGTGAAGCTGGCGGGGAGGTTCTGGGGTATCTTGGAGCGATGGACTGGCTTGATGTACCTCTGCTGGTTCGTGTGGCCAAGCGGTGGCCTAAGTACAGCATTGTACTGGTAGGGCCTGCCTATCAGCACGGTTGGTGGGAGCGGCAGCAGGAACTCCGTCTGCTTCCCAATGTCCGCTATGCCGGTCTGGTAGCCTATGACGAGGTTCCTGCCTGGGTACAGCATTTTTCTCTTGCTCTGATGCCGATGCAGCGGAGTCCGCTCAAACGGGCTTCGGATCCGAACAAACTCTATGAGTATACTGCTGCCGGAGTGCCTGTGCTTGCCATGAATTACTGCGAAGCTGTTGATAAGGCTCAAGATGTTGTGGCTGTGGCTGAAACGGAAGAGGAGTTTGTGGAGATGGTGCCCGAAGCGCTGGCCGACAGCAGGGAGGAGGGCCGCAGGGAGTTTGCCCGTCAGCACAGCTGGGACGCTCTTGCTGCTGCAATGGTTGGGGAACTTCTTCGGGCATTGCAGGAGAGGGCGGAATGAACCGGAATTTCTCGATAGCAGCCGGGGCGGGGTTCTCTCTCGGCGGATTCCTTGTTGGCCAGATGGCGCGGTTTGTTTATAGCCTTGTGGTTGCGCGGTTGCTTGGCGCTGATGCCCTTGGTACCTATGCGCTTGCAATAGCCGTTGTGCAGATTGCAGAGGTTGCGGCAATGGCCGGGCTTGATTCGGCCCTTCTTCGTTTTGTTCCGGCCACCCGCCATGATCCCCTGCGGCGAATGGAGGTTATTGGTTCGGTACTGAAAATGGCGCTCTGGCTTTCGCTTGCCATCTTCCTTCTTCTTGAGCTCTTTGCTGCCCCTGTGGCGGCTGTGCTCAATGGCAGTCGCCTGCTTCAGCTCGCAGTTGCCTGTTACGCCGCGGCCATTCCGTTCAATGTTGCCTCAATGCTCTACGGTCATGCCATGCAGGCGTGTGGGAATATCCGTCCCAAAATCATTGCCACCCAGATTATCAATCCGGTACTTCTCCTGCTCTTTACTCTTCTTTTTAATGCGGCTTTCGGTGGTGAGGCGGCGCTCCTTTTTCCTTTCGCGCTGTCGGCGGCACTATCGTATTTCTGGATACGGCCCCGTCTTGCTCCTGTTGCCGGCATGCTTCGGGTAGCAGGGGGGACTGGTGCAGTTGAGAGGCCCGTGCTTTTCTATGCACTGCCGTTTATGGCGGTATCGTTCATCAGCATGAGTATGCACTGGCTTGATGTGATGATGCTCGGGATGCTGACTGACCCTGCAACCGTTGGTCTTTACCATCCGGCGGCGCGAACAGCCGGCCTTATCCGTGCGGTGCTTGTTGCATTTGCAGGAATGGCCGCTCCTGTTTTTGCCGAGCTGCACGCGGCTGGCAGAATGGATGAGGTGGGGCGCATTTACAGGCTTCTCACCCGGTGGATTCTGACGCTTGTTATCCCTTTGCTGCTGCTGTTTGCCCTGATTCCCGGGCCGGTGCTTGCCGTGTTCGGCAGCTCTTTTCCGAAGGCCGCTCCGGCCCTGGTGCTGCTTTCGGGCGCAGCCATTCTTCAGGCTGTTTTTGGGATGGCGGCAACCCTGCTGGCTATGACGGGTTACGCTCGGCTCAGCCTCATAAACGCTGCAGTCGCGCTTCTGCTGCAGGTGTTTTTTAATCTGCTCCTGATTCCCCGGATGGGCATTGAGGGAGCGGCTCTTGCTTCGGTGCTGCTGTTTCTCGTGCTTTCCGCCGCACGGTTGCTGGAGGTTCGTTCTCTTTTGGGGCTCCACCCGTTTTCCAAAGCGCTTTTCAAGCCTCTTCTTGCAGGGGCCTCCAGTGCTCTGGGGTTTCTTTTTCTTCCACCCTGGTTTTTTACTCTCCCGGGCGCTCTTCTGCCAGTTGCGTCTCTGGGTGTTCTGGGGCCCTTGTATGCATTGATTTTACTGCTTCTTGGGTTGGAAGAGGATGAGCGGGAGATTATTTTACGGCTCAAGAGTTATTTTGGCGGGAGCCGGTGAGGATCAGGCTGTTGTTTCTTTTTTTACAATAATTTCAGGGGAGTCAAGGTGCTGCAGAACAGGATACTTTCATTTGCCCTTGTGGTTGCAGGGTACGGCCTGCTGCTGGCGGCGGTATACTACCCGGTTGTTTTTCAGGCAATGGTTCCTGCAGCGCCCGACAGTATTGTTCCCGCTGCTCTTGATAATGCTCTTCAGCACCTTCAGCATACTTCTGGCCGCTATCCCCTCTGGCAGCCGTGGGTATTCTCTGGCATGCCCACGGTTGAGGCTTTCAGTTTCCTGAGTGGGCTCTATTTCCCCAATGCCGCGACCGCGTTCCTTCATCTTGACGGTATGGCCCTTCAGCTGATTCATCTGCTTTTCGGCGGGATGGGGATGTATTTTTTTCTCCGCAACCAGTCAATCGCCCTTTCGGCGGCATGGTTTGGTGGGGCGGTTTTCATGCTCAATCCGGCAATGACGGCTATGCTGGTGCATGGCCATGGCAGCCAGCTGATGACGGCGGCATACCTTCCGTGGCTGCTCTGGGCCGCTATGCGGCTTATGGAAAGAGGTCGGTTGCAGGACGCCGGCATGCTTGCCATTCTGGCAGGGTTCCAGCTGCAGCGGTCGCATGTGCAGATTGCCTGGTACTCATGGTTGCTCATGTTGATTCTCGTGGTCGTTCTCTCTTTTTCCTCTCGCCTCCCGATTCGCAAGCTCTTTGGCCGTTGGGGGTTGCTGCTTGTGGCTTTAGGCTGTGCGCTCCTGATGTCGGCGGCAATATGGCTGCCGGCCTCCGGCTATGCCCCATGGTCGGTTCGGGGAATGGCATCGGGAGGAGCGGGCTCTGCATGGGAGTATGCAACCCTCTGGTCGATGCACCCAATTGAATTCGGCACACTCCTGCTTCCCGGTATTTTCGGGTTCGGGGGAATTACCTACTGGGGGTTCATGCCGTTTACGGATTATCCGCATTATACCGGGATTGTAGTGCTGCTGCTGGCATTTGTTGGAGGATGGGTGCTGAGGCGGGAGCCTTTGGGCTTTCTCTATCTTTTTGTGGCGCTTCTGTCGGCGCTGCTCTCTTTTGGGCGGTTCTTTTCTCCCGTGTTTGATCTTTTTTATCATGCTGCGCCATTTTTCAGTCGCTTCAGGGTCCCTTCCATGGCTCTCATCATGTTCTATCCTGTTGTCGCGGCACTGGCGGCGCATGGTGCCAGTGCTCTTTTTAGGGCCCGTCCCGAAATTCTCCGTAACCCTCTGCGGTGGGCTTCGCTGGTCTTTGCCGTGCTGTTGGTGTTGACGCTGATGCTGGGAGCCGGCGGTGGGAGTGAGAATTTCTTCCGCTCACTCTTTCCTTCCCCTTCGGTGGGAAGTTTTGACCTTGCATGGATGGTCAACAGGGTCCGTTGGGAGCAGATTGAAGGCGGTGTTCTTTTGATGGCGCTCTTTGTTGCCATTGCGGTTGGGCTTCTGTGGCTCGGAATTAAAAAAATGATTCCCCTGCAGGTTGCGATCCATCTGTTTCTGGTGGCAGCGCTTGTTGATCTTGCTTTGTGCGACATCAAGATTGTTAGCCCTTCCGCCAGTTCATTGCGGACCGGGTCGCTTGTCAGCCGTGAGAGCATTCGGCCGGCACTGGAGCCTGATGAAGTGACCGAGTGGCTGGCACGCCAGGAGAAACCAACGCGCGTGTATCCGGCAGGCCCTCTGTTCAGTGAAAACAAGTTTGCGCTTTCGGGCGTTGAGTCGGTTGGAGGATATCATCCGGCAAAGTTTGCTCGCTATGAGCAGTTTCTTGCTGGAACGGGGAACCTTGCCTCCCTCGGGGTGCTCAGGGTACTGAATGTCGGTTTCGTGCTGACTGCCTCTCCGGTGGAGCACTCCTCTCTGACTCTCGTGAAATCTGGTGAACTTCAGTTGGCCCGGGGTCCACAGAAAGTATGGATCTACCGGCTTGATGGAACGATGCCGAGAGTGTGGACGGCCGGAAAGGCAGTGGGTGTTGCTGATGACAGAGAGCTCTTTCGGCTGCTTGAACGACAGGGGGGGCAGGGGACGGTTCAGCCAGGGGAAGTGGTCTATGTGGACGAAGCTTCTCCTCTTGCAGGGAGGAGCTTTTCTCCAGCCATCATCACGAAGGTTGAGCTGGAGAGTGAATCGTCTGTTATTGAGATTTCGGCTCCCAATGAGGCTCTGCTGGTTCAGAGTGAAATTTTCTATCCGCTCAGGTGGAGGGCTTACCTGGATGGCCAACCGGTTTCTGTGGAGAGGGTGGATGGATTGCTTCGGGGGGTGGTGGTTCCTGCTGGCACCCATCGGGTAGGGTTTGTGTATGACCGCAGCGTCTTTGAAACTGCTAGAACGCTTTCGTTCGCGGGGTTTGGCGTTGTGCTGCTGATGCTCATTGCAGGCGTTTTTCCCTGGCGTCGGCAGAGAGAGGAGAGTTGATTTAGAGTATATTGCGGTTGCAGTTATTACATGAAATCAATGCATGGGAGCGGTCAGGCCGTTTCCGATTAATCAATACAGTACAGTGAGGAAAATTCTGTTTCTTGCCCCCAATTATCCGCCTGCCATGACCGACGGCTCATCTCGAGCTTTCAGAATGGCCTCTCGGCTTCCGGCATACGGCTGGGAGCCTATTGTCATTGCGCCGCCGGCTTTTGTGTCAGATGAAGATTCTTTCGGCACCGATGCGATCAACGAGGAAACGGCGGGTGTCAACGGTGAGAGGATATGGAGAACCGGCCCCCCCGTTCTGGTTGAAGATGTTGCCGCATGCCGGGTTGCCGCTATGGCTTATGGCGGGCCGATGCAACCAAGAGGGGTTATGGGAAAAGTGATTCCGTCCCGTTTCAGTGCTCCCGGACTCTGTGCTGTGTGGGAGAAGCATGCGGGGGCTCTTGCGGAGAAGGTTATGAACCAGTTTCCCGATATTGAGGCGGTCTTCGTTCAGGGGCCATCCGCGCCGGCGCTGGAAATCGCGCTGGAAATTTCCGTCCGTCACGGTGTGCCGGTTCTTTTTGACATTCAGTCTCCGCTCACCCGGCGTTCGCCGTTTGCCCCATCGGGGAGTCTGCGTTCGGGTGACGGGTCAGGACTTGAAGAGAAGCTGCTGACAAGTGGTTACAGCATCATTACTCCAACGCGGGAGCTGAAAGAATATTTTCTGAAAAAATATTTTGGTCGGGTATCCCATGATGACATTACCATCATTGCTGATACCCCCCTCGAGGATGCTGATGACCAGAGCCTTTCGGGCGAAGGGGCTCCTGATTCTTTGGGCAGGCCGGTGTTTTTGCTGCAGCGGTTGACAGAGAAAGAGATTAGAGATTTTTTGCGTGAGCTTGCAAAGTCTGCCGGTGAGCAGGGGGGTTGCTGCACCGGTTCTCTTGTAGTGACAGGTCTGCCGGCGGAACATCTGCTGAAAAAATCTGGGTTGGAGGGAACGGCTGAAATCATCTGCCCCTCTTCGGAAGAGGGCGTGCTTACCCTGTGCCGCAATGCCTCACTGGTGCTTTTTGCCGCTGGACGCCAGGACGGCAATGCACTGCGGGTTCCGGAGCTTCTTGTTGATGTGGCCGGTATGGGCGTTCCATTTGCCGTTTCTGCTCCTGAAGGGGTCCTTGCCCGATTTGCGCAGGATGCGGGCGGGCGCTCTTTAAAAGCGGGCGAAGGTGACGCTCTGGGCGTAACGCTTAAAGAGATAATCGGGTCTGCTGAAAGCGCAACGAAATTGGCTGCGGAGGATATCCCGCAGCATGAAAAAGTAATGGAGGCTCTGGTCCGCGAGATTGCCCTGACGCTGCCGGTCTGAAACCGGCAGCGTCAGGGGGTTGAAAACGGAAAATCATTTTTTTATCAAGAGCATGAAAAATGATGTTTTCCGTTTTGTTTTTTTTTTTAATTCGCTTACATTGGTTGTCCTTATGGATTTTTCAGTACAAAGCGATTTGTCATCAGAGGTTTTTAAATAGAAAGAGAGAGTTACAGTATGCCGACGATTCAGCAGCTTATCAGGCACGGTAGAAGTGTAAAAGCGTCAAAAACAGCGTCACCTGCGCTGGAAAAATGCCCGCAGAAGCGTGGGGTCTGTACTCGTGTATACACGACGACGCCGAAAAAGCCTAACTCGGCGCTGCGCAAAGTTGCGCGTGTCAGGCTCTCGAACAAGATTGAGGTGACGGCCTATATTCCTGGCGAAGGTCATAACCTGCAGGAGCACTCCATTGTTCTGATCCGCGGCGGCAGGGTGAAGGATCTTCCTGGTGTCCGTTATCATATTGTCCGCGGATCGCTTGACACTTCGGGTGTTACCGATCGTAGGCAGAGCCGTTCCAAGTACGGCGCCAAGCAGCCCAAAGAGGGCGGTGCAGCAAAGGGTAAAAAGTAAACCGAATCATCAATTCATCAGGGAATTATGTCGAAAAAAGGTGGCTACAAGAAGACGGGTGTGGATGTCCGGTACAGTGACGAAAGCGTTGCTCGCTTTATCAATGCGGTAATGCTTGACGGCAAGAAAGATGTTGCGACAAAGATTGTGTATGACGCATTTGCGATCATTGGCGAAAAGATGACGGAGGAAAGTCCTCTGGAGGTCTATCACCGCGCAATGTCCAATATAGCTCCTGTGGTTGAAGTCCGCAGCAAGCGGGTTGGTGGTGCGACTTATCAGATTCCGATGGAGGTGAAGCCTTCCCGGCGCGGCGCACTTGCGTTCCGCTGGCTGAAACAGTTTGCGACGAGGCGGGGCGGCCGTTCAATGGCTGAAAAGCTGGCTGCTGAGTTGATGGATGCTGCCGGAGAGCAGGGAGCTTCGGTCAAGAAGCGTGATGAAGTGCATCGTATGGCTGACGCAAACAAGGCGTTTGCGCATTTCCGTTTCTGATTGATTGACGATAGATTAAAATAGATTAAAATACTGGATATGACACGGCAGGTTGCACTGGACAAGGTTCGTAACATCGGCATTATGGCTCACATTGATGCTGGTAAGACCACGACCACTGAGAGGATTCTCTATTATACGGGGCGTCTTCACAGGATGGGCGAGGTTCATGACGGCGGTGCTACCATGGACTGGATGGAGCAGGAAAAAGAGCGCGGCATTACTATTACTTCTGCAGCGACAACCTGTTTCTGGTCCCCTAAATACGGAAATTATGTAGGAGTGAACCATCGCATCAACATTATTGATACTCCTGGCCATGTCGACTTTACTGTTGAGGTAGAGCGCTCGCTGCGTGTGCTTGATGGTGCTGTGGCGCTGTTCTGTGCGGTTGGTGGCGTTGAGCCGCAGTCGGAGACTGTCTGGCGCCAGGCAAACAAGTATGGTGTGCCGCGCATTGCTTATGTCAATAAGATGGACAGAACGGGCGCAAATTTCTTTGAGACGATAAAGGCTATCCGCGAAAGATTGAATACCAATCCGGTCCCGCTTCAGATTCCTATTGGAGAAGGCGAGATTTACGCAGGCTTTGTTGACCTCATCAGAATGAAGGGGATCATTTTCGACAAGGAAGATGGAAGTACCTATGAAGAGGTAGAGATACCCCATGATCTCGAGAATGAGGCTCGGACATGGAGGATCAATATGCTTGAGGCGGTTTCGGAAGTAGATGAAACTCTTCTTGAGAAGTATCTCAATGGAGAGGATATCACTGAGTCTGAGCTTCGCAAGGTCCTTCGCCAGGCTACGCTGAATGTTGATATCATTCCCGTACTCTGCGGTTCCTCATTCAAGAACAAGGGCGTGCAGTTCATGCTTGACGCAGTGGTCGACTACCTTGCATCCCCGCTTGACGATGGCGAGATCGAGGGTCATCATCCGCGCACCGAAGAAGATGTTGTCCGTCACCCGAGTGATGAAGAGCCTTTTGCCGCGCTTGCTTTCAAGATCGCAACCGATCCGTTTGTCGGCAAACTCACATTTTTCAGGGTATATTCCGGATCGCTCAAGGCGGGCAGTTATGTTCTCAATTCAATAACCGGCAAGAAAGAGCGGGTAGGAAGGGTGCTTCAGATGCATTCCAACAAGCGAGAGGATTTGGATTGCGTATATGCTGGTGATATTGCAGCTGCGGTTGGCCTCAAAGAGGTTCGCACTGGCGATACACTTTGCGACGAAGCTAATCCCGTTGTGCTTGAGAAGATGGTGTTTCCTGAGCCGGTCATTCAGATTGCAATTGAGCCGAAAACCAAGGACGATTCAGATAAACTCGGAATGTCGCTTGCAAAGCTGGCCGAAGAGGATCCTACCTTCCGCGTGAAAACTGATGATGAGACAGGGCAGACCCTGATTGCGGGTATGGGTGAACTGCATCTTGAGATTCTTGTTGACAGGCTTCGCCGCGAGTTCAAGGTTGAGGCGAGTGTGGGTCAGCCGCAGGTTGCCTACCGTGAAACCATTCGCGCCAAGGTTGACTTTGAGGGTAAGTTTGTGCGTCAGTCTGGCGGTAAGGGCCAGTTCGGTCTGGTCAACATTATAGTTGAGCCTCTTGAAGAGGGTAAGGGATATGAATTTGTTGATGCAGTCAAGGGCGGCGTGATTCCGAGAGAGTATATACCCGCTGTCAATACCGGTATCCAGCAGGCCATGAAAGATGGTGTTGTTGCCGGTTACCCGATGCAGGATATCAAAGTGACGCTGTATGACGGTAAGTACCATGATGTCGATTCCTCTGAAATGGCGTTCAAGATTGCCGGTTCAATAGGTTTCAAGGGCGCTGCAAAAAAGGCAACCCCTGTACTGCTGGAGCCAATTATGAAGGTTGAGGTAATTACTCCGGAAGAGTATCTTGGTGATGTTATGGGTGACCTGTCGGGTCGTCGCGGGCATATCGAGGGAATGGGTCAGAGGGCAGGCGCACAGTTTGTTGACGCAAAGGTTCCTCTTTCGGCAATGTTTGGTTACTCAACCGACCTGCGGTCTATGACTCAGGGCCGGGCAAACTACTCAATGGAGTTTGAGAGTTACCGCGAAGTACCGAAAAGCATTGCTGAATCGCTTCAGGAAAAGCGGGTAAGTAAGAATGATGATTAGTAAGAAGAGTACAGTTCAGAAACACTAATTTATTACAAATAACAACAGCTAACAGATCGGAGATAAAGTTATGGCAAAAGAGTCCTACAAGAGGGATAAACCTCATGTCAATATCGGTACCATCGGCCATGTTGACCACGGAAAAACAACCCTGACAGCCGCAATCACTTCAGTGCTTGCAAAGAAGGGAATGGCAGCTGCACGCGAGTTCGGCGATATTGATAAGGCTCCTGAAGAGCGCGAGCGTGGTATTACCATTTCAACGGCACATGTGGAGTACCAGACCGAGAAACGCCACTATGCACACATTGATTGCCCTGGCCACGCTGATTACATTAAAAACATGATTACCGGTGCTGCCCAGATGGATGGCGCGATACTTGTTGTTGCTGGTACAGATGGTCCTATGCCTCAGACCCGCGAGCACATTCTGCTTGCCCGTCAGGTGAATGTTCCTGCGCTTGTCGTTTTCCTGAACAAGGTTGATATTGCTGATCCCGAGCTTCTTGAGCTTGTCGAGATGGAGCTTCGTGAGCTTCTTACCGAGTACGGCTTCCCCGGTGACGATATTCCTATCATCAAAGGTTCTGCACTCAAGGCTCTTGACGGTGATGCAGAAGGCGAAAAAGCCATCCAGGAGCTTATGGATGCAGTAGACAATTACATCCCTGAGCCCGTCCGTGATGTTGACAAACCGTTCCTGATGCCTGTTGAGGATGTCTTCTCGATTTCCGGTCGTGGTACTGTTGGTACCGGCAGGATTGAGCGTGGTCGCATCAAGATCAATGAAGAGGTTGAGATTGTTGGTATCAGAGATACCCGCAAGTCTGTTGTTACCGGCATTGAGATGTTCCAGAAATTGCTCGATGAGGGTCGGGCTGGCGACAATGCAGGTCTCCTACTTCGCGGTGTTGACAAAAATGATCTCGAGCGCGGCATGGTTATTGCCAAGCCCGGCACCATCAAACCGCACACCAAGTTCAAGGCAGAGGTCTACATCCTTAAGAAGGAAGAGGGTGGCCGTCATACGCCGTTCTTCACCAACTACCGTCCCCAGTTCTACTTCCGTACCACGGATGTGACTGGTGCTGTCAGTCTTCCTGAAGGTGTGGAAATGGTTATGCCTGGCGACAACCTTTCGGTTGAAGTTGAGCTGATTGCTCCTATCGCCATGGATGAAGGTCTTCGTTTCGCTATCCGTGAAGGCGGTCGTACCGTCGGCGCTGGTTCCGTAACCAAGATCAACGACTGATAATCTTACTGGACAAGGCTTCCCGGGGCGGAGTGAAAAGCTCTCCGCCCCTTTTTATCGATAACACGAAACAGGGTTGACAAGTGGCTGTACAGCAAAAGATCAGAATCAAGCTCAAGTCTTACGACCATAGCCTGGTTGACAAGTGGGCTTCGCGGATTATAGATGTGGTCAAGGAAACTGATGCAATCATCTTTGGTCCCATACCACTGCCGACAAAATCGCATGTGTATACCGTAAACCGGTCTCCCCATGTTGATAAAAAGTCCCGTGAGCAGTTCTCTTTTTCCTCCCACAAGAGGCTTATAGAGATTATGAACCCGACTTCAAGAACCATTGACATGCTTATGAAGCTTGAGCTTCCGAGTGGTGTTGATGTTGAAATCAAGTCTTAACGAATTAGATAAAGAGCAATTGATATGGGCGCGATTCTGGGAAAGAAAATCGGCATGACCCGTCTGTTTAACGAGAACCGAGAGGCTGTGCCCTGTACCATCATCCAGGCTGGGCCCTGCTTTGTAACGCAGGTCAAGAATGTTGGAACAGATGGGTATGATGCCTATCAGGTTGGGATCGGGGAGAGGAAAGAGGCTAAAGTGAACAAGCCTATGCTCGGTCATTATAAAAAGGCTGGAGTTGCACCGGGATACATGACTGCCGAATTCGATACATCCATGTTTGAAGGCGAGCTGACTGCGGGGAGCCCCGTACTTGTTGAGTCGTTCATCGAGGGTGAGATTGTTGATGTGCAGGGTGTTTCCAAAGGAAAAGGATTTGCCGGTGTTGTCAAGCGCCACAATTTCGGTGGTGGCCAGCGGACACACGGTCAGTCCGACAGGCTTCGGGCACCGGGTTCGATTGGCGGAGCTTCAGATCCATCGCGCACATTCAAGGGTACTAGGATGGGTGGCCGCATGGGAACTGACACAATAACTGTCAGAAACCTGCAGGTTATAAAAATTATGCCTGAGTCCAGCCTCATTATGGTAAAGGGCGCTGTGCCCGGACCGAAGAACTGCTATGTAAGGATTGTTTCTACAAAAAAGTAAAAAGCTGACTGCACGAAGCCATGGAACTTAAAGTCTTAACTACCGCCGGCACTGAATCCGGAGAGGTTGTTACCCTATGCGACGATATCTTCGGAGCCGAAGTATCTGAACATGCGGTATATCTCGATGTAAAGTCGATTCTTGCCAACCGCCGGCAGGGAACGCACAAGTCCAAGACCCGTGCTGAAGTCAGGGGTGGAGGTCGCAAGCCCTATCGCCAGAAGGGAACCGGCAACGCCCGTCAGGGTTCTACTCGTTCGCCTTTAATGATTGGTGGTGGAACAATTTTTGGACCGACACCACACGGATACGACCAGAAAGTCAATAAAAAAGTAAAGGCGCTTGCCCGTCGTTCAGCGTTCAGCGCCAAAGCACAGGAAGGAAAAATTCTTGTTGTAGAGGATTTCATGCTTGAGGAGATCAAAACCAAGCCTTTCGCAGCGATTCTGAAAAACCTCGGCCTTGATGAGAAAAAAACACTCATGTTGACCCCGGAATACAACTTGATTATTTCCCGTTCAGGAAAAAACATCCAGAAGGTCAACATCATGAGTGCTGAGAAGGCGTCGACCTATGATATTCTCAACAGCCACACTGTGCTGTTCCAGAAAACGGCATTGAAAAAATTAGAAGAGACTTTAGGGTAACCCCGGTATCCCGTAAACAGGAGAGATGAGAATGAAAAACCCGTTGTTGCGCCCCTGGCTGACAGAAAAAAGTACCGGACTCACTGAAGATCGCGGTCAGTATGTTTTCCAGGTTAAGCTGGACGCAGACAAGATTGATATAAAAATGGCTGTAGAAGAGAAGTTTGGTGTTGATGTCAGAAGCGTCCGTACACTCAACAGCTTGGGTAAAACACGCCGGCAGAATACCCGCAAGGGACTCGTTACAGGCAAAAAAAACGACTCGAAAAAAGCGTTTGTCACGCTTGCCGAGGGTCAGTCGATAGATTTCTACTCGGGATCGACTCCGAATGGCGAGGGATAGAGCTTACAATAAAGGTTAGATTATAATTTACAATGGCAATTAGGAAATTAGCGCCGGTAACGCCAGGGTCACGGTTTATGTCCTACCCGGCATTTGATGAAATCACCAAAAGCACGCCTGAAAAACGACTACTGGTACCCCTGAAGAAATCGGGCGGCAGGAACAATACAGGAAGAAAAACTTCCCGTCATCGTGGTGGTGGACACAGGCGTCATTACAGGATTATTGATTTCAAGCGTACCAAGGACGGAGTACCCGCTACTGTTGGTTCCATTGAATATGATCCCAATAGGTCATCAAGAATTGCACTTCTTCATTATAATGATGGAGAAAAGCGTTATATTCTCGCCCCGAAAGGTTTGAAAGTGGGGGACAAGGTTGAGAGCGGTGATAAGGTTGAGGTCAGGGCGGGTAATACAATGCCACTGAAGAACATCCCGCTTGGCACTGACATTCACAATATTGAAATGAAGGCCGGAAAGGGAGGACAGATTGTCCGTTCCGCCGGAACATTCGCTGTTCTTGCTGCCCGAGAGGGTGATTATGTGACACTGAAGCTTCCTTCTGGTGAAATCCGCAAAGTTCGTGTAGAGTGCCGAGCTACCATTGGGGTAGTTGGTAATATCGACCACGAAAACCTTGTTCTGGGTAAAGCTGGCAGAAGCCGCTGGCTTGGAATTCGTCCACAGACAAGAGGTATGGCGATGAACCCGGTTGATCATCCGATGGGTGGTGGTGAAGGCAGATCGAAATCCGGTGGTGGCAGAAGGCATCCGAAGTCCCCATGGGGTCAGCTTTCCAAGGGCCTGAAGACCAGGAATAAAAAGAAGGCTTCACAGAAACTGATTGTACGCGGCAGAAACGCGAAATAAAAACAGCTGTAGCGCTTAACACTATCAAGCAGACATACTATGCCAAGATCTCTTAAAAAAGGACCCTATATCGACATAAAGTTGGAACGGCGGGTCCTTGACATGAATAGCAGGGGTGAAAAGAAAGTACTGAAGACATGGTGCAGAAGTTCCATGATCTCCCCTGACTTTGTAGGACACACCATTGCTGTGCATAACGGCAAGATTCATGTGCCTGTATATGTCAGTGATAACATGGTTGGACACAAGCTTGGAGAGTTCGCTCCTACCCGGACCTATCGCGGCCACGCAGGCAGCAAGGCCGAAAAGGGCGGATCGGCACCTAAGAGAAAGTAATCTGAATAACCGGAAAGGGTAAAGACTTATCATGCAAGCTAAAGCAATTTTACGGCACACGCCGACCTCGCCCCGCAAAATGCGTCTGGTGGCGGGTCTAGTTCGCGGCAAAGCCGTTGATCAGGCAAAGGCCATCCTGCTGAACTCGACGAAGGCGGCTTCGCGCAATGCGCTCCAGACCCTGAAGTCTGCAGTAGCAAACTACGCGCAGCTCAATCCGGATGAGCGTATCGGCGACCAGGAACTCTTTATCAAGTCGGTGTTTGTTGATGAAGGCACTACGCTGAAAAGAATGCTTCCCGCTCCAATGGGCCGCGCGTATCGGGTCCGTAAGCGTTCGAACCACCTGACCATCGTTGTGGATAGGGTAAAGAATCCAGAAACTAACTAACTTAGAAGGAGAGAACATTGGGTCAGAAAGTCAATCCTACTGGATTCAGGCTCGGCATCATCAGGGACTGGACTTCCCGTTGGTACGATGACAGTCCTGTCATCAGCGACAAGATTAAGCAGGACCAGGTTATACGCAACTACATTCAGACTCGTCTGAAGCGTGAGAAAGCCGGTATTGCTCGTATTATCATTGAGCGGACAAACAAAAATATCAGGATCAACATCTATGCAGCCCGTCCGGGTGCTGTGGTGGGGCGCAAGGGTGAGGAAATCAATAATCTTTCCCAGGAGCTTGGCCGCATTACCGGAAAAGAGGTAAAGATTGATGTTGTTGAAGTGGTCAAGCCAGAAATTGAGGCTCAGCTGATTGGAGAGAACATTGCCTACCAGCTTGAGAACAGGGTATCGTTCAGAAGGGCTATGAAGCAGGCAATCCAGACTGCAATGCGTGCTGGAGCAGAGGGTGTAAGAATCCGCTGTGCAGGTCGTCTTGGCGGTGCCGAAATTGCGCGCGCCGAGCAGTACAAAGAGGGAAAGATACCTCTTCACACCATTAGAGCCAATATTGATTACGCCAGTGTAACCGCTCATACCATTGCAGGCACTATCGGTATCAAGGTTTGGGTTTACAAGGGTGAAGTTCTTGTTAAGCGCATTGACGCAATTGAGGAAGAGGAAATGAAGCGCATCAAGGAACGCCGTAGCGATTCCGGCTCCCGTTCGCGTGACGCGCGAAACAAGCGTCGCCGCCGTCCTGCGGGAAGACCCTAAAGAAACCAGTACAACAAATCAGAAAATAGAATGGAGTTGCCGGTATGTTAATGCCAAAGAGAGTTAAATACAGAAAGGCGCAGCGTGGTCGCATGAAAGGCAACGCCGGGCGGGGAACAGATGTATCTTTCGGTTCGTTCGGCCTGAAAGCCATTGAGCCGGCATGGATTACCAGTCGTCAGATTGAGGCTGCCCGTGTGGCAATGACCCGTTTCATGAAGAGGGATGGAAAAATCTGGATCAGAATCTTCCCTGATAAGCCTGTCAGTAAAAAAGCTGCAGAAACCCGCATGGGATCTGGAAAAGGATCACCTGAGTTCTGGGTAGCCGTTGTAAAGCCGGGCAGGATTATGTTTGAGGCGGATGGTGTTTCCAAAGAGATAGCAACAGAGGCCTTCAGGCTTGCAGCCCAGAAACTTCCGATCAAGACCCGTTTTATTGTCCGTCCTGATTACGAAGGATAAAGAGAATCAATTCAGCAAGAGAGATCTACCATTATGAAAAAGTATGAAATTGCGGCAATGACCGAGAAAGAGCTTGTCGAAAGGATTGTCGAGCTTGAAGATAGGCTTGCTGATATCAATTTTTACAAGGTTATTGAGCAGCCTCAAAATCCGATGGTTTTCCGTAATTCCCGCAGGGAAATTGCGCGGATGAAAACCCGTCTTCATCAGCTTACGGCTTCGGAGTCAGCGAAAAGCTGAACTCTGGCACCATAAAACAAACAGTTTACTTACATGGCAGAGAAGAACATGGGCGACAACAGCCCCAATGCACAGGAAGCAGAAGCAAGAGGTCGTAAAAAGAGCTGGCTAGGCAAGGTTGTCAGCGACAAGATGGATAAAGCTATTGTTGTTGCAGTCGAGCGCCGGGTTCAGCATCCGGTATACAAGAAATACTTCCGGAAGACCACCAAAATCATGGCTCATGACGAGCACAATGAAGCTGGTATTGGTGATCTTGTGAAAGTGATGGAGTGCCGTCCTCTCAGCAAACGCAAAAGTTGCCGACTTTTGGAAATTGTTCAGAAGGCCAAGTAAGAGAGACCAGTATCCATACACATCAATAAAGTTTGAAACAGGATGATCCAGAAAGAAACCAACCTGGTTGTTGCCGATAACAGTGGCGCGAAGAAGGTCCGCTGCATTCATGTCTTCGGTGGAACCGGCAGGAGATATGCGTCTCTGGGAGACCAGGTTATCGTATCGGTAAAGGCTGCCGTGCCGGGAGGCGTTGTTAAGAAGAAAGAGGTATGCAAGGCCGTTGTGGTTCGCTGTGTCAAGGAGCTTCGCAGAAAGGACGGGTCATATATTCGTTTTGACGAGAATGCGGTTGTAATCCTTAATGCGCAGGGCGAGCCAAGGGGCACGCGTATTTTCGGACCAGTTGCCAGAGAGCTTCGCGACAAGAAATATATGAAGATTGTTTCGCTGGCGCCTGAAGTACTGTAAAGCGCTCGATTAGGCGGGAGTAACTCAGTTGGTAGAGTCACAGCCTTCCAAGCTGTTGGTCGCGAGTTCGAATCTCGTCTCCCGCTCAGGATTTATGAATAACACCATACAGGTCAAAAATGAAAACAGGCGTTAGAAAACTCAAGGTTCATGTCAAGAAGAACGACATGGTGACTGTCATCAGCGGCAATGATAAAGGAAAGAGCGGCAAGGTTCTGAAAGTCTACCCGATTAAGGGTCGCGTTATTGTTGAGGGAGTGAACATCCGCAAACGCCACATGCGTCCTACTCAGAACAGTCCTCAGGGACAGATTATCGAAAGAGAGTTTCCGGTTCATGCTTCCAATGTGAAGAAGGGCTGAGTATTTCCCAACAAAGCGGGGATGACAAAGACCATCCTGGCAAATTGACACAAGAACACCATGGCTCAGAAGAAAGAAGATGGAGCGGCACAGGCCGTAACCCTACCAGTGGCAAGGCTCCAGACCTTGTATAGTGAGAAGGTAGTGGCGGCAATGACAGAGCGATTCAAGTATGGCAATGTCATGAATGTGCCGAAGCTACAGAAGATTTCCATCAACATCGGTGTTGGTGAGGCGGCTTCCGAGCCGAAACTTCTTGAGACTGCATTACAGGAACTCACGCAGATTGCAGGTCAGAAGCCGCAGATCCGCAAGTCGAAAAAGGCGATTTCGAATTTTAAGCTCCGCGAAGGCCAGGCCATTGGATGCCGAGTAACACTTCGCAGAAAGGCGATGTATGAGTTTCTCGACCGTTTTGTCAGCTTGGCTGTTCCCAGGATTCGCGATTTCCGTGGTTTGCCCGATACCAGCTTTGACGGCCGCGGCAACTACACCGTTGGTGTTCGCGAGCAGATTATTTTTCCTGAAATAGATATCGACAAAGTTCCACGCGTTCAGGGCATGGACATCAGTTTCGTTACTTCGGCCACAACTGATGAAGAGGCATTTGTGCTGCTCACTGAGCTTGGCATGCCGTTTAAAAAGAAGAACAACTAATTAATACACAAGAACGATGGCCAAGAAAAGTGTTGTAGCAAGAAACGAAAAGCGGAAACGGCTTGTAGAGCAGTATGCCGCAAAACGCGAAGAGTTGCTGAAGGCGGGAGATTACGAAGCACTTCGCAAACTTCCGCGTGACAGTTCCGCCACAAGAGTCAGGAACCGCTGTGTTCTGACTGGTAGAGGACGCGGTGTTTATGAGAAATTCGGTCTGTGTCGTCATATGTTTCGGAAGCTGGCCCTTGAGGGAAAAATTCCGGGCGTGAAGAAAGCAAGCTGGTAATCCAGTCTGCCATTTCCATGAGAGAGGTCTTTGTCCATTTTTGAAAGTAACCAAGGTTCGCTATGCCTGTAACGGATTCAATTGCCGATTATATCACCCGACTGAGAAATGCGGGAAGAGCAAAAAATAAAACAACCGATATTCCCTATTCGAAGCTGCGGGAGAATATTTCGAAGCTTCTTCTGGATAAGGGCTACATTAAGGCTTTTACGGTTATCACAACCGAGAAGTTCCCGTTCATTCGCGTTGACTTGAAGTATACCGCTGCCGGCATACCTTCCATAAAGGAGATTACTAGAGTAAGCCGACCGGGAAGGCGTATGTATGAGGGAAAGGATATCAAGAAATATCTCGGAGGACTCGGACTTTACATCATCTCGACTTCCAAAGGGGTGATTACCGATAAAGAGGCCAGAGAGCAGGGTGTTGGTGGTGAAATCCTGTTCCGTATCTATTAATTACACAAGCCCCGGAGAGAGAGAATATCATGTCAAGAATCGGAAAAATGCCCATAGCACTCGCTAAAGAGGCAAAACTTGAGATCAGCGAAGGGAACATTAGGGTTTCCGGACCAAAAGGCGTTCTCGAGCAGGCTCTTGTTGAAGAGGTGAGAGTGCTGCAGGAAGAGGGAGTGGTCAGGGTTGAGAGAATCAACGACAGCAAACGCGCCAAAGCGATGCATGGCCTTTACCGTATGCTTCTCAGCAACATGATTGAGGGTGTGACCAAAGGGTTTACCAGAAAGTTGGAGATTGCCGGCGTTGGTTTCCGCGCAGAGGTGAAGGGTGATCTTCTCGCGCTGACGCTTGGTTATTCACATATGATCTATTTTAAGGCCCCTGAAGGCGTAAAGCTTGAAACGCCCGATCCGGTGACTGTTGTTATCACTGGAATCGACAAGGCCCTTTTAGGCCAGGTTGCCTCAAAGATTCGTTCATTCCGGAAGCCTGAGCCTTATCGTGGCAAGGGCATTAAGTACGAAGGTGAAGTCATCCGCCGTAAGGAGGGCAAGGCTGCCGGCAAGTAATAAGGCAACCTTGATAAAACAAGTCACTAACCATATACAATAAGCGAAGAGAATGAGTCAGACCGACAAGGCCTCACGGAGGCAGAAAATCAAGGACAGAAGCAGAGACACGGTAGCCGGAACTCCGGTCAAACCGAGGCTTTGCATCTACAGAAGCCTTTCGCAGATTTATGCACAGCTGATTGATGACGGCGGCAGCACCACAATTCTTGCCGTGTCGAGCATGTCAAAAGAGAACAAGGAGCTGAAAGGCGCCGGGGTTGAGGTCAGCCGTACGGTTGGCCGCCAGCTGGGCGAAAAGGCTATTGCGAAAGGAATTACAACAGTAGTATTTGACAGGAATGGATTTCGGTATCATGGCAGGGTCAAGGCATTGGCTGATGGTGCTCGGGAAGCAGGACTGATCTTTTAAACATCTCAAAGAGAACCATACATGTCGAAAACATCTGCTAAAAGTATCCGGCCCGGAGAACTCAACCTGAAAGAAAAGCTTGTTCATATCAACAGAACCGCCAAGGTTGTGAAGGGTGGCAAGCGGTTCGGTTTCAACGCTATTGTGATTGTCGGTGATAAAGAAGGTCATGTCGGCTATGGTCTCGGCAAAGCCAACGAGGTTCAGGATGCCATTGCAAAAGGAGTCGAGGACGGCAAGAAGAATGTAGTGAAGGTTCCCATCATCAAAGGGACCATTCCTCACCAGATTATTGCTAAATACGGTTCTGCTAAAGTGCTGATGAAGCCAGCAACGCCCGGTACCGGTCTTATTGCCGGTGGTGCAGTCCGTGCTGTTCTTGAAATGGCAGGTGTGCGTGATGTGCTGACCAAATCCCTCGGTTCCTCCAATCCGCACAATGTGGTGAAAGCGGCAATCAAGGGCCTGCAGAGCATATCCGATGCAAACGATGTTGCAGAAAGACGGTCGAAGAGCCTGAAAGAGGTTTTTGAAAGCTAAACTGATTGAATCGCGATCATGAGTGAAAAAAAAATAAAGATTACGCAGGTACGCAGCATTATAGGCGGAACCAAGAAGCAGAAAGCCACCATTCAGGCTCTTGGACTTGGGCGGCCTAACTACTCGGTTGAAAGGAAGGATAATGCATGCACCAAAGGGCAGATTAGAGTTGTACAGCACCTTGTGAAGGTTGAGGAAGTCTGAGATTTTTACTAATAGCAAGTCGGGAATTGAAACAATGGATTTAAGTTCACTTCGTCCTGCAAAAGGCGCGGTAAAAAACAAAAAGAGGGTTGGCCGTGGCCAGGGATCGGGAAACGGTACTACCGCCGGAAAAGGCAATAACGGACAGCAGTCGCGTAGCGGCTACAAACGGCCTATACATGAGGGCGGCCAGATTCCCGTTTATCGGAGACTTCCGAAGTTCGGCTTCACTCCAATTGACAGGAAATCAGTCACAATCGTCAATCTTTCACAGATTGCCAGATGGATTGAGCTGGAAGCAGTAGGAAAAGAGATTGGCATTCTTGATCTCAAAACCCTTTGCCACGCCTCAAGCAGCGAGTATTTCAAGGTTCTCGGGAACGGTGAGATTTCTGTTGCCATCACCATTACGGCCCATGGATTCAGCAAATCTGCTGAAGAGAAAATCATTGCTGCCGGTGGCAGTGTGGTTAAGGCGGAGCGGACGCTTCAGGAAGCTGCCAAAGTAAAGGATCTTTCTGTTGACGATGCACTCCTCAAGCCTAAGGCCAAAGTGGTTAAGGTCGTCAAGAAGAAAATACAGAAGTCCTGAACTGACTAAGCAATACCCATGAAGCTCACAGAAAGTATAAAGAACATCAATAAAATCCCTGAACTCCGTCAGAGGATTCTTTATACGCTTCTCTTGCTTTTTGTTTACAGGCTTGGTTCACACATTACCATACCGGGCGTTGATGCCTCCCTTGTTGCGGGGGCATCTAACTCCCACTCAAATGATCTTTTTGGTCTTTTTGACCTTTTTGTAGGCGGCGCATTTGCTCGGGCATCGATTTTCTCGCTCGGCATCATGCCCTATATTTCCGCCTCCATCATTATCCAGTTGCTTGGCGCGGTAACCCCGTATTTCCAGAAGCTCCAGAAAGAAGGAGAGGAGGGACGCCAGAAAATCAACCAGATGACCCGTTTCGGGACGGTTCTTATTGCTTCCCTTCAAGCATGGGGCGTTAGTGTCAGTCTATCCAGTCCGGCTTCTTTCGGTCAGACGGTTGTTCCCGATCCTGGACTCTTCTTTTCGTTCAGTGCTGTTATTATTCTCACAGCGTCTACTGTTTTTGTTATGTGGCTGGGAGAGCGCATTACGGAGCAGGGTATCGGCAACGGCATTTCGCTTATTATCATGATCGGCATACTTGCTGCTTTTCCTCAGTCGCTGGTTGCAGAGTTCCGCTCGGTTTCCCTTGGCAGCAAGAACTGGATTATTGAAATCATCATTCTGGCCATGATGGTTGCCATAGTCGCCTTTGTGGTAGTACTTACTGTTGGTACCCGCCGGGTTCCGGTGCAGCATGCTAAGAGGGTTGTGGGCCGCAAGGTTTATGGTGGAGGTACCCAATACATCCCCATGAAGATCAACACTGCGGGCGTGATGCCCATTATTTTCGCTCAGTCGATCATGTTTATTCCTGGCACATTCCTCTCCTTTTTCCCCGACAACGAAGTGATGCAGTCCATGTCGTCCATATTTGCTTATGACTCATGGTGGTATGCACTGATGTTCGGTACCATGATTCTGTTTTTTACTTATTTCTACACAGCTATTGCCTTCAACCCGAAAGAAGTTGCCGACACCATGCGGAGACAGGGCGGATTCATTCCGGGCGTAAGGCCGGGAAAGAGTACGGCTGATTTTATAGACAATATTCTTACACGTATTACCCTGCCGGGGGCTGTATCGCTTGCACTTATTGCGGTTCTCCCGACTTTCCTGACGAAGTTCGCCAATGTGACGCCGGGATTTGCTCAATTTTTTGGCGGAACGAGCCTGCTGATTATTGTGGGCGTAGGGCTTGATACCCTTCAGCAGGTGGAAAGCCATCTGTTGATGCGTCATTATGATGGGTTCATGAAGTCCGGAAAGACGCGTGGCCGTCAGGCCCGCTAAAGGAAGGCGTAGGTATGATCATTATTAAAAGCGAACGCGAAATAGAGTTGATGAGGGAGTCGGGAGCTATTGTTGCCAAGACTCTTGACATGCTTGAGACGGAAATCAAGCCGGGTATGACCACCCTCCAGCTTGATCAAATGGCTGAAGAGTTTATCCGCAGTCACCAGGCAGTGCCAAGCTTTCTCAATTATGCGCCTAAAGGCGATCCTGATGTAACTCCCTATCCCGCTACTCTCTGTGTTTCCCTGAATGAAGAGGTTGTTCATGGAGTGCCCAGCAAAAAAAGGATAGTGAAGGAAGGGGATATAGTTTCTGTAGACTGTGGTGCTTATAAAGGGGGCTATCATGGTGATTCAGCTAGAACTTTTGTTCTTGGCGAGATTGATGAAAAAGTCCAGCAGTTGGTAGATGTTACTCGTGAAAGCCTCATGAAAGGAATCGCCATGGCGGTTGCCGGGAACAGGCTGCATGATATTTCTTCGGCTGTTGAACAGCATGCCCGTTCCTATCACTTCAGTGTTATTGAGAACATGGTAGGCCATGGTATCGGCAGCGATCTTCATGAAGATCCGCCTGTTCCCAACTACGGAAAAAAAGGAACAGGCCCTGTCCTTCGGGAAGGTATGACGATTGCCATTGAGCCTATGATTGCTCTCGGACGATCGCGAAATGCGGTGAGCAGAAGGGGTGGCTGGGTTGCAGTGACTGAGGATGGGAAGCCGTCCGCACATTTTGAGCATACAATAGTTATAAGGAGCGGAGAGGCTGAAATACTGACCCGTTCATTTCTGGTTCCTCGCAACTCATGAGAGAACCATTCAAAAGAGCATAAAGGAGCAACTACTTTGGCGAAGGAAGAATCAATTGAGATTGAAGGCGTCATCCTTGAGGCGTTGCCGAATGCGCAGTTCAAGGTTGAGTTTGAAAATGGGCTCGTGGTGCTTGCGCATGTTTCCGGAAAAATCAGGATGCACTATATCCGGATTCTCCCTGGCGACAAGGTGAAAGTACAGATCTCCCCTTACGATATCTCCAAAGGGCGGATTACTTACCGTTACAAATAAAGTAGGAAATCACATAAAGCTGTATTGATTCTTTTATCTTTATTCGTTACATTACATGCCTTTTCAGATTTTGCGTTCAGACAGTTTTAATTCTCGCATGTGGGGTTCACTATGAAAGTATATTCGTCGATCAAAAAAAGATGCGAGCATTGCCGCATAATCAAGCGCAAAGGCGTACGGTTTGTCATCTGTAAGGTGAACCCGAGCCACAAACAGCGTCAGGGTTGATTTCCGGGATTAATCAATAGAATTTTATAAGAGAATATGAGGATAGCTGGTGTAAATCTGCCGCTCAACAAGCATGCAGTCATAGCCTTGACGCATGTATACGGCATAGGGAAAACAACTGCAAAGACCATTCTTCAGAGAACAGGTATTGCTCCTGACAGGAAGATTTCAGACTTGAATGACGCTGAAGCGCATTCAATCCGTGAGCTTATTTCCGAAGAGTACAAAGTTGAGGGTCAAGCCCGGGGAGAGCAGCAGCTTTCCATTAAGCGTCTTATGGATGTAGGTTGCTACAGGGGTCTTCGTCATCGTCGTTCGTTGCCGGTTCGTGGACAGAACACGCAGAACAACGCAAGAACGAGGAAAGGCAAGCGCAAGACTGTAGCCGGCAAGAAGAAGGCGGCCAGGAAGTAGGTAGTGATCAAGGCATAAAAAAACTTCGAGACTAAAGAGTTCAAAATTCATGGCTACAACAAGCAGGAAAAAGAAGAAAGTAAAGGTTACTCCTGAAGGTGCTGTGCATATCAAAGCATCGTTCAATAATATCATGATTACCATTACTGATGTTCAGGGGAACACGGTCTCCTGGTCGAGCGCTGGTAAAAACGGTTTCAGGGGATCCAAGAAAAATACCCCGTATGCTTCGCAGGTGACCTCGGAGGCCGCTGCCAAGGAAGCGTACGATCTGGGAATGCGCCATGTCGATGTTTTCATCAAGGGACCGGGAGCCGGTCGCGATGCTGCCATCCGCGCACTGCAGGGGGTGGGGCTTGAAGTCCGCACCATCAAGGACATTACTCCGCTGCCTCATAACGGCTGCCGCCCTCCGAAGCGCAGGCGGGTCTGACAGATATACATTCACAGAATATTCAATGACAGTAATTGACATATGGCACGATTCAGAGGCTCAATAACAAAAGTATCCCGCAGGCTGGGCATTGCTCTTACGCCCAAGGCAGAAAAATATATGGAAAGGCGCCCCTTCCCTCCTGGACAGCACGGTCAGGGTCGGAGATCAAAAGTTTCCGAGTATGCGTTGCAGCTGAGAGAGAAACAGAAAATGAAGTATCTCTACGGCATCCTTGAAAAGCAGTTCAGAAACTATTACAAAAAGGCAGTTTCGCAGCGCGGCGTTACCGGTGACAACCTTGTGAGGCTTATTGAACGCCGTTTTGACAATGTGGTATTCAGGGCTGGATTCGCACCCTCAAGGGCCGGTTCCAGGCAGCTTGTGTCGCATGGCCATCTTCTTGTCAATGGCAAAAAGGTCAATATTCCCTCTTACATGGTTTCACCGGGAGACCTGATTGAGTTCCGCCAGAAGAGCAAAAATATGAGTGCGGTTTCCGATGCTCTCAGCAAGACCCCCGATGCCAGAATTCCTTCATGGATTCAGGTGGATAAAGCCAATCAGAAAGCGGTCTTCCTTGCCGTGCCCGAGAGGGTTGATGTGCAGGAGCCGTTCAATGAGCAGCTGGTTGTTGAGTTGTATTCGAAGTGATTTTAATGAATTTTAAGGTATAAAGACTATGATATACCAGATGCAGATGCCTGCGAAAATAGAGGTCGATGAGACGACGCATACCGATTATTTCGGCCGTTTTGTGGCACAGCCGCTGGAGCGGGGTTATGGTGTGACTCTTGGTAACATGATGCGCCGCGTACTGCTTGCCTCCCTTCCGGGAACTGCGATTACGGGTATTAAGGTCGACGGTGTGTTTCATGAATTTTCGGCAATTGAAGGCGTTCGCGAGGATGTTCCCGAGATTGTGCTGAACCTGAAAAAGGTCCGTTTTCGTTCCACTTGCAAGCGCAGTTGCAAAACCACCCTGACCATTACAGGGCCGAAGGATTTTACCGCCGGTGACATTGTTCCGATGGAGGGTGAGTTTGAGGTGCTGAACAAGGACATGTACATTGCCACGGTCAATGAGGGCTCAACCCTCAATATTGATGTGTTTGTGGGTCGCGGTAGAGGTTATACTCCTGCCGAGGAGAATAGGCCCGAGAGCATGCCCATTGGTTATATCGCCATTGATGCCATTTATACTCCCATCAGGAATGTAAAGGTTGCTGTGGAGAACACCCGTGTGGGCCAGCGCACCGACTATGAGAAAATGGTGATTGATGTTGAAACAGACGGCTCCATTACTCCTGACGATTCAATCAGCCTTGCTGGCAGGATTATCAATGAACATGTGGCTTTCTTTGCTGATTTCTCGCCTACGGAGGAGGAGTTCACCGAGGAGGAGTTCAAGCAGCAGGATGATGAGTTCGAGGCTATGCGTAAGATGTTTAATACCAAAATCGAAGATCTTGATCTTTCTGTTCGTTCGCACAACTGCCTTCGTCTTGCTGAGATTGATACCATTGGCGACCTTGTTTCACATAAGGAGGAAGAGCTGCTTAACTACAAGAATTTCGGCAAGAAGTCTCTCACAGAGCTGAAAGAGCAGCTTGAAAAATTTGAGCTCAAGTTTGGTATGGATATCACCAAATACCAGATAAAAGGCTGATACAGGTAAATATTTTTAGAATTTTGAGATTGATAAACTGTCATGCGTAAAGTTAAGCCGGCAAGAAAACTCGGAAGAACCGCGGCCCACAGAAAGGCGACACTCAGCAGCCTTTCAACACAGCTGATTATTCACAAGCGCATTGAGACCACCGAAGCGAAGGCCAAGGAGACGCGGAGGGTCGTTGAAAAAATCATAACCAAAGCCCGCAAGGGTACGGTTCATGCACAGCGTGAAATCTTTAAGAATATCCGTAATAAAGAGGCCATCAAGACTCTTTTTGAGGAGATCATAGGCAAAGTAGGCAGCCGTAACGGCGGATACACCAGAGTCATTAAGCTCTGCCCCCGTTTTGGCGATGCTGCCAAAATGGCCGTGATTGAGCTGGTTGATTATGCCGAGGGACCTGTTGTGGCAAAGAAAACTGCCAAGCCCGACCGTTCCAAGCGCGTCAAGGGTTCAAAGAAAACAGAAGTACCTGCTGCGAAATCAGTTCCTGAGGCTACTGTAGCTCCTGCACTGCCGGCCGAACCGGAGGCGCCTGCTGTCGAGGCTGCTCCTTCAGAAGAGTAGGCTGTAAAAACAGATACGGATTGACGAATCAATCCTAATGGTCATTGTCTGCAAGGCGGTAGTTACCTCCAGCGGGCAATGACTATCTGCTTTTCATTGAACAGTGGGCTTACTTCACCTATAGGCTTGAGGGTGACGCTACCCGGAAATCCCTTTCCTTTCTTACCCTCCCGGATCGCCTCGTCAATCTCTTTCTGCAGATCTCCTCCTTTCAGACATATCAATTCACCGTTCTTTTTGAGCAGCGGAGCCGCATAGCGTGACAGCTCTGCAAGTGGGGCTACCTGCCGGCTGAGAATGGTGTTGAACACCAGCCCTTTGAGATCTTCAACCCTTGTATGCATTGCACGGGCATTCGTAAGGCCAAGCTCCTGAATCATGGCTGTGCAGGCGGTTATTTTCTTCCCTGTTGAATCTACAAGCAAAAACTGCACTTTCGGGTACATAATGGCCAGCGGTATGCCTGGTAGCCCTCCCCCTGTTCCAAGGTCAAGAACTGTTTCACCGTCATGGAAGCTGTGCGCAAGAGAGGGGAGCAGTGAATGAAACACATGCCTGATGAGTATGGGCGCGTCCTCCTTCCTGCTGATCAGGTTGACCTTGGTATTCCACTCCCCGAGCAGCTGCGCATAGCGTATCAGCAGTTCATGCTGTTCATCATTAATCTGCACCCCCACTTTGGTGCAAAATGAGTTGAGTAACGCGCCATCATTGTTCTGTTGTTTCATCTCATGTACTTCTTGTTATATCTCTGTGTATGTAGAATAAAACGATATTTTGGGCTCATTGGCAAATAAGCCTGCCCTGATTTGTGGTACATTGCTTCTGTATTTTCCCCCCTGCTGTCAATCAAATCATCAGGGCTATGACGAACGATAATCAAAATCATCTTTACGTAATTGTCATCGCCGGGGGTCAGGCAGGGAAGTTCTGGCCTCTTGAGCGGGAAGCGATGTTGACGCCTTTTCTGGACCCAGCAGGCATGGGAAGCATGCTTCTGGGGGCTCTTAAGCGTGCAGAACGCATTGTGCCATTCGAACATATAGTGCTTGTTACCGGCCTTCACGGCAACAGTCTGCTTAAGGGCGGGGAATGGCCCTACAGGGGGCAAAATCTTCTGGTGGAGCCTGTGTGGCGCGGTACTGCGGCTTCCGTCGCTCTTGCAGCTGCCCATGTCAGAAAGCTCGATCCGGAGGCGGTGCTGCTGGTGATTCCAGCCGATCATTATGTGTATGATGAAGAAGCGTGTGAAGAGGTTCTCTGGAAGGCGGCGTCAGTGGCTTCCAGCCGGGAGGCTCTGGTTGTCATCGGCATTGAGGCTCTGCGACCCGATACGGGCTGCGGATATATTCAGAAAGGCGCTGAACTTCCCATGCTGGAGCCTCAGGCGCCACAAGGCACCTGCCACCTGTATGCAGTTCGTACGGTAGCCGAAAAGCCTGATTATGCAACGGCTGTCGATTTTATCAGCAGTGGTGATTTCTGCTGGAACAGCGGAATATTTGTCAGTAGAATTGATCTTCTTCTGCATGAGTTCAGTCGGTGGATTCCCGAACTCTACCGTGACCTTCTTTCAATGTCGGCAGTGGCGGGAACCCGCGATTTCCGGAGGGTTGCGGCTGAAGTGTACGCCTTGCTGCACAGGCAGTCCATTGAGAGCTGCCTCATGGAAAAATCAAAACGCGTGGTGGTGATAACGGGGGAGTTTGGCTGGGCGGCACCCCGCACATGGGACGACATCATCCGTCTGAAGGGAACATCGGGAGGGGATGAGGAGGATGTGGTGCTGCTTGACAGTGAGGGGGTGTTTGTCCGAAAACCTCAGGGTAAGGTTGTTGGCTGCATAGGAGTGAGTGGGCTGATTATTGTTGACGCAGGAGATGCGCTTCTTATTTGCGGGCGGGGCGAAGCGGGGAGGTTGCCTGCGCTTCTTGAAGAGCTGATACGACGGGGGATGGACGGGGTGCTCTAAAGTGGCGTCAGGCGCTTATTGCTCGCTCACTGTCGACCAGCTCGCACCTTCCCGCGTATCCTTTATCTCAATGCCTGCCGCTTTGAGCCCATCACGAATAAGGTCGCTTGTTGCAAAATCCTTCTCACTGCGTGCGGCGCCGCGAAGTTCCAGCAGAACCTTCATTGCTCCATCCAGCCGCTTTCTGTCTGCGGCTCCGTTCCCTTGGATTCCGGAATCATGTTCAAGAATGCCCAGCACATCAATTCCAGCCAAAGTGAAGAAGTCGACCGCTGCGGCAAGGGCTGGCTGGTTGAGGCCTTCAGGCCGGTCAAGTGCGGCGTTAAGCGCCTTGGCAAAGTCAAAGAGTGCGGCAATTGCTATTGGAGTGTTGAAATCGTCATCCATGGCTTCCGTGAACCGCTCTCTGAATGGCGAAGCGTCCAGGGTTCCTGTTCCTGCAGTTGCTTCCAGAAGCCGTTGGCGGGTTTCCCGCAGTTTCTGAAGTCCTGCGGTGGATGCGCCGATTGCCGCATCTGAATAGTCGAGAGGGGAGCGGTAGTGCGACTGCAGAATGAAGAACCGTATGGCTAACGGGTTGATAGTTGTGAAGATCTCCTTCAGGTTGACGGCGTTCTTCAGCGACTTGCCCATCTTCGTGCCGTTCACCGTCACCATGTTATTGTGCATCCAGTAACGGACATAGGGCTTGCCGTTTGCAGCTTCAGACTGGGCAATTTCGCACTCATGGTGAGGGAAACGGTTTTCCATGCCGCCGCCGTGAATGTCTATGGTTTCCCCAAGGTATTTCATTGACATTGCCGAGCATTCAAGGTGCCATCCCGGGTAGCCCATTCCCCATGGGGAACTCCACTGCATCAGGTGGCCCTCTTCAGCCTTTTTCCAGAGCGCGAAGTCTGAAGGGTTGTGCTTTTCGCTGCGCACGCCGACCCGGGCACCCGACTGCACCGCCTCAAGGTCGGTCCGTCCCGACAGCTTCCCGTATCCAGGGAATGATTCCACAGAGAAATAGACATTGCCGTTGACCTCATATGCATGGCCACTCTTCACCAGATTTTCGACAAGAGCAATCTGTTCGGGGATGTGGCCGGTGGCCAGCGGGGCTATGTTCGGGCGCAGCACGCCCATCCGGTCCATATCCTCGTAGAAGCTCCGTGTATAGTACTGGGCGATTTCCATCGGATCAGTTTTTTCAAGCCGAGCCTGGCGGGCAATCTTGTCTTCACCCTCGTCGGCGTCGTCGGAGAGGTGGCCCACATCAGTGATGTTCTGCACATACTTTACCCTGTAACCGCTCTGGCGCAGCCAGCGCACCACCACATCAAAAGAGACATAGCTCTTGGCGTGGCCGAGATGTGCATGACCGTATACGGTGGGTCCGCAGACATAAATGCCTACCATTCCCGGGTGCAGCGGAGTGAAGGTCTGTTTTTCGCGTCCGAGGGAATTGTATATGGCAAGCGTCATGGCTGAGTGTCCTGTTGGTATTGTTTGCTGAAAAGTTAAACATTTGGGTTTTGATCCCAAGGTTTTTAGCTTCTTTTTTAATCGGGGCTTCCCCACCCGTTCACCTGATTCAAGTATGAAGATCACCAACGCTGCTTTTGTTCGAAGCGTTTCAGACCTTTCGGACCTTCCCGAAGAGACTTTTCCTGAAATAGTGTTCGCCGGCCGCTCCAATGTCGGCAAATCATCTCTTCTTAATTCACTGACGGGCAGAAAGGGACTTGCTAAAACCAGCTCCACCCCCGGAAAGACCCGCCTGATCAACTACTTCCTCCTCAACGATAATCTTTATTTTGTCGATATCCCCGGTTACGGGTACGCGGCGGTGAGCCATGCGGAGAAGGATGCATGGGGCAGGCTGCTTGCCGGCTATGTTGGCGACCGTTACGCCATTGCACTGGTGGTGCTCCTGCTTGATTCACGCCATCCCGCCATGAAGTCCGACCGCGAGATGATGGATTTCCTCGCTTATCACGACCGCCCCTACGGAATTGTTCTCACTAAGGACGACAAACTCACCCAGAAAGAGCGGACTCATGCAAAACGGGCAACCGAAACCTGCGCCCTGAATGCTGAGTTCATCGTCAGTTATTCATCAGTCTCCGGAAAGGGAAAAAACGAGCTCCTCGATCATTTCGACCGGCATCTCCTCTGAAGAATTGCGGGGGACGCTGCACACTTCGTGCACTAATCCTGTTGTTCAGCGGTGGCCATATGCCGGGGGTTCGGGTTGGTCCTTTGGTTTTGGTTGTGTGTAATGGAATGAAGGCTTCCCAATAACGGAATAATTTTGGTACCTTGACAGGTTGTTGTTTCGTGAGCCCATACATCCCGTAAATACCCATCGTTGTGGAATCAAAACCATTCTCTCTCCCTTCCCAGTCGGCAACCGTTCTCATTGGCACCCAGTTTGGTGACGAAGGCAAAGGCAAGCTTGTCGATTATCTTTCCGACCAGTATGATATTGTTGTCCGTTACCAGGGCGGCGCAAACGCAGGCCATACCATCTGTTTTGATGGCAAGAGCGTTGTGCTGCATCTGATTCCGTCAGGAATTTTCAATGAAAAGTGCGTCTGCGTTATCGGCAACGGCGTGGTGATTGATCCTGTTGCGCTGCTTGAAGAGATTGAAACGGTTGAGGCTCTTGGGTACGAGGTGAAGGGTCGGCTGTTCATTAGCCACAACGCCCACCTGATTATGCCGTATCACAAGCGGCTTGACAGCTTGAGTGAAAGCGCACAGGGGGAACAGAAAATTGGCACGACGGGTCGGGGCATTGGCCCGAGCTATGAGGATAAATTTGCAAGAAAGGGCATTCGGGTTGTTGACCTGCTTAATGCGGAGGTGCTTCAGGAGAAGCTTCGCGAGAACTTGGCCCAGAAGAACCGCCTGTTCACCACCATATATGACGGCGAAGAGATTGATGTTGAGTCGATGGTTCGTGAGTACGAAGAGTTCGACAAGATTATTGATCCCTACATAACCAACACCCAGCTCTATTTGAACCGGCAGCTGCGCGAGGGCAAGACTGTGCTGCTTGAGGGCGCGCAGGGGAGCCTTCTCGATGTGGACCATGGAACCTATCCGTTCGTTACCTCATCCAATCCTACTTCAGGCGGCGCCTGCACGGGCTCGGGCATTGCTCCGAACCATATTGGCAAGGTGATTGGCGTCTGCAAGGCATATATGACACGGGTTGGCAACGGTGCATTCCCGACTGAACTGTTTGACAAAACTGGTGAAGAACTTGGCAGCATTGGCCATGAATTTGGTGCCACAACCGGACGGAAACGCCGCTGCGGCTGGATTGATCTTGTTGCCATGCGTTACGCGGTGGCAGTCAACGGCATTACCGAGCTGGCGCTGACGAAGCTTGATGTGCTTGATGGTTTTGAGGAAATACAGGTCTGCAATTCATATATGTTTGACGGAAAGGAAATTTTTGATTTTCCCACCGACCACGAGACCCTTTCACGGGTGAAGCCGGTTCTTACCTCGATGAAGGGATGGATGGCTTCCAACGCCGAGGCCCGAAAATTTGAAGAGATGCAGCCCGCCTCCAAGGAGTTTGTTGAGTTTCTGGAAAGCGAACTTGAGGTTCCCGTTACTTTCATTTCGGTTGGTCCGGGCCGCAACGAGACTGTGTTCCGTTAATCTTTCCGCTTTGCTGCCATGGCTCTTATGGATATTTCTGTCATCCCGCTTGACGGGGGACGCTCAAGCTACAGCGGTTTTGTTGCTGAACTGCAGACGATTCTTGAGGGCAGCGGATGCAGGTATCGCCTCAATGATATGGCTACCACGGTGGAGGGGTCGGCACAGAAACTGTTTGAGCTTGCCCTGAAGCTTCATGAGCACTCGTTTCAGGCTGGGGGAAAAAGAGTCTATACGGTGATGAAAATCGACGACAGACGCGACCGGAGTGTGAAGCTTGGCGAGAAGGTTGACTCAGTTATGGGGAAAGTTGGCTCCGGGGGGCAGTAGGGGGATTGGTGAAAAATTTTTATCTTTACGGTCTTTAAGTTTTGCCATTGCAGTGCTTCTTTGCCTTCAGGCAGAGGAATGCTGCGGGGGGCACTAACAGGGAGGAAATCATACATGCTGCAGGTTCCCGGTGATGGACAGATAATCAGAGAGGACAATGTAACGCACAGCTTCTGCGGTCTGGCGTGTGTGGGGTGGATGTACCAGAAAATCAAGGACAGCTTTTTCCTGGTTCTCGGCACTCATACCTGCGCCCATTTTCTGCAGAATGCGCTGGGCATGATGATTTTTGCCAAGCCTCGCTTTGGCATCGCTCTTCTTGAAGAGGGCGACCTTTCAAAGCATGAGCCGAGCCTTGAGGAAATTATTGCCGAAATTAAGGCCGATCACAACCCCTCCGTCATTTTTCTGCTCTCTTCCTGCACCCCAGAGGTGATGAAGGTCGACTTCAAGGGACTTGCTGATCATCTGGCAACGCCTGAGGTTCCGGTGCTGTTTGTGCCGGCGAGTGGACTGGTCTACAATTTTACCCAGGCTGAGGATTCTGTGCTTCATGCACTGGTTCCTTTCTGCCCCCAGGCTCCTGCGGGAGAAAAAAGCGTTGTCTTTCTTGGCTCAGTTAATGATGCCACAGCTGATGACCTGAGGGCGGAGGCTGAAGAGCTTGGCATCAAGGTTGGAGGGTTTCTTCCGGAATCCCGGTTCGACCGCATGCCGGCAATCGGTCCCGATACCGTTCTTGCTCCAATCCAGCCTTATCTGTCGCGCGTTGCCGTGAAGCTGGAGCGCGAACGCGGTGCAAAGACAATGCATTCCCTTTTCCCTTTCGGCCCCGACGGTACCAGAGCATTCTGGGAAGACCTTGCGAAAATGTTTGGTATTGAGGTTGACCTTAGCGATCGTGAAAAGGCCGCATGGGAGAAAATTAGCCGCCAGACAGATCTTCTGAAGGGCAAACGGGTCTTTTTGACTGCCGATACCATGATGGAGCTGCCGCTTGCACGATTCCTCCACAGTGCGGGAGCGGAAGTTATGGAGTGCAGCAGCGCCTACATCAACAAGAAATTTCATGCCCGTGAACTCCAGGCCCTTGAGGGGGTTCGGGTTGTGGAACAGCCGAATTTCCACCGCCAGCTTGAGGATATCAAACGCGAGCGCCCCGACATGGTTGTGACTTCTCTTATGACCGCCAACCCTTTTGTGGGACAGGGCTTTATTGTGAAGTGGAGCATGGAGTTCATGCTGATGTCCATTCATGGGTGGTCGGGCGTCTTTACGCTGGCAAACATGTTCGTCTCACCTTTTGACCGTCGCAGCGCTCTGCCGGAGTTTGACCGCGATGTGTGGCTTGAGGGTGTGATGCCGAGTGCGGAAAAAGTTTCTTAGAGGAAATGCAATAACAAAGACTACAGAGTATGCGCTTAGCTTTCTGGCTCTACGAGGGTACAGCCCTTCATGGTATCAGCCGTGTTACCAACAGCATGAAGGGTGTTCATACGGTCTACCATGCCCCGCAGGGTGATGACTACATTACCGCAACCTACACCATGCTTGAAAGAACTCCGGAGTTTCCGGCTCTTTCCATAAGCGTTGTTCGTGGCCGCGATCTTGCGCAGGGCGTTTCCCGGCTTCCGGCCACGCTTCAGCAGGTTGAGCACCACTATAATCCCGAATTGACCGTTATTGCTCCGAGCTGCAGTACGGCGCTTCTTCAGGAGGATCTCCATCAGCTTGCCGCCCATTCGGGAGTAGCCAAGGAAAAACTGATGGTGTACGCCGTCAACCCCTTCCGGGTGACGGAAAACGAGGCTGCTGACGGTCTCTTCACCGAACTGGTGAAGCGGTATGCCGCCAAAGGTCAGAAAACCGCAGTTCCTTCTGTGAACCTGCTCGGCTTTACCTCCCTCGGCTTTCACTTGAAGGCCAACCTGACCAGCCTTCGCCGGATGCTTAAAACGCTTGGCGTAAATGTGAATGTGGTTGCTCCGTGGGGTGCTGGTATTGCTGACTTGGCCAGACTGCCCGAGGCATGGCTTAACATTGCTCCCTATCATGAAATTGGCAGGACTGCTGCGGAGTATCTTGAAAAGGAATTTGCGATGCCGGCGGTCTATGATACGCCGCTCGGTGTGGAGCCTACCTTGCGCTGGCTTCGCTCCATCATTGAAAAACTCAACGAGGTTGGTGCCGGGTGCGGCGCAACCCCGCTCAGCATGCCTGCACTCCATGATTTTTCGCTCGACGGCATGAGCGCTCCCAGTGGCGTTCCATGGTTTGCCCGTACCGCCGATATGGAGAGCTTCAGCAATAAAAAAGCTTTTGTGTTCGCTGACGCTACCACCACGGTTGCTATGGTGAAATTTCTCCGCGACGAACTTGGCATGAAGGTTATCGGCGCGGGAACCTATCTTGAACGCGACGCCGATTGGGTGCGCAAGGAGCTTGAGGGTTACCTGCCGGGTGAACTGATGGTGACCGACCGATTCCAGGATGTTGCCAAAGTGATTGAGGACGAGCTGCCCGACCTGGTCTGCGGGACGCAGATGGAACGCCACAGCTGCCGCAAGCTTGATGTTCCCTGCATGGTTGTATCTCCTCCAACGCATATTGAAAACCATCTGCTCGGTTACTATCCGTTCTTCGGATTTGAAGGGGCCGATGTCATTGCTGACAGAGTCTATCTCTCCTGCAAGCTCGGCCTTGAAAAGCATCTTATTGACTTTTTCGGCGATGCCGGCCTTGAATATGAGGATGCAGATGCGGCCAATGAAACCGGCGGGGCCGCTGGCAATGGCCACTCCTCGGTTGGAGGTTCAACGGAAGGCGAGGGCGGTATGGTGTGGACGGGCGATGCTGAAACTATGCTGAAAAAGGTTCCGTTCTTTGTCCGCAAGAAGGTGAGGAAGAATACGGAGAATTTTGCGCAGGAGAGTGGAGAGCTTGAAGTGACGGTTGAGGTTTTCCGCAAGGCAAAAGACTCGCTTGGCGGGTAAGGGTTTTCTTTTCAATACTATGGACATGCAATCATTATGAGTTTAGTTCTGGCTGTATACGGTAAAGGCGGCATCGGCAAAAGCACCACAAGCGCCAATATTTCTGCTGCACTGGCCCTGAAAGGTGTTAAAGTGCTTCAGATTGGCTGCGACCCCAAACACGACAGCACCTTTCCCATTACCGGAAAGCTTCAGAAAACCGTTATCGAGGCTCTTGAAGAGGTTGATTTCCACCACGAAGAGCTGACGGCAGAGGATGTTATCGAAACCGGATTTGCCGGTATTGATTGTCTTGAGGCTGGCGGCCCTCCTGCCGGAAGTGGTTGCGGCGGGTATGTGGTTGGTGAGTCCGTTACCCTGCTGCAGGAACTCGGCCTGTATGATAAGTACGATGTCATTCTGTTTGATGTGCTCGGCGATGTGGTCTGCGGCGGTTTCAGTGCCCCTTTGAACTATGCCGATTATGCCATCATTATTGCCACCAACGACTTCGACAGCATTTTTGCAGCCAACCGTCTCTGCATGGCAATCCAGCAGAAGAGTGTGCGTTACAAGGTGAAGCTTGCGGGTATTGTGGCTAATAGGGTTGACTACACCACCGGTGGTGGCACCAACATGCTCGACCAGTTTGCTGAAAAAGTAGGTACCCGGCTTCTTGCCAAGGTTCCCTATCACGAACTGATCCGCAAAAGCCGTTTCGCAGGCAAAACCCTTTTTGCAATGGAGGATACTCCCGGTACCGCTGAGTGCCTCGTTCCCTATAACGAGATTGCCGACACCCTCATGCAGGAGAGCACCCCCTCTTCAATTCCTGAGCCGATCGGCGACCGTGAAATCTTTGAAATAGTTGGCGGATGGCAGTAAGCTGCTGACCTTGAATACAAAACAAAAGCCCCGCATCAGCGGGGTTTTTGTTTTGGGCCGATTCCTATGGGATGAGGGTCGGCAAAGTGCTTACATGGTGACGCGGTAGGTGCAGATCAGTGATGATGCGGCGGGCTGGATGGTGGGGGTGATTGTGGCTTGGGTGTTGACGAGTTCGTGAATGAGGTGGGTGAATGTTCCCAGGAAGAAGCTGCCGACTGAGGGGCGGGAAGGGTGGATTACCTTGACGGTTATGACGGGGTTCTTTCCTGTGGTATAGGTGAATTCACCGCTTCCGGCAAAGGTCCAGGCGTTTTTGCTGATGGCAAAAAAGAGGAGGCTGAAAGCGGGTCCTGCTGGAAGAAGCTTGAGGATTTTCTGGAAAAGCCCGGGAATGCGCACGCGCAGGAGGTACTCGGCAGTTCTCTGGCCGGATTCTTCAAGGATGGAGGCGGTCTTCCCCGCTCCAATTTCAGCATCAAGCGTCGTGACGAGCGAG
This sequence comes from Candidatus Chlorobium antarcticum, assembly GCA_030765725.1. GTDB lineage: Bacteria > Bacteroidota > Chlorobiia > Chlorobiales > Chlorobiaceae > Chlorobium > Chlorobium antarcticum. The sequence continues at coordinate 44,101 of JAVCDF010000005.1, read as the reverse complement.
TGGAATATTGACTCGTCGGTCATGTCTGTGGGAAGGTTGCCTATGAAATGGCCCTGCCCGATTCTGTTGAGCAGTGCTTCGGTTTCCTCTTTTCCTATGGATGCCTCAAGAGCGTTGACGGTCTGGATGATGGAATTGGGCCCTATTTTTGACGGGGAGGTGGCTGAAGCGTTCATTGTGCTGATGGGTTCTGTTTCTGGATGCTTCGGGTTCGGCGCCCGCCTTTGAGGGAGTCGGGCATTATCGCACGGGGAGCAGTGTTCATAATGTCAATGTCAATTGTTTCAGCCATCCACTGCGCTCTCACCCGCACGATGCCCGGGTGCTTGCCGAAGGGGGCGGAGGGTGTGAAGGGACTGAGGGTTCCGGGGCGCCATTTCTGCCGGTAGAGGTCCTGTTCATTTTCTCCCTCGGGCACAAAAGCACTGAGGGTGTAGCTGCCGGGAGCGAGCCCCGTAAAGGCATAACTGAACGAGTCCGGCCCTTTCTGTACGCCCTGTACCCGGTTGGGGAGTGCGCCATTTGAAGCTCTGGCCTCCACTATGACTGGCCCGCGGGGTGAGTAGCAGGTTCCTGAAACCCCTCCGGTGTTGCTGGTGTCGGCAGTTGTGAACCATGAAAGGCGTGTTGTCTTTTTGCCGGGAATGGGAGGGGCTCCGTTAACTGCGGCTGAGTCTATGGAGATTGTGTAGGGGACTCCAGGCCTGAAACCATCAATGGGTTTGATGCTGAATGTTCTGGCGTCTATCTGCTTCAGTTTGTATTCAAGCGTTTTGGGGGTACGGTGGCTGGACTCGGAGAGGATGGTTGCGCTTCTTATGGCGTTTTGGGTGACGGGTCGTGAGAAGCTGAGCACTGCAGTGCTGCCAAGTTCGGGCCATACGGTGTTCATATACCCTGGGTGGCTTTTGTCTGTAGGGGCCATGCTGATGCTGACGGGAAGTTTTTGGGTGGTAAGCCTGGTAGGGTAGAACAGGACTTTGTTGGTTCCTGCTTTTCTGTCAGTAATGATATATGGCTCTCCGGTTTTCATCGGTCCCGTCAGGACCCGGATTTTTGTGCCGGCGGAGGTCGGAACGGGGCTGTACCAGTCGAACACCGGTACGGGTTGCTGTGTTTTTGCGTGACGGATCTGAATCTCCCTGGTGTCAATGTCATCCGGTTCAACCGGCTTGGTGTAGGTCAGCTCCAGGAGCTGCTGTTCGAGTGGACGGCATGAAGCGATGCCGGGATGGTCGGCATCAGGTCCCGTCATGCGGAGGGCTATGTTTTTCGAACCAACGGGAACTGTTCTGTAACAGCTGAGGCCGATGTCTTCGGTGCTGCGGTTCCAGCGCATGTTGGCGTTGCTGTCGTTGAAGGCTAAGAGGCTGTAGGAGCCGGGTGCGAGATGGCTGAAGTGGAATGATCCCGATGCGTCAGTCTGGGCGAGGTAGTCAGGGCGTTCGGTGCGCATGTTGGGGGTGCTGCCGTTTTTGCCGGGACTCTGGAAGGCCATTACGAAAGCACTGGCTGCAGGTGAGAGATCGGTGTTCTGTACTGAGCCGCTGATGGAGCAGGTGTCAAGCTGTGCTCCGGTTGCAAAGGGGAGCGTATAGGTTCCAAACAGGCTTTTGTTGAGGGTGAGGATGTATGTCCGGTTCGCTTTAAACCGCTTAAAAAACACTATCTCCGCTTCGTTGCCGTTGACGGTAACATGGTAGTTGTCAACTTCGGGCGAGAAATGAAGGGCGTAAAGCAGTTGGCGCGCCGTTACCGGTTGGCTGAACAGTATCCGGATTTTTGCTGGGCTGGTGTTGACGGAGCCCGAATCGGGGTCGGAGAAGAGGACCTCTCTGGGTGTAGGATCAACGGGGCCCCCTGAAGGCGGGGCATCGGATGCACAGCCTGACGCTGCAAGGGCAAGAAGAACGAGTATGGCGTTCAGGATTCTCGTTGGTTTCTTCATGCGTCTCCTCGGGGTTTCCTGTCGGGGCAGGCTGAATTGTATCTGTCTCTGAAAATTCGTAAATTAAAAAGTAATGCAGTTCTATGAAAGTTTTTGCTGAAAAATTATAGATCGATTGTCACAATAGATGTCCAGACGAAATTTTAAGGTTCTTTATATATCAGGCGAAGTATCCCCTTTTGTAAGAACCAGTGCGTTGGCGGATTTTATGGCATCATTTCCCCAGGCTCTTGAAGAAGAGGGGTTTGAAGCCCGTATCATGATGCCTAAATACGGCGTCATCAATGACCGGAAGTTCCGGCTTCATGATGTACTGCGTCTTTCAGATATAGAAGTCCCCCTCAAAGAGAAGACCGACCTTCTGAATGTCAAGGTGACGGCTCTTCCGTCGAGTAAGATACAGACCTATTTTCTTTATAATGAGAAATATTTCAAGCGCAACGGCCCCTTTCCCGATACCCCTCTTCAGAGTGAGTTGAAAGCTGTTGCCGATAAGGTCGCTTTTTTCAATGTAGGTGTGCTTGAAACACTGCTGCGGTTGGGCTGGAAGCCCGACATCATTCACTGCCACGACTGGTATGCGTCGCTTGTGCCTCTTCTTCTGAAAACCGTCTACCGCGACCATGAGTTTTTCCGCGGCATCAAGACAGCCATGACCATACATAATGTTTACCGTCAGGGGATTCTTCCCTTCAAGATGCTGAAAAAACTGCTTCCTGACGAGGTGTGTTCCGAGCTTCACCGGAGCGGCGACGATGTCAATATGCTGTATACCGGGGTTGAACATGCCGACATGCTGACAACGACCTCCCCTTCCTATGCCGAAGAGATTACGGGGGAAGGCGGAAATGGATTTGGTCTCAGTGAGGTTCTTGGCGAGAGAAAGGTGGATCTGCATGGCATTGTCAATGGCATTGATACCCGGCAGTGGAACCCTTCTACCGACAAACTCATCAAAAAACGCTATGCTCCGGAGCGGATGGATGGCAAGGCCGAGAACAAGCTTGCACTTCTCGGGGAGGTAAAGCTTCCCTCGGATACAGATCGTCCGGTTGTTGGCGTCATCATGAATTTTGACGAGTTCCAGGGAGCCGGGCTGATTGCCTCCAGCCTGAAAAAGCTGGCCGCAATGGATATTCAGCTGGTTATCTGCGGCTCGGGCGACCAGAAATATGAGAAACAGTTCAGGGAATTTGCTGATGCTAACCCTGACAATGTGAGCCTGCATACCGACTGCCCCGATAGCTTTATCCACCTTGCCATTGCAGGGTTCGATATTCTGCTTATGCCGGGGAAAATAGAGTCGTGCGGCATGCTGCAGATGTTTGCCATGAGTTATGGCACCATTCCCGTAGCCTATGCCGGCGGAGGTATTGTTGAGACCATTGAAGACTATTCTGAAAAGGACGGATCAGGGTTCATTTTTCACGATTATACCCCGAAGGCTCTTCTCGGAAAGCTTGATGAGGCGGTTAATCTCTATCTCGACAGCGAGCGCTGGCAGGAGATTGTTGACCATGCCATGTCACGCGATTTCGGATGGAAGCATTCGGCCGAAGAGTATGGTGGGCTGTATCGCGAACTACTGGAGTCTTAAGAGATGAGTGAAAAAATACGGGTGCTTTTTCTTGACAGGGACGGCACCATCAATCAGGATGCCGGCTCATACATTGCCGAGAACCACCAGCTGAAAATCATTCCTGGCGCGGCTGAGGCAATGGCGCTCGCCCGCGAAGCCGGGTTTCGAATTGTTGTAGTCACCAATCAGGCAGGTATTGCCCGGGGTATTGCAACGGTAGAGCAGGTGGAAGAGGTGAACCGATATCTCAATGAGCTGCTTTCCCCTCATAAGGCCTGCTATGACAGCTGCTATTACTGCCCCTCGCATCCTCTCTATCCTCATCCTGAATACGACCAGTACAAGGATTGCCGTAAACCTGCCACCGGCATGGTTGACCGCGCTATTGCCGATTTCCTGGCCGAGGGCTATGAGGTTGACCGAGGCGCATCGTTTTTTGTGGGTGACAAGATGCTTGATGTGGAGTGTGGCATTGCCGCCTCGTTGCATCCGATACTCGTCAGGACTGGCCACAACGAGGAGGAGATATGCAGGGAACACGGCATTGTGCCGGAATTCGTAGCCGACGATCTCCACCAGGCGGTGACCCGCCATATTCTTGCCTAAAGCCGCTTTTCCCCCGGTCATGCTGAGCCTCTATGTACATATTCCCTTCTGCAGGAAACGCTGCTCCTACTGCGATTTTTATCTGGTAGCTAACAGTGCTCGGATGGAGGACTTTTTTGTTGCCCTTCGCCGTGAAACTGCTGCCCGCGCCTCTCTCTTGAAAGGCAGGACAATCGGTGCCATTCATTTTGGCGGTGGTACCCCGTCAATGGCCCCTCCCGCTCTTCTCAGCGACTGGTTGGAACAGGTTGCCTCTCTCACCTCCTTCGCTCCTGATATTGAAATTGCGCTTGAAGCCAATCCCGAAGACCTGCAGGGAAATGCAGCGGGTGAACTTCATGGCGTCGGCATCAACCGACTTAGCCTTGGCGTCCAGTCGTTCAACCGGGCGAAACTCGCTTCGCTCGGGCGGGTGCATTCTCCTGAAAATGCAATGACGGCCACCCATAAAGCACTGGGTTTGTTTGATTCCGTCAGTTTGGATCTCATCTGCGGCGTTCCAAGTGAAGACCGGGAGGCGTGGCAGGGCGATCTTGATAAGGCGATCGCCTTAGAGGTTCAGCATGTGTCGGTCTATATGCTCTCGCTTGAGCCTCGGACGCTGCTTTCCCGAGATGTTGCGGCGGGGAGGGTGAGGGTGCCGGATGAAGGGGCCCAGGCAGATTTCTATATGCAGGCCCTCAAGGAGCTGAAAGCGTCGGGGTACGCCCATTATGAGGTTTCGAACTTCGCTATGCCCGGACATCACTCCCGCTATAATCTTGCCAGCTGGAAGCGCGAGCCCTATATAGGGTATGGACCTTCGGCGCACAGTTTTATCCAAACGGAAGAGGGGGAGCTGCGCACTGCAAACGAGGCAAGCCTGTCGCGCTGGCTTTCAGCTCCCCAGTCTGCAGAAGGGTTTCGGGAAATTCTCGGTGAGCGGGAGCGGTTCGAAGAAGAGGTTTTTCTTTCGCTTCGCATAAACAGCGGGCTCTCCATTGAGTTTTTACGAAAAGGCAATACATTACCCATTGAGATGATGAATGCCCTCGGGAAAATGGAAGCGCAGGGCTGGATTCGGCACGAAAACGGGGCTCTGTACCTTACGGACGAAGGCTTTCTCTTCGCGGACCATATAGCGGCGGAGTTGATTCCGTGACCACCACATTACAATCTTTTTCATGACCAACCGGGCTCTCAACCGTTCCATAGCTGCGCTGCTTTTTCTGGGTGCGGAACTGCTCTATCTGGCTACCATGGCTCCTACCTTTTCCTTTTGGGACTGTGGGGAGTTCATTGCAACAGCCCGTACCCTCGGGGTTCCCCATCCTCCCGGAGCACCTCTGTTTCTGCTGCTCGGCCGCCTTTTTTCCATGCTTCCGCTGCCTGCAGACATTGGGGCCAGAGTCAACCTTATCAGTACGCTCGCAAGTGCGGCTACTGTTATGCTGACCTATCTTATCATTGTCCGCCTGATAGCTCTCTACCGCACCGCTCCCCCGAACGAATGGGACGCTGCTGAAACTCTCTCTGCATTTGGCGGTGCTGCAATTGGCGCCCTTGCGCTTGCCTTTTCCGACAGTTTCTGGTTCAATGCCGTTGAGACGGAAGTCTATGCGCTCTCCTCCTTTTTTACCGCCATGGTGGTCTGGCTTATTCTTCGCTGGCATGAGGAGTATCCCGAAAAAGGTCATGAACGATGGCTGTTGCTGTCCGCCTATATGATAGGCCTGTCGATAGGGGTGCATCTTCTGAGCCTTCTTGCGGTTTTTGCCATCGCTCTGGTCTATTATTTCCGGCGCTTTGAGGTGAATCTGAAAACATTCAGCGTTCTCGTTCTTGCTTCTTCGACACTGTTTTTCCTCATCTATACCCTTATCATCAAGGGGTTGCCGGCGCTTCTGCAGGTGGCATCATGGGGGGGGCTCATACTCTTTATCGCCATTCTTGCCTACGGGGTGTATTATACCCAGAAGCACCGGATGGCACTTGTCAATACCGTGCTGATGTCGGTGATGCTGATTGTTATCGGGTATGGCTCATACGGGCTGATTTATGTCAGGGCGCAGGCCTCGCCTCCCATCAATGAGAACAACCCTTCGACTCCTGACGCTTTTTTTTCCTATCTGAACCGTGAGCAGTATGGCGACATGCCTCTCTGGCCGAGGCGCTGGTCGCCCGAGCCGGTTCATCAGTATTATTACAGCCGCTATAAGAGCGATCTCGACTATTTTCTGTCGTATCAGCTCGACCGTATGTATCTGCGCTACTTCGGGTGGCAGTTTATCGGACGGAGCGACCAGCGCGAGGGGGCGGGGGTTGACTGGTCCGTGCTCTGGGGTATTCCTTTTCTTGTTGGCTTTGCCGGAGCTGTGGCTCATTTCAGGCGGCAGTGGAAGATGGGGCTGGTTGTTACCGCGCTCTTTGTTCTGACCGGGGCTGCGCTGGTGGTGTATCTGAACCAGACGGAGCCGCAGCCAAGGGAGCGCGATTACAGCTATGCGGGCAGTTTTTTTGCTTTCGCGCTCTGGATAGGTATAGGCGTTGAAAGCCTCTGGTATCAGCTTGCCGCCATGCTTAAGCACCCGGAAAAGAGATCACGGCTTCTGCTCTCGGTGCTGATGGTGACTGTTCTTGCGCTTCTTGTGAACGGACGCATGCTGCAGGCGAATTACCGGGCGCACGACCGTTCAGGCAACTTTGTTTCGTGGGACTGGGGATGGAACATTCTTCAGAGTTGCGAAAGGGACGCCATTCTCTTTACCAATGGCGACAATGACACCTTTCCTCTCTGGTACCTGCAGGAGGTGGAGGGGATACGGACCGATGTACGGGTGGTGAATTTGAGCCTTGCCAATACAGGCTGGTACCTCCAGCAGCTCAAAAACACCTCGCCACGGGGTGCTCGGCCGCTGCTTTTCAGCCTTACCAATGAGGAACTCGAGGCTATTACCTATGTTCCCATGGATTCAGCTTCGGTTGAACTGCCCTCCTCCCGAGCCGCCAGAGCGCTGGAAAGGGAGTCTCGGGAGCATGGGCTCAGGCTGCCCTCCATGCCGTTGGAGAGCATCAACTGGAAAATTAAGCCCGGTCTGATTTATGGAGGCCAGGGCTATCTGCGGCCGCAGGACATTGCTGTGTATGATATTGTACTGAACAATTTCGGCGCGAGGCCTATCTATTTTGCCTTGACAGTCGACCCCGACGGCATGATGGGGCTTGAGCGCTATCTGCGTCTTGACGGACTGGTTTCAAAAGTGGTGCCGCTGAAAAGCGTTGATCCCATGAGTTTTGTTGATCCTGTTAGGCTCTATGCCAATCTTTCGGGGGTTTACAAGTACCGGAATCTTGCCGACCCTGCGGTGTTTCTTGAGGAGACCTCCCTGCGTCTTGCGGCCAATTATTCGCCTCTGCTTATCCGTCTTGCCCTTGATCTTGCCGATGAGCCAATGAAGAGCATTTCGGTTCCAGTGCCGTCCGGAGGCAGCCGGACCCTGAAGAGGGGGGAGTTGGCGCTGGAGGTTCTTGATACCGCAACAGCAATGCTTCCACCGGAGCGTTTCGGGCTGAACGGAGAGCTGGCGGGTTCTGCTGTTGCCCTTTACTCCCGACTTGGCGAAAAACAGGGAGCTTCCATCTATATTGCTTACCTTGAAAAACTGGGCTCCAAGACAACGCCCGCCCGTAACCCGAGGCTTTTCTATTCCATTGCAAGGGCTTACCGGGCGATGGGGCGAATGGAGGAGGCCGGAAGGGTTATTGACAGCCTCGGTGCGGCACTTCATGAACCGCGGCTTCGTCAGGAGTTTGAAAAAATGAAGGAGTGAACCCCAATGCAAAGCAGTATTCATGCAAATACGGTGATAGACCCCGGTGCGGAAATCGCAAAGGGCGTCAAAGTCGGACCTTTTACGGTTATTGAGGATGATGTCCGAATTGGCGAGGGTACCATTATTGGCCCTCATGTGCATATAGCGTCCGGTACCCGCATCGGAAGTGGATGCCGTATCCATGCCGGCGCTGTGCTTGCTGGGGAACCTCAGGATCTTAAGTTCGAAGGAGAGAAAACCGAGTTGTTCATCGGCGACCGCACCGTTATCAGGGAGTGTGTTACCCTGAATCGCGGTACCATGGCCAGCGGTAAAACGGTTGTTGGATCGGACTGCCTGATTATGGCTTATGTGCACGCTGGCCACGACTGTGTTATCGGTAACCATGTGGTGATTGCCAACTCGGTGCAGTTTGGTGGTCATTGCGAGGTTGGTGATTATGTTGTTGTCGGTGGTCTTGCGGGCATTCACCAGTTTGTTCGTATCGGTCGCTATGCCATGGTTGGCGGCATTTCTCGCGCAGCTCTCGATGTTCCCCCATTTGTGATGGCGGGAGGCCACGCCTCGTTCCGATATGAGGGACTGAACGCTATAGGGCTGAAGCGGCGAGGGTTTTCTGCCGACAGCATCACACTCATTAAGGACGCCTATAGGGTACTTTTCCAATCGGGGCTGATTCTGAGCAACGCTCTTGAAAAGGTTCGTACGGACTTTCCCCAAGAACCTGAAATTGTTGAAATCCTCGACTTTTTCGATTCAGGTAAACACGGTCGGAAATTCATCAGGCCTTTCAACAGTTAATTTTTAACAGGGAACGGCGTATGTCCCAATGGGCAATAGGCATCGATCTCGGGGGTACGGCTGTGAAGGCGGCGATGGCGGGCCGCGAGATGGGTGTGTTGAGTACCTCTGTGGTACCTACAGATACGGTGGGGGGGCCGGCAGGCATTGTCCGCCAGATTTCCTCCATTGCCGGCGACCTTTATCGGAGTGCTTCGGTGACGCTCGATCCTGCTGATTTTTGTGGCATCGGACTCGGAGTTCCCGGAGCTGTCGACCGCACGGAGGGGACTCTCAGTTATCCGCCGAACCTTCCCGGCTGGGAGGTGGTTGCACTTCGTGATGAGCTTCAGAAGGATCTCGATGAGAATGCGGGGCTCAAGGTCCCTGTTTTTCTTGACAACGATGCCAATGCGGCGGCTCTCGGCGAGGCGGTGTACGGTGCTGGAAGGGAGTTTCAGGATTTTCTTATGGTGACGCTCGGCACCGGAGTTGGAGGGGGCATTGTGCTCAACCGGCAGCTATACCACGGCCCGAACGGCACTGCAGGTGAAATAGGGTTTATGATTGTGGATTATGAAGGGTCCGATCTTCATGCCGGCATTCGTGGCACTATTGAGGGGCTTATCGGCAAGGAGCGGATTGTGGATCTTGCCCGCCGTATGATTGCCTTGAGCCCCTCGGGTTCTTCGGTTGTGGAATACTGCGACAATGATCTGCAGCGTCTTTCCCCCCGCCATATTGAAGCGGCTGCGCTCAATGGCGATGAAGTTTGTCTTGGCGTGTGGAAACGGGTCGGTACCATTCTCGGTACGGGGCTCGCCAATGTGACGGCGCTGATGGATATCAGGAAGTTTGTGATAGGCGGCGGGATTTCAGGCGCGGGTGAGCTGCTGTTTGAACCGGCACTCAGCCAGCTGCGCCGCTCGACTCTGCCCTCAATGCAGGAGGGACTTCAGATTGTGCCCGCAGCACTCGGTAACAGGGCCGGCGTGCATGGTGCTGCGGCTCTCTGCTTCAACGAATCCTGAGCCGGGGTAGAAAGAACGCCATGTTCAAGCAGCTTCTTCATCTGTTTCTTCCCAATGTTTGCGCTGTCTGCAGTCGGCTTCTCATGGAGGGCGAGTCGGGTTTCTGCAGAAGTTGCCGTGCGGAATTCGATCCCTTTGCACTATCATCGGAAGGTGAGGGGATGTTGAGAAGCACGATTGCCGACCGTTTCGGTTCCTCTTTTTCATTTGATCGGGGGTGGTGCCGCTATCTCTTCCATAAGAAAAGTCCGCTGCAGAGCGCACTGCATTCCATGAAGTATGGAGGGCTCTTTTCCCTTGGTACGGTGTTTGGTCGGGAGCTTGGCGAAATGGTGGCAGCGAGCGGAAGTGCGGAAGGGATTGACTGTGTGGTTCCGGTGCCGCTTCATCCGCTGAAGAAAATTGAGCGGACCTACAATCAGTCGGAAGTCATTGCCCGCCCGCTGGCTGAAAGGATAGAGAGGCCCCTTATGCATCGGGCGATTCGGAGGCGGCGCAACACACGGTCGCAGACCGGGCTTTCGGCGGTCGAGAGGAGGGTGAATCTTGAGGGGGCATTCAAGGCAATCGGCGATGTGCAGGGGATGCATGTGCTGCTGGTTGACGATGTGGTAACCACCGGGGCCACAATGGCGGCTGCGGCCGGAGCGCTTCTTGGTGTCGGTGCCGCTCGTATATCACTTGCTGCGGTTGCGCTTGCTGTAAAGGAGTAAAAATTATAATGGAGCTTTTTTATATCCCTCGGGGAACCCTTGCCGATGAAATCGCCACGCTTCGGATTGAAGGGGACGAGTTTCACCACATTGCTAGGGTGATGAGGAAAAAAACCGGCGACAGACTGAAGGTTACCGACGGAACCGGCAGAGTGGTGGAGATTGGAATTGTTTCAGTCGGCAAGAGGTCGCTGGACGGGGAGGTTCTCAGCCGAAGCGTGGTGCTCCGGCCGGCCACGCAAGTGACAGTTGCCCTCTCTATGCTGAAGGCTCCTGCCCGGTTTGACATGTTTCTTGAAAAAGCCACGGAACTCGGCGTCGGTGCCATTATCCCGATGATTTCGCACAGAACGGTCAGTCAGCCATCCGGGGAGAAGCTTGCCGGCAAGCTCCAGCGGTGGAACAACATCATCCTTTCGGCGGCAAGGCAGTCAAAGTGTTTTCACCTGCCGGAAATCATCGGGCCGCTTCCTTTCAAGAGCGTACTTGCGCTTGAAGGGTATGACATTCGGCTGATGCCCTATGAAGAGAGCAAAGAGGTGCCTATCAGGACGCGGTACAGTGGGAAAAATACACTGTTCCTGATTGGGGGCGAGGGGGGGTTCACCCGGGAAGAGGCAGAGGAGGCCAGAGCGGCGGGGTTCAGTACCGTCTCTTTAGGCCGCTCTATTCTCAGGGCTGAAACCGCGGCACTGTTTGCTGCTGCCATGGTCCGCTTGCAGCTTCTTGAAGAAGATTCCGGAGAATGGCTGTAAGAATTATATTGAGGGTGAAGAATGGGACAGGAAAACGAAACGAACAGCATTATGAGCAGTATTAAAGCAAACAGGGTCGTCCTTCTCGTCATTGTCCTGTTTATCTCTGCCATATTTTTTGTCATGATACGCTATTTCCTCATGGCAATTTTTCTGGCCGCCATCTTTTCGGCGCTTGCAATGCCGCTTTACAACAGGATGCTTGTCTGGGTCGGTGGGCGTAAAAGCCTGAGTGCGGGCATCACCATGCTGACCATTTTCATTATGGGTTTTTTGCCTCTGGTTCTGCTGCTGGGTATTGTGGCCATACAGGCTGTGGAAATAAGCCGTCAGGCGGCCCCATGGATACGGCAGATACTGGAGCCGGCGTTCCTTGGCCAGCAGCTGCAGTCGCTTCCTTTTTATCCAGAGATGGTGGTCTACCGCGAAGATATTATGCAGCGCGTCAGCGAAGTTGCTTCAAAAACCGGATCGGTGCTTTTCAATACGCTCTTTTCGTTTACCTATTCAGCGGTCAACGAACTGTTCCTCTTTTTCATTTTTCTCTATACCGTGTTTTTTTTCCTTCGTGACGGCCGTTCGCTCCTGGAAACCATACTGTACTATCTGCCACTGTCGGACGCCGACCAGCAGCGTCTGCTCGACAAGTTTCTCTCCGTCACACGAGCTACAATCAAAGGAACCATGATTGTGGGTGTGGTGCAGGGCACGCTTGCCGGTTTGGCGCTCCATATCGCAGGAATTGAAAGCGCTCTCTTCTGGGGAACCATGATGACGGTGCTCAGCGTTGTGCCGGTGCTCGGCCCCCCTCTGGTCTGGGTTCCTGCAGCCATCTCCTTGGCTTTCGTGGGCCATTACCCGCAGGCGCTCGGAGTTCTGCTGTTCTGCAGCATTGTGGTTGGCCAGATTGACAATATTCTCCGCCCCATTCTTATTGGGCGCGACACACAGTTGCACGAACTGTTTATATTTTTTGGAACGCTTGGAGGTATTGGCCTCTTTGGGCTTTTCGGTTTCATTATCGGCCCCATCATTGCAGCCATTTTTATGACGGTATGGGAAATGTACGGGGACGCGTTCAGCGATTCACTTCGCGACATCAAAGGGCGCTCAACAGTCAGTAACGACGAGTGAGTAATCGTGAGCGATAAAAAGAGAAAGGCGGCCATTGGCCGCCTTTCTCTTTTTATTTTGGAGCTTATAAAGTTCAGTTGTTTCTGACAACCTCTTCAGCTGCAAAGAAGAAGCTGGCTTCAACGGTGGCGTTCTCGGCTGAGTCTGAACCGTGGACGATATTTTCGCCCTTGCTGTCTGCGTGCAGTTTGCGCACGGTGCCTTCCTTGGCTTCGGCAGGGTCGGTGGCGCCTATCAGGGCGCGGAAATCTGCAACGGCGTTCTCTTTTTCAAGAATCATCGGTACGCAGGGGCCTGAAGACATAAAGTCGACCAGTTCGCCGAAAAAGGGGCGCTCGCGATGAACGCCGTAGAACTCGCCGGCGGTTTCTTTTGTGAGTCTGATTTTTTTCATAGCAACCACACGGAAGCCTGCGCGTTCAATCTGGTTGACGACGGCTCCGATAAGCTGCTTTTTTACACAGTCGGGCTTGAGGATGGTAAGGGTTCTTTCCATTGGAGTGGGCTGCATTAGAGTGTTTACTAAAAAAAATTGTCTGCGAAGATACAAAAAAAAGTCGGAGATCGCCTTATGCCCCGTCAATTCGCGACAGCAGATCCTTCATCGGCTGGTAGGTGATTGGCAGAAAATCGCTGTATGCGAGCAGTACCCTGCCTTCTTCATCAATGAGTACATATGCCCGTTGTGACATACCCAGAAATCCGAGCGCCCCGTATGCCTCAGCGGTTTTTTTCGAACTGTCGCTGAGCAGCGTGAAGGGGAGTTGGTTTTTTGCCGCAAACTTTTTGTGTGATTCGGGGCTGTCGGCGCTGATGCCGAGTACGGCAATGCCCCTTTTGGTGAACTCGGTCACATTGTTTCGGTAGTCGCAGAGCTGCGCGGTGCATACCGGAGTGTCATCCCCCGGATAAAAAACGATCAACACTTTTCGGCCTCTAAAGCTGGAGAGTGCAATCATTCCGCCCTCTTGGTCGGGCAGGGTGAAGTCGGGTGCCTGTGTTCCGTCTGCAATCATATGTCGCCCTGTTTTCGGTTTATAGAATCGGCCGTTTCGGCATTGAACTCTACAAGAATGCGTTCTACCCTCTGTCCGTTCATTTTGATGACTCGGAAACTGATGTTGTGCCACTGTAGCGGGTCGCCGACTGAGGGAACCTCGCCGAGGCGGGTCATCATGAAGCCGCCCATTGTCTCGTAAGGGGCATCTTTTTCTTCCGAAAAGTCGTCGGGTTCCAGCTCGAATGTTCCGAGAAATTCGTCAACGGGTAAAAGACCATCAACAAGCCATGTTCGCAGGCTACGACGCACAATCCGGTGTTCGTCTTCTTCACTGTCATCGGCCGGCACATCCCCCACAATGCTTTCAAGCACATCGGTAAGGGTGATGGTGCCCTGAATGGAGCCATGTTCGTCAATAACCAGCGCCAGATGGACGCGGTTTTTTCTGAACAGCTCCAGTACATGAAAGGCCGGAACCGACTCAGGCACAAAGAGGGGGATTTTCATTGAGGCACGGATGGCATCTCGGAGCCCTCCCCGGCCAGTCAGCTGAAAACTGACCAGGTCGACCGAGCGGACAATGCCCAGAAGGTTGTCGAGGTTTTTTTCGGCAACCGGAAACCGCGAACGGCCACTTGCTAGAATGACGGAGTTGAGTTCCTCGTCGCTTTTGTCGAGGTCGAGCCAGTCGGTTTCACTTCGGGGAGTCATCATGGCGCTTGCCTGCTTGTCGCTCAGCCGGAATATCCGTGCGATCATGTCGTACTCAACCGATTCAAAAATCCCTTTTTTTGCTCCCTGCCGTATCATGAGCATCACCTCTTCATCGCTTACCTGAGGCTTTTCGCTACTTTTGACGCCAAGCGTGCGGAGTAGCAGGTTGGTGGACCCGTTGATGAGGGTTACAGCTGGTGCACTCAGCCGGCAGAGCAGATCAATTGATCCCGCTATTTTCAGTGTTATTTTCTCGGGATGCTGCAGGGCGATTTTTTTCGGCGCCAGCTCACCCACAACAAGTGTTATAAAAGTAATCGTAACAACCACTAACCCAAGTGCCAGCTGGGTGCTGTAGGGGGCAAGCAGCGGAACAGCCGTCATCACGCCACCGAGCGGTGCGGAAAACGCCATACCACCGAACACTCCGGTAAGGATGCTGACCAGTGTTATGCCAACCTGAATGGCCGAGAGGAATTTCCCTGGATTTTCAAGCAGCTTCAGGGCAATGTCGGCCGATTCATGGCCTGCGTCACGCAGTTCATGCAGGCGACTGGCTCGGGAAGAGATAATGGCGAATTCAGCCATTGAGAAAAAGCCGTTTGCGGCAATCAGCGAGAAGAGAATGAGGGCATCAAGAAGGTAGAAGTCCATTTCGTTCATTGAGTTGAAAAAGCTCGGCATCATCAGGCAGAGCGCGCCTGAATCAATATCCTTTACAACAATATAGCCATCTTCATCAAAGTGCAGACGACATTCCTTTTTGAGGGTGTATAGGGAGAGGATACAACTTTTTCTGGGTTCGGTCTGTTGTTTCTTGGTGCTGTTTGGCGGGCGGCGTTGTGTTGACTATTATTACAATCACACACAATCATAATACCCTTATCCAAGGGAGCTGGAGGCTCCGTGTCATGAACATTCATTGCCAGCCTTTAAGGCCGGGAATGGCTATCCTGGTCATTTTTCTGCTGTTTGCCGGGTGCTCTTCACCAGAGAAATCGGGAGAAACTCCTTCGGAGATCTACGGAAAGGCGTCCGAGCTTGGCCGGCACGGGGAGTATGCAAAGGCCATTGAACTGTATGATCGGGGGCTGGCGCTTGAATCTCTCGACCCTCCTTCTGAAGGTGCGGTTCTTGCTCTTGTTGCCAAACGGGGGCTGGAGGGGAGGATGGGGTCGTATGATGCAGCGCTTGCAACAACTTCGGTTCTTGAGGGTTTTGGGGAGGGGAGCGTGCCAGATTCAGTGCGGACGGCAATCCTTGTGGACAAGTCGGCATGGCTTGGTGAACTGGGCAGGTTTGCTGAAGCAGCCGATGCTCTTCGTGGCGTTCGTGCTCCCGGGCCTGCGGTGCAGATGAGGCTTGCTGCTTTGCTGTTTCAGAGTGGCGATACGAAAGGCGCAGTGTTGCTGTACAGGCCAATGACCCTGTGGCGGAATCCTGCTCCGGTGCGAATTGAGGCGTGGGCGGGTATTTTGCGATGCAGGCTGACGGATTCGGCGGCGGTGAGTGAGGACGGCGAAAAGGTGGCTCAGAAGATAGTGTTGGAGTCGGGCCGCGTGTTTGGGATGAAGGGGGAGCCGGCAGTGCGCGCCCGCGCACTTCGTGCTGCCGCTTCAAGTCTGCAGTTGCTCGACAGGCATCAGCGGAATGCAAGTTTTCTGCTGTTCCGGGCACTCAGCCTGGCGGAAAGGTCGGGCGACAGGTTGCTGTATCAGGTGTTGCGTCTGGAGTCCAATGCGGCAATTGTCCGAAAAGAGGATCCCTTCCGCGAGGTGGCGGCTTATTTTGATGCGCATAACCTCTCCTATGCCCGTGCTTCGGCACTCTTTATGCTTTCGGAGGCCGGTGGCCTCACCGACAATGAGCGCATCAGTGCTCTGGAGGAGGGATTTGCGGCAGCATGGCAGAGCGCTCCGCCCTATCCCTCGCCTGCCATGCTTGCCCGGGAGAACAGTGCTGCGTTTCGTCTCAATGGTTTTCTTTTGAAGAATCCCAGAATTCTCGAACTCTTTGATGCGGCTCAGCGAACGGGAATGATGCGGCTCGGGCGATCCGTCATGCGCGGCGGTGAGGAGTTCAAGCTTGGTGGAGGGAATGCTTCGGAGCTTGAGGCTGAAGTTTCTCGGCTGTTGATTGAAATTTCAGGCCTTACGCAGCGCAAGGCTGATATGGCGCGCAATGCATTGGGGCTGGAGATAAACCGGGCGACCGATCAGGCGCTCAATATGAAGCGGGGAAGACTGTTTGAACTTCTCCCCTCCGTGAGGGTGCGGGAGCCGGCGATTGCTTCAGCCCTTGCGCTCAATCCAGTGACGCTCCGAACGGTGCAGGAAACTCTGGGCGTGGACCAGGCGATTGTTCGTCCCATTTTTTCCGACAGTCTTGCTGCAGTTATGGTGGTTGGAAAGCATCATCTCCAGATTGTTGGAAGCATTGCAGCGTTTGATTCGCTGCATACTCCCGGCATTGCAGTGGAGGGAATCAGGCGTGAACTGGCTGAGGGTAAAAGGATTGCTCCCCTCAAGGGGGGGGAGAGAGAGTGGTTTGAACGCGCACTTTTTCGTCCGCTTCTTTCCTCCCTGCAGCCCTACAGTCGCATTGTGGTTGTTGCAGACGACCCTCTTCCGTTTCATCTGCCTCTTCACGGGGCCGACTGGCTAGAGACGCACCGGTTTTCCTATCTCCATTCGTTCAAGGAGTTTGTGATTATACAGACCGCCGCAGCACTTCCTCCCGGCGACTCGCGCATTGTATTCTACTCTGTGCGGGACCATGACGGTTCCATTCGCCACAAGCTTTTTTATCCGCACGACAGGGTTTTTCTTGTCTGGAAGCGTTTCAGCAATGAGGAACAGAAGCAGTTGCGGGGTGAGATAGGAGGCGCAATGCAGTCAACCGTTTCGGGCTCACTGGCGCTGCAGAAACTCAGAGAAGAGGGCGACTTGAAATGGTCATATCTCTCTTCTTATGGAACTGACTGATTGCGTTTAACCCATTTTTTCTAAAAAAAGGTTGTGGGTTTTTGTGTGGTTAATGAATATTGTGTGCTGTATAAAAACCCATTAAAAAATGTTTTATATGTAAAAGATTTTTGTCTTTCCTCCATTGTAGCAGCAAACGAGAACTGTGATTATGTCAGCCCCTCTATCACCAGATTCAGCACTGGCGAGGATTGCCGTTGAGCTTAAGGCGGCAAGGATTTTTCGAGGACTGTCGCTTCATGAAGTCAGCCGCCTCCTGAAAATATAGGAACATCATCTTTCAAAGCTTGAGGATGGGGGACTTTTCTTTTCTTTCGTGCGCATATGTGTTTGCTTATATAAAGGAGTATGCTCGGGAGATGGGCGTTGGTGATGATGAGCGTATCAATGCTTGCCGTCGTGAGCTGGGGGTTCTTATCGGGCTGAAGGAGACCGGTCTTTCCGATTATCTGAAGTTATCCTCTCCTGCTGCGTTCCGGAACAGTGATTTCTATTTTTTTGTGCGGGGTTTCGGTAAAAAGAACATTGTTTATATCATTATGGCACTTGCCGCACTGCTTGTTATTGTTGCCGGAGCGGTCTCGTTTTTCTCAGGTGGCCATGAAGAAAAGCTCTCTTCGGCGGCTGTCCGTGATTCAACTGCTTCGGCTGGTTTAGTGGCTGAGGCGGCAGAGCTTCACCGGAACCATTGCAACAGATGTGAGTTCCTTCTGGAGCACATTCTGCAGGCAGTTCCGGACGAGCGGTTGAAAAGGCCGCCTTTGTTGGTTATTGAAATAAGACTATAAAAGTCTGACTAAATGGAATTTATTGTTGTCCTTTTGTGATTGCATACTGTATACTGTTTCTGGAGTTCACAATTGTCATGGCGGAGGTATGGCTGGCCATTAAAAGCCGGTGGCGTTGTGATGGAAACAGTTTATTGGGTATTTTCCCTTTTTTTAAACAGGCTCCGTTGAGTTCACTTGCCCATGCAAACCATCTATGGCAGCATTACTGAAACAATAGGCCGCACGCCGCTTGTGCGACTGCGTCGCATCAGCGAAGGCTGCAGGGCGCAGGTGCTGGTGAAGCTTGAGTCCTTCAACCCCATGTCGAGCGTGAAGGACCGTATAGCGGTGTCGATGATTGAAGATGCGGAGAGCTCAGGCGGGATAGGACCCGAGACGATTCTTGTTGAGCCGACAAGTGGCAATACCGGAGTGGGGCTGGCATTTGCCTGTGCGGCAAAGGGCATTCGGCTGATGCTGGTGATGCCCGACAGCATGAGTGTGGAGAGGCGGCGCCTGATGAAGATTCTGGGCGCGGAACTGGTGCTTACGCCGGGTTCGGAGGGGATGAAGGGGGCTATCGCAGAGGCGGAGCGGCTTCTGGAGGAGATTCCCGGGAGCCTTATGCTGCAGCAGTTCAGCAATCCTGCCAACCCTGAGGCGCATCGCCGGACGACTGCTGTAGAACTTTTGGAGGACACTGATCGTTCGATTGACTTTTTTGTTGCGGGAGTGGGAACCGGAGGCACCATTACCGGTGTTGGCGAGGTGCTGAAGGCGAACTGCAAGGGAGTGAGGATTGTGGCCGTTGAGCCTGAGGATTCGCCGGTACTGTCGGGCGGGCAGCCGGGCCCCCATAAAATTCAGGGTATCGGGGCAGGGTTTGTGCCGCCGGTGCTGAACATGGAGATTATAGACGAAGTTGTGAGGGTGAAGGGCGAAGATGCGGGCGATGCCGCTCGGGAACTGGCCCTGAAGGAGGGGATTCTTGTGGGAATATCGTCAGGTGCCGCACTGAAGGCGGGGCTCGATATTGCCCGAAGGGAGGGGATGGAAGGGAAGACGGTTGTGGTACTCCTTCCCGACAGCGGTGAAAGATATCTGTCCACCTGGCTGTTTGAGGAGGACTGAACAGGTTTTTAAAATAAAGTAGGAAGTGCAATGAAGGCTTATTTTGACAACAATGCCACAACGCCTCTTCATCCGGAGGTGAAGAAGGAAATGATGGCTGCGATGGACATGTTCGGCAATCCCTCCAGCATGCATTCCTGGGGGCGCGAGGCTCGGGCAAATGTTGAGGATGCACGCCACAAAGTTGCGCAGTTCATTGGCGCAGATGACCAGGAAGTGGTGTTTGTGGGAAGTGGTTCAGAGGCGAACAATACGGTTCTCTCGCTCTTTGTCTGCGCATCAAGCCAGTGCATTCCCGGTACCTCCATGCGCAATTCAATCATCACGACGAAAATAGAACACCCCTGTGTTTTGGAAACTTCGGAGTGCCTTATGCATCGCGGGGTCAATGTTGAGTATCTCGATGTTGACCAGTACGGCCGTATAGATCTTGACCAGCTGAAAGGGATGCTGGGAGACCATGTGGGTCTGGTGTCGGTGATGATGGCCAACAATGAGATTGGCACTATGCAGGATATTGGGGCAATCACTGAAATGGTTCACGAGAGCGGAGCATTCATGCATACCGATGCGGTACAGGCGGTTGGCAAGATTCCCGTTGATGTTCGCGAGCTGGGTGTTGATTTCCTGACCATGTCGGCTCACAAGATTTACGGTCCTAAAGGTGTGGGAGCGCTCTTCGTCAAGAAGGGAATTCCCTATTGTCCGCTGATTCGAGGTGGCCATCAGGAAAAAGGGCGACGCGCCGGGACTGAAAATACCCTCGGTATTCTCGGCATGGCACGGGCTGTAGAAATGCGCGCACTCGAAATGCATGACGAGGAGGCTCGTCTTCTTGGTATGAAAGAGGTGCTGTGGAAAGGTATTGAAGAGCGGATTGATGACATCTATTTTAACGGGCACCCGACCAAGTCTTTGGCCGGAACGCTCAATGTCTCCTTCCCGGGTGCAGAGGGGGAGTCTATCCTTCTCTATCTGGACTTGGAGGGGATAGCCGTGTCAACCGGTTCGGCATGTGCGTCGGGCTCGCTTGATCCTTCCCATGTGCTTCTTGCTACAGGGTCGGATGCGGAGCGGGCGCATGGGTCGATACGAATCAGCATGGGCAGGGAGACAACGATGGAAGAGGTGGAATATCTGCTGGATGTTCTGCCGGGTACAATTTCAAGAGTCAGAAACATGTCAACGGCATACATAAAAGGAGGAGCACATGCTGCAAGCAGGTGAGTGGGCATACAGCGAGACACTGAAAGAGCATTTTATGAACCCGAAGAACATTATGCAGGGTGAGGATATCGATGCGTTTGACGGCGTGGGCATGGAGGGCAACCTGCAGTGCGGCGACCAGATGATGGTGGTGATAATGGTTGACGCTGAGAAGCAGGTCATTACAGACTGCCAGTGGAAAACTTATGGCTGCGCCAGCGCAATTGCCAGTACCTCCATTCTTTCGGAGATGGTGAAAGGGATGACGCTTGAGCAGGCTTTCAATGTTTCGCCAAAGGATGTTGCCAAAGCGCTCGGCGGTCTTCCCGAGAACAAGATTCACTGTTCGGTGCTGGGCGACAAGGCGCTTCGCGCGGCCATCAACAACTACTATGTGCGCAATGGCATGGAAGACAGAGTGATGGAGGAGAAGGCGAAAATTGTCTGCCAGTGCATGAACATTACCGATCACGACATTGAAGAGGCTGTGCTGGAAGGGGCACGAACCTATTTTGAGCTGCAGGAGCGGACCAAGCTCGGAACGGTATGCGGTCAGTGCAAAGATGAGGCCGAAAGCCTGCTTGGCAAGTTCAAGCATCTCCATTTCGGGTCCTGACTTATAGTATGAAGAACGAGACAGGACGGTCGTTTTATATCAATACCTTCGGCTGCCAGATGAACCTGGCGGATTCCTCAATCATCACGGCAATCCTTCGGGATGTTGGATACAGGGTTGCTGGCAGCGAAGAGGAAGCGGACATTGTAATTCTCAATACCTGCGCCGTCAGGGAGAATGCCGTTGAGCGGATAACCCATTATCTGCAGTTCCTTCGGGGTGCCAAAAAGCGAAAAAAATCACTTCTGGTGGGGGTGGCTGGCTGTGTGCCGCAACATCTTAAGAGAGAAATGCTTGAGATGTTTCCCGCAATTGATTTTCTGGCCGGCCCCGATACCTATCGAACCCTACCCGTACTGCTTCAGGATGCTGCAGCCGGCAACCGGCCCGCGGCGTTTGATTTCAGGATTGAGGAAACATATGCCGGCATTGACCCTCAGCGCCCGGAAGGGGTGGGAGCTTTTGTGCCGGTCATGCGCGGGTGCAACAACATGTGTGCTTTCTGTGTTGTCCCCTTTACCCGAGGCCGTGAGCACAGTCAGCCTTTTGGGGCAGTTATGGATGAAGTTCGCAGGATTGTGGACGGGGGGTATCGTGAAATCACCCTGCTCGGTCAGAATGTGAACTCCTATGCCGATCTGGAGGGGGGCAGGGATTTTGCCTCGCTGCTCCGTGCCGTTAGCATGGAGGCTCCCGGTTGCCGAATCCGTTTTACCACTTCGCATCCCAAAGATATTTCCCGTGATCTCGTTGAAACCATAGCCGAAAGTCGGAACATCTGCAGCCATGTCCATCTGCCGGTTCAGTCGGGTTCTACAAGGGTTCTTGGGCGGATGAACCGCGGCCACGGTATTGAAGAGTACCGTGACACAGTGGCCCTTCTTCGCAGCCGTATTCCGGGGGTCTCCCTCACAACCGACATCATTGCGGGTTTCTGTGGTGAGGAGGATGAGGACCATGAGGCAACCCTCACTCTCTTGCGGGAGGTTCGTTATGACGCCGCGTTCATGTTCTACTATTCGCCGCGCCCCGGAACGGCGGCATGGAAAACGCTGGAGGATACGGTCCCATTGGAAGTGAAGAAGCGGAGACTGCAGGAGATTATTGACCTGCAGTTGAGTGTTTCTGCCGGGCTCCTGCAGGAGGCTGTGGGTTCGGTGGTTGAGGTGCTTGCCGAGTCGGAAAGCCGTCGCTCGGCGGAGCAGCTGATAGGGAGGACCCAGACAAATCGGGCCGTGGTGTTTGATCGGGGCGAGGCCCGTCCGGGCGATCTTGTGAGGGTTCTTATCTCAAAAGCATCATCCGTAACGCTCAGTGGAGTCAACAAAGGGGTGCTGCCTGTGTTTTATTCTTGAAGGGTATTTGTTTACATTGCTTAATCATTTTTTCTCAATGTAACAGCCCCATTCAGGCTTCAGGAGTGCAGTAACACATGGCAACATCTCCGGCATCCGGATTCGTCAACAAACTCAGAGCACATCTTGAACTGCTTGATCCGGTTACCTGGATAAGCGTGTTTCCCGGTCTTGCATGCGGCGCCATGGCCTCAGGATCAATGCAGGCGACTCCCCACGATTTTCTCATTCTGCTGGCTGTTTTTTTAATGTACGGGCCACTTGGCACCGGGTTCAGCCAGTCCGTGAATGATTATTTCGATCTTGAGCTTGATATGGTCAATGAGCCGACCCGGCCGATCCCTTCAGGACGGCTGACCAAGAAAGAGGCTCTCATGAACTGTATTGTCGTCCTGCTTCTTGCCATTGGGATAGGCATCTATGTTGGTCTTGATACAGGAGGATTTCGCGGGATGGTCATCATGGGCATGATTTTTTCCGCTCTCTTTGTCGCCTACATCTATTCCGCCCCACCTTTAAAGCTGAAAAAGAACATTTTCGCTTCCGCCCCCAGTGCCGGGTTTTCGTATGGTTTTGTCACCTTTCTTTCGGGCAATGCACTGTTCAGTGACATTCGTCCTGAAATCGTCTGGCTTGCAGCCCTGAACTTCTTCATGGCCGTTGCGTTGATAATACTCAATGATTTTAAATCAGTCGAGGGGGACCGTGAGGGGGGGCTCAAGTCACTCCCCGTCATGATTGGTTCCAGAAACACCTTTCTGGTGGCCTTTGCCATTATTGATGTGGTTTTTGCTGTTCTGGCCTGGCTTTCGTTCACCTGGGGATTCACTGTGCCGATGGTGCTTGTGATTTTGGGTCTTGGGGTGAATGTTGTCATACAGGCTCAGCTACTGATGGATCCCAAAGGGGGGATAGCATTTATGCAGGGGGCTGTTGATGACGGCTTCGGCAATGCCATAGGAAAGAGCGATGTGCAGGAACACAATACCTTTCTGAGATTTCAGGTGGCCAACAATGTGCTTTTTCTGGTCAATAACCTGATCATTGCAGGAATGATAGGCGTCAAATACATGCAGGCATAATTTTTAATCCGCTTTAACTAAAGAGCCCCATGGATACTCTTCAGCATAACGCTTTTGCAGCGCTGCTTTCGTTTGCCTATGTTTTCAGCGTTCCTCCTCTCATGGATTATCTGGTGACCAAACGCGGACTTCCTCGGGATATCAGCCGCAAAATTACCCATATCTGCGCCGGCTCGGTCATTATTTTTCTTCCCCTGTTCATTGATGGCGACTGGACGCAGTATCTCAATGTTGCCGTGTTTGCCGTCTGGGCGCTGCTTCTCTTACAGAAAGGGCTGTTTGCCGCTGATGACGATCAGGCAGTGAAAACCATGACCCGCACAGGTGAGCGGAAAGAGCTTCTTCGAGGTACCCTGTACTTCGTGGCGGTGGCCATGATTTGCGGCACCGTGTACTACAAACAATTCGAGGGTGTGCTGGCCATGGCCATACTTGGCTGGGGTGACGGTCTTGCGCCGATTGTTGGCACCCGTTATGGAAAAATCAAGTATGAGGTTATGAGCCCCAAGACGGTGGAGGGCAGTCTTGCCTTTTTCGCGGGAGCGGTGGGTGCCGGCCTCTTTTTTGTGCACCTGATTGTGCCTGAGGCGTTTGACGCCGGCAGAATCATTCTCATCGCCCTGATTGCAACGGTGGTTGAAGGGGTGAGCCCCCGAGAGGTTGACAATATAGCCATACCCGTTACCGTCATTGCTGCGGCCAGTTTCCTGTAACATGAACTTCTGAACTGGCATTCGATGGCGGCCATCTATTTCATCAGCGACATTCATCTCGGACTTCAGGACGAAGGGGAGGAGCAGCGGAAACTGGAGGGGCTCGCGCGTCTTTTTGCCGGCTTCAGGGAAGGAGACGCCCTCTATATGCTTGGCGATGTGTTTGATTACTGGATGGAGTTCCGCCATGTGATTCCAAAGGGATTTACGGGTTTTTTGTGTTTATTGTCGGGGCTTGCGGCACGGGGCGTTCGGGTCACTTATCTGCCGGGCAACCATGACTTTTATCTTGGCCATTTTTTCGACCGCGAACTGGGCGTCAGAACTGTTGACACCGTTGACGGACCTCTTTCATTTGAGTTCGATGGGCGGCGGTTCATTGTTGCGCATGGCGACGGTCTTGGCGAGGGCGATGGGGGGTACAAGTTTTTTGCTCGCTTTGTGAGGAACCGTTTTAATCTCGGCCTGTTGACTGGATTTCATCCGGATCTGGCAGTGGGGCTCATGAAGTGGCTTTCACGGCTCAGCCGAACCCATAAGCCGGGGAACCGGGTGATGGAGACGGACAGGCTCTGGGAGTATGCCGAGTCGCTCGCAGGGCAGCAGGAGTTCGACTATTTTCTCTGTGGTCACAACCATTCGGGCTGCTTTAAGGAGCTGTCGCGAAAGGGGTCGCACTATGTCAACCTCGGTTCATGGATTGAGGGGGGGACGCCTTACGGGGTATTTGAACATGGAATTTTTCAAATGAAGGAGTCATAACGCTAAACAGGATGACAATGAGCAATTCGAATAAGGTACTGAAGCTTGGTCTGCCGAAAGGGAGTCTGCAGGATTCAACAATAGAGCTTTTTGGTAATGCAGGGTTTCATTTTTCTGTCCAGAGTCGGTCATATTTCCCCTCGATTGATGATGATGAGCTGGAAGCCATACTCATAAGAGCACAGGAGATGGCGCATTATGTTGAACTGGGCGCTTTTGATGTGGGGCTTACCGGAAAGGACTGGATCATTGAAACCGGAGCCGATGTGGTAGAGGTTGCAGATCTGGTCTATTCAAAGGCGTCCATGCGGCCGGTGCGCTGGGTGCTTGCAGTTCCGGAAAATTCTCCCGTCAAATCGGTGAAGGATTTAGAGGGAAAGCACATTGCCACGGAGGTTGTCAACATCACCAGGCAGTATCTTGAGTCGAATGGTGTGAATGCTGCGGTTGAGTTCAGCTGGGGCGCTACGGAGGTAAAACCCCCGGACCTTGCTGATGCCATTGTGGAGGTGACAGAAACCGGTTCTTCACTCCGGGCAAACAAGCTTCGCATTGTGGAGACCATTCTTGAGTCGAACACCAAGCTGATTGCCAACAGAAGTTCGTGGGATGATCCATGGAAGCGGGAAAAAATTGAGAGTATGGCACTGATGCTCGAGGGGGCTATCAATGCTCAGGGCAAGGTGGGGCTGAAGATGAATGCTCCGAAATCTGCTCTGGACGCGATTACCGGTATGATTCCCGCACTTCGCCAGCCGACGGTTTCCCATCTTGCCAATGACCAGTGGGTAGCCCTTGAGGTTATTGTTCATGAAAAAGAGGTCCGCAAGCTTATTCCCGAGCTAAAAAAAGCCGGCGCCGAGGGTATTTTCGAGTACGACATCAACAAGCTGATTGACTGACCCCCACAAGCCTTCCCCCGCGCTTTTGTCCCCAGTAAGCCGGGGGGCGGGGAGTGCATTTTCTTTTGCTGTCCATGCTTTTATTCTACCAGCTTTTGGTTCTCGGTGCTCTCATTGTGCTGGGGGCCATACTGATTTCCAATCTCATTGAACTTCGTCCGCTTCCCCCGGTCCGGGAGGGTAGCGAGGGGAACGGGCCGATGGTATCGGTTCTGGTTCCCGCGCGCAACGAAGAGGACACAATTTCACGCTGCATTGGCTCGCTGCAGAGGCAGAAGTACCACGATTTTGAGATTCTCGTGCTTGATGACGGCTCAACCGACCGCACAGCTGAGATTCTTCGACAGCTTGAAACGGACGGTGGGGGCCGGGTTCGCACATATTCCGGGGAGCCGCTGCCGGAAGGATGGCATGGAAAGAGCTGGGCATGTTTTCAGCTTGCGCGTGAGGCCCGCGGCGACATGTTTCTGTTTACCGATGCCGATACGGCGCATGAGTCGGACGCGCTTTCCCGGTCGGTGGCCGCCCTCCATGAATCAGGGGCCGACATGCTCTCGTTGACTCCCTTTCAGGAGCTCGGTTCCTTCTGGGAAAAGGTCGTTGTTCCCATGGTCTATGTCATTCTGGTTTCGCTGCTGCCTCTTCGGCTTGTCAGAAGCAGCCAGCGCCCATCATTCTGTTTTGCCAACGGTCAGTTCATTCTTTTCCGTCGTGATTTCTACAGTCGTTTCGGAGGGCATGAGGCTGTCCGGTGCAACCTTGTTGAGGATGTGTGGCTCTGCATGAAGGTGAAGTCAATGGGCGGGCGCGTTGCGGCTTTTAATGGAACCGACGCCCTCAGCTGCAGAATGTATCGGAATTTCCGGGAGGTGTGGGCGGGTTTTTCCAAAAATCTTTTTGCCGGTCTGAGCTACAGTATACCGAGCCTTGTCGGCATGATTTCTTTTACCCTTCTGCTCTTCGTTGCTCCCTGGATTTTTATGCTTACTTCCGTGGTGGCAGGTTCATTTGGGCTGGCGGAGTTTCTTCTGCCGCTTCTTCAGATTGTTCTGGTGCTGCTCTCACGCGTGCTGATTGCATTCCGTTTCCGCCAGTCTGTAGCTTTTGCGATGCTTGACCCGCTTGCCAGGCTTGTTCTTGTTGCAATCGCTCTGAATTCGTTCCGTCTTATGGCTTGGAGTAGCGGGGCTGAATGGAAAGGACGAAGGTATAAGTTTTCGTAAATAACGGGGATTTGGGTGAAGGGAATAATTTTTTTTAAATTCTACAGACATTTTTGTGCACAGATGTGTCGTTGAAAGTTTACAGATTTTGTGCACGCAATAATTAAATGAACACACCATGGGTTTTCTGTCAAAATTTTTTGGAAAAAAAGAGGAGGAATTGGTCTTCCCGAAGGTGATTGAAGATGACAACCTCAAGGCCACGCTTGAGGGCCATCTTGACAGGGTTCTCGGTGTCCGTTTCAGTGCCGACGGCACAAAGCTTGCCAGCGGCGGGTTCGATGAACTGGTTATGCTGTGGGATGTTGCTTCAGGGTCGGTCATCCATACCATGAAGGGCCATGAGACCTGGGTTGAGTGCATTGACTACAGCCGTGACGGGCGTTGGATTGCCAGCGGAAGTACCGACAGCACCGTCAGGATATGGGACGCAGCCACCGGAACCTGCAGTCATGTGTGCAAAGGGCACAATACCGCGGTTCGCATGGTGTCGTTCAGCCCCGACAGCAAAACAGTGGCCAGTTGCTCACGCGATACCACCATACGGCTTTGGGATGTTGAAACCGGCAAAGAGACAGCGGTATTCGAGGGACACAAATCCTATATCGAGAGCCTCGCCTATAGCCATGACGGAACTAAAATTGTGAGTTGTGGTGAGGAGCCGGTTATCAAGCTGTGGGACGCGGCTACAGGCAAAAACATCGCCAACTATATGACCGGCGACAAACTTTCGCATACGGTCGCTTTCAGCCCTGATGATCGGTTTATTGCTTTGGGTGGTCGCGACGCAAAGGTGAGGATTCTTGACGCTGCCAGCGGCAGTGTAGTGCTTGTGCTTGAGGCTCATGAAGATGCGGTTCGGGGACTCTGTTACAGCCCTGATGGCACAATGGTTGCCAGTGTGGCCAATGATGAGTCGGTTAGGCTTTGGGATGCTGCCACAGGCAAACTGCTTCATACCTATCGCGGCCATGTGCTTGAGGTGCAGTCGGTGGATATTTCTCCGGACGGAAAGACCATTGTCAGCGGCAGTGACGATCGGAAAATTAAGATTTGGGGCGTCACAACGACCCCATGAGGAGTCAGTTTTTAACCCCTGGGGGCGGTCAGGGGCTGTTTTTTTTGCATTTTTTGCTTTAAAAAGAAGTGCAAACTGCAAATCTTGCTTTTGGATTCACTGGAGAGTGAGTACATTATGCTTAAGGGTGCAATAGAAGTGCGCCCTTGGGCAAAGCCGGATTTTCCGGTAAACATAATAAGAGGACATAATGGATAATCAGGTTGAAGGAACCGTCAAGTGGTTTAACGAGGAAAAGGGATACGGCTTTATCCAGCAGAGCGAGGGTAAAGATGTGTTTGTGCATTACAGTGCAATCAACGGTTCCGGTCGTAAAACCCTGGTAGAAGGGCAGAAGGTCACCATGGAGGTGTCTCAGGGCGATAAGGGGCTTCAGGCAGGAAATGTAACTCCTCTCTGAGAGCGTACTCATCCCAAGCATCAGTTTCCCCCTACAGCAATAATCACAACAGGCGATGGCTAAGGCCGTTGCCCTGCGTGAGTACAATTCCGGCAATCAGTCGGGGAGTACCTCTGCACCTGTTCCTGTGGGTATGGGTTAAGGTTTCTGTGGCCTGAAAAAGGATGCGGATTTTATGGGCGTTATTCTTCTTGATATCGGTAATGTTATGGTGCGCGTGGATTTTTATGCGTTCTGTAATGCCGTTGCCGCTCCGGGCGACCGGATTCCCCTTCAAATTTTTGACAGATACTGCGTCGGTGCACTGAAGAGCCGTCTGGATCGCGGCCTCTTGGACCCTGCGGCATTCATTGATCTTATGGCTGAGGATCCACTTCTCAGGTATATGCAGCGGGAGTGCATGATCACGGCGTGGCAGGAGATTTTTTCCCCGCTGGAAGGCGCTTTGGAGGGGGTGAGAGCTCTCTGCGAAGAGCACCGTCTTTGGATTATGAGCGATACCGACCCAATGCATTTTGACTTTCTCTCTCTCACAGTCCCTCATCTTGCTAACCGTGAGCGGTACTATCTTTCTTACATGTATGGCAGCCTGAAAAGCAGTGATGAAGCCTTCCGGCATGTGTTGACGGACAGTGGCGTTCAGCCAGAACAGTTGCTTCTTATTGATGACAGAGAGGATAATTGCGATTCAGCCGCCCGCCAGGGCATTCGGAGTGTCCGGTTTTCCTCATGGCCGGAAACACTTGCTGCCATAAAGCAACATTCAACCAATTCATCCCTGTGGTCGTGAACAGCGTCTCGGCAAAAAGGATAGCAGTCTCTCTTGATGAAGTAGCTCTCAGTTTCATGCGCTCGTCCGGTGCGGGAGGCCAGAATGTCAATAAAGTGGAAACAGCAGTGCATCTCACCTTCGACATAGTGGCATCTTCGCTTCCTCTGGTGGTGAAAGAGCGGCTTTTAGGCGGCCGTGACCGTAGGATATCAAAAGGAGGAGTGCTTGGAATCAGGGCGCAGCGGTTCCGCTCACAGGAGAAAAATCGTGAAGATGCGTTTCTTCGTCTTCAGGCTCTTGTTGATGCGGCCGCTGTTGAGCCGGCAAGCCGGAGGCCTACGAAGCCAAAGCGCAGTGCCGGGGTGAAACGGCTTG
Source organism: Candidatus Chlorobium antarcticum (assembly GCA_030765725.1). GTDB lineage: Bacteria > Bacteroidota > Chlorobiia > Chlorobiales > Chlorobiaceae > Chlorobium > Chlorobium antarcticum. The sequence goes on along the minus strand of JAVCDF010000005.1, from coordinate 14,660 downwards.
AGGAGAAAAGCCGGCAGAGCCGAAAGAAAGTGCTGCGGGGACGAGTGAATCCTGAGTGATGCGAGCTACAGGAACGCTCCGCCTTGCTGCTTGTCAGAGCCGGCAATGAAAAGGCTTCTGTCGTCCAGCTTTGCCTTCATGAGGCTTATTTCAGCAAGAAAATCGACCATCTCCTTACGGGCAATGGTTCTGGACGAGGTGGTGCCGAAAGCGGTGAGGGGGTTGATGTGTTTGCCGCGGTGGATAATCCGAAAATCAAGGTGCGGTCCGGTGGAGTTGCCTGTAGAGCCGACAAAGCCAATCACTTGGCCCTGCTTTACTGTGGCTCCGTAGCGGGTTTTGACTGCAAACCGGCTCAGGTGCAGATACTGTGAGCGGTCTCCTCCGGCATGAGCGATAGTGACCATGTTACCGGCTCCACCTTTGCGTCCTTTGAAGATAACCCTGCCATTGGCAGTGGCTTTGACCGGCGTGCCTGATGGTGCGGCAAGGTCTACCCCTCCATGAAAATGCCTTGTCTTGAATATGGGGTGCGTCCGGTACCCGAAGCGGCTGGACACCCTGGAGTAATTGCAGGGTTTGGCAAAACGAGCGATGCGTTCAACTGAACGGCCTTTTTCGTCATAATATCCGGCGACTCCTTTTGCGTCGGTGTAGCGATAAGCGCGGCAGGTTTTGTCGGGCAGTGTGAGCTCCGTCGTAAGAATGGTTCCCGTGCTGATAAACTCGTCTCCCATCCATTTTTCTTCAAACAGTACCCTGTATTGCGTGCTAGGAGAAATGTCGTGGCGGAAATCAACCCTTGTTCCAAGCAGCTTCTGCATACCGGGAAGCAACCCTCTCCGGCCTTTTGCCTGCAGTGATCGGGCCAGGCTGTGTTCTACCGTTCCCTCAAGGGCGACGGTGCGGGTTTCATAGTCCCTGATATCTTTGTTGACGCTGAAGGGGCCGTTCTCTATTTCCCGTTGGACGGTTATGGTTGTTGCTCGGTCCTGAAAGTAAGAGAAGCGGATGAGGCAGCCGTCGCCGCTTGTTTCTGTTTCATAGATTTTGCCGGGGCTGAACGAGCGGATGCTGAATGTTCCCTTGAGCTGTGCGGTTATCTCATGTATTTCTTGAGGGGAAAGGCCTTCTGACTGAAGAATGCTGTAAAAGGACTGGCCATATTTTACAGTTCTTTTGGTGATGACGGGGGCTTTTTCCTGCGGAGTTTCTTCAATGGTGACAGTCTGCCCGTCGCCTGTGACTCCAAGTTCGTCGGCATAGTGGCCGGAATGCGGAATAAATATGGAGAGAAGGAAAAAGATGAAGACCAGGCCTCCTGTAAGGAGCGACAGAAAATGAGCCGGGGTTATCTTTTCTTTATATTGCGATCCGATTCGGGCGAAATGACTTACAAAAGCCTGTAGTTTTTTCATTGTGCGTCAACAGTATATTGGCGGTATGATGGAGGCTGAATTTAGAAGGGGTCTCGTAAAATTAACATTTTTTTCTCTTTTGAGAAACCTCTGTGTGATATAATCCTTGAATTCGGATGAACTTCAGTAACCAGACAAGAGAAATCTAATGATCAGAACAAATGAGGAGTGGCTGGTGGAATTTCTCCTTCAGTGCCAACCAGGACAGCCCCGGACAAGGGGAAATTGGGAGGTGGACCATCAGGGAACTCCTTTCATTCTTCCCTCGATAGGTGGAATTACCCTGAACATCCAGGCTGGCGACGCTGCATTCGGATGGGAGGGCGACCATATTGAGCCCGGAGTGAGCTGTACTGCCGACACACTGAAGCCGTTCGAGCATCCCAATGTGGGACTGCAGATATATTCCTGCGCCGGCAACCGCGCCACTGTTATGACCGGGGAGGCGAAGGGTGCAGAAGGAACTGTGCTTGGCCATCATGGTGGCTCTGAACATGTGATTGTGGATTTCCCTCGTGATGCCAAGGAAAAGATGCTCTACAGCGACACCATAATCATCAGGGGGCATGGTCAGGGGCTGAAGCTTCTGGACTATCCCGAAATTGCCTCGTTCAACCTCGATCCCCGGCTGCTGCACGCCATGAAGATAAGGGAGGTCGCCGGTGGAGTGCTTGAGGTTCCCGTTACAACCATGGTGCCGGCAGTCTGCATGGGCTCTGGCATTGGTTCGGCACATGTGGCGAAGGGAGATTACGATATTATGACGAGCGACCCGGAAACGGTTGAACAGTTCGGGCTTGAGCGGATCAGGCTGGGTGACTTTGTGGCTCTTATGGATCACGACAACCGATATGGAAGGGCTTATCGGAAAGGAGCGGTGAGTATTGGCATTGTGGTGCACAGCAACTGCCTTGAGGCCGGCCACGGCCCTGGTGTAACAACTCTCTTGACAGCGGCCTCGCCGCTTATCCGTCCGGTTATCGATTCTGAAGCCAATATTGCTGACAGGCTTGGTTTTGGCACGCAGCTGAAAAAGTGCGCAAGACCGAGCGCCGGGAAAAAGGCTCAATAGGCGTCGTAGGAATTTTTCCCGCTTTTCCTGTGTTCCATTGATATCCCCCTTTTCATGTTAATGGCCAAGGTTTTGGCCAAGACAAAGGAGATGCAGTGATGGCACTGAAGCTGTATGGAAGGGACCCCATGAAGATGTTTGAAGATGTGTTCACCGACAAGGTGTCGCCGTTTTTCACTTCAATGATGACGCCGGCATTCAAGGTTGACATAAGTGAAGATGAGAAGGCGATTTTCATTGAGGCAGACATGCCGGGAATGAAAAAGGAGGATGTGACGGTATCGATGGAGGATGATGTGCTTTCAATCAGTGCGGAACGGGAGCACAGCGAGGAAGAGAAGAAAAAAGGCTATCACCGGATTGAACGCTCGTGGGGCAGCCTCAGCAGAAGCTTTACCGTGGGTGACAATGTTGATTCAGAGCACATTGATGCGAGTTACGACAATGGTGTGCTGAAAATTGTGGTACCGAAAAAAGAGGCTGAGCCCAAGCGGGGCGTTGAAATTCCCGTCAAGTGAACCTGATCGGCGCTCTGTTAAAAAGAAAACCCTCCGTGATGGAGGGTTTTCTTCGTGTTGCCTTTCGTTTTCCGCCTCAGCAGTTGCGGACTGTAGAGTCCTGACGGTCTTTGACTGTTGACTCGTCAAAATCGTCCCAGTCGTGCTCTTGGTGCTCGCGCTGGTAACCTGCTTCTTTGAGACCGAAGCTCATGTCGGGAACCATTTCAGGGCGAAGCTCCTTGAGGTTTTTGACCTCCTCCTGAGTCAGGATTCTCGATTTGTCGAAGCCAAGGTCAATTTCGATCTTTCGGTTCTTGGTCTTCACTCGGTCGATATCGTAAAAGCGTTTGGTGATGGTTGTCTGCGCAAACGCCTTCAGGCATCCCAGCATGTATTTGCGTACATAGGGATCCTTAATCCACGGATAGCCGAAGAAGGTTTTTCGGGCATAGAATCGTGCGTATGATTTTAGCACGCCTTTCAGCACATCCTCGCGCTCCATGTTGTCGGGCTTGATGATGGGCGATACGAAGTTGTACTTTGAGTAGTCGCGCACCTCCACCTTGTCGCCGAGTTCTTTGAAGAGGTCGGAGAAGGGCCATGGGGTATAAATGGTCCAGTTGGCCATATCGGGATCCCAGTCTTTGCAGAGCTGGAAGGTTTCCTCAATGGTTTCCGGAGTTTCGTGCTCAAGTCCCATCACGAACTGCGCTTCAGCCACAATGCCATTTTTCTGCAGCAGCTTGATGGCCAGCTTGTTCTCTTCAATCGTGGTCTCTTTGCGGAACCTGTTCAGGTTCATCTGGCTGGCTGCTTCGGTGCCGAGAGACACATGGACAAGACCGGCCTTACGGAAGAACGGAAGCAGGTCGGCATCTCGCATGATGTCGGTTACGCGGGTGTTGATGCCCCAGGTTATATCGAGTTTGCGGTCAATGAGTTCCTGGCAGAGCGAGACGAATTTCTGCTTGTTGATGGTCGGTTCCTCGTCAGCAAGTATGAAGAAACCTACTTTGTACTTTTTGACCAGCACTTCAATTTCATCCACAAAGTTTTTTGGAGTGCGCGCACGGTAGCGGCGCCAGAACTGCCACTGCGAGCAGAAGGTGCAGGTGAAGGGGCATCCTCTGGCAAAGTTCGGTACAGCCAGACGGCAGTTGAGCGGGGTATAGATGTACTTGTCCCAGTCGTAAAGGCTCCAATCAGGAGACAGGGTGTCGAGGTCTTCAATGACCGGGTGTGCCGGGGTAGCAAATACCTTGCCCTCGTCGTCTATATAGGCGATTCCGGTGATATCTGCGCGGGTTTCGCGGTCGTTGCCGGCAGCGATTGCCTTGATGAGGTTGACGGCAATTTCTTCGCCTTCACCACGGACGACATAGTCGGTTTCAGGGGCTTCACTCAGTACCTGCGGGTACATGAATGTTGAGTGGATGCCGCCCATGATGGTTCTGATTTTCGGATCGACCTTTTTGGCGATCTTCATGATGTCCTGAGCTTTGAAGATGGACGGTGTGATGTTGGTTGCCATCACCACATCAGGCTGGTTGTTCCTGATGATTTCTTCAATCTGCTCGTCCGGCAGGTCGTCGGCCATTGCGTCTACAAAACGGATCTGGTCAAACCCTGCCTTTTTTAGAGCGCCACCTATATAGGCCACCCAGCTGGGCGTCCAGTTGCCGGCAATTTCAGCTCCGCCGGAATGATAATTTGGCTGAACCATCAATATTTTCATCGGTATCCACCCTCCAGATATATGTTGTTACGAAAGCGGTGCTGATCTGCGCCTGCCGATTGTCATTTTTCGGCAGAAAAAAACCTTTGAGTAACTAATTTACAATTTATTTCCTGAAAACGCGTGAGGCTTTTGTTTGCTACTGGTGCGATGCGTGCATGAGCATGGTGTGGTAAAAGCCGAAGCTGATTTTTTCCCGTTTTTCAATCCGCATGCCTGCCGCCTGCATGGCTTTTTCCATTTCCGAATCGCGGATCATCTGAATTGTGGTGCGGCGCTCTTTTTTCGGGAAGAATCCGCCCAGCCAGTGCTGGAAGGCAAGAATTTTGTTGTATGGGGCATAGGTGAAAATGACCGGCCCTTTTGTGAGGCTTGAGAGGTTGGCGAATGCATGGGCAAATCCTTCGCTTGGGTAGTGGATGAGCACATCAAAGCATACGACTGCGTCAAACGAGCCGCTGACCGATTCAATTGAGTTGACTTCAAACTCAATTCTGTCGGCAACCCCCGCAGCGGTGGCGTCAGCTTTGGTTTTTTCCACCATCTGTGAAGCGATATCAGCTGCTTTCACCTTGTAACCGGCTTTTGCTATCCTAATGGTGAAAAGCCCCGTGCCGCATCCGGCGTCGAGAACGAGCGACCCTTTCGGGAGCTTGAGCTGCTCAATCCACTCGAAGGCTTTATCCATCATGACTGCGTGGCCTTCGCGGACTGTGTTGCGGACGGTGGAGAGTTTGTCGTTTCCGTAAATCGATGCCCAGCGCTGGTAGCCCTGGCCGTTGAAGTAGGAGCGGAGCATGGATTTGTGTTCTTCGGTGTTGAATGAGGAACTGCTCATGATAGAGGTGTTACTGGTTTGGTTGTCTTTCGCTGTCAATTTCCTTCCTGTTCAGAAGCCCCGATGCCTTCAATGCGCGATTCCAGATCTGCGTAAAGTTCCCGGAGCTCTTCCAGCGTGCCTTCGTCGGTTTCCCAGAACCCGCGGGAGTTTGCTTCAAGAAGCCGCCGTGTCATGGAAATGGTTGCATATGGGTTCAGTTTCCGCAACCGTTCCAGCATCTCTTTGTCCTGCAGATATGTTTCGTTGAACTGGCGGTAAGTCCAGTTCTGCACTGCCGAGGCGGTGGCGCTCCATCCATAGGTATTGCCAAGATGTGCCTCAATTTCACGGACCCCTTCATAGCCCTGCTCCAGCATGGCGTCATACCATTTCGGATTGAGCAGTTTTGTTCGCGCTTCAAGAGAGACCATTTTTTCCAGTGAGCTTATTCTCTGCCGTCCTCCGAGGCCTGTGCTGTCGCCAACCATGACGCCTGGACGGGTGCCTGCAATCCGCTCAACTGATTTAGAAACTCCGCCAAGATACTCATAATAATGGTCAATATCCGAAATGCCGATTTCAGCGCTGTCAATATTCTGGTATGCCAGGTTGACATGCTTCAGGGCGGAACGAAGCGCATCGGGGCATTCCTGCCATTCTCCTGCTGCAGTTACGGCAAAACCTTTTCTGCTGGTGAAGGCATCGGCAAGTTCCTGTTCGTCCTCCCATGAGCTGCTTTCCACCAGATGGTTGACATTGGCGCCGTAGCTTCCCGGTGCGTTTGAGTATACCCTGTTCGAGGCCTCATCAAACGGGCAGTTCTTCTCCTGCATTTCGGCAAGCACATGCTGACGCAAAAAGTTTATCTCCGGGGGTTCGTCGGCTGCGGCGGCCATTCGTGCTGCTCGGTCGAGAAGGCGAACCTGCAGGGAGAGCAGATCGCGGAAAATGCCGCTGATGGTCATAACCGTGTCAATGCGGGGGCGGCCGAGTTCCTTGAGCGGAATGAGTTCCACATCGGCAATTTTGCCGAGCTCATCGGTTTTGGTGCGTGCGCCTAAAAGAGCAAGCGCCTGGGCTACCCCTTCGCCTTCGCTTTTCAGGTTGTCCGTTCCCCAGAGTACAAGTGCTATGGAGCGGGGGAAGTCGCCGTTCTCTTTGCGGTATGCTTCAATCAGGGCTTCGGCTGAGCGCTGTCCTGCTTTTACCGCACCAGGGGAGGGCATGCTGTAGGGGTCGAGGCTGTGGATGTTCCTGCCTGTGGGGACAATTTCGGGATTTCGTACAAGATCGTTGCCGGGCGAGGGGAGGGTGTAGTGCCCTTCCAGGGCATTGAGCACGGCTCGCAGTTCGGGATTGTCAGCAAGGTTCACCATGATCTGCTGAAGGAAGTTCCAGAGGCGCTGGAGTTCCTGCGGTTTCATTCCGGCTTTTTCCTGCAGATACTGGTCTGCTTCGGAAATTCGGACCGGAAGGCTGCCCTCAAGAAGCCGTCTCATTGAGACGCTGCTGCTGTTGGCAGTTTCATGGAGTCGACCTGTGAAGCGGCGTACAGCTTCGTGGCTTATGGCGGCAATCTCCTGCCACGCTTCCTGTGCCTTACGCTCATGCGGCATTTCTTGCTCAAGCTGGCTGAAGTTTTTCTGCAGATGGTCGGCAATGGCTTCTGGCAGTGATTTTCCATCGAGTTCCGGCCTTGAGTGCGAGGCAATAAGGGCAAGATGGTCGCTGAGGCTGTTAGGCGGTGGTGCCTCTCCCATTATATGGAGGCCGAGAGGAATCATGCGCTCCTCAATCTGGTAGAGTTCGGCGTTGAGCCGCGTGATGAAGGTTTCATCGGCCTCGTCCGCCTTGCCGCCTTCTATTTCTACCAGTGCGGCGAGCTCCCTGATTTCAATGGCCAGTTCTTCTGACGGGTTGGCGCGCCATGCGGAAATGAGGTCGTGGAGCTTGCGGAGGTCTTTGTAAAGGCCTGCCTGCTCAAGGGGAGGGGCAAGGTAGCTGATGAGTGTGGCAAGCCCCCTCCGACGGGCTATGGCCCCTTCGCTCGGGTTGTTGACGGAGTAGCAGTAGAAGTTTGGCAGAGAGCCGATGAGCCGTTTCGGCCAGCATGAGGCGGAGAGACCTGTCTGTTTACCCGGCATGAACTCAAGCGCCCCGTGGGTTCCGAAATGAACCACCGCGTCGGCCTGGAAGCTGTGCTCAAGCCATGTGTAGAAGGCGGCGAATGCATGGTTGGGAGAAGCGTCTTTGGCCATCAAAAGCCGCATGGGGTCCCGTTCGTAACCGAAGGAGGGCTGCTGGCCGATGAAAATGTTGCCCAGCTGGCATCCGAGAATGTGAAAGTTTTTCCGGTCGTTGAGAATCTCTCCCGGGGCATCCCCCCAGAAGGGCTCCATTTCCGTGTAGGCCGGGAAGTGTTTCCGGTAGTCCTCAACTGGCAGCAGCCCGCCAACATTGCCGTCGGTTCCGTACGCTAGCCAGTTTCCCTTAAGCAGCTTTTCCCTGAGTGCTTCGGTTGTATCGGGCACTTCCACCGTGTAGCCGGCAGCCTTCATTTCCAGAAGGAGTCGGTGCAGGCTTTCAAATACATTGAGAAAAGCCGCCGTGCCCGCGTTGCCGAGGTTGGGCGGGAAGTTGAAGAGGATAATGGCAATCTGTTTCTCTTCAACTGGTTTTGCTTTCAGCTGGAGGAACCGTTCTACCCTTGAGGAGATGGAGCGGATTTCGGGTTCAAGGGGGATGGAACGGTCGCTGGCTTTGGCAGTTCCGGCGTATACCTGTGGTTCAATGGTCCCGTCCAGCTCTGGCACTGCTATGGAGAGGGCTGTCTGCAGGGGGGTGAGCCCGAGGTTGCCGTTCTTCCATTGTTCAATGGGCTGGAACGAAAGAGGAATGAGGTTGATGCAGGGCAGGTTGAGCTCCTTCAGCATTGCTACGGCTTCGGAGGCCTTGTTTTCGGCAGGGCCGCCAACAAGCGAAAAACCGGTTGCGTTGAGGAGCAGGGCAGGGCGGATGGAGTCCGGAACCTCGGGATTAAAGAACTGGCGGATGGCTGGTCGGCAGTCGAGCCCCCCGCTGTAGGCAAGGCAGGTTTGTATGCCTTTCGCTTCAAATGCTTCAACGAGGGCTTTGAGATGGTCCATGTTGGTGCTCAAAACAGTGGAACGCATGGCAAGAATGGCGACCGGCCCTTTGGTGAAATTGCGTTTCTGTTTTTTCTGCCACTTCAGGAAGTCGGCAGCGGTGAGAAACTCTTGTTCCGCAGCGGGGTGCCAGAGTGCGGCATCGGGGTAGAAAATCGGATCTTCCTGCGGCAGTTTCCCTTTCCAGCCCTCTGCGTAACGGTCAACAAGCAGAGCGAGAAAGCGCTCCATGTTTTCTCTTGAGCCGTTGAGCCAGAACTGGTGCGCGGCAATAAAGGTATGGATGTCGCGCGCCCGTCCCGGGATGTGCTTCATCACCTTGCTGAGGTTGCGTACAAGCGACAGCTGCCGCTGGCTCTCCCCATGGCTGTGTTTTGGCTTGAGCTTTGCGGTCCACTGGCGGAATAATCCGGGAGGGCTACTCTCCTCTTCTTTTGCTTTCCTGAGTGAGAATTTGCCGAGCCGAGTTTCGTTGACCAGCGCCGGATTGCTGGTAATCATGCATACCGGGCAGGTGAGCGGCTGGAGAAGCTTTTCAAGCGGCCGTACAATCTCTTCGCTGAAGAGCATGGAGCCGAAAACAAAGTCGGCGGCGGGCAGTGCAGTGGAAAGGGTGTTCCAGAGCTCCGGGCTGTTATGGAGGCCAAGGCTGAAGATCGATACCTCCAGGCCGGTGCCGTGCCGTGCATTCAATGCAGCGGCTGCAGCTTTCAGTGCGCTGTTGTTGGTGGCCTCCATGGTCAGGAACACAAAATGCATAGGGTGCACAGCCTGTCAAAAAAATGGGTGCCGTCAGAAACCGGTTCTGTCGGCTTGGATGATGTTGGAATACAGCGGAGAGAGGAGATTGGGTATCAGATCAAAAGCACGGGGCTTTGCTGAAAGAGGCTTCGGGGCTGGAGCGTGGCGTTATGCGAGAGCAGCGTTCTGAAGGCTGTTGCATATGCTTCGTTCATGTATTGCGGCAATGAGAGAACTGTCTGCGGAAAATGCGGTGCGCGGTGTGTGGCGCTTTGTGTGTTATCTGCCCTGTGGGACTTTGTGCCGGTGATGAGCTGCAGGACGGTCGTATTCCCGCTGAGAAAAAACGCGACTGTATTTTCCCATGATGTTTGAGGCGGTGCGGCTGTATGGGTTCGGGATCTCTCCTTGGCTTTGCTGGCGAGCGATGAGGTTTTTCCGATCAGCGCAAACCCGACAACGGAAACTACAAAGAAGAGCAGTACCTCAACGAGTCGCCAGAAGCGGCGGAATATGGTGGTGCTGTGTTCCCTCATTTGTGCCCAAGTTTGACTGAAATATATCAAACGGATCATGAAATGCGAAAAGCACGGCTGTGGACCGTGCTTTTCGTTATGGCTCGCTTCTCATATGAGAGTACCTTTCGTTCAGACCTCAATGCCTTCAAGACGGTCTTCAAGATCGCTGTAGATTTCCTGAAGCTTGTCGATCATGTCGGGGTCCGCGTTCCACATGCCGCGTCCGCTGGCCTCAAGCATGCGGCCCACAATGTTCTTGAACGCCTTGGGGTTTGCCTTCATAAGGCGGTCGCGCATTTTTGGGTCGAAGGCGTAAGTTTCGGCGGCTTCTTTGTAAACCCAGTCATCCACGCCTTTGGTAACGGCGTCCCAGCCGAGCATGTAGGTGAATCGGTTGCTGATTTCCGCTGCGCCGCTGTGGCCCTGCTCCAGCATGGTGTCAAACCATTTCGGGTTGAGCAGTTTGGTACGGAACTCCACCTTCAGCGCCTTGTCGGCGTCGTCAATCTTCACATCGGCAGTGAAGGTCTCCACATAGTTGAGCTTTACATTGTCGCCCTTGGGGTTACGGCGGCGGGCGGAGAGCTGCAGCGCTCCGGAGGATGAGAAGTAACGGTCGATGTCGGAAATGCCGAACTCTGCGGAGTCGACCTGCTGTACCACGCGGTCCACTGTTCCGAGAAGCCCTTTGAGGATCTCGGTCTGCTGGTCGCCGTAGCGGTTGCCGCCATAGGCGAAGCCGGTGCGTTTGACAAACATGTCGTCGAGGTCCTGCTCTGTTTCCCACGCTGAATCCTCAACCAGTTCCTCTACCTGTGAACCGTATGAGCCGGGAGCCTGTGTGAAGAGGCGCGAGGTTGCTGCTTCGAAGTCAGCGCCGTTCTCCATGGCAATGTCCACATGCTTTTTGATGTGGTTCATCTCATGCGTCTCATCCGCTTTGGCTGCATCTTTCACCAGCTTGTCGAGATGGTCTACCAGCACGCCGAAGGTGTCGCGGAAGATGGAGCTGATCTGGATGAGCACATCAATTCTGGGCCGTCCGAGCTTTTCAAGAGGAATGAGGGCGTAGTGGCTGATTTTGCCCTGCGCGTCGTAGGCTGGTGCGGCGCCCATCAGGTGGATGATGACTGCGACCGCTTCACCCTTGCTCTTGATGGTGTCGAGGCCCCAGAGTACCTGGGCAATGCTTTCTGGATATTCGCCGTTGTTCTCTTCCGTATGGCGGGCTATGATGCTGTCGGCAATCTGCTTGCCGCGCTTGAACGCCAGTTCGGAAGGGATACGCCAGGGGTCAATGGCGTGAATGTTGCGGCCGGTCGGCAGAATGCCTGCTCCGTCGCGCACAAGGTCGCCTCCAGGGCCGGAGGGAAGGTAGCCTCCGGAAAGGGCATGGAGGAAGCTCTTCATCTCATTGTCGTTGTCCTCAAGGGCGTTCTTCATGGCCAGTCCCTCTTTCAGCGACTCGTTCATGGCTTCGGCCATCTCTTTGGTCACTTTGGCTCCACCTGTCAGGGTATTGAACACGGTTGCCGGATTGCCATTTTTGAAAATGGTTTCAGCAATGAAGTCGCGGGTGTGGCCGTCCACGGTTTCGCGTACCTTCATGGCAGCCTCTTCGCCTTTCCTTGCGCGGGTGGCAAGGGTTGCGTAGTCGGCGTAGGTCCCGTTTTCACCAATGGCACTGAGAATGATGGAGGGAAGTGACCTCTCATTGCCGCGCACCTTCAGGTACTCGGTGATGGTGGTTACCTGTGTGTCAAGCTTGGGTGTTTCACCGAACACATGCAGCGAGTTGGATATCAGTCGGCCCTCAAGCTCCATCATGTAGGTGTAGAGGCGGCTGATGTACTCTTGGAACGCTTCACCCTCAATTCTCGGGCAGTCGTCGGTGAGGTTGAGCTGCTGTGCCTTGTCGATAATGGCTTCTTCCATTTCAACATCAACAATTTTTTCCAGACCGCGCTCGCGGTAGTCGTTCAGCATCTCCTTGAATGCGGGCAGCTCCTTGTAAAGGCCGGCACGGGCAAGCGGGGGGATGTTGTGCGAAATCATGGTCGCATAGCCGCGGCGTTTGGCAATGTTCGCCTCGCTCGGGTTGTTGATGGGGTATATGTAGAAGTGCGGAACCTCGCCGAGCAGCGCATCGGGCCAGCAGTCGCCGGTGACGCCAAGCTGCAGGCCGGGCATCCATTCCACGGTGCCGTGCATGCCTACATGCACCATTGCATTGGCTCCGAACTCGCGGCTGATCCAGCGGTAGAAGGCTATGTACTGGTGGTGCGGTGTGTTCTCCTTGTCGAAGAGCAGGCGCATGGGATCGCCCTGAATGCCGAGGCGGGGCTGCACGCCAATAAACACATTGCCGAACTCTACACCGCCAATAAAGACTTTGTCGGTGCCGACGGGGACGATGTCGCCCGGGAAACCGTTCCAGCGGCCTTCAATGCGCTCGCGCTCACGGTCTGTGGTGATGCGGTTGAACACTTCGCGGTCGATTGAGAAGTTGTCCTGCTCGTGCGCCTGTATTTCATAATCGGTGGCGCGGTCGAGCATTTCAAGCATTGCTTCAGGCGATTCGGGCAGTTCGCCGACATTGTAGCCCTCAGCCTTCATTTTCTGGAGCATGATGAAGATGCTCTTGGGGACATCAAGCAGAGCGGCACTTGCCTTTTTGCCCATTCCGGGAGGATAATCGTACACCACAAAGGCGACTTTTTTCTCGCTGTTGGGCATGTGGCGGAGGTCCGAGAACTTCTTTGCAATAAGGGAGAGGCGGTCGAGACGGTCCTGCACTGTGTGCAGACGGCCGTCCTTGATGGCGCCGAGCACCACAGGGCACACTGCTCCATCCATTTCGGGCAGGGAGTAGGTCATGGCCGACTGAAGCGGCACCACGCCCTCTTTCTTCCAGGAGTTGATATCCTGTATGAAGAGCGGCTGGGCAACCACATAGGGTGCGTCAATCTTGTGGAGAATTTCGTCGCGAGCAGCAGCTGAGGCTCCCGGGGTGGTGGCACCGGCAGGGCCGCCCACAAAACCGAATCCCATCATGTTGATGAGCATGTCCACATTTGCGTGGGTGAACCACTCTCTTGCGGCTACATGGCCTTCAACACCCATTACGAACACCGGTAGGGGGTTGAGCCCGCGGGACTCAATGGCGCGGATGGTGTTGTCGATATATTCTTTTTCCTGAAGCAGGTGCTTGCGGAAGAACAGCATGGCGATGTTGCGCCGTTTTACGGAGGCTTTGTCGCGTTTGTGCAGCCACTTTTCGTACTGGTGCAAATCTTTCAGGTATTCGGGAGCGTCGGGGTGGTAGAAGCCCATGGTGGGAACTTCCTGCACCTTCTCGGCCTTCACGCTCACTTCAAAGTACTCGGCCATGATGTAGTTGAACATCCCGGCGAGGTTCTCTGCGGTCGGATGCATCCAGTAGGTGTATACCTGCATCCAGTTTTTAAAATCCTTTGCTTTTTTTGGAATCAGCGGCAGCATGGTCCGCATGATCTTCAGCAGCTTCATGTAGCCATAGAGCGCATCTTCATCGCGTCCCTTCACCAGCATTTTGGCAACTTTCTTGACAATGTCGGGCATGCCGCCACCGTCTCCAGACACCACATAGTTGCCCACCTTCGTCATCTGCATTACCTCGGGCATCGACTCGTATGCGAAAATGGTTTTCACCTTCGACTTCGCAAGCTGTTCTTCAAGCCAGTCAGCCTGTCCCTTGAACTGGATAAGTGTGGTGAAAACGCAGTCAGCATTTTTGATTGCTTCGGCTGCTTCGGGGTTCTGGTGTTCGAGGTCCTGGTCAGTCCATTGTGTAAGTTCTGCGTGGGCGGAAATCTGTTCACTGACTTCGCGCCAGACCCGCAGGTTGCATTGCTCCATCCCGACAATAGCGGCGATTCTGATTTTATCGTGCATAAAGATAAACTGAAGATGTGCTGTGAATGTGGATTTACGGGAATGTAAAATGTAACAAAATCCCGTGACGATTGCCAACAGTTAAAAAGCCAGCCCTCCAAAGAGAAGGGCTGGCTTTTTAGAACTGCGCGGGGCCCCTTACGGTTCCCCTGATGCAGAGTTTAGTATGTAAAGTCAACTCCCACCACGAAGCTGCGGCCCGGAGCGCGGAACCAGACGACCTCTTCATACTCCCTGTTCAGCAGGTTGTTGCAGAGGAATGATGTCGTGAAGTTGTCGTTGATTTTATACTTCGCACCAAGATTGAACACCACGAAGTCGCCGGGATAATCGGTTCCCTCGGTGTTGGTGAAGTTGGTGATCGCTTTGTACTTGCCTACATACCGTCCGTTTACATTCAGGCCGAGAGCTTTGGTCGCTTTCCATGTTACACCAGCAGATGCCGTGTGCTCGGGGCGGTAGGGAAGCCATTCAGGATCGGGATTTGCGTCGTTTGTTGCGCTTTCTCCGGCCTTGTAGGACTTGTTCTTGGCATTCATGTAAGTGTATGCGAGATTCACGCTCACATCATCAACCGGGCGCACATTCAGATTTGTTTCTATGCCCCAGATTCTTGCCTTGGTGATGTTCTTGTATTCAAAGGTACTTGCCGCTGAATTGATTTCCGACTCGATCAGGTCGTCGTAATCGTTGATGAATCCTGCGATATCAAGTGACACCCTGTCACCGAACTGCTTGAACACGCCGATTTCATAGGCGGTCATGGTCTCCTTATCG
>JAVCDF010000004.1 GCA_030765725.1 Candidatus Chlorobium antarcticum | reverse complement strand
CGGCATACGAGATCTGATCGACATACTCCAGTTCAACCGCCTTATCGGCCAGAAGCCGCAATGACCAGCGCCTGTGACCGACAGGAGGTTCGGAGCAGCTCATGGCAATCAGGTGCGCTTCAAGATCGCCATCAACCTTGGCTCGAAACATTCTTGTTGAAGGCTTTCTGGTCAGGACAGCGGCCAGACCTTCTTCGACAAACCGCTTTTTAACTCTGTCAATGGTTTTCATGCTGACATTCAGCACGCGAGCAATCGTCTCATTGATCGATCGCTCTTGTTGAAATTTCCCCTCGTCGCAGGCAAGCAGGATAAGAGCATTCAGAACCGTTTGAGCAGCATGCTTACCCTTGCTGCTGATGGCTTCGAGCTCTTCGCGCTCGTCTTGAGTCAGGGTGACTTTGTATCTCTTCATGATCACTCCTTGTTTGGGTTGAGTATGAAGAGAATATAAGACTTTTATGCGACACTATTACATTGACATGACACTAGGTACACTTTTTTCTTATAAACCACGGGAATTGGGTATATAGAGTACAAACAAAAAAGCCCCATAACATAATATGCTATAGGGCTTTATCGATGCTGAGGAGGCAGGACTCGAACCTGCAGTTGCCTGATCCAGAATCAGGAGCCTTACCATTTGGCCACTCCTCAAAAGAACTTCCTGTGCACCCGAGAGGATTCGAACCTCTAACCGTCTGATTCGTAGTCAGATACTCTATCCAGTTGAGCTACGGGTGCATTGTTCAAAAGCCCGGCGACTGTGTTGCCGGGCTTTTTGTAGCGTGTACGGGATTCGAACCCGTGATCTTCGCCGTGAGAGGGCGACGTCCTGGGCCACTAGACGAACACGCCAGGTAGTAAATGCATTCTCTTCAACCAGATAACCAGTGGGCCCTGTAGGACTTGAACCTACGACCCAGCGATTATGAGTCGCTTGCTCTGACCAACTGAGCTAAGGGCCCTCAATGCTTGGCTTTAGAGGGAGTTAATATAATACCCTAACCATTAAATGCAAAGCTTTGGTCTGTTTTTTTTGCGTCAGATGATGATTATGAAAATTCATCGTATTTCTGCCGTTCTATTCTTGCTCCTAGACTGCAAAGTTTTTCTTCTATCCGTTCATAACCCCGGTCGAGATGGTAGACGCGGAGCACCTCCGTGGTTCCTTCGGCTATAAGGCCAGCCAGTACAAGGCTTGCCGAAGCCCTCAGGTCTGTGGACATGACCTTTGTGCCCGAAAGGCGCTGTGGGCCATGAACAACGGCCTGGTTTTCGGTAATGTCGATATGTGCTCCGAGCCGGTTCAGTTCGGGAATATGGTTGAACCGTTCATGGTATATATGGTCGGTAATGAGGCTTGTTCCCTCGGCCTGTGTCATCAGTGCCATCCATTGTGCCTGCATGTCTGTGGGGAATGCCGGATAGGGTTCTGCCGTGATGTTGACCGCCTGGAGGGCTGGGGGGCTTTTGAGCGAGATGCTGTGTCCGTTCGTGGTTACCGTGCAGCCGGCCTGGGTGAATGCGTCAAGAACCGACTGCATCTCTTCTGGTTCCGTGTCGTTGAGGGTTATGGAACCTCCTGTGATTGCCGCAGCTGCAAGCAGGGTTCCGGCTTCAATGCGGTCAAATACATTGTTGAATTCAACAGGCTGGAGCGTTGGCTTTCCTTCTATGGTCAGTGTTGTCGTTCCGATTCCGGTGATGGGGGAGCCCATTGCGGCCAGAAAATGACAGAGGGCTTCTATTTCAGGCTCTGCTGCGGCGTTGGTGATGGTTGTGGCCCCTTCAGCCAGTGCGGCGGCCATGAGGGCGTTGCCGGTTGCTCCTACCGAAGAGACAGGGAAATCAATATGGCCGCCCTTGAGCCGGCCACCGTGTGTTGTTGCCTCAATGAAGCCGGTTTCAATGGTGATTGTGGCTCCGAGGCGTTTCATAGCCATGAGGTGGAGGTCAATCGGGCGTGGTCCGAAGGCGCAGCCCCCGGGAAGAGAGACTTGTGCATGGCCGAAGCGGGCCAAGAGCGGCCCGAGTACATAGATGGAGGCCCTCATTTTTTTGACCAGTTCGTAGGGCGCCTCAACACTTTGAACCTTTTTGGTTGAGATTTCAAGAATGCCGTCCGCAAAAGTGCTTTCGGCTCCAAGATGGTGAAGCAGAGAGCGGAAGGTTGCAATGTCGCGGAGGTCAGGAATTCGGTGCAGTCGGAAGGGGCTCTGGCCTGCCAGAAGCGTTGCTGCTATAATGGGCAGTGAAGAGTTTTTTGACCCTGAAGCGTTTATTGTTCCTTCAAGTCGCGCGCCGCCCTGTATGACAAGTTTGTCCATGTATTTTATGTGTGCTGTTTTCCTCCGATGCAAAAAGGGAATGTATAACAAATTAATTTTTTTGACAGGCTCTTTGCGAAGAAAAGATTTAATGCTGTACCTTGAAACAGTTATGCACACCCTATAACCGTTTTGCTGCACAGTGAACGATTTTGCTTTCCGCAGATTCTCCTTGAAAAGCTTCCGTCTCTCCGGCTTTTTCGGGCGACTTATCTGTCTGTCAATTCTTTTTGTCTTTCTCCCTGTCTGTCAGTCGGGGCTTACACCGATGCGTTCTGCTGTTGCCGCTGAGAGCCGTGAACTCCAGAAAATAAAGCGGGAGCGTCAGGCGGTTGAGGCTAATCTCAACAGCTTGAAAAAACAGCTTCAGAAGTACCAGTCGCAGCTGAATTCAACCGCACGAAAGGAAAAACAGTCGCAGCGGCAAGTGGCGAGCATCCGAAAGAAAATTACGCTTCTTGGAAAGCTGATTACTGAAAATCAGCGTTATCTGAAGGTGCTGGATCGCGACATCGGCCGTCTTCAGGGGGAGTTGCAGTCCAACAGGAAGGTGTATGGAACTGTTTCCGATGGGTTCAGAAGAACGGCAGTTTCCGTCTATAAAAATGGACGGAATAGGGATATTGATCGGTTATTTTCTGCTGGTTCGGTCAATGATGCGCTGGTGCGAATTCACTATATCGGTTTTTTTTCCCGTGCGGTCCACCGCGATGTCAATGAGCTGCAGGCGGCTGCCGTTCAGCTTGAAAGTATCCGTTCCGAGCTTGAAAAAAGCTATCGCGCGAAAGCAGCGGCGGTAAAGGATCAAGAGCGGCAGCTGAAAAACATGGCTACCAGTCGGACAGCAGAAGAGCGGGCTCTGGCAAAACTGAAGAAGGACAGGAAAACCTATACGGCACGCGTGCTTGAAGCCCGCCGCAAGAGACGGCTGATGCAGAAGCGGATTGAGGGGCTCATTCTTGCCGAGCAGAAGGCCATTGAGGCTGAAAATGCACGACGGGCCGCTCTGGCAGCTCGAAGCGCTCCGGCTGGCCGGACTGCCCCTTCGGGAGGCAAAGCCGTGGATGGCAGGGCTGTTCCTCCTCCCCCTGATTCTCCTGAGCTGCTACGGATTTCGGCTGATTTTGACAGGGCGGTCGGGCAGTTGCCATGGCCTGTAAGCAACGGGAGAGTGTCGCAGAGGTTTGGGCCATTCAAGGACAAAGAGCTCAATATTGTTACCACCAATAACGGTATAGATATTTCAGTGCCTGTAAACACTTCTGTCAAGGCGGTTTCGGGTGGAAAGGTGGCCAAGATTGCCTTTATGCCAACATTCGGCCACATTGTAATTATCCGTCATCCGAAGGCGTATCTTACCGTGTATGCGAATCTTGGCTCTATTCGGGTTGCCCAGAACGAGCTTCTTTCGTCGCAGCAGGTGATAGGTGTTTCTGGCAAAAATTCTGATGGCGGCTCCATAGTCCACTTCGAGATATGGAAAGGGCGCTTGAAGCAGAACCCTGAAACCTGGCTCAGAAAGTAGCCGAAATAATCAGCCGATGCCTCTTAAACAGCTTTTTTCCGCCATGATGGCGGTTATGTTCCGTTACAGGAATTTCTGGGCTCGGGTGCGGGAGGGGGAGTGGCCTGAAGGGGTTGATCTTCTTCGCAGCTATGCTGTTCCGGTTATTGCCATGGTGCAGCTGTTGAAATTTCCTCTGATAGGCGTACCCCGTCCGGCAATGTTTTATGCCATCGCTTCGTTTTTGCTTGATGTTGCCGCCCTGTATCTTCTTTCAGGCGGAATGCTGAAACTGCTTTTGACAGATGATCCAGCCAGAATAGAGGGGAAGGTTGTGACGGTTCTTGCCTATGGGCTGACTCCGGTCTGGCTGTTTGAATTGTTTTATTTCTCGCCACTCTGGAGTTGGATGGTTGCCCTGCTTGCCCTTGGTCACACGCTTTTGATTGCTTGGTATGGATTTTCCCTGCTGCTGGGGGTTTCCGGCAGGCCCATGCTTCGTGCCGGATTCTTTCTTGCCGGAGTGCAGAGTATCGTGTTCATGCTCTCCATGTCGCTTATGCGGCTGTTTAATTTTTAGTGTTCAGCCACAATCATGAAGGTTCAGGATCTTGATCTTAATTACCAGCTTGTGGAGGATATTCTTGCGTCTTTCCTTCGTAATGAAATCCGCAAGTTTGGGTTCCAGTCTCTTGTGTTGGGACTTTCCGGAGGCATTGATTCGGCTGTGGTCTGTGAGCTGGCCGTCCGTGCCCTTGGCGCAGATAATGTACTGGCGCTGAAGATGCCTTACAGGGCGAGTAGCCGCGAGAGCTTGGAACATGCCGACCTGATGGTTCAGCGTCTAGCTATCCGTTCCGAGGAACACGACATTTCGCCGGCTGTTGATGCTTTTTTTGCCGGAATTCCCGAGGAGAGTCGCCTTCGAAGGGGCAACATTATGGCGCGCGTCAGAATGGTTGTTCTCTATGATGTGTCGGCTCGTGATGGCTGCCTTGTAGCTGGTACCAGCAATAAAACTGAATTGCTGCTCGGATATGGAACGATGTTCGGGGACATGGCTTCCGCCGTCAATCCCATCGGCGATCTTTACAAGAGTCAGCTTCGCGGTCTTGCCCGTCATTTGGGTATTCCGGCTCCTCTGGTAGACAAAGCCCCTTCTGCCGATCTGTGGCAGGGGCAGAGTGATGAGGCGGATCTCGGCTTCACCTATGAAGAGGTTGACATACTGCTCTATATGATGCTTGAGCTGCGTATGGACAGGGATTCGATTCTTGCTGAAGGGGTGCCGGAGACTTTTTACGCAAGGGTTCGCCAGATGGTTGTGCGCAATCAGTACAAGAGGATGATGCCTGTGATTGCTAAAATATCAGGCCGCACACCCGGTATTGATTTCCGGTATGCCCGCGACTGGCAGGAAATCAGGTAAATCAGAACGAGCGCAGCATGGTGTCCTGGTGAAAGTGCTTGTCGTCGGTTTCCGGGTAGTCTGTCGTATAGTGCAGGCCCCTTGATTCACGGCGCTTTATGGCCCCCTCAATAATCATGCTCGCTACCTTGATGATATTTCGGAGTTCAAGCGTCTGTGTGGTGATTTTGGTTTTCTTGTAGAATGATTCCGTCTCTTCCTTGAGAAAGTCGATCCGCCTTTGTGCCCGCTGCAGGCGCAGATCGCTGCGCACAATCCCTACATAGTCGTTCATCACCTGCTGTGCTTCGCGTTTGTTGTGGGCTACAAGAATCCACTCTTCAGGGTTAACTGTACCGCTGTCGTCCCAGTCGGGGAACGAAACACTGTTTTCAATCAGGGTTAGTTCCTGCTGAATATCGTTGCATGAACGCCACGCAAACACAAGCGCTTCAAGCAGTGAGTTGCTGGCAAGCCGGTTGGCCCCGTGGACGCCGGTGCAGCTGGTTTCACCGCATGCATAGAGACGGTTCAGCGTTGTTCTTCCCCGGCTGTCTGTGCGAACTCCTCCGCATGAGTAATGCGCTGCGGGTACCACGGGAATCATTTCCTTTGTCATGTCAATGCCGAATTCAAGACATGTTTCATAGATGTTCGGGAAGTGTTCTCGCGTTTTCTCAGCCTCAATGTGGGTAACATCAAGGTAGACGCACTCTTCGCCGCTTTTCTTGATTTCAGAGTCTATGGCTCTTGCTACAATATCACGCGGGGCAAGGTTCTGGCGCTTGTCGTATTTGTGCATGAACTCCTGGCCGTTTTTCAGTCTGAGAATGCCGCCAAATCCACGGACCGCTTCTGAAATAAGGAATGATTTTGCTTTCGGGTGGTAGAGTGAAGTGGGGTGAAACTGTATGAACTCCATGTTGGCAATTTCAGCTCCTGCCCTGTAGGCCATGGCAACTCCGTCGCCGGTGGCTATGTCGGGGTTGGTTGTGTGGGGGTACACATGGCCGAGTCCGCCTGAGGCGATCATGGTTATTTTGGCGAGAATTTTTTTGGCGCGGCGCTGTCGTGAGTCGAGAACATAGGCTCCGAAGCAGTTGATATCATTGGTTTTGATGCCAAGATGGTGCTGGGTGAGAAGTTCCATGGCGAAATGGTGTTCCAGAAGTGTGATGTTGGGATGGTTCTCGACACTCCTGAGCAGGGCGTTCTCAACTTCCCGTCCGGTGAGGTCCTGGGCATGGACAATGCGGCTTCTTGAGTGGCCGCCTTCCTTACCAAGGTGGAGATGGTCATGGTCAGATGTTGTAAAGTTTACCCCAAGGCTGATGAGGCGCTTTATGTGTTCGGGCCCCTCCTGCACCATAGTGGCAACCATCTCGCGGTTGCAGAGCCCTGCGCCGGCGTCGAGCGTGTCGTTGATGTGAAGTTCTGCGCTGTCGCCGCTGTCCATGGTGGCGGCAATGCCTCCCTGCGCCCAGTTGGTATTGGAAGTGGAGCTCTCTTTTTTTGTGATGATGGTGACTTTGGCCTTTTCAGCCATATGGATAGCGAAATAGAGTCCTCCAATGCCGCTGCCTATCACAAGGACATCTGTTGTTATCTCTTCAGTCATGGGCGTGTTGTGTGCAAGGGGTATTGATGTGGTGTTCCGGGCAAAGGACAGTTAAATGAAAAATAGCATGACGGCATTGAATTTCCTCTCAGTTGAGCCAAGAAAAAACCAGGGGAGGAGGCTTGCGTATTGGGAGTTTTATTGAGATGTGGCCGGCACTGGGAGAGACTGATGAAAACAAAGAGGGGGCCATGAGTAGCACTCTTTGGTCCCCTTCAAGGATAAGGCTGACACAGCCCCGACAGCGGTTGTGGCTTAGGGCAGCAGAACGGCGCAGGAAATCACGGTTGTCCATAGACCATTCTCACCCTCTGCCGACTGGGTGATGTTGTAAGAATTGATGATTTTCCCGCTCATTTTGTAGATGCCTTCGCGTTCATCCCAGTCTTTGTTCGGATCGAATTCGATGCCGAGCGTTGTTGCCAGCATTGTGGCTGCAAGATCCTCGGCATATTCGCCGGACTGCTCTTCATCTTCACCGAACGGATGGTGTTCTGAAAGGTATCCGTACTGTGTTTCGTCAGCAGGAATTGCTACGCCGATTGAGGCAGTCATGAGCCTGTTGTACTCATTGGTTGAGTTACGGGCCATAACCGCAAAGGTAATCTGTCCCGGAGTGAGAAGTTTGACTCCCTCTTCCACGCTGACGCGTTCGCATTTCGGGGGAAAGATACTCGAGACGGTAACCAGATTGCATTTTTCAATTTTGGCATCTCTCAACGCAAGCTCAAACGAGGAGAGATACTCCTTGTGTCTTCCTACCCCTTTGGTAAAGAAAACTTTGGACGGGACAAATGACAATGCCGTTCCTCCAGATAAATTGTTGCAGAATTAGTGACAGAACCGAAATTGAGCAAGTATAGGAAAAAGCTGTGGTATTCGAAATGTTTTTTTGCTAAACCCCCCGTGAGGAGCGGTATTCAGCCTTTTTTTTCTGTTGCAATTCTGAAAAACTTCCGCTTTCCGGCCCGCAGGGTTTTCGGTTCCATGGAGAGCGTGATGCTTGCGGTGATTTCTTCTATCCGCTCCTCATCAAGCAGAACCGATTTTTGCTGTATCATCCGTCGTGCATCGGTTTTTGATGAAGCCGCTCCAAGTTCAACAAGAAGGTCTACCACGGTTATTTCAGAGTGTGGCAACTTCACGAGCTCAATGTTGTCGGGGGCTTTTTTCTGGACGAACACCCTGTCAAAATGGGACTCGGCCTCTTCAGCAGCTTCGGACGAGTAGTATAGTGCTACAATGTTGCGGGCAAGCATCCTTTTTGCCGTGCGCGGGTCGGTTACGCTCTCTTCAGTAATCTGGTGGCTGTCGGCTGTTCCGGGTGGTAGCAAGAGAGAGCAGTAGTTGGTGATGAGGGTATCGGGAATGGAGAGCATTCTTCCGTACATATCTGCCGGCAGGTCATTGAAGCAGATGGCGTTGCCGAGTGACTTGGACATTTTTTCGACCCCTCCCGTACCGACAAGCAGCGGCATGGTAATGCATACCTGGGGCAGAATGCCGTATTCGCGTTGCATGTCGCGCCCTACAAGCAGGTTGAACTTCTGGTCGGTTCCGCCGAGTTCAATGTCGTTTTTCAGATGGACTGAATCCATTGCCTGAGCCAGTGGGTAGAGGAATTCGTGGATGGAAATGGGTTCTCCGGAGCGGTAGCGTCGTTCGAAATCGTCCCGTTCCAGCATTCTTGCCACTGTGCAGTGGCTTGAAAGCCGGATGACATCGGCAAAGCTCATGGCGCCGAGCCAGTCGGAATTCCAGCAGATGGTTGTCTTTTTCGGGTCAAGAATTTTTGAAGCCTGTTCAAAGTAGCTTTCCCCGTTCTGGCGAGCCTCTTCGGCCGTAAGCTGCGGCCTTGTTTTGCTTTTGCCGGAAGGATCGCCGATCATGGCGGTGAAGTTGCCGATGATCAGGATGGCTTCGTGTCCGAGATCCTGAAAATCACGGAGTTTGCGCAGGACTACCGAGTGGCCGAGGTGCAGGTCGGGGCGTGAGGGATCGGCTCCCAGCTTGACTTTTAGCGGGGAACGGGTTTTCAGGCTGTGGTTAATTTTTGTTTCAAGCTCCTGCCCGGTGATGATTTCAACCGTATTGGCGGTTATAAGGTCAAGCTGTTCCTTCAGTGGCGGAAAAGGCATAATGGAGATTTCTTTGGTGTTCAGTACTGTTTTTTTATCTGCTGCAGTTGGCGCTCGTTGTCCCTGTTTTTGATTGTTTCGCGCTTGTCAAACAGTTTTTTCCCCTTGGCTACCGCTAAATCTACCTTCAGTATCCCTTTCGGGTTAAAAAAAGCTTTGAGGGGAATCAGCGCAAGTCCTTTTTCACTGATTTGGGCCTGCAGTTTTGCTATTTCGGCTTTGTGCAGAAGAAGTTTTCTGCTCCGTTTCGGTTCAAGGCTGTCAAGGTGGTTGAACTCATACGGAGTAATCTGCATGTTCTCCAGCCAGACCTCTCCGCGATGGATGACGGCAAAACTCTCGTTCAGGCTGGCTTTGCCCAGACGCACAGATTTAACCTCGCTGCCAAGCAGTTCTATGCCGGTAACGACTGTATCGAGAATTTCAAACTCAAACCGGGCCTTCCTGTTCTGGATGGCCTGGGTGAATGTTCTTGTCTGCTGTTTTTTTGCCACCAGAGTTTTCAGTGGTTGTCGGGTTCGAGAAATGCGTCCGGAATGATGTTGCCAATGTTGAGCACGAGAAAGGGATCAAGGCATTTTTTCACTTCAGCCATTTCCCTGATTGCCTCCTCTCCATACATGTCGGCAAGGTATTCGCGCTTGAGTTTGCCGATGCCGTGTTCAGCCGAAAGGGTTCCTCCCAGTGCTATGGCCTTTGCAACAAATGTTCTGTAGAGCGTTTTTGCCTCCACGAACTCTTCCCGGTTACGGGGGAGAATGTTCAGGTGCACATGGGAATTGCCTATATGACCGAAAATAATATAGACAAAGCCGTGCCGTTCACAAGAGTTGCGGTAAAAATCAAAGAGTTCACGAAATGCACTGTCGGGTACGGCCATATCTGTGCTTATTTTGCTCTCTTTTTGGCGGCTGAGCCATTCATTGACAATGAGGGGCAGAGCGTGTCGGAATTCACGGATTTTTTCCTGTTCGGAACGGTCCAGCGCAATCCACGATTCTTCTTCCATTCCGTTTGAGGCTTCAATTGTCACAAACAGACGGTCAAGGGTTCCGTCGGTTTCTTCTTTTGCTGCTTCGAGTTCAAGAAAAACCGCTCCATCTGCCGCTGTGGGGACCTCCGGGTATTGTTTGCGGAGAAAGGTGAGGGCGTTGCGGTCAAAAAATTCAAGTGCACGGGGCCGTAAGCCGTTCGCTGGTTTTTTGCATGCGTCGACGAAGCCGAGCAGCTCCTCCATTGAAGGAAAGTATACCAAGCAGGAGATAATGGAGTCGGGCATGGGAAAGAGCATGAGGTTCGCTTCTGCAATGACGCCGAGCGTCCCTTCCGATCCAATGAAGAGGTCTATGAGATCCATTCCCGCTTTTGAAAAGTATCCGGCGTTGTGTTTGCTTGTTGCCGGCATACGGTAGTGGGGCAGATGGATTGTTTTGGTCATGCCGCCTGGGAGGGTGATGTGGAATTCGCCGTTGCTGTCGGCAATCATTTCCCCGCGTCTGATTTCCAGCAGCTCCCCTTCCGGAAGAACCACAAGAAGCCGGGCTATGTGGTTTCTTGTGGGGCCGTATTTGAATGTGCGTGCTCCGGAAGAGTTGTTTGCAATGGTGCCGCCTATGAAACAGAGGCTTTCGGTTGGGTCGGGGGGGTAGAGCCACCCCGATGCCTGAACTTTTTTCTGTATATCCTGCAGTACAGCTCCGCCCTGGACGGTAATGATTGCCCGGTCTGCAGAAAGGACGGTAGGTTCGCCTATGGCATCAAGTTTCTGCATGGAAAGGACGAAGTCGCCGAAGGGGATTCTTCCTCCTGTTGTGCCTGTGCCGTTGCCTGCTATGGTGAAACGGCGGTGCTCCCGTGGTGCGTTTTTCAGAAGCTCCTGGATCTCTGCAATGGTTTCCGGAAAAAACACGCCTGGGGTGTGACCGCTTTTCAGGTTACTTGTGTCTTCAAGAAATCCGCGTATGGATTCCGGGTCGGTTTTACTGATCATTCTGTTCTCTCTCTGGTGGCGTTGGGATTGCTCGGCTGCTGTCTGTTTGGGTTGGCGCAAGAGGGGGTGCCGTGAAGGGTGGTGCTTCGGCAAGAGTGTCGGCTGTGGCAGGTACTGCCGGTGCCGGTTGCTCGGGAATGGGGGGCTTGAGGTATTGGCGGATCAGTCTGCCGGCAATCGGGGCGGCAACACTGCCTCCGTACCCGGCATTTTCCACCAGTACGGTGAGGGCGATTTTTGGATTCTCGGCGGGAGCATAGGCTATGAACCAGGCGTGGTCTTTGCCGTGGGGGTTCTGGGCTGTTCCGGTTTTGCCGCATACGGCAACTCCGGGAACCTGTGCCAGTGTGCCGGTCCCTTTCAGGACCACATCGGCCATGCTGGCGCGGAGAAGATCGAGGGTCTCTGGCTGAAGGGGTAGGCGATGCTGCCGGTAGTTGAAGGGGACATAGATGCCTGTTTTAGTGTCGTGGTAACCCTCAACTATATGGGGTTGGTGAAGTGTTCCGCGGTTGGCGATTGCCGCGACATAGGTGGCAAGCTGGATTGGGGTGGTTCCTAGCTCTCCCTGGCCTATGGCAAGGCTGACCAGATTGCCTTTCGTCCATCGGCCCTTTCCATAACGGCGGTTGTAGTATTCGGCCGAGGGGAGCAGTCCGCTTCGTTCACCGGGCAGGTCGATGCCTGTTTTGCTTCCGAATCCGAACACAGCGCCGTATTTCGTCCAGGCAGTGAAGCCAACATCGAAAATCAGGCTATAGAAATAGACATTTGATGATACGGTAATGGCCTCCTGCATATTTACCAGGCCATGTCCCTCTCCTCTATGGCTCAGGTACTGTCTGTTTCCGAACCTGAAGACGCCATTGTCGAGCACCTTTTTTTCGGGGTCGATGGTGTTTTCTTCAAGCGCTGCGGTTGCCAGAACCATTTTGTAAATGGACCCAGGAGGGTAGACAGCCTGCACGGTGCGGTTGAAGAGGGGCTTGTCGGGGTTGGATCTGATTGCCTTCCATCCGGCAGGGTCGGTTGCGCCGTTGAACACTTCAAGGTCGAAGTCGGGAGCGCTCTGGAGAGCTAAAATGCCGCCTGTTTGAGGGTCAATGGCTATAACAGCTCCTGATTTTCCGGTTGCGGTCAGCAGTTTTCCTGCCAGCTTCTGCAGTTCCATGTCAATAGAGAGCGAGAGGTCATCGCCTCTGGTTGCCGGAATGTCGCTCTTCCCCTCATCGTATCTTCCCGCATACCTGCCAAGCGGGGTGACCATTTCGAGTCGTGTTCCTTTGATGCCTTTCAGATGGGACTCATACTGCCGTTCCAGCCCGCTGAAGCCTATTTTGTCGTCCCGGGCGTATCCCTCTTCTTTTAGCTGTTCGTATTGCTTCGGGGAAATGGACCGTAAATAGCCGAACATGTGTGCCCCGTAGAGCGAGTCGGCATACTTTCGTTTGTGTTCGGCTGCAATGATGACGCCTGGCAACTTCCAGATGTTTTCACTCAATCGTGCTGCATCTTCAGCGCCCAGATCCCGTTTCAGGGTAAGAGCTGAAAACCGGTTGTATCTCGCGCCCTCAGCAATGAGTTCAGCAATTTCATTTTCAGGAACTTTGATGAGCCATGCGAGTGAGGCTGTTCGTGAACTTTTGAATTCGGAGGGGATGAGCTTGACTGAGTAGAGAGGGCGGTTGTCGATCATGACAAGGCCGTTTCTGTCCTTCATGCGTCCGCGGGGAGGTAGCTGCCAGATTCTTCGGATGCTGGCCGAAGAGCTGACTGAACCGAGCTGCTGGAAGTCAAGAACCTGAAGCCAGAATAGTCTTCCAAGCAGAAGGCTGAAGATGGCCACAACGAAAAGAATGGCTTTTGAAGTGCTTCGCTGATAGGTATCCATCATGGGGTCAGTCAGCAAAAGATTTCTTCATGAAGAGAAAGCGAACGGCAATGGCCAGGAGGAGGGCGAATATGGCCGCAATGGTTCCCATAACCAGTATCCTGTAAGCGGGGGAGAGTGCGAGCGGGTTGGAGCCTATGGCCATGATGGCGTGGCTGGTGAAACTGCAGAGGGTTGAGGCAAGAAAGAATCTCCGGGTTTTGACATTTCTGGTGGCATGGCTTTCTTCGGGAATCTGGAAGAGACCCGCCATTAAGCCGCCGCCGGTGCCGGCAAGCATCAAGAGACCTATCTGTCCACTCAGAAGTCCTGTCAGCATTCCGCCAAGAAAGCCTGTTAGCATGGAGGTGTTCCGGCCGGACGAAATGGCGGTGAACCCGACAAGAACCGCTATGGCATCGGGGGAAACATGCAGAATGGAGAGACGAGGCATGAGGAACACCTGCATAATGGTTGCAAGAACAAGCAGGGCGGCAATGCGGAATGTTGTTGCTTTCACGATAAAGAAGCTCCTCGAATATTTAACGGTCGGTTTCGGATTCGGTTTTTCCTTCCAGGAGCCTGATTTTTTCAGGGTCTCTGTTGAGAGGCACCACCACCACATGGTTCAGAGAGGAAAAATCAACAGCTAGTCGAATAATGACGGTGCTGAACAGTGTGCCCTGTGTAACTGAGACAACCTGCCCTACAGGGAGGCCGGGAACGGCAAATGTGCTGAAGTTTGTGGTGAGCATCTTCTCGCCCGGTTTCAGGCTGCTGCTGATGGGTACATGGTCAACAGTGGCCATATCTTCACGGCCGCCGTTCCATGCGAGTACTCCCATGGTGCCGCTTTCTGAAGAAACGACGCTGGCCTTGAAATCGGCATGGATGAGTGGCATTACTTTTGCATAGTGTTCGGAAACGGCAACCACTCGGCCCACAAGCCCACGGGGCGTCATAACTGTCATATCCGTTCCTATTCCTCGGCTGCGCCCCCCATCAATCAGAAGCATGTTTTCCCTGTTGCTGAATTGGCGGTCCACAACCCTTGCAATGATGAATGGCTTCAGCCCTTCGGCTTTGCTGCTGATGATTCTCAAGCGGTCGGCTTCATTGCGAAGGCTGTCTTCAGCTGAGAGTATTTTTGCGACAAGAGAAAGATTGGTTTCGAGAAGCCGGTCATTTTCACTTTTGAGGTTGATGAGGTAGCCGTAGCTTGCTATTTTGTCGGCAATAGCCGACCTGAATCCGGTTCCGGTAGTGCTGATACGCCGAATGACATCCGCCTCTTCCATTTTCATGAAGATCAGCGAAATGGCTGAAAGCACTGCCAGCAGAAGCAAGGAGTTGTTTCTGAAAAAAAAGCCGAAAAACTTCTTCACCGGATAGAAAACTTTTTAGTACAATGAAACCTGAATGAAGGTGCCTTGGAAGCCTCATCCTGTTATAAATCCGCCAAGAGCAAACCAATGAACCAAAATATTAAAATTACAGCCAAATTCATTGTTGTTGGCGACAGGGTTCTTGTCAAACCGAAATCTCTTGATGAGCGCACCAAATCAGGCATCTATCTGCCTCCCGGAGTGCAGGAAAAGGAGAAGATACAGAGCGGCTATATCATCAAAACCGGTCCCGGATATCCTGTAGGACCCCCGCCCGAATCGGACGAACCATGGAAGGAGAGTGCTGCTACCCCGCAGTACATCCCTCTTCAGGCACAGGCTGGCGATTTGGCGATTTTTCTGCAGAGCAGCGCTTATGAAATAGACTATGACGGTGAGCGATACATAATTGTACCCAATTCAGCCATACTCCTTCTGGTTCGGGAGGATGACGATCTTGAATATTATCTGAAGTGAAAATGACCACTCCCCCTGTTTCCCTGCCTATGGATGAGCTTTCAAGGCGCATTGTCGCCCTTAAAAAAGAGATGAATGCCGTCATTCTCGCTCATTATTATACTCTACCTGAAATTCAGCAGGTGGCAGATGTTGTTGGCGACAGTCTCGCCCTTGCCCGTGCTGCCGAGAAGATTGACGCCGATGTTATTGTGTTTGCCGGAGTATATTTTATGGGTGAAACGGCAAAAATCCTCAATCCCGGCAAACTTGTTCTCATGCCCGATCGTAATGCCGGCTGCCCTCTTGCTGATAGCTGCCCGTCTGAAGATTTCCGGGCATTCCGTGCAGAGAATCCCGGAGCGGTTGCCATCACCTACATCAATTCAACGGCGGAGCTTAAGGCTCTGTCCGACATTACCTGCACCTCGTCCAATGCCGAACGCATTGTGGGAATGATTCCAGAGGGAACCCCGATTATTTTCGGACCCGACAGGAACCTTGGCGGTTATATTTCCCGCAAACTGGACCGGGAGATAATTCTCTGGCAGGGATTCTGCTATGTACACGATGCCTATTCCGCATCAGTTATAGGGGAGGCTCGTGCCATGCATCCCGATGCGGAGCTCATTGCCCATCCTGAATGCCGTGAAGAGGTACTCCGTCTTGCTGCATTCGTGGGTTCAACCCAGGCGCTGCTTGACTACAGCGTTACAGCTCCAGCAACATCCTTCATTGTTGCCACCGAGCCGGGCATTCTCTATGAGATGCAACGCCGTTCCCCCGAAAAAACATTTATTCCCGCCCCTCGTGACTCCCAGATCGGGGGAAGCGTTTGTACTCAGATGAAACAGAATACGCTCGAAAAGCTCTACCAATGCATGCTGAACCGATCACCCGAAATCACCGTCCCTGAGCCATTACGGAGCGAGGCCCTGAAGCCGGTCCGACGGATGCTCGAAATGTCGGTATAGAACAACAGGGTACTTCCGCCCATTTCCGGAGGTTGCATGACAGAACCCATGCCAATGAGGGTCTCATTGAGAGGGGGCATACAGCGCGTTGTTGTTCCGCGCTGTTCTGTTTTATGCAGGAAGCCCACTCATGGGAGGGGTTAGCCTTTTTTGAGGGAGCTGAGTTTTTTCTGATGTTCGCTGATGCGCAGGCAGGGACTTTTCCTAAAGAAATCCCACCATGACAGAACGGGCGGCATTGTGTTGTAATTCAAGTTTTTCAAGAAATGTTATATTCTATTTTTGTATTGAATATAATGCCTGCCGTCCAGCTTTTGTGGTAGCGGCGAGACGACGGTTAAGTCATTATATATGAATATTCTAATTCCTATCTCATTCCCTGATACTGGAGCGTTTTCATGAAAGTTTCCCGTCTTTTCACCCGTCCCGGCGAGTCTGTCTGCGGCCGGTTTGAATACAATCTGAAAACATCCGTTCTTCGCAATACCGATGGTTCAAAGGTATTTGAAATGAACGAGGTTGAGGTTCCAAGGCATTGGTCGCAGATGGCGGCGGATATTCTCGCCCAGAAATATTTCAGAAAGGCGGGCGTGCCGCAGCGAGATGTCTCTGGCGAATTCCTGCGGGATGAGTCGGGCAATGTGGTGATGGGAAGCGAGAATTCCGTGAAACAGGTGGTTCACCGTCTTGCCGGCTGCTGGCGGGAGTGGGGTGAGAAACATGGATATTTTGACACACCGGAGGATGGAGAGTCGTTTTATGATGAAATGGTCTATATGCTGCTGGCGCAGATGGGTGCACCCAACTCTCCCCAGTGGTTCAATACCGGGCTGAATTATGCCTATGGAATTACCGGGCCGGCTCAGGGCCACTACCATGTTGACCCTGCAACAAAAAAGGTATGCGAGTCGGAGGATGCCTACAGTAGGCCCCAGGCCCATGCCTGTTTCATTCAGTCGGTCAGTGATGACCTTGTCAACGAGGGTGGTATATTCGACCTTGCCATCCGTGAGGCCAGAGTTTTCAAGTTTGGAAGCGGCTCGGGCACGAACTATTCCAACCTCCGCTCATCGGGGGAAAAGCTCAGCGGCGGCGGAAGCTCATCCGGACTGATGAGTTTTCTGAAGATTTTTGATTCATCTGCGGGTGCAATAAAGTCGGGCGGTACCACCCGCAGGGCAGCCAAGATGGTCATTATAGACATTGATCATCCTGATGTTGAACAGTTCATTGAGTGGAAGGCCCGTGAAGAGGACAAGGTTGCCTCTCTGGTGGCTGGTTCACGCATCTGTTCACGCTTTCTTCAGGCCATTGTTTCCGAGGCTCTTGAAAACGGTGCGGATCGGAACAAGAATCCGAAACTCCAGCGCCTGATTGAAAACGCGCTGCAGCGTGCAGTTCCCATGAACTATATCATCAGGGTGCTGGCTCTTGTTGAGCAGGGCTTTACCTCCCTTGATTTTGATGAGTACGATACCAATTACGAATCGGAAGCATATCAGACAGTAGGCGGCCAGAACTCAAACAATACCGTCAGGGTGACCAACGAGTTCATGAAGGCTGTTGAGAACGACGATATCTGGACCCTTAAAGAGCGCACGACAGGAAAGGGTGCCCGTGCAGTCAATGCGCGCGATCTCTGGCAGAAAATTCTTATGAGCGCATGGAAGTGTGCTGATCCCGGTCTGCAGTTTGATACAACCATCAACGAGTGGCATACATGTCCGAACAGCGGCCGCATCAATGCGAGCAACCCTTGTTCTGAATACATGTTCCTTGACGATACTGCCTGCAATCTGGCAAGTTTGAACCTGATTCACTTTCTTGATGAAGAGAGCGGAACCATCAAGGTGGACGAGATCCGTCATGCTTCTGCCCTCTGGACGATTGCGCTTGAAATTTCCGTTCTGATGGCTCATTTCCCCTCAAAGGATATTGCCCGTCTGAGCTATGAGTTCCGTACTCTCGGCCTCGGGTTCGCCAACCTTGGAACCGTGCTGATGGTTCTTGGCATTCCTTACGATTCGCCCAAAGCTCTTGCGCTGGCGGGTTCAATTTCGGCACTCATTACCGGACAGGCCTATGTCACCTCGGCTGAACTGGCGCGTGACCTTGGCCCTTTTGATGGGTACGCAGCAAACTCAAAAGAGATGCTTCGTGTGATTCGCAACCATCAGAGAGCGGCTCACAACAAGTCGGAGGATGAGTACGAAGGGCTTTCGGTCAAGCCACGCGGCATTGATTCAGAGTACTGCTCAAATGAGCTGTTCTCGGTGGTTGGCAAGGTGTGGGATGAGGCGCTTCAGAAGGGTAAAAAGCATGGATTCCGCAATGCGCAGGTCAGCGTTATTGCCCCCACCGGTACAATTGGTCTGGTGATGGACTGCGACACTACGGGCATTGAACCGGAATTTGCCATTGTCAAGTTCAAGAAGCTTGCTGGCGGTGGTTATTTCAAGATTGTCAACCAGTCTGTCCATAAGGCGCTTGGTCGGGTTGGTTATACCCCCGAGCAGATTGAAGAGATTGAACTTTACTGCAAGGGCAGCGGAACCTTGGCGGGATGCCCCTCCATCAACCGGCAGTGGCTTATAACCAGAGGCTTCACCGATGAACGGATTGAAGTGCTGGAGGAACAGCTTGAAGCGGTTTTTGATATTCGTTTCGCCTTCAACAAGTGGATTCTCGGCGAGGATTTTTGTGAGTCTTTGGGCTTTACGGAGGCACAGCTCAATGACCCTGATTTCAACATGCTTGAGGCACTTGGTGCAACCGAGGAGGATGCCGAGGCGGCCAATGACTATATCTGTGGTACCATGACCATTGAGGGGGCTCCACACCTCAAGCTTGAGCATCTGCCTATTTTTGACTGTGCCAGCCGCTGTGGACGCAAGGGGCAGCGGTTTATCAACCATATGGCGCATGTGCGCATGATGTCTGGAGTGCAGCCCTTTGTATCAGGAGCCATATCCAAAACGGTCAACATGCCCTCCACGGCCACCGTTAATGAAATCAGCGAGGTCTACCTGTCGGGATGGCATCACATGGTCAAGGCGATTACCGTCTATCGTGACGGTTCAAAGCTCTCCCAGCCACTGAATATTTCCAGTTATCAGGATCTTGACGAGGTGGTCATGCTTGGCAATGAGGATGATCTTGATGAAACCAAGGGACCACGGGAGGTTCAGGAACGCATTATAGAGAGGGTATACCACCGTTCGGAGCGCAGAATGCTGCCGAAGCGCCGGAAAGGATACATTCGCGAAGCTTATGTGGGTGGTCACAAGGTGTTCCTGCGGACAGGGGAGTATGAGGACGGTTCGCTTGGCGAGGTGTTTATAGATATGTACAAGGAGGGGGCATCCTTCAAGGGGCTCCTGAACTGTTTTGCCGTGCTTGCCTCAAAGGCGCTGCAGTACGGCATGCCGCTCGAAGAGCTGGTTGAAAGTTTCACCTTTACCCGGTTCGAGCCTGCAGGTGCTGTGCAGGGGCACAATGCCATCAAGAATTCCACATCCATTCTCGACTATGTGTTCCGTTCCATTGGCTACGATTATCTCGGCCGAAAGGATTTTGTGCATGTGAAGGCTGTTGACGAAGTTGCCCAAAACGGCGTTGCCGGCAAAGAGAAACAGAAGACGCAGGAAAAACCGGCTGAGGTTAAGCCTGTAATGGCTGTTCATCATGCCCAGTCGGAGTATTCCCATACCCTGAAGAACCAGATTGTTCAGGCAAAAGTACAGGGATATACTGGTGAGCAGTGTGAAAATTGCGGTTCCATGCGCGTAAAGCAGAATGGAACCTGTAAAGTATGTGAGGATTGCGGTATGACGACTGGCTGCTCCTAAACAGGTCTGCCGGCCGGCCTGAACCCGGTCCTGGAGGGCTCAATTGTCGTTTCACGAAGGTTGAGCCCCTCTATCAGGAGGGTTCTGGAAGGGGAGTGCCGGACCAGTTCGTAATCGTGGGTGCCGACAATCACAATAATACCTTTCTGGTTGATTTTCTTCAGGTACTCCAGAATTTCCAATGAAGTGTCGGGGTCAAGGTTTCCTGTCGGCTCATCGGCAAGAATGACCAGTGGCTCACGAACCAGTGCTCTGGCAATGGCAACCCTCTGCTGTTCCCCTCCTGAAAGCCGGAGCGGCATCTCTTTCGCTGCATCCGCAAGTCCAACGCTTTCAAGTGCCTGCATCACAGCCTCCTTTATCAGTTTTCCTTTTGTTCCCGTGACCTTCATTACAAAGGCCAGGTTGTCATAAACCGAGCGGTCTTCAAGAAGCCTGAAATCCTGAAACACAATTCCGAGTTTTCTGCGGAGCAGGGGGATTTCACGGTTTTTTATTGTGCGCGAGCTGTATCCGGCAATCTGTATTTCACCTTTTTTCGGTCTGATGTCCATATACATCGACTTCAGAAGTGTTGATTTCCCGCTGCCGCTGTGGCCAACGATATAGAGCAGTTCGCCAGGCTGAACGGTCAGGTTCAGATTGGTGAATACCGGCTTTTTGTTTAGTTCAAGGTCAACATTGATGAATGAAATCATTGGTTCGTTCCTGTAGGGTTTCTGTGTTGTGCAATATTGATGGCAAGCATGGCGGCTTCATAAAAGCTCTCTTCAGAAGCGGCTCCTGTGCCCGCAATGTCGAATCCGGTGCCATGGTCGGGAGAAGTGCGGACTATCGGAAGGCCAAGGGTCACATTCACTCCGCACTCAAACGCCATTACCTTGAAGGGGAGAAGACCCTGGTCATGATACATGGCAACCACCCCGTCATAGTTTCTCCATTGGCCGGAACCAAAAAATCCGTCAGCCGGAAAAGGCCCCTCAATGTTCATTCCCTCACCTGCAAGCCTCTCTATGGCCGGGCGTATAATGGCGCCTTCTTCGCTGCCCATCACCCCGCCGTCAGATGCATGTGGGTTGAGGCCGAGAACCGCCAGAGATGGCTCAGCAATCCCGAAATCCTCCTGAAGCGCTCCCGAAAGCTGCCGAAAAAAACCGTCCAGATCCATTGAGCTTATGAGGGCGGGGACCTTGGCAATCGGTTCATGGATGGTTGCAAGCGCAACCTTCAGTCCCGTTCGGGAGTCGGCAAACATCATTATGGGAGAGGGAACACCGAACATTCTCCCCAGAAACCCTGTATGGCCTGTATCGGGGCATCCGGTAAGGGCAAGCGCCTCCTTGTGCAGCGGTGCTGTTACAAGAGCGTCGCAAATTCCATCCCGGCAGAGTTCCGCCGCAACCCTCAGTGACTGTAATGCAAGTGCGCCGGCTTCAGCTGAAAGGGTGCCCGGCAGTATTGTTTCCGGTTCGGCGACTGAAAGAACTGGCAGCACACCACAGCTGCATGGGGTAAGGTTTTGTGACAGGCTGTGAGCATCAATTCGTTCAAGCTCCATCGGCAGGCCAAGAGAGCGCAGGTAGAATTTCATGACACGCAGAGAACCGGCAACAACTACTGAATGGCCGCACCGCTTCATTTTCAGGAAGCTTTTAAGGATAACTTCCGGCCCAATGCCGTGTGGATCTCCGAGAGAGAAAACAATGCGCATTTTTCAGAGCCTCTTGTAGGCGTTGGCTATTTTCTCATCCTTTACAACGCCTTTCATTGCGAGCCAGAACAGGATCGGTTCGGGCAGAAGAATAAAAAAGCCCGCTTCCGGCCGGTGGGTGACTTCGGGAGAAAATGCCTGAAAATGCTGGTTCATGAAGTGGGCTGCCGTGAGCCCCGAGAGAAGGTCGCCAAGAAAGAGGAGTATGGCAAGAGCAATAAGAGTTCTTTGAAGCTGCCGGTTTTTATAAAGAAATATGGCGACAATGGCAACCAGTGCCGTCAGGGGCGAAAATATACCGGCTGCATAGCTTCCTGTTACGAATAGCGCCCCCGCTCCTGTATAGAGAGAGAAATCAGAAAAAAGAAACTGCTGCTCGGCCGTTACGCTCCAGAAAGGGAAAAACATGCTTCCAAGAGCAAGCAGTGCTGCAGCAAAAAGGTAGAGGCTCTGAATTCGTGCTATCATGGCCAACAATATGTTATCGGTTATCAGGATTGGTCAATAAGACTCACTGTATTCAATATAGCTCAAACGCATTAAAATAAAGTCTGGACTTGGGGACTTTTGTTCGGTTTAAATATTATTTAGGAATTATTCTTGCTTGATTGATGGAATATGTTGTATCTTTCTACAAGAATAAACCTGTTCTGGTGTGGGCTGATAAACAAACAAAAATAGAGGAGAAAGAGACAATGTCACAGCATCTTGATGAGGAAATGTACTATGATATCTCCATGCCGCTGCTTGGAGATGAATTCCCTGAGCTTGAAGTGCAGACGACGCATGGCCCAATGAATATTCCGGGTGATTTGAAGGGGTCGTGGTTTGTGCTGTTCAGTCATCCTGCGGATTTTACGCCAGTCTGCACTACTGAGTTTGTGGCTTTTCAGGAGCGGGTGCCGGAGTTTGATAAAATCGGCTGCAAGCTGGTCGGCATGAGTGTTGATCAGGTTTTCTCGCACATCAAGTGGGTGCAGTGGATTAAGGAGGAACTTGATGTTGATATTACTTTTCCGATTGTTGCGGCAAATGATCGTATTGCCAACAAGTTGGGAATGTTGCATCCGGGCAAGGGAAGCAATACCGTCCGTGCCGTTTTTGTGGGCGACACCCACGGCAAGGTTCGTCTCGTGCTTTATTACCCGCAGGAGATAGGCCGGAACATGGATGAAATCCTCCGTGTTGTTACTGCGCTGCAGATTTCCGACAAGAACAAGGTTGCCATGCCTGCAGATTGGCCGAACAATACGCTCCTGAAGGATCGCGTCATTGTTCCTCCGGCTACCAATGTAAGCGATGCCGACAAACGAATGCAGCAGTATGAGTGCTATGATTGGTGGTTCTGCCACAAACCGCTTGAGAAGTAGGCCTGTTTTTTTAACCATCCACAGGGGGTTGGGCGTGAACGCTGATCCCTGTGGTGGTGTTTGCGTATCTGTAATGATACGGGTTCGTTTTGTCAATGATGTATGAAACCCAGGAGGATAGAGCGATGGGAACAAGAGGTCGTGAAATTGTAGGGGAGCATCTTGGACGGGTGCTTGAGTTGCTCAACAAGGCTTTTGCCGATGAGTGGCTGGCATATTACCAGTACTGGATAGGGGCCAAAATTGTGGAAGGGCCTATGAAGGATGCCGTTATGGCGGAACTGCTGCAGCATGCGGCTGATGAACTGCGTCATGCTGAAATGGTGAGCACCAGAATTATACAGCTCGGCGGAACTCCGCTGACAAGCCCGAAGCAGTGGTTCGAGTGGACCAATTGCGGTTATGATGCACCTGACAACCCGTTTGTGAAGACCATTCTGGAGCAGAATATTTCGGGTGAGCAGTGCGCCATTACAACATATAACAGCATTATTGAGGAGATCGGCATGAAAGATCCCATCACTTTCAATCTTGCCGTGCAGATAATGCAGGACGAGGTGGAGCATGAGGAGGATCTGCAGTCTCTTCTGGAGGATCTCGGGGTTTTTCTCCAGCGCTAAAGAACATTCTGTGACATGTTTTTTTGTTCGGTTATCCCTGTTTATCAATTCAAATCAAATCAAGGGTACTTCTATTTATTTGTTGCGCACTGCGATTACATCGTTGGTAGGTGCTCGAAATCCTCATGTACCGTTTGTACACTCCGGTTTCTGCGCTCCGTCCGCCTCGTACTCACAGCGCTCACGACAATAAATAGAGATGCCCACAAGAAGGAGGGCGCATAGTTATGCCATCTACCCATGAGAATCTGAAGAACGCATTTGCCGGTGAGAGCCAGGCATACATGAAGTATGTGACTTTTGCCAAAAAGGCCGAGAAGGATGGATTCGCCAATATTGCAAAACTGTTTCGTACCACGGCTGAGGCTGAAAAAATCCATGCCGAGGGTCATCTTGGTTCCGACGATGCCATCGGTTCAACTGCAGAGAATCTGGAAACGGCTATCAGCGGCGAAACCTATGAGCACAATGAGATGTATCCTCCCATGTATGAGCAGGCTGTTGCTGAAGGGCACAAGGCGAAGCGGATGTTCGGATTTGCGGTAGAGGCCGAGAAGGTGCACGCTGCACTGTACCGTTCTGCGCTGGAGGCTGTAAAAAAAGGTGAGGACATTGCAGCCACGGCTGTATGGCTTTGCCCTGTTTGTGGCCACATTGAACTGGGCACGCCTCCTGAATTCTGCCCTATCTGCAAAGTCAAGGCAGAGAAGTATATTCAGGTTGCCTGAAGACAATTCTCTCCAGTTTTTGCAATGAATGAAAAAAGCCTCCGATTGTTATCGGAGACTTTTTTTGGACTAAAAACGGGTGATTCAGTTCTTCTGTGCTGGTTTGCGGCAGTTCTCACATATCCCGCTGATCACCACACGCCTGCCGAGGACCTTGAATTTACTGCTTTCTGCGGCTTTGGGCAGCGGAAGTGCGTCGAGCGAACTGTCGTAAAAATCAATGATACTTCCGCACTGTATGCAGTGAAGGTGATGATGGGGTTCATGGTCGGTATCGAATCGCCGTACACTTGAGTGTGACTCAACGGTGTCTATAACCCCGATCTCTGCAAAGGTCAAGAGGGTACGGTTGACGGTGTCGAAGGAAATTGTGGGGTTTGTTCTGACAATGCTTCTGTATACCCTGTCGGCTGAAGGGTGCTCTCTGTTTTCAGCCAGCTCACGGTATATGGCCAGTCGTTGCGGGGTTACTTTCAGTTGGTTTTCCCTGCATCGCTTCATGAACTGTTCAATCTGCAGTTCGCTGGTTTTCTTTTCCATGACGCCCCGTTTTTATTGTTGTGTCTGGGGATTCTGTAAAATGGATAAAAATAATCTTTATTTAATGTAGTGAAAATATTCAGAAGGAACAATTCTTATATAAGAGTGTACTGCTTT
Source organism: Candidatus Chlorobium antarcticum (assembly GCA_030765725.1). Lineage (GTDB taxonomy): Bacteria > Bacteroidota > Chlorobiia > Chlorobiales > Chlorobiaceae > Chlorobium > Chlorobium antarcticum. Next base: position 157,601 of record JAVCDF010000004.1, on the reverse strand, counting down.
TTGTGAGGCCCCTTTTGTTCGTCATGTCAGGAAATTATATTTTGACTGTAACCTTCATATCGCTTTCCTTTCATGAAAGAGAAAAAGTGTCCTGTCACCAGACTGCCGATTATCCATAAGCCGGAATGGGATGTGTTTCACTCCGGTCCGGATTACCGGGTGGTGTTTGAAACCATCGGTACGGATATTATTCATGCCCGTGTGTCGGCTGAGAGGGGGACCTATCTTGACTTTATTGATAAAGAACTCTTCAGGCTGGTATGTGATGAGCTGAAGGTGGAAGAGAAAAAGGTCTATGTGGTTATTGATTATGACCCAATCCGTGAAGTCCGTCTAAGCTATAAGCAGGATTATGCCAACCTGTTCTATAACTGGGGGCCGTGGATAGCGCTTCTTGTCGTCTACAATGTTCATCCCGATATCAGAACCGACATGGAGAGCCTTGGCGCTCTGTGTCCTCTGAAATCGCAGGCGATGATTGTGGACAGTTATGATGATGCGATGAAGAGCGTTCTTGAGGCACAAGAGCTGTTCGGGCAGTATGCGGTTCCCGGTGTTGTGGCTGTCAATTCCGAGGAGGATCTGAAAAACCGTTTTCTTGCCGCTGTTGCGCGCCTTTCATGGCTTGATCTTGTCGATCACCCTATTGATTTTCCCCCGGCAGGAAGCGGAAGGGAAGGATATTTTCAGGCACTTGATGCCCTGCGCATGGACCTGCTTGAAGGCGAAGAGCTCCATGAACAGAAGATTGCGGCGATAAAAAAAGAGTATGCTACGCGCGAAGCGCAGTATGGCATGCAGATCAACCTGCTTTCTGAGGAGTCTCGCAAAATCCGTCGGCATTTTGAAACTGAGAGAGGTGCGTGTCAGGATATTCTTGCCCTTAAAGAGACGGAGCTTGCTGGAGTGGCTAATCAGTATGACGACACAATCCATTCGCTTTCATCGCTTTGCGATCATATTGGCGCGGCCGACATTGACCCGAAGTTGCAGAAGGTACTGGTTGGGCTTTGCTCGGATCTTTCAAACAGGGAGCAGGAATGCCGGGTGCTTGGCCGCGAATTGACAGAGGCGGATGTGGGGTTTCTTTCAGCACTGGAGTCTCTCTACCCGTTACTGACCGGACGCGAGCGTCGTGTATGCCTTTTTATCAAGCTGAATTATTCATCCAGAGAGATGGCGAGAATTCTGGGGGTGTCGGTGCGGGGAGTGGAGAACATCAGGTACCGTCTCCATAAAAAACTCGGACTGGACCGGCATCAGTCACTGAAGAATTATTTTTCCAAATTGGTTTTGGGGCCGGCAGCCAGTTAGCTGGCTGCGCTCTTAATTCGGCTGCGGAATTGCCTGCTGAATTACCCGTTCAGCAAAGCCTGAAATTCGGGCTGTTGCACCTGCTCCGTTTCGTATAAACTCTCCGGCAGCATTTCCCTGTTGTTCTGCAGCCCCTTCCCTATTGATAAGCCTGTCAAGGATACGGCTAAGTTCTTCGGGAGTTTGGGCTGTTGATGCCCCGCCAGTCTGTAGCAGAGTTTCGGCTTCAGGTGAGTTGTGATATCGGGGTCCGAAGATGACCGGTATTGCGTAGACTGAAGGCTCAAGGGTGTTGTGCACATTGACGCCGAACCCTCCCCCAACATAGGCAATCGAGGCAAGCGAGTAGAGTTCGAGCAGATAGCCGGTCTGGTCTATGATGAGCACCTGCTTTTGGGCGTCAAAACTTTCCTCAAGGCAGGATACCCTCGCAGAACCTAGATTCTCCGTCTGAAGTCGCTTTTCAATGCGCTCAATGTTTTCTTTATCCACCTTGTGGGGAACCAGTATGAGTGATGGGGGATTTTGAAGGGAGCGCATGGCTTCCAGAATCAGCTCTTCGTCTTTTTCCCAGACGCTTCCCGCAACAAGAACACTGCGGTTTGTGAAGTGGGTCTTCAGGTGAGCAACATGCTCTGTGTGCCTGCTGCGCAGAATAACCTGATCAATTCTCGGCTCTCCGGCGGTTTCGGCCTGAATGCAGCCAAATCGTTCCCTGAATGCCCGGGCGTCATTCTCCGATACGGTGAAAATCCGATCGAAAAGATTGAAAACGGTGCGGTAAAAGCCTTTCAGGAGCGGGTTGAAGTAGGCGGAGCCGGGCCGGAGCACGGCGGCGGCCAGAATCATGGTGGCTCCGTGCCGTTTTGCGGCAAGGAGGTGATTAGGCCAGAAGTCGTAACGCATCAGCATAAATATGTCGGCCTTAACGAGCGATGCGGTTTTTTCTGCATTTTCAGGGGTGTCTGCCGGCAGATAGAATACGGCGTCGGCGTCGGGATAGTTTTTTCTTGCGTTGTAACCGGAATCGGAAAGGAACGAAACAAAAACGGCAATGTCGGGGTGGCTCTTTTTGAGTGCTGAAATAACAGGGCGTGCCTGCTCAAACTCTCCAACAGAGGCGGCATGAACCCACATCCGGAACCTGCCGGAAGAGATGGTGACGGTCGCTGCTTCAAGCTCAGTGAACACGCTGCGGCGAAGTGAAAAAAACAGCCCGACTTTCTCCTGAACTTTTCCGATCTGCTTCAGAATGAACAGGGCAGGGGGAAGAATAAGGTTGTATGGGGTTATGCCGCTATTCCGCATTGGTGATGTTGTTACGCATTGCATAAATGTTGGCTGTGCTCCAGCCAGCAGGTGCCATAAAGTACAAAAAAAGCAGGTGGATGGTGGAGTGAAATACTTTTCGCAATTGGCAAAAATAATGCGTACCTTTGCAATCGCATTGACCGCGTGGTGAATATGCTAAGAAAGAGCAGGTGTTGTGTGCTTTCGTTTTTATGATGATCGTTGCCTGTCTGTGAGGGTTTTTTTGCAACAGGCAGAACTTCTTCCTTCATATTATTGCTTTCCTGCATTGTTGCCACCTCAATGAACGAGGTATTGCAAACAATTTTATCCATACAGGAATAAAGAGCATGAGTGACGAAAAAATACAGCCCGCCATCAGTTTTTCCGACTTGAATCTGGCTGAGCCCATACTTCGGGCGCTGACGGATGTCGGATATGAAACTCCCACCCCCATACAGGCACGAACCATACCACTGCTCCTTGAGGGCCGTGATGTGCTCGGGCAGGCGCAGACCGGAACCGGCAAAACAGCCGCTTTCGCTTTGCCGATACTTTCCAATATTGATCTTTCCCTGACGGACCCCCAGGTGCTGGTTCTGGCTCCTACGCGTGAGCTTGCCATTCAGGTGGCTGAGGCTTTTCACAAGTATGCCGAACACCTTAAGGGTTTCCATGTGCTTCCTGTATACGGCGGCCAGGAGTACGGCGGTCAGCTTCGCATGCTGAAGCGGGGTGTCCATGTAGTGGTCGGCACGCCGGGCAGGGTAATGGACCATATGCGCAAAGGTTCGCTCAAGCTGCATTCGCTCAAGTGTCTGGTACTTGACGAGGCTGACGAAATGCTTCGCATGGGCTTCATTGATGATGTTGAGTGGATTCTTGAACAGACGCCTTCCGAGCGCCAGGTTGCACTTTTTTCAGCAACCATGCCGGCTCCAATCCGCCGTATAGCCCAGAAGTACCTGAATGATCCGGTTGAAGTCACCATAAAGGCTAAAACGACAACCGTTGATACCATTCGCCAGCGCTACTGGATTGTTGGTGGAAGCCACAAGCTTGACATCCTTACAAGGATTCTGGAGGTAGAGCCGTTTGAGGGGATGCTTATTTTTGTAAGAACCAAGACAATGACGCTTGAGCTCGCAGAAAAACTGCAGGCAAGAGGTTACAGTGCGTCGGCTCTCAATGGTGATATGGTACAGCAGCAGCGGGAACGGACGGTTGATCAGCTCAAGGCGGGAACGCTGAATATTGTTATTGCCACTGATGTTGCTGCCCGTGGTCTTGATGTTGAAAGGATTAGTCATGTCATCAATTACGACATTCCTTCTGACACGGAATCATATGTTCACCGGATCGGCCGGACGGGGCGTGCAGGCAGAAGCGGCGAGGCAATTTTGTTTGTTTCCCCCAGAGAGAAGAATATGCTTTACTCTATTGAAAAAGCTACCCGCAAGAAGATAGAGCTGATGGAGCTCCCTTCTACCGAGATTATCAACGACAAGCGGATTGCAAAATTCAAACAGCGCATTTCAGATACCATTGCTGCTGAGGATCTTGCTTTCTTTACCCGTCTTGTTGAGCAGTACTGCCGCGAACATGATGTTCCGGAGCTTGACGCTGCTGCAGCACTTGCAGCCATGGTTCAGGGCGATACGCCTCTTCTTTTTTCTGCAAAACCGGCAAAGGCCGAGAGACCTGTCCGTCGTGAGATGGTGGAGCGCTCAAGAGATGACGCCCCCTTCCGCAAAAAGGCGAGACGGGACGACATGTATGGCGATGAACGGCGGGAAGTATACCGGATAGAGGTTGGCAGTGGGCATGGTGTTCAGGCTGGCAACATTCTTGGCGCCATCATCAATGAAATTGGGCTTGATCCTGAAGCTATAGGTCGTATTTCAATCGGTGATGATTACAGTACTGTTGAGCTTCCTTCCGGAATGCCCAACGATGTGATGCATGATCTTCGCAAGGTTAGAGTGTGCGGGCGTCAACTCAGGGTTTCCAAAATGGAGTCGCGCGACTCCGCAGGCGCGTATGCAGGTGTTGGTAAAGGTGCAAAACGGCCATCACGGTCTGCAGGCAAATCCTCGTCCAAGGACGGCGGGTTCTTTACGGGCCCCAAAAAGCGCCGCAAGATCTGAGGGGTCAGCTGATTGAACTACATCGTAAGGTTGTGCTATGAATATTGCATTCTACGGAGCAACAGAGCGGGTTACCGGTTCATGCCATATTGTGCATGCAGCCGGTAGAACCCTGCTGCTTGACTGCGGTCTCGTGCAGGGATCGGACGCTGATGAGGCGCTGAACCGCAAACCCTTTCCCTTTGATCCATCGTCTATTGACGCCGTAATTCTGAGTCACGGGCATATCGACCATTCCGGCCGTATTCCCCTACTTGTCAAGCAGGGCTTCAGTGGTCCGGTGTATGCGCAGCTGGCAACCCGCGACCTTTGCGGCGTGCTTCTGCTTGATTCGGCAGTGCTTTCAGAGCGGGATGCCCTCTACCGCCAGAAGCATCCTCATTCCGATTCCGACCGTCATGCCGAGCCGCTCTATACTCGCGAAGACGCCGTTGTGGCTCTCAATGTGTTCAAAGGGCTTCCCTATGGGGAGCAGCATGAGATTTTTTCCGGAGTGAAGGTCCGCTTTCGGGATGCGGGGCACATTCTTGGATCCGCTCTGGTTGAATTGTGGCTGCAGGAGGGCGAAGTTGAAAAGAAGCTGGTATTCAGCGGTGATCTGGGGCAGTACGGAAGCCCGGTTCTCAATGATCCCGAAACAGTTGAGACGGCTGACGCAGTTTTGATTGAAAGCACTTATGGTGACAGGGTTCACCGGAAACTTGAAGGGACAATTGCCGAGATCGGAGAACTCATCAGCGTGGCGAGGCGGGATGGAGGAAATATTGTCATCCCGGCGTTTGCAGTGGGCAGGAGTCAGGAACTCCTGTATCTGTTTGCTGAGCATTATGAGGCATGGGGGATGAAGAACTGGCAGGTATTTCTTGACAGCCCTATGGCTATTGAGGCAAGCAGTATCTACTGGAATCATCCTGAACTGTTTGATGCCCAGGCTGCAGTGTACAGGAACAATCCTACTTCGCTCCCCCCGCTTCACAATCTTCATTTCACCCCGAGGGTGGAGCAGTCGCAGGCAATCAACGCCATTCACAGCGGCGCAATAATCATTGCCGGCAGCGGTATGTGCAATGGTGGCAGGATACTGCACCATCTGAAGCACAATATCCATCGTTCGGAATGCCATATTCTCTTTACCGGCTATCAGGCTGAGGGGACGCTGGGCAGAGCTATAGTGGACGGGGCCCGGGATGTAACGCTTCAGGGCCGCAAGTATTCTGTGGCGGCTCATGTGCATACCATTGGAGGACTTTCCGCCCATGGCGACCGAGAGGACATGCTTCGATGGGCAGGCGGGTTTAAAGGGAGTCCTGAGTTTTTCGTGGTGCATGGCGACCCTCCGGCAAAACGATCGTTCCGTGACCTTCTTCAGGAGCGTCTCGGGGTAAGGGTAAGTATTCCTGCTCCGGGTGACATATATTCGTTCGGTCTCTGATTTCCATTCATTATTTTATTAATCTTTATATCCTGAATATCAATCATGTCATCATCGTCCATAGGGGAATTTGTTCCGGTTCTGCAGACTGCAATAGGCCCAGTTATTCTCATTTCCGGAATCGGCCTGCTGCTGCTTACCATGACCAACCGTATGGGGCGCATCATTGACCGCTCACGGGCTCTTTTGACGGGACTTGATGCATCTGAAGAGGGCTCCGCGGCAACCATCAACAGGGAACTTGCCGTTCTCTGGAAGCGGGCTAGCTATACCCGTATGTCCATTATTCTTGCTACCTTGACCTGCCTTGGTGCATCAGTGCTGATTATCCTTCTGTTTATTTCAGTGCTCATCACGCTCGATACTTCGCTGATTATTGCTTCGCTTTTTATCGGTGGAATGGTGTCGCTTTGCCTGTCACTCATTTTTTTCCTGCTCGATGTCAATCTTACGCTTACAGCCCTAAAAATTGAACAGGAGAGCCACGAAAAGTCGTGGTAGTTGCTGGGCTGAGTTCCTTTACCCTCTGGGATGAAAGCTTCTGTGGACCTCTTTAACAAAAGAGCGGTCAATGTGGGTGTAAATCTGTGTGGCAACAATGGAGCTGTGACCAAGCATTTCCTGCACGGCGCGCAGGTCGGCACCCCCTTCAAGCAGATGGGTTGCGAATGTGTGGCGAAAGGTGTGAGGGCTGATGTTTTTTCTTATGCCTGCCAGCATGGCATACTCCTTTACAATACTGAATACGGCCATTCGGCTCATGTTCTTCCCCCTAGCATTGAGAAAGAGGTAATCTTCGGACTGTGCTCCAGCAAGCTGAATGCGAAGTTTCTGGCGGTAGAGGGTGAGGCTTTCCACGGCAGAATTTCCTATTGGTACCAGCCGCTCTTTTGAGCCTTTCCCCAAAACTCGAATGAACTGTTCCTCCAGATACATGCTCTGTTGTTTCAGGTTGACCAGTTCACTTACCCTCATGCCTGTGGCATAGAGCAGTTCAAGGATTGCTTGGTCGCGAAGGTGCAGTTTTCCCAAAGGAACCCGTTTCAGGGGAGCTGCAAGAACCCGCATAGTTTCATCAAGCGTCAGTACAGAAGGGAGGTATTTTCGCTGTTTTGGCTGATGGAGATTTTCGGATGGATTGGTTTCAAGCACCCTGTCGTTAAGGAGAAACCGGTGAAGTGATCGGATGGCCGATACATTTCTGGCTATTGAGCTGGCCTCAAGGCCGGTTTTGTGGAGTATATCAATAAATCGATTTATGGATTCAGGGGTGATTGTTTCAAGGGAGCTGCACTCTTCCTCCATTGCCAGAAGGTAGCGCTGAAGGTCGTTGCGGTAGGAATCGCGGGTGTTCAGGGAGAAGTTCCGTTCAATCGAGAGGTAGTTCAGAAAGTTTTCGAGAACGGTGCTGAACTGTGTCTGCCGTGGTTCCATTTTGTCAGTTATCCAGAATTTTTCACCATCCTGTGGCAGAATCCTCCGTCAAATCCAGGTCGCTCTCCCGGAAGGGTGAGAAGCGAGCCGTCAGGGCTCATCTCTGCAGCAAATTCGGGAGGAATGAGCCCCGGACGGCTGTCCGGACTGAATTCAGGGTGCCTTTGGAGAAACGCCTCTGTCTGTAGATTGTTTTCACGGGGGTCGACTGAACAGGTTGCGTAAACCAGAGTGCCGCCCTCCTTGAGAAGCTGTGCGGCCTGCTCAAGCAGCTCACCCTGAAGCTTCAGGAGTTCTTCGAGTTTTTCGCTGCTGAGTTTCCACCTCAGTTCTGTCCGTCGGCCAAGAACTCCGGTGCCGGTGCATGGTGCGTCCAGAAGAATGGAGTCGGAAGGGGTTGGGGGTGTGAATGTCCGGGCATCGGCAGTTCGGGCCGTAATGATTGAAATGCCGAGAGTTTCGGCAAGCCGCTGAATTTTAGCGGTTTTCTGTTCATAGATGTCAAGTGTGGTGAGGTGGCCTTCGTTGCCCATCAGCTCACAAAGAGCGGCGGCTTTTCCTCCGGGTGCCGCGCACATGTCGAGCACCTCGCTTCCTGGCACGGGGTTCAAGAGTAGGCAGGCCAGAAGCTGCGTCGGGTTCTGCACGCTCAAGAGGCCGCTTCGCAGTGGGGCTTCAAACGGGCTGAACTCCTGGGAAAGAAAAATCTCTCTGAGGCCCGATTCAATCCGTGTCACCTCCCGAGTGTCGGCTTCATTGAAAAAGCGATTTAAATCTGTTTTCAGGCTGTTGAGGCGGAACCCGAACCATGGAGATTCGTTGTCGTAGCGGAGCATTGATTCTGCTGTTTCTTCGCCATATGCGGTAATCCATTGGGAGACAAGCTCTTCAGGATGGGAGTGGAGCACGGCGAGTCTTGCGGCTGGCTCCATGCCCTTGAGCCACTCTTCGAGATGGACGGTTTCAGGGCTGATTTTTCTCAGGACAGCATTGACAAGCTTTGCCATGCGTTCTCCCTTGAAGCGGCGGGCAAGCCGGACTGATTCGTTCACAATTGCCCAGGCGGGTACCCGGTCGAGAAAGAGCAGCTGCCAGGCACCGAGGCGTAGGATGTTGCGTATGGCTGGAGCGGCTTTCTGGAGATTATGGCTGTAGAAGCGGCTAATGACGAAATCCAGCTGCAGGCGGTAACGGAGTACGCCGTTGACGAGTGATGTGGCAAATGCCCTGTCGGTGCGGCTGAGTGCCGACTTACGGAGCATGTCGTGCAGGAGGGAATCGGAGTGGCGGGTTCCGGTTTCAAGTGCCTGGAGGAGATTGAATGCGAGTTCTCTGGCTGAAGTCATGGGCGCTTATAACGGGGTTCAGGGTGCGGAGGGGTTGCGGGCTGTTTGTAAAATACTCTTTGCTGTTGTAGATTCATTGAACTAAAGTTCTTTTCAAGATTTTACGCTATCATCGAGAAAGGTGGAGGGACTGGCCCTGAGAAGCCTTGGCAACCGTCATTCCAATAATGATTGGTGCCAATTCCATCCTGGCAAGGAAGCCGGGAGAGATGACGGAGCGCTCCCTGTAATGGAGAAGGGGGGTGTTTCACTGATATTGTTATCCCGCCAGATGATGATGGCCGTCAACGCCGCAATGCATTGTGCCAACATGACAGAGAATTCATCCCCGTACAGGTTTGAAACCCTGCAGGTCCATGCCGGACAGCAGCCCGATCCGGTAACGAAATCGCGCGCTGTTCCCATCTACCAGACCACAGCCTATTCATTCGACAGTGCCGAACATGGCGCCGACCTGTTTGCGCTCAAAGTGCCAGGCAATATTTATACCCGCCTCATGAACCCGACAACGGATGTTTTTGAGCAGCGGGTTGCAGCGCTTGAGGGTGGCAAAGCCGGCCTTGCGGTGGCAAGTGGCCATTCGGCGCAGTTTATTGCCATTTCAAGCATCTGCCGGGCCGGCGACCACATTGTGTCATCCAGCTATCTTTACGGTGGTACATACAACCAGTTCAAGGTCGCCTTTGCCCGGCTTGGCATTGGTGTGAGTTTTGTTGAAGGGATGGATCCGGAGCAGTTCCACCGTGCATTACAGCCCTCAACAAAAGCAATCTATCTTGAGTCCATAGGCAACCCGGCCTTTTATGTTCCCGATTTTGAGGCCATTGCGGCTATTGCCGATGAACATGGCATTCCCCTTATTGTTGACAACACTTTCGGCTGCGGCGGATACCTCTGCCGCCCGCTTCAGCATGGTGCTTCAATTGTGGTTGAGTCGGCCACAAAATGGATTGGTGGTCATGGAACCTCTATGGGCGGGATTATTGTTGACGGTGGCTCGTTCAACTGGAACAATGGCCGTTTCCCTCTTCTCAGTGAGCCCTCCGAAGGCTATCACGGTCTGCGGTTCACTGAATCCTTCGGTGAGCTTGCCTTTATTGTAAAGGCAAGGGTGGAAGGGCTTCGTGATTTTGGTCCGGCAATCAGTCCGTTCAACTCCTTTCTTCTTCTTCAGGGTCTTGAAACCCTTTCGTTGCGAGTTGACCGGCACGCCTCAAACACCCTGGAGCTTGCCCGATGGCTTGAGTCCCACCCTGCGGTTGCATGGGTGAACTATCCGGGACTGGAAAGTCACCAATCGCATGAACTGGCGAAGCGCTATCTCCAGAACGGTTTTGGATGCGTTCTCTCTTTCGGTATAAAGGGGGGATACTCGGGGTCGGTTTCCTTCATCAACAGCGTCAAGCTTGCAAGCCATCTTGCCAATGTGGGAGACGCAAAGACACTGGTGATTCATCCAGCTTCCACAACGCACCAGCAACTGAACGACAAGGAACAGGCGTCGGCCGGCGTCAGTGCCGACATGATACGGGTATCGGTTGGCCTGGAGCATATTGATGACATCAGGGAAGATTTTCAGCAGGCATTTGAACACTCCGATAACAAGGCATGAGAGCTATCAACGAACTTATTTCCCCCGACACCCTCCGTTTTACCTCTATAGAACCTTTTCTTACAGAGCAGGGCAGTGTTATTCCGGAAGTTGAGGTTGCTTACAGAACCTGGGGCACTCTCAACGAATCCGCTGACAATGTGGTGCTTGTCTGCCACGCTCTGACAGGGTCGGCAGATGTTGATGCCTGGTGGCCAGGGCTGTTTTCGCCCGGTGGCGCCTTTGATGTTTCGGTTGACTTCATCATCTGCTGCAATGTGCTTGGCAGCTGTTACGGTACAACCGGTCCGCTCTCCCATAACCCGGAAACAGGGAGGCATTACGGCCCTGATTTTCCCGCCATTACCATCAGGGATATGGTGCATCTCCAGCATCGGCTTCTGGAGCATCTCGGCATTCGCCGCATCAAGCTGGCGGTGGGGGCTTCGCTTGGAGGCATGCAGGCGCTTGAATGGGGAGCCCTCTATCCTGAGATGATCCGAGGGCTCATGCCAATGGGCATTTCAGGTCGCCATTCCTCCTGGTGCATTGCGCAGAGCGAGGCGCAGCGGCAGGCAATTGCCGCAGACCGCAACTGGAACGGTGGCTGGTATGAATCGTCAGCTCCCCCTGCCGGCGGACTGTCGGCAGCCAGAATGATGGCCATGTGCACTTATCGCAGTTTTGAGAACTTTCAGGATCGTTTTGGTCGAAGGGTAGGTGACGACGGGCTTTTCAACGCTGTAAGCTATATGCGCTATCAGGGAATGAAGCTGGTGGACCGGTTTGACGCCAATACCTACATCACCCTGACCCGTGCAATGGATATGCATGATCTTGGAAGGGGACGGACAAGCTATGATGAGGTACTGAGCGGTATGACGCTACCTGTGGAAGTTCTCTCCATCACAACAGACCTGCTCTACCCGAAAGAGGAGCAGGAAGAGCTGGTCCAAAAGCTGCCGAATGCGAGAATCCTCTACCTTGACGAACCATACGGCCACGATTCTTTCCTGATAGATGTGGACAGGGTGAGCCGTATGGTTCGCGAGTTTCTTGACGCTATTGAGCGGGAGGGGTGATTTCGCTGAACCCGGTATAGGGCCTCAGTGCTTCGGGAACCTGAATTCCTCCTTCAGGGGTCTGGTAGTGCTCCATCAGTGATACCATGAGCCGCGAGGTTGCCAGTCCTGATCCGTTCAGGGTATGGACAAATTCTGGTTTTGACTTTGCATCCCTGCGGAATCGTATGTTTGCCCTTCTTGCCTGATAATCCTCGAAGTTTGAACAACTTGACGCTTCAAGATATTTGTCTTCAGCCGGAGACCATACCTCTATATCATAACATTTTGTGGCATTGGCACTGATGTCTCCGCTGCAGAGCAGGAGCACGCGGTAGGGAATTTCAAGGGCTTTGAGTATCGCTTCGGCGTGGCCTCTGATATCTTCAAGCGCCTGGTATGAGTCCTCCGGTCGGGTAAATTTGACCATTTCAACCTTGTTGAACTGGTGCACCCTGAGAAAACCCCTGGTGTCTTTTCCGTAACTGCCAGCCTCTCTTCGGAAGCAGGCTGAATAGGCTGCATAGGAGATTGGGAGAGATTCGGCTTTAAGGAGTTCGCCGCGGTGCAGGTTGGTTACGGGAACTTCTGCTGTTGGGATGGCGTAGAGTTCATCCTCGGGCATGTGGTAGACTTCACTGGAAAACTTCGGCCACTGTCCTGTTCCCCTCAGTGACTCGCGGTTGACCATAAAGGGAGGAAAAACCTCTTTGTAGCCGTGCTTTTCGGTGTGGCTGTCGAGCATGAAGTTGATGAGGGCCCTTTCAAGGCGGGCTCCTTGGCCCATATAAACAGGAAATCCTGCACCGCTGACCTTTGCGCCGCGTTCAAAATCAAGGATGCCCAGAGATTTTCCCAGTTCAAGGTGGTTTTTTAACGGGAAATCAAGCGGGTGGCTGAACCGCACAGGTTCGCCGAACACCTCGTTTTCTTCAGCCGAGCGACCTACCGGAACCGAGGGGTGCAGGCGGTTGGGAAGGGCAAGAAGAATATCCTCCATTGAGGCTTCAAGGGCCGTAAGGCGGCTGTCCATCTCAGCAATTGCTGTGCCGACCGACTGCATTTCAAGAATAAGGGCGTCAGTGGAGCCGGAGCCGCTTTTTTTTATTTCAGCAATTTCCTTTGACTTCCTGTTGCGGAGTGATTTCAGTTCATCGCTTTCTTTAACCAGTCTTCTGCGCTCTCTGTCCTCTTCAAGCAGCAGGCGAAGTTTGGCTTCATCTTCAGGCTGCTGGCGGTTATGGAGCATGGTGATGATGTCGTCAGGGGAGTCGCGGAGTATGGTGATGTCGAGCATTGTCGGGATGGAAGAGGGTTATGGGTTGAGGAGTGATTTGACGGTGTTCTGAACTATTGTGCCGTCAGCTTTTCCTTTGAGGGATTTCATGGCCTGTCCCATGACTTTACCCATATCCTTCATGGATGCGGCTCCCGTTGCTGTAATGATTTCCTTGACCACGGCGGTAATTTCCTCGTCTGTGGCGGGTTCGGGCAGAAACTCTTCAATGATTGCAAGTTCAGCCTCTTCAATGGCTGCAAGGTCGGGGCGGTTTCCTTCAGTGAACTGCGTTATTGAGTCGCGGCGTCGTTTCGCCATGCCGACAAGAACCTCTGTTTGCTGTTCATCACTGAGTTCAGCCTTTCCTCCTACCCTTATGGAGACCTCTTTTTCAAGAAGGCCTGCGCGAATGGCACGGATGGTGGTCAGCCGATTTTTGTCGCCGCTTTTCATGGCGGTTTTCATGTCGAGATCTATTGTGTCCTTGAGGCTCATTGGTTCCCTTGTTCTGGTATTGAAAAGTCGCTGGAGAGGGCGAAGTGTATGAAAATACAGGAAAAAAAGAAGCTTTCCCACAGGAGGAGGGCTTTCGGAGATCCTGATTATTCGTTGATGTCGCCCCCTACCGGCCGGAGCACTATTTCCTCAACCGAGGTTCTTTGGGGAAGAAGGTAGGCCTGGACGATTGGCCCTGAGATGTCTTCGGGCATCATCATGAGGTTTTTCGTGACTTTGTCCAGTTCTCCCCACATCGGAGTTACTGCGGCGCCGGGCATGACATTGGTTATCCTGACTCCGCATTTCACCGCGTAAAGCCGCATTGCTTCAACCAGGCCCTTCTGGGCGTACTTCGACATTGAATAGAGAGCAGAGGATGGATAGGCCTTTTCAGCAGCAACAGAAGTGATAAAGAAAATATGTCCTGACCGGTTGCTTTCCATTATCGGGAAAACCTTCTGTGTCAGAAAAAAAGTTCCTTTCAGATTGATGTCCATCGTGTACTGGTAGTCTTCCTCTGTCAGCTCCGTGAAAGGGCCGAACCGTCCAACTCCAGCATTGTTTATAAGGCAGTCAATGGTTCCATGGCGTCCCACAATGTCTTCTACCAGAGCCTGTAGGGCACCTATTTCGGTGATGTCTGCCACAATGCACTCCGTTTGTACTCCCCGAGATGCACATTCGGCGGCAAGGCTTTCAAGGTCGCTCCCGGTTCTTGAAAGCAGAACGAGCACAGGCTCAAATGACGGGTCGGCAGAGGCGGCTCTTGAAAAATCAAGAGCTATGGCTCGGCCGATTCCCTTTCCAGCACCTGTTATGACTATGGTGTGTTTCATTGTTGTATCGGTGTTAAATTCACTGTCTTTTGGTGATAAGAGATAAATTATTCGTAAATGCCTTTTATTGAAATTTACCTTTTATGCAAAGACCTATTAAACATATACATTAAATTAAAGTAATAATGCATGTTGCAACTCCTCCAACCCCCTGAATGGTTGCAGAGGTTTGTTCAATGATATAAATTTTTTGGGAAGACATGGCAAGAAGCACAGTAAAGTGGTTTGACGGGAAGAAGGGTTATGGTTTTATTCTTCATCCCGAAGGGGGAGAGGATATTTTTGTTCATTTTTCCGCCATTGATTCAGAGCAGCCCTTCAAGGTGCTGACTCAGGATGCTGAAGTTGATTTTGAGTTTGATACCACCCAGAAAGGGCTGCAGGCAAAAAATGTCCGTGAGGTAACTGAAGGCGCGGAGACCGAAGGTCTGCTTCCCGAAGCTGTCCCGGTGGTGTGATGCGATTACAGCAGGGAGGGGACGGTTTCAGGAAAGCTGGTTGTTTTCTCGGAAACTGTACCATCCTGTTTTCCCGATGATGACATGGTCGAGCAGATCAATCTGAATGACGGCGCTGGCCTGTTTCAGAAGGTTTGTGACCTGCCGGTCGGCATTGCTGGGTTCAGTATCGCCAGAGGGGTGGTTGTGCACCAGAATGATTGCGTTGGCACTCTCTCTGATTGCCGATTTGAACACCTCTCGTGGATGGATGAGCGAGGCGTTGAGGGTTCCTATGGTTACCTCTACACACTTTGTTATCTGATTTTTGGTGTTGAGGTGGAGCACAAAGAGGTGCTCTTTTGTTTCGTCCGACACTCTTCCCTTCATATACTCAAACACATCCCGCGCACCCTGTATTTTTCTGTTGGTGTTTCGTTTGTAGTGGAGCCGTTTGTTGAGCTCGAATATTGCCTTTATCTGCATGGCCTTTGAAGGGCCTATCCCGCTTGTTTCCTGCAGTTCCTCCAGAGTCAGTTCCGCAAGTGCTTCAAGTCCGTGAAGGGAGAGAAGCTCGTTGCAGGTGTCGAGAATATTGTGTTCTCTTGTGCCTACGCGCAGAACAATCGCCAGAAGTTCCGCTGAACTTAATGCTGCCGGGCCATGGGCAATGAAGCGTTCCCTTGGCTTGTTTTCGGGGTCGAAATCTGCAATCCTCATGGGGGTAAGGTTATTGCTATGGTTGAAGCACTTCACTGCAGAAAGAAAGGAAGAGGGCAGCGAACCACAATGCCGGCGGGGCTGCCGGCCCTGTACCACGGCATACGCTATTGTGGTGCCGTGGGTTTATGTAGGATAATACAGGAAAAAGAAGTGTCTGGCAAGTTCTCAATGAAGGTTGCCGCTGAATGCTCTCAGGTTTTTTCGGCCCCTTCAGGCTTCGGGACTGATGCATGAAGGGTGAAGAGATGGTAATTCATACTGTCCTGCAGGGCCTGTAGGCTGGCTTCAATGATGTTTGTGGATACGCCAACAGTTCCCCATGTGTTTCCACCGTTGCCGGTTTCAATGAGTACCCGGACCTTGGCGCTTGTTCCTCGTTTTTCCTCCAGTACACGAACCTTGTAGTCGACCAGTCTGATGCTCCTGATTTCGGGATAGAACCGAATAAGTGCTTTGCGAAGAGCTTTGTCGAGCGCATTGACCGGTCCGTCACCCTCTGCGGCTATATGCTCAATCTCGCCCCCAACCTCAACTTTCAGCACAGCCTGGTCCACTTTGCGTCCATCAAGACCCGATTCGATATAGACTTTGCTTTCCTGAATGGTGAAGTACGGGGTGAATGAGCCGAGTTCCTTTTGCAGAATCAGCTCAAATGAGGCCTCAGCACCGTCAAATTGGAAGCCTTTATGTTCCAGTTCTTTGACATGCTTTACAATATTGCGTATCTGGTCGCCTGTTTCAGGAATGGCAATGCCAAGTTCCTGCGCTTTGTAGCGGATATTGCTCTGCCCGGCAAGTTCCGACACGAGAACCCTCTGTCGGTTGCCAACAAGGGCGGGATCAATGTGCTCATAAAGCGAGCTTTCCTTCATGACGGCGCTTACATGGATGCCTCCCTTGTGAGCGAACGCTGATTTGCCGACAAACGGCGCTTTGGTGTCGGGGGGGAGGTTGAGTATTTCAAAGACGAACTTTGAGAGCGAGGTCAGCTGACTGAGATCGACAACAGATGTTTTTGTGTCGGGAAGTTTCAGCATGAGGTTCGCTACGATGCTGATGAGGTTGGCGTTGCCGCAACGCTCTCCGATGCCATTGATTGTTCCCTGTACATGAGTAGCGCCTGCCATGACGGCGGCAATAGAGTTTGCAACTGCAAGGTCGCTGTCGTTGTGGCAGTGAATGCCAACTGGCACACCGGTTTTTTCCAGCACCACTCGTACGGTTTCGGAGACTTCGTGCGGGAGAGAGCCTCCGTTAGTGTCGCAGAGAATCAGTCTTGTTGCTCCACCTTTGGTAGCCGCCATGAGCATTTCGAGTGCAAATTCCGGATTATCCCTGTATCCGTCAAAGAAATGTTCCGCATCAAAAAAGACCTCGCGGCCCTTGTTGCAGAGGAATGCTACCGATCGTTGGATCAGCAGCCGGTTTTCTTCATCTGAAATGCCGAGCCCCTTTGTAGAGTGGGCTTTCCAGGTTTTACCGAATATGGTGATTACCGGAACCCCGGAAGCAAGAAGTCCGAGAAGGTTGGGATCTTTGTCTACGCCGTCGGGGTAACGGGCGGTGGAGCCGAAGGCGCAGAGTTTTGCATGCCGCAGCGGCATGGAGGCCGCTCGTTTGAAGAACTCTTCATCTTTCGGGTTGCTGCTCGGCCATCCGCCTTCAATGTAGTCCATGCCGAACTCGTCAAGACGGGCTGCAATCAGCAGCTTGTCCTGTACGGAAAGGTTGATGTGTTCTCCCTGTGTTCCGTCGCGCAGCGTGGTATCGTAAAGCTCTATCGGTTTTCCTGTTTGGGTCATATTTCTGTCAGCTCTGGGCCATAAGGTTTTCTTTGCGTGCATAGGCGAAAATGCCGCCCGCTTCTACAATATTGAAGACATCGCCCAGCGCATTGAGCTGGTAGGTTTCCTTCGATGTCAGGTTTTCAACCGTGTTTGCCTTGATGTCTATTTTCAGTTCATCACCGGTTTTCACAGTTTGGGCAAGGTGCATGGCTGTTTCGTATGGTATTACAAAACCACCATCAACACAGTTGCGGTAAAAGATTCTGGCATAGGACTCGGCAATAATCGCCTTGACGCCGGCCACCTGCAAAGCAAACGGGGCATGCTCCCGTGAAGAACCACAGCCGAAGTTCTGACCTGCAATAATGATGGTGTAGTCGGCCGTGAAGCTTCCTTCCCGTACAAAGGGTATGTTGCCCTCAGGCAGACCGCTCTGTGCCGGAGGAACGCCGGAAAGGGCATATTTGCCATACAGCTTGACCTCTTCCGGGTCGGAGAGGCTGTAAACAAGATGCTCAGCCGGAATGATCTGGTCGGTGTCTATGTTTCTGCCCAGCACAAAGGCTTTTCCTTGAATGATACTTTCCATTTTTGTCGTGTTTCTGTTCTGGTTCGTTCAGAGGTAATTCCTCGGATCAGTAAGTTTGCCCGTAATTGCCGATGCCGCCGCAGTCAGTGGCGAAGCCAGGTAGACTTCGGCATTTTTGCTGCCCATGCGGCCCGGGAAGTTTCTGTTGGTGGTTGATACCACAACATCGCAATCAACCGAGCGGCCGACGGTATCCGAAGGGCCACCAAGGCAGGCTGCGCAGGAGGGCAATGCTATTGAGCATCCTGCATCCTCGAAAATGGATTTGAGGCTTTTGCCATTGTAAAGTTCTGTTTCAAGGTCGCGCGCCACTTTGACCGTTGCAGGCACAATGTTTGTCGGTACCGAAACTTTCTGGCCGCTGAGTATCTTTGCTGCCAGTTTGAAATCGGCCAATTTTCCGCCAGTGCATGAGCCGATATAGGACTTCGTTATTTTCGTTCCCTTCATGCTTTGCACTGTGGCCCGGTTGTCGGGGCTGTGCGGCTTAGCGACTACAGGCTCAAGCTCAGCAGTGTTGTATCGGGTTTTGCTGAAATACTCCGCTCCAGGATCACTGGTGAAGATTTCATAGGGCTTGGAAGTTTTCGATTTCACGAATGCTTCGGTGATTTCGTCCACGGCAATGATGCCGTTCATGCCACCACCCTCAATAGCCATATTGGTCAGGGTCATGCGCTCTTCCATCGGCAGAGCGTGGATAGCTTCGCCGTTGAACTCCATTGCCCGGTAGGTGGCCCCGTCGGTGCCGATATCGCCAAGAATCTGCAGAATGAGGTCTTTTGCGGAAAGGTATTCGGGCATTTCACCATCAAAGGTGAATAGCATCGATTCTGGCACTTTTTCCCAGAGTTTGCCGGTGCCGAGAATGAATGCCGCGTCAGTGTTGCCGATGCCTGAACCGAACATGCCGAATGCACCCGAGGTGCATGTGTGCGAATCTGTGCCGAACAGCACAGTGCCGGGGAGGTTGAACCCCTCTTCGGCAAGCGCTACATGGCAGACTCCGCGGTAGCGGTCTGTTCCAACATCGTAATAGTTTGGCAGGTTCTGCTCTTTGGCGAACTTCCTGAGCAGGTCAATATTGCGATGTGCGTGCTCGTTGGCAGTGAAGATGTAGTGGTCTGGTAGGACAACAACCTTTTCGGGGTCCCATACGCGGGCACCTTCGCCGAACTCCTGGTTGAAAATGTCAAAAGTTGGTGGTCCGCACACATCATGCGTGAGAAGGACATCGACATTCAGCCAGACATTTTCACCGGGAGTGACAAATTTCCTGTTTGCCGCACGCGCAAGGATTTTCTGGGTAATTGTTTGTTCCATAGTGTCGTTAAACCCCGTCTTCGATTGTTTCAGGTGTGTTGTTTTCAAAATGTTCAAGCCGAAGTCCGAGCGCCTGAATGTAAGCCCGTGCACTTGCTTCGATGATGTCGGTAGAGATTCCCCGTCCATTGAATGAAACGCTTCCGTCGCTGATTCTTACAAGTGCCTCTCCGAGCGCTTCGCGGCCGGCTGTTGCCGAGCGGACCGAGTAGGTGGATACCATTGACTGTATGCCCAGAGCCCTCTCAATGGCTCTGAAGCAGGCATCAATGGGGCCGTCGCCTGTGGCCGACTCTTCAAAAACCCTCTCGCGATGCCGGATGCGGACGGTGGCGGTGGGGATGGATGCGGTTCCGCTGTTAATATGCAGGTAGTCGAGCACGAAAGTGGTCGAGGGTTTTTTGAGTTCGTCGCCCATCAGTACCCTGAGGTCGTCGTCGTATACCTCTTTTTTCTTGTCTGCAATTTCCATGAAACGGCGGTAAACCGATTCCAGTTCCGTGTCGCCGAGGGTGTAGCCGAGGGCTTCAAGGCGGGCCTTGAGACCGTGCTTTCCGGAATGGCGGCCGAGCACAATGCTGGTTTTTGGAACGCCGACCGATTCGGGGGTCATTACTTCGTAGGTCTGGCGATTTTTAAGCATGCCGTCCTGATGGATTCCGGATTCATGCGAAAAAGCGTTTTCGCCAACAATTGCCTTGTTGGGTTGTACGATGATTCCCGTGAAGCCTGAAACCATTCGGCTTGTCCGGTAGATCTCCTCTGTAACAATGCCGGTCTGGAAGTTATGCAGGTCGCTGCGCACCTTCAGGGCCATGACTATTTCCTCAAGTGAAGCATTGCCGGCCCGTTCCCCTATACCGTTGATTGAGCATTCCACCTGACGGGCGCCATTTTCAAGCGCACTGAGGGAGTTGGCAACTGCAAGGCCGAGGTCGTTGTGGCAGTGGACGCTGATAATGGCATTTCCTGAATTGGGTACACGGCTGATGAGGTCGGCAATTTTGCGGCCGAACTCCGAAGGCCAGGTGTAGCCAGTGGTGTCGGGGATGTTGACTGTTGTGGCTCCCGCAGCAATTACTGCCTCTGTAATTTCGGCGAGATATTCAGGATCAGTACGGCCAGCATCTTCAGCAGAAAACTCAATATCGGAGGTGAAGGTTTTCGCAAATGCGACTGCATCAACAGCCATTTTGAGAATGGTCCGCCGTTTTTCTTCAAGCGTTCGTCCGTATCTGTCGCCGGCAAATTTTCCGGCAATGTGGATATCGGAGGTGCTGATGAATGTGTGGATGCGGGGTTTTTTTGCTCCCTCAAGAGCAGCCCAGGAGGCTTTTATGTCGTTTTCCACGGCCCGCGACAGGGCGGCTACAACCGCACCCGATTCGTCGCTGATTCGCTGCACCGCTTCAAGCTGGAGAGGGGAGGAGGCGGGGAACCCGGCCTCAATAATGTCTACCCCAAGCTTTTCCAGCTGACGGGCTATTTCAACCTTTTCCTGGACATTAAGTGATGCACCGGGTGACTGTTCACCATCGCGAAGGGTTGTGTCAAATACCAGGATGTTCTCTTTCACCGTTTCTTTCCGAGTCTGTTTGCTCAGGCGCCAAGGTGCCTGATGATTGCTGCTGTCATTTCTGTGGTGGAGACTGTTTTCTCTCCCGGAGCGGCTATGTCTGCCGTTCTCATGCCTTCAGCGAGTGCCGCCTCAATTGCTTCGTAAATCTGGGTTGACATGTCGGGCATACAAAAACTGTGCTCGAACATCATGGCAACGGAGGCAATGGTGGCAATCGGGTTGGCTATGTTTTTTCCTGCAATATCAGGAGCGCTGCCATGAATGGGCTCATACATTGCATGAATCCTTCCAATGCTTGCCGAAGGGAGCATGCCGAGGCTTCCGGTGATCATGCCGGCTATGTCGCTGAGAATGTCGCCGAAGAGGTTGCCAGTTACAATAACATCAAACTGCTTTGGGTTTCTCACTATCTGCATTGCTGCGTTGTCCACATACATATCACCGAGTTCAATATCGCTGAAGTCCCGGTGTACGCGGTGTACTTCGTTGCGCCAGAACTGGGATACTTCAAGCACATTGGCCTTGTCGATGGACATGACTTTTTTGCTTCCTCTTTTCTGTGCGGCTTCAAACGCAAGGCGCGCAATACGCTCAACCTCGGTCTTTTCGTAGACCATTGTGTTCCAGCCCTTGCCTTCGTCGTAACCGCGGGGTTCGCCGAAGTATATTCCGCCGGTCAGCTCCCTGAATACGATGAAGTCGGTACCGCGAACAACATCGGCTTTCAGACTGGACGCGTCAATGAGTGCGTCATACACCTTGGCAGGCCGGAGGTTGGCAAACAGCCCCAGCTCCCTGCGGATTTTCAGCAGGGCGGCTTCGGGTTTGTGCTCGTGGGGCAGGTTTTCCCATTTTGGGCCACCTACTGCGCCGAGCAGCACGGCATCACATTCTTTGCATGCAGCAAGGGTGTCGTCAGTCAGCATGCTTCCGTGTTTGTCGTATGAAGCACCCCCGAACGGGTGCTCCTCAATCACGATTTCAAATCCATGCTTTTTCGACAGATGCTGTAATACATCGATAGCTCCGGCAATCACTTCGGGGCCGATGCCGTCACCGGGAATAGAAACAATCTTGTACATAGTCCGACCCTTTGGAGGAATTTATTTTTTAATCAGCCAGCTCATCATGTTGCGCAGTTTGGCGCCAACGGTTTCAATCGGGTGGCTGCTGTTCTCTTTACGGAGCCTGTTGAGGTTCTTGTATCCTCCGTTGCACTCGTCAATGAATTCTTTTGCGAACCGTCCGTCCTGAACCTCTTCGAGGATCTTCTTCATTTCAGCTTTCACTGCAGGGGTGATGAGGCGCGGTCCACGGGTCATGCCGCCATATTCGGCAGTATCGCTGACCGAGTAGTTCATTCTGGAAAGGCCACCTTCATAGAAAAGATCGACAATGAGTTTCAGCTCATGCATGCACTCAAAGTAGGCAAGCTCTTCAGGGTACCCGGCTTCAACCAAGGTTTCAAAGCCAGCCTTTATCAGTTCGGCAGAGCCGCCGCAAAGGACAGCCTGTTCTCCGAACAGATCGGTTTCCGTCTCGTTCTTGATTGTGGTTTCAATCACGCCCGCTTTTGCGCCGCCAAGGCCTTTTGCCCATGCAAGTGCTTGCTGTTTTGCCTCTCCGGTGGCATCGTGATGGATGGCGATGAGGCAGGGTACGCCGTTACCCTCGGTAAATGTGCGCCGAACCAGATGTCCCGGGCTTTTCGGGGCAATCATGATCACATTGATGGTATCGGGGGGAATAATCTGTTTGTAATGGATATTGAACCCGTGTGCGAAAGCAAGCGTGTTGCCCGGTACCATGTTGGGAGCAATTTCAGAATCGTAGATGGCTTTCTGGTACTGATCAGGAAGCAGGACCATGACAATGTCAGCCCATTTTACAGCTTCTGCAATGGTGTCTACCTGTAGTCCGGCTTCACGGGCTTTCGGGCAGGAAGAGCTGTCGGTGCGAAGACCTACACGAACATTCATCCCGCTCTCTTTCAGGTTCAGCGCATGGGCATGACCCTGGCTGCCATAACCGAGCACGGCGATATTCTTTCCCTGCAGATACCCAAGATCGGCATCCTGCTCATAATAAACATTCATCTGTAGAATAGATTTTGATTGACGATGACAGTAAACAATGGATTTTATTCTCCCCGATGTATGGCTACAGCGCCTGAACGGGCAAGCTCCCTGATGCCGTAAGGCCTGAAAATATCAATGGTGGTATTGATTTTATCGGGGGAACCAATGACCTCAATAGTAATAGATTTTTGTTTTATATCCACGACTTTGCCTTTAAAAACATTGATGAGCTCGAAAATCTCGTGCTGTGTTGTCTTGCTGAGCTTGAGGGTCATCAGGATCAGCTCGCGTTCCACATGCGGCTGGTGGGTGAGATCGGTCACCTTAATGGTGTCTATCAGCCGGTTCAGCTGCTTGAGCACCTGACTGACAATTTGGTCGTCGCCACGCGTGACGATGGTCATGCGCGAGATTTCTGGGTCCTCGGTTTCTCCAATGGAGATGCTTGCAAGGTTGAAGCCACGGGCGCTGAACATTGAGGCAACCCGGTTGAGGGTGCCGAACTTGTTTTCAACTAGAACGGATATAAGATGTTTCATTGGTGTTGGATTAAACCATTGTTTTCGGATTCAGCCGCTCAAGCAGCATTTCGGAGATGGAGCCGCCCGCGGGAACCATCGGGAAGACCATGTCTTTTTTAATGACGCGGAATTCAACAAAGACAGGGCCTTCATTGTAGGCAAGCGCCTCTTTTATTGTCGCTTCTGCTTCTTCAGGGTTTTCCGCCCGCAAGGCTTTGCATCCGAAGGCATCGACAACCTTCAGGAAGTCGGGGTTGCTGTCGTTAAGGTCGGTGAAGGAGTATTTCTCCTGATGGAACAGCTCTTGCCACTGGCGCACCATGCCGAGGAAGCTGTTGTTGAGGAGGAAAATTTTAACCGGTACTTTATAATACACGGCAGTCACCAACTCCTGTATGTTCATCATGAACCCCCCATCTCCGCAGAAAAGGATGACCGGACGGTCTTTGACGCCGAATGCGGCTCCTATTGCTGCTGGTAGACCGTACCCCATGGTTCCAAGGCCGCCGCTGGTAATGATGGAGCGGGGATTGTTGAAGTGGTAGTACTGTGATGTCCACATCTGGTGCTGGCCCACATCGGTCACAACAACAGCATTGCCTTTGGTTTCTTCCGAAACCCTGCTGATGACGAACTCTGTTTTCAGTGAGTCGTCCTCAACAGTGAAGGTGAGTGGGCACTGATTCCGCCAGGATTCAATTTCGGCAAGCCAGCTGTCATGGTTTTCCGATTTTTCAGGCAGGGCTTTGATGAGCTGTGCAAGGAAGTCTTTTGAGTCGCCGACTACGGGCAAGTCAACCTTGATGTTCTTGTCGACATTGGTCGGGTCGATGTCGTTGTGGATTTTATATGCCTGCGGGGCGAAGGTTTCCACTTTGCCGGTGACGCGGTCGTCAAAACGGGCGCCAACGGCTATGAGCAGGTCGCATTTGTTGACCGCCTGGTTGGCCCAGTAGGTGCCGTGCATGCCGAGCATGCCCATGTTGAGAGGGTCGCTAGCCGGAAATGCGCCGAGTCCCTGTAGGGTCATGGTGACGGGAATGTTCAGCGCTTTGGCAAGCAACGAGAGCTCTTTTGATGCATTGGCGCTTATGACGCCGCCTCCTATGTAAAGAAGGGGTCGTTTCGCCGCTGCAATTTTTTTCGCCGCCTTTTCTATCTGGTTGGCGTGGCAGGTAATGGTGGGTTTGAAGCCTCTGATGTCAACGCTTTCAGGCCAATTGAATTCGCATTCGGCGTTGAGTATGTCTTTGGGCATGTCAACCAGTACCGGGCCGGGTCGGCCGTTGGTTGCAAGGAAAAACGCCTTGCGTATGGTTGTGGCAAGGTCGCGGACATCCTTTACCAGAAAATTGTGTTTGGTGATGGGGCGGGTAATGCCAACGATATCCGCCTCCTGGAAGGCGTCGTTTCCTATCAGGCTGCTGGGAACCTGACCGGTAAAGACAACCATGGGTGAGGAGTCCATGTAGGCATTGGTGATGCCGGTAACCGTGTTGGTTGCTCCCGGGCCGGAAGTCACCAGAACAATTCCGGGCTTTCCGGTGGCGCGGGCGTACCCTTCGGCCATATGGGTGGCACCCTGTTCATGGCGGACAAGTATATGCTTGATGTCGGTGACATCGTAGAGTGTTTCGTAAACTTTCAGGAGCGCTCCGCCGGGGTAGCCAAAAATGGTGTCAACATGTTCGCGCCGGAGACATTCAAAGAATATTTCAGAACCATTCAGCTTTTGGGCTGTCGTATGCATATCTTGGATTGTTTTATTTGGGTTCACAGGAAACTGGTGTTTTCAGTATGGCGCCGGTGCTTGCCGATGTGACCATCTGGGAGTAGCGGGCAAGATAGCCTTTTTTGATTTTCGGCTGAAAATCAGGCAACGCTGCAATCCGACTGGCAATAGCCTCATCTGTCAGATCCACTGAAATGGTTCTGCCAGGAATGTCAATGGTTATGGTGTCGCCGTTTTGGAGCGCGGCAATGGGGCCTTTTTCAGCGGCTTCAGGTGATATATGTCCGATGCATGCCCCCCGTGAGCCTCCCGAAAACCTTCCGTCGGTAATGAGGGCGACTGAATCCCCGAGTCCACGCCCCATGATGACGCTGGTGGGGGAGAGCATTTCGGGCATGCCCGGGCCGCCTTTCGGCCCTTCATAACGGATAACGACCACATCGCCGGATTTCACTTCTCCATCCATAATGCCTTTTATCGCATCATCCTGGCAGTTGTATACCTTTGCCGGGCCGGTGTGCTGCATCATGGGAGCGCTGACGGCACCGGTTTTAATGACCGAGCCCTGTGGGGCAAGGTTGCCGTAGAGGACAGCAAGTCCTCCGGTGGCGGAGTAGGGGTCTTCCACGCTGCGGATGACAGCGCGGTCTTTGACCTCTGCGTTCGCAATGTTTTCTCCAAGGGTGTGGCCGGTAACGGTTGGAACGGAGAGATCAAGCAGTCCCTCAACTTTAGAAAGTTCATTGAGAATGGCTGAAATGCCGCCTGCGCGGTCAACATCTTCAATATGCACGGCCATTGTTGCTGGGCTGACTTTACAGATGTACGGGGTCCGGGCTGAAAGCGCGTTGAGTTCCGAAAAGTCGAAATCAAGTTCCGCCTCATTGGCTATGGCCAGAGTGTGCAGAATGGTGTTGGTGCTTCCCCCCATGGCAAAGTCAAGAGCAAATGCGTTCAAAAGCGCTTCGCGTGAAAGAATGTCGCGCGGGCGGATATTGTTGTTTACCAGATTCATGATCTGGCGCGAGGCCTCCCGTACCAGTTCGTTGCGGCGCGGATCAGCGGCAAGGATTGTTCCGTTGCCGGGAAGGGCGAAGCCCAGCGCCTCTGAAAGGCAGTTCATGGAGTTTGCCGTGAACATTCCTGAGCATGAACCGCATCCAGGGCATGCGTTCTCTTCAATACTCTCAAGCTCCTCTTCACTGATCTCTCCGGTGCTGTGTTGCCCGACGGCTTCAAAGACAGAGATGAGGTCCACTGTTTTTCCCGACGGGGTGCATCCCGCTTTCATCGGGCCGCCGGAAACGAAGATGACTGGAATATTGATGCGCAGCGCCGCCATCATCATACCGGGTGTGATCTTGTCGCAGTTGGGTATGCAGACAAGCCCGTCAAGGCGGTGGGCTTCGGCAACGGTTTCAACGCTGTCGGCAATCAGTTCGCGGCTTGCGAGCGAGTACCGCATGCCAATATGGCCCATGGCAATGCCGTCACAGACGCCAATGGTATTGAATTCAAAGGGAACGCCTCCCGCCTTTCTTACTTCTTCCTTGGCTATTCTTCCGAGTTTCTGCAGGTGGGTGTGTCCGGGAATGAGTTCATTGAAGGAGTTGCATATGCCGATAAAGGGCTTTTTGTAATCACCTTTTTCTTTGATGGTGCCCGTCGCTTTCAGAAGGCTCCTGTGGGGGGCTTTTTCAAAACCGGTTTTTATTGTGTCGGATCTCATTGTTAAATGGTGTCGGATTTGTAAAATTTCTGGTACAGGTTTCGCATTGAGCCACTGGCCCCGGATTCACTCTTGCATGTGGTGTGGAAGGATGGGATGTGTTCGTCCGCAGCCGTCTCCGGGTAGGCAAGGGCGGGCATATCAAGCATGAATGGAAGAGCGATAGTTACGCATGGCGGACCTATGAAATGAAAAATGGTGTTTAAGTTACATCACCCCATGCTTTAATACAAATAATCCTCAATCCCAGAGGGCCTGTCGCTTCAGTGGCTAAACCATATAGGTAAATGCTTCTGAGGTGTTCTTTACTGTTTTTGGCGCAATCTGTTTTTTGAGTACTTTTATTCACGAATTTGTCTTTAAATGGTTTCAAAAAAAGGATGCGGTATGATGCATGTGCAAGTGCCTTCTACACAGGAGGCTCCGGCTTATCTCCTCATGTTCGGACTCCTCATGATCCTTGTGGTTCTTGCGGAACTGCTGACAAGAAAATCCCGACTTCCCCAGCTCGTTGCCCGCAAGGTGCTTCATCTTTCTGTTGGGGTAGTGCTTTTCTTTGTTCCCTTCCTCTTCAAGGAGAACTACTATCCGCTGATGCTTGGCCTCATGTTTCTCTTCCTGAATACGCTTAACCTCATGATGGGCTGGTTTCGTTCCCTGCTTGCCCGTCCGGTTGAGGGAGAAGAGACAGCGCCTCTGGTGCCCAGTTATGGTTCCGTTCTTTTTCCTCTTGTGTATATGCTGGGGGTACTTTTATTCTGGTATTCGCATCCATGGATTCTGCAGACTGCGCTTCTTGTAATGGCGGTGGGAGATTCGCTGGCGGCTCTTGTTGGTGGTGCATACGGCCGTCGTCGCATTGAATCGCTGACGCGAAACAGGAAAACGGTTGAGGGTTCATTGACCATGTTTGTGGTTTCATTTTTTCTTATCGCAATTTCGCTCCTGTTTTTCCGTGAAGACTTTTCGGGAGGCCTTGTGGGCGAGAGCTTAACAATGCTGCTGCTGCTCTCGCTGTTGCTTGCCCTTGTGGCTACGGTTGTGGAGGCCCTTCTTTCGCACGGCCTCGACAATTTTTTTATTCCTGTTTCGGTTGCTTACATACTCTATCTGCTTGAGGTCAACCATTCCGTTCAGCTTGAAAATTTCCTTCTTGGAGGTCTTTTTGCTTTTCTGCTTGCTGTTTTTTCTCTTAAGGTTAAATTTCTCAATAACAGTGGAGCTGCCGCAACATTTCTTCTCGGCACCACCATTTTCGGAATTGGAGGTATTGTCTGGACGGTTCCGCTTCTTACCTTCTATCTGCTCTCATCCGTGCTTTCAAAGCTTGGGCGCAAACGGAAGGCAAAGTTTGATCTGGTTTTTGAGAAGGGTTCCCAAAGAGATGCGGGGCAGGTATATGCAAATGGCGGTATTGCTTGGATTCTGATGATCATCTACTCGCTTACAGGAAGTCCTGCAATTTTCTTTGCGTATCTCGGTACGCTTGCAGCTGTCCAGGCCGATACTTGGGCAACAGAGATAGGGACCATGTGGCCAAACCCGAAAGCCTGGCTGGTGACATCGTTCAAGCCGGTTCCGGTTGGTACTTCAGGTGGTGTTTCAGTACCCGGCACTTCCGGCGCATTCATCGGGTCTCTTTTTATCTGTTCAAGTGCACTTGCTGTCGGTGTTCCGTGGATCCACCAGTTCGGAGTGATGGAATCACTATTGCTCATTGGGTTTTCCGGGCTTCTTGCCAGTTTTGTTGACAGTTTTTTTGGGGCAACGCTTCAGGCCCAGTATTACGACCCCATCCGGGAAAAAGTGACCGAAAGGACTCACAGTATCGCATCGGACGGTTCTCAGGTTGAAAACAGGCTTCTGAAAGGGTACCCTCTCGTGAACAATGACCTGGTCAATACGCTCTGCGCTCTCTCAGGATCAATGCTTGCGTATTTTGTCATAAGTAACCTTCAGCTCTTTTGAGCGAACATTTAACCATTCCAGATTCCTATGTCTGATTCTCAAGTTGGGATTATCGACCTGCTTTTCCAGGCGGGTCCAGTTGTCCTTTTTGTTCTTGCCGTTCTTTTGCTTTTTTCAGTCGGGTCGTGGGCAATAATTCTGTATAAGTTTGGTTCTGTGCGCAACTCAATGAAGGAGTCGAAGGAGTTTCTGGACTATTTCTTCGAGTCGGGAAGCGCAGAGAGAATTTTCAGTGAGACCGAGAAGTTCAGAAACGGATCTCTCGCAAAGGTTTTTCGTGCAGCATATATTGAAAATCGGGCGGTTGCTGCATCACCCGGTGCTGTTGACGACAGGCTGCGTATTGCGCGTGCAGTGAAGAGAGAAGTCAATCTTGAGGAGAAGCGGCTGTCATCTCTGGTGCCGTTTCTGGCAACTGTTGGAAATACCGCCCCTTTCATTGGACTTTTTGGAACTGTCTGGGGAATTATGAGCGCGTTTCAGAACATCGGACTGGTGCAGTCGGCCTCTCTTGCGGTTGTTGCTCCAGGTATTTCCGAGGCTCTTGTTGCCACTGCGGCGGGTCTTGCGGCGGCCATTCCCGCTGTTATGGCGTACAACTATTTTTCGCAGCAGATTGGCATTATTGAGAGGGATCTTGAAGAGTTCGCTCCGGAGTTTGTAGCTGTCTGCCTTCAAAATCAACTCTGAAACCACAGACCGCAATGATGACTTCCGGAAAAGGCCGCCTCATGAGCGACATCAATGTGACCCCTCTGGTTGATGTGATGCTGGTGCTGCTGATTATTTTTATGGTGACGGCGCCGATGATGACGCATGGTGTGAAGGTTGAGGCTCCGGAAACAACCCATGAAAAACTCGATGTTGATCCCAAAGGGCTGATGATCAGTATTGACGCATCCAGTAGGGTTTTCGTGAACCAGTATGAGCTTCGCGCTTCCGAGGTTCGCACGAAGCTTCCGACCTTGCTGGATGTTGGCGAAACCCGTGAAGTCTATCTCCAGGCGGACAAGAGCCTTCCCTATGGTTTGGTGATGGATGTTATGGCGCAGATCAGGGACGCTGGAATAGAAAATATCGGCATGGTGACCGAGCCCGTTTCTCCCGCCGGAAATGCAGAGAAGGGCTCTGGTTTATGAAAAAAAAAGGTGCTCCGGGTGGACTGGAAAAAACATTCTT
The DNA here is from genome assembly GCA_030765725.1 of Candidatus Chlorobium antarcticum. Classification (GTDB taxonomy): domain Bacteria; phylum Bacteroidota; class Chlorobiia; order Chlorobiales; family Chlorobiaceae; genus Chlorobium; species Chlorobium antarcticum. Next base: position 127,728 of record JAVCDF010000004.1, on the reverse strand, counting down.
CTTCTGGCTCGCTGTTGCGGTAGCCATTCATGTTGCCATTTTTCTTGGTTTGGTTGCGCTTAAGTCGTTCGACCGTGTACAGAAGTTCAAGCCGAGGGTTGTCAGTGTGAGTTTGCTTTCGCTTCCCGGGTCGGGGGGCTCTTCGGAGAAGGTTAAAAAAAATGGTCCGGTTGGAGGAAAGCCTGCTCCTGAAAAGGTTGCGGCGAAGCCGATTTCTGAGCCGGTGCCTAAGCAGGAACCGACAGTTGCAAAAAAAGTGCCCGTTCAGCCGGCAAAAAAAACAGCGGCTGTGCCGGCAAAGAAAGAAGACGCGCTTGCCAGTGCCCTTGATCGGCTAAAAAAAGGGGTTGAGCAGAAAAAGAGCCTCTCAGGTGCCGACAATCTCAATATGGCGCTTTCCCGTCTCAAGGCGGGATCGGCAACATCGGCGTCTGGCAGTGGCACCAAGGGTTCAGGCTCCGGAACCGGGGGATCTGCCGACCGCTATAAAGCCGAAGTTGCTGGTATTATACAGAAGAATTGGGAGTTTTCAGGGTCGCTTCTTCGCAATACGAGCGGTATGGAGGTATTTGTACAAATTCGTGTCCAGGCAAACGGGACGATAGCGCAGATTGTTTTTGACCACGGGTCACCAAGTGAATATCTTAACAACTCGGTAAAGAAGGCGCTTGAGAAATCCTCTCCATTGCCCCCGTTTCCGCCGGAATACGGTTCGCCTCAGGAATGGATAAGGTTTGTCTTTACGCCGGATGGTATTGAATAGTAGTTGCCGGGTTTACTTAGGTGATGTTTTGTAGCTCTCGTAATATCACTATATTTCATATATATTATGATAGTGAGATGCCGTTGTCGACTTTATGATAAATAATAATGCAATTGTGTGGCTATGAGGTATTGCAAAGAGCTGTTTCCCGGTGTTTTTCTGGTTATTTCGTTTCTCCTGTTTCCTGGGCAGGTTCAGGCGAACGGTGATGACTATATCGCCATCCGAAAGGAGGGGTCTGGGAAAATAGCCCTTGTTCTCAGCAGGCCGGCGGCTACAGGAGGAAAAGAGTCCGGTTGGGCAGAGCGTTTGAATGCAGAAGCCCGTTCAGGTCTTGATTTCACAGGTCTTTTTACTATGATTCCGCCTCCCCTCAATGTTGCGGGGCCGAGAGGTGCTGGCAGTCAGGCAATCAATTTTGGAGCGCTTAATTCGGTGGGTGCGGAATTTTATGCCGGAGGAGCAGTGTCAAAGAAATCTGGCGATATTGTCCTTTCCATGGAGGTGTACGATACTATTGGCGGCCGACCGATTCTCAGAAAAACCTACACGGGAAAAGAGAGCGACCTGCGCTCCATTGCCCATGCGTTCTGTGCCGACCTGGTGGAACTCCTGACAGGTAGACCCTCGGTGTTCGGCAGCAAACTGGTTTTTGTGTCGAACAGAAGCGGCTTCAAGGAGATATATAAGTGTGATTTTGACGGTCAAGGCATGCGCCAGATGACAAACACTCGCTCACTGGCACTGACACCGGTTCTTTCGCCCGACGGAAAACATCTTGCCTACACTGATTACGCTTCCGGCCGTCCGCGCCTTTCCATTATTGACCTGGCTGGCGGAAAACGCAGTTCAATTGCCCGATCCGGCAACAGTATTGATCCCGGCTGGAGAAGCAACACAGAGGTGGCCACAACACTCTCTTTCCAGGGCGATCAGGAGATATATCTTGTACGGCCTGATGGCTCACTGGCCCGGCGGGTGACGAACAGCCGCGGTATTGACCTTTCGCCGTCTTTTTCACCTGACGGCAATAAAATGGCGTTTGTTTCCTCGCGAACCGCCACTCCACAGATATTCATTCTTGATCTTCAAACCGGCAAGACAAGACGGCTGACCTATAACGGTAGCTACAACACCCAGCCCTCATGGTCGCCGCAGGGTGATAAAATCGCTTACTCAACAATGGCAAAAAACGGTGAAATAAATATATTTACCATTAAGCTGGATGGTTCTTCGCTGCGTCAGTTGACATCAGGTTCACGGCAGAACGAGTCGCCTTCTTGGTCTCCCGGAGGAGATATGCTGGTCTTTACTTCAAGCCGTCAGGGGCAAAAGAAACTGTTTGTTATGAATGCCGCCGGTGGGGGCCAGAAGAGGCTTCTGCAGATGGAAGGTGAGCAGATGCAACCTTCATGGTCTTTGATCGGAAAGTAATCGTATGTGTCGTGTAAGTGCTTTTTTTGCAGTATCAACCATTAATAAAAGGGAGAAAAAAGGGAGAATTATGAAAAGCTCAATGTCGTTACTGAAAGTACTTGTTATGCCTAGTATGCTTTTTCTCGGTGCGTGCGCTTGCAAGAGTGATGTTGTGGCACCCGAACCGGTGAAGCCAGCTGCGGCTCCAGCTCCTGCTTTAGGAGATGTGTTTTATGACTTTGACCAGGCATCGCTTCGCATGGATGCGGCTGAACAGCTAAAACAGAATGCGGCATGGATGCAGGGCAATAGCTCAAAACGCGTTGTGATTGAGGGTCACTGCGATGAGCGGGGCACCAGTGAGTACAATATGGCGCTTGGCGAACGAAGGGCGGTCACTGCTAAAGAATCTCTGGTCAATCTTGGTGTGGAGTCCGACCGCATGGCAACTGTAAGCTATGGTGAAGAGCGCCCGTTTTCCGCCGGAAGCAACGAAGAGGCCTGGGCTTTGAATAGGCGGGCTCATTTTGTTGAGGAATAACATTGCAGTACCCGCAGGGGCGGTATTGAAGTCGTCCCTGCGTATTCATTTCAATCACTAAACCGGACGATCCCATGAAACACAGTATGAAAGGACTTCTTGCCCTCCTGTTGATGATTACTGCCGGATGCTCATCCAAGAGCGCAGTGGCTCCAACCGACACTGCCGATACTTCCGTCTCTCCGGAAGCAACTCCTTCTGCAGTTGTCAGTACCCCGAGTGGATACGGCTTTGACGAGTTTCAGACAGGACCTCTTGGGGATGTATTTTACGAATTTGACAGCTCCGAACTCAGTGCAGATGCAGCGGGTCAGTTGAAGCAGAACGCAGCATGGATGGGCGCTAATGCTACTGCCGCCACTCTTGTTCAGGGGCACTGCGACGAGCGCGGTACTTCCGAGTACAACATTGCTCTTGGTGAGCGCCGTGCCGATAGCGCCAAAGAGTATATGGTGCGCCTTGGTGCTTCTGCTGCAAGCATTGAGACTGTGAGCTATGGTGAAGAACGACCGTTTGCTCAGGGACATGATGAGGCAGCATGGTCGAAGAACCGTCGTGCACACTTTGTCCTGAAATAAGCACACCTTTCCCAAATGGCCTGAATTTTTTCCTGTTGTTTCCGCCGGCCCTGATGGCCGGCGGAATGGTGGGAGAAGAGCGGTTAACCCTGATGATACCCATGACTGCAAAGACCAGATTTCTTGTTTTCGTTCCAATTATGCTGCTTTCGGCCTGCGCCTCTCAAAAGGACATTGTTATTGTTAAAGACGATCTGCAGCAGCTTAAAAACCAGTCTGAAACCATTCGCACCCAGTCGGCCGGTTCGTATTCCGATCTTCAGAACCTGCGAGACCATATGGGCGCACTCAAGGGCTCAGTTGATGAAATGGAGTATCGTAACCGACAGCAGATGAGCCGCTTTGCGATGGAGGACTCTCTACTGGTGCACAAAGTTGATGAACTTGAAGCGCGGCTGCAGAATATTGAGAGGTATCTGGGGATTTCTGTTCCCAAAAAGCCTGTTGCAGCTCCTGTTCCTGACTCAACGGCGGCCGCTACCGCACCCGCTTCTCCGGCGGCAGGAGGCTCAACTCTTTTCAATGAAGGTGCACGGCTGTTTAGCAACGGAAGGTATGTTCCTGCAAGAGAAAAATTCAGCGCCCTTCTGAAGGAGTCGCCACAGTCAGACCTTGCAGACGATGCGCAGTTTTTCATAGCCGAAAGCTGGTTCGCTGAGAAGATCTATGACAAGGCCATTCTTGACTATCAGGTGGTCATTGCCAAATATACCAAAAGCAATAAACGGCCATCAGCCCTGTTCAAGCAGGCCCGCGCTTTTGAGCTGCTTGGTGACACGGCCAATGCCAAAACCCGCTATCGCGATCTTGTGAATGTCTATCCAAAGTCTCCTGAAGCCGCCATGGCTCGCAAGAAGATGAATTGACGGCTGTCTCTATTTGCCCTCTGCCGGCGGCATTGCAACGGTAATGCTGTCGGAATGAATTTCCACTCCCTCTCCCTGCACGACACGAACTGTCCATTGTCCCTCTTTTCTGTTTCCTGTCGATTTCCTTGACCAGCATCTCCACCGTTTACCCTTCGGCGTGCCGACGGATATCCTGTCGACGGTTGTACCGTTGAGCAGCCACTCATGCCATATCGGCTCACCCGAGGGCATGGTGATGTCACTGTAGTAGTAGACGGCGCTGAGGTCGGGTGCAAGGTTTTTAAGCAGGTCGCCGGGCTTCATGTTCCCTCTGTCGATTGACGAGGTGAAGCATCCTATCTGCACCGTCGTTGCAGATAGTTCCTGTTCTGTCTTGCTCGAGGCAGTTTCCGGTTCCCCGTTGACAGCTGAGGCAGTGGTTTCTTCAGGTTCAGCTGTAGCTGTCGGAACGGATTTTGCAGGCTGCTCAATTGTGGTTGAGGTGGGTTGTAGTGGTACTGCCGGGGGGGAGGTGTATGCGGCCGGCAACTCCGATGCATCCGGAAGGGCGGCTTCCATCGTAGGGGCCTGATATGCGCGCCCGAGAATCATCCAGAGAATAGCCATTGCAATGACGATGAGAGCCGCCGCGGCAGCATATTGTTTCCTGCGGCTGATTCCGGCGAGGTGCTGTGGCTTCTGCACCCTGTCAGCGGATGTTTTTGGGGTTCTGAGGATCGGTATTTCTGCGGCTCTTTTCATATCCACGAAGAGCGACTCGTCATAAGCATTAAGAGCCAGTGCATATTTCCTGAGAAGTGCGATCACATAGGGCGGTGGGAGGAATGCAAGATCGCCAGATTCAAGCTGTTCAATCTGCTCGGGGGCAACAGCTGATTTGATTGCAGTTTCCTCAACCGTAAGGCCTTTTTCCAGTCTGGTTTTTTTGAGGTTTTCCAGTATGATTCGTCCAGCCCGGTCGAAGTCAGTTGGGTTTTCCATGGTTATTTGGGGTTCAAATATTCAACAGCCATTCTGAATTTATTCTTGAACGGTCTTTGCCATGTTCAGTTTCTGTGAGATCCATGAAACAACGCCCTGCGGTTTTACCTCGTTATAATAAAAAGAATTATTCCGAATTAACACAGCGAGCTCTTTAGTCGTTACCTGCCTGGCAGTTGCGACAGTTATGGATCATGCTGACCAGAGCTTTAGCCGGCGAGGAACTTTTTTGTGCGCCTATTTGGAATTTATCTAAATAAACTTAGATTGGTTTTAGTTATTTATAAAGAGTATAAATAAGCTTTATTAACAACACTAAATCAACATCTGTCATGAACATGTTTTTGAAAAGTACCGGTATGGTCTGTATGGCTCTGGCTGTTTCCTCTCAGGCTTTTGGTATGGACGAAGTGGAAGAGCTGAAAAGGCGTCTGGACGCTCTTGAACAAAGGTCGGCGGTTTCAGCCGAGCCTTCTGGAGAGAAAAAGGGTTCAATATCCTTTGGTGGCCTTGTCGAGGTTGAGGCCAATTATCAGGATACAGAGGGAGCTGAATCCACGACTGACTTGACCCTTGCAACTTTCGAGCTTGGTGTTGAAGCCAGAGTGAACCCGTGGCTCAGTGCTTATGGCGTTCTTCTGTACGAACAGGGTGAAAGCGACGACAGGTTTATTGTTGATGAGGCCTATATCAGAATGAAGTCTGACTCGTCTCCGATTTTTGCAGAGGTTGGCCGTTTTACTCAGTCATTCGGCAGGTTCGAGTCAGGTATGATTTCCGACCCGATGACGCTTGAGCTCGGTGAAACGAAGCACCACGCTTCGGTGAAGGCCGGGTACGAGCAGGAAGGGCTTCTTGCATCGCTTTCCGTTTTCAAGGGAGATGTCCAGAAGACTGATGAAAACGAGATCAACAGCCTCGTTGCATCCATTGACTGGGCAGAAGAGGTTGGCGACTTCCATTACGGTGTCGGCGCATCCTGGACCAATAACATCGGCGATACTGACGGTCTGCAGGGCGAGGATGACTCAGTTAATCGCCAGACTGATGATCTCGTCGGTGGTTGGACTGCCAGCGCTATGGCTGGTTACAAATCCTTTGAGCTGAGGGGCGAATATCTTGGCGCCCTGGATAAGTTCAGTGACGGCGAATCCGTCGGCAGGCAGCCTGCTGCATGGAGTGTTGAGGCTGGTTATTCTTTCGACGCTCCATTCAGCCTTGCTGTTCGTTATGAGGGTTCCGATGATTTCGATACGAACGACAAGCGCTACGGTGCGACTCTCGGATGGGATGTTGCTGATGGTGCAGGCCTTGCGTTTGAATACCAGCGCGCCGACAATAAAGGTGCTGCCGACTCTGATACATTCACCATGCAGCTCGCCATGGAGTTTTAATAAACTTTTATAAACAACAAACAGGAATAAATAATGATGGTTCCACTTGGTACGCTTGGGACGGGGGAGTTGGCGGAGATTGTCGGCTTCAGGAGAACAGAGTCTGCCTGTCGTGGTCCGCTATCCTGCGGTAACGGTGAGGGCCGCCATCTTCACGGCGGCCGTGGTTTAGCTCGCGGCAGCTCCCGTGAGGGAAGAGGTCAGCGTCAGCGTCTTTCGGAGCTCGGGTTCAGTCCTGGGCAGGCGGTTGAGGTTGTTCAGAATGGTGCGGGGGTTCCGCTGCTGCTGAAGGTTCACGACGCCAGAATGGCGCTCGATCATAAGGTGGCCATGGAGATCATTGTCCGGAGGAAAAGAATATGAAGTTATCTGAACTGAAGAAGGGTCAGGCGGGTAGAATATCCGCCATTTCGGCCTCGCCGGAGCTTCGGCGCCGGCTACTTGATATGGGAGTGCTTACTGGTGAAGTCATTAAGGTTGAGGGGGTTGCTCCTTTAGGGGATCCGTTCGAGGTGTCAGTGAAAAATTATCGCCTATCGCTGCGTGGCCATGAGGTTGAGGGCATAATTGTAGAGGAGGTACGATGATCAATGTTGAAGAATTGGTTGGTGCAGCCACGCAGCCGACCGGAACAATAAAAGGGGTGAAGACTATCGCGATGGTCGGTAACCCGAATTGCGGCAAGACGACTCTGTTTAATGCGTTGACTGGTATGAACCAGACTGTGGGCAACTGGCCCGGGGTGACGGTTGAAGGCAAGAGAGGAAGGTTTTTACATAAAAGCGATTCGTTTGAGGTGGTTGACCTTCCTGGCATCTATTCGCTCTCTGCCCTTTCAGAGGACGAGGCTGTTGCCAGCGACTATATTCTCGGCGGAGAGGCGGGTTTGATCATCAATATCGTTGACGCATCAAATCCTGACAGGAATCTTTACCTCACCAGTCGGCTGCTTGAGATGAATGTGCCGGTACTTGTTGCGCTCAATATGATTGACGCGGCTGGAGAGCGGGGCATAGATATTGACATTGATGCTCTTTCGTCTGGTCTTGGGTGCCGTGTTGTGCCGATTGTTGCGTCGCGCGGCGAGGGTATTTCTGAGCTTAAGGATGCAATTGTTGAAGAGTTGGCGAGTCCTCGCGTGCCCGGTTGCCGGGTTTCATACCCTGACGCGGTGGTCCGTGCTGTGAAGCATCTTGCCGCGGATCTTGAGGGTGATGCTGGTATTTCCCACCATGATGCAGACTGGTTTGCTCTCAAGGTGCTGGAGGGTGATGATCTCCCTGATGGAGACGGGGGTGATGCGGCCTCCCTTGGAGAGAGAGCCCGACAGGAGGTGAGGTCAACTATGGGTGAAGATGCAGATATCGCAATAGCTGATGCCCATTACCAGTTCATATCGAAGTTGACATCTCAGGCTGTGAAAAGGAAGACGGATATCAAGCGTTCTTTGAGCGACCTCATCGATGCTGTGGTGATCAATCGCTATGCGGGGATACCGATTTTTCTCGGGGTCATGTATCTGATGTTCTTGTTTACCATTACTATAGGGGGAGCATTCATCGATTTCTTTGATATCGCTGCCGGAGCTCTTTTTGTGGATGGGTTCGGTCTTGTGCTCTCTTCATTGGGTTCGCCAGAATGGCTGACGGCGATTTTGGCAACCGGCCTTGGCGGTGCACTGCAGACTATGGCAACTTTCATTCCGCCGATAGCATTCATGTTCGTTTTCCTCTCTATTCTGGAGGATTCGGGCTATATGGCGCGTGCGGCATATGTTATGGATCGGGGAATGCGCGCAATCGGTTTGCCTGGTAAGGCGTTCATTCCGCTTCTGGTGGGTTTTGGCTGCAATGTTCCGGCGATTATGGCGGCAAGAACGATGAGTAACCGACGCGACCGCATCATGACCATCATGATGGTGCCTTTTATGTCGTGCGGTGCAAGGATGCCGGTGTTTGCCCTCTTTGCTGTTGCCTTTTTTCCGGCTGGCGGGCAGAACATAGTCTTTCTTCTCTATCTCCTTGGTATTGCTGTGGCTATCATGACTGGGTTCCTGCTCAAAAACACTCTTCTCAAAGGTGATGTTTCGCCTTTCATTATGGAGATGCCGCCTTGGCACATTCCGTCCTTCAAGGGGGTTTTCATCAGGGTATGGGATCGTCTGAAGTCGTTCATTTTCAGGGCGGGAAAGGTTCTTGTGCCTGTAATCATGGTGCTGAGTTTCATGAACTCAATCGGTACGGATGGTTCATTTGATAACGAGGATTCCGAAAACTCGGTACTTGCGGCAACCGGCAAGGCTATTGCGCCCGTTTTTGCTCCCTTCGGAGTGAGTCAGGAGAACTGGCCGGCTGCTGTCGGGCTTTTTACGGGAATCTTTGCCAAAGAGGCTGTTGTTGGTACGCTTGACAACCTTTATCTCCAGATGGATGCAAAGGCGGCGGCTGAGGCTGGCGTCGGAGAAAATGGCGGGGAAGAAGAGGAAGCCTTCTCGCTTTTGGGTGCTTTCGGCGAGGCGTCTGCAACCATTCCTGAGAACCTGGTCGGTGTAGCCGGTTCGCTGCTCGATCCTCTCGGAATTTCTGTAGGCGATCTTTCAGACAGCGAGGCTTTTGCTGAGGATCAGGAGGTTGGATCTTCAATTTTCGGCAAGATGGTATCGCTCTTCAACGGGACAGCCGGAGCGTTCGCCTATCTGGTGTTTATTCTGCTCTATTTCCCCTGTGTTGCAGCTATTGCGGCTGTATATCGTGAAACTAATCTGGCATGGACGCTTTTCGCAGGCGGTTGGACAACCGGCCTTGCCTGGGTTTTTGCAGTTCTTGCATACCAGATTGGCACATGGTCGGCTCATCCAGCGTCTTCGGCTGCGTGGGTGGCTGCGATGGCCGCCGTCCTGGCGGGAACCGTCGGGCTCATGTATATGGCCGGTAACGGCTGGTTTAAAAAAAGCGGAACCGGGTCGAATTGAAGCTTGGTCCTGTTACGGGAAGGGGGGGTGACTCCCTTCCCATATTTATATCAACAACAGCGATACCCTATCATGACACTGACTGACATCAAGCAGTATCTCTCCCTGAACGGGAGTGCTTCGCTACCAGAGCTGGCCCGCCATTTCAATGCCGACAGTGCCCTGATCGAGTCGATGCTGGATCTCTGGATTCGGAAAGGGCGGGTGGTCCTAAGGCATTCGAAGTCCTGTGGTTCGTCCTGCTGCGGCAACTGTTCCTCCTCTTCCCAGGGCGGCACTTGGTACGAGTGGTCGGGAGGCAAGGCATAAAGTTGGCTTTTTTTATTTGCCAAGTCTATTAATTATATAAAATCTAAATAACAAGAACGATGAATATTTCAAACGAGTCAGGGGGGTCGGTCTCCGATGTGCGCTGTTTCGTAAGTCGCTGTGCCTGCGGTACCAGCCACATCCATTACCGGCATGCCGTGGTGGCGGTTGGGCGCAATGCGCTGATGCGCATCATGGAAGAGTGTTACTTGAGGGATCGGAAGGGGCCGGAAAAGAACAGGGACGGCTATCCGATGCCCTTCATCATCATGCTCGGGATCGTGACGCTGTCTGTGCCATGGAAAGAGTTTTCACTCTTCAGTAGGGTCATAGAGGAGGCTGTGTCGGACGAGGTCGGGATCCCCCAACTTGCGGCGAAGCTGGCAATGCGGGAGACCGGCAGGGAGGGCTAAGCATCAGACATGAATGAAGTTTTTAATCAACCCAGATATCAATGAACATGAAAAGAACAGGGATCTTCTTTGGAACACAGACCGGCAACACCGAGGCTGCCGCGAACCTCATCGCCGCAGCCCTTGGTATCGTTTCTTCGGAGGTGCGCGACATCGCTTCCTCCTCACCGGATGATTTGGCGGTCTACGATGCGCTCATTCTCGGCACATCGACTTGGGGGTCAGGGGATCTGCAGGACGATTGGCGTGCATTCCTTCCGAGCTTCGATCAAATTGATTTTTCGGCCAAGACGGTCGCCCTTTTCGGACTCGGAGATCAGCTCTCCTTTGGGGACTGGTACCTTGACGGCATGGGGGCGATTTACGACAGGCTTCTTGAACGGGACGCGCGGGTTGTGGGTCCCTGGCCGGTTGACGGCTATGAATACACCGAATCACAAGCCGTCCGCGGAGGCTTGTTCGTCGGCCTTGCCCTCGATGCCGACAACCAGGACGAGATGACGGCGGAGCGTGTGCAGCGCTGGGTCGGGCAGATCCAGTACCTCCTTTAATGGACGCAGGTGCGCCAATTTTCAACAATCAACCAGATATCACCATGATCAGTCAGAACATTCTCGAAAAGCTCAACCGCCAGGTTAACCTCGAAGCGGTTTCATCGCACCTTTACCTGCAGATGAGCGCATGGCTCCTCTCGCAGGAACTCGACAGCACGGCGGCCTTTTTCCGAGGCCACGCCGATGAGGAGAAGTACCATATGATGAAACTCTTTGATTACATCAATGAAACCGGCTCCCTTGCCCTCATCGGTGATGTGCCCATTCCCGCTCCCTCATGGAGTTCGCACATGGAGCTGCTCGAGGCCGCCTACGCCCATGAGCTCAAGATCACCGCGAGCATCAATGATCTGGTCGACGCGGCTTTCCAGGAAAAGGATTATTCCACATTTGCATTCCTGCAGTGGTATGTCGCTGAGCAGCATGAAGAGGAGCACCTGTTCGGCACCTTGCTGCACAAGGCGCGCATCATCCATACCGTGGATGGCCGTGCTCTCTTCCGCTTCGACGAAGAGGTCCGCAAGTCCGTTCTGCATAATGACGGTCATCATCAGAAGAACGCGCCCATGTTCCTCCAGATGGGACCCTCTCCCTGCTATCATGGAGGCGATGAAGATTCTCATCATGCCGCTTCACATTCAAACCATTGAGTGAAGGCCTGCATGCAGCCCCTCTATCAGAAACCATTAAGCTGAACAGCGATGAAAGTACTTATTCACCATATCTATGAGTTCCGGAAGGGGCTGCGCAGCCTTGTCATGCATACCCTGCCTTCAGGCCTTACCGATGCAGCAACGGAAAAGCTGCGCCATTTCGGGATTGAATGCCATCTTCAGCCTTGCCTCCCGGACAAGGTCAACATCTATTTCGGTGCGCCGGAGTGTGTTGCGGTGGTCCGCGAGATCACCGAGGGGAAAAAGCTGGGTGAGATGACGCCGGAAGAAGATTATGTGCTCGGTTCCATGCTTGGGTATGGGGTCCGCAACCAGTGCGAGCGCTATTTGAAGAAAAAATGTGTCGCTTCCGGTAATCTTGCTGTGTACAAGTGCGCATAAACCGTAAAAATATAAAAACCATGCAATCACATTCTTCCTGTTCAGTTCCGGGCAACTTGCGAAAGCATGCCTTGTGCGCAGTTGTCCTGTCCTTTGTTTTTTTTCTGATCACAGGATTCGGTGCTGTGGTTTTCGGATCAGCTCATGCCGCCGAGGGGTCTGGGTCGAACAAACAGACGGTGTTCAAGGTGATCGCTCCTCCGGATCCCAACTTCATTCCCGTGGCCGTGCTGCGTGAAAAGGTTTCAGAGCTGGCGCCCGGGATCGCTGTCGAAATCGTGACGGCTCCGTCGGGTGATCCCAGCGCCATGCGGGCTATGCTATACAGTCGTGCGGCGGATTTTGCCTTGTTCAGCACGCTTGGGGGTTCAAGGTTCTATGGAGCTGGCCTTGATAATATTGCCCTTGTCGGTGTCCATGTCTGGAAAGGGGTTTGGCTTGTGGGTCAGAAGGGGCTCAAGGGACCCGAAGCCCTGAATGGGAAGCGAGTGCTTGCAGTCCCTGCCATAAAGACGCCGCCTCATATGGTCATCGAAAAGTCGCTTAACGACAAGGGAATTCGACCGGATTTCGTTTCAGGGGGCGCTGGTCCAGTGCTGATGGCACAGCTTTCCAATCCAGCTAAAGCGCCGCTGGCTTTCGTTGCGCCTGAGCCGATGGTCAGTATTCTGCTTGCCAGGCAGCTGAAGGAAAAGTGGCCTGTTCAGTATGCGGTGATGCCTCTTTGGGGTACCGTTGCTGGTTTCGGTGCAGGTGAGACTGCGCTTGGGGCTTTGTGGGCTGTTGATCCACAGCGGCTTGCTGCAAACCCTGGTGCTTCGCAGGCATTTGTTGCCGGTTTCCGTGATGCGGTTGCCTTTGTAAATGATCCAGCTAACCATGATGAGGTTTCCAAGATTGTTGCTAGGACGATGCGTGAAATTTATGGCCAGGCTGCTCCCGCTTCGGTGTATCGCTCAATGCTTGCGTCGGGAAGACTGAAGCTTGATTTTCGGCCAACTGCAGCTGTTCGTGCAAGAGTGGTTCGTGATCTCAATGATACTTACGGATTCAGGGTCGACGAAGGGATTTTTAGGCCGGTGTTTTGAAACAGGTTCCGACGGTTCTCGTAAAGGTTTTGCCTGGGCTACTGTATCCCTTGGTTGGGTGGATAGGTATTGTTGTGGGTTGGATGGTTCTTTCCAGATTCTATCCGCCTGCGATCATACCTCCGGTTGAACGGATTGGTTCGGCACTGCAGGGAATCGTGCAGTCTGATGTTTTTTTTGCCGACCTCTTCGCCACGCTTTTCAGAGTCATATGGAGCTTTATTGCATCCCTTGTTATCGGAGTTGGTCTCGGTCTCGCTGCCGGTGTTCGGAAAGCGTTTCTTGGTGTGCTTCATCCGGTCATGGTTCTGGCTGAAAGTGCTCCGCCGGTTGCCTGGCTCGTTGTTGCAATTCTTTTGTTCGGAATGGGCCATGCGCCTTCGATGCTTGTGGGTATGTCTGCCGCCATCCCGATTTTTTTCTTTAACACCGTCTCGGCTGTCAAGAGTCTGGACCGCAATCTTCTTGAAATGGCGGGTTCCTATCAAGTGCCATGGATACGGGTGTTTTTTTCTGTCTACATGCCGGGGATTCTTCTGCATGCAGTTTCAGCGTCATCTTCATCGCTCAGCGTTATCTGGAGGGTGGTGATCATGGCAGAGGCATTTACCTCGGCTCGGGGTTTCGGGCCGCAGCTCTGGGGGGCCTACCTGTATAGTGATGCCGAAGTCGTGTACGCATACATCGCGTTGATCGTCATGCTGGGATTCATTCTCGAATTCGGTTTGATCAAGCCTGTTTCCGGATGGCTTGATGTCAGAACAGGGGGTGGTGGCAATGAGTGAGTGCCTTTTTCGCTGTAACGATATTGGAAAATCATTCGGGGAGCACCCGGTTCTTGAGCATATGAATTTTGCTCTGAATGCCGGGGAGGTGGTAGGTCTTGTGGGGCCAAGCGGATGTGGTAAAACCACTCTTCTTCGTCTCATGGCCGGTCTCGATGCCCCCTCATCAGGGGAGTTGTCTTACAGGAGCGCGAATGCGCGTAGGGCCTACATCTTTCAGGAGTCGCGTCTTATTCCTTGGCTGACGGTGATGCAGAACCTCCTGTTTGTGACTGGAAAGAGTGCAGAGGGTCAGGTGCTTGCCCGTGAAGCGCTTTTAGCCGTAGACCTTGCTGCATATGCCGGCCACTATCCCGATCAGCTCAGCGGTGGTATGCGTCGGCGTGTTGCGCTCGCAAGGGCGCTGGCCTATGGTCCGGAAATCTTTCTTATGGACGAGCCGTTTGCAGGGTTGGACTTTCCACTTCGAATGCAGATGATTGAGTTCCTCAATGCGCTTTTTGCCCGAAAATCCATGAGCGTTGTCTTTGTTTCGCACGATACCCGTGAACTCGTCCAGTTGTGTGACCGGGTGTGCATTATCGGAGGTACCCCCGCTACAGTCAGGAATGTTATGACGATGATGCCAAAGCTGGGGAGAAAAGATGCTCCCGGATACTTGAGGGAAATGGAAGATGAGATGCTTCGTAGCATGGGCCCTTGAACGGAGCGGGATCAGGTTGAGCACAACAGTTATAAATCAACAACAATTAAATAGGATAACTTATGAGGAAAATGAACATAATCCCCCATGGATGTCTACTTACCGGCCTTTTGCTGGTTGCTCCGCTGTCGGCTTCTTTTGCTGAAGACGGCTATCGGGAATGGACGGACACGAAAGAGGTGGTGGTGACGGCGGCAAAAAACGAAGGAGGTATACTTGATACGCCGGTTTCGGTAGAAGTGGTCACTGAGCAGCAGATCCACAAGCTTGGAGCTGTAACGCTGCGCGACATTTTTGAGAAGACGCCGGGTGTTTTCATCAACCCCGGACTGGGCGAAATGTCGGTACGAGGCGCTGGAGCATTTGGAACCCTCGTTCTTATTGACGGTCGGAGAATTGCCGGCGAAAGGAGCTTTAAATACGAATTGAATCGTCTCGGCGCTGGAACAATTGAACGGATTGAAATCGTGAAAGGTCCGATGAGCGTCCTCTATGGTTCAGAGGCAATCGGTGGCGTGATCAACATCATCACCAAGCGCCCGACAGAAACGACCCGCGGATCGGTCAATGTTCGCGGTGGGTCGAACTTTGATGGGGAAGGAGAACGGTACAGTGTTGACGGCAATATCCGTGGAACCATCAACGATCTTCGCTACAGCGGGTATTTTAGCGTCATGAAAACCAGGCCCTACACGGAGACGGAGGTGGCTACGCCTCTTGTCTATAATAAGCCGCCAGATGACAAGACTTTAGTGTCTCCATCTGAATCCAAGAATGGGAAAGCAAAGAGCATAAAAGACAGCTATGTGTCCAACACCACATATCAGGATGACGCTGATATATTCAACATTGGTGGCACGCTTGAGTATAGCCTGACGGACGGGTTAGAGATCGGTGCGGATTTCAGCTACATTGACGAAAAGCGGGATCTTGTATTTATAGGAGCGCAGTATCCATCAAGCTATGGGTTTCCGGTAAGCAACATCCCTATCGCCGAGGATCTCGACACCCATCGATATGATGCAGCGGGACGGCTGAAGTGGAAGGCGACGGAGAATCTTGAATTCCGCTGGGTAAGCTACGGGTCTTGGTATACCAAGGGGGATGTCCTTTCCCCGGTTTACTATAATGACCTCGGCTACACAACCAAGCCGGACGGAGGCGGAACATGCCATGGAAAAGTCACCACCATCTCGCACGAGTTCATCGGCGACTGGTCGGCTGGCATGGGGCACAATCTGCTGTTTGGCGCAGAATACCGTGATGCGACGCGTGAATCCCCCTGGTTTACTGCCGACAGGACCAACAGCAAAATAGGATACATTACCCGTTCGGTCTATGTGCAGGATAAATGGGCCCTTACGGATCGGCTCGATCTTGTTCCCGGGCTCCGTTACGACAGCTACAGCGACTTCGACGACCAGACGCTCGGCAGCATCGGGGCGCAATATGGATTCGGTCCATCAGCTCGCCTAAGGGTGCATTATGGTCAGGGCTATCGTGCGCCTTCAGGCCCCGAACTCTATATGAACCGCAACACCGCAAAAGGGCACTTGCTTGGTGCCAGAACACTGAGCATACTGAAAACGGCGGTTACCGATCTCCAGCCCGAGACCAGCAACAATTTCGAGATCGGAATCGACGGGAAGGGGTCTGGATGGAAGTACGACCTATCGGCTTATTACAACACGATGAATGATCGGATTGGCCAAGTGTCAAAGGGCAGTTATTATACATTTGAGAATGTTGGTGACGCCCGGATTCGGGGGATCGATGCGTATCTGGGCTACAGTCTCTTCGCCAATTTCGACATCAATACAGCTATCACCCTTATGGATGCCGAAAACAGGACTACTGGGCTTCGCTTGGATTACACTCCGGAGACGATACTGTCCATCGCTGCCGATTACCGCCCCCTCACTAATGTGTTGCTCAGCACATCGGTATTCTATACCGGCGACCAGACTTATGAAAAGAATAAGCAACGCATGACGGCCGATGCTTATACCTTTGTGAACTTTAAGGCGTCGTGGATGCCCAGTGCGATGCCCGGCGGGGAACTTTACGCCGGCATCGACAATCTTTTCGACTGCTCTGTGGATAGGGAGCTTGGTTCGACGGTCGGCACATTCGGCTACATGGGCCTTCGGTACATGTTCTGAGCTACAGGAGGACTTCGTAATAATCAGTATTCGGCTTCATGCACCAGGCAGGGATGTCTCCGTTTCCTTTTGCCGTGGTGTCTGGAGTCTTTCCCCTGGCGATCCTCTCCTTGGCGCCGGGGGTTTATATTTTGTTCATGTTTAAACCGGTTTAGCATGCTTACTGTTGCAACAGGGGAGGTAGAGACTGCACTTTCCTACGATCTTGCTTCGGATTGTCGAAGTTCAGCAGATCAGCGCTGAGATGAGGGGGAGGTTTGATGGAGGGAGGGTTTGTGGTCGACCGCATGCTTGCTTCGGTCCCTTAGGCGTGCACGATGCATGCGGTGGGGCATTCCGATTCGCAGGCACCGCAGTAGATGCATTCATTGGTAATAGTGAGTGACATGATCGTATGGGTATGATTAATTGATGCTTCATCAGTTAACAGGTAGAAAGATACCTATGAAATGGAAGTTCGTCAATACCGAAGGGAAGAGAGAGGGTGGCCGAACAGCAAAGAGCCATCTTTGGATGGCTCTTTGCTGTTTGACTTTATGCCGCTGCTGGTATTTCTATTTGAAGAACTCGTTGAGCGTGTATATCTGGCGGTCAATTTCAACAGAGAGCTGACGGGTCATAGAGCTGTAGAAAACCGGGATGTCGCGCATAGTCCATTTGATTCCGCGGTTGTCAAAATCAATGACATATCGGTTTTCGTTGTCAAGTACCTTCTGTTCGAGATTAATGGCTATATCGGGCTGCGTGGTCAGTACAGTGAGCTCAATTTCCCCTCTCATGACCTTGTTGATCATCTCCTCTGTGGGAAGCAGTTTCTTGCGTCCGGTGGCAGGACTGATCTGGAGTTTTAGTTTGTTGTTTTGATCCCGTTTAGCGGAGATGATAAAGTACTTTTTCGCTTTGTGGACAGCATTTCCCGACCATGGACCGGATGTGCTGGTCCTGACCTGGTTCTCTGCTGTAAATGGCCGGCTGAGCTGCTGTTGCATAGCTGTACACGGTTAGGATTAAAAGAAGATAACTTAAATTACTAAAACGGCAGTAAATAACAAAGGGATTCACGAGGAACCCCTTTGCCATGAAATGATGCCGTTATTGGTGGCTTACTTTTTATCGTCGCCGTCAATAACCTCGTACTCGGCATTTTCAACTGAACCGTCACTGCCTTTCGGTTCGCCTTCGGGCGCGTTTTCGCCTTCCGGGTTACCCTGCGGTTCTTCTTTGTAAAGGTCGGCTGCAACTTCGCTCCACACTTTGCTGAGCTCTTCCATTCCGGTCGTAATGGTTTCAATGGTGCCGTTTTTATGAGCATCTTTGAGCTTTTCAAGTGCGCCGTCAATGGCAGGCCTCTTATCGGCGGGAATTTTGTCGCCGAGTTCAGCTAGCTGTTTTTCGGTGCTGAAGATAAGAGCATCAGCGGAGTTCTTGATGTCAATCTCCTCTTTCAGCTTCTTATCCTCATCAGCGTGAGTTTTTGCATCTTCCTTCATTTTCTCAATTTCAGCATCTGTCAGCTTGCTTGAAGACTCAATTTTGATGCTCTGCTCCTTTCCGGTCGCTTTGTCTTTGGCCGATACATGGAGAATGCCGTTTGAGTCGATGTCAAAAGCAACTTCAATCTGGGGCAGACCTCTGGGTGCGGGCGGAATATCGCCAAGATGGAAGCGGCCGAGCGTTTTATTGTCGGTGGCCATTGAGCGTTCGCCCTGCAACACATGCACTTCAACAGAGGTCTGGTTGTCACCGGCGGTAGAAAATACCTCCTGCTTCTTGGTGGGAATGGTTGTGTTTGCATCAATGAGCTTGGTCATGACGCCGCCAAGGGTCTCAATACCCAGTGAAAGCGGGGTAACATCAAGCAGGAGCACATCGGTAACATCACCTTTGAGCACGCCGCCCTGAATGGCAGCTCCAACAGCAACAACCTCATCGGGGTTGACGCTTTTGTTGGGCTCTTTTCCGAAAAAGTCCTTAACCAGAGCCTGTACTTTCGGAATGCGTGTTGAGCCACCGACAAGAACAATCTCGTCGATTTCTTTCATCGCAAGCTTCGAGTTTTTGACGGCACGCTGGCAGGGCTCAAGAATTTTTGCGAAGAGGTCTGAGCACAGGCCTTCAAATTTTGCGCGGGTCAGGTTAATGACCAGATGTTTCGGTCCTTCCTGGGTTGCAGTGATGAAGGGCAGGTTGATTTCAGTGTCGGTTCTTGATGAAAGCTCAATTTTCGCTTTTTCACCAGCCTCTTTCAGTCGCTGCAGGGCAATGGCGTCAGTGCGAAGATCAATGCCTTCCTGCTTTTTGAATTCGTCTGCCAGAAAGTCAATGATTTTCTGGTCAAAGTCGTCTCCGCCGAGATGGGTGTCGCCATCGGTTGACTTTACCTCAAAGACGCCGTCTCCTAGCTCAAGTATTGAAATGTCGAAGGTTCCGCCGCCAAGGTCAAAAACAGCAACCTTCTCGCTTGAGGTCTTT
Organism: Candidatus Chlorobium antarcticum; assembly: GCA_030765725.1. Lineage (GTDB taxonomy): Bacteria > Bacteroidota > Chlorobiia > Chlorobiales > Chlorobiaceae > Chlorobium > Chlorobium antarcticum. Next base: position 108,674 of record JAVCDF010000004.1, on the reverse strand, counting down.
TTTTCAAGACCGTAGGCCAGTGCTGCAGCTGTTGGCTCGTTGATGATTCGCTTCACATCAAGACCTGCAATGCGTCCTGCATCCTTGGTCGCCTGGCGCTGGGCATCGTTGAAATATGCCGGAACTGTAATAACCGCTTCTGTTACTTTTTCGCCAAGAAAATCTTCAGCAGTCTGCTTCATTTTCTGCAGGATCATTGCCGAAATTTCCTGAGGAGAGTAGGTTTTGTCGTTGATTTTTACCCGGGCTTCACCGCTTTCGTTTACCACATCATACGGAGCGATCTTTTTTTCGTTGGGGACTTCATCAAACTTGCGCCCTACAAAGCGCTTGATTGAGAAAATGGTGTTTTTCGGGTTGGTGATTGCCTGCCGTTTTGCAGCCTGCCCAACCAGCCGGTCACCGGTTTTTGTGAATGCCACCATTGACGGGGTGGTGCGGTTGCCTTCCGAGTTCTCTATAACAGTCGGCTGTGTACCCTGCATTACCGCTACGCATGAGTTTGTGGTGCCGAGGTCAATGCCTATAATTTTTCCCATTGTGTTTGTGTCCTTTTCTTTGATTGTGATGAAAAAATTGTGCCCCCGATTAAAAGAGGAGGATAGTCATATCTATTGACGCAATAAGCGTGCCAATGCAATAATAGGGGCAATATGCGCCGATTGGATGACATTTGTGTCAGTGTCCTGACATCTTTGTCATTGAATCGGTGGTGCTGTAGCTATTCTGTCAGTCGTCAGTGAGAGGCGCGATGTGGCTGGCGGGGCGGGGGAATTTCAGCTTGAGGAGAGGTCGCTGTTGACTTTCTGTACCCAGCTGAGTCGATCCTGAAGATTTTCGACGACGCTTTTTGAAATGAGATAGCAGGCAAAGATGATGCTGTCATCTGCAATGCTGTAATAGCATTTCAGGCCTTCTTTTCTTCTGTTGACGATGCCGTTGTCGTGCATGAGGGCAAGGTGCTTGGAGATGTTTGCCTGGCTGGCTTGTACGGCATTGACAATTTCTTGCACCGTCCGTTCCTGTTCGCAGAGGACGCGAAGAATTCGCAGGCGCATTGGTTCGCTTAGAAGCTTGAAGCGGCTGGAGACAGCTTCAAGCATTTCGTCCGGCATGTTGAGATTCCACTTCTTGACCTCGTCTTCCGCTATGATAACCGTTTTGCCCATGTCTACCTTTTTGTTTCGCCGTAATTTCCGCTTGAGGGTATAATGCCATCGTTTAGCTTATATAGCTATAAATTCATACAATTCAAACCAAAAATAGCTGTCAGGGAATGCGTCGCTTCCTTGCGGGGCATCTTAAATACTCTGAATTGGTTCAGTCTGTCAGTGGGGAGGTTGAGGGCTCTTTCTTGCTGGAGAGGGAGAGCCCCATGATGGAGTTTATCAATGACTGCGGGGCTTTGAATCTTACAATTTTTTCCTGTATGATCTGCTTTGTTTTTTTTGCCTCCTCAAATTCTTCCCTGCAGTCACTGCATTCCTGCAGATGCAGGGTAAATGCCTGGTTTTCACGGCTGGTAAGCTCACTATCTACAGCGGCACTCATAAGTTCACGGGCTTTATCGCACTTCATAGACTAAAAAGGTTTGTTCCTCGTCCTGTTATCGGTCTTTTTCGGTGTTGAACCCGAATTTTTTTGCATACCCTTCCAGCTGTGCGCGAAGCAGTTTGCGTCCGCGGTACAGCCTTGAACGAACTGTTCCTATAGGGCTTTCAACCATATTTGCAATCTCTTCATAGGTGAAGCCTTCAATATCACAGAGCTGAATAACCTCTCTGAACTCTTCGGGAAGCGATTGCATGGCCATATATACTTCCTCATGCAACAGCGAATGAAAGTAATCCGTTTCAGTTTCAGTGCTGTCGCGCCTTGTGTCTTTTATGGTATGATAAAAATCCTTTATGAGGTCGTAATCAACCTTGCCCGGTTCTCTCGCGTTTTTTCTGTACCGGTTGATATAGTTGTTCTTCAGAATTTTGAACAGCCATGCCTTGCAGTTTGTTCCCTTTTCGAATGAGCTGAAGAATTTATAGGCTTTAAGGTAGGTCTCCTGAACCAGATCGTGTGCATCGTCCGGATTCATGGTTAGATGAAGGGCGTAATTATAAAGCGCGTTGATGTGTACTATCGCTTCTGCCTGAAATTCACTCTGTTTCAGCTGTTCTTCTCTCGACAGTGGTTTTTTTTTCGTGTCAGGGGAGCTTTTGCGAATTTGATCGGTTCTGCTCATGTGATTGGGTGCGTCCTGGTTCAGATATGGTTACAGTATGTCATGTGGAATAGCCTCATTATAAAATAATGAATTAAATGGTTTTATTTTTAATCGTGATCGTCAATCCAATGCTAAAAACAGCAGTGTAATGCTAATTCAGGATGAATTGCTTGATGTACTTGTGGTAGGGTCTGGAATCGGTGGCCTGACTTCTGCAGCCCTTTTGCAGCAGCAGGGGTTTAGAACCCTTGTGTTAGAGAAGAACCGATTTGCCGGAGGGAGCTGTTCGTCATTCAGCCGTTCGGGATATACCTTTGATGCAGGAGCTTCAGTTTTTTATGGGTTTGCCGAGGATGGCCAGAGCGGAACTTTGAACTTGCACACAAAGATTTTCAGGAAACTTGGAGTGAAGGTTCAAACGGTGCCCGATCCGGTTCAGATCCACTACCATTTGCCAGAAGGGCTCAATCTTGCCGCCTGCTATGATCGCGGCCTTTTTCTTGATCGCCTCACGGCGGCCTTTCCTCATGAGCGGGAGGGAATCGGGAAGTTTTATGCAGAACTGGAGAATGTGTATGATATTCTGAGCTCATTGCCTGCCGGTTCGCTTGAGGATATACGCCATCTGTTAACGGTGGGCAGTTCCTTCCCTATGAAAACTGCGGCTCTTGCTATCAAGACATTTCAGTCAATGGGGAAGCGGGCCCGCCGCCATATAAGTGATGCCGCGCTGCTCCATTTTATTGATATTGAGGCATATTCGTGGGCGCTGCAGGATGCTGTTTCAACTCCGCTTGTCAATGCGGGTATCTGTTTGGCTGACCGTCATCACGGAGGAATCAACTATCCTCTCGGTGGATCGGGGGCGATTGCAAGAGGCCTTGTCGAGGGATTTGAGCGATGCGGAGGCGAGATAAGGTATGGGGCGGAGGTTTCCGAAATACTGGTTGAAAATGGATCAGCTACGGGCGTGAGGCTGGCTGATGGTTCAGTCATTCGTGCCCGCGTAGTTGTGAGCAATGCAACCATCTGGGATACCTTTAACCGGTTGGTTGATGATGAGCGTTACCGGATTCCAATGGACAGATTCATTGAGGCCCCAAGCTGGTTTCAGCTTTATCTCGGTGTTAATGGCGCCCTTATTCCGGAGGGGTTGAATGTGCATCATGTGCTTGTTGATGACTGGAGCAGGTACACTGATTCGGGAGGAACCCTTTACTGTTCAATTCCCTCTCTCCTTGACTCTTCACTTGCACCTCCAGGTCGGCATACCGTGCATGCGTTTGTGACCGACAGGGCTGATGACTGGGCTGAATTGGAGCGGGGGAGTGGTGAATACCTCAAGAGAAAGGATATGTTTACCCGTGAGCTTATTCAGCGGCTTGAGTCTGTGATGCCGGGCATTTCGGGGGGGTGCGAGCTTACCCTATCAGCATCTCCTCATACTCATAAGCGGTATCTGAACCGCCACAAGGGCTCTTACGGTCCACTTCTGAGGCCCGGGCAGAACATTCTCGTGAAGCCGCAGAATACCACGCCTGTCAAGAACCTGTTTGCGACCGGTGACAGTACTTTTCCCGGTCAGGGTGTGATAGCAGTGACCTATTCGGGTATCTCCTGCGCATCGTTCATTGCCGCAAGGTTTGGCAAACCGATGGAGCCACTGGATTGACAGGGGGAGGGGGGAGAGTTAAGATGCTGCCAGCAGCATATCAATTTCGCGGTAGGGGCAGTCGGTGATTTCAGAAAGAATTTTTTTGGTGACATAGCCTCTGTAAACATAGGCTCCTTTTCTGAGGCTGTGGCTTTTCCAAAGCATCTCCTGAATGGTTTCGTGATCGTTGATTTTCAGCAGGAAGGGGAGGAGTGTATTGGTCAGTGCGAAAGAGGCTGTTTTGGCCACTGCGGACGGAATATTGGGTACGCAGTAGTGTGTTACCCCATGGGTGACATAAATCGGGTTGGTATGCGATGTTCTGCGGCTGGTGGCGAAGCATGCCCCCTGGTCAATGGATACATCAATAATGACTGAGCCGGGTTTCATGGTTCGTACAATCTGCTCGGTGACCAGCGGTTTGTTGATTTTCTGTTTCGGGCTCAGCGCCCCTATCATTACATCCGATGTTTTGGCAATTTCGGCAATGTAATGGTCATTGGTTATGGCGGTAACCAGATGGCGGTTGAAAAATGCCTCGAACCGCCTGAGCCTGTTGATTTCCCTGTCGATAACTGTAACCTGTGCACCGAGGCCCAACGCATCCTGTGCGGCAAAAAGCCCTACGGTTCCTGCTCCTATGATTGTTACATGCGCCGGAGGCACTCCAGCTATTCCTCCCAGAAGAATGCCGCTCCCTCCGTATCCGGTTTCAAGATATTTTGCAGCAGTTTGAATGGCCAGTGAACCGGCGATTTCACTGAGGGTTCTGACTATTGGCAGTTCACCATCGCGGGTTTCAATGAATTCAAATCCAAACGCGGTAATGTTTTTTTCGAGCAGCGTTTTCAGAAGACTGCTGCTGAGTGAAGCCAGATGCAGTGCCGAAAGAAGAATCTGACCGGGCCTGAACAGCTGGTGTTCTTCCGGCTGAGGAGGAGATACCTTGACGATGACGCTTGACTGGCTGAAGAGCTCTTCGGGTGATTCAGCAATGGCAGCTCCCGCTTCTGCATAATCGGTATCAGAGAAGTTGCAGAACCTACCGGCCGTACTCTCCACAACTACCTTTATGTCGTTCTCTACGAGAATCTGCACTCCGGCAGGAGAAAGGGCTACCCTTCGTTCATCCTGGGCGCGTTCCTTTGGTATACCCATGACTATGTTGAGGTTTTTCCCAGGCTTGATAAGCCATCTCTCAAGGGTTTTAGCTCCGAGCTCAAACTCCAGGTTGTCTATATCCGACGCATAGCCCATCTGCCGCCCCTTCCCTTTTGTCTCTTTCCCGTTAAGGGGAAAGAGTTTTTGTTACTTCGATGTAATGGTTTCATGATATCGGGCTGCAGGTGGTTCCGTATTGTGGCCGCTGCAGTGTGTCCCCGGCAGATGAAGTGCACCGCCTGAAAGGCTACAGAGCGCCCCTGATGCCCCTTCATATAATGTTTTTGCCCCTTCTGTTGCTATGGAAGCAGGGAATTGAAGGAATGCGAAGGCTTCCATGAAGTTGGATGCAACCAATTGTGTAGCATCGCCAATTCCACTGCCGATTTTTCCGAGCGCATCGCCAGGATTTATTCTTCCGTCGCGAACTCTTTCTGCGACACTGCCCGCCCCTTCCGGCAGTTTTTTGAGAACATTGTAGCCAATGGTCTGAGCGTAAGTGATAAATCCGGGTACATTCAGACCGAGAACAATCCGTTTGAGGTTTTCTGTTCGAGAAAGCATTCTGACGGTGCCTTCTCCCGTGATTCGGGTACGGCAGGCAAGCCGCCCGCCCGCTTCAAACAGCCTGTCGGAAATGAATGCTTTTTCATCGCTTCCCGGTTGGGAAAGATGCTCCATTCCTTCTGTTACTGTCACAAAACAGCTCTGGCAGATGCCGTTTCCTCCGCAGATGTAGCCGATGTGGCATTTGTTGCGGCGCGCAACCTCAAGGAGTATGTCACCTTTCTGTGCTTCGCAGGGCCTGCCGTTGATGTATATGATCATGGTTGTCTCCGGATGTCTGTGAGTAAATGTCGTACCGTTTACTGTCGTTGCTTTCGTACCACTGCTCTTATTAATATAGATAAAATTGCATAGTCTGCATCTTACTGGTGACCTCCGCTATCTGCTTCTTTCTTGCTTTCCGATAGCTTGGGAAACAGCAGCTGGAATACTGATGCAACGGCGGCCACGAGAGCGTCTGTCATATCTCTGCCGAGCTCTTCAAGATTCAGTTCCCCTTCCTGTATGCGGCCTATTTGCATGGCTATTGTCCGGGGAAGCATGATTGCCGCCTCCCATCCCATGATTCCCATATAGAGTGGAAGCTGCATCGGCGCTGTTTGGGTCATCTGTTTAACCTCTTCAATTGCTGAAACCATTGTTATTGTGCCGGGTTTTTCAATTGTGGCCTGACACGCCATTCGGGTTCCTGCTTTAACGAGATTTGTTGAAAGAATCTCCAGCTCTGTTTCATTGATGGGGGAGAGGAGTTCGCCTCCTTCGGTAATTCTGGCATAACAGGTCTGGCAGAGTGCGTTTCCGCCGCAGAAGTATCCTATATGTGCGTGGTTCTTCTGTGCAATATCAAGAAGTCTGTCGCCTGGGTTGGCGCTGTATTCTATGGAATTTATGGTGATCTTCATCGTTTTATGGTTTTGTGTTCATGTAGTTATGCTTCTCTTATCCGTGTAACCGCTGAGGGCGGCTAAATAGTTGCGGGACAGAGGCGCATGAACACAAAATCACAGAACTTCAGCGTTCTCTTCCTTTGAAGACTCTTCAAGTTGATGAAGAAGCTCGGTGTAGTGCCCAATGAGTGCTGATGGGGTGGCAGCGGACTCAGTTTTGGGGTGGTGAAGAACAAGCTTCATTTTTTTCTCAAAGCTGAAGCCGGGGTTGTAGGGTTGCATTTCAGGCTGCTGTACGGCGGTGAACAGGTGTTGCAGGAATGCACGGTTCGTTGGTTCTCCACTCTCTTCGCCCGGCAGGATGAGCATGATTGTTTTGGGTTGCAGGTCTATTTTTTCAATGCCGAGCTGCGAAGCGGATATTTTCAATTTTGCGAGCAGCAGCAGGTGGTCCACCTCTTCGGGCAGTGGCCCGAACCGGTCCCTCAGCTCTTTCTGCAGGGTGTCGAGGCTTTCGGGTTTGCGTGCTTTTGATATTTTTTCATAGAAGCCGAACCGCTCATGGGTTGCCGTAATGAAGTGTTCGGGTATGAGGGCATCACAGAAGAAGACAAGGTCGCAGGAGCCGGTTGGGGCAGGGGGTTTGGCGTTGCCGGAAAACAGGTGGCTGAACTCGGTTGATTTCAGGCCGGCCACAGTTTCTTCAAGCATTTTCTGGTAGAGGTCGAAGCCTAGTTCGTGGATGTATCCGGACTGTTCTGCTCCAAGGAGGTTTCCTGCGCCGCGAATGTCAAGGTCGCGAAGGGCGATGCTGAAGCCTGAACCGAGTTCGGTGAAGCTTTCTATGACTGCAAGGCGCTGGACGGCCTCCCGTTTCAGGGTGTGGAGGGGTGGGGTGATGAGGTAGCAGTATGCCTTCCTTTCGCTTCTCCCCACCCGTCCCCGAAGCTGGTACAGGTCCGACAGGCCGAACATGTCGGCGCGGTTGATGATTATGGTGTTGGCGTTTGATATGTCGAGCCCTGATCCTATGATGGTGGTTGAAATCAGCACATCAACCTCTTTCTGCATCACATCCAGCATTATTTTTTCGAGCTCGCGGGAGGGCATCTGCCCATGGGCATAGACGATTCGGGCCGAAGGGACGAGCTCTCTGAGCGTGCGCTGCATTTCTTCAAGCTCTGCAACCCGGTTGTGAAGGAAAAAAACCTGTCCGTCGCGGTTTATTTCCCGGCGGATTGCGGTTTCAATAAGCTCAGTGTCGTAGTTGGTGATGAGGGTTTCGACCGGCTGACGGTTTTTCGGAGGGGTGGAGACAATGGAGAGATCGCGGGCGCCGAGCATTGAGAACTGGAGGGTTCTTGGGATTGGCGTGGCCGACATGGTGAGGGTGTCGACGCCAGGGAACTGTTCGCGCAGTTTTTCCTTTACCTCAACTCCGAAGTGCTGTTCTTCGTCAATGACAAGGAGGCCAAGGTCATTGAACTGCACATCTTTTGACACAAGCCTATGGGTTCCGATGACAATATCCACCGTTCCGGCTGCAATTTTTTTAAGGGTTTCTTTCTGTTCCACTCTTGGAACAAAGCGGCTCAGCACTGCTATGGTGATGGGAAAGTTTTCAAACCGCCGGGCAAAGGTTTCGGCATGCTGGTGGGCAAGAATGGTTGTGGGGGTGAGAATCGCTACCTGTTTTTTCGATTCTACCGCCTTGAACGCCGCCCGCATGGCAATTTCTGTTTTCCCGAATCCGGCATCACCGCAGATGAGGCGGTCCATCGGGTGGGGCGCCTGCATGTCTTTTTTCAACTCTTCAATTGCCTTGTGCTGGTCGGGGGTCTCATCAAAAATGAAAGATGCTTCAAATTCACGCATAAATATGGAGTCAGGCCCGAAAGCAAATCCCGGCTGCATTTTTCTTTGAGCGTAAAGCTTTATGAGGTTGATGGCTATATCACGCAGTTTGCTCCGAACCTTCTCTTTACGGGCCGCCCATTTCGAGCTGCCGAGCTTGGAGAGCACCGGCGTTGAGCTTTCCGATGCAGCGTACTTTGAGAGGAGGTTGATGTTCTGCACATTGACAAAAAGCTGGTCTCCGCCCTCATATTCCACCAGAACGCACTCTTGTTCAGAGTTTCCGGCAGTTATGGTTTCAAGAGCCTTGAAGCGGCCTATGCCGTAGTCTTCATGCACCACGAAATCACCGACTTTGAGTTTCTGCAGGTCTCCCAGGGAGATTCCTTTGATTTTGCGCTTCCGGCTACTTCTGTGGGAGTGGAGTTTTCCGAAGATGTCGGATTCGGTATAGAGGTCAATCGGGCCGAAGCTGAAGCCGCTGTGGAGGTTGAGAGGAACCCATATTGCTTCGGCTGCGCTGCCTTTGCCGGTTTCAGCCATCTCTTCAGCCAGAAAATCATTCAGCTCTCTTATTTCTCGCTGTGAGGAAGCGGCAAAGACCGGAGTGCCCGCAGTTGCCGATTTCTGGTGCAGAAGCGTGGCGAAGAGACGGAAATTCGCGTTGATTTTCTGCTGGGCGGTTGCGTGAAAATCAATTGCGATAGGCGATGCGGCGATCCTGCGAACAATAGTAAATCGGCTGAGTGCATTGGCAATTTCACCATGGTTTTCCATGGCGAGAAATTCCGTATGGTCGTCAATCAGAATGATGGCTGAGGGGGGTAGATAGTCAAGAATTGTTGCTTTTTCAGCCTCATCGGGTCCGTTGAGGGTGAAGGAGGCTGTGATGGTTGCTGAAGGCAGGGTTTTACCTGAGAGCTGGCTGTTGATGTCGAACTGGCGAAGAGAGGTGACGCTGTCGCCAAAAAATTCAACCCTCAGCGGCTCGGACGCCCCAAAGGAAAAAATATCCATAATTGCGCCGCGCAGGGAAAACTCCCCTTCATTTTCAACAAATTCCCGTTGCTCGAAACTGTTTTTGGTAAGGAATTTTCTGACGCTTTCGTATCCGCACTCCATGTCCACTGCAATGGGGAACATACGGCTTTCAGATTCCCGGGGGCTGCAAAGTGGAGCCAGCAGATCGCTCTGCAGCGAAAGGATGACCGGCAGACTCTTTTTTCGAAGGGCTTCTATGGCTGCTGGAAGTTCATCGGAAGTATTGAAGGCCGCGTTGCCCGACACAAGGGAAGAGAGGTCGTGAAGATAGAGCTCAAAGCTGCTCTGTGCCGCCAGTATCACAACGGGTTCATCGGTGGCTGCATGTATGGCGGCAGAAAGAAGCGGGGCGAGCGAGCCGTGGATGCCAGCAATGTCTATTGCTTCTCTTTTGTTGGAGGGAGGTTGCTTTAGAGCTGAAAGAAGCTCTCGGAAAGGTTCTGACTGACGGAGGGTTTCAACCAGAAATCCTGCATTCTTTCTTTTGAGAGGAGCGCTGTGGATGTCTGGTTCTGATAATGTTTTCATAAGAGGGCTGTAAACCATATTTTATGCATGCATCGCAGCCAATCAGGGACGGCCGGTAGTGTGGCGCAAAACCTGCACCGGGGGGAATGAGCTCTTATATATGGAAAAAATTCTTGAACTGAAAAATCTCAAAACCTACTTCGCTACCGATGGTGGCATTGCTAGGGCTGTTGACGGCGTGAGCTTTTCGCTTGCTCGGAACCGGACGCTCGGTGTGGTTGGGGAGTCGGGGAGCGGTAAATCGGTGACCGCCCTCAGCATTATGCGTCTTCTTCCGATGCCGCCGGGATATTTTGCCGGGGGTGAGATTTTCTGGAAGGGACGGGATCTGCTCGCGCTTGAAGATGAAGAGATGCGGCGGTTGCGGGGCAATGAAATCGCAATGATTTTTCAGGAGCCTATGAGCTCGCTGAACCCGGTCTTTACCTGCGGCAGCCAGATTATGGAGCAGATTCAGGTTCATCACCCTAAGATGGGTGCGGCTGAGGCCAAAGAGCGCTCTGTGGAACTGCTTCACCTTGTCGGTATTGCCGACCCCGGCCAGCGTTTTTCAGCGTGGCCGCATGAACTGTCAGGCGGTATGCGCCAGAGGGTTATGATTGCCATGGCCCTTTCCTGCAACCCTGCCCTGTTGATTGCCGATGAACCAACTACAGCGCTTGATGTGACCGTTCAGGCACAGATTCTGGATTTGATCGGTACTCTCCAAGCCGATACAGGTATGAGCGTACTTCTGATTACCCATGATTTCGGCGTTGTGGCTGAACTGTGTGAAGAGGTGCTTGTGATGTATGCCTCAAGAGTTGTTGAAAAAGGAGCGGTCCGCCAGATTTTCAGCAACCCGCTTCACCCCTATACCCGAGGCCTGCTAGAGTCCATCCCCCGTATGGGTGCCCAGAAGGAGCGGCTCCATGTTATTGAAGGCAGTGTGCCGAGTGCGGTGAGGGTACCGGTGGGGTGCCGCTTCAGCGATCGCTGCCCGCTTGCCGACTCGCGGTGCCGCAGTATGGAGCCGGAGCTTGTTTTCTATGAGGCGGGCCATGAGGCTGCCTGCTGGAAAGCCGGATGAGGCTCTGGTTGTGATGAACCCGTCCGTTTGTGACAGTTCTGTGCCGAATTACCCCCTTCAGAGGATTCCCTGAGATATTGCGTTACATTACTTTTTAGGATAAAACCTTAATAAAATATCCCCCCCAGCGCATATGTCAGATTCATTGCTTCTTGTTGTTGAAGATGACCGTAACCTTGCAAAGCTGGTAGGGTACAATCTGGAAAAAGCCGGTTATAAATGCCTTTTTTCAGAAAATGGGGAAGATGCTTTCGACCAGCTGTCACGACGCAGTTTTGATCTTGTTCTGCTTGATGTGATGCTTCCCGGCATCGACGGATTCGAAGTCTGTCGGAAGATTCGCCAGCATCAGGTATACAAGGATATTCCCATCATCATGCTCACTGCCAAGGGCGAAGAGATTGACAAGATTCTCGGGTTTGAGCTTGGTATAGACGACTATGTGGTCAAGCCCTTCAGTCCGCGTGAACTGACGCTCAGAATCCGGGCGGTACTCAAGCGTGACCGGCGTCAGGGTGGTGTGTTCCGTGAGGCCCTCAAGGCTGGCGGTCTCGATGTTGATATTTCCCGTCACTGCGTGACGCTTGACGGACAGGAACTGGTGTTGACCCTTATGGAGTTCAAGCTTCTTGTTGCGCTTCTCAAAAGAAAAGGGCAGGCACAGTCGCGCGAAATGCTTTTGAGCGATGTATGGGATGTAGACCGCAGCATCAATACACGAACCATTGATACCCATATCACCAGACTCAGGGAAAAACTCGGCGAAACCGGTCGGCTGATAAAGACCATTCGGGGGCTTGGCTACAAGTTTGAAGAAGACGGGGACGATGTTCATGCAGTCTAGGGTTTCCTTTCGGCTTGGTGCTGTTTTCGGTCTGATTGTTTTCCTGACGGTGCTTGTCAGTTACCTGACGCTGGGCCACCAGCTGCAGACGCTGCTCATGAAGAGCATTACCCATGAACTCCGCCGTGAGCTAATGCTCAATAAGGAACTGCTGGAAACTTCCACGGGGAGCAAGGCGTTTCTGCAGGATCCCGACGGATGGGCCAACAGAATCGGCGGCATTTTGGAACTTAGGGTGACGGTTGTTGCTCCTGATGGCCGGGTTATAGGCGACAGTTATGTTGAGGCCGATCGGCTCACATCTCTTGAGAACCATGGCAGTCGACCTGAAGTGAAGGCGGCTCTTTCAGACAGTTTCGGCGAAAACTCCCGGTACAGCCAGACCGTGAAAGAGCAGATGCTCTATATGGCGGTTCCCTTAGGTTCACCACAGCCCTTCGCCGTTCTTCGTTTCGCCAAGCCCCTCTATGATATCTCCGTTTTTGAAGCCGGGGTGCGCAAGGGTATAGAGCAGGGACTGTTTTTCGCTCTTCTTTTCTCTCTCGGCGTAGGTGTAGTAAGTGCATATCTGATTTCGCGTCCTCTCAAACGAATTGCTGATACCGCGCTGAAACGGATTCATGGGGACTTTTCGGGTTCAATTCCAACTCACCGCCGTGATGAAATAGGAATGCTTGCAAGAGCATGCAATTTCATGTCTGAAGAGATCAAGAAAAACAGACGGAGTGAAGAGTGGTATCGGGCTGTTTTTTCGGGTATCCGTGAAGCTATTCTGGTAACTGATTCGGTCGGCGACATCATCCTTGTGAATCCCGCTGCCTCAAGACTCTTCCGCCTTGATGGAGCAATGTTCCAGTCTCGTTCAACGGCTCTTGTCAGCGATGAAGGGCTCCGCGCCCTTCTCGATAGAGTACACGGCATGAAGAAGGCTATTGTTAAAGAGGAACTGACGGTCACAACCCTCAAAGGCAAGCGGATTCTTCAAGTCAGCGCCATGCATGTTATGAGAGAGGGCTTTTTTGACGGCACGGTGTTCGTTCTTAATGACATAACCCGGCTGCGCAATCTTGAAAGAATTCGCAGGGACTTTGTTTCAAGTGTTTCCCATGAACTTCGCACACCGCTAACCAGCATTAGGGGTTACACGGAAACCCTGCTTGATGGAGCCATGCATGACCCGGAGCATGCTGAGGCGTTTCTTCGTATCATTCATCAGGAAAGCGAGCAGCTTACCGCCCTTGTCAATGATGTGCTTGATCTTTCAAAAATTGAATCGGGTCGTATTGAATATTCGTTTGGACCTGTCTCCCTGAAGGGGATAGTGGAGAAAGCCATGAGTACGCTTGCCCCCCAGCTCGTCAAAAAAGATGTGAAACTGGATGTCAGCATTCCCTCCAGTTTTCCTTTGGTCAGGGGCGACGCGTCATATCTTGAAATTGTTGTTCGCAATCTGCTCGACAATGCCGTGAAATATGTTGACGAACACCATGGCCGGATACGCCTGAGTGCTCTCAGGCAGGAGGGTTCCGTGATGCTGGAGGTAGAAGACAACGGAATCGGTATTGCTCAGAAAGATCTTGATCGTATCTTTGAACGATTTTACCGGGTAGACAAGGCCCGTTCCCGACAGCTGGGCGGAACCGGTTTGGGCCTTTCAATTGTAAAGCATATAGTTCTTGCCCACAAAGGCGACATCAGGGTGCGGTCGCGCCTGAATCGGGGAACGATATTCACCCTCACACTTCCGGTAGCGGATGTACATTCTCCGGACACCATAACATAGAGTATTATGAAAACACTGTTAGACTTTTTCCTCTCCTCCGGTTTTTCTTCACCCAACGCCTCCCTTCTGGCCACCATTTTTGCCGCACTTCTGGCTCTTGTTGTGATTGCTGCTGTTGAGGTTGGCACCAAAAGGGTGCTTCTGGGTTTTATCAGCCGTTTTGCCGCAAAGACTGCAACCAGCCTGGATGACATACTGGTTCAGCATAATGTTTTTTCAGGCCTTGCCCGCCTGGTTCCCCCCGTTCTGCTCCACCTGCTTTCCGATCCTGTCCTTCAGTTCTTCCCCGGTCTGATCCCTATTGTCAAAGATGTATCGGTGCTCTGGTTGACAGCAGGGTTTATTCTTGTATCGTTTTCAGCACTTGACGCCCTTCTTGAATACTCATCGGCTCACCCGTCGTTTTCCCGTCTTCCTGTAAAAAGCTTCATTCAGGTCATCAAGTCGCTTGCTATAGGCATCGGCCTTATTGTGGTGATTTCAAAACTGCTCGGTACTTCGCCCATAGTTTTTCTCAGCGGACTTGGTGCCTTTACCGCAGTGCTTCTTCTGGTGTTCAAAGACGCCATTCTTGGCTTTGTTGCCGGTATACAGCTTTCGGCAAACAATCTTGTAAGGATTGGCGACTGGATTGAAATGCCCAAATACGGGGCTGATGGCGATGTTATTGATATTTCACTGGTAACGGTATCTGTCCAGAACTGGGACAAGACCATCAGCACCATTCCCGCCTATGCGCTGATTTCTGAAGGGTTCAAAAACTGGAGAGGGATGAGCGAAGCCGGTGGACGGCGCATGAAACGGTCCGTGAACATCGATATGACCAGTGTCCGGTTTTGTGACCCAACGATGCTGCGTGAGCTGAAGGAGGTTCATCTGCTGAAGGAATATTTGGAGCAGAAGGAGCAGGACCTGGCGGAGTGGAATGCAAAGATGGGCGTAGGTGAAGACTCTCCCGTCAATGCACGGCGCCTCACTAATTTCGGAACATTCCGGGCCTATCTGGTTGCCTATCTTGGCAGTCATCCGAAAGTCAATCCATCAATGACTCTCATTATCCGCCATCTGCAGCCTACAGCTGAAGGGATTCCGCTGGAAATCTATCTCTTCAGCCGCGATACCGAGTGGGCAAAGTATGAGCAGGTTCAGGCAGATATCATGGACCATGTGCTCTCCGTTCTTCCCTGGTTTGATCTGCGCGTGTTCCAGAGCCCTGGCGGGTTTGACATTAGCCATGCCGGCCGGTATCTAGCCGAAACACTCGGCAACCGTTCCGCCCTTCCTGGTTCGGCAATGCCGCTTGAATAGCTGGTTTCAGCCGTTCGCGAGGCTCTCTTCTATAATCTGCCGGTGCAGGGGGATGGTGACTTCAGGTAGTCTGTCTGCCCGGTAGAATCCCGCTTCAAAGACCTCATGGTTGATGCAGATGTTTTCATGGCTGGCCAGCACCCTGTAGGCTATGGCAATCAGCGAGCCATACATGGTGCTTTCGCGGTGATAAACGCCGACGAGGCTCTCAATGCTGCCTTCAATCGCGGTCTCTTCCCAGAGTTCGCGCAGGCAACCCTCATGAGCTTGCTCACTTGATTCTATAAAACCTCCCGGAAGCGCCCAGTGGTTGAATGCCGGTTCATGGGCACGCCGTATCAGCAGAACTTCGCCCTTCATGTTTCTTGTGAACGCAATGGCAACCGGAAGCGGGTTTCTGTAGTGCACCCATCCACATTCAGGGCACAGCATCCTGTCCCGTTCTTCAAGAACAGCGGGTTCCAACTTTTTGCCGCATATCGGGCAGAATACAAAAGGCTTCATCAGTCAGGGTTCGTTAATGGACAGCGAAACTTTTTACAGTGCTGTCGTAGTATTGTAAGGTAGAGATTGATTATTGTTTTTTTCCACTTAATTCATCACAGCTATGGCATTGCTTCAAGAGGGTGAAATTGCTCCCCAATTTACCGGAACTGATCAGGACGGCACCAGCGTATCACTTGCAGAGTACCGCGGAAGCAAGGTACTCATTTATTTTTATCCGAAAGACGATACTCCCGGCTGTACGGCGGAAGCTTGTGCTTTTCGCGACAATTTACCTAACTTCAACAAAGTAGGGGTTACTGTGCTCGGTGTCAGTACAGACCCTGAAGCGAAGCACAGGAAGTTTGCCGACAAGTACAGTCTGCCTTTCAGGCTTGTGGCGGACACCGATAAGGAGATTGTTGAGGCCTACGGGGTTTGGGGCCCTAAAAAATTCATGGGTAAGGAGTATATGGGAACAAGCCGTGTCTCATACCTGATAGATGAGAAAGGTATTGTCATAAAAGCGTGGCCGAAAGTGAAACCCGCCGTGCATGCTGAAGAGGTGCTCGCATGGCTGCAGGAAAACAAATGACGAAAGAGCATGGTCAATGAATTCGAAAGGCTTGCGCCCGGCAAGCTGCTGATAGCTTCGGCGAACCTCATGGAGGGGACCTTCAAGCGGACTGTTCTCCTGGTGTGTGAACACAGCAGTGAGGGTTCGGTTGCATTTATTCTCAACAGACCCATGGAGTTCAAGGTTCGTGAAGCCATTGCTGGATTTGGTGATGTTGAAGAACCATTGCTCATGGGTGGTCCCGTTCAGGCTGACAGGGTATACTTCATGCACGCCCGGGGCGATCTTGTTGAGGGTGCTGAAGAGATTCTGCCCGGACTTTTCTGGGGCGGGGAGCAGGAAGAGCTGAGCTATCTGCTCAACACCGGCGTTCTGCCACCCTCTGAAGTGCGCTTTTTCCTTGGATATTCTGGCTGGAGCGCCGGCCAGCTTGAGGAAGAGTTTGAAGTTGGTTCATGGTACACCACCGATGCCTCGCGCGACCTTGTGTTCAGTGATGCATATGAGTGGATGTGGAGCCGCACTGTCCGTTCAAAAGGAGGGGAGTACCAGCTCATCGCCAACTCGCCCGAACTGCCTGGCCTCAACTGAGGCGCCTTTCATCCGCCAAATAGCGTCAGGAGAACAACGAGCGCCAGCCAGGAAATGACTCCCCATATGAGAACTTTTTTGGTACTGAGGTTTTTCAGCATAGGGAACGGTTGATTGGTGAATGTTGTTGTTCTTTACTGTTGAAAAGTATATATACAATTGCATTGAGGCAAGAAAGGTTCTTTGATTTTACTGGGGATGACAGGCTTTCGACAGGGCAGGTGTGAGATATGATTGCACTCCGAGTTTCAGCATGGATGGACTCGTTAAAGAAGTCTATGCAAACAATAGATGCAGACGATTATTCGTATGCAATGGCTGCCTGATTAGCACAAGTTAATTAATCAGCCATCGTCCAGTGGCAGAGGCGCTTACTCTGAAACCGCTGGATGGCATAAGTAGCGCTTGAGCTTCGGTTCGCGCAAGTAAGCCCCGACTGTTTTCGCCCGAAGGGGCAGGCGGGTATTCATTCGAGCTAGTGATGCGGCCTTTACCGGTGCAGCTCCGCTTCACGAAACTCCGAGCACCGGAGATGAGTGTGGTGATTGTATCAATCATTGTTCTGGACCCGGGTTCGACTCCCGGCATCTCCACCATTTGAAAAAAGACAACCCGTCTCTCAAGAGTAATCCTCTGGGTAGACGGGTTGTCTTTTTCCCTTATAATTTAAAGGGTTTCGGCTTTTTTGACATTTTCCCGAAACCTCTCTCCAGCCACCCGACTCTCTCCTTTCTCCCCACATTCATTCTCTGTTTTCTTCGGACAGGGTCCGACACGCGTCCGGTTACAGATATCCTTTCAGATTAACTGCTTTCTCGGGCTGAAACAATGGAAACGGAAAACCGGCATCTCGCTGCCAGTCTGCTGGTCTCAATTCTGAAGCGAGGATACACCAAGGCGTATCCCCATGGCATCCGCTTTTTAAAGAAACTGGAAACTTGCCAGAACCGTTTCCGACTGGAAAGAATTTAATCATCACGCAGCATTCAAAGAACAGATCATTGAAGCATATGGTCGAAAACGAAGCTTCTGGTCAAAGTATGAGGGTCGCTAATCATGAAAAAAGACAAAAACAAACAACTTCAGAAGTCCGGAAAAAAAGAGACATCGATTGTTCGCTCTTCGGTGGTTGAATATCTGACCTTCGTTGCTGCAAGCGGCCAAGGCGGTGTTGAGGCAGTTTACGCGGATGAAAACATCTGGCTATCCCAAAAGATGATGGGCGTGCTCTACGATGTGAATGTGCGCACGGTGAATGAACACCTGAAAAAAATCTTTTCCGACAGCGAATTGCAGGAAGATTCAGTTATCCGGAAATTCCGGATAACTGCCGCTGATGGGAAAAACTACAACACCTTGCACTATAATCTCTCGGCCGTTATTGCGGTCGGTTATAAGGTCAACTCGGAACGTGCTGTGCAGTTTCGCAAATGGGCGACCACTGTTATTAAAGAGTACACCATCAAGGCGTACGTGATGGATGATGAGCGCATCAAAAGCGGTGGTTCCATCCTGACGGAACAATACTTTGAAGAGCAACTGGAGCGCATCCGGGAGATCCGTCTCTCTGAGCGTAAGTTTTACCAGAAGATCACTGATATTTACGCGACATCCATTGATTATGATGTGGCAGCTCAAGCCACCAAACGGTTCTTTGCTACGGTTCAGAATAAGCTGCACTGGGCCATCCACGGTCAGACCGCTGCGGAAGTAATTGTTGATCGGGCGGACTATCAGAAACAACACATGGGGCTGACGACCTGGAAGGATGCTCCGAAAGGAAAAATCCAGAAATTTGATGTCAGTGTGGCCAAGAATTATCTGGCCGAAAATGAAATGGCTCAACTGACCCGATTGGTGAATGCCTACCTGGATGTGGCCGAGGACATGGCACTGCGAAAAATTCCGATAACCATGCAGGATTGGGAAACACGCTTGAACAAATTCATCGAAGCCACCGACAGGGAAATCCTGCAAGACGCCGGGAAGGTGACCGCAGAGCTGGCAAAGGCTCATGCTGAAAGCGAATTTGAAAAATATCGCATTGTTCAGGATCGGCTCTTTGAGAGTGACTTTGACTTATTGCTCAAACAGATTGAACATAGGGAGACTGAATAGTTTATCCGGCATTTTCAATGCAGGGCTGTGACAAAACTTGCGACATGGCTGCTTTCGAATAACACTCTTGTACAAGCTATTTGAAATGGCAACGGCCGTTCAGGAAATCCACTTGATTTTTCCTTCCCAGCTCTCTATTTTAGGATATGAATTAAAGGTAAAATAAAGACGAATTATATTTTAGGATCGATGCAGGCAGGATGAAGCGAGAACTCCAGGGCAGATACATAACCATTTCAACGGTTGGGGAGATGGCGCGGGCCTTCGTGCCCGCGCCGTTGCCGCCGTGTCCGCCCATCGAATGGACACCGGAGCTGCGCAGAAAGTTTGATCAGGCGCTACTGGCGCTTGGTCGGTTGGACAGTGTCTCAACGATGTTGCCGGACGCTTCGCCGTTCCTCTATATGTATCTCCGTAAGGAAGCGGTGCTCTCCTCCATGATAGAGGGGACCCAGTCGTCCCTGTCTGACCTGTTGCTGTTTGAGCTGAATCAAGAGCCCGGTGTGCCGCTGGATGATGTGCGGGAGGTCAGCAACTATGTTGCGGCTCTTGACCATGGTCTGCGTCTGCTGGAGGATGGGCTACCGCTGTCGCTGCGGCTCTTCCGCGAGATATACGGCGTTCTCTTGAGCAGAGGCCGGGGTAGCAATCAGACTCCGGGTGAGTTCCGGCGCAGCCAGAATTGGATTGGCGGCACCCGTCCCGGTAATGCGGCTTTCGTTCCACCTCCGCCCGAAGAGGTGCTGGAGTGCATGAGCAAGCTGGAACTCTTCCTTCACGACCAGCCGGAGTCGACTTCGGTGTTGCTCAAGGCGGCGCTGGCTCATGTGCAGTTCGAGACGATTCATCCGTTTCTTGACGGTAACGGTCGTCTCGGTCGTCTTCTGATTGCGTTGCTCCTGTCCGAGAAGAAGGTGCTGCGGGAGCCGATGCTCTACCTCAGCCTCTATTTCAAGACTCATCGCCAGCACTACTACGAGTTGCTCAATAATGTCCGTCTGAATGGCGACTGGGAAGCCTGGCTCGATTTCTTTGCCGAGGCAGTGATCGTCACTGCCACCCAGGCGGTGGAAACGACGCAGCAACTTCTCGAACTGTCGAGCCAGGACCGCGACAAGATCAGCGGCCTCGGCCGAGCGGCGGCATCCACCCTGCAGGTCCATCGGGCGTTGATGGAGCATCCTATCGCCACCTCGGGCTCGCTGGTGGAGAAGACCGGCATCACCCCGGCCACGGTCAACAAGGCGCTCAGCCACCTGCAGCAGCTTGGTATCGTCAAGGAGCTGACAGCCCGGAAACGCAATCGCCTGTTCAGCTATGCGGGCTATATTGAAATCATGACTTGCGGCACCGAATTGCCGGGTAGGTAGGCCAGTTCTATTCCGGTTTTCGGAGTCGAATCATATTCATTGGGAGAATGTTCTTGGTATTCGCTCGCCTTGCAAACCCAGCATCCTCGTCCGGAGCTTGGAAATCGGGAGAGAAAAGTTGCTTCCCCTTCGGGAACTTACCGTATGACTTGACTTCCTGTGTGAACCCTTGTTTTTCAATGTGTTACGGGGTAGTTTGGGGGCGGAGACTGAGTTGCGGTCGAGAGCTGTTTGCTCCACCATTTGAAAAAAGACAACCCGTTGAATATTCTGGGGAAAGTGTACCACCCATTCTGCTCGAAACTGTACCACCTTCCATGGGCGGATTTGCTGTGAGTAAATTACATATTTTATTCCGATTTCTGGCGGCGTAATGAAGCGCCTTTCAGTTCGATTCTATGAGCCTTGCTGACTAGTCGATCAAGGATACTGTCTGCTATGGTTGGTTCGGCGATCACATCATGC
Source organism: Candidatus Chlorobium antarcticum (assembly GCA_030765725.1). Classification (GTDB taxonomy): domain Bacteria; phylum Bacteroidota; class Chlorobiia; order Chlorobiales; family Chlorobiaceae; genus Chlorobium; species Chlorobium antarcticum. Next base: position 88,156 of record JAVCDF010000004.1, on the reverse strand, counting down.
CATTTGCCGACAGTCATGACCCGTGCATTGATCTTATCGAGGAGCTCCCTGAAGCGCAGCTTCAGGGATTTGAGTGAGTGATGTTCCTCGTTACGCATACGGGCATAGATCTGCTGGTATGCGATATGAACGCTATGTTCGACTGCTGCTTTGTCCTTGGGTTTGTAAACCCGTGTCGCCTGCATGTTGGTATGGTGATGCTGGGCCCACTGCTCGATCAAGTCGGTAAACACCGGTTCATACCGCGAAGCTTTGATGACCACTTGAGCCATGTTGTCACTGAGGATGTTTTTTGGAACACCGCCAATGTATCTCATAGCGTTATTGAGTCCAGGAACCAGATGCTCCTGTCGGCTTGATGCCAGTGGCTCACCATAAAACAGCGCACTGCTGGGTAGCGTGCAGAGTAGCACCGGGCAAGCAACCCATTCAGTGGTTACCTGATCATAGTAACTAAGGGTGTCACCGGCAAAATCGATTTTCAGTCTCCCCACTTGAAACCATCCGCGAGGCTGGATTCGATGTGGTCATCAGCCAGAAACGATATGGAACCAAGATCTATACCATACAGGCGGTTGATTGATCGGGTCGGTTATAGCCGTCTTTCACTGCCTGTTCCATAGCCGACAATTCTACATCGGTCAGGAAGTCAAAGTGAACGGATCTCTTCCTTGCAGAAAGGCTGCCGTTGTTCTGCAGACATAACTGTATGAACAAGTCGATCAGGCGGTCAGGCATATCAATGATATTCTGTATCGCCTTCTTGATCTTGTCGTAGTTGGCCATAAAGCTGAGCTCTTCGACGAGTTCTTCTTCGATCGTTTTGGTTACAAACTTGTACAAGGCTTCTGACTGAGCGGTCATATCCATATACTGATACCAGCATGCCGTATCGTTCTCGACGGTCATGTACCCCATTTCATCCAGCCGATAATCGATGAGTTGCAACAAGGGTCTGGAGAAAGCTTCCAGCGATGCATCATAGTCCGCCGGATTTTTGAACATGACAGCTGAAACCGGAAACATGAGTCTGCGTGGTACCAGCTCCTGCAGCGACAGAATGTTATGTATCAGAAATCGATGAATTCGTCCGTTCGCATCCTCAAACGGATGCAGGAATACAAATCCATAGGCGATGGTTGCCGCATGAATGACCGGGGATACTTTTCCCGCTTTCATCCGCTTATGGGAGTCAATCAAGCCCTCCATGAGGCTTTGCAGATCATCAGGTTTTGGACAAATGAAATGTATGATCTCCTTTTGATAGGCAAGCGACTGGCCGACATAATTCTGGCTCACCCGATAATCACTGTCTTTGAAACGCGGATCGACGATGCGGTTTTGAAGCTCTATCAGCCTTTCCTTTGCACAGAAATCTTCCTTTTCGGCAAGCTCCAGTGATGTGATGAATTTTTCAGTTCGGGAAGCGTTGGGTTTTATGTGCTCAATTTCAAAAGATGACTTCGTTTCCTTCTTGTAGAGGTAGCTCAGTGCCCGGCGAAGCAGTTCCGGTGGATATGCGGTGAGAATATCCTCACACCTTTTTCGCAGGTCGGCTGAATCCAGCTTGGCAAGCTTTTCGGTCCTTCTTACGACAGGGCAAAACGATTTGGGACCGAGAAGGTTGTTTACAATGCGGTGACGCGAAGATTTCTCTCCGTTCTGAACGGTGTAATAATAATTGGCTTCCAGTGCATCTACATAGTTGCCGGAGGTTAGGTCATCGACAGGCAGTTGCTTCCCGGTCAAAAACTCATAGAAGAACCAGATCCTTCGGGCATACTTTCCGGTAGGTTTGGATTTGATGAAATCAGTGAGCTCATCCTGAGAAACCTTTTCAAAGATTCGAGCCAGTAAGCCCAAATTGACCCCGTCATATTTCAGTACGAATTCAAGATGATCGCCGACCTTTTCCCCGGGCCAGTACCTTATAGGGTAGATGTCTTCTATTGTTCCATCCCGAACCTTCGATCTGTGAGTTCCTGATGAGGATACAAACGAGGTATGCCAATGGGGCATGCCTGTCAGCCCCATCATATCAAGCAGATATGCGTAGCCTGCCGGGCGAGATTCCAAAACATTTGTATCCATGCGGTCTTCTCATAAAACTGTTATTGTTTTGGTAATATAGTTATAATGAGGCATTTGTTGGTGAAACAATTAAAATTAGACCTTATTCTGGTAAAATCATTACAAAGGCCGCCGGTGTAGAAAGACCTTTCTGCAATGTAGAATTTCAATTTGATCAAATAGAATCGGTCGTTCAGCTGCGCGATACTTATAAAACAAGTGCTGCTGCCTGAAGGCAGAAGTATTGCTGAGGTCAGCCGGGAAACTGGCATCAATCGGCAAGCGATCAGGAATTGGATCAAACGAAGTGAATCGGGTATCTTGTCTGATCGAACACAAGACTGCCCCCGTTCTCTGACACCCAAAGAGAGGTACCAGTTGGTTGTTGAAGCCACCGGTATCAATGATGAGCTGAAGTTGCAATAAAAAAATGGACACTTTAAGAAGCCAAACTCTTCGGTTGATAATAGTTGCGTAGATACTCTGCCGGGGAAACATATCCCAAGAAAGAGTGACTTCGCTTTCGGTTATAAAAGATCTGGATATACTCAAAGAGGCTACGCTGCAAGTCTGCCTTATTCCGAAATCTCTTGCCATAAATCCAATCGGATTTCATGGTCTTGAAGAATGATTCCGTGACAGCGTTGTCGTAGCAGTTTCCTTTCCCGCTCATGCTTTGAATCATATCGTATTTTGATAGCTTTGCCCTGAATGATTTGCTGGCATACTGCACCCCTCGGTCTGAATGCATAATGACTCCCTTTGGTGGCTGCCGATGCCGTACCGCCATATCCAGAGCGGCGTTGACTGTTGGTTCGGTCAAGAGACTCCTGCTGAGGGAATAGCCGATGATCTCCCGATTGAAGAGCTCCATGATTACCGTTAAATACTGCCACCCACCACTCCGTCCACAGGTAGGTGATATCACTTGTCCAGACCTCGAACGGCATATCGGGAGAGAAGTTTTCTGCCCCAAGAGATTCGGGGCTATGGGCTCCTTGTGGTTTGAGTCTGTCGTAACCTTGAACTTTCTGGCGCATTTTGCCCTGATACCCATTACCCGCATCAAGCGGGCAACGCGTTGCCTGCTGCACTGGATGTTTATCTTCTCCAAATCTCTAGTAATCCTGGGGCTCCCATAGGTCCCGTGACTCTCGTAATGGATTTCCTTGATAGCTGTCATGATCCTGAAATTCTCTTGCGCCCTGGCGCTTTCTGTTCGCTGTGATCGGGTAACAGCGGCGCATTACTGCGCCACCGTCCCCTCAGAACCCGGCGTACGATTTTCACCGTACCGGGCTCAAGCCTCGAGTAAGGCGCCTTCAGGCACCCGGCAACCGAGCAGTGTCGCTTTCTTCATCTGTTCTTTACGGGCGTTGAAGTACTCCCTCCACACTGGATCGTGCGGGTTGGCCTTCGTTCTGATTTTGATGTGTCGCCGGATCGGCATGCTCGCTTCCAGAAAGAGCTGTCGCTCTCCCTTTCGGTCCGCCTCTTCGGCGATGAACAACCATTTTCTGTCTCTTCTGGTATGGAAGTATTTGACCATGATCCATCGAAGACCTTTATTTGGGTGTCGTCGTTTCGCCCATTTCCAGAGCATTGACCAGACCTCGTGGTCGTTTCGAGCGAAGACGTTTTTGGCGACCGCATGCCGGTGGTAGTTCGCCCATCCCCGCAGAACGGGGTTGAGGATACCAATCAGATCCACTTGCTTGATCGTCTTGTTTGCCTTGATGATTTCCCGCACCTTGGCGAGGTGGGCCTTGATGTTCGCTTTCGACGGCTTGGTGAGCAGTTTTCCGCCATATTTGCGCATGTTCCAGCCAAGGAAATCAACCCCTTCCGTGATGTGCGTTATTCTGGTCTTTTCCCTTGAGAGGGAGAGCCCTCGTTCTTTCAGGAATTCGACCAAAACTGGCATGGCCTCATTTTCCAGCAACTCTCTCGAGTTCCCTGTGATAACCATATCATCAGCGTAACGCACCATGTGCATTTTCAGGCCACGTTGTTTCGCTTGCGGAAATGCTGTCGCAAGCGCTCTCTCGAGACCGTCGAGGCACATGTTTGCCAGTCCCGGACTGATAATACCACCTTGCGGCGTGCCCGAGACTGTGGGAAAGAGCTCGTTGTTGAACACGAAGCCTGCTTTCAGCCATTTGCGGAGGATTGGCGTATCCATGGGGATGTTGTCAATCAACCACTGGTGGCTTATGGTATCGAAGCACCCGGCAATATCGGCCTCAAGTACCCATTGTGCGGAGTCGCGCTTGGCGAGGCAGATGAAACACTGTTCTGCCGCGTCAGCTGTTGACCGCCATGGCCGGAACCCGTATGAGTTGCCGTCTGCGGTGGTTTCCGCTACAGGTTCCAATGCAAGCCAGTAGAGCGCCTGCATGGCCCTGTCTTTCTTGGTAGGGATGCCGAGAGGTCGTTTCTTGCCGTTCTTCTTCGGGATGTAGGTCCTTCGAAGGGGAAGGGGCTTGTAGCCCCTCCGTTGCAGCGATGCTACAGCATTGGCCTTTGCTTTTGATGTTTTCCAGATGTCGTTGTCGACTCCCGGGGTGTGTTTCCCCCGGTTCGTCGTCACCCGTTGGACGGCAAGAGCCTTGCCGCTATGCGAGTGGGTCAGCAGCCACTGCAGGGCTTTCACCTTGCCATGACGGCCTTCCTTGGTTGCCTTTGCAATATGTGCCTGAAGCCTCCTGACCTGTCGCTTGATCCGGGACCAGTTGATCCCTTGCCAGTCGATGCCGGAAGGTGCACACACAGGGTTGCCCGTGTTCATTTGCTTTCCTTCTGCATGGGAGGTTCTTCAAGTTATCTTGCAAATCGAGACCATGAGGACGTCAGCCCGTTTTCACGTGGGGTGATGTTGCAACCCCTATCCGCCCCATTACAGGACGGCGTTCGCTTCTTCCCCATTCTTGTGCCCGCACTCCCATGATCCTTCCTTACGGTCTGATTGCCCGGCGTAGCCGGGCGGAAGTGCGGGGTTTCCGTGTTCCGCGTATCGAACATGCGGATGGGTTAGGTTCCGTCTCTCCACCGGCGGGAGTTGTTGGCCGTGTGTGCCCCACTTGGGAGGGAGCATACCTGCCCGCATACCTTTTGGTTCAAGCGTTGTCAGTGAGCTTTCGCTTGCTTACTATAACGATGGTTGCGACGATTCACCTACGTTAACCATGCCATCCTCCCCCTTGCCCCTCTCCGCCTGCTACTGGCAGATTCAGCTCTCCCTCACGGGTTGGCCTACGGTTTCCCGCGGGTGCGTTTCCGACAGCTTCACACAGGGCGATTACTCATCCTGCATGTGCCGGTGGGGGCAGTTGACGACACAACTGGTTCTGCAAAGAACAGTTCGAATACGCGACTTCGCGTCGCACCCCACGCATAATATCCACTGACAGAGACGCCGAGCACTCGGCACATGGTTCTGACTGCAAACATTTTCTTGTATTCACTGATGAAACTGTAAATCAGTGAATTTCCCGCACAAACACAGCGCATGCTTTTTTTAAGATCTCTCGCTCCTCGATTACAGCTTTCAGTTCGCGCTCGAGTTTACGGATCTGCTCTGCCTCTGAATCCTTTGGGTTCCCTGTCCCCGGAAAAGCGGACTCCTTTTCTTTTTGATACTTCGTGCGCCAATGGTAGAGAACATGCGGATTGACCCCAAGGTCATCGGCAATCTCTTTTGTGCTTTTGTCGCCCTTGAGTGTCATCTCAACGGCATCGATTTTAAACTGCTTGTCGTACTGACGACGGCGTGGTGCTTGTTGCGCCATAATTCATACCTCCTTTTGACAGCAAAGTATGACTTCTTCCGGTGTCCATCAAAATGTAGCAAGTCCAAGCTAAATGGATGAGTTCATCAGGGAACGAGAGCTCATGGAGCTCAAGAAGAAGGCGTTAGAATAGGAGTTGCAGTGCAAAGAAAGGGCGCTTGCGGAAGCAGCTGCACTCTTGATTTTAAAAAAAAGCTCGATGTTAGAGTTTTTCCCCCTTTCCTTTTCGGGTTAAATTCCATAATTGCCCGCAAACGATTCAAAACATTCCCATGCCCTTATTCAAACGCTATATCGGAATAGACTATTCTGGAGCGCAGACTCCTGACGCGAGCCTGAAAGGGCTTCGGGTGTACGAGGCGGATAGAGATCATTCGCCCGTTGAGGTGTTGCCTCCGCCAAGCCCCCGTAAATACTGGACGAGATCGGAGGTTGCTGAATGGCTCGGCGACCGCCTGGAGGATGGCGTGACTACTCTTGTGGGTATAGACCATGGTTTTTCTTTTCCCTTGCGTTATTTTGAAGTACACCACATTGAGCCTGACTGGCATGTGTTTCTTGAGGATTTCAAAAAGCATTGGCCGACGGATGGGAAAAATAACTATGTGGATTTTGTCCGCGACGGTTTGTGCGGCAATGGTGCTGCCCGTTCAGGTCTATCCCGGTGGCGCCGTATTACCGAGGCACGGTCCGGGGCCAAATCCGTTTTTCATTTTGATGTGCCCGGTTCAGTGGCGAAGTCTACCCATGCCGGCCTTCCCTGGCTGCTGTATCTGCGCAACCGTCTTGGCAGGGATCGTCTGCATTTTTGGCCGTTTGACGGGTGGGAGGTGAGCGGCGGGAAGTCGGTTCTCTGTGAGGTGTATCCGTCGCTGTGGAGCAAAGAGTTCCCCCGCGAGGACAGGACGGGGGATCAGCATGACGCCTATTCTGTGGCTGCAATGCTTCGGCAGGTTGACTGTGACGGACGCCTCCACACGCTCCTTAAACCCGAGATGCTTCCCGGACAGTATCCTGAAGCGCAGCTGGAAGGGTGGATATTGGGTGTGCTGTAAGCGAAGTTGTAAAGGGCTGTCTGTTTTTTTTATAAGGCTGAATGATACCCATGAAAATTCTCCATACCTCCGACTGGCATCTGGGCCGTTCCCTTTACGGGAGAAAGCGGTACGATGAGTTTGCTTCGTTCCTTGACTGGCTTGGCGGCACAATTGAAAAGGAAAATGTTGATGCCCTTCTGGTTGCAGGCGATGTGTTTGATACAGCTACGCCCGGCAATCGGGCTCAGGAGCTCTATTACCAGTTTCTCTGCCGTGTTGCCGCGTCCCGGTGCCGCCATGTGGTGGTTATTGGCGGGAATCATGATTCCCCGTCGTTTCTGAATGCCCCGAAGGAGCTGCTGCGGGCGCTGAATGTGTATGTTGTCGGCTCTATGTCCGAGTCGCTGGAGGATGAGGTTATTGTTCTTCATCACGGTAACCGGCCGGAGGCCATCATCTGTGCTGTGCCATATTTACGGGACAGTGATATCAGGATTTTCCAGCCCGGAGAAACCATTGACGACAAAAATGCCAGGCTTGCTGAAGGAGTGAAAAACCATTACGCGGATGTTTGTGACATTGCGGAACAGAAGCGGACCGAATTAAGAAAAGCCGGGCATGATGGCATTCCTGTTGTTGCTATGGGGCATCTGTTCACGGCAGGCGGCCGGACTGTTCAGGATGACGGTGTTCGGGATCTGTATGTTGGCTCTCTGGCGCTTGTTGGTGAGGAGGTTTTCCCTTCATCGGTCAATTATGTTGCTCTCGGCCATCTGCATGTACCTCAGATGGTAGGCGGCGTGGAGCATATCCGTTACTGTGGTTCCCCAATACCGATGGGCTATGGTGAAGCAAAACAACAGAAATCTGTTGTGATTGCGGAATTTGGATTTGAGAAGTCAGATTTGAATGGTGCTGACATAATCAAAAATCAAAAAACAAAAATCAGACTTCTTCCTGTTCCGTGTTTTCAGGATCTGGTCCGCATCGTCGGAACTCTGGACGATATTCAGGGAAAACTCGAAGACCTCAAAAAGCAAAAGAGCTCTGCATGGCTTGAGATTGAGTACACCGGCAGTGACATTATCGCCAACCTGCGTGAGATGCTGGATGAAACACTGGCTGGCTCGGCTATGGAAATCAGGCTGGTAAAAAACCAGCAGGTTATGGAACGGGTAATGAACGGGATTGCTGAAAATGAAACCCTTGATGATTTGGATGCAAGTGATGTATTTGTTCGCTGTCTGGATGCGTTTGGTGTTCCTGATAAAGACAGGGAGGAGTTGATAGGCTCGTATAACGAAATAATCAAGGATTTGATGGAGGAGGATCGTCATGCTGAATAATCCGCAGATTACGCAGAAAGACGCAGATGGGAAAAGGGATAAGGAAACCTATTCTGTGATTGGAGCTGCTATGACCGTTCATCGTGAGCTTGGTTGTGGTTTTTTAGAAGCGGTTTACCAGGATGCTTTGGAAAAGGAGTTTCAGCACCTGAGGATTCCCTATACAAGAGAGGTGAATCTGCCCGTTTTTTATCGTGGAGAACCGCTCAATAGTTATTATCAGGCCGATTTCATCTGTTTTGATTCTGTCATCGTCGAATTGAAAGCTCTGCAAAAACTATCCGGTACAGAAGAAGCTCAAGTAATCAATTATTTAAAAGCTTCAAATTTACATCGGGCTTTACTTCTTAATTTTGGCTCCAGGAGTCTACAACATAAGAGACTAGTTTTTAATCTGCGGGAATCAGCGCAATCTGCGGATCAAAAATCATGAAGATACTCGAGCTTCGATTTAAAAATCTCAATTCCCTTTACGGTGAATGGGTTATTGATTTTAGCGGCCCGGAATATGTATCCAACGGCATTTTTGCCCTGACCGGCCCGACAGGGGCGGGAAAGTCCACAATTCTTGATGCCATCTGTCTTGCTCTGTATGGGAGGACCCCCCGTCTTGGAAAAATCACCAAAAGCGGAAATGAAATCATGTCGCGCCAGACCGGCGAGTGCTATGCTGAGGTTCTGTTTGAATCGCAGGCAGGGCGTTTCCGTTGCCATTGGGAGCAGCGCCGTGCACGCCAAAGGGCTGATGGCAATCTTCAGGACCAGGAACATCAGATTGCGGATGCTGATACGGGCAAGCCTATCGAAACCAAGAAGAGCCTTGTGGGTGGGGTCATTGAAGAAAAAACCGGGATGGACTTTGACCGCTTCACCCGGTCTATCCTGTTGGCTCAGGGTGGCTTCGATACCTTCCTCAAGGCCGATGCTGAACAGAAGTCCAGCATTCTGGAGCAGATTACGGGTACCGGGATTTATTCTGACATTTCGAGGCGTGTTCATGAGCGCCAACGGGATGAGCGGGACAAGTTGAACATTCTGAATGCCGAAACCTCGGGCATCGTGATTCTGGAGCCTGAACAGGAAAAGGAGATTCAAGAGGACCTTGCGGCCAAGCAGAAACAGGAGACTGAGTTTGCCGGTAAATCAACCGAAACCGGGAAAGCCATCACATGGCTGACCACCATAGAAGATCTGAAAAAGGAGATCCTCAGCCTTACGGATGAAGCCGCCAAGCTGAAGACCGATACCGAGGCGTTCAAACCCGAACGGACCAAACTTGAACAGGCCGTCAAAGCCGCGTCACTGGACGGAACCTACGCCACGCTCACATCCCTACGCAAGCAGCAGGCTGACGATCAGACCTCCTTAAGAAAGGATGAAGCCACACTTCCGGAGCTGGAAACATCAGCAAACACACAAGCTGAGGCTCTCAAAGCTGCTGAACAGCTCGCCCAAAAAGCCAAAGAGGAACTGAAAACGGCAACCCCGTTGATCCAGAAAATCCGGTCGATTGATCAAAAAATTGCCGAACAGACAAAGGTTGTTTCAGAAGGCGCTGATGTCTGTGCCAAGGAAGCCGCAAAGATTGAAACCGACAAACTGGCTCGGGTGAAGGAACAGGAAAAACGGACTGCTGCACAGAAATCTCTTGAGGTAGCAGAGCTGTATATCAAAGAAAATGCCCGGGATGAGTGGTTGATCAGTGGCCTGGCTGGTATTGAAGAACAGTTCGGCAACCTGCTTGCCCGACAGCAGGAGATCACGCAGAAAGAGGCTGAGCTCAAAAAAGCCGATACTGCCGTAGCAGATGCCACAAGGAATTTGGAGGCTGCTGCCGGGCAATGTTCCTTCAAAAAACAGGCACTGGCATCCGCCAGTAAAAATCTTCAGCTAAGAATAAGCGACCTGGGCAACTTGCTGGGTGACAAACGGCTACGGGAATATCGTACCGAGAAGGAAACCCTTCTTCGTGAAATGGCCTTTATCAAAAAAATCGAGGAGCTTGAGGGGCTCCGTGCCAGGCTGGAAGACGGTAAACCCTGTCCACTCTGTGGCTCGACCGGGCATCCCTTTGCCGAGGGCAATGTTCCTGTTCCCGATGAAATCGAGCAAAAGATAGAATCGCTGACCAAACTGATTGATACGGCAGACGAAGAGGAAGCCACCATCAAAAAACTGCAAGAAGCTGAAACCACTGCCCGTAACAATTTGACTGACAGTGAGAAACAGGAAACACAAGCCGCCAATGACAGGAAGGGCGCAGAAACAACACTCGAGGATTTGAAGGATACCCTCACGAAACTTCAGATCAGCTTTGATGAGCTCAAGCTGGCAATAACACAGAAGCTTGATTCCTTGGGATATGCCATTGATTTTGCGGACCCAAAATCCGCAATCCGCAATCTTCAAGCCAAAATCCAGACATGGCAGGAACAGGTAAAAATCAAGACTGACATTGAAAAACAGATTGACGCCATCGATAGTGATGTGAAGGGTCTGGATTTCGTGATTGATACGCAGGTCGGGGTTCTGAGAGAAAAACAGGAAAAACTAAAGCAGCTGAAACAAGAACTGGCTGACGCGACAGATGAACGAACGCAATTGTACGGGGACAGAAAGCCTGATGATGAAGAAGGCCGACTGCAGAAAGTTATTGCCGATGCCGAGAAAACAGAGAAGAATGCAGGAGAGATGAACACCGGACTGCAGAAGCAGCTGACAATGGCAAAGACCCTGGTTGAATCTTTGAAAAAGAACATCGGGCTGAGAGCGCCTGAACTGAATAAGGTGGAGACAGACTTTTCGGTCGCTCTGACTTCTGCAGGCTTCAGAGATGAGAAGTCTTTTCTCGAAGCCAGACTGCTGCATGAAGAACGGGTAGCCCTGTTTCTGCGGGCAAAGGTGCTGGATGATGCCCAAACGGAACTGAATGCAAGGCGGAGCGATCGCGAGGGGCGCTTGGCCAGTGAAATCAACAGAAAAGTTACAGACAGGGCGCTTGATGATTTAGAGGCTCAGCTCAGGGAGGATACTGTGTCGCTGGAGGCATTGCGCAATGCCATAGCCGGTTTCAGGCTCAGGCTTAGCGAGAATGCTGAAGCCAAAGAACGGATAAAGGAAAAGCAGGCCGACATTGATGCACAGAAAAAAGAGTGTCACCGCTGGGAGAAACTCCATGGTCTTATCGGTTCAGCTGATGGGAAAAAATACCGCAACTTTGCGCAGGGGCTGACCTTTGGGTTAATGGTTTCGCACGCCAACCGGCAGCTTGAAAAAATGACAGACCGCTATCTTCTTATCCGCGATGACCGGCAGCCTCTTGAGCTGAATGTTGTTGATAATTATCAGGCTGGTGAAATCAGGTCAACCAGGAATCTGTCGGGTGGTGAGAGTTTCATTGTCAGTCTTACTCTGGCACTTGGGCTTTCAAAAATGGCCAGCCGAAAAGTTCGCGTCGATTCACTCTTCCTCGATGAAGGCTTCGGTACATTGGATGAGGAAACGCTGGAGACCGCTCTGGAAACTTTGTCAGGGCTGCATCAGGATGGTAAACTGATAGGAATCATATCCCATGTGCCCGCATTGAAGGAGCGCATCAGCACCCGTATCGCCATTCTGCCCCGGTCGGGCGGGAAAAGTGTTCTCAAGGGGCCCGGCTGTTCCTCTGTGGCAGTGGAGAAAAGGCTGTTATGAGTAGTGGCATTGCCTATACGCTGAAGGTCAGCCGGCGCTCAAAGCATGCACGGCTGAAAATGGTGCCCCATGAAGGGCTGGTTGTTGTGGTTCCTGAGGGGTATGACCGGAAGCAGATTCCCGTGCTTCTGCATCGCTACGCGGCATGGATTGAGCGTGCAGCAAGCCGTCTTGAACGCCCCCAGCCGGATGGGAAACCGGCTCTGCCGAATGGCTTGCCCTGTTTGGTCGGGTTTCGTTCCACAGGAGAGGAGTGGCAGGTGGAGTATGACCCGTCGCGCAGAAGGAGTGCTGAAAGAAATGGGGCGGGCGGGAGTTCCATTCTGCTTCCTGTGGATGGAAGCGAACGGGACGCTGCTCGTGACCTTTTGCTTTTGTGGCTCCGCAAAAGGGCCGCGGCCATTCTTGTGCCAATGCTTGAAGAGCAGTCGGAAGCTTTTGGGTTGCGGTACGCTTCAGCTGGCGTGAGGCTGCAGAAATCCCGATGGGGAAGCTGTTCAACGCGGGGTAGGATAACGCTGAACACAAAGCTGCTCTTTCTGCCTCCTGAGCTTGCCCGATACATTATGACGCATGAGCTTTGCCATACGGCTGAAATGAACCATTCAGACTCATTCTGGCGGTTGGTTGAGCGGCACGACCCCCTTTTTCGCCAGCACGACCGCGCCATGCGCGATGGCTGGAAATATGTTCCCGGATGGGTGACGGGGCATTACCTGTAGCGTCTGTTGGCCATCCCTTTGATTCCGCTGAAGAATATTGCAATAATGAGCAGGAGCGCTCCTGCTGCAAGCGAGAGCAGCAGTGCTGCCAGTGTCGCAGCAATGCCGTGGAGGATGGCTGTGGCCGTGATGGCTCCCGTCCAGATGAGAACAGCAGGAAGGATCGTTCGGGGGCGGAATGAACGCACAATGGCAGGAAGCGAAGCGCCGCCTGCCGCTATTGCTGCCGTCAGCCACCAGAGCGTGTCAGCAAGAAAATCCATCAGGGAATGAGCAGCTCAAACCCGGTGGCTTTGTCCGGAAGTCGTTGTGCACTGTTGTCAAGAAGCTCAGTCATGACTACTTCCATTACATGCCATACTTTGACTCCGGCCCGTGCGCACCCGGTGACGGAATTTTCTTCACGGCCGCATGCGATATGCAGGTGGAGAATTGGTTTGCCCTCAGCATTGGGGAAAATGGTACCTGTGCCGGTTATTTCATGGGCGTCATAGAGCTCAATGGTCATGGGGTTGATGGCTTCGGCACGGCTCTCTTCAGGCCCAACCACAAGCTGGCTGCCCTTGTCTGCTCCCCCAAGTACCGTCAGTGAAGCACGCTGAACGCCATGTTCGGCGGCAAATGCCTCAAGTGACTCATGCAGAATCTCCCCATCCTCAAGCCGAATGACAAAGGTTCTTCCCGGTCTGGCTTCAGAGTATTTCATTGCTGTGGCAGTTGTGTTGGGCGAGCTCGTTATTGTATGGCAATGTACGCAACCCTCACCAACAGCTCAAAACTCCCGCAACCCTCAGGCGTCAAAAAAGTGGAGCTGCATGGTTTCGTCCTGCTCTCCAACAAGCTTGTACTTGCCTTTTCGTATGATGGAAAGTCCCTTGCTGTCTCCGGCTGGGATAATGCTCTCTTCAATGCCCTCAGTGGTTTTTCTGCTGCAGTCGTGATTGAAGAAAAGGTGGAGTTGCGGCCCTGACGCAGCGAACTGAATCAGAAAGTCGTTGTTGTTTATGAAAACAAGATCGTCGTAAGCATAGGTTACTTCATGGCCAAGCTCCTCAAGAAGCTGCATCAGAGGGCCAAGCGGACGGAATGGAATGTTCATGATTATCTCTCCCTTATATATGTATCTGTTGTTCTAACTTTTCAAATAATATTACGGCCAAACGGTCTTAATAGTTTAAAAATTAAGATTAATATTATTTCAAACAACGGTTATTAAGAGAATTCACGGAATATTCATAATTATTTCTCCCTTTCAACTGATGGTACGAAGCTGCGTGTCCGCACCTCTTTCTTCATGCCGAGCATCTCCCTGGCCCTGTCGAGTGCGTCGTCAATGTTTCCGAAAATGTTTTCTTCGCCAATTTCTTCTTCCAGTCCGTATTGCTGAAGGGCAAAGATTGGTTGTGCGTGAACGCCTGAAAGGATGAGGTGCGAGCCTGCTTTTTTGCATTCGCGCTGCATCTCTTTGATCATGTTCAGTCCTGTGGCATCAATTGAGAGCACCTGGCGCATTCTGATAATGCGGATTTGGGGGGATTTTTCCAGGAGATGCATGGCGTCACGGAACTTTGCTACAGCTCCAAAAAAGAACGGGCCGCTGATTTCAAATACTTCAACGCCTTCAGGCACGCTTCTGGTAACAATGGTGTTCGGGTCGTCCTCTTCGTCCCTGTCTTTCAGTTCTCCAGTGATAACACCAACATTGGAAAGTTCAGCCATGCGGCGCATGAAGAGGATGACGGCAAGCAGCATTCCTATTTCAATGGCAATGGTCAAGTCAAACACCACGGTAAGGCTGAATGTTGTCAAAAGGACGATGACATCGCTTTTCGGGCTTTTCAGGAGCTGCCGGAACACATGGGCTTCTCCCATGTTCCAGGCAACGACAATGAGAATAGCAGCAAGAGCGGGCATGGGAATCAGTTTTGCCCATTGGCCGAATAGCAGCATGATAAGCAGCAGCGTAATGGCGTGAACTATGCCGGCAACCGGCGTCCTTCCGCCGTTTTTGATGTTGGTGGCGGTGCGCGCAATGGCGCCTGTTACGGGTATTCCTCCAAACAGCGGTGTGATGATGTTTGCCGCGCCCTGTGCGATCAGCTCCATGTTCGATTTGTGGCGCGAGCCAATCATCCCATCGGCTACGACGGCTGAAAGAAGCGCTTCAATGGCTCCAAGCAGAGCAATGGTTGTGGCGGGCATGATAAGCTGACGGACTGTCTGCAGGTCGAAAACCGGAAACGATGGTGCGGGAATGGTTGAGGGTATTTGCCCGAACTCGGTTGCAATAGTCGGAACATCCCAGTGCATGGTTTGGACGAGGACTGTTGTGACGATAAGCGCTATTATGGAGCCGGGTATTTTTCTTGAGATTTTCGGCCAGAAGGCGATGATGAAAAGAGCTAGTGCTCCGGTAAATGTGCTCAAAGGATTGAGGGTGGAGAAGCGGCTGGCATAGAGGCGCCATTTTTCAATGAAATCGGACGGTACTGCGGCAATTTCGAGCCCGAGCAGGTCTTTGATTTGAGAGGAAAAAATAATGACCGCAATGCCGCTGGTGAAGCCTACTATAACCGGATAGGGGATGAACTTGATCAGGGAGCCGAACTGGGCGAACCCCATCATCATCAGAATGACTCCAGCCATCATGGTGGCCATCATCAGGCCGTTAATGCCGTATTGCTGCACAATACCGTAGAGTATGACGATGAAGGCACCCGTGGGGCCTCCTATCTGGACGCGGCTGCCTCCGAGGAATGAGATCAGGAACCCTCCGATGACGGCGGTAATCAGCCCTTTTTCAGGGGAGACGCCCGATGCTATGGCAAATGCAATTGCAAGCGGTAGGGCAACAATACCAACCAGAATGCCGGCAACGACATCGCGGCCGATTTGCTCGGCGGTGAGTTCGGGCAGAATGCTGAAGAACTTTGGCTTGAACATGGCTGAAAGAAAAAGAATGAACGGGAACCGGGCCGCCAGAGAGTGGGGCACTTGGGTACGGGAAGGATATCTATATACTTTTTTGCCGTCATTTATCAATACAGTCACCAATTTTTAATCTGCGCATCATGGTTTTTTCTGTTGGGCTTGAGAAATGCTTGCGTTAAAGGGTTAAGGGGGATGAAAGTTGTTGGTATTTTGCTCTGGAAACGCTACCTATTTAGAGGTGTCTTTCTCCTGCATCTTCTTTAGGACACCTCTCTTTATTTGTTGCGCACTGCGATTACTGCGTTGGTCGGTGCTCGAAATCCTCATGTACCAGTTGTACACTCCGGTTTCTGCGCTCCGTCCGTCTTGTACTCACAGCGCTCACCGTCAATAAATAGAGGCGCCCTTTATTGACATAGGCAAAACGGTTATGCATGAATTCGATTTTCTTGGTGAACTGGTACTGATTGGTGCGATGGCGGTTGCTATCATCCTGATTTTCCAGCGCATGAAAATCCCTCCGGTTATCGGACTGATTTTTACCGGTATTCTTCTCGGCCCTTCGGGCATTGGCGTCGTTTATGACGAAAAGCTGATTTCAACACTCGCCGAGCTCGGCGTTGTGCTGCTGCTGTTTACCATCGGACTCGAGTTTTCACTTGATGATCTGAAACGGCTGAAGAACATTGTGCTGATAGGCGGTGTTGTGCAGATTGTTTTTACCGGTTTGGCAATCAGTTTTCTTGCGTTCTGGTTCATGCAGGCAATTGGTCACGGTATCACTACCTCAGCCGCCGTGTTTCTGGGGTTTGCCTTTTCGGTGAGCAGTACGGCAATCTGCCTGAAGATTCTTAGCGACCGCGATGAGCTTGAGCTTCCTCATGGTCGGATTGCGCTCGGGATTCTGATATTTCAGGATATTGCCATTGTTCCGCTGATTATCGGTATCAGTTTTCTCAATCCGGAGGCTGTTCCATCTTTTGAGATGGTGTTCCGGAAAGTCGGTTTCATTGTTCTCTTTGCCTCCGGTATTTTTCTGGGGTTCCGCATACTGATGCCCAAAATGGTGCGCATCATCACTTCTCTGCATGCCCGTGAAGTGCTTGTCATTGGTGCGCTTGTCATCTGTTTCGGTGCCGCATATCTAACCTCGCTTGCAGGGCTTTCGCTGGCACTGGGGTCTTTTGTTGCGGGTATGGTTATTGCCAGTACAGATGAAAGCCATCAGATAAGCCTCACCATAGACCCCTTCCGCGAAGCCTTCACCAGCATCTTTTTCATCTCAGTCGGCCTTCTGCTTGATGTCAGCATGGTCGATCTCCCCTTTTTTGCTCTTATCGCCCTTGTGGTTCTGCTCGTCAAGGCGCTTCTTGTCACCATTGTTTCACTGGTTCTTGGCAATTCACTTCGGGTCAGCTTAATGGCCGGCATGGCGCTTGCACAGATAGGGGAATTTTCCTTTGTGCTGGCCGAAAGCGGCCTTCGCAACAATGTGATAAACGATGAGGTGTTTCAGGCAATGCTGGCCATTATTGTGGTGACCATGATTGTTACTCCGGCAATGATTGCCATGGCGCCGAGGTTTGCCGAACAGATGGCTCCGGTGCTCGGGTTTATTCCGCTGGTTTCGCGCGATGCACCGCTCTCCTCTGTGAAACCGGCCGACAGCGCCATTATCTGTGCCGGGGAAATTCATGCGGCTCTTATCGGGTTTGGGGTTAACGGTCAGAATGTTGCCGCAGTTCTGCACGCTACCAACATTTCCTATTCTGTGCTGGAAATCGACCGCGAAATGGTGCGGGCTATGCGCCGGAAAGGGGAACCTATCTATTATGGCGACTGCACTGAACGCAAATCGCTGCTTCGAGCCGGTGTGGACCATGCCCGTGCGGTTGTTCTGAGCATTTCCGATAAAACAGCCATACGCAAAAGCATTCCCATGATTCGCCAGATCAACCCGAAAGCGCTTATTATTGTGCGCTCAAGGACTCTGGAGCGTATTGATGAGCTCTATACAGCCGGCGCCGATGTGGTGGTTACGGAGAAATTCGAGACTTCAATCCAGATCTTTTCGCAGCTCCTCAACCACTTCACGGTTGATCCTGAGTTGATTCTGCAGCAGCAGGAGATTATCAGACGCGAGTGTGAAAAGATATTCCGACACTCTTCATAGCTTTCCTGACAGGATGTTGTCGGGGTCGGGGAAAAAGTGTTAATTGAGTTATATTATCTCAAAGAGGCATTGTGCCTCCATCGGCCGGTGGGTTTCTTTAAATCTAGCCAGATATCTTCATGTCATCCATACCTCAGCCCGTTTCCTGCACTTCCAAATTCTCCAGTTACAGGGATGAACTGCTTGCCAAACAGGCCTCTTCAGACATGGCCGACGCCCGACGGGCCGGATATGAACTTTCCCTGATGGAGAACAGCCATTTTGTGGAGCTGAACGGTGTGGTGCACCATTATCATGATTCCGGGCCCCGAGACGCTGCCGAGACGGTGGTGCTGATTCATGGGTGGGACTGCTGGTGGATGTGGTGGCACCATGTCATCAAAAATCTGAATGAGGCGGGTGTGCGTACCATAGCCTATGATATGCGCGGGCATGGATGGTCAGATAATGATCCTGCCAACCATTATCATATTGATTTTTTTGCACACGACCTTGAAGCACTTGTATCGGTTCTAGGATTGAAAAAATTCCACATTGCCGCTTTCTCTTTCGGTCCCTTTGTTGCTCTGGATTATGCCCGAAAGAATCAGGAGAAAATCCTCTCCATGACCTTTTTCAACTTCGGCTTTCTTGAGAACAATGATTTTGTGGCCGAGTTCGCACCCAAAACAATCAATTTTATTTTCAACATCATGCTTCGCAAGCTGACATGGTGGTTGCCCGCTTACATGTTTGCCCGCCTTGTTCTTGCGCAGAACACGGTTGCGCAGCATGATATTCTCATTGGCTTCAAAAGCCTCGGTCTCTGCGCATCGGAGGCCATTGAACAGACCACCGGGCACATAGCTTCTAAGAAAACGACTGATTCGGTTCCTGATATGGTTCGGGCAATGAATCTACCGCTTCTTTTTGTGGCAGGTGAGGGGGATTCAATCATGACGGCCGCCAATGCCAAAAAGCTGCAGGAGATAACTGGGAAAGGTCGTTTTGTGTGTGTTCCCAAATGCGGTCATCTTATAACGCTGGAACTCCCTGAAACCGCTTCAGATCTGATTTTGGAGCATCTTGCAGCAAACAGGGGCAGTTAGTCCTGATCAGCAAGCCTGACGGCTTTCAGAAAAGCTGAAATCTTTTCCAGGTCCTTGATTCCCGGTGCGGTTTCAACACCGCTGGCCGTGTCAACTCCGTATGGATGAAACTGCCGAATGGCTTCAGAGACATTGCCGGGGTTGAGACCTCCGGCGAGAATGCGGAAAAAGGGCGCCCCTTCAGCGGGAAATATCTCTCTTGTGACTGAGGCCTCAATCTCTGCTCCCGTTCCCCCCTCCATGCCTTCCCTGTAAGCGTCAAAAAGAAATGCCTTCACTCCTGCTTCTTCAACAAAAGGGGCAAGAATATCAGGGTTGAACGATCCGTCCGGGCGAAAAACCTTTATCACCTGCACCATATCCTTGAGGAACCCGGCGTCAGCTGGTGTGTAGCGCTCGCTGTGGAGTTGTGCAATTGCAATGCCAGAGTAGCTGCAGATGTCGGCAATTTCTTTGGGGGACTGCTCTACAAAAATACCCACCCTTGATACTAAGGGAGGAAGCTCGTCAATAATCTTTTTTGCTGCGGCTGGCGTGATGGCTCTCGGGCTTTTTCGACAGAAGTTGAACCCGAGAGCGTCGACACCCTCGCGGCTTGCCTGCAGTGCGTCAGTGAGACGGGTGATTCCGCAGATTTTAGTTCTGGTCATGTGTGTATGGCGGGCGGTTGCGGGGCGTAATGGTTGGTTTTTGCTGGGGCGGCAGGATTCGAACCTGCGAATGTCGGCTCCAAAGGCCGATGCCTTACCACTTGGCGACGCCCCATCAAACGGGTTTGATTATACGCATTATCAGTGAGATTCACAACCGCATCGGCCTTGCTGTTCAGTGTCGTTCAGGCGAATTCAGTTTGCCATAAAACAAAAAAGGCATCCCCGAAAGGCTGCCTTTTCCGTATCCTAGGGGATAGCTGTCAATCAATAGCGGTAGTGCTCAGGCTTGTAAGGGCCTGAAACCGGAACACCGATGTAGTCGGCCTGTTCCGGTGACAGGGTGGTCAGCTTTACACCGATCTGCTCAAGGTGAAGCCGTGCAACCTCTTCGTCGAGTGATTTGGGGAGACGGTAGACATCAACCTTATAGTTGTTTTTCCAGAGCTCGATTTGTGCGAGGGTCTGGTTGGTGAAGGAGTTGCTCATGACGAACGACGGGTGGCCGGTTGCGCATCCGAGGTTTACCAGGCGGCCTTCTGCAAGCATGTAAATGCAATGGCCGTCTTCAAAGGTGTACTTGTCGACCTGCGGCTTGATGTTGAGTTTGGTCGCGCCTTTGTACTCGTTGAGCGGTTCAATCTGAATCTCGTTGTCGAAGTGGCCGATGTTGCATACGATGGCCTCATCGGGCATCTGCTTCATGTGCTCAAGGGTGATGACATCCTTGTTGCCGGTGGTGGTGACGAAGATGTTGCCCTCTTTGACTGCACGGTCCATGGTGGTGACTTCAAAGCCTTCCATTGCGGCCTGCAGGGCGCAGATCGGGTCAATCTCGGTAACGATTACGCGGGCTCCGTAGGAGCGCATTGAATGCGCGCAGCCTTTGCCTACATCACCATAGCCGAGGACAACGGCAATCTTGCCTGCAATCATCACATCGGTAGCGCGCTTGATGCCGTCAGCGAGTGATTCACGGCAGCCGTAAAGGTTGTCGAACTTTGATTTGGTGACCGAGTCGTTCACATTGATTGCAGGGAAGAGCAGTTCGCCCTTTTCCATCATATGGTACAAGCGGTGCACACCAGTGGTCGTTTCTTCGGAAACTCCCTTCATGTCGGCAGCAACCTTGTGCCAGCGGGTGCTGTCTTCATCGTAAACGGATTTCAGCTGGGCATAGAGTGCCTTTTCCTCGGCATTGCTTCCGCCTTTGTCGAACATGGCAGGATTGTTCTCAATCTTATAGCCGAGAATGATCATCATGGTTGCGTCACCGCCGTCATCAACAATGAGGTTCGGCCCAACTCCGTTGCCGAAGTCCAGAGTCTGGCGGGTGCACCACCAGTACTCTTCAAGGCTTTCGCCTTTCCAGGCGAATACAGGGACGCCCGTGACGGCAATTGCCGCTGCGGCATGGTCTTGGGTTGAGAAGATGTTGCAGCTTGCCCAGCGGACATCGGCTCCGAGTTCCACAAGGGTCTCGATGAGGACCGCAGTCTGAATGGTCATGTGCAGCGAACCTGAAATCCTTGCGCCGGCAAGGGGTTTCTGGCCTTCGTATTTTTTGCGGATGGCCATCAGGCCGGGCATCTCTTTTTCAGCAATGTCGATCTCTTTTCTGCCCCATTCGGCAAGCGAGATGTCAGCTACCTTGTAGTCAAGCGCTGTGGCTTCGATAGTCATTATTGTTTTCCTCAGTGGTTTAAAAATATTGTCAGTTTGTTGGCTGATATACAGGGACCCGCTTGCGGCGGGTCTCAGTATATTGGCAAGAGTCAGAAGTCAGGCCAGGTTGAAGGCTTTCTTCAGCTCGGCAACCTTTTCGGTTTTTTCCCAGGGGAAGTTTTCGCGACCGAAATGACCGTAGGCAGCAGTTTCCTGGTAGCTCCAGCCGGCAGGCTTGTCGAGGTTGAAGCGACGGATGATGGCCAGTGGGCGGAGGTCGAAGATTTTCTCTGCTTTTTCCTGAATCTCTTCATCGGTGAGGCCGTGCTTTGCGGTATCGTGGGTATTGATATAGATGGATACCGGACGGGCTACGCCGATTGCATAAGATACCTGCACTGTGCATTTGTCGGCCAGGCCTGCAGCTACAATGTTTTTGGCAACATGACGGGAAGCGTATGCAGCACTGCGGTCAACTTTCGAAGGATCTTTTCCGCTGAATGCACCGCCGCCGTGGGGTGCAGCACCGCCGTATGTATCAACAATGATCTTGCGTCCGGTCAGGCCTGTATCGCCATGTGGTCCGCCGATTTCAAAACGGCCAGTCGGGTTGATGTGGAACTTGGTGTTGGCATCGAGCAGGTCTGCAGGAATCACTTTATTGATGACATTCTCGATAATGTCTTTTTTGATGACGGCCTGGAACTCAGCCTCGCTCATGCCGGCAGGTTCGGGATCGTGCTGTGTGGATACAACAACTGCATCAACACGGGCAACTTTATCGTCAATGTATTCAAGCGTCACCTGACTTTTGCTGTCGGGGCGGAGGTAGGTCATGATTTTACCTTCCTTGCGGATGTCTGCAAGAAGCTTGACGAGGCGCTGGGCATACTGGATGGCAGCAGGCATCAGTTCGGGAGTTTCGGTGCAGGCGTATCCGAACATCATGCCCTGGTCACCAGCTCCGACGCTGTCGAACTCGTCGGCAATTTCTTCCTTGCGGTCAACACCGCGGTTAATATCTGCCGACTGGCTATGTAGCGCAGAGAGCACACCGCATGAGTGGGCGTCAAACATGTATTCACCCTTGGTGTAACCGATCTGGGTGATGGTTTCCCGAGCAATTTTCTGAATATCGACGATCCCTGTAGAGGTAACTTCACCGCCGACGATAACCTGTCCGGTGGTGACAAAAGTTTCGCAGGCTACGCGGGATTTGGGGTCCTGACTGATGAATGCATCAAGCACCGCATCGGAAATCTGATCTGAAACTTTATCAGGATGCCCTTCTGAAACTGATTCCGAGGTAAAGAAATACCTTGATTGTGACATGTTTTCAAATAATTTTTGATTAAACAAAAAACAGGAACAAGGGAATACGGAATGCAAGAAGGAGTGGCTTCGGGGCGAGTGGATTGCGCGGGGAAATCAACTGGACACGGAAAACCTTTCCGACAGACCCAGGAACCGTGTTCCTTGCAGAAGGTCTGCAGCACCGTGTCCATAGATAATGGTGATGCTGTTGCATAACAGAATAATTAATGTACGCATTCACCCTGTTGATTGCAAAAAAAACCCGTTTTTCAGCTGACCCGTATTTCAGAGTAGTCGCCGATGTTTATTTCATGTGGGTTGCCGCTGATCCATGCGTTGTTGCCGACTATTGAGCTGTTGAGCATGATGTGACCGACTTTTGCGTAGTTGCCTATAATGGAGTCTTTGATAATGGCATCTGCAATGACGGCATGTTCACCGATAGTGGTATTGGGTCCAATTATGGCGTTTTCAAGCGATGCGTTCGGGGCAATGAACACCGGCTCGTTGATTATGCATCCGGGATACTGTTTTATGGATCCGCCCTTATGAAGAAGGATCTCGTTTGTAGACAGCAGCGTTTCAGGTTTGCCGCAGTCGTACCAGCCGTGAACCGGAAAAACAGTGAACTTCTCCCCGCCTTCAATCATCAGTTGAAGCGCATCGGTTAATTGATACTCTCCCTTGGTTTTGATTTCATTACCTATCAGGTGGTCGATGCTTCTGAACAGGGGGCCGGCCTCCCGAAGGAAATAGAGTCCCACAATGGCAAGGTTGCTGACGGGAGTGTCAGGCTTTTCTACAAGCTTCTGGATGTTCCCGCCGCTGGTGACGGCCACGCCGAACCTCCTGGGGTCGTCTACCTCTTTGACTCCAAGCGTTGAGGTTTTGCTGGTCATAACCGGCAGCAGGTCAACCTCAAAAATGGTGTCGCCCAGAATGATGAGCAGGGGTTCATCGTCGTTGACATGCGGCCGGCACATCCAGATGGCGTGGGCAAGGCCTAGCCGTTCGGGCTGGTTGACGAAGGTGAATTTGATGCTGTAGTTTTTGGTGAGCCACTCCTCAACCATGTATCCCAGATACCCTACTATAACAATAGCCTCATTTATCCCTGCTGCAATGAGCTTGTCCATGATGTGGCCGATGATAGGCTTTCCGGCAACATTCAGAAGTACTTTCGGGTGGGAGAAGGTGTGCGGGCGAAGGCGTGAGCCAACTCCGGCAACGGGAATGATCGCTTTCATTGTGTGGTCTGTGGTTCTGTTGATACAAACATTTATTTATAAGATACCGGTTTTCTTAAGGACTCAAAAAATGATGACGATAGGATGCATTGCAGGTTGTTGTTGTCAATGAGGGTTTCTTCCGTATTGCCCCGTTTGCAGTGATGAGGTATATTGGCCGACGCACATGCTGCCGCTTCCCCTTTTATGCTTCATCAGGGGGGTTAAGCTGTTGCAGGTTGGGAGTATCTCTGATGTATCAATAAAAAGAACTTATGGCAGGGAGGTTAAAGAGACCATTCAGGCAATCGGGGGTCATTCCCGTTCTGGAAGATCGCGTGGTGCTCATTACGGCAAGAGGTTCCGATCATTGGATCATTCCAAAGGGATATGTTGCCAGAGGCTTTTCTGCACCGGATTCAGCGGCCAAGGAGGCGTATGAGGAGGCCGGGCTGCTGGGCAGCGTAGGGGCTGAGTCAGCGGGGGAATACCGGTACCGGAAATTCGGGAAGCTTTTTTCGGTGCAGGTCTATCCGCTGTTCATTGAAACCATGCTGGAAGAGTGGGATGAAATGCATGAGAGGAAGAGGCGAATTGTCTCTCCTCGAGAGGCTTTCGATATGCTTTATCATGCGGACTTAAAAACTATCGTCTCGGGATTTTTCGGTATGGATCGATGAGTTCGGAAGGGGAATTGTGGATTTGTTTCTCTCATGGTTAATTTTTTTTGATAGTTAACCTTCCTGTAGTATATTTGGAGCCTTCCGTTAAGGATATATTGTACGGGACGGGGCATGGCGCAGCTGGTAGCGTGCCTGCTTTGGGAGCAGGAGGTCCCGAGTTCGAGTCTCGGTGCCCCGACATGGAATGAGCCGGAAGTGTCGATGTGCCCGTAGCTCAATGGATAGAGCATCAGCCTTCTAAGCTGAGGGTTACTGGTTCGAGTCCAGTCGGGCACACCAATGGAAGTCCGGAAGTATTAGGTTTCTATGGTGATTGTAGCTCAGTTGGTTAGAGCGCCAGGTTGTGGCCCTGGAGGTCGGGGGTTCGAGTCCCCTCATTCACCCATGTTTTTTGGCCCCATCGACTAGCGGTTAGGTCACCACCCTTTCAAGGTGGCGGGACGGGTTCGAATCCCGTTGGGGTCACACTTCAAAGCTCTGTCCATTAGCGGTGCAGGGCTTTTTTATTTTATTCATGAACGCAGATTTTCTTCTTATGAAAATATCTGTCAACTGGCTCAAGGATTTTCTTCCCTCCTTTTCTCCCGATATTCCCGTTCTGGTTGAGCGATTGACCTTTCTTGGCCTGGAGGTGGAGGAGGTTCATGAGGCCGTGCTCCCCGACGAGCGCGTGGTGGTCGGTCGCATTCTTGAAGTTGGGCCGCATCCCGACGCCGACAGGCTGAGGATGTGCATGGTGGATACCGGTGAGGGTGAACCGCTACAGATTGTCTGCGGAGCGCCAAATGTGAAGCCGGAGATGCTTGTGCCGGTGGCAACGGCCGGAGCTCGTTTGGCTATGGAGTATGGAAAGCCTTTTGTTATTAAGCCTTCAAAAATTCGCGGGCAGCGATCATTTGGCATGATTTGCGCTGCCGATGAGCTGGGCCTTTCGGGTGACCACTCAGGAGTGATGGAACTTGATGCGGCCTGCGTTGTGGGCGAGCCCTTTGCCCGTTATCTCAAGGCAGACACTATTCTTGAAATAGCCGTCACCCCCAACCGGCCTGATGTGCTTTCGCATCTTGGTATTGCCCGTGAGCTCGCATCTTCGCCATCCGAACTTTCAATGCCGGCGGCTGCCGCTGTGGAATTCAATGCGGTAGGTTCGCGTGTTGAAATACTTGACTCCGCTGCCTGCCCTTCCTATGCGGCTATTGTTATTGAGGGTGTGAAAGTTGGTCCTTCTCCTGCTTGGCTTTCAGGCAGGCTGGAAAGCATAGGGCTTCGTCCAAAGAACAATATCGTCGATATCACCAATTACTTCCTTCACGCACTCGGTCAGCCGATGCATGCGTTTGATTTGCATACCCTCGAAGGAGAACGGGTTGTTGTGCGCAGTGATGTGGAGGGGCAGTTCATGGCGCTCAACCAGCAGCTCTGCAGGGTAGAGAAGGGAATGCCTGTTATCTGCGATGCCGAGAAGCCTGTGGCCATTGCCGGCGTAATGGGCGGACTTGATTCAGCGGTAACGGAGGAGAGCCGGGACATACTGCTTGAGGTTGCATATTTTTCTCCCTCGCCTATTCGCCGTTCAGCACGGCTTGCCGGTATCAGCAGCGACTCATCCTACCGGTTTGAAAGGGGAGTGGACCCTTCACTTACCCTGCCGGCGGCCCGTTCTGCCGTTGCCATGATTCTGGAACTTGCCGGCGGCCGGGTTGCCGAGGCATGCCACAGGGGAGAGGCTCGGCCCTCTGTGCGGGAACTGCTGTTCCGTCCTCAGAAGGCTAATGCGCTGCTTGGTACCGATATCAGCGACACCGCCATGCAGACCATGCTTGAACGCATTGGTTTCATGGTACTTTCACAAACAGATGAAGGTATGAGTGTTGCTGTGCCCTCGTTCAGGGTTGATGTAGTGGGAGAAGTTGACTTGATTGAAGAAGTGGCCCGTCTTTACGGGTACGACAATATTATTGCCTCACCCCGAATGGCGGCTACCTACCCCGACCATCGAACCACTCCTGAGTTCTTTCCTGATTTTCTCCGCTCCATTATGGTGGCGCTCAATTTCAGGGAGGTGCTGACAAATCCGCTCATGAAGCGTGAAGATGCGGAGCTTTTTTCCGAGAGAACCGTTTCAGCCCTCAACCCCATCAGTGAGGGTCTTGAGGTGCTGCGCCCATCACTTCTGCCGGGAATTCTGAAGGTTATGGGTCACAACATCCGTCACGGAAACAGGGATATGAGGCTGTTTGAAGTTGCCAGCACCTTTCAGACTGTTCCTGAAGATGAACGCTCTTCTCCTGCTCCGCTTGATGCATTTTCAGAGCATGAGGGGCTTGTGTTTGCCCTCAGCGGCAGCCGTTTCCCAAGGAGCTGGAATCAGCCAGCAGACGGGATTGATTTTTATGACGCGCTTGGTGCTGCCCAGATGCTGCTGGAGAAACTGAATTTACTTGATAAATCAGCGGTTAATATTTATAATGAAAGTACTGTCAGTATTGATTTGCCGTTGACGACAGGGAAGAAGACCGCCACCAAAAGGGTGGGTCTGGTTCAGCAGCTTCAGCGTGAAGTGCTTTCCCGGTTTGGGATTGAACAGGATGTGTTTGTGGCTGTGCTTGATGTTTCGGTTCTTGAGGCCGGGTTCAATCCGGTTGTTGCCTATGAACCCCCGTCAAAATTTCCTGTGGTGCAAAGGGATCTCTCATTCATCCTCCCCGGAGGTGTTTCCGTGCAGTCGCTTGTTGAGCTTGTGAAGGAAACGGACGCTCTCATCAGGAATGTCTCTGTTTTCGATCTTTTTGAGCGGCAGACTGGAGGGAAGGGTGAACGAAGTGTGGCTCTCGGCCTGGAAATTGCCGATTACCGGGGGACGCTTCAGGACGAGAGAGTTAATGACATTATTCTCGATATCGGGAACAATGCTGAAAGTAAGCTTGGTGCGGTAATTAGACAGGTCTGATACGACAAGGGTTCCATGCCAGAACGAGAAGGAGAGAATACAGCGGCTCCAGTGAGCCAGCTTGAGGCGAAGATCGGGGCTTTGGTGAGCCGGCTGCAGGAGTGCCGCCGGGAGAACGAGATGCTGAAATCCGAACTTGCAAGCCTTGAGAATATTCTTCGTACCTATAAGCTTCCCGGTGGTTCGGGTACTTCACCCGATGAAGACAGGGGAAACCTCTCGGCTCCGGTGCCATATGCCGAAAAGCAGCAGATGAAACAGAAGCTGCTTCTCTTGCTGCAGAAAATCGAAATGGAACTCCGTAACAATCAGGCCGTGTAAGAGATCCTATGGAGAAAATTGAAATAACTGTTTACGGCGACACTTATCCACTGAAATCGCCATCCCCGGAGCTTACGAAAAAAGCGGCAGGGTTGGTTGACAGTGAAATGAGGCTTTTTGCTGAAGTGGCCCCTTCTTTTGAGCCAGCAAAGCTGGCAGTGCTCTCAGCTGTTCGACTGGCTGAGAAGCAGATTGAGCTTGAAGGGGAACTTGCAGCGCTGCAGCAGAAAATAGCAGGACTCAACAGTTTGATGGATGAGAGTCTTCAGTAAACAGTTACATTGAAAGTAGAATTTGTCCGCACCATTCAGTCGGGGTGTTTAGTAAGTAAAAGAACTAACACTATTCAATCGGGAGCTGAACTCTTCTTGAAAGATTGCAGGCCTTGACGGATTTCGGCTCGTTTCTGAAATTCCGTGAACTGTGGCAACACTGTTCCGTTGGAAGCAAAAAACCTGAAGGAAGCGCCCACCGTGTATCACGGGTTCTTGAATCTTACACATCTTGGGATGGTGCGGATTTTTTTGTTTAAAATGTGCCCGCTCAGTGATTGGGGCATAAAAAGGAGGTAGATCTTAATGGGAATAGTCATAAACCTGTTTTTACTTGTTCCCGCATCAATTGTTTTTTTTGCGGCAGGTTTTTTTGTGGGTCGTTTTTTCCTTGAACGGCTTGGCACGACAAAGGTTCTTGAGGCAGAAGAACGAGCAGTGCAGATAGTTCAGGAGGCTCAGAAAGAGGCCAATGAAGACAAAGAGCTCAAGGTCACTGAAGTCAATCAGGAGTGGAAAAAGAAACGCCGTGAATTCGACCAGGAAGTGGTTATCAAGAACAATAAGTTCAACCAGCTCCAGAAACAAGTTCAGCAGCGTGAGGGCCAGCTGAAAAAGCAGGCTCAGGACAATCGCGACATGGAGCGCAAGCTTCAGGATCGGCGCAAGGAGAACGAGCAGGTTCAACAGAGCGTTACACTTCGTTCTGCAGAGCTTGAGCGTATTATTTCCGAGCAGAACAAACGGCTTGAGAGCATCAGCGGCCTGCAGGCGGAAGATGCCCGTCAGATGCTTGTTGACAATATGATTGCCAAGGCGCGCGAGGAAGCAACGGAAACCATCCACCAGATTCATGAAGAGGCCGAACAGGAAGCTGAGCGGCTTGCTGAAAAAACTCTGCTTACAGCCATTCAGAGAATCAGCTTTGAGCAGGCGACTGAAAATACTCTCTCCGTAGTTCACATTCAGAGTGATGAGCTCAAGGGTCGCATTATCGGCAGGGAAGGACGCAATATCAAAGCCTTTGAGAATGCGACCGGGGTGGACATCATTGTGGACGATACCCCCGAAGTGGTCATTCTCTCCTGTTTTGATCCCCTTCGCCGGGAGCTTGCCAAGCTGACACTCCAGAAGCTTCTCTCTGAAGGCGTCATTCATCCGGTTGCCATTGAAAAAGCTTATGAGGATGCCAATAAGGAAATTGACGATGTCATCATGAGTGCCGGAGAGGAGACACTTTCTTCACTGCAGTTGCCCGACATGCCGGCTGAAGTGGTAAAAACCATAGGCCGCATGAAGTTCCATACGGTTTACGGCCAGAACCTTCTGCAGCACAGCCGCGAAGTTGCAATGCTTGCCGGTGTCATGGCTACAGAGCTGAAGCTTGATGCACGCCTTGCAAAACGGGCAGGTCTCCTGCACGACATAGGGCTTGTACTGCCGGCAACCGATGAGCCGCATGCCTTGTCCGGCCGTAACTTCCTCAAACGATTCAACGAATCGGGCGTGGTACTTAATGCTATTGCCGCTCATCATGGCGAGGTTGATAAAGAGTCTGCCATTGCAGAGCTTGTAGATGCGGCCAATGTCATCTCGCTTTCACGCCCCGGTGCCAGGGGAGCAATGACCTCGGACGGCAATGTGAAACGGCTTGAGAGCCTTGAAGAGATTGCCAAAGGGTTCCCTGGAGTTCTGAAAACTTACGCGTTGCAGGCGGGACGGGAAATTCGGGTGATTGTGGAGGGCGATAATGTAAGCGATTCACAGGCTGATGTGCTCGCTCACGACATTGCCCATAAAATTGAGTCTGAAGCTCAATATCCAGGCCAGATCAAGGTTTCCATTGTACGGGAAAAACGCTCGGTTGCCTATGCCAAGTAAGGCGGCACTCGTTAAATATCGCTTCCGTTGAAAATAAAAAAGGCTGCTTTCTTACGGAGGCAGCCTTTTTTTGTGACCTGTTTTTCTGAATCCCGCGGGAAAGCCTATCTAAAAAACACCCTTGGTGGAGGGGACGGCGTTGCCCTCAATGCGGATAGCGTCTTTCATTGCGTAGGCAAACGCCTTGAAGATGGCTTCAATCTTGTGGTGTGTGTTCCGTCCTTCAAGAATGGCTATATGGATATTGGCGTTCATGCTCCCGGCAAGAGATGTGAAAAAGTGCTCCACCATTTCCGTTGAGAGCCCCTCAATAACCGGTCGGCTGAATTCAGCGCGGAACACCGAGCAACTGCGTCCCCCAAGATCTATCGCACAGCGGGCAAGCGCTTCGTCCATGGGAATCATTGCCCATCCATAGCGCTGAATGCCAAGCTTCTGGCCAAGCGCCTCCGTAATGGCTCCACCAAGCACAATGGCAATGTCTTCAACCGTGTGATGGTCGTCCACATTGAGATCTCCCTTGCACTGCAGTGTAATGTCCATACCCGAGTGCCGGCTGAAAGAGGTTAGCATGTGGTCAAGAAAGCCAACTCCCGACTCAACCGAACTGCTGCCTGTTCCATCAAGATTGACGGTAGCGCTTATGTCGGTCTCGTTTGTCTTTCTTTCTACGGTGGCACTGCGCGTCGGTTTTCCTGGATGTTCTGGCATAAAGCGGGGCTGGTAAAACTGGACTTGGATTTTTTTCAAAAGTTGCTAACTTAAGGGCCTTATCTGATAAAGATACACTATTTGAGAATTTATTAAAGCGACTTGGACATGCATGTTTTTATTGTCGTTTTAGGACTTATAGCCTCACTGCTCCTTATTGGGGTCATTATGCTGCAGAGTCCAAAAAGCGGTAGCGGCCTTACAGGCGGCATAGCAAGCCTGGGTACCGTACAGACAATGGGAGTAAGACGAACCGGCGACTTTCTTGGCCGGGTAACCGCCATTCTGGCAGGTGTTGTCATGCTTCTCTGTTTCATTGCAGCGTTTACCCTACCACAGAGGTCCGGGGCAAAAATAGAGCAGAAAAGCATACTGCAGGAGACGCCGGTTCAGGCCCCTGCACAGCTTCCTTCGGCACCAGCGCTTCCCGCCGTACCGCTCAAGTAGCTTTTTATGCACTCGTGGCTCAATTGGTAGAGCAACTGACTCTTAATCAGTGGGTTGAAGGTTCGAGTCCTTCCGAGTGCACACTTCAGCAGCCGCATCTTCTTCCATGGAGATGCGGCTGCTTTTTTTATTGTATATTCTGCTCACTGAACAGACCGGCCCGCAGGCTTGCATACAAAGAGAAAAAAAGGCATGAAACTGATTGATCGCTATATCCTCAAGTCGCATGTCGGTCCTTTTTTCTTTGCCTTCCTTACCATTATTTTCGTCCTGATTCTGCAGTTCTTTGCCAGTTTTGCAGACCGTTTCATTGGCAGGGGAATTGGGTTCGGGGCTCTTTTGGAACTGATTGCACTGCAGTCGGCCTGGATGGTGGGGCTTGCCGCTCCCATGGCGGTTCTTATTGCTGTTGTTATGGCGTTTGGGGCGCTGACCACAACTTCGGAAATGACCGTTTTTCGGGCTTCGGGTGTTTCGCTCTACCGCCTCATGATTCCCATTCTTCTTGCCGGGTTGGTGCTTTCATTTTTTGTTGAGCGCTTCAATAATGTTGTCCAGCCGCTTGCCAATTATCATGCCCGCTCGCTGATGGATGATATTGTTAAGGCGAAGCCGAACTTTGGCATTACTGAAAATGTCTTTTCTCCGCTTGTTGACGGCTATTCAATTCTTGTGCGCAAGTCTGATGAGCGAACGGGAGGCATAGGGGATATTATCATTTACGATTTCACACGGCCCGATTTCCGGAGCGTTATTACGGCTGAAGAGGGTCGTATCAGCTTTTCGGATGATGGTGGTTATCTTCTGCTGACGCTTCAGAACGGTGAGATTCATGAGGTGCAGCAGCCTGATTTTCGGCTCTACAGGAAAATGATATTCCAGAAGCATCGGTATGTCTTTGAGTCTACCGGGTTTGGCTTTTCGCGAAGTGATGACAGCCGGAGCCGTGCGGGGGGGAAGGAACTGTCGGCAACAGAGCTGTTGCTTGTTGCGGGTGAATACCAGAGAAAGGTTGACGACTCTGAAAAGCATATAGGCATGTCGCTTGAAATGTTTGAGCAGGCTCTTTCCGTTGTGACTCCGGCCGGAGCCGTCAGCTATCCTCAGCTCAAAAGCCCTAATGCCGCTGCTGCTTCAGCCGTGGCCAGTTATCTTGACCGGCAACTTGCTGTTCTGCAGAGCGAACTGCAGAACAGGGATGCGAACCAAGGCATGGTCAACCGTTTTATGGCTGAATACCACAAGAAATATGCCCTTGCGTTTGCCTGCTTTTTCTTTGTTCTTGTGGGTGCGCCTCTCGGCATTCTTGCTAAAAGGGGCGGTTTTGGCATTGGGGCGGTGCTCTCCCTTTTCTTTTTCGTTCTTTACTGGGCCCTGATGATTGCCGGAGAGAAAATGGCGTTTCGGGGTATCCTCTACCCCTGGGCCGCAATCTGGATGGCTGACGCCGTCATGGCGGTAATTGGTCTCACTCTTGTCATAAGCCTTACGGGCGCAGTTTTCAAGTCCAACCGCTGAGTGGGGCATTTTTCAGGATTCCTTTCAGATCGGCTGTTTTTTTCCTTCGCTGTCTACAGCAACGAAGGTGATGTTGGTGCTGAAGGCCATCTCCCGTTCACCGTTTTCAATCGTTTCTGTATAGGCTTTGACCGTGTATTCAACGGCGGTGTTGCCTTTGTGTTTTTGTTCGGTGACGAAGGCCAGAATGGTTCCGTTCCGTACGCTTTTGCTGAACTCTACCTTGTCCATGGCTACTGTTACAAAGTTGCGGCCAGGGTAGTCGAGCGTGACGGCAATGTAGCCGACCTCATCAATCCATTTCAGCAAGTGTCCGCCGAAGAGAAATCCGTAGTGGTTGAGATGTTCCGGCAGGACCAGTTTATAGTTTTCCATTTCTTTTTTTTGTTTGGGGTTCAGGAGAGCTCTTTTTCTGGTTTGACCAGAAGAACCTTTTCGCGTTCCACAACAACCTGGCCTGGGGGAAGATTCCTTCCCTGGCGGACATATTTTTTCAGAGTATAAATAACAGGTACGAGCCCTGAGTGTTTGGCTTTTGAATGCCATGCGGCAATTGACGCGGCTTTTATTATTGCGTCGATGTGGTCGGGTCCGGCTCCTTTCAGGATGCAGTGCGAACCGGATGCCCCTCTTGCATGAAGCCAGATATCGTTCGAACGGGCATGCTTGAAGGTTAGCAGGTTGTTGTCGGCTGCATTTTTTCCGATAAGGAGTGTCATGGCGCCGCCAAGGCTTACGCTTCTGAAAGGGAGGCGTTGAACTGGTTTTTTCTGTGCCGGACTCAATGATGACTTGGGCCGCTGCCGGGTGTCTGATGCTGTCTCCTCGGTCATTTCGGCAAGTTCGGCCTCAAGTTCTGCCGCCTGTTTCAGAAGTTCTTCTTTGCGCAGCAGAAGTCCCTGTATTTTTCCCCGTCCTTTTGTGGCTTTACGGAAATACTGTTCGGCATTCTGCTGCAGGTTGAGTTCGCTTTGGAGCTGAATGGTGCAGGGCGGGCTATCGGGGGTAAAGATATCAGGGACGCAGATGGAGCCTGGTTGGGTGCGTTTCAGATAGAGCGAGGCGATGAGGAGGTGGCCGAAGTTCTCATTCTTTTGGGCTTCAGCCCGAACTGCATCGGGATTGATGGTTTGCAGCTCCTTACGGATTTTTTTAAGCCGTTCTGTGAGGGCAGAGCGAAGGGGGCGTTCCCGTGTTTCAGCGCTGGTGTGACGGAGCGTGTTGAGGGTGTAGGCGGCCAGCCCTTCAAGGACGGTTCCGAACTCCTGCGCTTCATTCAGAGGGGTGCGGAGAATGCTGAACTCTGGAGCGCCTTTACTGCTTCTGCCTGTCTGGACAAGAGGGTTCAGCAGCTCATTGAGAAGCTGACGGATGTGGCTGTGCAGCGAAGGGGCCGAGTGGTTGCCCTCTATTCTTCCAAGGAGTTCCCTCTGCAGTTTCTTGTCGAATCCCGGCAGAACGGCTATGGCTTTTTCAATGTTGCCGCTGTGCTGCCCAAGGAGGTCGGCAATGGAGAGGGGTGAGGATGCCAGCGTTTCAAGCTGCTCGATGATGGAGGGGCTGCGCTCCTCTTCGGAAAGTTGAGAGCCTTTCAGGAGAGCTCCGCGTTTAAATGCGTCGATGACCGTTCGCCCTTCAAGAAGAAACGCGTTACTGTTTGAGGCGAAGAGCTGCAGCATGATGCTGCGGCCGCTTTGGAGTATGATGGTTATCTCCCTGTCTACGGGTGAGATGGCAACGGAAGTTATCCGCTCGTTTTCAATCTTGCTCCAGAGTGAAGCGGTCTCTTTTTTCTTTCGGTTGTGGCCGTTTCTTGTGAAGAGTGCCGTTTTGGGGCTGCGGGTGAAGAGTGTAAGCTGCAGCTGTTCTTCAGTGGCGCTCAGAAAGCTGAGGACAAGCTGGTTTTTCTCTTGTGAGTGTGCTCCCGCGAAGGTTCCCTCTGCAAGCGTTTTATGCAGTTCCCTGGCGGCGTGAAAGAGGGTGAAGTAATTGCGGAACATGGGTGGCAAAAGGTTGCGTGGGCACGATCTTTTTCTCTATTTTAGCAAAATGTCGAATTTTTCATTCTGATAATGCTGAATATACTACAGATATGATCGAAGGGAACACGGGTGGCTGTAATTGCGGCGGTGAAGTTGGTGATGGGCACTGCGAGCAGGAAAAACGGCTTGGATGGCATGAGTATTTCATGAGTGTGGCACGGCTGATTTCACAGCGGGCAACCTGCACCCGTGGCCATATAGGGGCGGTTATCGTCCGCGACAACAGCATTCTCTCAACAGGATACAATGGCGCTCCTTCTGGCCTTCCGCACTGCGATGAAACCAACTGCAAGATATACCGGAGCACGCATCCCGATGGGACGGTTGAGGAGAACTGCGTCAACACTATCCATGCTGAAATCAATGCCATTGCTCAGGCGGCAAAGCATGGGGTCTGCATCAAAGATGCGGATATATACATTACGGCAAGCCCCTGCATTCATTGCCTGAAGGTGCTGATTAATGTAGGAATCAAGACCATCTATTACGAAAAGCCGTATAAAATCGAGCATATTACTGAGTTGCTGAGGCTGTCGGGGATACGGCTGGTGCAGGTGCAGGTTGATGGGCCTGAAAAGCACTGTTGATGATGATTTCTGAAGATGAACGCTATATGGCGCGCTGCATTGAAATTGCCCGCCGGGGAGCCGGTGCGGTAAGCCCCAATCCGATGGTGGGCTCAGTCATCGTGTGTGACGGCGCGGTTGTGGGGGAGGGGTATCATGAGGTATATGGCGGCCCGCATGCTGAGGTGAACGCAATTGCTTCTGTTGCTGATGGGGAGATGCTTCACCGCTCAACCCTCTATGTGAACCTTGAGCCCTGTTCCCATCATGGGAAAACACCTCCCTGTGCAGATCTTATTGTTGAAAAAGGAATCAGGCGTGTAGTCGTCGGATGTGGCGATCCCAACCCTCAGGTGGCAGGAAGAGGCGTGGCAAGGCTTCGTTCTGCTGGTATTGAGGTGTTGGAAGGAGTGCTGGAAGCTGAATCAAAGAAACTCAACGAGGCATTCATCACAAGTCATACCGAGGGTCGTCCTTTTGTGGCCCTCAAACTTGCCGAAACGCTTGACGGCAGGATTGCCACCGCTGACGGGGGGTCGAAGTGGATTACCGGGGAGGCAGCGCGACTGGAGGTTCACCGTCTTCGTTGTTCGTATGATGCGGTATTGAGCGGTGCTGCCACCGTCCGTGCTGATGGTTCACGGTTGACGGTCAGGCACTGTGCCGGCAGGAACCCTCTCCGGGTGGTGCTTGATCCCTCTCTTTCCCTTCCGCCCGATGCTCCAGTGTTTGGGGCAGAGGCCAAAACTCTGCTTTTTGCCTCAAAACCTATGGAGGGCTCGCCCTCTGCCGCCCGATATGCGGCCAGTGGTGTGGAAGTGGTGTTTGTTGATGATGGGGCGGGAGGTCTTGATTTGCGCTCCGTGCTTGACGAACTGCATAGGCGGCAGGTGTTGTCTGTAATGGTTGAATCGGGCGGACGGCTGTCGGCTTCCCTTGCCAGGGAGCGCTTTCTGGATAAGCTCTATATGTTTATTGCCCCCAAGCTCTTTGGTGGCGATGCCCTTGCCTCATTCGGCCCTTTGGGTGTATCCTCACCCGATGAGGCACTCACTTTCCGTTTTGAGCCACCCCGCTGTGTTGGGGAGGATGTACTTCTTGAAGCTTACTCAGTCAGATAACCTATAGAAAAAGGGAGGATTAGCCATGCTTGATCGTTTTGTTAACAATAGTGACCTTGCCAAATTGCTCCTCAGGCTGTCGGTCGGTGGACTGATGCTTTTTCATGGCATCAACAAACTGCAGCACGGGTATGGTTTTGTTGAAAAGATGCTGGTGAAGGCGAATCTCCCCGGCTATCTTTCCCACGGCATTCTGATCGGTGAAGTTCTTGCTCCGCTCTTTATTGTACTTGGTCTCTATACCCGGTTTGCAGCACTTATGCAGGCGACTGTTATGGTTATGGCGGTCTATCTGGTTCATACCGGTGACTTGTTCCGTCTCACCGAGCATGGAGGGTACGCCCTTGAACTGCAGGCGCTGTACCTGTTTGGTGCAGTTGCCATTTTCTTCCTCGGTGCTGGCCGCTACAGCCTTGGAAAAGGAAAAGGAGTCTGGAGTTGACGGACGGGGAACTCTCTGGAGGATAGGGCGGTTGAACCTTCCTGAACTACAGCGAAACGAGCAGGCACTATTTTTTTAATCCGAGACTTTATTTTTTTATGGCAACGATTACTCTTAAGGGCAACAAAATCCAGACAGTTGGCAGCATTCCGGCAGTCGGCAGTGAAGCCCCTTTTTTCTGCCTCGTCAAAACAGACCTTTCTGAAGCGGGCCCTGCTGATTTTGCAGGCAAAAGAATGGTGCTGAACATTTTCCCGAGTCTTGATACCGCAGTATGTGCGGCTTCGGTGAGGCGCTTCAACAAGGAAGCGGCTTCGTTCGACAATACAGTGGTGCTCTGTATTTCTGCTGATCTACCCTTTGCACACAAGCGTTTCTGTGAGGTTGAGGGGCTTGAGGATGTGGTCTCTCTTTCAGTGTTTCGCTCACCGGCGTTCGGAAATGATTATGGTGTAACCATTGCTGACGGTCCTCTCCAAGGGCTTCTTTCGCGTGCCGTTGTTATTGTTGATACGGACGGTCGCATTACATACAGCGAACAGGTACCAGAAATTGTGGAAGAGCCCGATTATGATGCGGTTCTTGCAGCTCTTGCATGAATGAGCTGTATTGGTTTCTTCCTGAACACGAGAAGTGCCGGCTATGTGCCGGCACTTCTCGGTTGGGGAGGAAACGAAGGGTGATGTTTTGCTATATTGAGGTCTCTCTTTTCAACTGACAACTGTTTGCGCCATGTTTACCGGAATAATCAAGGATGTTGGCACGGTTGGCGGAATAAGCCGCCAGCGTGGGGGATTGCGGCTAAAGGTGCGCCACAGCATGCCGGAGGCTTTTTTGGGCCTTGGGGTGGATGAAAGTGTGAGCATCAATGGTGTATGCCAGACGGTTGTAAGCTGCTCTCCGGATAGTTTTGAAGTAGACACTGTTGAGGAGACGCTTGCAAAAACAACACTTGGCTTCCTTAGGGAGGGGGCACTTGTGAATCTGGAACGCGCCCTTCGACCCATGGATCGCATGGGAGGTCACTTTGTGCTTGGTCATGTGGACATTTCCGCCGCTGTTAAGGGTGTGCGTGACCTGGGTTCCAGCCGTGAAATTACCATTCCCTTTCCCGCCGCTTTCGGGCCGTATATTGTTTCTGCTGGTTCCATAGCCATTGACGGGGTAAGCCTGACGGTTGCCTGTCTTGAGGGAGACTTTTTTACCGTGGCTGTTATTCCCTATACTGTTGCCCATACCACTATTGCCAGTCTTAAGACAGGCAGCATGGTGAACCTGGAATTTGACATTCTGGGCAAATATGTTGCCCGCCGTTTTCAAACGCCAGCCGCCTCTTCTGTTGAGACATCCTCAATGGATGAAGCGTGGCTTCGCCAGCAGGGGTTCTGAATGGACTCTTTTAAGGGTACGCCCGACATGTTCGGGGTTTCCGCGGCAGAGGGCAGTAACCCGCCATTCCAGCCTCTTGCCGAGAGGGTACGGCCTCGTTCAATTGACGACATGAGGGGGCAGGAGCATCTGCTCGGCCCAGAGGGCCCGCTTCGCAAATTTCTTTCGGGAGGCCAGTTTCCTTCCATGATTTTCTGGGGCCCGCCTGGTTCTGGGAAAACAACTCTTGCTGAACTCTCTGCGGCAACCCTTGGGCTGCGGTTTGAGACACTTTCCGCCATTGATTCTGGTGTGAAGGATGTGCGTCGCGCTCTTGAGCATGCCGCGTCGGCAAGGGCGAGAGGAGAACGGACCATTCTCTTTATTGATGAAATCCACCGGTTCAATAAGGCCCAGCAGGATACCCTGCTGCACGCCATTGAGCAGGGAGTGGTTGTGCTGATTGGCGCAACAACTGAAAATCCTTCGTTTGAGGTGAATGCCGCTCTGCTTTCCAGAATGCAGGTTTATGTTCTCAATCCGCTTTCGGCGGATGATATAGCCTCCCTTATGCAGCGTGCCATAGAGATTGATCCGCTTTTTACTGGCCGAAAGGTTGACATTGAGGATCCCGACTTTCTGCTCCGTTTTGCGGGTGGAGATGCCCGAAAGGCGCTCAACGCTCTTGAGGCAGCCATGTCGTTGGTGCCGGAGGGGGATGGGCCGGTTCAGCTCACTGCCTCCATTTTTGAGCGTGCTCTTCAGCATAGAGCTCCGATTTATGACAAGGGAGGGGCGGTCCATTACGACACCATTTCCGCATTCATCAAGTCGCTGCGCGGGTCTGACCCGGACGCCGCTCTCTTCTGGCTTGCGCGGATGATTGAGGGAGGGGAGGACCCGAAGTTCATTGCCCGTAGGCTGGTGATTTTTGCCAGTGAGGATGTGGGCAATGCTGACCCCTATGCTATCACCCTGGCAGTTTCGGTGTTTCAGGCAGTTTCAATGATAGGGCTTCCTGAAGCCAGAATCAATCTTGCCCAGGGGGTGACCTACCTTGCCTCGTGCGCCAAATCCAATGCGGCATACGAGGGAATCAACGAGGCTCTTGCCGAGTCAAAGTCGCTGCAGGACTTGCCCATTCCCATGCATCTCTGCAATGCCCCTACAAAACTGATGAAGCAGCAGGGCTACGGAGCTAACTACCGCTACCCGCACTCGTTTCCCGGCCATTTTGTTGAGGAACGCTATTTTCCCGAAGGTATGGAGTCAAAAACATATTACCGCCCCACTGAAGAAGGGCGTGAGAAATTTCTTGCCGAGCGGCTCCGTTCACTCTGGAAGAACCGTTATTGATGAAGCTTTCAGGCCTGTCAGTCACCATTTAATCATTACCTGTATCATGTACAGACATTGTATTGCATCTTTCTTCCTGGTTCTCGGTTCTTTTTCCCCCGTTCTTGCTGATGATGTAGAGTCGAAGAACTCAACTGACACAGGAGAGTTGAGGGTAAAGTTTGAGGACGCGGTGCGCATTGGACTGCAGAAGAGCCGGACGCTTGAGCTGGCTCGGATGGACAGGCAAATGAGCTCTGAAAAATTGATGGAGGCGACTTCTCCTTTGCTGCCTCAGATTACCTCCGGCTTTACCTATACCCGTACACTGCAGCCCTCCGTCATGTTCATGCCGAACTTTCCGGGCATCGAGAGTCCGATGGAAATCAGTTCCGACAATTCCGCAAAGGCGACTCTTGAGGTTCGCCAGTCCCTTTTCAATGGCTCCGCCTATGCCTCCATTCGTGCTGCAGCTACGGCAGGAGAAATGAGTGACGAGGCTTATCGGAATGCAGAGTCGGCAGTTCTCTCCGATATTTCAATGGCTTATTACGATGCCCTTATTTCGCGCGACCAGCTGAAGCTTGTAGAGGAGAGCATTGCCCGCTGGGAGGAGTCGAGAAAGGATACGCAGGCTATGTTCCGTCAGGGGGTTGTTGCAGATATCGATACCCTTAAGGCATTTCTTTCTGTTGAAAACCTCCGTCCCGATCTCATTCAGGCCGAAACCCGCGTGAAAGCTACCATGACCCGGCTCAAAAACACCATGGGCATCTCGCTTGAAACCCCTCTGGTTCTTCTCGATACGCTCTCTGTTGCCTCCCGCACCTATCCCGGAACCCTTAGGGTTGCCTGGAATGAAGCGATGGAGAAACGGCCCGACATCCGTCAGCTTGAGTTGCAGGTCAAGGCAGAAAAAGATAAAATTACCGCTGTGCGTGCTGAGCGCTTCCCCATGGTGACCGCTTTTGGTCAGCTGGAGTCGCAGACGGCTTTCGATGACGATGTTCAGCTTTCTGATTCCCGGTGGCCAGTTTCCTCGGGGGTTGGTGTGCAGGTGAGCCTTCCTATTTTTACCGGGTACCGAATCAGTTCACGGGTGCAGCAGGCTAAGATTACTCGCTTCCAGACCATGACCCGTCTTGAGGATCTCAAGGCGAACGCAATGGCTGAAATAGAACTGCGACTTTCGGCCTGGCGTGAGGCAGAGAAGCGAATAGATGTGCAGTCGAGCACCATTGCAATGGCGCAGCGGGGTTTTCGGATATCACTGCTTCGGTTCAGGGAGGGTGTGGGTTCGCGTCTGGAGCTGACTGATTCCGAGCTGCAGCTCAACAAGGCAAGAACCAACTACCTGCAAGCCGTTTATGACTGCCTTGCAGCCGGCGTTTTGCTTGACCGCTCTCTGGGTCGCTTTCCCGCAGATCGTATAGCAGAATAATTGCGGCTTGTGTTTAGCGCGTGTTCTGTACCGTGTAGATGACGGTTGAGCTTCCTGTAGGATTTAGAAGAGAGCGCAGCATGAACCGTCCTGAATGCACAAGTGCGGCAGGTATGTTTCTGGCTCCGTGTGGCTTTCCATTGCTTATGGAACGGAGCTGTTCACTGTGAAGGGTGTTGTAAAGGGTGTCGGGTATCCACTGGGATGTATTGCTGATGGTGAGGCCGTGGGGCTCCAGCAGCGCTGAAAGTGTCCCCAGCGTGAAGTGCCAGAGGTGACGGGGCGCGTCCCATGCAACCCAGTATGCCCCGTAGTGGAGCGCATCGTAGCTGAGCGGGTTTGGCAGGGCGAGGATGATCTTTCCGTCTGGCGCAAGATGCCGATTCATGACCCGGAGAGTGTCGTCCAGCCTGTGAATATGTTCCAGTGTGTGCCAGAGAATTATGCGGTCGAACCCGTTTTCGTTCATCTGCAACCCCTCAGCTCTATCCAGCACCTTCAGCCCGTAATGCTCTCTGGCAAATGCAGCCGCGTCCATGTCGGGTTCAATGCCGATGAGGTTTTCCCTTTTCAGGCCGTTTTTTCTGTGGAGCTGTGCCAGCAGCGTTCCCGTGGCGCAGCCGACCTCAAGGACACGCGTTTCACTCATCTCTTTCGGGAGCCCTTTCAGCACAACTGCAGCGCGTCGGGAAAGGAGTAGTCTGTGTGCCGCCTGCTGGAGCCGCTCGGCGAGGGAGTGTGCCGATTGCAGATGAGGGCTGTATCCGCTGTGAGGGTAATGGCACTCCAATTCAGCATGGGAGGGACGGGGGTTCAGCATGATGAGGCCCGAAGGGTTCATGCGCGCAATGCTCCATGAGCATCCCTTTTCGGGGTGGAAGCGATCAGGAACAGAAAGGAGGGGTGTTGAGTCAGAAGAGCCGGTTATTGGGCAGAGGGAGGTTTCCATTGGAGAGGACGGCTTCAGGATGCGTTGTCTCGAAGACATTCTCCGATCGCCTTTTTCAGGTTCCCGTAGAGGGCGCGCATGTCGTTGCTGAGAACTTTGGCGTCGGCAAGTACCGGCATGAAGTTTGTGTCGCCCTCCCAGCGGGGGACGATATGGAAGTGGATGTGTGTGTCGACACTGCCTCCCGCAACACGGCCAATGTTGGCTCCGAAGTTTATTCCCTGGGGTTTCAGCGTTTTTTCAAGCGCCATTATTGCGAGGTCCGTCAATTCCATAACCTCAAGCTTCGTCTCCCGGTCGAGCCCGGTGAACGAGGCGGTCTGAAGGTAGGGAATGACCATCAGGTGGCCACAGTTGTAAGGGTAGAGGTTCATGATGATGAAACACTTTTCCCCCCTGTGCAGCAGATAGCGTTCTTCATCCTCTTCGGGAGGAATGTCTGAAAAAACGGATTTCCCCGAACTATCCGTTTTCCTGTCATCCTTGAACGACTGCATGTATGTTTCACGCCATGGTGAGTACATCCTGTCCATGCCTGTTCCTGTCTTGTCCTGAGGTTCCTGTATTGTACCAAAGGTGGGAATCGAACCCACACGGGTTATTCACCCACTGGATTTTGAGTCCAGCGCGTCTACCAGTTCCGCCACTTTGGCATCTTTCCTGGGGGAGTGCGAGAGAAGGGAATCGAACCCTCACGCCTCACGGCACTAGTTCCTAAGACTAGCGTGTATACCAATTTCACCACTCTCGCAGTGGAATGAGAATATAAATGGATTTTAACTTTTTAAAAACTTATCTTTATTATTACTTTTTCCAGCGCCATGCGCTTACATCAACAGAGTTTACCCCTTGTGCCCGTGCAGTTTGACAGACACTCTACAGCAAATGTCATTTCATGGGTGATAAGTCCTGTGGTTGTTGCTCCGCTTGCGTATCTCTGCATTGTCATGTTTGGTTACAGTGATGATGCCCGCCGTATTGCCTATATATCCGTCCTGTTTTCATCGAGCATTCTTGCCCCCATGCTCCTTATTTACGGTCTAAAAAAAATAGGGAAGGTATCCGACTATAATATCTCGTTTCGCGAACAGCGGTTTCTGCCTC
This sequence comes from Candidatus Chlorobium antarcticum, assembly GCA_030765725.1. Classification (GTDB taxonomy): domain Bacteria; phylum Bacteroidota; class Chlorobiia; order Chlorobiales; family Chlorobiaceae; genus Chlorobium; species Chlorobium antarcticum. Next base: position 45,302 of record JAVCDF010000004.1, on the reverse strand, counting down.
TTCTCGTGCTGGTGGCGGTGAATCTTCTTGGCTACGAGTTTATGCAGCAGATGCATGCACCAAGGTTTCTCGGGGGGATACTGCTTTTCAATGCGGTCAATACCGTTCTTATTCTCCTGGTGACGCTCCAGTGGAAGATCAGCATCCATCTCTTTACCTATACCTCTTCAGCAGCGCTTGTGTTTCTCCAGTTCGGAGATCAGTCGCTGTGGCTTCTTCTTCTCGTTCCTGTTCTGACTTGGGCGCGAATAGAGCTTAAAGCCCATAATTTCATGCAGACGCTGGTAGGCGCCATGCTTGGTTTTGCGGTCATGTATCTGGAGCTGAAATGGTGGGCGGGGCTGTGAAAAGGAAGCGATATGCCGTTGTTGTGGTGACTTATGGTGAGGTTGAAAAGCTTACGCTGAAAAACCTCTGGCCAAGTTCCCGCCGTATTCTTAAGGTTATTACCAGCCAGATTGTCAAGGTACCCTCATTTCTTATCTATCTCATTGCCGACTATCGCTCGACGAAACACTTCATCAATTGGCGATGGAATGGTTACGAGTCTTCGCTTCTTGCAATCAATCGGGCGCAGACAAAGCGCCTTGAAACTGCACTGAAGGAAAAGGAAGCAGAGCTCCCTTCCGGGGTGGATGTGGATGTGCTCGACGCATATTATTTTGTCCCTCCCTATCTTGAGGATATGCTCCAGCGTCTCAAAGAGGAGTATGAAGGCATTGTGCTTGTGCCCATGATTCCCGTTGAGTCTGCATTTTCATGCGGAGTGGCCTGCCGGATGGTTTCCGATGTCTACGGCAACGAGCGATATAGTCTTGTCAGGCTCATGAATAAGCTCTGGGCTGATGATGAACTCCAGCGGATTTATGTGGACCATCTTTTCAGTTGCCTTTCAGACAGCATGTTTCAGAAAGGTGCCAGTTCGTTTGGTCTTGTGCTTGTTATTCACGGTACGCTGGTGAAAGACCGTGCCGGAAATCCTCCAAAGGTTTTTACCGGACTTGACGAGACCAGCCGATTTTTTGAGATGATGAAACGCAAAATCATGGCTGACGGGCGCAATGTATTTTCCGATATCCGCCAGGGGTGCATGAACCACTCTGCCGGTGGGGAGTGGACAGCCGATACCGTGCAGAAAGCTATAGAAGAGTTCCGGCATGAAGGGTGTGACGGGATGGTCATGTTTCCCTACGGTTTTTTTGCCGATAACAGCGAGACCGAGTACGAGGCCCGTCGTTTGCTTGATCACTCGGGACTTGATATGGTTCAGTATGTCGGGTGCATCAATGATTCCCCTGCATTTGCGGGGTGGCTCTCGGGCAAGGTGGTTGATGAGGTGCGCAACCTGAAAGGCATTCAGGATGCTTATTCGACCCTTGGAGTCGAGGAATGACTGTTTTTAAGAAATCCCCCTAAATCCCGGATTCTGAATATGACTGACCCTACAGGCGACAATCAAGAGGGGCGTTACACGGAGGCGCTGGCATGCATTGAACGGCAGGAGCATGACGAGGCGCTCAGTCTCCTTGACGGGCTTCTTTGTGATGAACCCCGCAATCCGCAGGCACTCTATGCACGCGCTCTTACCCTCATAGCAATGGGCGACTACCGGAAAGCCGGCTGCAGCCTTTTGCGTTCGATTGTTCTGGATTCTGGGCATGTGCCGGCATTGAGCTATCTCGGGTTTGTGCAGCTTACCCTCGGTAAAGAGGAAGCTGCCCTGAAAACCCTTAAGGCCGCACTTGAAATTGACCCCGGACATGTTGAAGCATGGTGTGTCCTTGGCGATGTTTATCTTGACCTTGGCGAGTACGACGAGGCAAAAGAAGTGTTTGAAACGGCGCTTCGGCTTGAACCCGAAAACCCGGAGCCCCACCGGAAAATGGCCATGTACCTGGTTTCAAGGGGGGATATGAAGAAACTCAGGGAGGTTTGCCAGACGCTTGCAGTCCTCGACCCCTCAATGGCCGAACAGATACAAACTCTTTTTCTTGATGAACAATGAAGCTCTTCCCTGATACACCGGCACAGCGCAGTTTTATGAAAAAAGGGTTGCCTTTCATGCTTGCAGTCGTCTGGGTTCCGGTTGTATGGCTTGCCCTCAGCGGAATCTTCTCCCCTCTCCTCAGTCCCCTTACTTCCTCTGATCTTCTTTCCCAGATAATCATCCTTCCTTTGACCGTGATTGTTGTGCGACTGTTAATAAGGCTTTTTACCCGTTTGAGTCGTGCTTTCAACGGGAGCTCGTCCTGACTGGCTCTGTTTCTTATGGAAGGCGTTAAAAATTGTTAACTTTCCCCCTGCAGGCCTCTGTTTTTTTCTTGTCTGTGGTTAATTTTTTTATATTTGCGCACCTGCTCCGGGTATTAACATTAGAATGGTATTCGCATGGACCAGACGCTGAGTGAATTTGGTAATGTCTTTGTATTTCTCCTCCTTGGAGTCGTCTTCGTTGCCGGCGGATATTTAACCGCCCGCATGCTCCGCCCGAGTCGCCCCAATCCTATAAAAACATCCACTTACGAGTGCGGTGAAGAGGCAGTGGGTTCTGCTTGGGTCAAATTCAATATCAGGTTTTATGTGGTAGCTCTTATCTTCATCATTTTTGATGTGGAGGTAGTATTCCTGTTCCCCTGGGCAACCATTTTTCGCCAGCTTGGCAGTTTTGCGCTGGTAGAGGCGCTTGTGTTTGCAGGCATTCTTATTCTCGGACTCGTCTATGCATGGGTGAAAGGGGATCTTGACTGGGTTCGCCCAACTCCATCTGTCCCGAAAATGCCGGAGATGCCGGCTCCCAAATCAACTTCCCAGAGGGACTAACCTCTCTTCCATCTCTATTTCAAGGTACTATGGGCTTACTCGACGCAGCGGTTTCAAGGCAGAATGTACTGGTGACTTCAGTTGACAGTGTCCTGAACTGGGCCCGCCTATCCTCTCTATGGCCGATGGGTTTCGGTCTTGCCTGCTGCGCCATTGAAATGATGGCGACCAATGCTTCCAACTATGACCTTGAGCGGTTCGGTATTTTTCCTCGCTCCTCCCCCCGTCAGTCCGACCTTATGATTGTGGCCGGTACGGTTACCATGAAAATGGCCGAACGCGTTGTACGGCTCTACGAGCAGATGCCCGAACCCCGCTATGTGCTTTCCATGGGAAGCTGTTCCAACTGCGGCGGTCCCTACTGGGAGCATGGCTATCATGTTCTTAAGGGTGTTGACAGGGTTATTCCTGTTGATGTTTATGTTCCTGGATGCCCTCCCCGCCCTGAGGCGCTTATTGGCGGGCTGATGAAGATTCAGGAGCTGATTCGCATGGAGGGACTTGGCATTTCACGGTCGGATGCACTGAAAAAGCTTGCTGAAGCAGATGTTGACCCCCAACCTCTCATTGAGCAGGCGAGAAAGCAGGAAACAGCATAAGAATTTCAATAACCCGGCAGACTAACGGAAGAATGGAAGAAGGAAAGATTTTGTCGAATGCGGTGGAGGAGAGTGGAGCAGCATACGCCGTCATCCATGAAAAGTTCGGCGAGGCCATATCTGCCTTCGACGACAACGCCACCATGCCGTTTTTCGAGGTTCAGGATACAGCACTCTGGACGGATATTGCTCTCTTCATGCGTGATCATCCGAAGCTGAAGTTCAACTACATGGCCTGTCTTTCGGGAGTTGACTACCTTGAGGAGGGAAAGCTCGGTATTGTTGTCAATCTTGAGTCTCTGGGTGTGTTCAGCCATCGGATTGCCGTAAAGGTCAAATGCCCGCGCGATGGCGGATCAATTCCCAGTGTTGCCGGCGTGTGGCATACCGCTAACTGGCACGAGCGTGAAGCGTATGATATGCTGGGTATGCCCTTTGACGGCCACCCCGACATGCGCAGGATTCTTTGCCCCGACGACTGGGAAGGCTGGCCGCTTCGCAAGGATTATAGGGTACAGGAGAGCTATCATGGCATTAAGGTGCCCTACTGAAAAGGTATAAATAGTTAAAGCCGCGTTCTTATGCAGGAATTGGAAATGGCCGGACAGGGTTCCCTCCGTCTGAGCCGAAAAAGCGATGATGTTGTGGTTCTTGAAAAGGACCTTTCAACCGAGCAGATGGTGCTCAGCATGGGTCCCCAGCACCCGTCCACCCATGGTGTGCTTCGCCTTGAGTGCCTGACCGACGGAGAGATTATAACTGAGGCTGAGCCCTACCTCGGCTATTTGCACCGCTGCTTTGAGAAGCACTGCGAACATGTTGATTATCCGGCTATTGTTCCCTACACCGACAGGATGGACTACCTTGCTGGCATAAACAGCGAAATGGCCTACTGTGTTGCTGTGGAAAAACTGCTTGATGTGGAAATCCCTCGACGGGTTGAATTCATTCGTGTTATTGTTTCCGAGCTGAACCGGATTGCCTCACACCTTGTGGCCATTGGCACCTACGCCATAGATCTTGGTGCCTTTACTCCCTTTCTCTTCTGTTTCCGCGACCGAGAGCACATTCTCAACATGCTTGAGTGGGCTACGGGAGCCAGGATGCTGTATAATTATATATGGGTTGGTGGCCTTGCCTATGATGTGCCGGCCGGTTTCAACGAGCGCGTTCTAGAGTTTGTCAACTATTTTCGTCCCAAAGCACTCGAACTGCAGCAGTTGCTGACGGAAAACGAAATTTTTGTGAAGCGGACTAAAGGCGTCGGCATCATGCCTGCAGATGTTGCAATCAACTATGGATGGTCGGGTCCCATGCTTCGTGGCTCGGGTGTGCAGTGGGACCTCAGACGCAACGATCCGTATTCCATTTACCCTGAACTTGATTTTGCCGTTCCGGTTCCTGACGGAAAGCTCTCCGTTGTAGGCGACTGCCTCTCTCGTCACCTGGTGCGTGCTCTTGAAATTGAGGAGAGTCTCAAAATTATTGAGCAGTGCATTGACAAAATGCCAGGTACAGAGGGGTTCAATCCCCGTGCAGCTGTTCCGAAAAGAGTCAGGCCGAAAGCGGGCGAGGTATACGGCCGTGCCGAAAATCCCCGCGGAGAGCTTGGCTTCTATATTCAGAGTGATGGCAAGTCCACCAGCCCCTTGCGCTGCAAGGCCCGTTCTTCATGCTTTGTCAACCTGTCTGCCATGAAAGACCTTTCAAGGGGCCAGCTGATTCCTGATCTTGTTGCCATTATCGGCAGCCTGGATATTGTGCTCGGGGAGGTTGACCGATGATACACTCCGCATTACCGCAATTCAGCATGCCACTTCTTATGGGTAACAGTCTCAACGCGTGGTCGGACGCCCTTGCCGGGTTCAGCCCGGCCGGACTTCCTGTCGGTCTTCTCATTATAGCCGCCATTCCGCTGGTTTTCATAGCCCTTTACGCCCTTACCTACGGTGTGTACGGCGAGCGCAAGATTTCCGCTTTCATGCAGGACCGCCTGGGACCCATGGAGGTGGGCAAATGGGGTATTTTACAGACACTGGCCGACATCCTGAAACTGCTTCAGAAAGAGGATATTGTGCCCACCTCAGCCGACAAGTTTCTTTTTGTGATAGGGCCAGGAGTCCTTTTTGTGGGTTCCTTTCTCGCTTTCGCTGTTCTTCCTTTCAGCCCCGCTTTCATAGGCGCCAACCTGAATGTTGGTCTCTTTTTTGCTATTGGCATTGTATCCCTTGAGGTTGTAGGCATTCTTGCAGCTGGCTGGGGTTCAAACAACAAGTGGTCGCTTTACGGTGCCGTCAGAAGCGTTGCGCAGATTGTGAGTTATGAAATTCCCGCTGCCATTGCGCTGCTGTGTGGTGCTATGATGGCCGGAACCCTCGACATGCAGCAGATCACTATCCAGCAGTCGGGCCCCCTTGGGTTTGCACACTTCTTCCTCTTTCAGTCGCCTATAGCATGGCTCCCGTTCCTTATCTATTTCATTGCATCTCTTGCCGAGGTGAACCGTGCCCCGTTCGATATCCCTGAAGCTGAATCCGAGCTGGTTGCAGGGTATTTTACCGAGTACTCCGGCATGAAGTTTGCCGTCATTTTTCTTGCCGAGTACGGTAGCATGTTTATGGTGTCGGCCATTATTTCCATAGTTTTCCTCGGCGGATGGAATTCACCGTTGCCCAACATCGGCCCTCTCGCCCTGAACGACATGACTACCGGCCCGGTATGGGGAGCTTTCTGGATTATCTCAAAGGGATTTTTCTTCATCTTCATTCAGATGTGGCTTCGCTGGACCCTTCCGCGGCTCAGGGTTGACCAGCTGATGTATCTCTGCTGGAAGGTTCTCACCCCCTTCGCCTTCGTCAGTTTCGTTCTGACGGCGATATGGGAAATCTATGTCCCCTGAGGGGCGAGTTCTGCGAGTCAAGTAACCGTTGAATGAAACTATGAGCGAGTATTTCAAAAATATTGCAACCAGCGCCACCACCATAGCCACTGGCATGGGAATAACGCTGAAGCATTTCCTCAATGCCTTTAACCGAAAGGGTGATGCGGGTATTGATGATGTCGATTATTTCCATCAGGTTGACGGACTCGTCACGCTTCAGTATCCACGAGAAGCGGTTCCTACGCCTGTTCGCGGTCGCTACCGCCTTCACAATGCCATTGATGACTGCATTGGATGCGGACAGTGCGCCCGGGTATGTCCGGTAAACTGCATTGACATTGAGACTATCAAGGTAATGCCCGAAGATCTTGCGGCCTGTGGCAAGACAACAGGCGGCCAGCAGAAGAAATTCTGGGTTCCTGTTTTTGATATTGATACGGCCAAGTGTATGACCTGCGGTATGTGCACAAATGTCTGCCCAACCGAGTGTCTTGTGCATACGCCAGTAAGCGATTTTTCGGAATTCGACCGCCAGAACCTGCTTTACCATTTCGGCAACCTGAGCCACATTGAGGCCGAGGCCAAACGCCGCAAGGCTGAGGAAGCACAGGCCAAAGCGCAGGCTGAGAAGGAACGCAAGGCGGCGGAAGCAAAAGCTGCGCAGGCCGAAAACCCTGCAGGCGAACAATAAACGCACCCTGAAACTATGAGCAACCCGACCTATACGGCCATTTTCTATCTCTTTGCGGCAATCACGGTGTTTTCGGCAGCGTTTGTCGTCTTTTCGCGCAATGTCATCTATTCGGCATTTGCGCTTCTCTTCACATTTTTCGGTGTGGCGGCTCTCTATGTGTTCCTGAGTGCCGACTTCATTGCCGTAACCCAGGTGGTGGTTTATGTGGGTGGCATTCTGGTGCTTCTGCTATTCGGTGTCATGTTTACCAACAACATTATGGACACCGACCTGAAAACCGATGTAATGCATGCCTTGCCCGGCACATTCCTTTTTCTCGGCCTGCTCGGCGCTCTGCTTTTTACTTTTTATACCACCAACGGGTGGATGCTTTCAGAAACCGTTCTGCAGGGGAGTGTGGTGGAGAGGATAGGGTTTGAGACTATGTCGCGGTATGTCCTTCCGTTTGAAATGGCTTCGATTCTCCTTCTGGCTGCGCTTATAGGCGCGGCATTTCTGGCTCGGTATGACAATGGCGACACCAACGAACATTAAGCAGGCTTATTCATGGAACAGTTGACGACCATAGGAATCAACCACTATCTGACCATTTCGGCGATTCTTTTCTCTCTTGGCCTGTATGCCGTTATGACGCGCAAAAATGCCATTGTCGTTCTTATGGGTGTTGAGCTTATTCTCAATGCGGCAAACATCAACTTCCTCGCCTTTTCCCACTATAACGGAGGGATGGAAGGGGTGATGATCAGCCTTTTTGTCATTGTGCTTGCTGCCGCTGAGGCAGCCGTTGCGCTGGCCATCATTATCAATATCTACAAGATTTTCAAGAGTGTTGATGTCTCATCAATCGACTCCATGAAGGAGTGAGTGAGAACGGACGAATCATCAGTTTTCAATTTTTTCTGTAAATCCAAAGGAACATGCACAGTTTAATCCAGTTGTCAATAGCCGTGCTGCTGCTGCCGCTGCTCTCGTTTGTCATTCTCATTTTCTTCAACCGCCGCCTGCCTCGACGGGGCGACTTTGTTGGTGTGGGAATACTGGGGACAACCTTCGGTCTTTCAGCATATATTTTCTGGGTAGTCATTGTACAGCATTACGACCCTGCGTTCCGTGTTGCATGGGATTTTACCTGGATTGATTTCGGCAATGTTCCCGGTGTAGGGCCTCTGGTCATAAAGATGGGTATAGTCATAGACAACCTGACCGCCATCATGCTTACAATGGTGACCCTCATCAGCTTTCTGGTCCATCTCTACTCCACGGGCTACATGAAGGGCGACAAGCATTACGGACGCTTCTTCGCCTATCTCGGCATTTTCACCTTCTCCATGCTCGGCATTGTGCTGGCCGACAACCTGTTCGCCATCTACATTTTTTGGGAACTTGTGGGCCTTTCATCCTATTTGCTCATCGGGTTCTTTTTTGAAAAAGAGAGTGCGGCAGACGCACAGAAAAAAGCTTTCCTTGCAAATCGCGTGGGCGATATAGGCATGTGGCTTGGCATTCTTATTCTCTACTCACAGTTCCATACCTTCAGCTACCACGAAATTTTTGGACATCTGGCAGCTGGTGAGTTCGGGATGTCGCATGAATGGCTGACCGCCGCCGGAATCCTGCTGTTCATGGGTTGCGTTGGCAAGTCTGCTCAGTTCCCGCTCCATGTATGGCTGCCTGACGCCATGGAGGGCCCGACTCCCGTGTCCGCCCTTATCCATGCCGCCACAATGGTTGCTGCTGGTGTATACTTCGTGGCCCGAATCTTCGTGCTTCTGACCCCCGAAGCACTGTATGTCATTTCGTTCGTCGGTGCATTCACGGCATTCATGGCTGCCACCATTGCAATCACCCAGCACGACATCAAACGGGTGCTTGCTTACTCAACTGTTTCGCAGCTCGGCTACATGGTTCTTGGTCTTGGTGTTGGAGCCTATTCGGCTGCCATCTTCCACCTTGTTACCCACGCATTCTTCAAGGCCTGCCTTTTTCTGGGTTCCGGTGCCATTATCCATGCCATGCACCATGAGCAGGACATGCGCTGGATGGGAGGGCTTCGCAAAAACATGCCCTGGACCTTCGTTACCTTTACGGTTGCCACGCTTGCCCTTGCCGGTTTGCCGCTCAGCAGTGGATTTATGAGCAAAGATGCAATTCTTGCGGGGGCCATAGGGTTTGCTCAGGCTGAAGGTGGCGGCATATACTACCTTGTGCCTTTCTTAGGGTTTATCTCTGCTCTTATGACCGCCTTCTACATGGGTCGTCAGATATGGCTTGTTTTCTTCGGTGAAAGCCGCACCCATCTGAAGCCTGTAGATCCGGACGACCATCACGCAGCGCATGCACATGGGGGTGAGCATCACGGTGTTCATGAAGTTTCCTGGAACATGCGGCTCCCGTTGGTTATCCTGGCTGCGCTCTCTGTTTTTGTTGTCTACTCTCCCGATCCGCTTGACGGTGGAAAGGGGTGGTTCATGCACATGATTCAGACCCCTGAAACTGTTGTTGGTGAAACGGCGCATGCTGAGCCCGCGCTCCATATGGAAGTGGTGGAGGAGGTAGCTGCACTCGGTGGCGTTCAGGAAGCAGTCGGCGAACATGCTACTGCTGCAATGCATACAGAGAGCCACACCTATGCCGACCCAAGGCAGGCTGAAATCGGCCATCTGTCGCATGCGGCCCACAACCAGGCAATCATGATTTCAAGCATCATGGTGGCGCTTGGCATAGCTCTTGCCCTTCTGTTCTATGTCTTCCGTATCTTCGACCCCGAACGCACAGCCCGGGCAATACGCCCTCTTTACCTGCTCTCGTTCAACAAATGGTACTGGGATGAAATTTATAACGCAACCGTTATTAAGGGATCTCTGGTGATTGCGAGATTTCTTTCATGGTTTGATGCCAACATTATCGACGGCATTGTGAACGGCGTAGCCACCCTTACCCGTAAATTCGCCTTTGCCAGCGGCAACTTTGACAGATATGCAGTTGACGGCATGGTGAACTTTACCGCATTCTTTGTCAACACCTCCGGGGCATTCATGAGAAAGCTCCAGACAGGAAAGGTGCAGACCTATGTGGTTATGGTGATTCTGGCACTCTTCGGGTACTTTGTCTACTACTTTACCCAACTGGTCTATTAAGCGCGATTTTCTTTTACATTGATAACTTACCGATAGGGAACATGCTCAGTTTAATTGTTTTTCTGCCTGTTATTGCCGGCCTGATCATTCTTGCCGTGCCCTCTTCACAAAAGCAGATCATACGGATTGTGTCGCTTCTTGCGGCGGTGGTCCAAATGGTGCTTGCTGTCATGATATGGCGCGGATACGATCCATCGCTGGCGGGCATTACCGCAATGGCTGGAGGCATGCCGGAAGGATCGTTCCAGTTCATTGAGCGCCTTCCCTGGATCAGCCTTGACCTTGGCGGCATGGGCAGCATGAACATCGAGTACTTCCTCGGTGTTGACGGACTCTCCATCACCATGGTGATTCTTACCGCCCTTGTGTCCACCATTGGTGTGCTCTCAAGCTGGACCATAAAGAAACAGGTGAAAGGGTACTTTCTGCTCTACAACCTTCTTGCCACAGCCATGATGGGCTGCTTTGTGGCGCTCGACTTCTTCCTCTTCTATGTTTTCTGGGAACTGATGCTCCTTCCGATGTACTTCCTTATCGGTATCTGGGGCGGCCCCAACCGCGAATATGCGGCAATCAAGTTCTTCCTCTATACCCTGTTTGGTTCCGTTTTTATGCTTCTTGTCATGATCGGGCTTTACTTCAGCGTTATTGATCCGCTTACCGGCAACAATACCTTCAGCCTTGTTGCCATGGCAAGCCAGGAGAACTACATCAAAGACGCAATTCTTGGCCCCGACAACGCAATGTGGCGCTATGTAGCCTTCATTGTCCTTTTCATCGGTTTTGCCATCAAAGTCCCGATGTTCCCGTTTCACACATGGCTTCCCGATGCCCATGTTGAAGCACCAACCCCGATCTCGGTGATTCTTGCCGGTGTGCTGCTGAAACTTGGTACCTACGGCATGATGCGCATCAACTTCCCACTTTTCCCAGAGGTGTTTCAGGCTTCCATGTATGTTATCGGTGTGTTCGGCGCCATCAACATCATTTATGGCGCATTCTGCGCCCTTGCCCAGCAGGATCTGAAAAAGATGGTGGCATATTCCTCCATCAGCCATATGGGCTATGTGCTTCTCGGCCTTGCCGCTGCCAACAGCGAAGGCATGACCGGAGCGCTCTACCAGATGTTCAACCATGGCACCATTACCGCCATGCTCTTCATTCTTGTGGGTGTTATTTATGACCGTGCCCACACCCGCCAGATTGACAAGTTCGGTGGTCTGGCTACCTACATGCCGGTCTATGCTGGTATTGTTACTGTAGCCTGGTTTGCCTCTCTGGGTCTTCCCGGTCTCAGCGGATTCATCTCCGAGGCATTTGTTTTTGTGGGGGCGTTTAGTTCTGAAACCACCCGCTACATCGCCATGGTCTCTGTTCTCGGCATCGTCTTAGGTGCTGCCTATCTGCTCTGGTCGCTCCAGAGAATGTTCCTCGGCAAAAGGAAAGATGACGCGGCCTACGATCTTCAGATTGGACCAGACGGACAGGAAAAAATTCACTTCCACGACTGGAACGGTAAGCTTGACCTTGATGGCCGTGAACTGGCCATGCTGATTCCTCTTGTGGTCATCACCATTTTCCTTGGCATCTACCCAATGCCCATTATGGGGTTGATGACGACCACCGTCAACCATCTGGTAGAGGTGCTCGCTCCTGTGGTTATGGCAGCGGTGAATTAATCGGATACAACGAGGTAACAGAATAAACGAAGAGAATTATGTTCGAGCTACCATCAGGTGCTGAAATCCAGAGTATCATTGCGATCCTGAAATCCGGTCTGGGGTTCTTTATCCCTGAAATCTACCTCTCCATCCTTTTTATGGGTCTGATCATTCTGGATTTGGTTCTTAAAGGCAGGAAAAACGCCATCCTTGGATGGACAACCCTCCTCGGACTGGGCGGGAGCTTCTATTTCATTGCCCAGCAGCATGCCATGCAGGCGAGGGAGCTGTTTTTTGGCATGTATGTGCTTGACGAGTACGCTATCTTTTTCAAATACTTCTTTGTGGCCTCAGGCATGTTTGCCGTTGTAGCCACTCTTGCCGACCGCAAGTTCGAAACAGAGGTGAAAAGCATCGGAGAGTATTACGCCCTTGTGGTGGCAATGGTTATTGGTATGGTCATGATGGCCGCAGCCTCCGATCTGCTAATGATTTTTCTTGCCATGGAGCTGGTCAGCCTCACGGCCTATATCCTTTCCGGTTACTTCAAACGCGATGCCCGATCTTCCGAAGCCGCGCTAAAATACCTTGTTTACGGGGCCGTTTCTTCTGGCCTTATGCTGTACGGATTCTCCCTCATCTACGGTATGACCGCCGAAACCAACATTCTCAAAATCAGCATGGCACTGGCCGACCACGGCTACGATCCTCTGGTTATGATTCTGGCGACACTGCTCATCATGGCAGGGTTCGGCTACAAAATTGGCGCCTTCCCCTTCCATTTCTGGAGCCCCGATGTGTATGAGGGCGCCCCGACCCCCATTACCGCCTATCTCTCCGTGGCCTCAAAGGCTGCCGGGTTCGCTCTGCTTCTTCGCTTTTTCTATATCGCCGTACCGCATGGCTTCAGCCCCTACGAGGATATTCTCGGCATTGACTGGCTCTCGCTTCTTGTCATCATGTCTGTCACCTCAATGATTTATGGCAATGTGGTGGCCATCTGGCAGAAAAATGTGAAGAGACTCTTGGCATATTCTTCCATTGCCCATGCTGGCTACCTGTTGCTTGGCGTTATTGTGATGGATGAAATCGGTACCCAGGCCGTGCTCTTCTACTTGCTCTCATACTTCCTGATGAACTATGCCGCATTTTATGTGGTGGTGCTCATTTCCAACAGGACAGGCAGCGAAACCCTTGATGACTACCGCGGCCTCGGCAGCAAAATGCCTCTTGCCGGCGCAGCACTTACAGTGTTTCTCATTTCGCTTGTTGGTCTTCCCCCCACAGTTGGGTTCATTGGAAAGCTGATGATCTTCTCCGCGCTGCTCTCCAAAGGCTCTCTCTACATCTGGCTTGCCCTGATTGGCGTTCTTACCAGCGTCATTTCGCTATACTATTATATGCTCATTCCTCTCAACATGTTCCTACGGGAATCGCTTGAGCCGAACGAAAAATCCCTCAACCCTGGCTTCCTGGCGCAGCTGATGATGGCGGTGCTGATGATTCTCACTATCTGGTTCGGTCTCTTCTTTGAGCCGCTCTCCGAATTTGCCCGTTACTCGTCCTCCATGTTCGGACTTTCGCTCTACTGAGGTAGTAGCCAAAGGCTCAGCAACAGTTACTAAAAGAAAACCCCGTCACTTCAAATTGAGAAGGACGGGGTTTTTCAGTTTTATGGAAGGGGGCGCGGTATTGCTTCCGTTCAAGGGCGGATCAGACGCAGAAACTCCCCCCGTGTGGATTCCGAGGAGATGAACTGGCCCGACATAGCAGATGTTGTAGTGACAGAGTTGAGCTTTTCAACACCCCGCATCACCATACACATGTGCTTTGCCTCAATTACCACGCCCACTCCTTTCGGGTGCAGTACATCCTGAATTGCATCACGAATCTGCTGGGTGAGGCGCTCCTGCACCTGAAGGCGGCGGGCAAACACCTCAACCACACGGGCCAGTTTCGACAGCCCCACAATTTTACCATCAGGTATGTAGGCAACATGCGCCTTGCCGAAAAAGGGGAGCATGTGGTGCTCGCACATCGAAAAAATGTCAATATCCTTCACTAGAACCATTTCATCATACGCTTCCGTAAACACCGCTTTTTTCAGCATCTCCTCAGGATCCTGACGGTACCCCCGGGTAAGAAAGGCAAGTGAACGGGCAACCCGCTCGGGTGTTTTTAGGAGCCCCTCGCGCTCTGGGTCCTCTCCCACGCCTTCAAGCAAGGTGTAGACTGAATCTGACATTGAGGCCATGATGTCTGCCGGAAGTAGTGCGGGGTCATTAATGCACTCGTCATCTTCACAGCAACTGCCTCGTCCTGTAAGGCCGGTATTATTCGCCAAGGTAGCTGACGCTATTTTTTCCTGTTTCATGTATTTTTACGGCTTGAAGGGAGATTTCCCTGTTATCGATGTTCTGAAATTGTTCTTCAAGAATGTCCCATATCACTATAGCCAGCACCTCTGTTGTAGGCACCAGCCCTTTCAGTTCCGCCACATCATGGTTCAGGTGCCGGTGGTCAAAGCGAGCCATAACCTCATCTTCAAGGATGGCCTTCAGCTCCTTCAAGTCAAACAGGAACCCGGTTTCAGGGTCCATGATGCCGCCAAGGGTTATTTCAAGAAGATAGTTGTGCCCATGGCCATGCGCATTGGTGCATTTGCCGTAAATCTCACGGTTTTTCTCCTCACTGAACTCAGGGTTGAAGAGCCGGTGCGCAGCATTGAACTCTATGGTGCGGGTGACATAGAGTTTACGGGGCCTGTTGACCGGAGCAGGGGATGGTGCGTTTTTTTTCTGTTTCATCAGTTTTTCATGCAGTCGGGGTTCAGGCAACAATGTACTCAAATAACCTCATTGACAGAACCAGCCCGCCCGATTTCCTATAAGTTTCAACTCCCCATGGGAAAAACCTATGTCAGGGAACTCTCAGCCGCATGCAGTGTGTTCTTATTGCCGAATATCAAATTTCCCGTCAACAACAACTTTCAATATCATGGCAGCTTCCCTTGACGACCTCATAAAAATCAGTACCACTCCCGTATTCGTAGACTTCTGGGCCGCATGGTGTGGCCCCTGCAAAACGGTTGCTCCTTCCGTCAAAAAGCTTGCAGATGAATTCAAAGGCCGGCTGATGGTGGTTAAAGTCAATGTTGACGAACAGCCCTCTGCAGCCTCCCGTTTTCAGGTACAGGGTATTCCCGCACTCATGCTTTTCAAGGACGGTGAAAAAAAATGGAGCGCAGCTGGAGCACTTCCGTACCCACAGCTCAAAGTCGAAGTTGAAAAAGCTCTCCGTTAAATCTTTTGCGCAAATTCCGACCGCACTTCTGTTGTTATGATTTATTTCTGCATAGCGCGAAGGCGGTTGAAGATGTCAGTGTGGGGATGTTTGACGAGGTCGTCCTGGTGTTCGGGGAGGGTGACATGCTTTGCTACTATTTCAAGCATTCGGTCTTCGAGGTGCTCGGTTATGTCGAGCATGCGGGTGAGGTGGTGGCGGAGTTCTGAGATGATGAATTTTTCGGCGTGGTGCTTTTTCATTTTGCCGAGGATTTCAGCCATCATTGGTGGGTCGATGTGGCGGGAGACTTCGGTGAAGTATTCGGGAGGGAGGTCGTTGGCGTAGCTGGTGGCCTGGTCAACACCCATTTTGAGGCAGACGCCAGCGGCAATTTGCGGCTTGATGTGCTCCACCATGAGGGGGATGACCACAAAGTGGGGGATGTATTTAACAATCATGCTGATGGCCTGGTAGAGCTCGTTGAACCCTTCTGTTTTTCTTGCTACCACTTCCTGCATCCATGAGGACACTGCCTCCTGCTGGCGTGGCTCCATCTGCTGTATGGTGTCGGGAACGGGTACTTCGGCCCATGCAAGTGTGTCGCTGAAGGTGGCCATGTTGCGGGGTTGGATTTGGGTGTAAAAACATTAGGGGTCGTGGGCCCTTTTTTTATTGTAATCAAAAAACAGGGAACACGGAAACCCTGAAATGCCGCATTTTCCCACATTGCGGCTGGTGGGGGCAAAACCCGATGCTTTGTCTATATTGAGCCGTTCCGCAACACTAAGCGGTATTGATAATTCTCTGGCAAAGGAGCACATGGTTTTACTGACGGTTGAGGGGTTGAAGAAACAGTACGGGCTGAAGCATCTGTTTTCGGATGTGTCGTTCGGTATTGATGATGGCGACAAGGTTGGCATCATTGGAGCGAACGGGAGCGGAAAAAGTACTCTTCTGAAGATTCTTGCGGGGGCGGAAACACCCGACAAGGGGCGTGTGATGATTGCCAACAAAAAGAAGATTTCCTACCTGCCGCAGGATTCGCCCTTCAATCCTGAAGACACTGTGCTTGAGGCTGTGATGCGCTCCAGCGATCGGGTGATGGATCTTATCCTTCAGTATGAACTGGTATGTGAAAAGCTTGAGCATTACCATAGTGAGGATCCATCTCTGATTGACACAATGAGCGAGCTGGCCCATGAAATTGATGTTTTGGGCGGATGGGAGCTGGAATCAAATGCCAAAGCGGTGCTTGGGCGTCTGGGTCTGTATGACCTTACGGCACTGATGGGCACCCTGTCCGGAGGGCAACGCAAGCGGGTTGCTCTTGCCCATGCGCTTGTAGTTCCGAGCGATGCACTCATTCTTGACGAGCCGACCAACCATCTTGATGCCGACAGCGTTGAGTGGCTTGAGCATTATATCAAACGCTATCAGGGCGCGGTGATTCTGATTACACATGACCGTTATTTTCTGGACCGTGTGGCGATGCGCATGATTGAGCTTGATGGCAATACGGCCTCCATGTATACGGGTGGCTACTCAAGCTATCTGCAGCAGAAGACGGTGGAGGAGGAGCAGACTGTGCGTGATGAACGCAAACGGCAGGCACTGGTGAAGCAGGAGCTTGAGTGGATGCGCGGTGGATGTAAAGCGCGTACCACAAAGCAGAAGGCCCGACTGCAGAGAGCAGAGGGGCTGGTGTATGCCCCTGTGAAGGAAAAAGATCAGGCGCTTTCCATTGATTTTGGTGCCGACCGGCTTGGCGACCAGATTATTGAGTTCCATGATGTCTCAAAATCGTACGGTGAGAAGGTGCTGCTTAAGAAGTTCGAGTACCGTATCCGTAAGGGTGATCGCATAGGAATCATCGGGCCGAACGGGTCGGGAAAAACTACGCTGTTCGAGATGATTACCGGAAGGGTACAGCCCGATAGCGGTGACATTGTTATCGGCAAGACCGTAAAAATTGGCTATTACGACCAGGAGAGCCGCGATCTTGATGAATCCAAACGGGTGATTGAGTTTATCCGCGATGAGGCGGAGCAGATAAAGACAAAGGATGGCACGGTGGTGTCGGCTGCAAAAATGCTTGAGCGGTTCCTTTTTTCGGGTTCGCAGCAGTATAACCCGGTTTCTACCCTTTCGGGCGGTGAGCGGCGTCGCCTTTATCTTTTGCGGCTATTGATGAGCGCACCCAATGTGCTTCTGCTTGATGAGCCGACAAATGACCTTGACATTCCTACCTTACGGGTGCTTGAGGATTACCTCGACAGCTATGCGGGCTGCCTTGTGGTGGTGAGCCATGACCGGTATTTTCTCGACAGGACCGTGGAGGATATTTTTGCCTGGGAAGATGGAGGAACCATTCGCCGCTATCCCGGAAACTACAGCGTTTATCTTGAATTGAAGGCTGCTGAAAAGCAGGCGAAAGAGAGGGCGCCGACGAAAAAGGAGCCAGTTCGTCAGAAAGCTGCTCCGGTTCAGACAGCGAAAAGTAGGAGGCTCAGCGGTAAGGAAAAAAAGGAGCTTGAACGGCTTGAACAGGCAATTGCTCTGGCCGAAGAACGGCAGGGCGCCATATCTGCCGAGCTTGCGGCTGCAGGCAGCGACTTTACAGTGGTGCAGCGCCTAGGTGATGAACTGCAGGCGCTGCAGAAGAGGCTGGAAGGGGATATGGCCCGCTGGTCGGAGCTTGCCGAGTTCATCTGAGCGGGCAGAGAGACAGTTTCGCTGTTATTTCTTTGGCTGGAAATCAGGATGGCCGGTCTGCCAGAGACCGAAACTGAGCACATCGGCCAGCGCCTCGAATTCTTTTGATTTCGTATTTCCCATTCCATGGCCGGCGTCAACATCGGCAAAGAAGAGCACGGGGTTGCCTGAACTGCTTGCCTCCTGCAGCCGTGCAGCAAATTTCGCAGGCTGCCATGCGCTGACTCTCGGATCATTCATTCCGGTGGTGACCAGTGCCGCAGGGTAGGCGGTGTTCTCAGTGATCTGAAGATAGGGGTCCATGGCTATGAGTGCCATGCACTCCTTTTTTATTGTGACGGTGCCGAACTCCGGTACATTGACCGGTCCGTTCGGCGTCTCCTCTCCACGCAGCGGGTTCATTGCCCCAACTTGCGGAATGACGGCTGCAAACAGATCTGGCCGTTCGTTCATGGCCATGCCTACAAGAATCCCTCCTGCGCTTGCTCCGTTGATGGCAATGTGTTCGGGACGGCTGTATCCTTTCTCTACAAGATATTCAGCGCAGCCTATCAGGTCTTTCCAGCTGTTTGGCTTGGTGGTTTTCATGCCGTCGGTATGCCACTTGTCACCCCGTTCGCCTCCTCCCCGTACATGGGCAATTGCCAGTACGCCGCCATTTGCAGTCCACAGCAGCATTGAGGGGCTGAAAAAGGGAGTCAGTGATTTCCCATAAGCACCATACCCGTAGAGAAGAACCGGGTTTTTCCCGTTCTTTTTGAGTCCGTCGTTATAAACCAGCGAAAACGGAACCAGCATGCCATCATGTGAAGGTACCATGATTTCTTCAACCTTAAGGTGCCGGTATTCGGGGTAGCTGGCAGGAGAGGAGATGGTTTCTACGCTGAAGCTGTTGGGCTCCTGATGGTAGCGGTAGCGCTTGTAGTTGCTGCTCCAGCCGGCTATCGTGACCCAGAGGTCGGGGAAACGGGGGCCTTTTGAGGAGATGTAGGCTGAACCCGCTTTGAACGGAAGGGTGAGTTCGGTGGTGCTGCCGCTTGTGTCATCTATTCTGAACAGCCGGGCATCAACACCGTTCAGGGAAAGAGTATAATACAGGGCGTCACTGGTAAGCGCAAAAGCATCAATCTGCCCTTCAGGTTGTTCGTCAACGACGGTTTCTCGGTGGCGGAAATCGGGGTTGGAGAGCTGGGTTTTCATGATTTTGAAGCGCGGGGAGCCATCAGGGGTAAGAAAATAGAGCTCCCCGTTTTTGACGGCGAAGTCGTGAATATTGTCTTCCGGAGCAATCAGTGCTTTCCAGTTGATGGACCCGCTATTGAGTTCACCGAGAGGGGCAATGTAAACCTGAAGCCGCCTGTCTACAGTGGAAACAAAGCCGAAGAGAGAGCCACTCTCTTTGTCGTATATGACAGAGGGAATATCAGCGCTGTGAATATTGAGTTTCGGGTTCAGGGTGCGTGAAAAAATTTCCCTGTCTTCCGAAGGGTTGCTTCCAATGCGGTGTAGCCATGTTTGGCTGTCGTATTGGGGGTTGTCTTCAGGGCTGCTGACCTTGCGCAGCCGGTTGTAGAGGAACGCTTTGCCGTCCTTTGTCCACGAGGGCGAGGCGAACCGGCAGCGGTCAATGGTTTCGGGGTAGAGTTTTCCGGACTCAACATCCATGATGAATATGGAGTCGTCTTCGGAACCGTTGGCTGAAACCGAGATGGTGACGGTTGTTCCGTCGTCAGTAGGGGAGTGGCTGCTGACGACAAAGGTTGGGCCGTTCTCCTTTGAAAGGGATTCGGGATCAAAGAGAAGCTTTTCTTTTCCTTTGAAGCCGTCACGGAAGAAGAGCTTTCCTGTTTCGTCTTTTGGAGTTCGCTTGAGGTAGAAGTACCGGTTGCTGTCGGTAATGGAAAGACTGTAGGCTGTTGATTTTCTCCGGCTGTCGAACGAGGCCATCTTTTTCAGCAGCTTTTCTCTGCCGGGGATGCTGTTGAGCACGGTTCTGGCATGGGTTGCCTGAGCGTTTATCCATTCAGCAACTTCCGGGTTTTCGAGCTGCTCAAGTGAACGATAGGGGTCGGTTACTGCTTTTCCCCAGTATGTTTCCGTCACTGCACCGCTAGCAATGGAGGGTGTGTGCTTCTGTCGCGGTTGTTGTTCGGCTATGGCTTGGCCTGCCGAGGCGGGGATGAGTGTAAAGCAGAAAAGCAGAACTAATCGATATCGGATCATGATGAAGCGGTGCTGCTGCGGTTTACAGAAAAACGGCGCGGCAGTTCCCTGCCGGCCGTGTTGTTCAATGGATGTATCCTGCTCAACCGTTAACGCCAGCGGGGTCTGTTGTCGTCCCTGTCGCGCTTGTCGTTTCGGTCATTCTTGTCTCGCCGGTCGTTCCGGTCTCTGTCGGGTCGGATGTTGCGGCTTCGTCGGTCATAAGTCTCTGCGCGACGGTATTCGGTATCGCGGAACCTGCGGATCTCCTCATGTTGGTGTCGGGTTATTTTTGTCGGCACCCGACGGCTTTTCACCCTGTCCCACGGGCCGCGGTAATTTCTTGACCGGTACCAACTCCCTTCATTATAAATATAATAACGGTCACCATAATAGATAACATCATACGGCGCTCCAACGGAGACATAAAACCCGAGGTTGGGAGTGTACAGGAACCGGGGCTGTGACTCAATGGCAAAATGAGCCGGGCGCCTGCTCTGGACCAGAACCGGTCGGGGAGGGCCTACATTGATGTTGAGGTTGACTTCGGCGTTTGCTGGAGGGACATAGCTGCCGAATGCAAACAGGGCAGCCGTAGCCAGAATGGTTGCGCTTTTTCTCATAATCTCACTTCCTTTGCTTCAGGGTTTCAGATCGTTATAATCATTGTCATTCACTCGCGCCTATCTGTTGGCGCTCCTGTATATGACGCGGATTTTTTCGATAGCTTGCTGTGATGGGAAATATTGAGACATAACCTGCTATTTTTTAATAGCTAATCAGCCGCGCAGTTCTTTGCCTTGTTTCCTGCTATTCCGGCCATGCATCAAAGGCTTGTTTCTCAAATTGCATACGGCCATCGGAGCTCTTATGGATATTGATCCAAGCCCGCCAGTTTTTATCATCCATATCGGGATAATCAAGCCGATAGTGGCTGCAGCGGCTTTCAGTCCGCATGATGGAAGCTTTAAGCTTCATTTCAGCAGTAAGAATCATGTTTGCTGTTTCATGCGCCAACCGTAGCTCGTGCATATCGGCAGCTCTGAGAAGGGGCATATGATGATCCCGCAATTCTTCAATGTATGCCAGGGCTGCTTTCAGAAGGCTCTCTTTTTTGATATAGAGCACGAAGTTTGGAATCATGATTCCTTGCAGGGTTTGTGTTACCCAGGCAGGGCCATATCCGGATGTTCTCTTTAGGGGAGCCAGAATTTCTTCCTGCACCGCGCTTACAGTGCTTTTCGGAATGTCGGGCATCTCAATTCCTTTGCAGTATTCAGCAGCAGCTTCTGCGGCAATGGCGCCCTGTACTGCAGAACCGGCCAGAGAAGAACCTACCTGGGTATAGATGGCTCCTGCCATATATGAGCCCAGAGCGTCTCCGGCAGCGTAGAGCCCCGGAATAGTGGATTCGCACTTTTCATTAATGGGCACCAGTCCTTCTGATTTGTGTATGGACATACCTGCAGAAGAACCACCCACGGGTGTTCCCGCCATCCCCGGACCAGGCGCGCCTCCATCTCTTGGAGGAGGTCCATCATGAGGTGGGCCTCCGTCTCTCTGAGGGGCTCCTTCACCGCTCGAATATCTGTTTTCAACAAACTCTGCGGGCCGATACGGACCACCCTGAATGATTTGTCCCGTTCCGGGCGGCCCGCCATGAATAGGATTTCCTTTCATATAGGCCGTATAATTGGTTTCCACGCCTAAATCATGATGTACTTCAACGCCTGTTGTCCCAGGGGTTCTTTCAAACATTCCATGCCATCCCGTAAAACAATCCGCAGCATTTTCTGCCTGGCCGGGATGCCCGTCGTTCCATTCCTTGCCGGTAACTTTGGCACCAATATTATATGCCATAATGGTACCATCGTGAGTGAGGTCGCAAATCGGAAAGCCATTGGGTTTGAAGCCGCCAGCTCCGGTACAGAGGATGACAGTTTTTGCTTTGAAAAACCGTATAGCTTCTTCATCCACACTGAAGCCTGCTGCCCCTGCAATTCGACCATTCTCTTTAATGAGATGCGTGATCATTACCCGTTCGATAATCGGAATATTCCGACTGGTAATGGGGGTATTGAATGCATTGAAACAGAGTGGTGAATTGAAAAATCCCCACTCCTTTAATTCATTGACCCGGGCGAGAGAATGTTCCGCCATCTGCCGTGTGTAAACCGGGTTGTTTGTTCCCAGTGCCGAACGCGAGACGGCAGCCGTAAACTCATCGAGGCTGACCTTTGCCGTTTTGGGATCGTAGGCGAATATGCCTTTGGCAAACGGCGTCATGCCGGATGTTCCTAGACGGCCTTTAGATACCATAAGAACTTTGGCACCAGCGTCATGCGCTTTAACAGCCGCAAAAAGCGCTGCCATTCCGCTGCCAATGACGAGAACATCGGCCTCATTTTCCTGATACCCGAGTTTGTCAACAGCAACTTCAGGCTTGTTGGTAGACCAACCGTTAAATATACCCATTGAGTTTAGAGCCACAGAACCGGTCAATCCTCCAGCTAGTGTTAAAAACTGTCGTCTGGACATCCCTTTTTTTTTGTGTGCTTCGTTCATCGTCAGGATATCTTTTTTGCTTTCGTTGGTTTAGCTATGTACAGCTTGAAAATCGCCAGCTCACCGCTTACAGCCAGAATAATGAGGTAGGTGGACATGGCGAGGTCTGCATGGCGACCAAGATCAACCACATGCCAGGTGGCCACGGCAAGAATGACCATTGCTTGAATACCGTGCAAGATTCTCCAGGTTGTGTGCTTTAGGGGGAGCAACCTTCGAATGAGGGACAGGAGTCCCAAAAGCAGCAGTAAACACCAGGCAACAATACCCAGCACTATACCAGAGCTGTCAACGGTGGTGATGATGGTGATGAACGCTTCCGTGGGGGCCATCCCGGATTCAAAATATCTGGGAACCACAAGAAGAAACGGATGCATGAGAAACACCCCGACACAGATATATCCCATGATTTTATGGAACTTTCCGGCCGTACTCATCTTGAGGTTTGTTGAGGCGCTCATCTTGCCGCGGGCCAGAAAAAACTGCCCAAGCATTTGGCAAAAAGCCAAGAGAAAGAGAAGAGCAAGAGATTCTTTGAGAATGGTTCGGCGGGGAAAGTCACCCAATGACCATAAAAGCAGTGGAAGGCCGATAAAGATTGCCGTTGCCGCAATAAGAGAGTTCCTTCGGGCATGTTTATGCACAGTTATCCCCATGAAACAACAACAGGAATGGATTTCTCCGGTGAAATCGTAATTGCATCAACCGGGCAATACATCCGGCACAAATGACAGATCTGGCAATCAGCCGGATATTTTATGACAGCCTTTTTGGTCTTTGTGTCCAGTCGTATCACATCTGTAGGGCATGTTTTTATACAGGTTTTACAGCCTATACACCCACTTATGCTTTCAATACTCATACCATTCTTTTCTTCTTACTGCCCGGAGCTCAATGGGACAACATGAGTCGTGCTCCAACTCTGAGCCAGAGCCTGTTGGGGGGGCTTATATTTTTATTTGTTGGCATTTATCTGTTGGCGCTCCTGTATATGACGCGGATTTTTTCGATAGCTTGCGCCATATCGAGCGGAAGCGGAGCCTGGAAGGAGAGGGGTTCGCCTGTTGTGGGGTGCTGAAAGGAGAGGGACTCGGCGTGGAGGGCCTGGCGGGGGAGCAGTTCAAGAAGGTTTCGGACGAAGCTTTCGCTTTTTGGGAAATCAAGGTTTCGTATTGATGCACCGCCGTATGTTGCGTCACCCAGAATCTGGTGGCCGAGGTGCTGCATATGCGCTCTTATCTGGTGTGTGCGGCCGGTATGCAGGGTGAGAGAAAGTAGTGAAAACCAGTGCAGGTCTTCCTCAAGATGGTAGTCGGTTATGGCTGTTTTGCCTTCGTCCCCTTCATAGGGGAAGTTGGCCATCACCTTCCTGTCTTTTCTGGAGCGGCCGATATTCGTGTGTATCGTCCCCTCCGGCACTTTGGGAACTCCCCATACCAGCGCCTTGTATATTTTCACCACTTTGCGGTCCGCAAACTGTTTTGCCAGGCGGTGCAGGGCCGTCGGATTTTTGGCTACAATGATGAGGCCTGAAGTGTCTTTGTCAAGTCGGTGGACAATCCCCGGCCGCAGTTCACTTTCGTCAAGCGAGCCAGCACCCTCACCGATATGGTGGAGAATGGCATTGGCAAGCGTGCCTGTCCAGTTTCCGAAAGCGGGATGTACCACCATGCCCGGTTCTTTGTTGATGACCATCAGCTCGCTGTCTTCAAAAACAATGTCAATGGGAATGTCTTCAGGCGCGAGTTCGGGGGCAGGGGGGCGAAGGAAGGTCATCTCAATGAGGTCGCAGGATTTAATACGGTAGTTCGACTTGATCACTTTGTCGTTCACCAGAACCCTGCCATCTTCAATGGCCTCCTGAACCTTGTTGCGCGTGGCATTTTCAACCTGTCGGGAAAGATACTGGTCAATCCGCATCGGTATCTGCACCTTGCTGACCTGAAGGGTGATTTTTTTAGGCTCGAGACCTTCCCCCTCACTGCCTTCGGATTGGGTATTGACTGGTTGATTGTGCATTTTGAAGTACCTGCGCTCGTTGGGTGAATTTAGCCGGAAGTATACTAAAACCTTGCCATATATCTGCCATGGATGCCATGACTGAATCTTCAGCCACAATATATGATCTTGCCGTTATCGGTTCCGGCCCCGGGGGAACAGAAGCGGCTATGCTCGGTGCCCGTGCCGGATTGAGGGTATGCATTATTGAAAAGTCCGCTCCCGGTGGGGTATGTGTGAACTGGGGCTGTATTCCCACTAAGGCGCTCTTGAGAAGCGCGGAGATTTTTGATTCCCTTCAAAAGGGAGCTGCTTTTGGTGTCTCTGTTTCTGATGCCACCTTTGACCTCGCAACTGCCGTGAAGCGCAGTCGCTCTGTTGCGGGAAAAATGTCCAAAGGTGTTGCCTTTATGCTTCGCAAGGCGGGGGTTGAGTTTTTTCAAGGAGAAGGGAGGTTCCGTTCTTCCACAGAAGTGGATATAGTTCGTGAAGGAAGCGCGGGGGAAACCCTGAAGGCCAAACATATTATTGTAGCAACAGGAGGCCGTACCCGAAGTATTCCGGGTCTGGAGCCTGACGGTCACCGGGTGATTACCAGCAGGGAGGCACTTGCATTGACCACTCTTCCCGCTTCAATGCTGGTGTTGGGCGGTGGGGCAATTGGTGTGGAAATGGCCTGGTTTTATGCCACTGCCGGCACGAATGTGACTATTGTTGAAATGGCAGATCGCCTGCTCCCCCTGGAAGACAGTGAGATTTCCCAGGCTCTTCGCCGTTCGCTTGAAAAATCGGGCATCAGGGTGGCGACGGGAGCAAAGCTGGAGAATGTTGCTATTGAGGGTGACGGGGTTTCTGCAACGCTTTCAGTAGAGGGTAAAGAACCGGAAAGGCTGGCGGCAGAACATCTGCTTGTGGCTGTTGGGGTGGGGGGCAATACTGAAGGCCTCAGCCTTGAGGCTGCAGGTGTTTCAGTTGAGAGGGGATTTGTTGTGACTGATGCTTCCTGCAGGACGGCGGTTCCTACTATCTATGCCATCGGCGATGTACAGGGAGGGATGCTTCTGGCGCACAAGGCTTCTGCCGAGGCGGAGATTGCCGTGAAGGGGATACTTGGCGAAGAGTCTGTTCCGCTTTGTGACAGCCTCATTCCCCGCTGTGTGTATGCCGAGCCTACAATTGCCAGTATCGGTCTCTCTGAGGAGCAGGCTCTTCGTCAGGGGATTGCTGTCCACATTGGGCGCGCAGCATTTGCCGCATCAGGCAAAGCAAATGCCTATGGAAATCTTGAAGGGATGGTGAAGCTGATTTTCAGTGCAGAGGATGGCTGCATGCTTGGTGGGCACATTATTGGTCATGGGGCAGTGGAACTCATCGGAGAGCTTTCGCTGGCGTGCTCTCTCTCGGTAACAGCCGGGCAGCTTGCCAGTGTTGTTCATGCGCATCCGACGCTCTCGGAATCCATAAGGGAAGCCGCCATGCATGTTTCGCTTATGCAGGCACCGGGTTCCTGATGAAAAGCATTTTCGTTTCTCTCCTTAAATGCATAAATTCAAAGCTTATCATTGCAACTTATTCAAAACAGTAAGCCTTTTCCTGTGAACGACTTCTCGTGGAACGGGGCGGGGTATCAACCAAATGATCAATTATGACTCAGTCTGAATCATCTGCCAGAAAACCTGCTGCAAAGAAACCTGTTGCCAGAAAAACAACAGCAGCAAAGGCTGCTGGTACGAAGACTGTCAGTACGAAGACAGCTGCAGCGACGCCTGCCAAAAAGAAATCCGGTCTTGCCTTCCCTTTTACCGCTATTGTCGGTCAGGAAGAAATGAAGCTCAGTCTGATTCTCAACATTATTGATCCCCGCGTCGGAGGTGTTCTTGTTATGGGGCATCGCGGAACAGGAAAAAGTACAACGGTCAGGGCCCTCGCAGAGGTGCTCCCGATGATCGAACGAGTGAAGGACGATATTTACAACCGTACTACAGAGCAGTATCTTGAAGGTGAGGCCGACAGGAAGGGGGCAGCTAAAATTGATCCCGCAACCCTCAAGCTTGAACAGATTCCGGTTCCTGTGGTCGATCTGCCTCTCGGCGCTACTGAAGACCGTGTGTGCGGTACCATTGATATTGAACAGGCACTGACGAGCGGCGTGAAGGCTTTTGAGCCTGGCCTTCTTGCACAGGCCAACAGAGGCTTCCTCTATATTGACGAGGTCAACCTCCTTGATGACCATCTTGTTGATGTGCTGCTTGATGTGGCTGCCAGCGGAAAGAATGTGGTTGAGCGTGAAGGCATAAGCATTCGCCATCCGGCCCGTTTCGTTCTGGTTGGTTCAGGGAATCCGGAAGAAGGTGAGCTTCGTCCGCAGCTGCTCGACCGTTTCGGACTGCATGCCCGCATTATCACCATCAATGATGTTGCAAAGCGTGTTGATATCGTTAAACGCCGTCGCGACTTTGACGAGGACCCTGAAGCGTTCATGAAAAAGTACAACAACGAGCAGGTCAAGCTTCAGAAGAAGATTCAGAAGGCCAAAACGCTGCTTCCTTCAGTAACCATGACCGATGAGGTACTGACTGATATAGCAAAGCTTTGCATGAACCTTGGTATTGACGGTCACCGTGGTGAGTTGACCATTACCAGAACTGCGCATGCGCACGCAGCTTTCCTCGGACAGAAAGAGGTGACCATGAAGCATGTGAAGGATGTTGCGGGCTTGTGCCTCCGCCACCGTCTGCGGAAAGACCCTCTTGAAACGCTTGATGCCGGTGAAAAAATTGAACGCGAACTTGCAAAACTCCTCGGAGAAGCAGAAGCAGTATAAATGATAGCATTTACCGATATTGTAGGAATGGATCTGGCCAAGAAGGCGCTTATGCTTCTGGCCATTGATCCGGCTCTTGGCGGTGTTGTCATTCCCTCGGCCGTAGGGTCGGGCAAGTCAACTCTTGCCAGGGCGTTTGCCGGTATTCTTTCGGAGGGAACACCCTTTGTTGAACTGCCGCTGAATGTAACTGAAGACCGTCTCATCGGCGGCGTGGACCTTGAGGCAACACTCGCCTCTGGAGTACGCGTTGTGCAGCACGGCGTGCTTTCAAAAGCTGACGGGGGGGTGCTCTATGTGGACTCGCTCAGCCTGCTTGACAGCTCGGCCATTTCACACATTATGGACGCCATGTCGCGTGGTGAGGTGCTTGTTGAGCGGGAAGGGCTCAGCGAAGTGCATCCTGCCGACTTCATGTTGGTTGGCACCTACGACCCCACCGACGGTGAGGTTCGAATGGGTCTGCTTGACCGGATAGGCATTATTGTTCCCTTTACCGCACAGAACGATTACCGGGCCCGCAAGGAGGTAGTCAACATTGTGACCGGCAGAAGGGACCCTGAAGATGTGCTTGACGAACTGCGGATGATGACGGGATTTCTTGACGCAGCCAGAGAGATGCTGCCGAAAGTTGCCATTACACCCGAGCAGGTTCAGGCGCTCATTCAGACGGCCATTACCCTTGGCGTTGAAGGAAACCGTGTAGATATTTTTACCGTTCGCGCCGCACTTGCCAGTGCTGCCCTCAATCAGCGCACTGATGTTGATGATGAGGACATGAAGCTTGCAATCAAACTGGTTCTCATACCTCGCGCCACCCGCATGCCGGAACGCGAAGAGTCTGAAGATGATATGCCTCCGCCCGAAGAGGAAGCGCCTCCGCCGGACGAAGAGTCGCAAGAGGAAGACGATTCCCAGCAGCCCGATTCTCCGGATTCAGATGCAGAAGAGGAGCAGGAAGAGACCCCCGACATGATTGAGGAACTCATGATGGAGGCTATTGAGACTGAGCTTCCCGACAACATCCTGAACATTTCGCTTGCTTCCAAAAAGAAAAGCACCTCGGGAAGCCGCGGTGAGGCGCTCAATAACAAGCGCGGTCGTTTTGTGCGTGCCCAGCCCGGAGAGATGCGCAGCGGAAAGGTTGCCCTTATTCCTACCCTTATTTCAGCCGCTCCCTGGCAGGAAAGCCGCAAGCGCGACCAGAAAATGGCGGGGCGTCAGAAAACGGCTCTTCTTATCAGCAAAGACGATGTCAAAATCAAGCGCTTCCGCGACAAGTCCGGGACGCTTTTCATCTTCATGGTTGATGCTTCTGGCTCAATGGCTCTCAACCGCATGCGTCAGGCAAAGGGTGCTGTTGCCAGCCTCCTTCAGAACGCTTATGTGCATCGCGATCAGGTAGCCCTTATTTCATTCCGCGGCAAGCAGGCCCAGGTGCTGCTTCCTCCATCACAGAGCGTTGACCGTGCAAAACGAGAGCTTGATGTTTTGCCTACTGGAGGCGGAACGCCTCTGGCTTCTGCTCTGTACCTTGGCTGGGAGACTGCCAAACAGGCCCGTACCAAAGGTGTTACCCAGGTGATGTTCGTTCTTATTACCGATGGCAGGGGCAATATTGGTCTGCAGTCGGGATTTGACCCAAATGCAGAAAAGCCCTCCAAAGAGGAGCTGGAAAAAGAGATTGAAGCTCTGTCGCTCTCCATTCAGGCTGATGGAGTTGCAGCTATTGTCATTGATACCCAGATGAACTATCTCTCCCGTGGTGAGGCTCCAAAACTCGCCCAGAAGCTTGGTGGCCGTTACCTTTATCTGCCCAATGCCAAGGCTGAACAGATTGTTGACGCCGCACTCAACTTTTAATTGACTCGTTACTCTCCTGGCTGACATTCCAGGAGAGTTATCTTGTGCGGGATTTCAAAGAATCCTTTACAGAACACACACCATGTCAACTCCCCGTAAAATAGCAGCTATTGTAGGCCTTGAGCAGTATAATGCAGGCCTATGGAAAAAGATCAAAGGTCTTCTCAAGGATGACGCCGAACTGAGCCAGTGGAGCGATGTTGATCTTGAAAAGCAGAACCCTGAGGCCGCAACGGCCATTCGGGAGGCAGACTGCATTTTCATGAGCATGATTCAGTTCAAGGATCAGGTTGACTGGTTCCGTGATCAGCTTTCCGCCGGCACCCCAAACAAGACTGTGTTTGTGTTTGAGTCGATGCCTGAGGCTATGTCGCTCACCAAAGTGGGCAGCTACGAGGTTGGGGATGGTAAGGCAGGCATGCCCGACATGGTGAAAAAGATTGCCAAAATGCTTGTGAAGGGGCGTGACGAAGACGCCATGTATGGGTACATGAAGCTGATGAAGATCATGCGTACCATTCTTCCCCTTGTTCCCAAAAAGGCGAAGGATTTCAAGAACTGGCTTCTTGTATACTCATACTGGATGCAGCCGACTCCCGAGAACATAGCCAACATGTTCCGTCTTATTCTGAGGGAGTATTTCGACGAACAGGTAACTGTGGGTGATATAGTTGATGTGCCCAATATGGGACTGTACCACCCTGATGCTCCTGCCTATTTTACGGATGTGAAAAGCTTCAAAAGCTGGTCGAAAAAACGGGGAGTGAATTTCGACAAAGAGCAGAAAATTGGCCTTCTCTTTTTCCGCAAGCATCTCATACAGGAAAAAACCTATATCGACAACACAATCCGTGAGCTTGAACGGCAGGGGATCAATGTGTTTCCTGCATTTGTGATGGGTGTTGAAGGCCATGTGCTGCTGCGCGACTGGTTGGTAAAGGAAAACCTCGACCTCCTTATCAATATGATGGGGTTTGGTCTTGTTGGTGGCCCTGCAGGCTCAACAAAACCGGGCATTGCAGCTGCTGCACGCGAGGAAATTATGGCAAAGCTCGATGCTCCCTATATTGTGGCTCAGCCGCTTCTTACCCAGGAGTTTCACTCATGGAAAGAGCTTGGCGTTTCCCCCATGCAGGTAACCTTCACCTACTCCATACCGGAGATGGACGGCGCCGTGTGCCCCGTTATTCTCGGTGCGCTTCAGGATGGCAAGGTTGAAACTGTTCCTGAGCGGCTTGAGCGTCTATCCGGACTGGTAAAGCAGTGGTTCCGCCTTCGTGCTGCAGCCAATAAGGAAAAGAAACTCGCTCTTATCGTTTATGACTATCCTCCCGGACTTGGAAAAAAAGCAAGTGCCGCACTGCTTGATGTTCCCAAAACATTGTTTGCCATGCTCCAGCGCTTGAAGAAAGAGGGATACACGGTTGGGGAATTGCCTTCCAGCGCAGAGGATCTTTTCAAGGCGCTTGACCGCGCAACGGATATTCAGGTGCAGGGGAGTAAGCCCGATGCCCTTAAAATCAATTACGATACTTTTAAGAAACTTACCACTTCCGGAGAACGAGAGCGGATTGAAGCGCGCTGGCAGGGATTTCCGGGCGAGATTGTTCCTATTGGTACTGAAGAGCTCTTTATCGGCGGCGTGCAGTTTGGCAACATCTTCATCGGTGTTCAGCCGCGCATTGGTGTGCAGGGAGACCCCATGCGCCTGCTGTTCGACAAGAGCAACACCCCGCACCATCAGTATATTGCCTTTTATCGCTGGATAAGCCGTGAATTCGGCGCCCATGCTATGGTTCATATCGGCATGCATGGTTCGGCAGAGTGGATGCCAGGCCTGCAGACCGGACTGACCGGAGAGTGCTGGCCCGATGCTCTTCTTGGTGAGGTCCCGCATTTCTACATCTATCCAGTCAACAACCCGAGCGAGTCAAGCATTGCCAAACGGCGTGGGTTGGCCACCATGGTGTCGCATGTGGTGCCGCCGCTCTCACGGGCAGGGCTTTACAAGGAACTTCCAGCCCTCAAAGATCTGCTTGTCGATTACCGGGAACGGAACCCTGCCGGAACATCTTTAGGAGAAGACGCTGCTGGTATTGAAGAGGCAATCATGCAGAAGGCTGAGCTACTGAACCTGACGGACGACTGCCCCCGCATTGAGGGCGAGGCGTTCGGGGACTTTGTGAGCCGTCTTTATATCTATATGAGTGAACTGGAAAACCGACTTATCTCCAACTCACTGCATGTGTTCGGTGAGGCCAGTCCGGTTGAGTCGCAGATTGTTACCATTACTGAAACCCTGAAGAACCGTACCGAGAGTGGTCGAACCCTGCCAAATATGCTGATGGAGGCTTCAGGCCGTAACGCACGGTTCGTGAGCTATGAAGAGCTTGCAGGAATGGCCCGAAAGGGTGATGAAGAGGCCATAGGGCTTCGTGAATGGGTGGATCAGGCCGCAAAGGATTTTGTTCAGCTTTCGCTGATGGAGCGCAAGCACCCCGCCAGATCGTTCTCTACCGTCACCGGTGGAGCGAAAATATCAGCTGACGATCAGCCTGTCATCATGAAGCTCATCAATGAAGGAGGGCTGCTTCTGAAGGCCCTGCGCGACAATACCGGAGAGATGGAATCGTTAATCAAGGTGCTTGATGGCCGCTACATACCTTCTGGTCCCGGTGGCGACCTTGTTCGTGACGGTATCAATGTGCTCCCTTCCGGCCGTAACATTCACTCCATTGACCCATGGAGAATCCCATCCGAAATGGCCTTCAAGCGGGGGACTCTCATTGCCGACAAAATTGTAGAGAAGCATGTGGCGGAAAACGAGGGCAACTACCCTGAAACCATTGCCCAGGTTCTCTGGGGGCTTGATACAATCAAGACCAAAGGCGAAGCGGTGGCGGTTGTCATACGGCTGATGGGCGGAGAGCCCGCCTATGACGCCTTCGGCAAAATCAGCCATTACCAGCTGGTTCCGCTTGAAAAGCTTGCTCGCCCCCGTATTGATGTGCTGATGCAGCTCAGTCCCATATTCCGTGACGCTTTCGGTCTTTTGATGGACCAGCTCGATCGTCTGGTGAAAGATGCCGCACAAGCTGATGAGCCTGAAGAAATGAACTACATCAGAAAGCATGTCAACGAGGCCCTTGTGACAGGTGCTGAATTCGACAGCGCAACTGCACGCCAGTTCACCCAGTCTCCGGGAGCCTACGGCACCTATGTTGACGACATGATTGAAGACTCTGCATGGGAGACGGAGGATGACCTTGATGACCTCTTTATCCGCCGCAACAGCAGCGCATATGGTGGCGAAAGAAAAGGGGAGAAAGAGACCGACATTCTCAAAAGCCTTCTCGGCTCCGTGGACCGTGTGGTGCATCAGGTTGATTCCACTGAGTTCGGTATTTCCGACATTGATCATTATTTCTCCTCATCCGGATCGCTGCAGCTGGCTGCACGCCGCCGCAATACACGCTCCACGGACATCAAGCTCAACTATGTGGAGTCATTCACCTCCGACATCAAGGTGGACGATGCAGAAAAATCCCTGCGGGTGGAGTACCGCTCAAAACTGCTTAACCCGAAATGGTTTGAGGGAATGCTTAACCACGGCCATAGCGGAGCCACTGAAATCAGCAACCGTGTAACCTATATGCTTGGGTGGGATGCTGTAACCAAGAGTGTTGATGACTGGGTCTACAAAAAGACCGCAGAAACCTATGCACTTGACCCGGAAATGCGC
The DNA here is from genome assembly GCA_030765725.1 of Candidatus Chlorobium antarcticum. Taxonomy (GTDB): domain Bacteria; phylum Bacteroidota; class Chlorobiia; order Chlorobiales; family Chlorobiaceae; genus Chlorobium; species Chlorobium antarcticum. The sequence goes on along the minus strand of JAVCDF010000004.1, from coordinate 12,319 downwards.
GAACGGCTTGCCAAGGTCAACCCTCAGGCAATCAAGAACATTGTTGGCAGGATGCTTGAGGCCCACGGCCGAGGAATGTGGAAGGCTGAAGAGGATACCATCAATGAGCTGCAGGAAATCTATGCCGACCTTGAAGACCGTCTTGAGGGGATGGTAGATGACGAGTAGCAGGGGAGAGCGGACGGTGGTTTTTTGGAACAGTTAAAAAGGGCGCCCTTCGGAGGCGCCCTTTTTAACTTAAGTGGTTGTTGAATAGTTCGGAGCCTCTTTGGTGATTTTTACATCATGCGGATGGCTTTCGCGCAGTCCGGCAGAGGTGATTCGCACAAACTCCGTTTTTTCTTTCAGTTCGTCAATGCTTCTTACGCCGCAGTATCCCATTGCCGATTTGAGTCCGCCAATCAGCTGATAGACCACTTCGTCCAGCTTTCCTTTTGAGGGAATGCGTCCTTCAATGCCTTCCGGAACATACTTTTTGGACTCGCTTGAAGCATCCTGAAAATACCGGTCGCTGCTTCCTTCTGGTTCCGACATGGCTCCCAGTGAGCCCATGCCGCGATAGGTTTTGAAGCGCCGTCCCTCATAGAGAATTGTTTCGCCCGGGCTCTCATCCGTACCGGCGAAAATACTTCCCATCATCACTGAGTCAGCGCCTGCTGCAAGAGCTTTGGCAATATCACCACTGAACTTGATGCCGCCATCAGCAATAATAGGAGTGCCTGTTTTGGCCGCTTCAGCCGCGCAGTTGATAATTGCAGTCAGCTGTGGCATGCCTACGCCTGCAACAATGCGGGTGGTGCAGATGCTTCCCGGCCCAATGCCAACCTTCACCGCATCGGCTCCGGCAGCAATGAGGTCTCTTACAGCACCCGCCGTGGCAACATTTCCGGCAATAACCTGAAGTTCAGGATAGGATGTTTTTACAGTGCGGACCGTGTCGAGCACAGCCTGGCTGTGGCCATGTGCAGTATCGACAGCAATGGCGTCAACACCGGCGTCAATAAGAGCCTTCACCCGGTCAATCGTATTGGCTTTGATACCGACTGCAGCGCCCACCATCAAACGGCCCTGGCTGTCTTTGCAGGCATCTGGGAACTGCTTGCGTGTTTGGATGTCCTTGAATGTGATCAGCCCTTTCAGGTTGCCCTCGTCATCAGTAATCAGCAGTTTTTCAATCTTGTTGGAAAGAAGGGTGTGCTCCGCCTCTTTAAGACTCACATTCTCACGGGCCGTTATGAGATTCGAGCTGGTCATGATGTTGGCAATTTTCGCCTCAGGAGCCGGCTTCATGCGAAGGTCGCGGTTGGTTACAATGCCCTTCAGCTTCATTTTCCCCTCGTCACCCGACTTCGGCCTTTCCACAACAGGAATGCCTGAAATGGAGTGGCGGAGCATCAGGTCAATGGCATCCTGCATGGTTGCATCTTCATACAGAATGAACGGGTTGCGGATAATGCCGCTCTCAAACCGCTTCACCTTGGCAACCTCACGGGCCTGCTGCTCCACGGTCATGTTCTTATGAATGAAGCCGAACCCGCCAGAACGGGCCAGCGCAATTGCCAGGCCAGCTTCAGTCACCGTATCCATGGCAGCGCTCACCAGAGGAATCCGCAGGGAAATCGTCTTGGTCAGTCGGGTAGAAACATTGGTTTCCTTCGGCAGAATATTGGAATACGCAGGCACAAGAAGAACATCGTCAAAGGTCAATGCCTCATAAAGAATTTTAGTCATGGCCATCTCTGGTTGAATTGATTGCAGCAAATATTTGAGCCAATTTACAAAAAGTGTCAATAGAATGGCAACCTACTTGAACGAAACCTTTTGAAAAATCAATTTAGAGTGTAAATTACAGGCCATTTATTTTACACGGAGAGGTCGCATAGTGGTCTAGTGCGCTCGCCTGGAAAGCGGGTAGGGTGTAACAGCCCTCGAGGGTTCGAATCCCTCCCTCTCCGCAGGCAGTAAACGAAACAGAAGCAGCAGTTCAGCAATCTGTTACAGGAAGGCAAGGACGAGGAGGGATTTGAACCCGAAGAGAGGGTTCGAAAACGGCCAAAGGCCGTTTAGACGGCGAACGAAGAGAGACCGCCCCGAAGGGGTGAAGGGCCAAAGGCCCGGAATCAATCCCTCCCCAAACCGTCCGCCTTGCACTCACATCGTTTAAGACGATTTGAAATATGGTATCCAAAGGGTGCTTTGAAAATGAAAAGTAGTTTTCTGGTGGACAATTGTTCCGGATTCACTATCTTTTCAGCCAGTTCTTTACATGAAGGGAGGATTAGTCTAATTGGTAAGGCAGCAGTCTTGAAAACTGCCGGGTTAACACCCTTGGGGGTTCGAGTCCCTCATCCTCCGCACCAAAACCTGGAGAGGTGGCCGAGTGGCTGAAGGCACCGGTTTGCTAAACCGACGTAGTTCGTCAAGGGCTACCGAGGGTTCGAATCCCTCCCTCTCCGCAAAACCCCGCACCAGCGGGGTTTTGGCTTTCTGGGAGGGATTCGAACCCGAAGAGAGGGTTCGAAAACGGCCAAAGGCCGTTTCGACGGCGAACGAAGAGAGGCCGCCCCGAAGGGGGGAGGGATTGATTTGTATATTCTTTTCATGCACATCACCGTCCAAGTTACCCGTATCGGCAGGGTTGGAATTGCCGAGGAGAATGGCCTCATCACCAACCTTTTTTTTGAAGGTGAACTGCCCGTTCCTGAACCGCGCTCTGAGGCTTCACCGCTCACCAACGAAGCGTTTCGCCAGTTGGCGGCATATCTCCGCGGGGAGCTGAAAACCTTTTCATTTCCAATGGCGCCTTCCTCCACTCCGTTCAGCACTCAGGTCCGTAAGGCCCTGCTCCGGGTTCCCTATGGCACCACAGTTACCTATGCCGCCATTGCAGATTCCATCGGATCCCCGTCAGCATCACGGGCGGTTGGCAGGGCTTGCAGCCGGAACCCGCTGCCTATTTTTATTCCCTGCCACAGGGTGGTTCCGTCCAGCGGTCGGCTCGGGGGTTATCGGGGCGGAATGGAGCTGAAAGCCGCTCTTATTTATCTTGAAAAACCGCAATGACAACTTTGTTGTGATAAAGGGCGACTGGGCGATTGAAATTTCCTTTTATCATTGTATGTTTATGCGGCGGTTTTTACTGGCCGCACTTTTGATATTATGGTTGTTGGCGCATACTAAATTGATGCAAGTATATGAGTAAGAAATTGAGTGTATGTATCCGCCGTATCCCGGTGGCTGCTTTCATCGCAATGGCTGTGTCGCTCTTCAGCTGCAGCCCGAAAAGTGCCCCACAACCTGAGCCTCCAGCGCTTCCGGCTATGACGCTTGCGCCTACTGACGCCATGGTTGAGAGTTTCTACGCCACAAGGCTTGAGGGTAGGGTAGATGTTGAAATCCGTCCACAGGTAGATGGAACACTTCAAAAGATTTTTGTTGACGAAGGGGCCTATGTCAAAAGAGGGCAGCCTCTTTTTCAGATTGATGACCGGAGTTACCGTTCTGCATATGAAGCTGCGAAAGCTTCAGCGGCTGTTGCCAGAATAGAAATGGACAAGCTGGTGCCTCTTGTGCAAAACAAGGTTGTTTCCCCGGTTCAGCTGCAGTCGGCAAAGGCAAAGTATCAGGCGGCAGAGGCTGTTGCCGCTTCTGAAGGCATCAATCTGGGTTATGCACTCATCAAGGCTCCAATAAGCGGTTATGTGGGTACCATTCCCCACCGTATTGGCAGTCTGGTTCAGAGCAGCCAGAGCGAGTGGCTGACAACTCTCTCCGATGTCAGTAAAATCAACGCCTACTTCAGCATGAGTGAAACTGACTTTATGCGCTTCCGCCAACTCTATCCCGGTAGAACCCTTCAGGATAAACTGAAAGCTGTGCCTCCGGTTTCACTGATTCTTGCCGATGGCAGCCGCTTCAGCGCAACCGGTTCACTTGAAAGCATGAGCGGATCTTTTGACGCCACTACAGGAGCAATCCGGATTCTGGCAGTATTCCCAAATCCCGGCTCTGTGCTTCGTTCCGGCAACACCGGAAAAGTGGTGGTCTCTTCTCCCTTTAAAAATATTATTCTTGTGCCACAGGCCGCAACCACTGAAATTCAGGACAGGGTGTTTGTTGTTGTGGTTTCCAAGGAAGGAAAAATTGCACGGCGTCCCATTACTGCTGCAGCATCAACCGGAACCGATTATGTGGTGACGGACGGGCTCAAAGCGGGTGAGACTATCGTGACAGCAGGATTTCAGCGGATACCAGACGGCACAACTGTTCGCCCTGAGCTTGAAACCAAAGCAGAGTAAGCTCTATGTTTGAACGATTCATCACACGGCCGGTTCTTGCTACGGTTATTTCGGTAATACTGGTTATTCTGGGTGTCGTTGGCATGACCCAGTTGCCGATTACGCGTTTTCCCGATATCGCTCCTCCAAGTGTGACGGTGACGGCAAGTTACCCTGGCGCAAGCGCAGAAACCGTGGGCCGGTCCGTAGCCCCTCCACTTGAAGAGGCCATCAACGGCGTTGAGAACATGATTTACATGACCTCAACCTCCGCCAATGACGGTTCGCTCTCCATCAATGTGTTTTTCAAGCAGGGCACCAATGCCGACCAGGCTGCCGTCAATGTGCAGAACCGCGTTGCACAGGCAACCAGCCGTCTTCCAGCCGAGGTCAACGAAATCGGCGTATCGACCATCAAGCGCCAGAACAGCATGATCATGCTGGTGAACCTCTCAAGCGCTACTGACGAGTACGACCAGACCTTTCTGCAGAACTACGCAAAGATAAATGTTGTCGATGATTTGGCGCGAGTCCCCGGAGTGGGGCAGGTGTCGGTGTATGGCAATATGGATTACTCCATGCGGCTCTGGCTGCGCCCTGAAAAAATGGCGGCATACAGGGTGAACCCACAGGAGGTTATGGCTGCCATCAAAAGCCAGAACCTTGAGGCGGCTCCCGGCTCCTTCGGAGAGAACGGTGGCCTTGCCATGCAGTATGTAATGAAATATCCGGGAAAGTTCGTCTTTCCTGAAGAGTACGAAAATATTGTGATCAGGGCCAATGCAGACGGCTCCCTGCTCAAACTCGGCGATATTGCCCGTGTTGAGTTCGGCGCCTACAGCTACAATGTTCGTGTGAAGTCCAACGGACTACCGGGCATTGTGCTTGCCGTCTATCAGGCTCCGGGTTCCAACGCCAACGAGGTCGAAACACAGATTCGCCAGGTTCTTAAGAATGCATCCGGCGACTTTCCTGCTGGTATTTCGGTTTCCATTCCCTACAGCTCAAAAAAAGTTGTTGACGACTCCATTGAACAGGTACAGCATACCCTCATCGAGGCATTTCTCCTTGTATTTCTTGTGGCCTATATTTTTCTTCAGGATTTCCGCTCAACCCTTATTCCCGCCATTGCCGTGCCGGTTGCCATTCTCGGCACCTTCTTCTTCATGAACCTGTTCGGCTTTTCCATCAATGTGCTCACCCTCTTTGGTCTTGTGCTGGCAATCGGTATTGTGGTTGACGACGCTATTGTTGTAGTGGAAGCGGTGCATGCAAAAATGGAGAAGACCCGTTGGCCAGCAACCGTTGCAACGGTGTCGGCGATGAGGGAGATAACAACCCCCATTATCACAATCACTCTGGTAATGGCCTCCGTTTTTCTTCCGGTTGGTTTTCTTGAGGGATCGACTGGCGTTTTCTACCGCCAGTTTGCCTTTACCCTTGCCATTGCCGTTCTCATTTCAGCAGTCAACGCGCTGACCCTCAGTCCTGCACTGTGTGCGCTATTTCTTGGTGATTTGCATCAGGACGAAACCAAGAGCGGGGCACACCGTTTCACTGGCTTTCAACACCGTTTCTTTACCGGTTTCAACACCGGCTTCAATGTTCTTAAACGCCGTTATCTTGATGTTCTGGTTTTGCTGCTTCGCAAAAGAAACCTTTCCCTTATCGGTCTGGCACTCATAACTGCTGTAGCTTTCTGGATGTTCAAGTCAACCCCTACCGGCTTCATCCCCGATGAAGACAACGGTTTTGTTATTGTTTCCGTCTCTATGCCGCCGGGTGCCTCGCTTGAGCGGACACAGGTAACCATGGATCGTGCAGCCGGGTCTCTTCGTCAGATGGAAGCCGTCAACAGGGTGATTTCGGTTGCCGGTATTAACATCCTCTCCAGAAGTTCTTCACCCTCTTCGGGTCTGATTTTCATGCAGCTGAAAGATCTTCATGAACGGGGTTCCGGGGGTGACATCAAGAATGTTCTCGGTTCAATCAACGGCCGGCTTTCTGCCATCAAAGAGGGCTCCTTTTTTGCTCTTTCCATGCCGACTGTCCCGGGATTCAGTACCGTTGGCGGCCTGGAGTTTGTTCTTCAGGACAGAAGCGGTGGCAGCCTTGAAGCGTTCAATGGCGTTTCACAGCAGTTTATTGGCCAGCTGATGCAGCGGCCAGAAATAGCCTTTGCGTTCACCACCTTCAATGCCACTTATCCCCAGTTTTCGCTTGAAGTGGATGCCGCCAGAGCCAAGAGGATGGGGGTTGAGGTTAGTGACCTTCTGACAGTTATGCAGGCTTATTACGGAAGTATGCAGGCGTCTGATTTCAACCGTTTCGGTAAGTACTATCGTGTTGTGATGCAGGCAGAGCCCGATACCAGAAGTGAACCCGCTTCGCTTAACGGGATTTTCATCAAAAATGTGTCCGGCGAAATGGTTCCTGTTGGTTCACTAATGACCATCAAAAGGGTTTATGGCCCCGAGTCAGTCGACCATTTCAACCTCTTCAATGCCATTCCGATCAATGCAGTTGTGAAACCCGGCTACAGCACCGGACAGGCGATTGCTGCAGTTGAGGCGGTATCAGCCTCTGCTCTTCCGACAGGATTTACCTACGACTGGAAAGGGCAGAGCCGTGAAGAGCTGGAGTCAAGCGGTGGGCAGCTGGTCATTTTTCTTCTCTCCATCATTTTCGTCTACTTCCTTCTTTCAGCGCTCTATGAGAGCTATCTGCTTCCGTTGGCCGTAATGCTTTCCATCCCTACAGGGCTTCTGGGAGTATTCATCGGCATCAGGATGGCCGGAATTGAAAACAACATCTATGTGCAGGTGGCCATTATTATGCTGATAGGGCTTCTTGCCAAAAACGCGATTCTTATTGTAGAGTTTGCCATTCAGCGCAGGGTATCGGGAATGTCGCTTTCAGCCGCAGCAATTCAGGGAGCAAATGCCCGGCTCCGCCCGATTCTGATGACCTCGCTCACTTTTGTTGCAGGTCTTATGCCCCTGCTCTTTGTTACCGGTCCTGCTGCGGCGGGAAACCACTCTATCGGTGCAGCAGCTATTGGCGGCATGTTTATCGGTATGGTGCTCGGTCTACTGGTGGTTCCGGTGCTCTTTGTGGTATTCCAGTATCTTCAGGAGAGGCTTACAGGACCAGCGGCTGAAATAGTAGATGCGGGGGAGTTGCTTGAAGAGAGACTCATAAATGAACAGAAGATCAGGGGGGAGCAGTGAAAAGCCGAACAGGAATAAGAACGGCTGTTGCGCCATCTCTGCTGCTTCTCGCAGGATATGCACTCTCATCCTGTACAATGAACGGCTCCTATCACCGCCCCGACATTGCCCTGCCAGCCCAGTACAGGGGGAGTATAGCGGCAGACAGCTCGTCTATAGCCACCATGCCCTATCGCGAATTCTTCGGCGATAAAAGGCTGGTTGCTCTTATTGACTCCGCCGTTGCCGGTAACCTTGATTTGCAGGTTGCTCTCCAAAACATTGACTACGCCCGCCAGAGTGCCAAAGTGGCAAAGCTTGGCTACCTGCCAACCCTCAGCATAGGAGCCGATGCAAGCCTCAGCCGTCCTTCCGACAATGGCTCCAGCGCCATTACGGGTTCCGACAAATCAGTTGAAGACTACAGCGCAGAGGGCTCCCTCTCATGGGAGGCTGATATATGGGGAAAGATCAGAAGCCGCAAAAAGTCAGCCCTTGCCGCCTACCTGAAAACCCGGGAAGCGGCCCGTGCCGTGCAGACAAGGCTGGTGGCCGATGTTGCCGACAGCTACTACTCGCTGCTCATGCTCGACGCTCAGCTTGATATTTCCCGAAAAAATCTTGCCCTTGCCGACACCACTCTCCGGATGGTGCGCCTGCAGTATGACGCAGGGCAGGTCACATTCCTTGCCGTTCAGCAACAGGAGGCCTCCCGTTCAGCCATTGCTCTTGCAATTCCTGAACTCGAACGGCAGGTTTCCGCCCGTGAAAACGCCATCAGCATTCTTACTGGGCATATGCCCTCAAGTGTAGAACGCGGTGAGCCACTCTTTCAGGAAGCAGTGCATGACAATCTTCCTGCAGGTGTGCCCGCATCCCTTCTTGAGAACCGGCCCGATGTGAAAGCCGCCGAACTTGGCATGCGTGAAGCCCATGCAAATGCTGGAGCGGCCCTGGCTTCGCTCTACCCCTCATTTACCCTCACTGCTGAAGGGGGGCTCAATGCTTTCCGAGCATCCGACTGGTTTTCAACTCCCGGTTCGCTTTTCGGAGTTGTGCAGGGGGCTGTGCTCCAACCGATTTTTCAGCAAGGGCGTCTTCATGCCGAGTTCCGCCAGACTAAAATCAGGAGCATCCAGGCTGAACTCGCATTCCGTCAGACAATACTGCTCGCCGTAGGTGAGGTTTCCGATGCGCTTGTGCAGCTACGGGCACTTCAGACCCGTGAAGTTGAGGCGGCCAGCCGAGCAACAACATTACAGCAGGCGGTTGACAACAGTGACCTGCTTTTCCAGAGTGGCTTAGCAACCTACCTTGAGGTTATCATTGCGCAGAATGCTTCACTTGGCGCTCAGTTGGAGCTGGCCGACATCCGTCGTCAGCACCTTTCCTCCATGGCCGAACTCTACCGTGCCCTCGGTGGAGGCTGGAAATCCTCACAGCACTGAACACTTTTGGGTCAGGAGTGGGTTGTATATGCTTATTTGGCAGTATTGCAGTAAGGGTCAACAGGTAACAGAAGGAGGTCATGATGGATCGTATTTCTTACAACGCCACTGTTCGGGGTATTACCATGGTCACCCCCGACCTGATGATTTTCCAGATTGAAACTGATGAACCGAGGCAGGAATTTCTTGCCGGCCAGAACATGCTGCTCGGGCTTTACGGGCGCGAAAAGCGTTCCCCGAATTCTGAACCCGAATCCGAACTGCTGCCGGGTGCACAGCTTCTTCACCGTCCATACGCAATAGCTTCGCACTCCACGGAAACATGTCTCTTTGAGTTCTATATTTCCCAGATCAAGTCCGGTCAGCTGAGCCCGAGGCTGTTCAATCTGAAAGTCGGTGACCGCCTGCATGCTGGCGACACCATTAAAGGTGGATTTCTGCTCAATGAAACCCCCGACGGGAGCGACATCATAATGGTGGCTACCGGAACCGGTATAGCCCCATACATCAGTTTTCTCCGCACGCACATTGTTGAGCGGCCTGAAAGCAAGATGATTGTGATTCAGGGAGCAGCACACCGCGAAGATCTGGGGTATTTCAGCGAACTGGTTTTCCTTGAGAAGAGCTACCCCAATTTTTTTTATGTCCCCACTCTTACCGAAGCTGACAGAGAGTGGTCGGGCAGGCGTTCAACGATAGAGAACCTGCTGGAAAACGATTTTCTCCAGAACGAGTTCAACATCACCCCCGACCCTGAATGGACCCACTTTTTCATTTCAGGCAAGCCCCAGATGGTCCACAACCTCTCCCTCTGGCTTGAAGGGTTTGGCTACCGACGCCACCACTCCGATGATCCCGGCGAGTACTATATCGAAGAGTACTGAAAGTTCACTATATTTACTCATTCGAGCATTCGCCCTGCCATAATCCCCACTTATCTTCTATGCAGAACATTATCGTCATAGTCTATCTTTTCGCTGTCCTTGTTGTCGGCATTCTTGCCGGTCGCAGGGTAACCAACATCAAGGAGTATGCCGTTGCAGGAAAATCATTCGGCTCGATGGTTATTTTTGCCACCCTGTCAGCATCGTTTATAGGCGGCGGTTTTTCCATGGGCAATGCCGAAAAGGTTTTCCTTATTGGTATTGCCAATATTCTCGCCCTTTGGGGGTTCAGTCTCAAGGAAATTCTGGTGGCGCTTTTCATTGCTCCCAGGATGAAGCTGTATCCCGATGCCATTTCCGTGGGCGACATCATGGAACCCCATTACGGAAAAGGTGCAAGGATTTTCAGCGGACTGTTCGGTGTGGTTCTCTGCGCGGGTATCCTTGGTGCGCAGGTCGGCGCCATGGGGTATATCTTCAATCTTTTTCTTGGTATTGACCGGACTACCGGCATTCTTATAGGCTGCAGCATTGTCATTGCGTATACCTCGATTGGAGGCATGCGTTCGGTTATCTGGACTGATGTGATGCAGTTTGTAGTGCTGGGCGTGGGCATTCCTCTTACCCTCTTTTATGGCATTCAGTATGCCGGAGGGTGGGGCACAATGATACAGCGCATTCCTCCCGCTCATCTCCAACTGCCCTCAACCCCCGCTGGGATTGTAGCGCTTGTGTCTCTCTTTCTCACATTTGTTCTTGGCGAAACCCTTGTTCCTCCCTATGTCCAGCGCCTTCTTATCGGTAAAACGGAACGGGATGTATCAAGAGGAACGCTGTTCAGCGGACTTTTTTCAATTCCGTTTTTCGCCGTTACGGGACTGATAGGAATTGTAGCCCTTTCGCTTGATCCCGGACTTAACCCCAATTTAGCCCTGCCCTTTGTTGTGCAGGCTTCGCTTCACCCGGTGCTTCAGGGCATCGTTATTGCAGCAATCATATCAATCATCATGTCTTCAGCCGACTCATTCCTCAACGGAGCGGCAATAGCCTTCAGCAATGACCTTGTAGCTCCTCTGCGCAAAACCCCGCTTGCACCCTCAGCCGAACTGTTCCTTGCTAGGGCAACAACGCTTATTGTGGGTGTAGGGTCGGTTATTTTCGCCCTCTCAATCGAAAGCGTTCTCGACATTCTCATCTATGCATATAACTTCTGGGCTCCTACGGTAGTCGTCCCGCTTGGTGCAGCAATCCTTGGGTTCAGAACGACTAAAAGCAGGTTCATCGGAGGTGCCGTAGCCGGAATTGCGACAGCGCTCCTTTGGAACAGCCTGCTCCATGCCCCCTATGGGATTGATGGATTGGTAATGGGATGCTTTGCCAACTTGACGGTGTTTTTCCTGATTCCGGCTGGTAGGGAGACTGCAGAGGGGTGATATAACAAAAACAGAGAATATCTTATATGCGTGCGAAGGTAATAAAGATTGTTGATTCAACAGGCGTTATTCTGCCAAAGGAGGCAGCTGATCGCCTCAAGGTAAAGAAAGGCGATACGGTGTTTTTAAATGAAACCCCAACTGGGTACACTGTTACGCCATACGGCCCCGAATTTGCAGCGCAAATGAAGGCGGTACGCCGCGCCACATCCAAATACCGGAACGCTCTCCATGAACTTGCCAAATGATTTGGCACTGGCTTCTGGATGGGCGCTGATGTCGTCAGAAGCCGAACTGGTAGTTGTCCGGTTCGCGTCTTATTGAGCCCGAATTGCGGCCTTGAGGATCTCCCGATCTGTGTTTCGATGTTTAGACTTCTTCAATCGATCGTGCAGTGCTTTGAAATCAACTTACGATAGATGAGGCTGTTCTCGATCAGCTCGTAGTACGCTGACAATATTCCCGCTATCCGCTGCTGCTCCTCCAGTAGGGAGAAGTGGCATTTGGATCATTTTGTTGTTGTCAACAAAATGATAAGAAATTGAGTATCCAGATACTTCGCAGGCGAGCCAGTATTCCACTCCGTTTTCAGTTTGCTGAGTATTCGCTTCGGTAAAGCCGGCGGTCAGGTTGCTACCTTAAACCCAACTTCTTTTTGTCTGGTCGATTGGGTCCACTTCAGTTAGGATCGTGTTTGGCATAATTGTCGAAAAATGGATCAAAAAATAAGGAAAGCATTCCCAGATGCCCCAAATCAGAGAAGCCATCACAGACCGAGTACCAGATGCCTAAAGCATAGCTTTTGGAAATAGCCTCAGTCCTCAGAGAGGAACCTGTCCATATTTCCGTTTTGTGTTCGCTTCATCCTATATTCCATTTGTAAACAATTTTTTTACCATCGTTCTTCTGCAATCGTTTCACGGTGCCGAAAGCTGCATGGCAGCCCCGCGATTGTGAATTGATGTCGTGAAACACAAGGTTTTAATAAGCTATATTTTGATGATGAGAGGAGGGCTGGTGGCAGGCAGTGGAGCGGAGCGAAACTGCATCCCGCCGGCCCCTCTTAAA
>JAVCDF010000003.1:120000-197466 GCA_030765725.1 Candidatus Chlorobium antarcticum | reverse complement strand
ATTCTTGAATAATGGTTGTTTTTATGGGTATCTGGCGTATAGATAGAAGATACGCTTTTATAAGACAGAAAAGGCAATAAAAAGGGGGCTCTTGCCCCCACTTCCCTGCTGTCTCATCAAACGACCGATTATCAAGAGTGCTTATGGTCAGAGGTATGGGTTAAATCCTTGGCGGATGATTGAAGAGTCTTATATATTAAAACAGAAACAGCTTTTTCATTCAATGAATACATCATGCACTTTGAATACCAAAACCCGACCCGCATAGTCTTCGGCACAGGAACCCTCTCAAAACTCGGTGAAGTGGTCCGCGAATACGGCAGGAAAGCCCTTGTCGTTACTGGCAGCGGTAGCGTGAAGCAAAACGGCACCTTTCAGCGCGCTGTTGGCAGCCTCAGCGCTGCTGGTGTGCAAATCGCGGAATGCGCCGGTGTGGAACCCAACCCACGGATTTCTACGGTTATTCGGGGGGCCGACACCGCACGCAGTGAAGGGTGCGATGTGGTTGTTGCCCTTGGCGGCGGCAGCGTCATGGACGCAGCCAAGGTTATGGCCGCAGCCGTATTCTACGAAGGGGATCCCTGGAACATGATGGCCCACGGCCAGCCCGACCGCCGGCTTCCCGATCGCGCCCTTCCCGTCATAACCGTGCCAACCCTTGCCGCAACCGGCTCTGAAATGAACTCGGGCGCCGTCATCACTGATGAAAAGAGCACCCTCAAGTCAGTGGTGTCTGCCAAATGCCTCTATCCGAAAGCCGCTGTGGTCGACCCCGAATTGACCGTGAGTGTACCAATAGACCAGACTGCATACGGCATATGCGACCTCATTACACATGTAACGGAATCGTACTTCAATGGAATTGACGGCACCCCCCTTCAGGATCGGTTTGCCGAAGGAGTCATTCTCACCGCCATGGAATGGGGCCCGAAAGCAATAGCCGATGGAAACGACCTCCAGGCCCGCGAACAGGTACAATGGGCATCGTTGGTAGCACTGAACGGATGGGTGCAGACCGGCACGGCCTCTGCCTTTCCGGTGCACATGATTGAACACTCCATATCCGCCCACCACGACATCGCTCACGGCGCTGGCCTCTCCGCCATCAACCCTTCATGGATGCGCTTCGCCGCCCGCAACCGTCCGGCCCGTTTTGCCCAGTTCGCCAACCGCATCTTCTCTATACCTCTCAACGGCACGGAAGACACGGCAGTTGCCATGGAAGGCATCAACCGCTTTGAGGTGTTCCTTGCCTCGATCGGCTGCCCCACCAGCCTCGGTGAAATGAAGATCGGAGAGGGCCTGCTTGAGCAGTATGCACAAGACACGCTACAGGTCGTCCACGACGCTGAAGGCCGCCTTCCCGGCCGTCCACCTATGAGTGCGGCTAACATTGTGGAAGTGCTCAGGAGTTCACTCTGAAAGCAGAGCAGAAGCAAAAGCGCACATCCAATCCCATTCAGCTCATTGACGATCTCGATGAGCTGGTTTAGGGAAACTCCTTGATGGAGATCCGCAAGAAGCACAATCTCAGATATTTCAGAATCGGTATATCATTCTGGACATTTCTTCGCCAAAAAACTTCACTTACAGTTCCTCAAACCCTATCGACATACTGCCCACCATTAAATGGCACAAGCTTCACAGTGCCATTTGGGCTTTCCCTGTTGAGCCAGGTCATGAATGTGCTGTTCATCCAAGCATTGCGGTCACCAACAAATCCATCCGCTCCTGGATAGAGTGCAATGAATTCCTTGAACAGGTCGGCTGTAAATGCTGATTCAGCAGCGTTTGGCTTGTATGTATCAACTCCCGGACAGCGCTTGCACTGTGAGGGTTTATCTGCCATGGTGCAGAGTTCGTTATTGTCTGTCAGGTAGCCGCAGTGGCTGCCTTTGGCGACGCGGGCGGCAACAGCCCAGGAGTTGCTGGCAGCAGGGGCAAGCTGCGTAAACTGTGAGGTGTCGCCTGGGGTTGGAGACCATGCCGGCGGCTTTGAATCATCAAGGCATGCACAGTCGCACTCCCCTACAATCATCACTATTGGCATGGGGCTTTCAGCCAGCACCTCCCTGTAAGGTTGCATCCCGGGAGAGAAGAGCGGTGCCTTCTGGTCTACGGGTGAAAGCTGGACAAGCCCAACTGGATTTGCGCGTTCGGCTGGGTTCCATTCGGAAAGCCGCTCCGAGTAGGCGGGGAGGAACTCTCTGTCATACATAACCGGGTTGAACGGCCGCGAGCTCTTTTTACCAAGTTCATGCAGGGCATCAAACCCACAGGCAGCTACCTGGGCGTGCGCTCCGCCAACGGAGTGTCCGGCAAAGATCACATTGTTGGAGCGCATGAATTTGGCTGTGGAAGAGAGCGCATTGTCATAAAATGCACTGTTCCTTCCTCGGGTCTCTTCTCTGTAGAAGAAGTCGGTTACCCCGTATTTGATAAGATATGAGGCTGCGGCATAAGCTTCCTGGCCCACTCTGGGATTACCACCAATATCAATGCCGGGAACAATAACATTCTGTGTGTTAGAGCTGCTTACAAAGGCCATTGCCCAGTTCTGCCCAACAATTGCTTCGCTGTAGTTGTAAAATGCAGAAGGGTTGATACCAAAGAGTGGATTGTCATTAAGGAGTGCGCCAATGATCTTTTTCGGATAGAAAAGAAGGTCGTTGCCGATAAGAAACCCATGGTTGAACATCAAGAGGCCGTTTGCCTGACGGTTCTCCGGATAGAATATCTCAATCACTACCTCGGTAAACTGAGGGATTTTCCAGTCATACTGGATCCAGAGGTGAATGCGGTCGAAACAGTAGTTGTTGATGCGAATCGCTTTCATGGGAAATTGTGTTTGGAGTCAGGCAAAGATTCTTTTCTACAGTTCACAGTTGGTGCAATCCACTTCTTCAGCTGCCGTCATAAGGCCTGAACCATTGCAGGTAACGGAAAAGTGCTGATTGCAGTTACTGCAGGTTGAGGACAATGTTACCGGTGCAGTCAAACCCCCGGGAACATGACCGCAATCACCGACATAGGCTCCACAGTGAGAGCAATACATGCGTATGGACATAAAAAGAATTTAAATCCTTGAGCTGAATGCTGATTTACCTTTTCTGTATTCAAGACCCGAACCCAATACGGAGCATGAATCTTGGTTCTACCGTAAGAGTTTATTACTCATAACTTGAAATTATATAAAAAATACATGAAGCCGCCCCTTTCAAGCCTATAAAACGCAAAAGGACATAAACTTTATGTCGCGCAACCGATAAGACCTCATATCATTAATCATCTTATTGCCTCAACGCATGTCTGCAAACGGGCACTTTAAGGGGAATATTGCGTATACTTCGGGTGGAGATTATCAGAAGGAGTTTGCAGCAACACATTGCAGCTGAGTATAATGAGCGGTTTTCGGTGGAAGGCGGACTGGATGCGAGAGCACCCGTTTACAAGCTTTGGAGTGATTCTGTTCCTCTTGAGCCGCTATCTTTTTGCGGCTTTTTTTGTCTATGGGTTCTGGCACAAGCTGGTGAAAGGATGGCTGTGGACTGACCTGATGGAGGGGTTCTTCAGGCTACGGCTTTCTGAGCTTGAGGCGGGGTCGTTCCAGGCGCAGTACCTTGAGCACTTCGCCATTCCATTGGCCATGCCTATTGCCTGGATTGTGACGGTTGGCGAACTCAGTATTGCCATTGGGCTGATTACCGGTATTGCGGTGAGGGCCAATGCGGCTTTTGCTCTTTTCCTTTTCCTTAATTTTGCGGCCGGTGCGTATTATAACCTGTCGTTGCCTCCTCTCATGCTGTTCGCCCTGCTTATGATGCTCCTCCCTTCAGGCCATTGGCTGGGTTTCGACCGCAATCTTCACCGAACATACCCAAAATCCATTTGGTTCAAGTAAGAATACATGACAGGAACACCAGCCATCACTTCCCACCTTCGATTTTCAACCATTGCTGCCTTTTTGGGTTGTGCCGCCATTATAAGTTTTGTGACTCTTTTTCAGCCTTGTGATACGAAAGCCGCTACACCGCAGGCGGCAACTGCCATAAACAGCGGCGACAGAGCATTCTGGAAAATGCAGTACCACAAAGCGGATTCACTGTACTCCATAGCTGCAACCCATGAACCCAGAAACGCCGAAATCTGGTGGAAGCTTGCACGCCTTGAAGTCAGCCTCGGTGAATCTCTGCGCCACGACAGGACGGAGGAACGGGTTGCGCATTACCGGAAAGCGGTTGTGCATGCTCGCAGAAGCATAGCCATAGACAGCACCAGCGCGGACGGACATGCATGGCTGGCTGCAGCTCTGGGATTGGCTGTAGAAAAAAGCGGAACAAAGGAGAAGCTCCGCAGCGCTGGAGAGATCAAGCAGGAACTGGACACGGCCCTTCGCCTGAACCCGAACGACCAGACAGCGCTCTCAATGCTGGGCTCATACTACCGCGAGGCAGCCGGCATCGGCTGGTTCAAGCGGATGATGGGAGGAACCTTCGTGGGAAAAATGCCGGAGGGGGACTATGAAGACGCAAAAGAAGCACTGCAGAAGGCCATTACGCTCGACCCCAGAGTGATAAGAAACTACCATGAGCTCGCTCTGGTGGAGCTTGAGCTGGGGCATAAAAAAGAGGCCGTGGTTCTGATGGAAGCGGCGATGGACCAACCAATCCTCTTTTACAGCGACCGCCGCCGCCTTCGGCAGATGCGCCGTCTCTTGGAGAAACTGCAGGACGACTGAATCCCCTACTACCTGCTGCCGTTCTCTTTAAGGGAAATGAGTGCGCGCACGCCAAGATGGTAGCTCTCTTCACCGAACCCACTGACAACCCCATAGCACACCGCAGAAATCACCGATTTGCTCCTGAACTCCTCACGGGCGTAGATGTTTGAGAGGTGCACCTCAACCACCGGCACCTTAACGGCACTGATGGCGTCGCGCAGGGCTATTGAATAATGGGTAAGGGCGCCAGCGTTCAGCACCACTCCCATGCAGCCCCCATGATCTTCAACATGGAATAGCTTTTCAAGCAGCTCCCCCTCATCTTCCGACTGGAAGAATTCAAATGCAATTTCGGGAAAGGCGTCAGCAATACCGGTGTTGATTTCCTGCAGCGTTGTATGGCCATAAATGGCTGGCTCGCGCTTTCCGAGACGGGAAAGGTTTGGGCCGTTGAGAACAAGAATCCTGTGCTGGCTCATGGTTGTTGGTCTGCGTTACAGGTCAGAGTTACAGAATATACTGGCTGAGGTCCCTGTCGGAAACAACATGGTCCAGCTTTGCCTTCACCATATCCTCATCAATAAGGACTTTGCCTTTCGACATGTTTTCTGGAATGTCGAACATGAGTTCCTCAAGGAGGTTGGTCATAATGGTATGCAGCCTCCGCGCTCCAATATTCTCCACACTCTCGTTGACAACAGCGGCGGTGCGGGCAATCTCGCGGATGGATCCGTCGGTAAACTGGAGATCCACCCCTTCCGTTCCCATCAAAGCACGGTACTGTTTGATGAGGGCATTGCGTGGCTGGGTGAGAATAAGGTAAAAATCCTCTTCAGTAAGGCTTTTCAATTCAACACGGATAGGGAAACGGCCCTGAAGCTCAGGTATCAGGTCAGAGGGTTTTGCCACATGGAAAGCTCCTGAGGCGATGAAGAGCACATGGTCGGTTTTGACCATACCGTGCTTGGTGGCCACATTGGAACCCTCCACAATTGGCAGAAGATCGCGCTGCACCCCTTCCCTGCTCACATCCGGCCCCTTGGCTCCGCCACCTGTTGTGGGTGCGGCAATTTTGTCAATCTCGTCAATGAAAACGATCCCCGACTGCTCCACCTTTATAATGGCCTCCTTCACAACACTGTCCATGTCAATCAGCTTCTGAACCTCCTCCTGTTCAAGAATCCTGCGGGCTTCAGCAATAGTCACACGGCGTTTTTTGCTCTTGCGGGGAAGACCGTTCATCAGGTCCTGCATAATCCCGCCAATCTCCTCCATCTGGCCCATCGGGCCGAAAATCTGCATCATCCCGCCCGAAGAATCACCCGACACATCCATCTCAATCTGGCGATCCTCCAGCTTGCCTTCGCGCAACCGCTTGAGCATCTTCTCGCGGCTCCGGCGGTTGAGTTCGACAGACTCGTCTTTCGACTCAAAGGAGGAAGATGGAACCTCCTCCCCTTCTATGACCGCATCCTGAATATCATCCTCACCTGAACCGGCAACAGGAGGAAGCAGAATGTCAATAATGCGCTCTTCAACATGAGCTGCCGCCTTTTCACGAACCTCTTCCGACTTTTCACTCCGCACCAATGCAACAGACTGGTCGACAAGGTCGCGTATCATGGACTCAACATCCCGACCCACATAGCCGACCTCGGTGAACTTGGAAGCCTCCACCTTTACGAAGGGTGCCTTTGCGAGTTTTGCCAGACGACGGGCGATTTCAGTTTTTCCAACGCCGGTAGGGCCGATCATGATGATGTTGTTCGGCATGATTTCATCACGCAGCTCTTCACCCACATTCTGGCGGCGAAGACGATTGCGAAGGGCTATGGCTACAGATTTTTTGGCCTCTTTCTGGCCGATGATGTATTTGTCGAGCAGGGCCACAATCTGGTGTGGTGTCAAGTGCTCCGCGCCAAGGGTTCCACCCTTCACTTCGGGCTCTTCAGGGAGAAAAACGGAGGATTCTTTCTTCAGGGTCATTGCATGCATTTAGAAAATTTTCTGAAAGGTCGGGGAGGCTCAAACCTCCTCAACAACGATATGATCGTTGGTATAAATACAGATGTCGGCGGCCGTCTTGAGGCTCTCCTGCACAATGTCGCGTGCATGGAGGCCGGTATGCTTCATGAGGGCGCGGGCTGCAGCCAGAGCATACATGCTCCCGCTCCCGATTGCCACAATACCATCCTCGGGCTCAATAACATCACCAGTCCCGGAAATGATGAGCGCTTTTTCGCTGCTTACAATAGCCAGCATGGCTTCAAGGCGACGGAGATATTTGTCGGTCCGCCAGTCGCGGGCAAGCTCAACAGCAGCCCTCTCAAGCTTTCCATTGTAGGCCTCAAGCTTCTCCTCAAAACGGTCAAGCAGGGTTATTGCATCAGCCGTTGCACCGGCAAATCCTGCGAGCAGTTTGCCATGGTAAAGGCTTCTGATCTTTCTGGTTGAATGTTTAACTACTGTGTTGCCAAGCGTCATCTGACCATCGCTGCCAAGCGCCGCTTTTCCGTCACGCAACACGCCTATAACCGTTGTTGAACGGATGCGGGACTCTTCTGAATGCTTCATTCGATTAAAATATTTTTTTCCTTAGTCTTGCCACTGGAATTTGCATTTGTTCACGGTATTTTGCAACCGTTCTTCTGGCTATCTGGAACCCCTGTTCCCCGAGCATTGCCGTGAGTCTGTCGTCTGAGAGCGGATTCGACGAGTCCTCAGCCCCTACCATGTCGGCAAGATGTTGCTTGATGATCTTGCTCGACACATCCTCGCCATCATCAGTCTGAATTGCGCCGGTAAAAAAATACTTCAGGTCAAAAACCCCGAACCGCGTCTGTACATATTTGCTGTTTGCTGCACGGCTGATGGTTGAAATATCAAGCCCTGCATCGGCGGCTATGGTTTTCATACCGAGCGGCACCAGAAAAGACGGGCCGTCGGCAAAAAAAGCATACTGGTGCTTCATGAGCGACTCAATCACCTTGAGCATGGTCTGACGCCGGGTTTCAAGCGCGCTTGCAAACTCATTGGCCCGTTGCAGGTTCCGGCGGATAAACTGCAGGTCTTCCTTCGACCCCTGCCTTTTTCCGAGAATGTCGCGATATCGGTCACTGACCTTCACTGAAAGGGCGCTCCGGTCATTGATAGAGGCTGTGAGTTCACCGTTTTCAAAAGAAACAATAAAGTCCGGTGAAATGTAATGGCCCCCTTCATCCTGAAAAATTCCAGGGTGAGGATCAAGCCCGATAATTGCGTTGATTGCTGCTTGTATTTCTTCGGGTGGATTTTGCAGCTTCTTGACAAGCCGCTCAAAGCGGCGATGAATGAAATCATCAAAATGGTGACGGAGGATTACCTCAGCCGCTTCACGGACCTTGTCGGGAGTCTTGCCGGATGAAGAATTCAACTGCACAAGCAAACGCTCCCTGAGATCCTCGGCAGCAACGCCGGGCGGATCGAGATTGAGAATTTTTTGACGGATTGCTTCAACCGTCTCACCGTCCGTTTCCAGCCCCGCAAGCCTGAGACTGTCAATAATCACCTCTGCTTCTTCAACGAAGTAGCCGTCTGAGTCCAGATTGCCAAGAATCTCAATGGCTATCTGCACCTCACAGCGTCCCATTCCCTCCTGCAGCGCGAGCTGCTTGAGAAGAATTTCATGGAAGCTGTCAAACTGAACCGCCTGAAAAAAATGTTCTCCGGAGCTTTGGCTACCCGAGGAGGCGGGACTTCGCTCCCGTTCGTCCAGCGAATTATCTTTTTCCGCTTCAACCGCCTCAAGCAGCGGATTTTCCTGAAGCTCTTCGTAGATACGCTGTTCAAGATTGGCAAGCGGAAGCTGCAACAACTGACTGCTGACAATCTGCTGGGCGGAAAGCTGTGCTTTCTGCTTCTGCTGCAACCTGAATTCAGCCATGAAGGTCGTAGGAATCAGAAAATGAGAGGAGGAGGCTCACCCAGGCTTTGCCATACAGCTCTTCAAGGTGCGGACGGAGATACTCAACCAAAAGAACTTTCCGCTCCAAGCCGAGCAATTTACCCTGTCGGCACATACCATGCTGTTCATACACAAGATACGGCAATCCGAACTTTTTCCGCACCCGTAATGGAAAAAGACGGCAGGAGATGGGCTTTGGCAACGCCGTATCTCCCTCGTTACAGGCTATTTCAAGTGCACAGAGAGTAATACCGTCACGAATAAGACTGAACACGCACTCTTTTCCGCCAAGCGTGCGGGTATAGAGCGACCCCTGATAGGCCTCCACTGTTCCATGGCGGGCAATCCATTGCCGGTTGGCGTCGGGAAGCATTCTCAGCACCTCGCCCGAGGGTTGCTGAAGAACGGCTGCCTCGGCTTCGCTGAGGGGAGCGCCAAGCTCACCCTCCACACAGCAGCAACCCTTGCATGCATGAAGGTCACACGAAAAAAAAGAATCGAGAATATCCCTCTCAACAAGTACTTCTCCTACAGATAAAATCCCCATGGTACAAAACCCGTAACTGGTTGAAGCAAATAGGCACTTGCCCGTTCGCTCTTTTTTTCATAGCTATATGCTTTAGCGAGAAACGGAAACCTGAAACATCCCATCAAATAAATTATAAGCCCCACTGAATCATGCTGATCATTGACGGAAAAAAAATATCACTTGAGCTTAAAGACGAACTGAAAGTAAGCGTTGACCGCTACCGCGAACAAACAGGGAAAGTCCCCGGACTGACTGTTATTATCGTGGGTGAGGATCCGGCGTCGCAGGTTTATGTACGCAATAAAGCAAAAACATGCAAAGAGATCGGCATGAATTCCTCTATAATTACAATGCCGACCGATACACCCCAGGAACATCTGCTCGACACCATCACCTCGCTCAACCTCGATCCTGCCGTCCACGGCATCCTGGTGCAGCAACCCCTGCCAAAGCAGATTGACGAGTTCGCCGTCACCCTGGCCATTGACCCAGAAAAAGATGTGGATGGATTCCATCCTGAAAACCTCGGGAAACTAGTTATGGGCCATCTCGACAAATGTTTTGTCAGCTGCACCCCGTACGGCATTCTTGAACTGCTCGGCCGCTACGGCATTGAAACGAGCGGCAAGCACTGTGTGGTAGTGGGGCGCAGCAACATTGTAGGCAAACCGATGGCCAACCTTATGCTCCAGAAACTTAAGGAATCGAACTGTACGGTCACCATCTGCCATTCAGCCACGAAAGACATTGCCTCCTACACCCGTCAGGCCGATATTCTCATTGCCGCCATAGGCCGTGCGAAATTCATTACCCCGGATATGGTCAAAAAGGGCGCAGTGGTTATTGATGTGGGCATCAACCGGATTGACGATGCCACCACCAAAAGCGGCACCCGCCTTGTTGGCGATGTCGACTTCGAGGGCGTTTCAGCAGTGGCATCAGCAATGACACCGGTTCCCGGCGGCGTAGGCCCCATGACCATTGCCATGCTACTAAAAAACACGCTCCACTCGTTTGAACGCACGCACAACCTCTGAACGGATGGCTAAACAGACCACTAAATATGTCTGTTCCGAGTGCGGAGCCGTATCCCTGAAATATCAGGGGAAATGCTTTGAATGCCAGAGCTGGGGAACGCTTGAGGAGACTAGAATCGCACCGGAACCAAAAAGCCGGAAAGAAGGGGGTACGGGGTTTGCGGCAACGGCTCCCGTCAGGCTGCATGACGCTCTCCCCGATGAGGGCCATCGCCACATGACCGGCATAGGAGAGCTCGATCGGGTTCTGGGTGGCGGTCTGATGAAAGCATCGGCCGTTCTGGTTGGAGGTGAGCCGGGTATCGGCAAGTCAACCCTCATGCTGCATCTGGCTACCTGCCTCAGCCCGGCAAAGATACTCTACATTTCAGGGGAAGAGTCGCCCAACCAGATCCGTGAACGGGCCCAGCGGATGCAGCTGAAGGCCGACAACCTCTGGCTTGCTCCTGAAACCGACCTTGAGGCCATTCTTGCGGTCATTGAGCAGGAACGACCGGTGCTGGTGATTGTTGACTCCATTCAGACGGTCCATTCAACCCAGTACCAAAGTTCCCCCGGCACCGTCACCCAGATACGCGAATGCGCCTCGCTTCTTATCCGAGCAGCAAAGATGCAGAACTTCATACTCTTCCTCATCGGCCACATTACCAAAGAGGGAACCCTTGCCGGCCCGAAAACCCTTGAACACATGGTCGACACCGTCCTGCAGTTTGAGGGCGAAGGGTATCAACGGTACCGCATAATACGGTCTGTGAAAAACCGCTATGGCTCCACCAATGAAATCGGGGTCTTCCGTATGGAAGAGAGCGGGCTTGAAGAGGTATCAAACCCAAGCGAGTTTTTCATCTCCGGGAGGCAGACCGATGTGGCTGGCAACTCGATACTGGCAGCCATTGAGGGGTCGCGGGCTATCCTTGTAGAAGTGCAGGCGCTGGTATCGAACACCAACTACTCCATGCCGCAGCGCATCAGCACGGGGTTTGACCTGAAACGCATGTCCATCATTCTTGCTGTTCTTGAAAAACGGCTTCAGATGGAGACCTGGGGACAGGATGTGTTCGTGAAAATTGCGGGAGGACTGAAGCTGATTGAACCCGCCGCCGACCTTGCCATTGCCGCCGCCGTTGCCTCAGGCCTTATGAATCGGCCGCTTGAGGACACCGCAGCATGCTCGGGAGAAATAGGACTGTCGGGCGAACTGAGAGCAATCAGCGACAGCGAACGCAGAATTCGCGAAGCTGCTCACCTCGGGTTCAAAAGCATTGTGCTGCCAGAAGCAAATACCCGCAACCTGAAACCCTCCCTCAAAAAGCTGCCAATACGCATTGCCGGATGCAGAACCCTGCAGGACGCCCTCACGGAACTTGGCATTTGAAACCAAAGGTTTTGTACATTTAAGTTCAAAGTCAGAGCAATCAGACTTTCAGCTTCAACAAACCCGTAAACAGGGACCACGATGGGACACATTCTTCTTTTCTGGCTCGTCAACGCCGTAGCCGTCTATCTCACAGCAAATATACTCTCAGGCATACACATCAACAGTTTTGGTGCCGCACTCTCTGTAGCCCTTGTCCTCGGCCTCATCAACGCCATTGTCAAGCCACTCTTCATCCTTTTTTCCATTCCAGTAATCCTCCTCTCTATGGGGCTTTTTCTGCTGGTCATTAACGCCCTTCTGCTTCAGCTTTCCGCAACTCTTGTATCCGGATTCACCATTGACGGCTTCTGGTGGGCTGTTGCTGGCTCAATCTGCATCAGCGGCATTTCATGGGTAATTTCAGGCCTCCTGCCCGCCTGAGC
The DNA here is from genome assembly GCA_030765725.1 of Candidatus Chlorobium antarcticum. GTDB lineage: Bacteria > Bacteroidota > Chlorobiia > Chlorobiales > Chlorobiaceae > Chlorobium > Chlorobium antarcticum. The sequence goes on along the minus strand of JAVCDF010000003.1, from coordinate 185,437 downwards.
AATAACCAATTCACACTGAACCAATCAACCATGCAGGAGACAGCAAAAGCACTTGTACTGCAGAAAGCCAACAAACTCAAACTGCAGCACGCAACCTATGAGGCATCCTCTCCAGATTCCGTTGTTGTAAAAACCATAGCCACCACAATAACGCCCGGCCTCGACCGGCTTCTCCTCACCAACAAACCGGTTTCCAACAGGGTACTCAACTACCCCATCATGCCCGGCAGTGAGGCTATCGGACAGGTTGTCTCCAAAGGGCCTGCTGTTAATGATCTTGAACCAGGCGACTTCGTCTATGCATTCAAAGGCGATTGCTGGACTGGAGTTGAGCCCTACTATGGATGCCACGCGGAAATCATTCCGACCAGCAGAAAAAACCTTCTCCCTCTGGGCCGCCCGTCAATCCATAGGGACCTCCTTATCGGTCTTGCAGCTTACGCCATAAGTGCTATTGACAAAACCGGCGTCAGCCCCTCTTCCAGAGTTCTTGTGCTCGGGCTTGGCTCCGTGGGCCTTATGGTCAATGAGTATCTCCGCCAGCTGGGCGTTACTCGTATTGACGCTGTTGAAACATTCGGTATAAGAGGACATCTCTCTCATGCAGAGAACATTGCGCTCGACATAGACGATTTTGACGACAGCTTCAACAACAGCTACGACCTTGTTGTTGAAACAACAGGAAGAATCCTGCTCCTTGAAAAAGCCGCACGGCTGATGAAGCAGGAAGCCAGAATCCTCCTCATGGGCAGCTATGAGGTACTCGCCTACGACTATCGCCTCCTGCAGCACAAGGAGCCGGTTATTATCTGCTCCAGCCTCACCACCGAGGCCCATCTTGAAAAAGCCGCACGGGAACTGCAGGAAGAGCGGATAGAGAGTGAAAAATTTTTCACCGACATTTTTCCTGTTGCTGAATACGAGCGCGCATACAGAAAAGCCCTCGACAGCAAAGAGTCCATCAAAACCGTCATGATCTGGCTCTGAAGAGTGGCTACAATGGCAGCAGCAATACAGACCCGGAACATCACCAGAAAGTTCGGCCAATTCACCGCCGTCAGAAATGCCAGCATCAGGGTTGAAGAGGGAACGGTTCACGCCATTGTAGGTGAAAACGGAGCCGGCAAAAGCACCCTCACCAACATTATTTCAGGCATGCTTCGCCCCACCTCAGGCGAACTGATTCTCAGAGGCGAGCCAGCACAGTTCATTTCACCAAGAGAGGCCTCCCAAAAGGGAATAGGGATGGTTCACCAGCACTTCATGCTTGTTGGGGAGTTGAGTGTTTCGGAAAACCTCATGCTCGGCTACGAAGAGTGCGGACTCTTCACTCCGCTGAACAAAAAGGCAATCAACAGCCGCATACGCAAGTGCGCTCAGGAGTATTCTCTTGCCCTCAATCCCGAGACCAAGGTCAGCAGCCTCAGCGTAGGAGAAGCCCAGCGGGTTGAAATCATGAAGCTGCTTCTGCGCAATGCCTCTATCATGATTCTTGACGAACCAACCGCCGTGCTCACCCCGCAGGAGAGCGTCAGCCTCTTCACAACGCTCCGCACGCTCGCCAAAAACGGCCACACCATTATTTTCATCAGCCACAAACTTGACGAAGTGCTCTCCTTTGCCGATACCGTAAGCGTCATGCGAAAGGGGGAAATTGTCTGCACCATACCGACCGCCGGAGCAACAAAAAAGCAACTGGCCGGACTGATGGTAGAAGGAAGAGTACTCATTCGGGTTGAAAACCCTCCGCAAACTCCCGGCAAAGAGCTACTGCAGGTAGAACAGCTGAGCCTGTCAGACCAGAGAGGAGCACAAAAGCTCCGCGACCTCTCTTTCTCCATAAAGGCAGGAGAGATTTACGGCATCGCTGGCGTTGAAGGCAATGGGCAGAGCGAACTTCTGCAGGCACTTGCAGGAATGTTTCAGGGCCAGAAAGGCTTAAGCGGTTCAATAACGCTTGAAGGCCGCTCACTGCTGGAGCTTTCCCCTCGCGAAATTATCGACAGCGGGGTTGGTACGGTTCCCGAAAACCGTCACACCGAGGCTGTTATCACCTCTTTCAGCGTCACAGAAAACCTCATTTTCGGACGGCATCGGGAAAAAACTCTCCATAAAAGCGCTGGATTCAGCACCGACGCACTTCTTCAGCTCACAGGCAAGCTCATACCCGACTATGACATACGATGCGAAAACCCGGCGAAACAGACACTCAGCTCCCTTTCAGGAGGTAACCAGCAGAAAGTTGTTGTTGCTCGCGAAATGACCCGCCCCGCCCTCAAGCTTCTGATACTGGCTCAGCCAACGCGGGGTGTGGATATAGGCGCCATTGAAACCATACACCGCAAAATTATTGACGCCCGCCGCCATGGCGTCGCCATTCTTCTGCTGTCGGCGGAACTTGAAGAAGTCATCACCCTTTCCACCCGTATTGGCTGCATGTACAACGGCGCCATTTCCCATGAGTTCAACGAGGAGGAATGCTCCCTGAAACGGCTTGACGGGGTGGCTTTCCAGAAAGAGATTGGCCTTCACATCACCTGAAAAGCAAGCCCATGAACAACCCCCTTCAGCGGGCACTTCTCCCCACCCTCTCCATTCTTCTCGCCATCCTGCTCAATGCCCTCATCATCAGTGCAACAGGAACCAACCCCGTCATGGTGGCCGAACGGATTGTGCACGCAACCCTCGACTCGCCCTACGGCACAGGGCAGGCGCTCTTCAAGGCAACAACGCTGCTCTTCTCGGCACTGGCCGTGGCCATCCCCTTTCATCTCAAACTCTTCAATATTGGAGCCGAAGGGCAGCTTCAGATGGGAGCCATTGCTGCAGCCATCTGCGGAGCGGCACTCCCCTCCAACATTACACCCTGGGCAGCCATACCTATCTGTGTTCTGGCTGCAATGGCCACCGGTGCAGGATGGGCGTCCATTGCCGCAATCCTGAAAATCCGATACAGGGTAAGCGAAGTCATTTCTACCATTATGCTGAACTTCATAGCCCAGGGGGTGAGCGGCTACCTCCTGTTCCACCACTTCGCAGTTCCCTCCACAGCCCACAGCGCCCCTATAGCACCCGGCGCCGCAATTCCTCCGCTCTCCGAGCTGTACGGGTGGTTCCCTTCATCCCCGGTAAATCCTTCGATGTTTGCCGCAATAGCGCTTGCTCTCTTCTTCTGGGCAGTCCTCTACCGGACCCGTCACGGATTAGAGATGAGAGCATCGGGTCTGCAGCCTCTTGCAGCAAAACGGGCAGGCATTAATCCGGCACGGCACACGCTTCTTGCAATGGCACTGGGAGGCGCATCCGCCGGCCTTGGAGCCGCTAATCTGGTTCTTGGATATAAAGGATATTATGAAGCAGGAATGACTACCGGAGCGGGCTTTTCAGGAATTGCCACTGCACTGTTAGCCGCTGCACACCCGCTCTGGGTCATGGCATCAGCTCTCTTTATGGGGTTGCTTGAGTACGGAGGGCTAGCAGTCAACTCTCTGGTGCCAAAAGAGATTTTTCAGGTTATGACGGGCGTCACAATCCTGCTTGTTATTTCGGCAACCGCACTGTACCGGCGGAACGACTGATAAAAAGGTATACTGAACGGCGTCCCTCAAGCCTTACGGGCAGGCTCAATGCTGTCGGAACCGTAAAGGTTCATCTGCTTCCGGTAATAGGAGAATGCCTCTTCCTGGCGGACAATGCCGAGCAGTTTCCCCGACCGTTTTGAAATCACCGGCAGCACATTGGTGTAATCGGCCACCTCAAAGAATTTGAGCGCCTCATCAAGCTTCGATGAATCATAAAGCACCGGCACCTCCTTTTTGACCACATCTTCAGCTATAAGGCCCGCAAAAGTACCGTCCCGCAGCAGAATACTCATTTCCTCAAGGCGAATCATCCCCACAAACTGGTTCTCTTCATTGGTCACAAGAAAGTTCGATTCCGGAGTATTGTGAAAAACCTCCAGCACCTTTTCAACCCGGGTAACATCCATGAATTTGATGAAATCGGTGCGCATAACATCAAGTACGCTAATGTTTTCGGCAACGGAAAGAGCAATGCCGTAACCAACCCTCACCCCCTCCTTTTCAAGCACATAGGTTTCCATGGAATGCCGGTAGGCAACACTCGCAACAAGCGTGGAGGTCACAGCAGCAAACATGATGGGAAGCACAATTTCATACTGGCCAGTCACCTCAAAGAGAATAAGAATAACCGTCAGAGGCGCCCTCATGATGCCTGCCGTCAGAGCCCCCATTCCAACCAGGGCATATGCACCTGAAGCAGCGGTCATTCCTGGCAGAATCATGTTCACCACTTTGCCGAACATGCCGCCGAGCATGGCACCCATTTTCATGGCAGGAGCGAACATGCCGCCAGAACCGCCAGAACCAACGCTGAGCCCAGCAACAACCGGCTTGAGCAGATAAACGCTTATCATGCCAGTCCATGTTTCCTCCCCCCTGAGCGCACTGTCAACAACACTGTAGCTGTAACCATACAGTCCGGGAAGCCACATGCAGATAAGTCCACAGAGAAGACCGCCGATTGCAGGAATCATCCAAATCGGAATGTTGTAGCGTTTCTCAATACGAATAAACCATTCTTCTATAGCATAATAGGTCTTGATGAACAGCACCGCCGAAAGACCCGAAAGAACTCCAAGAATGAAATAGAACAGCAGCTCAATGTTGGAAACAAGCGTGTAGGGAGAGACCTGAAAAGTAGGAGAATCACCAAGAAAGCTTCGCGAAAGCACAGTGCCCACCACAGCAGCAACAACTATCGGGCTGAAGGTCTTAACACTGAAATCGCCAAGAATCACCTCAATGGCAAACATGACCCCACCTATCGGAGCGTTGAACACAGCAGCCAGACCTGCAGCGGCACCGCATCCAAGAAGAGTACGAGTCCTGTCGGGAGAAAACTTCAGCAGCTGTCCGACCGTGGAGCCAATTGCAGCTCCAACCTGAAGAATGGGAGCCTCCCTGCCACCGCCGCCACCCGTTCCAATGCTCATCACCGAAGTCACTGTTTTATGGAGCCCGTGGCTTTTTTTGATTGTACCGTTATTCTGTGCAACAGCCTTTATCACCGAAGCCAAGCCATGGCCAGGACGGGTTTTTACCACATATGCATTGTACAGACCAACAAAAAGACCGCCAAGAGCTGGAATAATGGCAAGAATGAGATAGCGGTAAGGGCTTGCAATAAGGTCGGCGCCGCCGAAAAGAAAGGAGCTGAAAAGAAGAATGGCATCATGAAACATTACAGCCACATACCCGGTGGTAAGTCCCACAAAAATAGCAACAAAAAGAAAAGGGAAATCCTGATTGAGGTTGAGCTGAACAAGCAGTGCATCGAGTGAAAGTCGGAAAACCGTGCGATGGCTGCCCTTCAGGTAGCGGCTTTTGCGGAGAACGGCATAGAAAAAGACCCGTAAGTTTCTTTTCCAGTTTCTTTTGCCGTTTTTATGTTTCTTCATGTGAGCCGACTGACCTATTGTAAAAGCACCGCCGCAAACAGCAATAGAAACGGCGCTGACATACATCAGCGGCTACTGTTGGGGCATAAAAAAATACTCTTCTCAATGTCCTGAAACAAGATTCTTTCGTATCTTCAGGAAATAAATATTTGAAGTTCAGGCATCAGTATTTCATTTCAGGCATCCGTATTTCATAACAATCATAGCTACCACCCAGTCATGGCAAAAAAAGCTGAAGAAAAAACTGTCGCCGCCAAAAAAGCCACATCTGCCAAAAAGAAATCCACAACTCCCGTAACGCCGGAAGAGCGGATGGAACTGATCAGGATTTCAGCCTACTACCGATGGGAAAACAAGGGGCGTCAGGATCAGTCGCATATTGATGACTGGATTGAAGCTGAAGACAGCCTGACCGACTAAACATCTACGCGCTGTATTGCATTTTACAATGGCCATTCAACCAGTGAGTGGCCATTTTTTATTGGAACAGAAAAGAACCAGACCGCCATCATGATACGAAATGTGCTCACCAACATCTTCAGCTCAATCCAGCTGCTCTTTGCAGGGCTCTGGCTTGTAGTTCGCATCATTCTCGAATATTTCGGATTCATCAGTGATGGGAACGACCGCACAACAGGAATAAAAGACCTTCGTGAAGATTACAAAAAGGCAAACTACAAATAAAGTTCTCTGCCCTTCAGGGTTCAGTCACCCGTCACAACAGTCAAATCAATCTTCTCGCCCGGCGAAACATAGGCACTGACAGAAGGCTTTTGGCTGATGACGGTATTGGGAACAAGAATGGCCGAATACTCCCGCCGCACTCTTCCCCGCTCCAGACCCGCACCGGCAATAACCCGTTCAGCCTGTGAAAGCGACATGCCGAGAACTTCAGGCACAATGACTTTACGAACCCCCTCATCCGACTCCTCATACAGCCCCACAATAACAGAAACAGCGGCTCCGGGCTTCACTGGCACACCTACCGGCACAGACTGTGAAAGCACGCGGCCATCCTCCTCCCTGCTGTAGACGGAAGTGATCTGTACATCGTCAATAATCAAATCAAATCGTTTGAGTGCCTGACGCGCCTCCACTTCAGGGCGCCCAATAAGGTCCGGCATGGGATATGTAGGCTTTTCCCTTCTGTTCACCACCAGCGAAACGCTTCTGCCAGGCTTCGCATTTGCACCAGCTTCAGGCATCTGCGAAAGCACAACATTGGAATCCACCCCGGAAAGATATTTCACATGGTATCTCTTTTCAGGGTCGAATCCCTTCCGTTCAAGACGGTATGCCGCATCTTCATAAAGCATACCGGTAACATCGGGCACAGTGGAAACACTGCCGGAACGCACGATAAAAGGCATGAGAACCCTGTCAAACAGACCAAGTGCCACAAGAACCAGCAGAACAATCAATCCGGCTTTTTTCATCATTGTCACAGTGCGGTAATAGGTATTATCAGAATGGTTTCACACATATCAATGTTGGCGCTTCATCACAAAATCCACAAGGCCCAGAAGCGCTGTCTTCGCTTCTGAGGGAGGGAACACATCAAGCGCCCCTACAGCCTCTGCTGCATACCGTTCAGCAACAGCTCCGGCATAGTCAATCCCTCCCTTGCCCCGCACAAAGTTCATTACCTCACCACGCAGCTGCGACCGCTTCCGCGAGCTTTTGAGAATGGCGCGGACCCGTCTCTGTTCAGCCGGGGAGGCAGCGGCGAGTGCATGGATAAGAGGAAGGGTTATTTTTTTGTCACGGATATCAATCCCCATCTCTTTTCCTGTCTTGCGGGAATCGCCGATATAGTCAAGCGTATCATCACGAATCTGAAAAGCCAGCCCCAGATTCTCACCATATTTTTTCATTGCGGCTATCTTCACTTCGTCATCGGTAGCACTCTCGGCCCCCATGGCGCATGATGAAGCAATAAGCGAGGCGGTCTTGTCAGAAATAACACTGATATAGTCCTTTTCGGAAATATCAAGACTGCGGGTTTTCTGTATCTGCAGAATCTCACCCTCGCTCATCCTCCTGACCGCCTCTGAAACAAGATGGAGAAATCCGTAATCTTTATACTCCAGTGAATAAAGCAGCCCCTTAGAGAGAAGATAATCACCGATAAGTACGGAAATCTTGTTCTTCCAGATGGCATTGATCGAGGCAATCCCCCTGCGCATCTCCGCACCGTCCACCACATCATCATGAATCAGGGTAGCCGAATGGAGAAGCTCAACCATTATTGCAGCCCGGTAGCTTGATTCCCTGATGCCACCTGCTACCGATGCCGAAAGAAGCACCATGACAGGGCGAATCTGCTTGCCCTGCTGGCGAAGCACATAACGGGTAACCTTGTCAACAAGCGAATTCTGATTGCGCAGCCGCTCCCGGTACTTCTGACGGAACAGGACAAGCTCCTCTGCAACTGGCGCAGTAACATCTTTGATATTCAACAGATCGGGATGCTATAGGGTGAACAAAAATTACCATCCATGCATTACATAAAAATAATGTCCCGTGGTTACTCAAAATAGGATAAAACTCACAAGCAAAAAACATGATCCTTTCCACCCCGCTCTCTTTAGGGGGAACATTTTCTTGCCTACTTGCATCTTTGTTGCTATGTTTTGAAATTCCCTGTTTTACAGGGCCTCTACAGCAGCCCTCATTTCCACTTTTCATGCAGCAATGAACCAGGAACCAGACGAAACATCACCCCTGCCGGAGAGCAACGACGACGGCCAACCCGAAGCGTCCGAAAGTTCCGAGATGACCGATACCCGAAACCCACAGGCCGAAGCGGACGGCGAGGGTTCACTCGCCCCGAAAGAACAGGAAGCAGAAGAAAACAACGGAGAGGAAAAAGAAAATGGGCGTGGCCTCAACTTTATCGACCATCTGGACGAAATCCGTGGGAGAATCATCCATTCAGCGATCGCCCTCATCCTTATGGTGGCGCTCTCGGCCATTTTTGCCGATTTCCTTGTTGAAGTTGTCATCATAGGCCCGCTCAAAAGAAGCAGCGACACACTGGTCCTGCAGAACCTTGTTCCCTATGGCCAGATATCGCTCTACCTGCAGGCGGTCTTCTTTACAGGGTTCATCCTCTCCTTCCCCTACATGGCATGGCAAATCTGGCAGTTTGTAGCTCCCGGTCTCCACGAGCATGAACGACAGGCCGGCCGGTTCTCCATTCTCTTCATCTCGCTTTCGTTCTTCACCGGCATTGCCTTCGGATATTTTGTCTTTCTGCCCGTCTCCCTCCAGTTTTTTGCGGCGTTCGGTTCGACTCTTATTGAAAACAACATATCCATCCAAGACTACACCAGCTTCTTTATTGGAGCGCTCCTTACGGCAGGAATGGTGTTTGAACTCCCCTTCATTTCCTACATTCTCTCAAAAATCGGGCTTCTCACACCCGCCTTCATGCGCTTCTACCGCAAGCACGCCATCGTCTTCCTGCTGATTGTAGCCGCAGTTGTCACCCCCTCAACCGATCTGGTCACGCAGCTCGTCATAGGCATTCCCATGATACTTCTCTATGAGGCCAGCATCTTGATATCAGCCCATGTCAACCGTAAAAATGAAGCCCTGAAATGAAGCACCCCCAAGAGCCCCGGAAACCAAGAATGACAACCCTTCCCATCCCGGGGCGAACACTTCAAGGCAACCCTCTCGGCGACCCCGAAGAACGCGATGCCCTCGTCTACCTGCCTCCCTCATACAACGGTAAACGGCGGTTCCCTGTTATCTATCTTCTTTCAGGATTTGCTTCAACCGGTCGCAGTTTCATGAACTACAGCTTTGGAAGGCCAACCGTAGTGGAAATGGCTGAAGGTCTCATCAGAGACAAAAAAATGGAGGAGAGCATTATTGTGATGCCCGACTGCATGACTCGCTACGGCGGCTCGCAATATGTTGATTCAGCAGGAACAGGCAACTATGAAAGTTATATCACCGAAGAAATTGTCCCCTGTGTGGACGCTGCGCTTTGTACCCTGCCCGAACGCCCTCACCGCGCAATAGCAGGGAAATCCTCCGGAGGGTTCGGAGCGCTGAGGCTTGCCATGTTGCGCCCCGATCTCTTCGGAGCTGCTGCAAGCCACAGCGGGGACATGGCATTTGACCTCTGCTACCGACCGAATTTTGCTGCTGCTGCACGCATTCTTGAAAAACACAACGGCAGCCTCACCGAATTTTTTGCCCGGTATGAAACCACCCTCAAACCCCCGTCGGGTGAATTCCCCCTGCTCGACATGCTTGCCATGTCCTCCGCCTACTCCCCCGACCCTTTCCGTCTCCCACCCGAAAACATCCGTCTGCCCTTCAACCCCTTAACCTGTGAAACCGACAAGGGGGTATGGAACCAATGGCTCAGCTTTGATCCGGTGGAAATGGTTGAAAAGGAGGAATTCCGTGAGGCGCTCCGTTCGCTGAGTCTGCTCTTTGTGGACTGCGGAACAATGGACGAATACAGCCTGCAGTTTGGCCTCAGAATACTCTGCCGAAAACTCTCTCTCTATGGCATTGACCACCGTCACGAAGAGTTCCCCGACTCGCACGGCAGCACATCATACCGCTACCTAGTATCACTTCCTGCGCTTGCGGCGGCGATTGCCGGCTGAGTGTTTTTCTGCCGCATCCTCGAGAACAGAGAGCAGTTCAGTGGCGGCTTTTTTTAATTCCGCCTTTGAACCGTTGTTCAGGACCACATAGTCCGATTTCTCAATCAGCAGCTCCTGCGGCCACTGCATTGCCATGCGTTTTTTAATGTCCGCCGTTGAAGCACCTCCACGGCCGACAGCCCGTTTCAGGCGACGGTCGTCATCGGCAGCCACCACAACCAAAAAATCCATATCATCAGCTGTCCCGGACTCTAAAAGAATGGCCGCCTCCAGAACAACAATTCGCTTTCCGCGGCTCAAAGCATCCAAAACAAAACGCCCGAACTCCGCACGAACTTCGGGATGAATGAGACGGTTAAGGGCACCGAGCTTCGCCGGATAAGAAAACACCTCGGCTGCAACTCTTTTTCTGTCCGGCACAAGAGCTCCCGATGAGTCTTTGGAATAGATATCCTTACCGAAAAGAGCCTGCATACCCTCAATCACCACGGCGTTACTCTGCTGCAGCTCTTTGGCAACCCGGTCAGCCTCAAAAACTTCACATCCACTGCGGGCAAGATAACTGCAGAGTGACGACTTGCCGCTGCCAATGCCACCGGTAATGCCAACGAGAAAGGGGCTGCAGGAGTTCATTTCGGAGGACTCTGCCTGTTGCGGATATTCTCACGCACCCTAACAAGCACCTTCTGCCAGAGCATAGGATCGGCCTGATAGGCTTCACTTTTCTTGAGCAACAGTTCAACACTAAGATTGTGGCGGGAAAGAAGCGAAGCAAGTGTACCGGAATCCAAATCAGCCTTCAGCTCCTCACCTGTTCTGGCCGAAACACCCGAAAGAAGCAAATAATCGCTGTAAAATTCAGCAAAATGAATATCATCAGCCTCAAGCTCCTGGGGCTTTTTCTCAGCGCATCCAGTCATGAGCGGAAGAAGAAAAAGCACAAGAATGAATACGAAGAGACTCCTGTAGGGTTTCATGACAGCTGCAATCTGTTTATACTCTTGAAAAGAGGTCGTTCATCGCTTCGCGGAAAAATATCAGCGCGCAGATGAAACTAATTTTACGGGCCGCAAGTTTATGGGAAGACAATTTCACTATTTAAACTCAAATCACAAAAGACTATTATGGCATATCAGCAACCCACACTCCCCTGGGCCGAAAACGCGCTCGAACCACACATCTCCGCAAAAACCCTCAGCTTCCATTACGGAAAGCACCATGCGGCATATGTCACCAACTACAATAACCTTGTAGGCGGTACACCGATGGACAATATGAGCATTGAAGAGGTGATCGCCTCAACGGCTGGCGACAGCTCAAAAGCGGGTATTTTCAACAACGGAGCGCAGGCATGGAATCACAGCTTCTACTGGAACTCACTCTCACCCGCAGGCGGTGGTATCCCCACAGGTGAACTGGGTGACGCCATCACAAGAGACTTCGGCAGTTTCGACAAGTTCTGCGACGAACTGAAAAACGCAGCTGCAACACAGTTTGGCAGCGGCTGGGCATGGCTGGTAGTGGAGGGCGGAAATCTGAAGGTAGTGAAAACCGGAAATGCAGCAACCCCGATGACCAGCGGACTGAAGCCGATTCTGACCATAGATGTATGGGAACACGCATATTATCTCGACTACCAGAACCGCAGGCCTGACTACACCGCAGCAGTCATTGAAAACCTGCTTAACTGGGAGTTTGCAGCAGCAAACTTCGCAAGCGCCTGATACAAAAAAAAGACATCAAAGCCGGAGCTGAAGTCACAGCTCCGGCATACAGGCTAAACCTGAGCGGAACAACCCCACCCGCTCCATAAGTTTCATATCTACATCCAAGGGAGTGAAGCCGTATCATCAAGACTTACCACCCTGGCCCCATCAGGAATGGGCATTTTCATGCCGACATTCTGCGCGTTGAATACCCGCTCATCATAGGAAATCACCAGCTGGCTCTCCCCCGATCCCGAAAGAGCAGGCAGCACAATGGATACCGTTCTGGGCACCAGAGCGGCTCTCCCCTCAACCATGCAGCTCTCAAAATCCCTGAAATGCACCTCACTCTGTACCCGACCCAGAGAGTCCTCAACCATAACAGCCCTCATGGTGCGTGTTGCACTGTCAACAACAATAACTTTGCTTCCAGCTCCCGAGCGAACCCTGAAGGAAACTAACCCCTCCCCTTTTTTAACCGACACAATATTGGCCGACGGCTCCATAATATCAACCAGACCAAGAAGCGAGCCTGCAAGAATGCCCGAAGCCGAACCGACCCCAAGAATTTTTTCAAGGTTGCGGTCGTTGCTCGCGCCCACGAAATACCGATTGCGAAGCAAGTCATGCACCTGCAGTGAATCGCGCCCTATAAAAAGATCGGCCACGGGAATCCCCAGAATGCCCGCGCTAACAATCATTCGCGACTCAATACCGCGATTGACCCGTATATTGCAAAAAACCTTATGGCGCTCTTTGGGAGTGGAAAGCCACACATCTGCATATCCATCAACCGAACGGATAAAGGGAGCTGAACCTGAAACCTCCCGATAGAGGTCGCGATACTCGGCAACGAGCGCCGCCTGGTCTCCGGGCAACGGAGTTCGGGTTGCTGTTCTGAACCCGGAGCATCCCCAGCTGGAGAGCAGGAGAAACACCATACAGAGCACAAATCCCTTTTTTTTCATCATCTCATTCCTTTTGGTTACTATCAGCAGTTGCAATCCAGGCATATTTTAAGTTTAGTTTATTAGATTGCACCATCAAAATCATATAACACATACCCTGAGCCATGCACGCCCTTTATCTCAAACCCAAAGAACACCGTCGTATTCAGAAAGGTCATCTCTGGGTATTCAGCAATGAACTTGCAACCGTTCCCCATGATATCGCAGCCGGCGAAACGGTTCAACTCCATACGCACGACCGCAAACTCATAGGCGCAGGGTTCTACAACCCCAACTCGCTCATCTCCTTCCGTCTCCTTACCCATGGTGAAGAGCTGCCAGACAGGGAATTTTTCCGAAAAAAACTTCAGGAAGCCCTCAACCTCCGCCAGAAGGTATACCAATTGGACGACACAAATGCCTGGCGTCTTGTGCATGGAGAGTCAGACGGTCTTCCCGGGCTCATTGTTGACCGTTTTGGTAAAGGAATAGTCATGCAGGCATTTTCAGCCGGAATGGATCTGCATCTGCCAATGATATCCGAACTCCTGCAGGAACTGCTTGAACCTGAAGTCATCGTGGTGCGCAACGAATCCGTTCTTCGCGAACTTGAAGGGCTGCCCCTCAACAAGGCTGTGGTTCATGGCACAAAAGAATCTGTGCTCCAGACAATACACGATGCCGGAATATCCTTTGAGGTCGACCTCTTTGCAGGGCAGAAAACCGGATTTTTCCTTGATCAGAGGGAAAACCGCAGAATCATCAGGAAATTCAGCAAAGGAGCGCGAGTACTCGATGTTTTCACCAATGACGGAGGGTTCGGGCTTAACGCACTTGCAGCCGGAGCCGACTCTGCCGTTCTTGTGGACGCCTCCGAAGAAGCCCTGAAACGGGCGGAGCACAATGCAAAGCTCAACGGGTTTGAAAACTTCAGCCTCATAGCTGAAGATGCATTCAACATCCTCCAGCAGATGATTGACGCAAAGGAGTCGTTCGACATTGTTATCCTCGACCCCCCAAGCTTCACCAAAAGCCGCAAGAATGTACCCGGAGCGCTCAAGGCATACAGAAAACTCAACCATCTCGGCCTGCAGCTTGTCAAAAAAGGCGGGTTCCTTGCCACAGCCTCATGCAGCCATCATATCCAGGAAGAGGACTTTCTCCAAAGCATCCACCAGGCCTCGCTCCTTTCAGGCAGCCAGCTCAGAATGATCTACCGCAACTCGCAGCCGTTCGACCATCCCGTGCTACTCTCCATGCCAGAAACCGCCTACCTCAAATTCGCCTGCTTCTATGTAACCCGCTGAAGCCAATTCACCGACAATCCGGAAAAATCGCCTGCTCGCCACATAATCAGCGTAAAGCAAATACACTCTATCAAGAGTACCCTAAACTCCAAATACATACATAGCAATGACTTAGAATTGGAAACACTCGTGACTATGTGTACTTACAAGCGGTCAAGGGTGACCCCAACTTTTGACGAAGGTGTAGGCCTCTTCCCAGGTGGCGGCTTTGGGGCCGGGGATGTGGCGGTTGGTGCTGTTTGAGAAGCAGATTGTATGAAGGCCGGCTTCCCTTAGCTGAAGGATGTTTTCGGGGCTGTCTTCAATGTAGATATCGGCTCCTACCTGCGACTTCTCCTTCATGAAGCAGAGATCCCAGTAGGGTATGCCGTGGCTGTCGAGCCATTCAACGGTCTGCTGAACGGCAGAAGCATGGAAAAAGTGGATAAAAAGTCGGTGGGTGATAATGCGGATTCGGTACCCTTCGTCAGAGAGCCGACGGAGATACTTTCTTGCGCCGGGAATCATCGGCATGGTTCTGAACAGTTCCCTCTGCGTCACGGCAAACCTGTGCAGGCTCTCATACTGACCTTCTCCACTGATGCCCCATTCCGTCAATCCATAAGAAACATTAAGCGGAAGCTCTTCAAGGGGGCGCTCAAGCCACTCGGAAGCAATATCCCGCATCCGGCCGTAAAAATCAGCACAGACCCCATCCAAATCAACCCCGATAACCGTTTCGTTCTTTTTCATGAGCAAAGCGTCTAAAAGGCCCTGTCAAAAGTTTTCCGGTACTTCTGCGTTATGTCGTGCTCTTCGCCAAGATAGCGGAAAATAGCAATACAGGCTTTGCGAGAACCGTCGTCATCATAGGAGCGGTTCTGGCGAAGGACGCTTATGAACCATTCCAAGGCACCCTCAAGGTCTTCGCGTCTCAATTTCTCTATAGCATCAAGATACCCTGCTCGCGATTCATCATCCGGGAAACTTTTGGCGGGAGCAGAGAGAAGTCGGGCAAGCGTCCTGATTGTTTCAGAAAGTTCGGCATGCTCCGGCTCAGCCTCAAGCAATTCGGAAAGCTGGAGTGCCTCCTGTGGGCTGGAGAACAGTTTCAGCTTTGCAAGCAGCGCATGAACAGTAACATTTCCCGTTTCTTTCTGCATAACCCCATCAAGAACCGAAAGAGCCATTGAGCGCTTGCCGTCTCGCACAAACTCTCCGGCAAGAGCAATCTCCTTTGCATAGGCACCGGGAAGGTTTTTTTTCAGCCACTCTTCAATCTGATATTCCGGCAGTGCCCCCGAAAAAGAGTCTGTCACCTCCCCGGCCGAAAACAGCAACACAGTAGGAATGCTCCTGATCTGGAATTTGGTGGCTATATCGGGATATTCCTCCGTATTGATTTTAACCAGACTGAAGCGTCCAGCATGCTTTTCGGCAAGCCGCTGCAGCACTGGGGCAAGCAGGCTGCAGGGAGCGCACCCTTCGGCCCAGAAATCAACAAGAACCGGCATATCGTGGCTCTGTTCAAGAACATCACACTGAAAATCAAAACGAAGAGAGGGGTTCATGAAAAGTGTTCTCCTTTATAATTTTGGGGAAACCGGATATCATTCGAAGCGCACAACAGCTTTAAAAAGAGTCCCTCCTGCTGCTCATCCCCGGCATAATTATGCCTGTCAGAAATGAAGGCTTCAGGCATATCCTTAATATACCGGACATCCCTCTGTATACTCTTTGGGTGATAACTCAGAATTGTGGGCAATGCCGCTGCAGATCGAATAGAGATTGGCTCGCTGCTGAAGGTCAACATACTGCATACTGACCATTGGCAACCGTCAGTGGCGCATAACAGAAATCGAACCGTATATTGTTGCTCATTAATGAAATATACTTCATTCCCCGTACAACAGCAACCGCTCACTCCTGCCCACCGAAGAACCCCTGCCGGACAAGGAATTTGACAAGTTCAAGCAGTGGAACAACCGTAAATGAAGCAAAGGCGACAAGTACCCAGTCCTGAGTAGTGAGCGGATAGATACCGAATGGTTTATGGAAAAACGGAACGGTGAAAATGAGTGCGAGCAGGCCAAGTTCCCATAGAATAGCAAGATTAAGCCATCGGTTGGCAAAGGGATTACTGAACATGCTCCTCCTCTGGGAGCGAAACCCGTATGCCTTAAAAAACTGAATGAGCACAAGCGAAGCAAAAGTCATGCTCATAGCCTCCTGGAGTGGGCGACCGGAATTCAATGCATAGAGAAAGAGCCACATATTGGCCGCCGTTGACCAAATCCCCCCGCCAAGCAGCAGAGCTACCATTCCTCTACTGAAAATGCCCTTCTCCCTTTTGCGGGGGAGCCGCCGCATTGTGTCGGGTTCCGGAGGGTCAACGGCAAGGGCGAGCGCGGGAAGGCCATCGGTGGCAAGGTTGACATAGAGAATCTGCACAGCGGAGAGCGGCAGCGGAAGGCCGGCAAGCGTTGCGGCAATCATCAGGCCGAGCTCCCCGGCATTCGATGAGAGCAGATAGCTGAGATATTTGCGGATATTCTCATAAATCCCCCGACCTTCCTCTACAGCGTCCACAATTGAAGCAAAATTGTCATCCGTGAGCATCATGTCAGAAGCCTCTTTGGCAACATCTGTTCCGGTAATACCCATGGATATGCCGATATCCGCCCGTTTCAGTGCAGGAGCATCATTCACCCCGTCTCCGGTCATGGCAACAACCTCCCCATGCCGCTGCAGCGCCGCTACAATTCGAAGTTTGTGCTCGGGAGAAACTCTTGCAAAAACAGATGCCGATTGTGCCCTCAAGGAGAGCTGATCCTCATCCATCTCCTCCAGCATACGCCCAGTTACCACTTCACCCCCGCCTGCCATACCAAGCTCGCCGGCAATAGCAAGTGCGGTTGCCGGATGGTCTCCGGTAATAAGAAGAGGACGGATTCCAGCACTCCTGCACCTGCTCACGGCCGAAGCCGCTTCAGGACGGGGAGGGTCTATCATTGCGGCAAACCCGAGAAAAGTCATTCCCGAAGCGCTCTCTCCTATCCCCTTATCCCACCCTTCAGCAAAAGCAAGAACACGCATTGCCCGCCGGGCAAATCCATCAGCAACCACCAAAAGCTTCCGGCGCATCGGCGCATCGAGAGTGGCGGGTCCGTCAGTTAGAAGCACCACACTGCAGGCGGCGAGCACTGATTCCGGGGCACCCTTCATAAAGAGACGCATCCTCCCCTCAAACCTTTGCAGCGTCACCATTCTTCGCAATTCCGGGGAAAACGGCAGTTCATCAAGACGCGGATACCGACGGCGCAACTCCCGTTCATCCATCCCGCCCTTACGACCGAGAACAAGAAGCGCCCCCTCGGTCGGGTCCCCCGCAACCTGCCAGCCGTCATTTTCATCATACTCCAGCCGCGCATCATTGCAAAGCAAAGCGGCATGCAGGAGAGGCTCAAGAGCAGCCAGGGTTTCGGTGTCGCCGTCATAGGAAAACGACCCTGCAGGATCATAACCTGAACCACTGACCGTAAAGGTAATCCCTGACGCATGCACAGCCCTCACCGTCATTTCATCGCGGGTAAGGGTACCGGTTTTATCAGAGCAGATAACCGTGGTGCTACCAAGGGTTTCAACGGCGGGTAGGCTGCGCATGAGGGCATTGCGACTGGCCATCCGCTGGACGCCAAGAGCAAGAGAGATTGTAACAACGGCAGGCAGCGCTTCAGGAACTACGGCAACGGCAAGGGCAATGCCGAACACAAGCATCTCAAGAAATGGCTGACCACGCAGAAATCCTGCAAGAACAAGAAGTGCCACAATCAGCAGTGCGGAACGGGCAAGAATTGTGCCTATCCTGTCCAAATCATCCTGAAGAGGTGTGCGGACACCTTCAACCCCTCCAAGCAGTTCGGCAATGCTTCCAAACTGGGTCTGCATGCCGGTAGCAACAGTCACCGCCTCCCCACGGCCTGCACTGACGGCGGTTCCGGCAAACACCATGGTGCTCTGATCGCCGGGAGAAGCTTCAAGAGGAACTGATGCTGAAAAGTCTTTGTCGGAAGGGAGGGATTCACCGGTCAATGATGACTCTTCAAGCTGGAGAGCCGAGGCAAAAAGCAGACGGCCGTCAGCAGGAACACGGTCGCCTGCCGCAAGCATGAGAATATCTCCCGAAACAACCTCCTCCGCCGGGACGAGAACCTCCTTCCCCCCGCGGCGCACCCTTGCCAAGGGAGGAGCCATCTCGGCGAGCGCACGAATGGCCTTCTCGGCACGAAACTCCTGAAGAAAGCCGAGCATGACGGCAAAAACAACAATCACGGCAATGGCGGCAGCTTCAAGCGTATGGCCAAGCATGAAAGAGAGTGCCGCAGCTGCAAGAAGGGTCAGCATCAGCACATTGCGCAGCTGCTGAAAAAGCAGGCCCCACACACTCTGTTGTTCTGAACCGCTTAGCGCGTTCGGGCCGTCACGAAGCAGCCGGGCGGCTGCCTCATCTTCACTCAACCCTGAGGCTCTGGAACCGGTATTGAGGAGCGCATCTTCAGTTGAAAGTGTGTGCCATGGTATTGGTGACGGCGTATGCATAGTCCGCTCTCCAAATGCTTATGATTCCAGCCTTCAAGGGGACAAACAGAACAGAACAACCACTGTGCCTAAAAATTCACCGCAGTCGCCTTCCCGGCCTGAACCATGAATTTTTCAGCCCAGTTGGTTCCGGAATATTTCACGGCAAGCGCAACGGCAAGATGCTGTGGGTCAAGCCCAATATCGCGGTTGCGCCCCAAACCCTGAACGCATGAGGGACAGTTGGTCAGCATCACCGCTCCCGACGCTCCATGCATGGCCTCACTAATGGCCACCCTTTTGCGCTGGAGCATAGAATCGGTAATATCCGGCCGCGAGAGAGAAAGCGTTCCTGCCTCTGAACAGCAATGAGGAACCGGCGTCACGCTCCCGAATCCACCGATTGACTCCATCGCCTCAAGCGCCTTTCCAGATAGGGAATCATGGCACGGTGCGTGGTAAAGATATTTGCCTGTCCCCTCTATTGTGAGGCCCTTTTCCTGAAGGAAGCCGGCAATATCCTTAATCTTTCCACCAAACAGCCTGTCTGCCTCAATAGCCTCAAGGCCCTCCATGCATGTGCCGCAGGTAACGATGCAGGCATCGAAATCAATGTAGGAGAACATCTCCCTTATCTGGCTGAACATCACGCTGTTGCGAAGCACTATGTTGCCATACTGCTCGGTCTTGGCGTTCACATGAGCAGGAAATCCACAGCAGAGGAAGGGGGGAGGAAGTACAACCCGTGAACCCCTCTCAAGCAGCATATGGATAGCCGCCATGGAAATGGTTGAAATCAGGCGTTCAGAGCCGCAGCCCGGGAAGTAGAACACGCTGCTTTCGGCCTCCCCTTCAGGCTCAAATACCAGAACCTGGTCGGGGCCACACTCGGGAAGAATGTCGCGAAGTGTCTGGGAAGGTACTTCCGGCACCTCGGAGCGAAGCATTCGTAATGGATAGAGGGCTGGCGGTTCGTTTTCCGGCTGAATCGGTGCCGTCAGGCGCGTGCCTGCTCTTTGAGCCGCACCGCCAATCTGCAGGACGGCTTTTCTGAACATGGCATTGAATCCGGGAGAACGGCTTGCAAGATAGCTGAGCGTCATTTCAGTCACGGGAGTGGAGTGCTTGATTCCCCACCCCGAAAGAATTTCCCGTTCCAGAACGGAAACCTCACCGGTATCAATGTCAACCGGACAGGGTTTCAGGCATTTATGACAGATTGTGCAGTGGTCTGCAACCTCTTCGAGCCAGCGGAGAAGAGCGAAATCGGTCGATCGTTCACGCTGTGCATCAAAAAGAAGCGCCTCAATGAGCGAGCCGATGGCCAGGTTCTTGTTTCTGGGGTGATAGAACATCCCCCGGGCAGGGTAATAAACGCAGCAGTCGATTTTGCATTTGCCGCACCGTATGCAGTAATCAACCTTTTTGGAAAGCGACTCAATCTGGGCCCGCTGAAGGATATGTGCCTCAAGCTCAAGAAGGTTGAACGAGGGGGTGAAAATATGCTTCAGCACCTCCAAATCATCCAGCTTACCCGGGTTCATGGTCCCTTTTGGATCAACCTTCAGACGGTATGCCGAGAGTTCAGCAAGAATTTTCGGATCAAGATATTTCAGCTTGGTGACGCCTATGCCGTGCTCACCCGAAACAACACCCCCGAGGGAGACAACCTTCTCCATAACACGGTCAATAACACGATCTGTCCTTTCCAGCATCGGCCGGTCATTTGAAAGCACAGGCACATTCACATGAACATTGCCGTCCCCGGCATGCATATGTGTGGCAATTACAATGCGCCGGTCGCGGACAAACGAATAGGCCGTCTCAAGATGCTCAAGAATGAGCGGATAGCCCTGAAAAAGCTCAGCAAGTTCACCGGCCAGCTCCTCAACAACTGCAAGCGAACGGAGTTGATCCTCTCCAGCCTCTGAAATCCTGTTTGCGAACAGACGGCAGAGTTCCCCTGAAGCAGGAATCTTTGAAGCAAACTGCCCGCCGTCCTCATTGACCTCGGTTGATTCAAGAAGGGTGCGGACCCTTTCCACATAGAGAAGCTGAGCATACTGCTCCTCCTCAATGTTAAGGCCATCAATGAAACGGGCAAATTCGGCAAGCGCCTCCAGAGGAATAACAATATCCTCATTAAGCTTGAAGGCATTTGTTCTTCTGGCAATGGCGCTAAGCTTCTTCCTGTCACTCCAGAACCGCTCGGCAGCAGCAGCGTCCTCAGCCACGAACATCAGCGTATTGGGATGGCGCTCAAGCAGCTCCTGCACCCTCAGAACACCCCGCCGGACAGCCTCGGCACCGGTGGCTGCAATATCGATAAGCAGAACCGCTTTGGGCGTCTGCGGTCGGGCTGCCTTTACTTTGTAGTCAATGGCCCGGATGTATTCATCATCAAAATGCTCCAGAGCCAAAAGAGCCTCGCCATCCTCCTCGGGCAATGGAAAAATTTTGGAGAGTTCCACAATCACCCTACTGGCCTCGTCCATGTCGGGGCCGAAAAACTCAAGACAAAGAGTCTTTTTTTCAGGATACTTTTTATACAGCACGAAGAGCGCCGAAGTGATTACCCCGTCAGTCCCCTCCTTCTGCATGCCAGGCACGCCACCAAGCGCCTTGTTGGTAATGTCTTTCCAGAGACCTTTTTTACGGATATCAGTCCCCAAGAGCTCAATGCGGTCGAGTCTGCGGCCCGTTTCATCGCGAATTTCAAAAGCAACGGTATCTTCATGCCTGATTTTGCGGAGCCTATGGTCGGTTCTGCGAACAACAATGTTCTCACCAGTCGGCATCGCCATGCGCCACTCAAGAAGGTTGTCTATGCATGTCCCCCACCTGACAGCCATTTTACCGCCGGCATTTTCAGCAATGTTTCCCCCAATCGTGCACGACCATTCACTTGTGGGATCGGTAGCAAACACAAGGCCATGATGATCCGCTTCCTTCATCGCCTTTTCAGTAATCACTCCGGCTTCAACCTCAAGAACGGAGGCTGACACGCTTGAACCATCTTCCATTTCAAACTCCTGAACCGATATACCCCGAATCCGGTTTAGCTTCTCCATGTTGATAATCACGCATCCGGGACGGAGCGGGACAGCCCCGCCAGTCAGGCCCGTACCGGCACCGCGCGGGATGACATGCAGCCCAAGGGCTGCAATGGCCGTAATGAGTGGAGCAACCTGCGCTTCACTGTCGGGAGTAACGACTGCCACAGGAAGATAAAGCCTCCAGTCAGTCGCGTCCGTGGCATGGGCAACAAGAGAGAATGGATCAAAGAGTACATTTTTAACCCCAACAATAGCGCCAAGATCGCGCCGCATCCGACGGCGCTGCTCGGGTGTTTTGGCAACAACCTTGCGAAACCGCTCAAGCTGGTCGCGAACAGCCTCAACAATGCTGTTCACGCGGGGCTCGCCGTTTGCTGAATCGGCAATGATATCAAGATCCGACATAGCCCGCTCAAACAGTCGGCGACGCCGTGCAGCAGAATCAACCAGTTCCTGAAAAAGATAGGGATTGCGGCGGTGTATGAGAATTTCACCGATGATGCTCATCAGAAGCCTAGCGGAACGGCCGGTCACCCGCACCTCCTTAAGCTCCTCCAGCATCCTCAGGATATCCTGGCCAAGCAGGAAAGCAATCACCTGCCTGTCACCCGCAGATGTATAATTGAAGGGTATCTCCCTTGGTGTCCGCTGTTGTGATTTGATCGTTGTCTGGCCTCTTGTTGGCATAGTTCAGAGTATCGGGGGCAATAACAGCAAAAAAAGCGTCAGCGCCCTGTTCAGGGAAACAGCCGTGCCCGAAGTCTCAAAAAAGTTCGGAGCACAGCATCTTCGTCAGGAATAAAAAATAACAAACACCCAGTAAAGGTTCACGAAGGTGAAAAAGAATTCCGGGGCACCATTACTGAAACATGGCACTGAGCGGTTTTTTTTCAGATGGCGAACCGGCAAAGAGCTTAAAGCCCATAAGACTGGTCATGGACTGTACAGCACAGTTGATTTTACCAATGAAAAGATCAAGGTCGGTAACACCGTGAGAAGCATCGGCAGCTGCCTGCTCCATAAATTCGAGAAACTGGTCATAACGCTGCTCACCGATACGCGAAGACCAAGAAACATCTGATATGCGAAAAGCGCACAGCGGTTCGTCAATCACATACAGATCGCCATGTGCGAGCAGCTGCAGCCAGAAATCAAGATCGATCGTATAGGGCACAACGGCACTGTACCCCCGTGTTCTGCCAATAACCTCTGCCGGAAAAAGTCCACATACCGGCTCTCCAATGATATTGGTTCCCATCCGAACCATCTTCCGAACCACCTCTTCAGCTCCTTTGCGCCCCTCATCAAGAAAATTGACCTTCTTGATAAGTGCTTTTCCCTGCGAGTCAATAATGGTCCGTTGACTACTTACAAGGCTCACGCCAAGGCTCGAGGGCTCAAGAAACCTTTCGACCTGTTTTTCAAGGCAGGTCGAATAGAGGATGTCGTCACCACACACCAGCTTCACATAGCGTCCCTTGACACTGCTGACCGCTTTGTTCCAGTTCCCTTCGGGCCCAAGATTCTCACTGTTCCTCTGTAGCCGTATCCGTGAATCGGTGAACGATGCCGCCAGCTCAAATGAATCGTCTGTTGAATTGTCATCATATATCAGCAACTCAAAATCCGCCATACTCTGGCCAAGCACAGAGGCGATGGTCTCCTCAATAAATCGCGCATTGTTGTACATCGGAATCGTAACCGTAACCAACGGGCGTAAGCTCTCACCCATACCGTAATCTCCTCATCTCTGTCCCTTTCAGACCCTGTTAATCGGCCATATATAGAGCGCCGTTTTTCGTTGCCCAATCCTCTGTAGCAGGCTTTCCAGAATCGAGCACCGTCGCCGGCGACACTTTAGCCCTGTTCAGACGGGTCCGGCTCATATTGACCGGCCAGAATTTTGCCCCTCTGGGGTCCGCTCCCACCAAGGGTGCTTCGCACAGGTTGGTATCACGAAAATCTGCCCCCCTGCATTCGGCATCATCAAGCAGAAGAGAAAAATGTAAAGCGTTTCGCAACATCATCGATCCAGCGCCTTAATGGTTTGGTTCCCGGTAAAGCTCTCGTTTCAGATTCACTGTCAGAAAAAGGATCGAAATAGCAAACACAACACCGGCCACCCCAAGCAAAAGGTCGTTTTCAAGAAAAAATGCAAGCAGAATGCCCACAGCCGAGAGCAGCATCACCGTCAGCTGCACAAACGCCCGATGCATGGTTTCAGGCTTGAGTATACGGGCAAGGGCGTCGCCCTCCCTGAGCATAGCAAGGGAGTCTTTGCGAACAATGGCGGGAATAACGATATAGATCATCCCCACAAACGAAAAGGTTATCCAGCCAAGCAGCGCTGAATGGGTATGAGAGTGGTAAATCCACATCTGGTCGGCACGGATTGGCGGATGCGCACCGAAAGGTATCCCCTGAATAAAATAAACATTCATGATGCCGTATGCGCTGGTAGCAAAAAGCAGGGCCAGACCGCTGAGGAGAAACGCCAGCGCGGGATGGCGGAACCGTGTTTTGAAAAAATTGTTGAGGTAGAATGCAAATCCACCGAGAATAGCTATGACTCCGAGTAGCAGGATATGACTCACCAGCATCATCCCCAGATAGTTGCCCATAAGAATGACAATCAGAAAGACCAGCACCCCTCCCACAAAAATGTAAAACCAGAGGCTGAAGAGCAATGTCATCAGCTCACGCCTGCTTGACTGCTTCCAGGCATAGGTATAGAGAAATCCCATGACGCTGATACTGAGGGGAAAACTTGATCCAAGAAAATATGCCGACTGGGTGACAAAAAACGGAATGATTCCCTGATCGGGAAAAGCCTCTTTGAGCCCAAGCGTAAAGAGACCGAGGTTGGCATTGAGCAGAAAAATGACATCAAAAATATAGTATCGAACAGAGACCTCTTTCCAGATTCTAGGAATGGAAAGAGTAGTGAAAATCTCCTTGAGGGGGCCAAGCACCAGAACCATGAGAAACAGTCCGGTAAAGGCTTTCAGAAGCGGCCACTTCATAAAAACGGCCACCGTAATCATGACAAGCGAAACCAGCACGGCATACACATATCTTCTTTGCTTTCGCGCATCTATCTTCATTTCAGGATAGATGGCCGCCGTCAGGTAACGGTTAAAAATAAGGATGGCAAGGTTGCCGAATCCTATAAAAAAGAGGTAGGGATGAAGCTGGTTCAGAAAGTCATTGTGATACACGGCCCCTGCTGCGCCAAGCACAGCTGAAAAAGCCATAACTGCCACCGTCACCGTGGTAAAGAGGCGGGCAACACTCCCCGGCGATCCCTCAACAGTCCTGTTCTGCATGCGAATTGTTTTTTTGTTTTTTCAGTTCATCAAGCGCCACAAGCGAGAGAGCAATCAGCGCAACATTCAGTGTCAGCGGGTTGAAAGACAGAGTGAGCATAGCGGGCTCAAAGAGAGCCACAAACAGGAGCAGACCGATTAAAGTTATCATATTGAACCAAAACACCCAATACTGCATACTTACCAGCAGCAGCAGACCGAACATTATTTCAGCCACTCCCATCCAGCCAACAGCCAGGCATGCCCACTGGTAAACCGGAATAAGATGGCCGAGAAGCTCAACCTCACCAGAACTCCTGCAGACTAATTTCGGCACCACCCCCTGGTATATCCAGGAAAAAGCGAGTGCAACCCGGCATATCCAGAGTACCGGCGTACCCTTTAAAAGAGCTGGACTTAAAAAACGAAAATGCATAAACTCAATCCTTTTTCAGATGAACCGCAAGCAAAGAATGAATAAAAAAAGCGAACCTCAGTCCGCTTTTTTCTTTGTATCCATACAAAGTAAACGAACACGACCCATCAGCAGAAATGGCGCGAAATGCTGCATGAAATATCCGCCGAAGCCTTCACATGGTTAAGAATCGAAAGAATGCCGGTAAGGCTGATAATATTGGCATCGGTAACATCGGCCTTGATTTTCGCAACAGCCTTGTCGTAAATGCCGTCAATCTCCTTCATCATGTCAATCGTCTCGCTTGCATGCTTGGAATTACCGCTCACAAAGGCCTCAACAGCTTTTTTGATCATCTCTGCCGTAATATCACCCATCGGCTTCAGCCCATACTCGTCCTTATGGAGCTCCTGAACATTGGCAAACTCAACAAACGGAGTCTTATCGGCAATGTTCAGGGCGAACTGTGCCATCCGTTCAAGTTCAAGCAGAATCATCCGGGCGCTTTCAACGATCTTCAGATGCTCTTCACCCAGCCCCTGGAATGATGCGTATGCAAGCGTCAGATACTCCACCTCAAACTTGCCCTTCTGTATATACTCTTCGTCAAACTTGAACGCTGAAGCGGCAAGTTCCAAATTTTTCTTTGTTGCCGCCCTGATACTGAGCATCAGGTTGTTTTCGACATTGGACGAGAGCTTTGTCAGCTTCTGCTTGAGAGACTCAAGTTCAATGTGTACCGGCCCGTCTGGCGTGGTGGATAGGCCGAACTTCAGAGGATCAACCTGTACAGTAAACGCTTTCGGTGTTGCTGCGGCTTTCGGTGAATCACCGAAAAACTTTCCCAGGAAACTTGCCATAATGATTCGGTGACCAGACTTAATAATTGCGGAAACAGAAAATGTAATGTAAATCAATTTAGCTGTCGCAGAGCCTTAAATCAAAGAAAAAAAGAAAAAACCCGGCATAATACCGGGCTTAAAAACATTACTCCCCTTCAGCATAACATCAATCCTTCAGAGACTGAATCAGCTTTTCATATGAGCTGTCGGAATGGCGGGCAATCTCTCCAGTCACAAGATAAATCACCTCATGGGAAATTCTTGCGGCATGGTCAGCCATGCGCTCAATATAACGGGAGATGGAAAGCAGCGCAATCAGCTGGTCCACATCAGCCGCAGGGTCTTTCATCAGGAGCGCAACCCGCTTGAACACGGAACTGTGTATTGAGTCGATTTCCTCATCAAGCGCACAGACCTTATCTGCCAGAAAGCGATCCTTTGCAATAAAAGCCTCAAGCGACTTGCGAGTCATGTCGGCCGCAAGTGAGCCCATATGATCAAAGTCGAAGTGATCAATCATCTCGGGATTGATTTCCGGCATGCGCTCAATAATGTGCACAGCCAGGTCGCCAATGCGCTCAAGATCATCGTTGATTTTCATGATGGTCACAATGGTGCGCAGATCCCTGGCAACGGGCTGCTGCAGCGCCAGAAACGCAAGGCAGCGTTCCTCAAGGCGTACCTCTGTCATGTCGATTTCGTCATCTACCAGCCTGATAGCGCGGGCGCTCTCCTCATCCTTATGCCGAACTGCTTTGAGAGCATCATTGAAATTCTGGAGTACCTTTTCTGAAAGCTGGACAAGAGCCTCTGAGAGCTCTTTAATAAGTTCGTGTACCGGTCTGTCTGACATGGCGGGAAATTAGTTTCGTTAGCTGAATCGTCCGGTAATATAATCTTCGGTCATCCGGTCTTTAGGGTTGGTGAAGAGCTGTGCCGTCTCTGCATACTCAACAAGCTCCCCTTCATAGAAAAACATGGTATAGTCCGATACCCTTGAAGCCTGCTGCATGTTGTGGGTCACAATCATGATTGTGTAGCTTCCCCGAAGCTCCTGTATCAAATCCTCAATTTTGGCCGTAGCTTTCGGATCAAGAGCTGATGTAGGCTCGTCGAGCAGTAGAATCTCCGGCTCAACAGCAAGCGTTCTTGCCACACACAGCCGCTGCTGCTGTCCACCGCTAAGACCCAGAGCGTTGCGATCAAGCCGGTCGCTGACCTCGTCCCACAGTGCCGCCTTGCGAAGACTTTTCTCCACAATCGCTTGAAGCTGCTTCCTGTCGGTCATCCCATGAAGCCTCGGCCCGTATGCAATATTGTCAAAAATCGACTTCGGAAAAGGGTTGGGTTTCTGAAACACCATGCCAATTTTTTTACGGAGAAGCACCTCATCGGTCAGCTTTCCGTATACATCCTCACCATCAAACTGAAGCATTCCGGTGGTGTGGCAGCTCGGAATCAGATCGTTCATACGATTGATTGCGCGCAGGAATGTGCTCTTGCCGCAGCCGCTCGGGCCGATAATAGCCGTCACATACTGTGAGAGAATATCAGCATTGACCTTTTTTACTGCCTGAAAATCGCCGTAGTAGATGGAAAAATCCTTGGCGACAACATGGGGCCTGCCGCCACCACTGACAGAAGCGCGTTCTGAAGGAATATAAATGTCGCGGGTCGCAGTTGCCTGTGCCTCCACTGCACTCTCTTTATGTTCCGCTGTCATCTGCATGGTTCCTTAACCTTTTAGTTTTTGGGAGATTTTGGCCCTGAGCAGGATTGCCGAGAGATTCAGAAGCAGAACGATGCTGACAAGGGAAAGCACCATACCATACTGTACATGACGAATCTCACTGGCCATTTCATGTTCACTGGCAAGATTATAGATATTCCAGGAAAGTGCCGGAGTTGGCGAAGAAAACACATCAGCTATTCCAATTGCAGAACCAACGCTGACTGCCGCGGTAAAGATGATAGGAGCAGTTTCGCCCGCCGCTCGGCCAAGACTGATGATGCCGCCTGTGATAATGCCGGGCAGTGCCGCAGGAAGAATCACGGTAACAATAGTGTTCCATTTTGTTGAACCCAGCCCGAGCGATGCCTCTTTGTAGGTTTTCGGCACCGAAAGAATCGCCTCTTCAGCTGCTCTTATGATTGTGGGAAGAATCATAATTGCCAGGGTCAGGGCACCGGCCAATACACTCTTCGACTCCGACACCTTCATGGTGTTAATGAAAAAGGCCAGGCCAAACAGACCGAACACAATACTCGGCACACCGGCAAGCGTACTGTTTGCACTTCGGAGAATACTTGTAAAAAAGCCTTCCTTTGCGTATTCGGTAAAGTAAACTGCAGCAATCACACCAAGAGGAAAGGCAAAAAGCATGGCGCCGATGGCAAGAAAAAAGGTACCCTGAATTTCAGGCCAGATGCCACCAAAAATATGGGCATCAAGAGAGCGGTCAGTAAAGAATCCCCAATACACAGTAAACTGTGGCTGCATCATGTCAGCCAGATGCCTCTCCGCATAACTGAAAAGAGGTGCAAGCTTTGTGCCAGCAAACTCTTCAGCACGGGGAACATCAAACGCTTTCGCCATAACTGTGGGGTCGGAATAATCCCACTTTTTCTCATAGAGTATGTTGTGAAGCTTCTCTTCAGCCTTCTCCCACCGGGTCTGCCCATACTGAAAACGGGTCAGCATCGGGACAGGATCTCCGGGAAGAGGGCCCAATAGAGATGACATGGCTGCACGCACCGGGGCATATTTTGAGCGGTACTGGCGACTCGCTTCAAGCGACATACCCTCCATCTCCTGCTCAAAATCGGACAGCATCCGATAAGCCTCTGCCCGATACCTATCAGCGGTTGCCGTCTGGGTCTCTATGGCTTTGGCGTCACCCCGTCCGAACTCCTTGTAGAGCATTGTGCGGTGCTCGATAGTCCCCGTAAAGAATACAGAACCCACACCATTGTACACAATCGGTGTCAGGACAACCAGAAGCGCAAGGGCCATAACAACAATGGAACCCATACCGACGGCGGTAAACGAGTTATCCAGTATTTTCCTTGTTCCGAGATTCATGACTTGCGGTTTAATTGAGTTGAATCAACTCAAAATTTATATAGCCAGGCCTGCCAGGCAGATGGTCACTGTCCCGAAAGAATCTTTCTCTGGCGGACCACAATGCGCTCACTCACCAGGTTGCTGAAGAAACTGATGACAAGCAGCAGAAGACCCATCGCAAAGAGCACATGGTAACGCTCTGAACCGGTCACCTGATCAGCCTCTCCCATGTCGCCAGCAATGGTTGCCGTCAGCGTACGGACAGCATCCAGATAGTTGTACCAGGGATCGGGGATGTGCGAGGAGTTGCCCGAGGCCATCCACACAACCATGGTTTCACCAAGAGCGCGCATGATGCCAAGAATTACAGCGGCCAGAATACCACTGCTTGCCGCTGGAAGCACAGTTTTAAGAAGGGTTTCGGCCCGGGTTGCACCAAGCGCATAGCTGCCCTCGCGAAGTTCACGACCCACAGACTGCAAGGCATCTTCAGCCACACTCACAATGGTGGGAAGTGCCATGAAACTGAGTATGATTGAAACATTCAGTGCGTTGGTACCGGTAATAATCTCTATAGCGTTCAGCTTTGTGCCCACCACATAGAGCACAAGAACAGCGAGCAAACCGAAAAGACTCTGGAGAAGCAATGCCATTTTCTTACGGTTCTCCTCCTGGGCAAAACGGGCGGAGAGCAAATCGGCAGCAACAATAACAGCAAGAAGAAGAAAGGGAGCTGCAAGTATCCACCAGGTCCACATCAGAAGCGGGCCTCCGTTTGACTGGAGCAGCGGCGCAAGAATAACAAGGGCAAAGAAACCAAATGCCACTGAAGGTATGGCTGCCAGCATTTCAATCACCGGCTTGGCATACTGCCTGACCGAGAACGGGAGAATGTCGCTGAGGCATACCGCAGCAGCGATGCCCATGGGAACAGCAAGCAACGCTGAACCGAAGGTTACCATGGCACTACCATAAATGATGGCAAGAGCACCGAATTCACCGGGCTCATCTGCCGGGTACCAGCCTGTGCTGGTAAAAAACTCAGTAAAGCCGCGAAGCTGAAAATAGGGGATAGCATCAACCGCCACAAAGAAGAATATGAAGAGTACAATAATGGCAACAAACGAAGCAATACCAAGAAGAAGTGTTTCTCCGGCGTTTTTGGCCAGTTTCTGCATTTTGCGCTTTTGGGGGCTGACAACAAACGCACTTGAGCGCTGACCATCCGTCTTTACCTCTTCAGTCATAACAATGCAGCTGGGTTCCGGGGAGCTTTATTTTCAACGCTTCAAGTATAGACTCTTTGCCCCGCAAAAAAAAGCCAACAGTGTTACATCTTTGCAACATGCAATCTACCAACAGGATGGCAGGAAAAAGAAGCCGTTCCGGCAAGGCAACAAAGAGCTCCTTTATTTTGCAATGAAGCCCAGTTCCTCAACAATGCGCTTCCCATCAACCGTTTCTGGAAGGCCAATAAACCGCTTCACCTCTCCCTTTGGCTCACCGTCGGTATACATATACAGAGGACGGGAAACCGGATAACTGCCATTTTGGATGGTTGCCGGCGAAGGCATCACACCATTCACCCCAAGAACTTTCACAGAACTGTCCACAAATCCCAGACCGAGAAACCCTATGGCTCCAGGTGTTGAAGAAACCCTGTTTTTCACTGCCCCATTACTGGCCTGTGTTTCTGCATCGCGTGTAATCTTCACCCCTTTACCCATCACAAGCTCACGGAACGATCCCTGTGTTCCGCTGTTCGACTCACGCTGGATAACCACTATCCGCGCATTGGGGCCACCCACAGCGTTCCAGCGGGTAATTCGCCCCTGATAAATGGCTGCAATCTGCGCTTTGGTAATGCTGGGAACCGGATTTGAAGGGTGTGCAACAATGGCAATGCCGTCAAGAGCAATCACATGTTCTTTCGGGCTGACCCCTTTAGTGGCACCAGCAGCAATCTCGCGGCTTTTCATCGCCCTCGACATTGCTGCAATGTCGCAGGTTCCGTTGATAAGGCTTTTGGCACCATTTCCACTGCCCGACTCACTGACCGTCACCGGCACGCCGTAGCGACCCGTGAAATAGGCTGCAAACGACTTTGCAATAGGCCCCACCGTTGTTGATCCATCAATGACAATTCCGCCATCCGCAGCCCCGCCGTCCACAGGAGCAAACAGAAGAACAGTCAACAGCAGCAGGATCCTTTTCAATATCATCTCCGGTTCATTTCGTAAAATTCATGAACTTGAAGATAGCAAAAAAGCCGCCCTCCTCACAGGGAGGAGAGCGGCTGAATCCAACAGAAGTTGCTCTGAAAATTCAGGAACCTTACTTGTTCACGAAACCAAGCTCACTGATCATGCGCATTCCATTAGAGGTTTTGTTCAGGTCGATGAACTGCTTCACAACGCCGGTCGGCTGGCCGTTGGTGTACATGAAGAGCGGACGGGAGATCGGGTAGGTACCGTTCTTCACAGTCTCGGCACTCGGAGCAACACCTTCAACAAGAAGAGGCTTCACAGAGCTGTCAACAAAACCGAGACCGATGAATCCGATAGCGGCAGGTGTAGTTGAAACACGGTTCTTGACTGCACCGTTGCTGGCCTGTGACTCAGCTCTTTTGGAGATCGGATACTGTTTGCCCATAACAAGCGACTTGAAGGTATCCTGAGTACCGCTGTTAGACTCACGCTGAATTTTGACGATCTGTGCGTTCGGTCCGCCAACTTTGCTCCAGTTGGTAATTTTGCCGGAGTAGATGTCGCGGATCTGCGATTTGCTGAGAGCGGTAACGCGGTTGCCGGGATTGACAACAACAGCAAGACCGTCAAGAGCAACGATGTGCTCAACCGGGCTGACACCCTTGGCTTTTGCAGCAGCGACCTCTTTGTCTTTCATACCGCGAGACATGTTGGCGATGTCACAGGTGCCGTTAATGATGCTCTTTGCACCATTGCCGGAACCAGACTCGCTGACAGTCACTTCAGTGCCAGTGGTTTTGGTGAAGTAGGCAGCGAAAGACTTTGCGATAGGACCAACGGTGGTTGAACCGTCCATGACGATTTTGCCGGCGGCAGAAGCCTCACCTGCACTCATCACGCCGAGCACAGCAGCACCGAGAAGAATGTTCCTGAAGAGTTTCATTTTGATATACATGATAGGTTAGAAGAAACAAGAGAGAAAAAAGAGATCGAATCTGTGTTCCGTCACAATCACACAGTCAGCCCTTTAAAAAAAAGGCTGCCCTGCCTGAGCAGAGGCAGCCTTGCAGGCCAACCACACAACAGAACGAAGAAAGAACAGCACACACGAAAGAACAACACACAACTGGTTTAGAACTTCACGACTGCGTCAAGCTGGAAGAGATGCTTGGTTGCATCAGTTTCAGCTTCCGTACCCACAATCTTGTGGAAATTGAAGTAGGTAGCACCAAGAGTCATGTTCTGAATCAGCTGATACTTTGAGCTGATCTTGAAGCCCTCAAGATTGGTTCCGCCACCATTACGATCGCTGTCTGTCATATAGGGATTGACTGCATCTTTTTCAAGACGGACATATTCTGCAGATCCTTCAAGCTGCCCGACTTTTTTAGCCTTCCCAAGCTTCAGGCCTACAAGCAGACCGTCTTTTTCAGAATCTGTTATATCACTGTAGTCGTTATTGTCAGCAATATTGAACACATACTGGCCATAAAGCTTCCAGGGAAGTGAAGAGACCTTTCCGCTCACATTACCGAAGAGCTCAACGATGTCATAGTCAACAGCGCCATATGTGTTATCTTGATCTTCACTCAGGTCATATTCCTGACCGGCAAGATGGACATAGTCATAGTATGAAGCGCCAATCTGGTAGCCGAGGCCACTGAGCTCACCTTTGTAGGAAGCCTGCACTGCAGCGACATACGCATCATCGCCAGCTTTAACTTCAGACAGTGCATAGTATCCTGCAACAGCACAAAGTCCAGCCTTCTCTTTGCCCTTGGCATCCTTACCGTACTGAAGGGTGGCGCCCTCAATGGTCACATCTCCATCCCAGATGAGATCATCAATCACAGCAAGCGTGCTTTTGGTGGCTCTCTTACCAAGGAGGATGTTGACATCACCGTTCAGGAACATCGGGTGGTAATCGATGTAGGCTTCGTTCAGGTAAATGGAATCAGCCTGGAAATTGTCACCAAGTGTCTCATTACGGGAAATCGGATCGTGCTCTGAACCTGTGGCAATCTGCAACCCTGCTGAAAGCTCTTCGTTGATCCAGGTATCCATTCCAAAGCGAGCACGGATACGATGGCGGTCACGGCTATTGTCGTCAGTAGCAGAATCGCCATCATCCTTCAGGCTTGACTCATAACGGTAACGGATATCGCCTTTCCAGTTCCAGTCGATGGCCTGCGCGTTGCTCGAAAAACCGAGAACGGCTGCAAGACCGATTAACATTGCTGTCTTTTTCATAAGTAGGGTTTGGTTGGTTTGTATAATGTGTCCATGAAAAACGGCTTGAACCCATTTCAGACCGCTATTTTTTCATGCACAGACAATCTATGGCTCGAGTGTTACAGAATAGTTGAGGCTTTGTAAAGAGATTGAAAACAAGAAATTCATGTTTTGATGTTGGTTATGACTACTGCTCCATGAAACCGCCTGTCGGGGAAAAGCACCCTTCCTTTTTCGTTGATAACGATATGCGGGTACCCTGAACTGTCGAGAAGGGCAAGCAGGCGAGCAAGGTCCTTTTTCCCCGTTGGCTTGATGATTATGTCCGCAAGTGCCTCTACCTTCTTCACATTGTGCTTGCTGAGTTCCTCCTGAAAAAAGAACTCGCCCTTAACCTCAGCTTTCAGTTCGTCAATCTTCAGCATGGCAAACCTCCCGTCATCCCGTTCGTTGTCCAAAGGGGGACAAGCAGCCCGATTTATGCCCCCGATACAGTCCTCCGCTGGCGCAATGCCGCCTTGCGCTCCATAACGGCACGAATGCCCTCGGTCAGCTCCATATATATTCTGCTGCGGCTGTTCTTGACCCGGCGGTAGAGTTTGAGGATATCAAGCGTCAGGATGATGCGCGTGGAGCTGCAGTTGAGGTCTCCAAAAAGGTGCTTGCCCACAACCTCGAAGCCGAGCACACGGGTATGGAAGTTGAAGGGAGAGTTGGCTTCCCCTTCAAACACATCGGTAATGAAATGGGTGTAATCGCGCTCAACAACCTCGGCTGTTGCCGAACGCATGAGGCGGAGTGCCACGCGGGGGTTGCGGCGGTACTCGCCCAAAATCATAAAGCGACCTATTTCAGCGTACCGGCCGGCATTGCGGATCTTTTCAATGTCAACGCCCGGCTCGAACGACACACCGTAGCCTTCGGGGAGCTCAAGGGAAGGGTCATAAAGCAGTCTGATGATGCCTGCCGGCTTACCGTTGACCTCCGCCAGGAACCATGATACCCTACTGTCGTTTTCAACGCCCTCCGGCATCTGCTCATTCACCGTTGCAATCCAGTTCTTTTCCTTTCGGAACACCTGCTCAATAACCTCCAGCGCACAAAGCCTGTCGGCCGCACACTCTATCTTTCTTACGGTTACACTTGACATAGCCTTTCCCCGGTTTGTGGTTGATGATGTGTGGTTGCTGCAAATATCTGGCTCTCGTGACACTCCTTGCCGGAAAGGCCGGAAAGGCTGCGCATGACAGAATGGGTCACCTCCATGGCAAGCCGGTTCCTCTGCTGCGCTTTTTCACTTCCCTTTCCTGAGAGGCTGCGGTACTCTTCCGAGCAATTGGTGAAGTCCATGGGGCTGCCAACGCGGAGGATGGTTCGTCCGAATACGGGAATCCTGCCCTTCTCTCTTCGCAGAGGGAAGTCTATGCCTACAGGAATGACCTTGACGCCACTTTCAAGTGCTATATGGCCAATGCCGCTGCGTGCACGCCCGAGGGTTTCGGGGTCAGGGTTACGCGTTCCTTCAGGGAAAATGCCAATGCTGCGCCCGGCGGCTATTTTACGGCAGCAGCGCTGCGCGGTATTTTCAGCAGTACGGACAGGACGGGACGACTCAATCCAGCGGAGTGGGGAGCGCTTGGTATACACATATACCGGTTCAATCATATCCATCATACGGCCAAGCACAGGAACACGGCCATACATCCAGTCGATGACGAAACTGATGGTATGGCCTCCAAGATGGTAGATGAAAAAGATGGGGACCATCAACGCTTCTGCCGAATTGTTGTGGTTGAATGCGAAAATGAAGGGACCTCTGGTGGAGGGAAGATGTTCCATCCCCTCCGCGCGCATAAGGAGAAAATTCGGAAGCATAAGCAGCTTCACAAGAAGCGCCCGCATAGGCGAAAGATGTGGAAGTGGTTTGAAAAGCTGCTTCATTGCCAAAGGGCTCCTCACTGGTTGTTTTTCAGGCTACAGTCCTAAAAAACCAAACCAGTGTTGCCGTAGAGTTACGGGGATGCAACAACTCTGTAAATTAAAGGGACTCCCGTTCAGGCGCCTACAAAAAATCGGGTCACCCTTTCATTTTGAAGAGAACGATGAATGGTTATTTTCTCATCTATGAAAAACAACTGGCACAGCTCTGAAAAATTCAACCGGCAGGCTGCGGACTTTGACAGCAACCCCCGCCGCACCCGCATCGCCGAGGCCGTAGCAACGGCCATTACCAAAACCGTTCCTCTGAAGGGCTCAACAGAAGGGCTTGAGTTCGGCTGTGGCACTGGCCTGGTAACAATGCAGGTAGCCCCCAGGCTCCGGCACCTGACGGCAATTGACACTTCGCACCGGATGCTTGGAGTGCTTGAAGGAAAACTCATCGCATCGGGTATCAAAAACATCGAGACCCTCTGTCTGGACCTCTCCTCAGCCGAGGATCGCCGGCGACTGAAGGCCCCCTATGACTTTATTTATTCAAGCATGACGCTCCACCATATTGACAGTACTGCACCGTTCATTGGCATACTGTTCAACATGCTTTCCGACGGGGGAACGCTGGCCATTGCTGATCTCGACCATGAAGAGGGGTTATTCCATGACGACCCCGAAGAAAAAGTGCACCCCGGGTTCGACCGAAAGAAACTTACAGAAATGCTTGAACAGGCTGGATTTGCAGGCATTTCTTTCAAAACCGCCCACACGGTTGAAAAAAAGAACCGGGCCGGTGTGGATGCATCCTACCCGATTTTTCTGCTGACTGCCCACAAACCGCCTCTCATTTCTCTTTCAACCTTTTCCTCCCCCCGACCATGAACTGCAAAGCGGTCATCTTTGATATGGACGGCACCCTTCTCGACACCCTTGAAGATATTGCCGCAACCCTCAACACCGTTCTGGCCCGGCACGGTTATCCCACACACTCGATTGATGCCTGTCGTTATCTCGTAGGAAGCGGGATGCGCGAGCTCATCCGAAAGGCCCTACCGGAAGGAGAGGCAACCCCTGAAAGAATTGAAGTTCTTCTCGGAGAACTGCTTGAGGCATACGCTCTGCACTGGAATGATCTCTCACGCCCTTACGCCGGAATAGCGGAACTGCTCGACGGACTTGAAACGCGCGGAATACCCAAAGCAATCCTCTCCAACAAGGCGGACCACTTCACAAAGCTCTGCGCTGAGCATCTGCTTAAGGAATGGAATTTCGATGTTGTGATGGGGCACCATGAGGGAATACAGCACAAGCCTGAACCTGAAGGTGCGCTTCTGGTAGCAAAGCAGCTTGGAAGAGAGCCGTCTGAAATCCTTTATGTTGGTGATACCGGTATTGACATGCTCACCGCTACACGGGCGGGTATGTATCCTGCAGGGGTTCTCTGGGGATTCCGTCCCGAAAGCGAACTGGTTGAGTTCGGGGCCCGCGCACTCGCTACGCACCCCACTGAACTGCTGGAACTGCTCGACAACTGCTGCTGAAGAAAACAGGACTGGTTCCGCGAATCCCTTATGCAAGAAGGTGCAGACGCGAAAACACATAATCAAGCGAGTCCTCATTGAGCACAATCCTTGAGTATCCCGTATCATTGAGCTCATGGGGGCTGTTGTCACGATCACTGGTAAATTTTCGACTCCGTTTGCCATTGTACCAGTAGACCAGCCGTATCCGATTCCCCTCAATTTCAAGAGCTGTTATGCCTCGTTTGCCAATGGCGCATCCTGAATTGAAAACACTGGGAATGGTAATGTTATTGTAAAGCCCGCTTCTCAGTCCTATCCGCTTTCCCTCACGGTAGCAGGCCTCCAGCTCGCTTTTCAGCTCCGTAATTTTCAACTCAATCTTCGTCCGCTCCTCATCCGAAGCAGAGCAGTATGCACGGCAGAGCTCCTCTATCCGGTAGTTGAGATAATCGACCTTTGAAAGCGACTCAAACAGCGGCCGATGCGTATGGCCAATAATGGAAACTACCTTCGCCTGGTTTGAAAACTCATAAATGGACTTTTCAATGGCGAAACGGCGCCTGCTGTTATATGCGATGGAGAAATTCCTTATGCCCACCGGCTTGGCAATGTATCGCAGAAAAAAGACCACCGCACGGCTGAATATCGGATAGGTTTCCCATAACTGAACCGAGGCCTGATGGCCATGGAATACCAGAAGGGAATCATCGCCGTACTGCAGCCTGATTGCATCAACAAGATGGGACGCGAGCTGATAACTTCTGTTGCCCGTAAGCTCCGCATCATGGTTACCAATAGTTTTCCAGAAAAATCCGTTGCTCTGGAAGGAGCGGAACAGAGTATAGAGTGCTCCCCATTCCGAAGTAATGCCGTCAAGAGAAAACTTGAAGAGCTCCTCAATATCGCCGTTGAGCAGCAGACTGTAACCCTCAGGATGGTAATAGCCTGAAAGCATGGAGGTCACAAGGTCTGCATTCCGGAGGAACTCATCGCGCCGTCCACCGTTACCGATATGCAGGTCACTGAGAATAAGGACTTTTGAGGACTTCTCAAGGCTTACCGTTCTGGCATTTTCAAGAAGTTGCTCAAGATGGGGATGTTTCTTCTGATGGAGAGTCATAATATGAACTGAACCGCTCTACCTTCCTGTCCGGGCTCCGTATCGCTTTGAGCGTTCCGCCACGGCAAAGCAAAAGTGATACGGCCTCGTTTGAACGAATTGCCTGCTTGACGGCATCACTGTTTGCCCGGCACCGCAGGAGGGTTTTCCATGAACGGAGATGCTTCTCCTCATGGAAATCTGAAGTAGCGATATAGTTAAATTTTTTTAACCCCACAACATTGAAAAGATCGTCGTGATTGGCAACATCCCATGCATCGGACGGTGACTGAGGCCCCTCATTTGGCTAAAAGGCACCATTGCGCTACTTTAAATAAAGTATGGCCATGCATTCACCCATTACCCGAATTTTTTGATAGTCCCCGAACGGTTCCACCGCATCCGAGAGATGCTTTGCGCTCGCCAGCCCGACCTGACGGTTGTGATGGACAATGTCAACAAGCCACACAATCTTTCGGCAATTATCCGGAGCTGTGACGCTGTAGGCATTCACGACCTGTATGCCGTCTCCTCCAAAAAGTCCATTTATACCACACAGAATGCCGCTGCAGGTGCCGGACGGTGGACCAACCTCCATCTCTCTAAGGATATCGGCACTCTCTCTGGGAAACTGAAGCTTGAGGGCAAGCAGGTGCTGGTTGCAACCAACACGGATGGTTCACGCGATTTCAGGAAGATTGACTTCACCCTACCCACCGCCATTGTGCTTGGAGCTGAATGGGAGGGCGTATCACCAGAAGCGATTGAGGCTGCAGACATGGCAATAACCATTCCCATGCACGGCATGGTGGAGTCGCTGAATGTTTCGGTAGCAGCCGCCCTCATTCTTTTTGAGGCGGAGCGACAGCGCACTCTGAAAGGCATGTACCTCACCAG
This sequence comes from Candidatus Chlorobium antarcticum, assembly GCA_030765725.1. Lineage (GTDB taxonomy): Bacteria > Bacteroidota > Chlorobiia > Chlorobiales > Chlorobiaceae > Chlorobium > Chlorobium antarcticum. Next base: position 146,238 of record JAVCDF010000003.1, on the reverse strand, counting down.
AAGACTTGAAGAAGAACGATACAGAAAAATGCTGTTTGAGCTCTCCTATCCAAGACTCAGCCGGCAGCTGCGTGAAAAAGGAGCTGGCTATCCATTGCTTGACGAAGATGGCGGGATAGGGGTTGAGGAAATGGAACAGGAAAACCGCCCTTCGCCCTCAGCCTCATCAATATAATTATGAAGCAGAGTAAGCAACTGGTCGATTTCATCAAGCAGCCGAGCATGGTTGAAGGCAAGCGCAACAAGAAACATGGGAAAGGATATATGCTTGCTCCCGACGAAGCTTTCTAAGCACATTGCCCATAGCGCGTACCATAACAGGGAAACTTCTCTCAACTGAGCAGCCCCCATTCTCTCTTTTGCCCTCTGTTTTAGGGGACGCATAATCCACAGCTGAAACAGAACTCGTCTGTTCCGTCCCATTGTATAGTAATTGTAAACGGCTTGAAAGTGCTCATAACCTTACAATAAGAAATTGTCTGCACCCACAACAGCTCAACCTGTTACAGCAATGCAAAACATTGCCGCAAACAACGCTATTCCCTATCACTCCTAGCCAGCTTCGTCATGCAGTAGGCGAACCCTTATAAAAAAGCCGATACCTAACGGATGGACTCGAGGAATCGTTCGGCGTCAACAGCCGCCATACACCCTGTACCAACTGCTGTAACTGCCTGGCGATAGGTATAGTCCTGAACATCACCACAGGCAAACACGCCAGCAACATTGGTTTCAGTTGAGGATTTTTTCGTTATGATATAGCCATAATCATCGGTCTCAATCTGCCCTGTAAAGATCTGTGCATTGGGGGCATGGCCTATGGCCATGAACACACCATCACACTCATGATCTTCAAGTTCTCCTGTCTCCACATTCTTCAGCCTGATGCCCGTCACCTTCTGGCCATCTCCGAGAATTTCATCAACCGTCCTGCTGAGCATGGTGGTGATCTTCGGGTTTTTGCTTGCCCGCAGACTCATGATTTTCGATGCGCGGAACTCTTCGCGGCGATGCACAAGAACAACGCGACTGGCAAATTTTGTCAGATAGAGTGCCTCCTCCATGGCTGTATCACCACCACCGATGACAAAAACGGTGCTGTCACGGAAAAAGAATCCATCACAGGTAGCACACGCCGATACACCCCTGCCGCGGTAACGGTCTTCCGACTCAATACCAAGCCACTTGGCATTAGCGCCAGTAGCAATAATGACTGAACGGGCAAGAACCTCCGAACCATCCTCAAGAGTCAGGGCGAAAGGCCTTCGGGACAGGTCAGCCTCGGTAACGCTGCCAAACACGAACTCAGCGTTGAACTTCGCCGCCTGGTCACGCATCCGTCCCATGAGTTCGGGGCCCGCAATACCCTCGGGGAAACCGGGAAAGTTCTCTATTTCAGAGGTTATCATCAACTGGCCGCCGGGCTGGGAGCCGTCAATAACCAGTGGATTCAGGTTGGCTCGGCCGGTATAAATGGCCGCAGTATATCCGGCAGGTCCTGTACCGATAATGACGATATCACGAACTTCTCGTTCCATTGCTCTATTGAATGAATTAGAAAAGGGGAAAGAGCGAAACCCCGATGCAGAATCGGGATCCCTTCTATACGGAAAATCGGCAGATCAACCGATATGCTCGTCAATTTTTTTCGCAATCATGTTCTTCGGCATGGCACCAACCATCTGGTCGACAACCTCTCCGTTCTTGAACACAAGCATTGAAGGAATGCTGCGGATACCGAACTGTGCTGCAGTATTGGGGTTATCGTCAACATTAACCTTTGCAATAATCGCCTTTCCTTCGTAATCGGTTGCAAGCTCCTCAATAACAGGGCCAAGCATCATGCATGGTCCGCACCAGGCAGCCCAGAAATCAACAAGTGCAACTTTGTCGGACTCAAGAATTTCTGTTTTGAAATTCTGATCGGTAGCCTCAAAATATTTTCCGCTCATAATGAAGTCTCAGTTTTTGATTTAGTAATCAGCGTTCAGGGATAAACTCTATATCAATACAACCAGCAAGTGATGAAAGTAACAAAAAAACCACTACCCCGCAATTATGACATTGTCGGGTCCGAGAATCTCCTCAACCATTGCAAGAACCTCTTCATCAGGATCGACCGGAGAGCTTCGGGCAAAGAGTTTGAGGGTTTCAACCGACTCTCCCGACTGAACCGTGACCTCAAAATCAACAGGCGTATCGCCCCGGTGTTCATCAAACACCCTTTTCAGCTGCCCAAGCCGCTCAAGCTGCCCGCCATCATCGGCATCAATCTTCAGGACAATCTTTTTCGTCATGCTCTTCCTCACCGATGCAACCGGCACAACCTCCCTGACGAGCAGTTTGAGGGTTCCGCCGGTTGACTCAGCTTCTGCAACAAGCATTACAACCGCGTCGGGTTTCAGCAAATGTCCATACTGTTCGAAAACGCTGGCAAAAACGGTAAAATCGGCCTTTCCCGTAAAATCCTCTATACAGCCGAAAAGCATCTGCTTGCCTTTCCGGTCCTGATAGGGCTTGATGGAAACAATCAACCCTATAATGCGGTACTGCCGTTGCGGCACCAGATCCCGCTCTTTCAGATGAAGCGAAGCAAATGCCTGCCAATCGCGCCGCCAGGGCGAAAGCGGATGGCGGCTGAGATAAAACCCAACAAGCCTTTTTTCATGCTGCAGTTTGTCCTGCTCGGGCATCTGATCCGTATTCTCCATATCAGGATAATGGGCATCTTCTTGGACGGCCCCCTCTTCGGCGGTAAAGAACCCGCACTGGCCAAGCGAGGCAGAACGGTTTTCAATCTGCCCAAACTTGATTGCCTTGTCCATATTTGCGATAAGACGGGCCCGGTGAGGATCAATTTCATCAAAAGCTCCAGCCAGAACAAGACACTCCAAAGCCTTACGGTTCATGACCCGCTGGTCCACAGATGCCGTTAGGTCAAAGAGATTGACAAACTCGCATTTGCGGCGCAGACGGGCTGAAATAATGGCCCTAGCCGCCCCACCAACCTGCTTGATGGCACTGAGCCCGACGCGAATAGCCGCTCCATCGGGAGACGCCTCAACGGAAAAAATGGCGTCACTTCTGTTGATTGACGGAGGAAGGGTTGCAATCCCGAAACTTCTAGCCTCATCCGTCAAATGCTTCATGCGCTCGGTATCCCCGATTTCACTGTTCAGGATGGCCGTCATGAACTCAATCGTGTAATGGGCTTTAAGGTATCCTGTCCAGTAGGCCAGTACACCGTATGCTGCAGAATGGCTCTTGTTGAACCCGTATCCGGCAAATTCCGCCATCAGTTCAAAAACCCTTGTCGCCAGCGTATCGTGCACGCCCTGCGCCACCCCACCCTGAACGAAATCGGCTTTAAACCGCTCCATTATTTCAGGCTTTTTCTTTCCCATCGCCTTGCGTAGATTATCGGCCTTGGCAAGCGAAAAGCCCCCCATGACCTGCGAAATCTGCATCACTTGCTCCTGATAGACAATGACCCCATAGGTCTCCTTCAGAATGGTTTCAAGCATCGGGTGCATATAGTCAATGACCTCCCGCCCATGCTTTCGGTCAACAAAAAGGTCAACGGCATTGCGTTTTTCGTCAACGCGGGCGTTCAGAGCCCCTGGACGGTAGAGAGCGCTCATGGCTATGATGTCACCAATCTGGGTCGGCTGGAGCCGAGTCATATAGCTCTGCATGCCCGACGACTCAAACTGGAAAATGCCGGCCATCTTCCCCTCCTGAAAAATCCTGAAGGTTTTACGGTCGGTCATCGGCACCTTCTCAAGCTCAATCTCCACATTGTGGCGACGCCGTATCAACTGGAGCGTTTCATCAATAACCGCCAGGGTTTCAAGTCCGAGATAGTCAATTTTCAGCAGACCTGCCGTTTCAATCGAGTTTTTATCAAACTGCGTAATCACCTGTTTCCCGCCCGAAGAATCGGCATTTTTCTTGGTCGGCCCGCCGGGCTCCTCATGAGCTGCATCATCCAGAGATACCCTTGCCTCAGTCTCAATCCTGTTGGAAACATAGAGAGGAACCTGCTCCTCCAACGGGCCGCGGGTAATGACCACAGCGCCAGCATGAACTGAAACATTGCGCGCCCTGCCCTCAAGTGCCGTAGCATAGGTCATCAACTCCCGGTTCTGCGGGCAGGATTCCGCCATCTCCTTCAGCTCCCTGACATCCGAAAGTGCGGTTTCAAGCGTAATACCTGGCCTCTGAGGCACCAGCTTCGCAAGCTGGTCGGCAACCGTCAAAGGTACATCCAGCACCCTTGCAGCATCACGAATGGCCGCCTTGGCGCCAAGCGTGCCGATGGCAATAACCTTGGCCACGCTTTCGGCGCCATACTTCTCTACCGTGTAATCAAGAACTTTCTGCTTGCCCACAGGGGTGAAATCAATATCGATATCAGGCATTGAAAGCCTCTCGGGATTAAGAAACCGCTCAAACAGCAACCTGTAACGGAGGGGATCAATCCTTGTGATTCCTGTCAGATAGGCAACAATGCTTCCCGCTGCCGAACCCCGACCCGGCCCCACTGAATACCCAAGCCTGCGTGAGGCGGCAATGAGATCGCTGACAATAAGAAAGTAGGAGCTGAACCCCATCTTCTCAATCACGCCAAGTTCCAACTCTATCCGCTCCCTCACCTCTTCGGGTGTGGGTTCATCATCTGAAAGCCCGGGATACTTCTCTTTTGCCCCCTCACGGGTCAGATGCCTCAGGTAGGCGGCCTCATCGGCAAAACCCTCAGGCAGGGGGAAATGCGGAAGAATGGGCTCTTTTTCCTGGAACACATAACTGCAGGATTCAGCAATGCGAAGTGTATTAGCGAGCTCCCCATGAGTGTCGCCAAACAGTTCACTCATTTCCGCGGATGATTTCAGGAAGTGCTCGCTGCCGGGAAGTGCCGACAAGTTCTGGCTGGTAAGTTTCTGCTTTGCCTTGAGTGCAGCCATGGCACGGTAGCAACCGGCGTCTTTTCTTTCGAGGTAGTGAATGTTGTTGGTTGCCACCACTTCAACACCACACTCTTCAGCCAGAGCAATCGTGCTGCTGTTGAGTTCGTCATCAAAATGGCTATTGTGGCGCTGGACTTCCAGATAAAACCTGCTGCCGAAAATATCGCGGTAAAACCCGGTAAGCGTCCGAGCCTCTTCAACAGCCCCGGCAAGAAGAGATCGCCCGATTCTGCCCGAACTGTAGCCGGAGAGGCAGACAAGCCCCTCATGAAACTCCCTGAAAAGTGAGCGATCGAGGTGCGGCATGCCGTCAACAAACCCGTCTCGTGCAGCGCGGGAAAGAAGAATGCAGAGGTTTCTGTAACCAGTTTCGTTCTGCACAAGAAGAATAAGCGAAGAGGCCGCGTTACTTCTCCCTTCGGAATGGATACCGGTCTCAAGCAGCAAAACCTCACTGCCGATGATAAGCCGGATACCCGCCTTTTCTGCCGCACTGAAAAGTTCGGGCATATTGAAAATTGCGCAGTAATCGGTAACTGCGATACTCTTCATCCCCAGCTTTGATGCGGCCTCAAAGAGCTGGCCCGGAAATACCGGGCTGCTCTGCATTGAGTAATGCGTATGGGCATGGAGATGTACAAAATCCATGAAAAAATGGTCTTTCAGGGGGTTAGCTTATGCGCACTCGACAATATGTGCATTGCGTCGCTAAAAAGCACTATCCAGCCATCAAAAAAACCTCATCTAATGCCCCCTCGAAGTGAGCAAGCTTCATGGCAACTCACCAGACCCCTCGAGTCTGCTAATTCTCCCGGTCGGGGCTGCAGATCGCTTAGCTTCGTTGATTTTCCCCTCAAAAAAATTCTGCCGGAGAATATCATAATAGAGCGACTCATAGCTACCAACCATGCTGCTGTCCGAAAAACGGCGAAGGAACTCTTCACGGCAGTGTCGTCGTGAAATTCTGCCGATATTATGAACGGCGTTGATGAAGTCCATCCGGCTCTCACAGAGAAATCCTGTTTCACCCTCAGTAACTACTTCCGGCGCCGAACCGCAGCGTCTTACAATAACAGGTGTTCCCGAACCAAGGGCCTCAATCATGACGAGACCAAAGGGTTCTGGCCAGTCAATGGTATTAAGCAGACCTCTGGCATTTTTCAGCAGCTCCCGCTTACGCTCCTCATCAACCTCGCCCACATAGTCAATGAGGGGATGATTGAGCAACGGCCTGATTTTAGCCTCAAAATACTCTCTGTCAACAGGATCAATTTTTGCAGCAATTTTCAGCGGCACCCCACAGGCCCTTGCAATCATAATCGCCTGATCCGCTCTTTTCTCGGGTGAAAAACGGCCGAGATAGAGAAAATAGTCACCGGGACGATCGTTAAAGTCATAAGAAGATGGCGGATACCCGTGATAGATGGTGCTAGCCCAGTTGATATCGGGAATCGGCTCGCGCTGCGAATCGCTAATTGAGACGAAAGCGAGATGCCGGTAACTGCGGAGAATTTTCTTGTAATCAGCCGAGTCCAGCCTACCATGCATGGTGAACACAGTCGGCACATTGGCTCCTGCGGCATAGGGAAAGGTCATGAATTCAAGATGGGAGTGGATAATATCAAACTCTTTCAGCATCGGCCCGTACACCTGCTGCATCATCAGCATTGTCATGATCTCGGGTGAATGCACTTGGCGACCAAGCCTTATGGCCTCAGTAACAGGGGCTACAAGACGGGCGGTTGTCTCGGAATCTCCCGAGGCAAAAAGGGTGACCTGATGCCCCCGCGCCACAAGCCCTTCGGTAAGATGGTAAACAACCCTCTCCGTCCCCCCGTACTTCTTTGGAGGCACCCGCTCAATGAGAGGAGCAATCTGCGCAATTCTCAATCTCTTTTTCATCTGTTCACTCCTTTGCATTATGAAGCACAATAAGGAAGCTCCGTTTTCATGTTTGTCGTAATCCTATAAGTTTTCCTGTAGAGATTCAGCGGGATTTCCTCTTCTTCATCGGCATGGATGAGCACTCTCACCCGGTCGTGAAAAACCTCGAGTTCAACAATTCGCGACCTCCAGTGCACCGAAAAAGAGAGGCTCTTCCATTTTTTTGGCAGCCATGGAGTCAGCACTAGCCTGTCCGACTTGATGGAAAGACCGCCGAAACCGTAAATCACCGTCTGCCATGTTCCGCCTACAGCAGCGGCATGAATGCCGAGTTCCGTATTTTTATGCAGATTCTCAAGATCAAAAAGAGCCGTTTTCATAAAAAAGCTGTAGGCACGCAACCGTTTTTTCGCCCTAAGCCCCATCATCGCATGAATACAGTGGCTTAATGAGGATTTGTGCACCGTGCGTTTTTCATAATAGGTGAAATTGGCATTGATCTCCTTACGGCTGAAGGCATGGGGAAAAAGAAGCAGCAGCATCAGCACATCAGCCTGCTTGATCAGCTGCGTCGACTGGATGTTCCGGTAGGTAACCCCCCGGGGAAGGACCGGATGACCGCTGCGATCTAAACGCGAAACCTCATAATCCCTGAGATCGAAATACCCGTCGAACTGCTCAATAAGTCCGCTCTCCTTATCCCTTGAAAGCTTCAGGCCACGACTGACCGCTAGCCATGACTCAACCTCCTCCCCCGTCAGCTCCAGGCGTACGGCCAGATTGTCAAGCAGGTCCGGATGGGTTTTCCCGATATAGCGGAAAAGCATGACGGCAAGATTGAGATGCCACTTCACCAGATAATTCGTATAGGCGTTGTTATCCACATGCTCATGAAATTCATCAGGCCCTATCACGCACCGTATCTCATATCGCTCCCCTGCATCAACCACCCTTGAAGCCCAGAACCGTGCCGTCAGAAAAATCATTTCAAGTCCATAATCAAACAGAAAGGCCTCATCGCCCGTGACACGGAAATACCGCTCAAGGCCAAAAATGACATCTGAAACAATGTGATCCTCCTCCCTTCCGGTATAAATGAAGCGGATGGTGCGCTCCAGCTTTGAGGCGAAGCGAGGCGTCACATCCTCACCGGTCGTTGCTGACTCCCAAGCATACTTAGCCCCTCTGTAGCCCATGTTGCGGGCGTTTTTTCTTGCACCCGGAAGGGTGTTATACCGATAGAGCAGCATATTGCGTGCGCTCTCGGGGAAGTTGTATATGTAAAAAGGGAGAATGAAAATTTCGGTATCCCAGAACACATGCCCCATATACCCTTCTGAGCTCAAAAACTTCGCCCCGATACCTGCGGGTGTTCGGGGCCTGTTGATAAGCAACTGGTAGATGTTGAACCGGATTGCACTCTGCGCCTCCCCGTCGCCCGCCACCACCACATCAGCCTGTTTCCAGAGCCCCTCCCAGGCAGTCACATGCTCCTCTATCTCCGCCTTTACGCCACGCTTCACAAAAGAGCGCAGCCGGCATATGGAATCTTTCATCATCTCTGTTTCCATGGCCTCTCTGCTGGTAGTCACTACCGCCAGCTTCTCAAACCGATAGCTCACACCCTTCTCTACATCAATGGTAATTTCGCTCGTAAACCTTTCCCCGTAAATTCTCGGCTCCCATTTCAACTGCTGCATGGGATGCGAAACCAGCCGCCAAGAAGCGGCCTCCGCAATTCTGATGCCCTGCTCACGGGTCTTCATCTCCAGATACATGAAATTGTGCCCGCGCTCTATTTTCTCAAGCTGAAGATGCTTGAGACGCTCACCCTCAAAAAAGCCCCTGTTGCATACCTCGCCGTCAAGACCGCTGAAAACCCTGAGAGAACCGGAAAAGTTTCTCGGGGTAATGGTCACCAGCATACAACCAAGATGCACATTGTGCATCATGACCATACGGACTGTCTGAAGCGTAAGAATTCTTCCTGAAGCGTGGCGGTAGGTGGTTGTGCGGTGAAGCATCCCTTTTTTCATGTCGAGCACCTGCTCGTGCTCCACTCTGCTGCATCCGGAAAGACAGAATGCCTCACCCTCGCTCCAGAGCGTCAGGTCGTCCCAGAGAGGGCATCGGACCATCTCCTCAACATCGGCCTCGCTTTTGTCATAAATGCCGCTGATGTATAGCCCCGAAGAATGACCTTCCGGCCGTTCTTCAAGGCTTCCGCGGATATTGAGATATCCATTACCCAGCGTAAGAAGGGTTTCGTTGGTCTGTATATGGCGCGCCGAGCGACGGAATCCCCGTTTCCTAAGAAGCCACTCTTCAGATGAAACCCCTACCATATCATCCAGCACCACCATGGGTGCAGAACCTGTTGCAGCATACCCTTCCATTGCCACCGTTCCTCCCTAGAATTGCTTCCGTTAAGGCACAGCATTTAACCCTCAAGAGCAACCAACCCTGCTGTCGATTTATATAGGGGGTAATATTGTAATGCACAGAAAAATAACAAACACCCGCCGCACCCAATCCGTTCACCCCGAAAGAAGAGATATGCGCCACTATGGGGACAACGCTTTTTTTCTTATTTTTATAAAAGAGTTTCCCTGACACCGCCCCATTCAGCAAAAGCTTTAACTACTTGATATTTTGGAGCAGAATACATATAACCAATGTCCTGTCTGTAGCTTCCCCCTAAGCCCGGACAACGCGATATGCCCCCGATGCGGAAACGACATTATTGAGGAAATATCCTCCCTTGAAGGTGAAAGCACTGAGATACACACCCGCGCGATTGAAAACAAAAAGGCGGAATGGTATTCACGGCGGCTGACAGACAAGCTCCTGACCCCAGTGGAAGGCGAACAGTGCCCTCCCCATCAGGAAGCTACTCCATCAGACTCAATTCGACATATCTACTGCAGCAATGAAGAGAAAGATTTTCTTGCAAACATCTCGCGTGAGACAGTCCTGAAAGATTCGGCCCTACGAAAACAGTGGTGGAATGCATTGACTTCCGAATGGAAAGATGTGGTCAAAAACACCCTTAAACTTGTCCGCGACCCGTCAGAGGTCGAAATAGCATCTTTTTTCAACACCACCCATCTTCGTTGCGACAACAGGAGAATTCACGACCTGCTCCCCATCCGCCTGCTTAAAAACCTTGTACAGTTGCGGTGTGATGAATCACCGGTTGAAGACCTCGGCCCGATTGCCGGTCTCGTGAAACTGCAGCGACTCTATGCGTTTGACTGCGACTTCGCCTCTCTTGAACCGGTACGGCAGCTCACGAACCTTAAACTGCTCTGGATATCAAGCACACAGGTCAGTTCGCTTGAACCGGTCAAGGAGCTCAACAATCTTGAAGAGCTCTACTGCTCTGAAACACCCGTCAGCGATCTCTCCCCTCTCCACGGACTGAAAAATCTGGAAAAAATCAGCTGCTACAAAACCGAAATCACCTCGATTGACGCCCTCGCAGGGCTTGAGAACCTGATTGAACTCGGCATAAACCATGCCGCCATTGATGACATTTCCGCCCTGGAAACCCTCACAAACCTGGAATACCTGAGGTGCAACAGAACGAACATTGAGAGCATTGAGCCACTGCGCGATCTGCTCTTCCTCCGCGAACTCAGCATTGCAGGCACACCCGTGTCAACCATTGAGCCGCTTGAGCGCCTCGACGAACTTGAAGAGCTCAACATTTCCCATACGGCCGTCAGCTCCATAGAGCCGATTATGGCACATGAAAGCCTTGAAAAACTTGAGCTGAGCGCCGGAAGGGTTCCCGATTTTGAACTTGAACGATTCATTGAACTGCACCCCAACTGCGAAGTGATCCTGAAAAACTGACGCGGAACACAGAAAAAATGGAGTCCTGAAAAGTAAAATGGCGGCCAATGGCCGCCATTTTACTTTAGTTCTCAACCCTTTGACAGGAAAAAGCTTACATAAAGACTGCAAGAAGAACACCCGCAGCAACTGCTGAACCGATAACCCCTGAAACATTGGGTCCCATAGCATGCATAAGCAGGAAGTTGTGGGGATCGTACTCAAGCCCAACCTTGTTAGAAACTCTGGCCGCCATCGGCACGGCAGAAACGCCGGCGGAACCGATAAGCGGATTGATTTTCTGCTTGAGGAACAGATTCATAAACTTGGCCATGAACACGCCGCCCGCAGTTCCCACAGAGAATGCAATCAGCCCGAGCACAAGAATGCCGAGCGTCTCGAGGTTGAGGAACTTCTCCGCGGAAAGCTTGCTTCCAACACCCAACCCGAGGAAAATGGTCACAATGTTGATCAGCGAATTCTGGGTAGTTTCACTCAAGCGCTCCACCACACCGCACTCTTTCATGAGATTGCCGAACATGAGAAAACCGATGAGCGGTGCCGCCGATGGCAGCAACAGTGCCGAGAGCACAATAACAACAACAGGGAATATGATTTTCTCCCGTTTGGATACATAACGCAACTGGCTCATCTTAATCTGGCGCTCAGCTTTTGTCGTAAGCATTTTCATGATGGGTGGCTGGATGATAGGCACCAGCGCCATGTATGAGTATGCTGCCACGGCAATGCTACCAAGCAGTGCCGGGCTGAGCCGTGAGGCAACAAAAATCGAGGTCGGACCGTCTGCTCCACCGATAATGCCAATGGAAGCGGCATCCTTCATGCTAAACTCTATGCCCGGAACATACTGGGAAAGAAGCAGCGCTCCAATCAGCGTGCTGAAAATCCCCACCTGTGCCGCACCGCCAAGGAGGCCGGTTTTGGGATTGGCAATCATCGGACCGAAATCGGTCATAGCTCCTACGCCCATAAAAATAAGAAGCGGAAACACCCCGGTTTCAATACCTACATGGAACACATAAAAAAGAATTCCCCCCTCATCGCTGATGTAAGCAAGAGGAATGTTGGATAAAATAGCGCCCATGCCAATAGGAATAAGCAACAGCGGCTCAAACCCTTTTGCAATGGCAAGCCATATCAGGAGAATGCCGACGCTGATCATCAGTACCCGACCGAAACCCTCCGTCCAGTTGAGACTGTTGCCGGTAACAAGCGAGTAGACGCCGGTGCTCTCAACCAGGTTCTTCATGACCATTCCTATGGAAAGCCTGTCCTCAGAGGCCTGGGAACCCTGCAAGTCAACTATGAGTTCCTCGCGTGAAATCCTCATCAGCACGGTTCCGGCAGGAATGGCGGAGTATTTGTGGAACAGTTCGTTGTTCAGGTAGGTGATATGTCCTGAAACACCGGCCGAAATGGCAATCTTGTCATGGTGTTCATTGGCAAAGAGCGCCAGAAAGTCGCCCTGCTTCACTGCGTCACCAACCTTCAAGTTCCGGCTGTCACGAACAGGAACCTTCACCAGTTCAAGGCTGTCGGGCGCCTGCAGTGTTACAATGTCGCCATCGGTCTGAAAAAAGGTTTGAGAGTACCCCACCGTACTGAAAAGTAGCAGGGAAAACACAACCATCAATAATTTGCGCATAGTTTTAGTGTAGGAACTTGAAATATTCGAGAAAAGCCCCACCGCCCGCCTCTTCCACAATGGAACATACGGGCCGGAAAAGCATATAGTTACACTATGTAGAGCAGAACATCGCCAGTAGCCACAGTATCTCCCACAGATACCTCAATGGAGACCACACGACCGGCTTTCGGCGACTTAACCGGCGACTCCATCTTCATGGCCTCGATGACAACAATATCGTCACCCTCGCCCACAGTGTCGCCAACTTCAACAGAAATGGCCACAACATTGCCGGGAAGTGACGCCTCTACGGGAAGGCCTTCACCGGTCGCTTCAGGCGCTGCTACCACAGGCTTGACCACTGCAGCTGCAGGTGCGGCACCGGAGGCCGTATCGGCAACCGAAACATTGAAGGACTTTCCGTCCACAGTAACGATATAGTTTGACATACCGGATTTTTCTGGTTTAACGATAAGTTCATTGAGGCGCTGATTGACATTCTTGTGGTCTGGTTTCCCCGATTTCGCAGCAACCTTCGCCACCATCTCCGCTTCAACATCGTCCTTGTAACGGATACCCAGCGGTCTGTCGCCATTAAGGAACCCTATACCCTTTGCTCCGCAGGTAGCGGCAATGAAGATGTTCTCTTCCGTAACGGGAAGCCCCGCCTTTTCAAGCAGGCCACGGTTGAAGTCCATGCCAAGATCGGGATTGCGATCATTAATATCATGCACATCCTCGGTTGTCGGCTCCAGCCCAAGCTGCTCGGAAGCAAGCCGCACAACTTCAGGATCCGGCTCTGCAGGAGTTTTGCCGAAATAGCCGAGCACCATCTTGCCGTAGCTGTCGGTAATTTTTGTCCATGGTCCCTGCACGGTATTGGCAAAAGCCTGCTGGAAGTAGAACTGGGAAACAGGTGTCACCGATGAACCGAACCCGCCCTTGGCAACCACTTCGCGCATGTTGCGGATAACCTCAGGGAAAAGGTGCAGGGTATTGTTGTCGCGCATCATCTGGGTATTGGCCGTGAGTGCGCCACCGGGCATCGGGGAGAATGGTATGACAGGGTTCACCTCTTTGGCTTCGGGCGGCATGTAGTACTTCTCCATGCGCTCAGCAAAAAGAGCCTCGACCTCTATGTACTTCTCGGGATCTATATCAAGCGTATAATCGGTTCCGCGCATCCTGTGCCACATGGTCAGAATGTCGACCTCTGCCGTGCCGCCGCTGACGGGGACCATGGCAAGGTCAATGATGTCGGCTCCGCCTTCAATGGCGGCAAAGTTGCAGGCAACACCCATACCGGCGGTATCGTGCGTGTGGAACTCAATAATGGTTCCCTCGGGTAGCATCTTCCGCGCACCCTTTATTGATTCAAAAACCACGGTTGGAGTCGTCACGCCCGAAGCGTCCTTGAAGGCGACACTGTCAAAGGGAATGCCAGCGTCGAGAATCTCACGAAGTTTGTCGAGGTAGAATTGCGGCGTATGGCAGTACTTCTCGCTCAGTCCCGGAGGAAGCCCCATAAGGGCTATGACTACCTGATGCTTCAATCCTGCATTGTGGATACACTGCCCCGAATAGGCAAGGTTGCGTACATCCATGAGTGCATCGAAGTTCCGGATGGTGGTGATGCCGTGCTTTTTGAACATTCTGGCATGCAGGTCAATAATGTCGCGCGACTGGGAAACCAGCCCCACCACATTTGCACCCCTTGAAAGTGTCTGCAGGTTGATGTCGGGGCCTACTACTTTGCGGGCCGCATCCATCATTTCAAAGGCATCTTCCTGGCAGTAAAAGTACAGGCTCTGAAAACGCGCTCCGCCTCCAATTTCAAAATTGTCCGTACCAGCCGCAACCGCGGCCTCAAGTGCAGGAATAAAATCAGCCGTTTTCACCCGTGCACCGTAACAGGACTGAAACCCGTCACGGAATGACACATCCATAAATCGTATTCTTTTCATAAAACTTCTTTGATTTTTATTGAGTCATGCATTTCCATCTATCTCTATGGCATCCGCCTCAGCTGGCCTGCTGCCTGTGCGCCTGCACAGCGGCTGAAATCACTGCAGCCAAACGGGCTCCGTCAAAACCGGAATCCGCTAAACCCGTTTTTTTTGTCTCCTTCGCCCTTTTTTTCTTCCTTTTATCCTCAATGTCGTCAAGAATTCGTTTCTCTTCACCCAATGCATGCTCTTTAAAAATACTGGAGAGGATACTGATGACAACAACCATCAGCACCAGAAAAAGAGAAACTGTGAGCATGCCCACCACCATGAGAATAAGACCGTCAAAAACCATAATCGGCTCTGTGTTTAGTTAATTGGCAAATGCAGAAAAAAACGGAAACCTGTCAACTCCACCATTCATCCCTGTGATTCCATAGCCCGTGCTGAATCGGCCTCAATGTCACGGTGCAGGCTGTTGCCATTGGCATCCATAGTGACAATTGCGGGAAAAGCCTCAACATCGAAATGCCACATCGCTTCAGGAACACCCATCTCTTCAAGAAAATCCACTCCGTTCACTTTTTTGATGCATGCTGCATAGTACTGTGCTGCTCCGCCGATGGCGTTGAGATAAACGGCGCCATGCTCCTGCAGTCCGGCAAGAGTCTTCGGGCCCATGCCCCCCTTACCAATAATAGCCCGAAGGCCGAGTTTTTTTATGACATCAGCCTGATATGGCTCTTCACGAATGGATGTTGTGGGTCCCGCAGCAGTCACCCGGTAGCTTCCGTCACTGTTTTTCATGACAACCGGCCCGCAGTGGTAAAGAACTCCGCCCTCAACCGAAACGCCTTCAGCGAGGTCGTGATGCATAATATAGTGGTGAAAGGCGTCGCGACCGGTATGCATGGCCCCTTTGACCATAACAACATCGCCCACCTTCAAAGAACGCACAACTTCATCGCTGAGAGGAGCCTCAAGCACCACCTCCCTACCGGTCAGGGGGATACCCTCCCCTTCAGCCATGCGTTTGATTTCATCGTTGTCGCGAAACTGCCAGGCGTTGATGGCGCCAGTGTCCGGGTCCACCAGAATGCCAAGACGGCGATATGCCCAGCAATTGTAGGCCACAGAAACAAAAAAGCTTGCTGGCACGCGGTGCGCCTTGCCGATTTTGCATCCGAGAAGCGTTGTCTTTCCCCCGAATCCCATCGGTCCAATGCCAAATGTATTAGCAGAAGCAAGAATATCCTCCTCAAGTCCCTGCAGTTCCCCGTCGGGGTTGGTATCGTCAACACGACGGAAGAGCTGCTTTTTTGCAAGCTCATAGCCGCTGGTACGGTCTCCGCCAACCCCTACACCTATAAACCCAGGGCTACAGCCCTGACCCTGTGCCTGCCATACGGCATGCAGAAGGCATTTGCGTACACCGTCCATATCGCGGGCAGCGCGACCCAATCCCTGAATTTCAGCAGGCAGTGAGTACTGTATATTTTTATTCTCGCAGCCGCCGCCCTTCAGAATAAGACGAACTTCAATTTCGTCTCTATCCCAAGGCTCAAAATGGATAACAGGCACATGGCTGCCGAGATTGTTGCCTGAATTTTTACCACTGATGGAGTCAACGGCGTTCGGACGGAGCTTACCGGTCCGGGTTGCCTCGACAACCGCCTCCATAATCTCCTGCTGCATCTGCAGCTGGTCGGCACCCCGTGGGGAATGGATAAAAAAGGTCGGCATTCCAGTATCCTGGCAGACCGGTGCAACCCGGTCAACAGCCATGTCGATATTGAGTGCAATGGCCGACATGGAAAGTCCGGCTCTCGAACCCTCCGCTTCAGCTTCAATCGCCGTCTGAATAGCTATGCGTACATCACTTGGGAGATTGGCGGATGTTTCAGTGATCAGCGAAAGAATCGATTCCCGGAAATGGTTCATCATAAAGAAGAAATGTATGGTCGGTTCAGAAAATACTAATGCACCAGGACGGGGAAAGGCTTTCAATCAGGCCATCACAACCTTTCCTCCAGAATTCTGTTTGACAAGAAGAACCGGTATGCTGCTCTCCCGGAATACAGCCTCTGCAACACTTCCCATCATGAGCCTGAGCAATCCGCTCCGCCCGTGGGAACCCATTACAATAAGATCCGCACCCCAAAGGGCGGACTGCTCGGCAATCACCGTTGAGGCAGACCCCCGAAGAACAAGAATGTCGGCATCAAGCCCTTTCTTTTTTTCAGCCATCAAAAGCGATGAAAAGCTCTCAGGAACAACATCACCATGCTCCATACCGCTTATGGGAACCCCGTAACCTACCGCAGTCTTTGCGGCAATATTTCCTGCAGGAAGCACATGGAGAAACCGGACATGAGCCCCTATGCGGCGGGCAAATTCCATCGCGTAAAGGACCGCATTGTGCGAAGCCTCGGAATAATCCGTCGGGCAGATGATTTTTGAAAGATGAATCATGATGAATGGTGCTGGGAATGGGAACAAGGCCTTACAAACCTTGAATTTAAACTTTTTTTTATCTTAAACTATGGGGTTGTTACCATAAAGATGTGAACAGGAATGAAGAAGAACGGGACCAACCAACACGAACAGGAGGAAGAAGCATGGAACAACTACTCGAAGCACTTCGGAAACCCTCCGCCTACAGCCACCCGACCGGGCCGATAGAGGTAGCAGAAACCCATATTTCATGGGTCTTTCTGGCTGGCAACTACGCCTACAAAGTCAAAAAACCGGTCAACCTGGGGTTTCTTGATTTCTCTACCCTTGAACAGCGAAAGTTTTACTGCCACGAAGAGCTCCGCCTCAACAGGAGGCTCTGTCGTGACCTCTATCTCAGCGTGCTCCCCATTGTTCTGAGAGAGGGCGCACTTCGGGTCGGAGGTAACGGTGAAACGGTGGACTACTGCGTCCAGATGCAGCGGTTCGACCGCACCCGGGAACTTGACCGTCTTCTTGCCCACAAAGAGCTAACGCCTCTTCACATCGACAGAATCGCCACCCAGATAGCCCGATTCCACAAAGAGCTTGAACCGATCCCGATGGAGAGCGGGTCGGGCACCCCGGAAAATCTCCTGAAACCCATTCTGCGCAATTTCGACCATACCACCTCCTGCGACCCCGGGGACGGAGAATACTGCACAAGGCTGAAGGAATGGACAATCAGGGAACATAGCCGGCTAAAAGAACTCTTTACCCGCCGGAAGCGGGATGGCTTCATCCGGGAGTGCCATGGCGACATGCATACCGGCAATATGGTGGAAAAGGGGGGGGAAATCCTCATTTTCGACTGCATCGAATTCAGTCACGAGCTCAGCTGCATCGATATCGTCAGCGACATCAGCTTTCTGTTCATGGACCTTCTCCATAGTGGCGCCACGGAGCTTGCCTGGAGGCTCCTGAACCGCTGGCTCTCAATAACCGGCGACTACGCATCTCTCCCACTGCTCCGTTTCTATACCCTCTACAGGGCAATGGTACGGGCCAAGGTAACAGCCATCCGCTGCACGCAGACGAGCATCCCCGAAGAAAAAGAACGCGCCCTGAGAGAGCACCTGTCCTACCTCCGTTTTGCTGAAAGCCTCACAAAAAAGAGCAAGCCGATGCTCATCATCACCATGGGACTTTCAGGAAGCGGAAAAACAACCCATTCCGGGGCACTGGCATCAATTATTGGAGCTGTATCGGTGCGTTCAGACATTGAACGCAAAAGGCTTTCGGGACTGGGTCCCCTTGAACGGAGCAACAGCCAGAAAGAGCGGAGTCGCATTCGGAAAGAGCACTCCATCTACACCGAAGCTAAAAGCCGGGAAACCTACAACGCTCTTCTTGCAATTGCGGGCACCGCCATGGGAGCAGGAATTTCGATGATTGTTGACGCCGCCTTTCTCCGGCTCAATGACCGGAAGCAATTCATGGAACTGGCGGACCAAGCCGGATGCAGGTTCATGATTCTCGGCTTTCACGCCCCCCTTGAGGTTCTTAAAGAGAGAGTGGAGAAAAGGAGGAAAATGGGAGAGGACGCAAGTGAAGCAGGATGGTCGGTTCTTGAGGCGCAGTCCCATAGTCAGGAGCCGCTGACCCCTTCCGAGGAAAGGGTCTCGATAAGCATCAATACTTCAGAACCAGTTGATTACAAAGTTTTGGCAGAGCGGCTCAAACCTCAATACCAAAAGCCATCCTGATGACATAACCGGCAATAAAACTCAGTGCCGCAACCGTAAAGCTCAATCCAACCATTTCAAGGAAACGCCCCCCGAAGGAAACATTGCGGGCAACGGCAATATAGTAGTTGAAAAATCCTATGATCAGCACAGCTCCGAAAAACGACAACCCGAGAGAGAGATAGATGTCGGCAAGAAACAGATAGGGAGCAACCAGAACCAGAACGGTAAAGGCGTAGGCAATACCTGTATAGAGCGCCGCACGGAAAGGGTTGTTTCCGTTGGGTTCCGATTTGGTTGAGAGATACTCGGAAGCCGCCATCGACAGTGCTGCAGCAAACCCGGTGATGGAGGCCGTAAGCGCAACAAGCGTCGTATTCTGCAGAGCAAAGGTAAGACCGGCAAGCACGCCCATCAACTCGACAAGGGCGTCATTCAGCCCCAGCACAATGGAGCCTGTATACTGCAGCCGCTCTTCATCAAGCAATGCCAACAAGGCCTCCTCGTGCTCCTCCTCATCACGAATGATGCCATTCACCTCGGTCAGCGAAGAGGGAAGCATACTGTAAACCGCATGGGCGTTTTTCTCCCCCTTCTCCATCAGCCGTATACCGAAGGTAAACCCGAAAAGCATGCTTACGAGCGTATAGAACCATATCCTGAAACGGCTGGGCGCAATATCGCGCCCGGTATAATGCTTCCAGATTGTGTAATGGCGCATCTCATCATCGGCAATCTGTGCCAGGACCCGACGGTTCTTCACCCCATGGACTCTTGACGAAAGATTTTTATAAATAAAGTGCTCGGTGATCTCGTTTTTCTGAAAACGCTCCATCTCCCGACCGTTCACTTCCCGGTTTCTTTTCACGGATACACTGGTTTAATAGGTTACGGATACCGCTCGGTTATTTTGAAAGCGTTGCAGCTTCTATCAGTTCATTCATCCGCTGGACAAACCCAGTTGTAGAGGCAAGATCACCCTCAAGCAGCAGTGCACCCTCGTAGAGCTGGCGGATGGCAGAACTGATGAGAGGGTTGTCGGCATTGCCGATCATCATACCCGAAAGGTTCCTGATGATGGGATGCGAAGGATTGACTTCCAGAATTTTTTTGGCGGCAGGCATTTCCTGCTGCATCATTTTCATCATCCTCTCCATCTGGCTGTCCATGGCATCCTTTCCACCCACAAGGGTCACCGGGGAGTTCACAAGACGGTGCGACTCTACCACATCGGCAATATCCTCACCAAGGGCCTCGCGGAACTTCGCAAGCAGGGGGGCAAGAAGATTCTCTGCCACAGGCTCCTGGCCTTCCGTCTTCTCCTTTGAAAAATCTATGTCCGCCTTCTCAATTGACTTCAGCGGTTTGGAGTCATACTCGTGAATGGAGGGGATGACAAACACATCAACCGGATCGGAAAGAAGCAGCACCTCGATCCCCTGGTTCTGAAAATATTCAAGGTTCGGATTGGCAAGCAGCTGCGCCCTTCCGGCACCCGAATGGTAATATACCTCCTTCTGATCCGGGCCCATGCGGCCTGCATACTCTTTCAGTGTTACGAACTCACCCTCTTCAGTCTTTGTGCTTTCAAAGCGCAACAGTTCAATGAGTTTTTCGCGATTAGTAAAATCGGTATTAAGGCCGATTTTGACAATAGGTCCAAACGCCTTGTAGAAAGTTTTGAACTTTTCTGGCTGCTCAACAGCAAGGGTCTCAAACCAGCCGAGAATTTTGCTTGTGAGAATCTGGCGGATTTTAGCCATCACCGGGCTCGACTGCACCACCTCGCGCGACACATTCAGTGAAAGGTCTTCGGTATCGACAACACCGGCAATGAAACGAAGATATTCGGGCAAAAGATCACGGCACTCATTCTGGATCATCACCTTTTTCACATAGAGCTGCGGGCCTTTGTTTTCAAGTTCTCCCTGACGGTACAGCAGCTCCATAGGGGCATTTGAAGGCAGGAAGAGAAGAGCCTTGAAACTCACAGCACCCTCCACCGACACGCTCAAGTAATCAAGCGGATTCTCAAAATCATTGCTGATGAACTTATAGAACTCATGCACATCCCCCTCCTGCAGCTCACTCTTCGGCCGCTGCCAGAGAGCCGTAACACTGTTGACCTGCTTCTCTCCGAGGTAGATGGGGAAATCAACAAAGTTCGAATACTTTTTAATAACCTGCTCCACCCGGTACTCTTCAGCAAACTCCTTGTACTCCTCTTTCAGAGTAAAGGATATTCTCGTGCCGCGCTCCTTGCGCTCAATTTTCTCGATTGTGTAGGTTCCCTGACCCGACGACTGCCACCGCAAACCTTCAGAACCCTCCATCGCACTTCTGGTCTCAACACTCACTTCGTCGGTCACCATAAACACCGAGTAGAAACCAACACCGAACTGACCTATCAGGTTACCATCAAGTTCTTTTTTCTGCTCACGCAGTGACTGCATGAACCCGAGCGTTCCCGACTTTGCAACGGTTCCAAGGTTTGCAATCAGCTCTTCCTCATTCATGCCGATTCCGCTATCTTCAATCACAAAAAGAAGCTTCTCCTTGTCAAGGGTTATATGAATGGCGCCCTCCCCTGCTGCAGCCATAAGACCCCCGTCTGTCAGCGAGCTGAAACGGGCTTTGCTGAGAGCATCGGCGGCATTGGAAACAAGCTCACGAAGGAATATTTCCGGATGGGTATAGAGGGAATGGACAATAAGGTCCAGCAGCTGCTTCATTTCAGCCTTGTACTCAAACTCCTGAACCGGTGCATTGTTTTTTTTGCTCATAGTCGTAATAATCTTCTCGTTCTTCATTTAAAAAGTAAACATTTGCAGGCCTGCCCCGCTCCGTTCAGGAGCGGCGAAGCTTCCTTCGGGCGGCCAACTCACCCTCATACAACCGCTTGACACCGTCTCCCATGGCATGTTCAATTTCGCGGATATTCGACACAAGCCGCTGAAGACCGGTAATTTCAACCGAAGCAGCCTGGTCGGAACCCCACATGGCGCGATCAAGCGTTACATGCCGTTCAATGAACCGTGCCCCAAGGGCCACCGCCGCCCATGTGGTCGGCAATCCGGTTTCATGGCCACTGTAGCCAACTGGAACCGAAGGATACTTTGCCTGCAGGGCGGGAATCATATTCAGGTTCAACTCCTCAACCGGGCACGGATAGGTTGAATTGGTATGGGCTATCAGAAGATTCTCACAGCCCACTTCAGCAACCGTACCTTCAATTTCCTCCATGGTCGACATACCGGTGGAAACAATCAGCGGCCGGCCGGTCTTGCGGATTTTTCGGAGCAGAGGAAAATCGGTCAGCGAAGCCGAAGCCGCCTTGTAGCAAGGGGGCTCGAACTCCTCCATAAAATCAACCGCATCCTCGTCCCAGCAGGACACGAACCATAAAATACCCAGCTCCCGGCAATACCGGTCAATCTCCTGATACTCCCGCACGCCAAACTCTATACGGTAGCGATAGTCAATATAAGTCATACGGCCCCAGGGGGTGTCCCGTTCAAAATCCCTCTGATTTTCAGGCACACAGAGATCCGGGGTTCTTTTCTGGAACTTCACGGCGTCACACCCGGCAAGAGCAGCGCCCTCAATCAGCTGTTTTGCAACATCAAGCGAACCATTATGGTTGATGCCTATCTCAGCAATAACAAAGACGGGATGAGCACTTCCAACCCGTTTGCTTCCAATCACAATTTCCTGCATGCTTCAGAATAAATGAATGAGAATAATAAAATCAGCCGTCCTGCCGCCTGAGGCGCAACAGCCACTCGGCAAAATCCCTGAAAGCCCCATGGCCCCCGTCAGCCTCGCACCGGTAATGGGCAAGAGGCATCACAAAACCCGTTGCATCTCTGGGGCAAGCGGTAAGCCCTTCAGGCGCAATAGCCTCCATAATCTCCACATCGTTAACATCGTCACCTATGTATGCCAGTTCCGATACATCCAGGCCGGTCTCCCGGAGAACCTCCTGAAGCTTCGCCTCTTTGTCTTTAACGCCGAGATAAAGACGCTTCATCTTCAGCTTTTCAGCCCTTTTCCCAAGGCTTGGCGAAACCTCTCCGGTCATTATGGCGGTTTCTATCCCAATATGGCGCAACCGCTCCACACCCATGCCGTCCCGAATCGAATAGCGCTTCATCACCTCTCCCGACTCGCCATAATAAACCCCGTTATCGGTAAAAACACCGTCATTGTCAGAAATGACCAGTTTGATTCTGCCGGCTCTACTGACCAGCGACTCTCTTGTGAGTGACAGCATAGGTAAACATTCTTGAACGGGCTAAGGTCGGACTAAGGTTGTAACCGCTGAATATAGGACATTTTCCAAACTTCAGAACTCGGACCTCAAAAAAAAACCACCACCGCTCCGAGTTGTCAACAAGTTATCAACATTCCGTATACCCCTACAGGCAGTGCCTTTAGGATACCGAAAAAAATCAGCAAAGAGCAGGGGAACGAAACCATATATGCGTAAAGCATTTTTATTCAGTTGCTTACAAAGATAAACACTATTAATTCCATCGACATGGCGCAAGCGAAATGCACTGGTTTCGAAAGCTGCAAAAAAGTTATCAACACCTTTGACGCCGCGCTACACCTTCCCCGAAAGCGACCTCCTGCAGGCTTTCAGCTCCTTCGCCCGCAGAGGACCGGCTTTGGGATATTGGAGATCCATGCTCCGGAAAAGCTCGAGAATAATTGAAGAAACAATCAAACGGGCACTCTTCCTGTCGTCTGCCGGAACAATGTACCAGGGGGCATTCTCTGAAGCAGTAGTCGACAGGCAACTTGCATATGCATGCATATAATCATCCCAGAATCTCCGCTCTTCAATGTCGGCCATGCTGAACTTCCAGTTCTTATCCGGCCGGTCGATTCGTTGGAGGAACCTTTTGCGCTGCTCATCAGGGGAGAGATGGAGAAAAAATTTGACAATCTTTGTCCCGTTCAGCGTGAGATGCCGCTCCATATCGTTGATGGAACGGTACCGACCCTGCCATAGCTCTTCGCTCGGGGTTTCAGCGCCGGTTATTGCCTCACTTACAATTATTTCAGGATGAACACGGGCAATCAGAACCTCTTCATAGTAGGAGCGATTGAAAATACCGATATGACCCCGCTCTGGAAGAACAGCATTGCTCCTCCAAAGAAAATCGTGTTCGTATTCCTCTATGGAAGGATGGCGGAAACTGTGAACCCTGCATCCCTGAGGATTGATGCCGGTCATTACATGCCGTATGCAGCTGTCTTTACCGGCAGCATCCATGGCCTGAAAAATAAGCAGTACCGCAAACCGGTTGTCTGCATAAAAGACCTGCTGCAACTCTGAGAGCTCAGAAACATGCTGCCGAAGAATCGCATGGTATCGGGAGGAGGACGCATAAAGAGGAGGAATCCGTGTTGGATACTGCGATAGGTCAACTCTCTGAGAAGGCAACACACGAAACTGTGCGGCATCAAATGCACCGTCCATACTATGGGGCTCCCCCGGTCACCGCTTCCCTGCATGTTGCGGAAACTGCCACAACCAGTTTTATTCTACAGGAACGAAGACCTTGTTGTAGTTGTCAATGGCATGAATAACACTCTCCTGTGCAATCTCGGCATTCTGGAACTGTTCCACAAGCACTGTCTTCTTCTCAAGCGACTTGTACTCCTCAAAGAAGTGCTTCAGTTCAGAATTAAAGTGCGGAGAGAGCTCGTTGATGTCATAAATCTGGCTCATGCTCATATCATCTTCAGCAACAGCAATAATTTTGTCATCCCCCTCGCCATGGTCAATCATGCGCATCACTCCAATAACCCTCGCCCGAACCATACACATTGGAACAATCTGGCACTGTGAAATAACTACAATATCAAGTGGATCATGATCATCACCAAGTGTCTTGGGGATAAACCCGTAGTTGGCAGGATAAAACACCGAGGAAAAAAGCACCCGGTCAAGCTTCAGCATACCGGTTTTCTTGTCAAGCTCGTATTTAGTTTTGCTGCCTTGCGATATCTCGATGATTGCATTGACTACTTTGGGGCAGTCCTCTCCTATCTCAACATGATGCCAGGGATTAAAATTCATGGGTGTAGGGAATGATTAACAGGTTGAAGTACATGCAAAAAAAGCTGTGCCATTATAGCATTTTTTTGGGGAACCCGCCATAGGTTAGCCCGCTTCTTTGTATCTTTGCGGCCATTGAACCATTCACAACCGCTTCCGGCACCTGCCGCCCTGAGACCCCATGGAATCACACAAAGAGATCGCCCGACGCAAAACCTTCGCCATCATCAGCCACCCCGATGCTGGCAAAACCACCCTGACCGAAAAGTTTCTCCTCTTTGGCGGCGCCATACAGACAGCAGGAGCGGTGAAAAGCAACAAAATCCACAAAAGCGCAACCAGCGACTTTATGGAGATTGAGAAGCAGCGGGGCATTTCCGTAGCCACTTCTGTCATGGGGTTTGAATACGCCGGCAAACGGATAAACATTCTCGACACCCCCGGCCACAAAGATTTTGCTGAAGATACCTACCGAACCCTCACCGCCGTCGACAGCGTCATTCTCGTCATCGACTGCGTAAAAGGGGTTGAAGAACAGACTGAGCGGCTGATGGAGGTGTGCCGGATGCGCCACACACCGGTCATCATCTTCATCAATAAAATGGATCGGGAGGGGCGCGACCCGTTTGAACTCCTTGATGAACTGGAACATAAACTCGAAATCCAGGTTCGACCTCTCACTTGGCCGATCAGCCAAGGACAGTCGTTCCAAGGCGTCTACAACCTCTATGAAAAAAACCTCAATCTCTTCCGTCCGAACGCCTCGAAAATAAGCGAAAATCTCATCAGCATCACGAGTCCCAGTGATCCTGAGCTTGAGAAATGGGTGCCTGAAAGCCTTTGCCGCAAACTCCGGGACGACATCAACCTCATTGAAGGTGTCTATGAGCCCTTTGCAGATGAATTATACCGTGACGGGCTTTTGGCTCCGGTGTTTTTCGGCAGCGCCGTCAACAATTTCGGCATTCGCGAACTGCTTGAAACCTTCCTCACCATCGCCCCCAGCCCGGAAAAGAGGGAGACCGAAGAGCGCATGGTTCTTGCTGAAGAAAGCGCCATGACCGGGTTTGTCTTTAAAATACACGCCAACCTCGACCCCAACCACCGCGACCGCACGGCATTTTTCAAAATATGCTCCGGCCGTTTTGAAAGGAACCGCTTCTATACCCATACCCGGCTGCAGAAAAAGGTCCGTTTTTCAAGCCCTACCCACTTCATGGCCAATGAAAAAAGCATTATAGACGACGCCTGGCCAGGAGATGTTATCGGCCTTTATGACAACGGGTCACTCAAAATAGGCGACACGCTCACCGAAGGCGAAGCGCTAAACTTCCGCGGTATACCCAGTTTCTCCCCCGAAATCTTCAAGGCTCTCGAAAACCGCGACCCAATGAAGCAAAAACAGCTGGACAAGGGCATCCGCCAGCTAACCGAAGAGGGACTCGCCCAGCTGTTCATCCAGTTCGGCAACCGCAAAATCATTGGCACCGTAGGAGAACTGCAGTTTGATGTCATCAAATTTCGCCTTGAACATGAATACAATGCCCAGTGCGACTTCCTCCCCCTGCGCTACCACAAGGCGTTCTGGGTAACCGGCGCGAACGAAGAAATGCTTCAAGAGTTTCTCCGTCGCAAGAGCGGAGCAATCGCGCTTGACCGCGAAGAACAGCCTGTATTCCTTGCGGAAAGCGAATGGATGCTCAAAGTA
>JAVCDF010000003.1:0-115000 GCA_030765725.1 Candidatus Chlorobium antarcticum | reverse complement strand
CAAGAGCCTTCCATACCATAATGCCACAGGCAATAACCGTCACATCATTTCCGGGATGAAGCTCTATGGAGCGGCCAATTTCAAACCCGTCCGAGTCAAGGGAAAAGTCAGGAATATTGGGCCGTCCGAAACGGAAGTAGACCGGGCCTTTATGAGTAGCTATGGCTCTAGCGGCCCGTTTGGTCTCACTGTAATCAGCCGGCACAACAACGGTCATTCCCGGCAGACCGCGCATAATACCCACATCTTCAAGAATCTGGTGTGTCGCTCCGTCCTCTCCAAGAGTCAATCCGGCATGCGAAGCGCATATCTTTACATTGAGATTGGAATAGCAGACCGACTGGCGGATCTGGTCAAAAACACGACCGGTGGCAAACACGGCGAAACTTGCAGCAAAGGGAATTTTTCCCAAGGTGGCCAGACCGGCGGCCATGGAAACCATGTTCGCCTCAGCAATACCGGTTTCAATAAAGCGATCAGGAAATTCATCTCTAAAATGGTTCATGTTGAGCGAACCAGTCAAATCGGCGCAAAGCGCTACCACTGAAGGGTTCTCACGGCCAATTTTAAGAAGAGCTTCGCCAAAACCCGTTCGGGTTGCCTTGTTGCCACGCGAAACATATTGCCCGGGGGCAGCCTCGATGTTATTTTCTCCCATTGCAGTCAGAATAGCATAAATTTAAAAAAATCATTTCCGCCCTTTTGAAAAAAGCGGGCCGAACACACCCGGGGACCTTACGATGCGAGTTGAATATAAGCATACAGAAATAGCGGTGAAAAAAAAACTGGGGCAAAACTTCCTCACCGACAGCAATATCACCCGAAAAATCGTTGCGGAGTCAGGAACCCTCAGCACCGACCGCATTCTTGAAATCGGTCCCGGATTCGGGGCACTGACGAAAGAAATCAGCGCACTCACCCCCCACTTTACAGCGGTGGAAAAGGATCGGGCTTTGGCAGCATTCATCCGTCGGGAGTACCCTTCAGTAGAAGTGATTGAAGCCGACTTTCTCGATCTTGACCTTGAGGAACTTGCCAGAGAACGGCCGTTGCGGGTTCTTGGAAACATCCCCTACTCAATCACCACGCCAATCCTCTTCAAACTGCTTGAGGCCCGCAACAACATTCTCTCCGCAACACTGATGATGCAGCATGAGGTTGCACTCCGCCTCACAGCAAAACCATCAACAAAAGAGTACGGCATTCTGGCCGTTCAGCTGCAGTCGTTCTGCGATGTCCGCTATCTTTTCAAGGTAGGGCGGAAAGTGTTCAAACCCCAGCCGAATGTAGACAGCGCTGTCATTTCAATGACGCCCAAAGCCGAAAGCCCGGTAGAGGACCCTCTTGCATACAGGCAATTTGTACGCATAGCCTTCCACCAGCGGCGCAAAACCCTGCTGAACAATCTGCGCGATTCATATGATGTTTCCTCACTCACCCCCGAAACCCTCAAACTCAGGGCTGAAGCACTGAAGGTACCGGAGCTTATCACACTTTTCAGTACACTCCGCCCGCTTGAAGGAAAAGAATAAACAGTTGGAAGAAAATAACAATTGTTAATTGCTCGCAGCCAGCATTTTTCGTTACTTTACTGATGATGTTGATCATCGCAACCATCCTCATCCAGCAGATGTTCACACTCGTCTTCTCTCCAGAGCTCCCGGCACACAGTTACCCGTCCTGTTTGAAGATGCTGCTGCAGGTTCAAGCGGTTGCATTCAATGCCATCCATTGAAGGATTATCACTATGACACGCTCCCACAGCACTGTATACCAACACTCCATCGACAACCCCGAATCCTTCTGGCAGGAGGCCGCCGAAGAGCTCCACTGGTACCGGAAATGGGACACCGTGCTCGACAGAAGCAACCCGCCCTTTTACCGCTGGTTTGCCGGCGGACTCACCAACACCTGCTACAACGCCCTCGACCGGCATGTTGACGAAGGACGGGGCAATGAGCTTGCCGTGATATTCGACAGCCCGGTCACCGGCACAAAAGAGCGCTACACCTACAGGGAGTTTCGCGACATTGTCGCCCAGTTTGCCGGAGCACTGCAGTCACGAGGGGTACGCAAAGGCGACAGGGTCATCATCTATATGCCAATGATCCCCGAAGCGGTCGTTGCCATGCTTGCCTGTGCAAGGATAGGTGCCATACACTCGGTGGTATTTGGTGGATTCGCATCCCATGAACTGGCCGTCCGCATTGACGACTGCAAACCCAAGGTAATTATATCCGCATCATGCGGCATTGAGCATGGTAAGGTGGTCGACTACAAACGGCTGTTGGACTTTGCCATTGAGATGGCCCACTTCAAACCCGAAATCTGCATCATCCGCCAGCGCGAACAGCTGAAAGCCGAACTCAACGAAGAGAGGGACCTCAGTTGGAAACAGTCCCTGCTCGGCGCCGAGCCGGCCCAGTGCGCACCCCTGGAAGCAACCGATCCCCTCTACATTCTCTACACCTCCGGCACCACTGGCCAGCCGAAAGGGATTGTCCGCGACAACGGCGGGCACATGGTTGCCCTGAAATGGAGCATGGCCAATGTCTACAATGTCCAGCCCGGAGAGGTCTACTGGGCAGCAAGCGATGTGGGCTGGGTTGTCGGCCACTCCTACATTGTTTATGCCCCGCTCCTTCATGGATGCACCACTCTTATTTTTGAAGGCAAACCGGTGGGAACCCCCGATCCCGGAACCTTCTGGAGAATCGTCTCCGAATACAATGTATCCGTACTCTTTACCGCCCCGACCGCCTTCAGAGCAATCAAGAAAGAAGACCCGGAAGGCCGTTACATAAAGAATTACGATCTCTCGAATTTCCGCACTCTTTTTCTTGCCGGGGAACGGGCCGACCCCGACACCGTCAAATGGGCAGAACAGAAGCTCAATGTTCCGGTCATAGACCACTGGTGGCAGACTGAAACCGGATGGGCCATTGCAGCAAACTGTCAGGGAATTGAGCCCGGGCCGGTCAAATACGGCTCGGCATCACGGGCCGTTCCAGGGTACAATGTTCAGATTGTAAACCAGGAAATGGAGGTGTTGCCGACCGGCCAGATGGGCGACATTGTTATCAAGCTACCCCTCCCCCCCGGAACCATGATGACCCTCTGGAAAGCAGACAACCGCTTTGTGGAAAACTACATGACCCATTACCCCGGCTACTACCAGACCAGTGACGCCGGATATATTGACGAGGACGGCTACATACACATCATGTCCCGCACTGACGACATCATCAATGTTGCCGGCCACCGCCTCTCCACAGGCGGTATTGAAGCGGAGCTCTCTGAACATCCCGATGTAGCCGAAAGCGCCGTAATCGGTGTCAACGACGACCTCAAAGGGCAAATTCCTCTCGGCTTCCTTGTCCTCAATTCAGGCGTCGACACCCCCCGCAGCCAGATCATCAGGCATGTCATTGAATATGTTCGTGAGAACATCGGGCCGGTAGCCTCTTTCAAAAACGCAGTCATTGTTGACAGATTGCCGAAAACCCGTTCAGGAAAAATCCTTCGCGGAACCATGAAAAAGATAGCCAACGGCGAACCCTTCGACATTCCCGCAACAATCGACGACCCTGCAATACTTGAGGAAATAAAAACAGTACTGCAGAGCATCGGTTACGCAACAAAGAAAAAAACATAACCATGATAACCAGCATTGACCATATTGCCATTGCCGTCACGAACCTCGACGAGGCCGTCAAAACCTTCAGCGCCGTTCTCGGATGTGCACCCGAAACTGTCCAGGTAGAAACGGTGCCAGACGAAGGCGTACGGGTCGCATTCCTGCCTGTCGGTGGAACGAAAATTGAGCTTCTGGAGCCCATGAACGACACCAGCCCCATCACAAAGTTTCTTGAGAAAAACGGCGACGGCATGCACCACATCGCCTTCGCCACCGACAGCATCAAATCCGAACAGGAGCGCGTCACTCGGGGGGGCATGCGAACACTTGGAGAAGTTCGCCAGGGAGCCGGAGGAAAAGAGATTCTGTTTCTCCACCCCAAAGACACCAACAGAGTCCTTCTGGAACTGACCGGGAAAAAACCACAATAAGCGTGAAGCACTGTCATCTCCCCTTTGAGAAAAAAAAGGGATTCAGCTACTCGGCCGAATGCATTGCCGCACTCAGCGAGTATGAAAAATATCAGCTCTCGTTCCACCCTGAACGCCCCCGCTTCAACGATTATCTTACGATGTTCAACAGGCCGGAAGAGTGCCTTCCAGACACTCTCTTCGGTAGTCGAACCATTCAGGTTCACCGGGCAGAATTGAGTGGCAGCGCCACCCGGCACAGGGTTATGCTGATTGGGCAGCAATCAGCCCCCACATCCGACTTTCAGCGCCTTGGGGAGATTATGAAAGACCCTGAGGAGATGGCCGCATGGAACAACGGAATGCCAACTCCAGCTGCATTTGAAAAAGCCCTCCGTGCAATAGCGATTGCTGAAGCTGAAAACCGGATAATCATCACCTTCATCGACACCCCGGGTGCCGACCCGACAGAAGAATCGGAAGCGGGAGGGATTGCATGGAAAATAGGACAGTGCATGCAGGCCCTTGCCGAAGCCACAGTACCCACAATATCGGTCATCATCAACCGAGGATGCAGCGGAGGGGCCATTGCTCTCAGCGGTTGCGACCGCGTCCTGGCCATGCAGTACGCAACCTATCTGGTCATCTCCCCGGAGGCATGTTCATCCATTCTTTTCCACACACGCCACAAAGCCGCACTCGCAGCTAAAATCTCGAAGATTACCGCAGAAGAGGCACTCCACCACGGCATCATTGACGAACTGATCATTGAGGGGGAAGGGCCCGCCCACCGTTTCAGGGAAGGGGCCATGCAGTCATTGCATACCGCTCTCCTCAACACAGCCTGTCAGCTCTCCGCCACGCCGCGACACTCAATCTTTGAGGGACGAATCAAACGGTGGGGCGCAATCGGCCGCTGGGAGAGCATAAGCCCCGAAGCGCTGGCAACCTTTGAAAAAAAAATCTCCACCCGGTACACCCCTATCGAAAAAAACCCCTTCGTTCTCCGTCACAAAGGTTGCAGAAACAGCGAAGGAAAGAGATTCTTTGATCCTGTTCTCCTTTCAGCACTCCAGAGCGACAACTTCCAATGTGAGGAGTGCAAATACCGCTACCAGAGGCTTTCAGCACATGACTATTGTGAGCTCATTCTCGACAAAGGCTCCTTTTGTGAAGACCCAAAAACCCGTTTCATTGTTGACTCCGATATTCTTAGATTCCCCGGATACAGCGAAAAACTGGTTGAAGCGAGAAAAAAAACAGGCACGGCAACAGCCCTCATTACCGGAACCGGAACGATTGAGGGGATAAAGGTTGTTTTCTGTGCTGCAAACTTTGGTTTTCTGGGAGGATCGTTCTCCATGGCTGCTGGAGAGAAACTCTTCAGGGCCGCAGAAATGGCCATAAACAATCACAATCCGCTCATCATACACGCAACAGGAGGAGGAGCCAGAATGCATGAAGGATGTTCATCCATGGTCAGCATACCGAAGGTTCATGTCGCCCTCTCCAGAGTTGAACAGGCAGGTCTGGCTCTTGTCACCATCATTGCCGACCCGATGCTTGGAGGGGTTGCCATTGGAGCTGGCTCGCGAGGTGTTCATATCATTGAACACAATGCCGGCAACATCGGCTTTTCCGGCAGACGCGTCATCGAGCAGTACACAGGTCGACCAACATCAAAAGCATTTCAGACCGCTAAATGGCTTCAGGAACGGGGATTTACAGCACGCACTGCCCATCCGGACAACATGAGAAAAGAACTTCTGGCGATCATCCGCCAACCAACAGCCAAACAGCACCAATGACACACTCTCCACCCGTACTCTCCTTCAGTGAATTTCCACCCGTAAGCCAGAAAGAATGGAAGGCAAAAGCCGAAGCCGACCTTAAAACCACTCCATACGAGCGGATAGTATGGAAGACCCCCGACGGCTTTCAGCTTGAACCATGGTACAGCACCGGAAGCCCCATGCAGCAGATTCCCGTTCCCCCAAAAGAGAACACGGCCCCCATGTACATATGCCGCAAAATACTTGTGCGTGACCCCGCAACCGACCCTTCAAAAGCAAACAGCGCCTGCCTTGAAGCCCTCGGCGACGGAGCCACAGCCCTTGAGCTCTTCTTTGCCGACCCCCTTCCCCTCAACCCGGCCATTATGGACCGGATGCTTGAGAATATTGATACCACACGGGTGCCAATCTGGTTTTCAGGAGCAATAAACCATGCTGCACTTCAGGGAATGCTGGCCGAACTCGAAACCTTCAGCAACAACAGTGGCGGACTGCTGGCGCCCGCTCCCCTCTCCTGCTCCCGTAACGAGCTCGACCTGCTCCGCACCGGCACCCAAATGCCGGAGTTCCGAACCATCGCCATCGACACCGTCCCCTTCCACGAAGAAGGAGCAACGGCATCTCTGGAAATTGCCCTTGCCCTTGCCGGCGCAAGTGATGCACTGCACCGCTTCAGCCTTGGAGGCATACCGGCCCGTGATCTCACGGCAAAGATGGTCATCATCATGGCTGCCGGCACAAGCCACTTCACTGAACTGGCAAAACCCAGAGCATTCAGAGCACTCTATGCCCATCTCCTTAAGGCCTATGGAGGCACTTCTGGAAGCACTCCCGCTCTTTTTGCAAGAACATCCCGGCTGAGCAGCTCAGTGCTCGACCCCTATACCAACCTGCTCCGCCTGACCACCCAGACTCTTTCCTCAATGCTTGGAGGCTACAGCACGCTCCAGACGGGCCCCTTTGAGGGCGGCCTCACAGCAGAAAAGGACGCAGCCGAACAGGTTACCAGCCACATTTCACTTATTCTTGGCCGTGAAGCCGACCTCGGCTCACTGCCTGACACGGCTGAAGGCTCTGCATACATTGAAACCCTTACCACAAAGCTGGCAGAAAAAGCATGGGAACTCTTCACCGCCATTGAAGCCGAAGGGGGCCTTGAAAAAGCCATTGAAAACGGAACAATCACCGCATTGACCGCCTCCTCAAGAGCGGCTCAAACCAAACAGCTTCGCAACCGAAAAGCGACAATGGTCGGCGTCAACCGCTACCCGGCCGAACTGAATGAAGCACAAAAAACCAATCGGGAAGCACTTCTGGAAGCCGCTCTTTCAGCCCCGGCCGCAAGCAGAACCGCAGCATTTGAACTGCTCAGACTGAAGGCCGAAGGGCACAAGGCCAGTAACGGCTGCGTCCCCTCCGTCTTCATTCTCAGGGCAGGAGAAAAAGCAATAAGCCGAAGACAGGCGGCGTTCACTGAAGACTTTTTCCTTTGTGGAGGCTTTGCTATTGCAGGAGATGCCTACCTCACTCCCGGGGAAGACACGGTCACCGCAGCAGCTGAAAAGGACCCCGCAATCGTTGTTCTCTGCATGGGAGACAATGAAACGGCAGCTGCCGAACTCATCCGGCATCTCAAAACCAGAAATCCCGGCATCCTCGCCGTTATGGCAGGCCGTCCCCCTGAAAATGAGGCGGACATCCTTGAGGCAGGACTTGACAGCTTTATCTATACCGGAGTGGATGTCGCAGCAATGCTTGAGGCATACCACCGTAAAACAGGAATACAATGAGACCCGACTTTTCTTCAACAGACATATTTGCCGGAGCGGCTCCTGCCGCACCAACCCTCTCCAGCCCCGACTACCTGAAGAGCGCCCCCGGCTTCGCCCCCTTTACCGCAGGGCCCTACTCCACCATGTACGCCACCAGGCCCTGGACCATCCGTCAGTACGCAGGGTTTTCCACCGCTGAAGAATCAAACCTCTTCTACAGGAAAAACCTCGCCGCAGGCCAGAAAGGACTCTCCGTTGCCTTTGACCTGCCAACCCACCGCGGGTACGACTCCGACCACGAACGGGTTGTGGGCGATGTTGGTAAAGCGGGCGTGGCGGTCGATTCCGTAGAAGACATGAAAATACTCTTCGACAGCATTCCGCTTGAGGATATATCCGTGTCCATGACAATGAACGGGGCGGTGCTTCCCGTTATGGCCTTTTACATAGTTGCAGCCGAAGAGCAGGGAGTCGCTCCCGAAAAGCTCAGCGGCACAATCCAGAACGACATCCTCAAAGAGTTCATGGTCCGCAACACTTACATCTACCCACCGGCACCATCAATCCGCATCATTGCCGACATCTTCCGATACACATCCCGGAACATGCCTAAATTCAACTCCATCAGCATTTCCGGCTACCATATGCAGGAGGCGGGAGCAACGGCCGAACTGGAACTCGCATTCACTCTTGCCGACGGGCTGGAATACCTGCGCACCGGCCTTGCAGCCGGCCTCGACATTGACGCCTTCGCCCCACGCCTCTCCTTTTTCTGGGCAAGCGGCATGAACTACTTCACCGAAATCGCCAAACTGAGGGCAGCAAGAATGCTCTGGGCAAAAATCGTGAAGCAGTTCAACCCCAAAAACCCGAAATCCCTGATGCTCCGCTCCCACACCCAGACCTCTGGCTGGAGCCTCACTGAGCAAGACCCCTTCAACAACATTGCCCGCACCTGCCTTGAAGCCATGGCTGCAGCGCTCGGCCACACCCAGTCGCTGCACACCAACGCACTTGACGAAGCAATTGCACTCCCCTCCCCATTTTCTGCCAGAATTGCCCGAAACACGCAGCTCTACATGCAGGAAGAGACCGACATCACCCGATGCATCGACCCCTGGGCCGGCTCGCACCATGTTGAAGCCCTCACCTCCAACCTTGCCGAAAAAGCGTGGGAGATCATCACTCAGATCGAAGAGGCTGGAGGAATGGTCAAGGCAATAGAACAGGGTATTCCGAAACTGCAGATTGAAAAAGCCGCTGCAGAGAAGCAGGCCCGCATTGATCGCGGAGAGGACAGCATTATCGGCGTAAATACCCACAGAACCGGCAGAACCACTACCATTGAGCTGCTTGAGGTCGACAACACCATGGTTCTTGAAAAACAGCTCCGCCGACTTGAAACCCTCCGAAGTGAACGCGACAGCAAAAGCGTTGAAAGTGCGCTCCAGGCACTCACCCGCTGCGCAGAATCGGGAGAGGGAAACCTACTGGAGCTGGCTGTTGAAGCTGCCAGACAACGGGCAACTCTTGGAGAAATTTCTTCAGCCTGTGAAACGGTGTTCGGCAGGTACCGCTCATCAGTCAGGCTCAACACCAATGTGTATCAGGCCGGAATGGAAAACAACGCCCTCTTCAACGAAGCGCGGGAACTGACCGAAACGGTCGCTGCCCAGGAAGGAAGAAGACCCAGAATCATGGTGGCCAAAGTAGGCCAGGACGGCCACGACCGTGGAGCAAAAGTAATTGCCACCGGATTTGCCGATATAGGATTCGATGTCGACATCAGCCCACTCTTTCAGACACCGGCTGAAGTAGTGCAGCAGGCGCTCGACAATGATGTGCACCTGATCGGCATCTCAAGCCTCGCAGCAGGCCACAAAACCCTTATACCCAAAGTCATTGAACTCCTCAGGGAAGCAGGCCGTAACGACATTCTGGTGATTGCCGGAGGCATCATTCCCGAACGGGACCACGCGTTCCTCTACGAACAGGGGGTTGCGGGCATTTTCGGCCCCGGAACGGTCATTGCCGAAGCTGCCATCAGCATTCTCAACCTGATGATCAAACAGAACGGAAACTGATGGCCCCGTCACACGAAAAAACCTCCTCCAGCCTGGACCCCAAAAGCATTGCCGAAGCCATCATGGCCGGCAACCGCCAGATGCTCGCCCGCGCCATAACGCTGGTGGAGTCGGCAAAAGAGGAGCATCAGGAAAAAGCCCACGCCGTGCTCGACATCTGCCTTGCAAAACAGAGAGAGAGCATGGTCATTGGCATCACCGGCTCCCCGGGAGCCGGCAAAAGCTCCTTCATAGAGGCACTGGGGGCGGAAATAATTCAAAAAGGCCTCACGCTTGCAGTACTCTGCATAGACCCCAGCAGCCGACGGTCAGGAGGGAGCATCCTGGGCGACAAGGCACGGATGGAAAAACTCTCCACAAGGCCCGAAGCCTTCATCCGCCCTACCCCCTCGTCGTGTCATCTGGGAGGAAGCGGCCCGAGAACCCATGAAACAATTATGCTCACCCGGGCGGCAGGATACGATGTCATTCTTGTTGAAACAGTCGGGGTAGGGCAATCGGAAGTGCAGATAGAAAACATGACCGACTGCATTCTCCTGCTCATGCTTCCCGGTTCGGGGGATGAACTGCAGGGAATCAAGCGCGGCATTATGGAAATAGCCGACATTGTCTGCATCAGCAAAACTGACGGCGAGCAGGAGCGCAGTGCCACTCTGGCACAAGCCGATTTTGAAGCCGCACTCGGCATGCTGCCCCCAAAACACGAAGGACGCCGACGGAAAGTACTTCTGACATCAGCCCTGAACGGAAAGGGAATTCGTGAGAGCTGGAAGGAAATTGCCGAACACTTCAGCTTCTTGCGTGAACTGGGCATTCTTGAACGCCGTCGCCAGGAGCAGCTCTCAATGCTGCTTGACGGACTGGTGGAAGATGAACTGAAAAAACAGTTCCTTGCAGATCCGCAAGTCGCCAAACGAAAAAAGGAAATTGAAGCCGCAGTACAATCCCGTTCTCTCAGTCCCTTCAGCGGCGCGGCCAAGCTGGTCAAAACCTTTACTGGTCGCCGATAAAGTCCTTCTCGTCCACCTTCACAATCAGAACCGGGCAGCTTGCACGCCTTACTATAGTTTCTGCCACGCTACCCATCAAAAGACGGCTAAGCCCCTTTTTGCCGTGCGAGCCCATAATGATGAGGTTGATATCCATATCAGCCACACAGTCAAGAATAACATCTGCCGGATTGCCGACGCGCACCATACCCGCGGCCTTCAGACCAGCCTCTTGCAGCTCCTTAAGCACTCCTTCAAGGTCATCATTGGCCGCTTTTTCCAGATCCTCCTCCAGCGGCACATAGTTCAGCGAAATGTCAACCGCCATCGGGCGCGGCTCAACCACATTGAGCAGCATAAGCGAAGCCCCCATACCTGAAGCAAACTCCCGGGCATAACGCAGCGCCTTCTTCGAGGCGTCCGAAAAATCAACCGGACAGAGAATGGTTTTGATCTGGAACATGACTTGAAAAATTAGGTTGCAGAGGACGATGAACTGCCACTTTTGCCCATAAAGGCAGTGAAAAGATCAATGGGAATAGGGAAAGCAATTGTTGAATTGTTCTCCTGGGCAATATCCTTGAGAGTCTGAAGATAACGGAGCTGCAAAGCCGAAGGGGCCGAGGAAATGACATTGGCAGCATCTGCAAGACGCTGGGCTGCCTGAAATTCACCCTCTGCATTGATAATTTTCGCCCGGCGTTCCCGCTCCGCCTCAGCCTGTTTGGCCATGGCACGGCGCATCTCTTCGGGAAGATCTATCTCCTTCACCTCAACCTTACTCACCTTCACTCCCCAGGGCGCGGTATCCTTATCGAGAATCGACTGAATGCGCTCGTTAATTTCGTCCCTTTCGGCAAGAAGGTTATCAAGTTCTCCCTGCCCACAGACGCTGCGAAGCGTGGTCTGCGCCAGCTGCGAGGTCGCAAAATGGAAATCCTCAACATCCAGGATCGCCTTTACAGGATCAAGCACACGGAAATATACCACCGCGCTCACCTTCACCGACACATTGTCGCGGGTGATAATGTCCTGCGGCGGCACATCAAGAGTCACCGTCCGAAGGTCGACACGGATCATCTTGTCAATTCCAGGAATAAGAATGATCATTCCTGGACCCTTAGCACCCAGAAGCCGACCGAGACGGAACACAACCGCCCGCTCATATTCACGGAGAATCTTGACCGAAGAGCCAAGAAACAGCACCAGAAGAAGCAGAAGTGTGAAAATATTAAAACCCGGCATGGAACCATCCTTGTTAATAATCTGTTTATCAAAACGCGTCTCATCGTCATCAAAAACCACATACCATAATGTAAAGAAATATCGGAAAGTCAAGCAGTCCCCATCACATCCTTTTTCGTAAAAATTCCCACTCTCCAAGAGAAGGCGTCGCTCCTTCTGCATGCGTCCATGGCTTTACTTTGATGAAAGTTATCCTTAAGTTCATAAGTTTACATAACGATGCACCATAACCAGATAAGATATCTATAGATTTAGAGATTCAATGCGCCCAAAGCCTTCCTGACATCAAGCCGCATTGACAAGTTCCAATAATGAGTACAATACCCCGACAACCATGTTTTACTTCGATCCCTTATATTTTGTCTATGCTCTTCCACCCATGCTGCTCGGCCTCTGGGCACAGTACAGGGTTAAATCAGCGTTCAAAAAATATTCCCAGGTCCCTACCCAGTCCGGCATCAACGGAGCTGAAGCAGCAAGGCGCATTCTGGAACGAGGGGGCATAAGCCATGTGAAAGTTGAAGCCACGCACGGCATGCTCTCCGACCATTACGACCCCCGTCACAAGACGCTGCGGCTCAGCGAAGATGTTTACGCCCAGTCGAGCATAGCCTCCGTCGGCGTTGCAGCACACGAAGCGGGCCACGCCCTGCAGGACAAAACCGGCTACGCCCCCCTGCAGCTCCGCTCCATTATGGTGCCGACCGTCTCCATTGGAAGCAATGTAGGACCAATTCTCTTCATGGCCGGCATGTTCCTTGCCGGAACCCTTGGCACCACCCTTGCATGGGCAGGCATAGCCCTGTTCGGCTCAACTGCCCTCTTTGCGCTCGTTACCCTTCCCGTTGAGTTTGATGCAAGCCGCCGCGCCAAAGAGCTGCTCGTATCGCAGGGAATCGTTTCACGGGCTGAAATGCAGGGGGTCAACGCTGTGCTCGACGCCGCAGCCCTCACCTATGTGGCCGCCGCCGCTCAGGCAATCATGCAGCTCGTCTACTTTCTCTCCATCATGAACCGCCGCGACTGAACCACAACCACGAACGCTTTTGAAACAGAGCTTCAGAAAAAAACCGCTCGCCCTTCTTCTCGAAGAGATGAAAGGCGAGCACCGGCTGGAACGAGTCCTTGGCCCCATAGCCTTGACGAGCCTCGGCGTCGGCGCAATTATCGGCACCGGAATTTTTGTCCTTATCGGCGTTGCCGCGCACGATAAGGCAGGCCCCGCCGTCTCCCTCTCCTTCGCTCTTGCAGGGTTCGCCTGCATCTTTGCCGCCCTCTGCTACGCTGAATTCGCCTCCATGGCTCCCGTGGCCGGCTCGGCCTACACCTACGCCTATGCAACCCTCGGAGAGCTCTTTGCATGGATCATCGGCTGGGACCTGATTCTTGAATACGGCGTAGCATCCGCCACAGTGGCCCACGGCTGGTCGCATTATTTCCAGGACTTCATAAGCATCTTCGGTCTCTACCTGCCTCCTCTCCTCGCCCGGCCGCCATTTGATTTCGACCCCGGAACCGGCCTTATCACCTCCACAGGAGCACTCTTCGACCTTCCGGCAGTCCTCATAGCTCTGGGGGTCACCCTCATCCTCGTCAAAGGCATCAAACAGAGCGCAGGCGCCAACGCCGCCATGGTTATAGTCAAAGTCGCCATCGTGCTTTTCGTCATTGTCCTGGGCGCCACGCACATCAACCCTGAAAACTGGCAGCCCTTCGCACCCTTCGGCTTTTCAGGGCTGAGCATGTTCGGCCATACCATCTTTGGAGAACCCGGGCTCGGCGGAGCCCCCGTCGGCGTCCTTGCCGGAGCCGCCATGGTATTCTTCGCATACATCGGCTTCGACGCCGTCTCCATCCATGCCGAAGAGGCCATCAACCCACAGCGCGACATACCCATAGGTCTCATCACCTCGCTCATCATCTGCACTGTCCTCTACATTGCGGTAGCCACAGTCCTCACCGGCATGGTCCCCTACGACCAGCTCAATATTGACGCGCCCGTATCCAACGCATTCAAGCAGGTGGGGCTCGGCTGGGCACAACTCATCGTCTCGCTCGGCGCCATCACCGGCATCACCTCCGTGCTACTCGTCATGATGCTCTCCCAACCCCGCATTTTTCTAGCCATGGCCCGCGACGGCCTTCTTCCCAAAAAGTTCTTCGGTTCCATCCACACAAAGTACCGCACCCCCTGGAAATCGACCATCCTCACAGGCGTTGTTGTGGCGCTGCTCGGGGGGCTTCTGCCGCTAAGGCTTCTGGCAGAACTGGTCAACATAGGAACGCTCTTCGCCTTTGTGGTGGTGTGTAGCGCCGTACTCATCATGCGCCGGAAGGAGCCCGACGCAGAACGCCCGTTCCGCGCCCCGTTTGTCCCCTTTGTCCCAATTGCCGGCATACTCACCTGCCTCGTTTTGATGTTCTCCCTTCCGGCTGAAAACTGGGTGCGTCTTCTGGTCTGGCTGGTAATAGGGTTCATGATCTACTTTTTCTACGGACGCCGTCACAGTGTTCTGAGAAAAATGCACGCAGCGGGAGAGAATACCGATGGCAAGTAAAAAGACCCTCATCATCACCGGAGCCTCAACCGGCATTGGTGAAGCCACCGCACGGCAGGCTGCCGCGGCAGGGTGGAATCTGGTTCTTGCGGCCCGCAGAATGGACAAACTCGGGCGCATTGAAGCCGAACTCGGCCCCGACCGTGCTCTCGCCCATCAGTGCGATGTGGCTGACTGGCGGTCGCAGCAGGCCTTGAAACAGGCCGCCCTTGAACGGTTCGGAAGCATTGATGCCGTTTTTGCCAATGCGGGATTCTCAAAAGGCTCCTCCTTCTACGGAGGTGAAGACCGGCCCGACCAATGGCGTGAAATGGTGCTGGTCAATGTGTTCGGGGCAGCAGCCACCGCCAGGCTGATACTGCCGGAACTCGTAAAAACCAAAGGGCATTTCCTTCTAACAGGATCGGTGGTCGGGCGCATCACCTCAATCAGAAACCTCTACTCCGCCACCAAATGGGCGGTAACAGGAATGGCACAGGCAATCCGCAACGAAATGTCGGGAACAGGCGTCCGCGTCACCCTCGTTGAACCCGGCGTTGTCGACACCCCCTTCTGGGACTCTCTCGCCCTCCCCGACAGCCCCGCGCTTCTCGCTGACGACATTGCCCGGGGAGTGATGTACGCCCTCTCGCAGCCACCCCATGTTGATGTCAATGAAATTCTCATCCGCCCCACCGGCCAACCGCACTGAAACCCATGCTGATAACCTTTGAAGGAATAGACGGAGCGGGCAAATCCACACAGATACGAAAACTGACCACCCACCTGCGCAACCAAGGAGAAGAGGTACTGACCCTCAGGGAACCGGGAGGAACGGAAGTCGCCGAAAAAATCAGAACCATTCTGCTTGAAAGCCGTCACGACATTACCCCCGTCGGCGAACTTCTTCTCTTTTCAGCCAGCCGTGCCGAACTGATAAACGAGGTCATCCGCCCCGCCCTTCTGGAGGGAACAACCGTCATTCTCGACCGTTTTTTCGATTCCACAACCGCCTATCAGGGATACGGCAGAGGAATAGACCTGCCTACCCTCCGCTCCATCATTGCCCTCTCCACCGACGGTCTCCAGCCCGACATCACCTTCTACCTCGACATTCTGCCCGAAGAGGCCCTGATCAGGAAATTCTCTGAAAAATCCATCCCATTAGCCTTCGATAATGAGGAACTTGACCGGATGGAACGCTCCGGGCTCGACTTTTACCAGAAAGTGCATGAGGGCTACAAAACCATCATGCAACAAGAACCGAGCCGTTTCGTCTCCATCAATGCGCGCCAAAGCATACAGGAAATCCACACCCTCATCCTCAAAACGCTCAAGGGGAGACTACCGAACCCGCTGCCGTAATACCTTACAGCACAAGCCCGACAATTCAGTGCATCTCCTGCTGAGCCACAGTGAAATCGTAAACTTTCATGCCGGTTTTGGCTGGATTTTCTGTAAATTAAATTTTATCTTCAGTACCTTCACTTCCTTACCGGCTCAGCATGCACGAGAGTATCCTGAAAGAACGCCAGCTCACCACCTGCACAACACCCATAACGCTGCAGGACATCCGAACCCTTAAGGAGCTCTACCACCTCAAGGCGGAAACGCGTGAACTGAGGCAACCAATTGTCCGCAACATCATCAAGCAGAGAGTGGTCGGCCGTGCCTGCGTGGAATCACTGAGAAACGCACTCTACTCGCTTGAAACCATCTACATCGACGACGATACGGGCCACCGCCTCCTCCGTCTGGACGGCCTGAAGCAGATAGAGGTTGATCTCACCTATGAAATCCGCGAGCTTCAGAAAGACATTTACTATCTCGAATACGGCGAAGACAAGTTCATTGACTACCTCGCCAAATTCATGCCCGAATTCCGCGCCCATGTGAACAAAGGGGTGAGCATGCTCAAGGGCAAACACTTCAGGGCATTCATCACCGACCGCGACGGCACCACAAACAACTACTGTGGCCGCTACCGCTCATCCATACAGCCGATCTACAACTCGGTCTTCCTCTCCCGTTTCGCCAAAAACTGCTGCACCTACCCAATCATCATCACTTCGGCGCCTCTGAAGGATTTCGGCATTCTCAATGTCTCCATCAACCCGAGCAACACCTTCGTCTACGCCGGCTCAAAAGGACGGGAGTTCATAGACCTGAACGGAGAGTTCAACAGCTTCCCCATTGAAGAGCACAAACAGAAACAGATTCACCTGCTCAATGACCACCTCAGGGTGATGCTGCAGGACCCCGATTTTGAAAAGTTCAACTTCATCGGCTCGGCTCTCCAGATAAAGTTCGGCCAAACCACCGTCGCCCGTCAGGACATAAGCAGTTCCATCAAGGATGATGAATCATCAGCCTTCCTTGAAAAGGTGAAGAGCATTGTCAAAGAGATTGATCCCAAAGGGCACTGTTTCAGGATTGAAGACACCGGCCTCGACATTGAAATTATTCTCACCATTGATGCCGGCTCCGACGGCCAGACCATAAAAGATTTCGACAAGGGTGACGGCCTGGCCTTCATCAGCCGGGAGCTCAACATGGAACATGCCGAAGGCCCTGTTCTGGTATGCGGCGACACTCCCGGAGACATTCCCATGCTCAAAAAAGCTATGGAAATGTACGGAGATGTCTGGACGATTTTTGTCACCCGCGACGAAGCACTCAAAAAAGAGGTACAGGCAATATGCCCTAAAAGCTTTACCGTGCCCTACCCCGACATTCTCCTGACCATTCTCGGCCTTCTCTCCCTGTAGGAAGTTTTGCAACACCAAAAAAATCAATACACCGGTATGAGCAACCTTTTCAAAGGCGCAATCTTCGATCTCGACGGAGTCATCACAGGAACGGCAATAGTGCACAGCCTTGCGTGGGAGTCTATGTTCAACACCTACCTGAAAGAGCATGCTCTGGCCAACAGCGAGCCCTTCGTCCCTTTTGACCCGGCTGAGGACTATCTGAAATATGTGGACGGCAAACCGCGAATGGAAGGGGTAAAAAGCTTTCTTGAATCTCGTGGGATAGAACTTCCCTTCGGAGAGATGGACGACAGCGAGGAACAGGAGACTGTCTGCGGACTCGGGAACCGAAAGAACAGCGTCTTCACTGAAATTCTCATCAAGGAGGGGCCGGAAGTCTACACCTCTTCGGTTACCCTCATAGAAAACCTCATAGCAAACGGCATCCGCATCGGCATTGCCTCCTCCAGCCGCAACTGCCAGCTCATCCTCCAGCTCGCAAAACTTGAGCATCTCTTTGAAACAAGGGTTGACGGAGAGGTCTCCATTGAAATGGGCCTCAAAGGAAAACCCAACCCCGACATTTTCGTGACCGCGGCAGACAACCTCGGCCTCAAGCCGAATGAATGCGTTGTTATTGAAGATGCCATTTCAGGCGTTCAGGCAGGCTCCCGTGGCAATTTCGGACTTGTGCTCGGTATTGCCCGTGAAATAGAGGGTTCCCAGCTCCGCATGAATGGTGCCGATATCGTTGTCCGCGACCTCGGCGAAATCACCCTTGAGGATATCAGGGAGTGGTTTGATTCAGGCCTTCTGCACGAAGGGTGGAACCTCACTTACAACGAATTCTCACCGAAAGACGAAAGACTCCGTGAAACCCTGACCTCCGTCGGCAACGGCTACATGGGAGTGCGCGGTGCCAGCGAAAGCTCGCCCTCTTCAGACTGCCACTACCCCGGCACCTATCTGGCAGGCATCTTCAACAAGCTTCCCTCAAAGGTGCACGGCCAGACCATTTTCAACAACGATTTCGTCAACACCCCCAACTGGCTCCCCATTGAATTCCGCATCGGAGGCGGCGAGTTCATCGACCCGATGGAGCAGACGATTCTCAGCTACCGGCAGAACCTCGACTTCCGTCAGGCCTTCATGGAAAGGGAAATAGTCATTCAGGACAACCTGGGCAGAATATCACGCATAGCGAGCCGCAGGTTCGCAAGCATGGCAAACCCACACCTTGCCGCACTCCGCTTCACCCTCCGCCCGGTCAACTACAGCGCCACGGTTGAATTCCGAACAGCAATTGACGGCACTATTGAGAACAACGGTGTCGCCCGATACAGCGAACTCGCATCCGACCATCTCGAAGAGA
The DNA here is from genome assembly GCA_030765725.1 of Candidatus Chlorobium antarcticum. GTDB lineage: Bacteria > Bacteroidota > Chlorobiia > Chlorobiales > Chlorobiaceae > Chlorobium > Chlorobium antarcticum. Next base: position 96,411 of record JAVCDF010000003.1, on the reverse strand, counting down.
TTGCCAGCAGTAGCCGCGACGGTTCAATGCTTCTCCACACACGGACCAATGTGTCGCACTACGAAATTGCCACGGCGGCAAAAACCGTTATTCTCTCGCACGGAAAGCCCCTGGAGATCCCCAGGACACTGGAAAGCGAAACCCGCTTCATCGGTGAGCTTTTTGAGATTGATCTCTCTCCCGACAAAAGCTGCACCATAGAGAAACTGGTGGCCATCCACACATCGCTCGACAGCGTAGGAGGTGCTGATCCTGTGGCGGCCGCAAAGGCGTCCCTCGAAGGCATCTCCTCATACGACGGCATGTTTGCCGCACACACAGCCGCGTGGGAAAAAATTTGGGACCGCGCCGACATTACTGTTGGGGGCGACCGTTTCAGCCAGAAGGCTATCCGTCTGCACATCTACCACATGATGTGCACCGCCTCGCCCCACAACACACAGATTGACGCCGGCATGCCGGCCCGAGGACTGAACGGCGAAGCATACCGCGGTCATATTTTCTGGGATGAAATCTTTATTCTCCCCTTCTTCAATACCCGCTTCCCGGATATTGCCAAAGCGCTCCTTCTCTATCGATACCGGCGCCTTGACGCAGCAAGAGACTACGCCCGTGAAAACGGATACCACGGAGCCATGTTCCCATGGCAGACTGCAGACGACGGGCATGAAGACACGCAGATACTCCACTACAACCCCGCAAACGGCAGCTGGGGCCCCGATCTCAGCCGCAAACAGCGCCATGTCTCCATAGCTGTCTTCTACAACACCTGGCGCTACATCAATGAAACCGGCGACACCGGATTCCTCCAGGAGTATGGGGCCGAACTGATGTTCGAAATCGCCCGTTTCTGGGCTTCAATCGCCACCTATTCCACAGAGACCGGCAAATACCACATTGAAGATGTCATGGGACCCGACGAGTTCCATGAATCTCTGCCCGGTAGCGGGCGCGAAGGGCTGAAAGACAACGCCTATACCAACATCATGACCGTCTGGCTGCTTGAAAAGGCTCTGGACATCTCCAAAACGATGGACGAGGGCGCCCTCTCCGTGCTCATGTCGAAACTCAACCTCGGCTTCGACGAACTTCAGGAGTGGGAGAAAATCAGCAGCAACATGACCGTCCTTATTGACGAAAAGGGAATCATTGAGCAGTTCGACGGCTACAGGGGACTCAAGGAACTCGACTGGGACGCCTACCGGGCAAAATACCCCAACATTCACAGAATGGACAGGATACTCAAAGCCGAAGGCGACACCCCCGACAACTACAAGGTTGCCAAACAGCCTGATGTGCTGATGACCTTCTACACCCTTTCGGCCGAAGAAATTGCTGGGCTTCTTGAAAGAACAGGACACACGGTACCTTCACCCGATGCGCTCGTCCGCGAGAATTACGCATACTACGAGCCCCGAACAAGCCACGGTTCAACCCTCAGCAAGGTTGTCCACTGCATTATTTCCAGCTGCATGGAAGGGGGACACGACACGGCATGGAAATGGTTCGCCGAAGCACTCAGAAGCGACATTGCCGACACTCAGGGCGGAACAACCCAAGAGGGAATCCACTGCGGCGTCATGGCTGGCACGCTCGACACCCTCACCCGCTACTTTGCAGGCGTCAACTTCACTAACGGAATCCTCTCCCTGAATCCGAACCTGCCGAAACAGTGGACCGACCTTTCCCTGCAGGTTCAGTTCCGAGGCTCCATCTACCGAATCACCATTACGAGAGAAAGCACATCCGTCACACTCATGGAGAGCGACCGAGACGAAGCAACGGCAATCATCTGCGGTAAAGAGACCATCCTGAAAAAAGGGATAACCTTAAGCAGCTGCTGAAAAAGCAAAAACAGAGCCACCGGCGAAAGGATAAAATCTGTCGCCGGTTTTGTAACTGTCAGCCTCAAACCGTATTATTACTTTTTATTTTTCTTCCGACTTATCGTCTGACCGTCTATGCGCCTATCAAATTTTCGCTACACCCTGCCCAAAACCCGCATTGCCGACCACCCGGTCGAGCCTCGGGATTCCTGCAAAATGATGGTACTGAACCGTCGAAAAAAGGAAATCGAGCACAAAAAATTCGAAGATATTGCATCCTATTTCAAAAAAGGTGACCTCCTCATCCTCAACAACAGCAAGGTCTTTCCAGCCAAGATATTCGGACAGAAAGAGAAAACCGATGCCAAAATAGAGGTCTTTCTTCTCCGGGTTCTCAACCGCGAAGCCGGGCTGTGGGATGTGCTTGTTGATCCGGCCCGTAAAGTCCGTGTCGGCAACAAAATCTACTTTGAAGAGGATGTTGTGGCTGAAGTGGTCGACAACACCACCTCGCGCGGCAGAACCATGCGGTTCCTCAATCCCGAAACCGATGTTTTCAGCCTTGTCGACAGAATCGGCAATGTTCCGCTTCCCCCCTATTTCACCAGGAAATCAAAAGAAACGGACAAAGAGAACTATCAGACCGTCTACGCCAGCCAGACAGGCGCAGTTGTAGCCCCCATGGCCGGAATGCATTTCACCATGCCCCTGCTCCAGAAAATCCAGAAACTGGGCGTCAAAATTCTCCCCATTACTCTTCATCCAAGCCTCAGCACATTCAACGCCATTGAGGTTGAAGATGTCTCCAAACACAAAATGGATTCGGAATATTTCAATATTCCCTACCAGACCGCAATGGAAATTAACGAAACTAAAATCAAAAAAAGCGGACGGGTCATTGCAGTCGGCACCACCACCTGCCGGGTTCTTGAAGCCAACGCCACAGTAGACGGAAAAATCAAATTCGGACAGGGCTGGACCGACAAATTCATCTATCCCCCCTACCAGTTCAAGGTAACCGATGCGCTCATCACAAACTTCCAGCAGCCTGAAACAACGCTCCTGATGGCTGTAAGCGCTTTTACCGAACACCGCTTTCTCATGGACTCCTACAAAACGGCCCTGAAAAACGACTACCGCTTCCTCGCATACGGGGACGCAATGTTCATCCATTAACCCCATGAACGCCACTGCAATCATTGCCGCAAGCGGCGTTGGGAAAAGAATGAGTCTGGACGGGGGCCAGAGCAAGCAAATGCTTGAAATCGGAGGACTCCCCGTCATCCACCACACCCTCAAAGCCTTTCAGCAGGCAGCCGCCATTCAAGCCATCTGCATTGCCACCAAAGCGGAACATGTTGAAACCCTCCGCACCATGGCTAGAGAAGCCGGATTCACGAAGGTCACAACAGTCATTGAAGGGGGAAAGGAACGCCAGGACTCGGTTTCTAACTGCATTCGTGCCATTCGTGACGCCGCCGGGGAAGGCAAAGAGATGCCCGAGGCCATTCTCGTCCACGACGGAGCCCGTCCCTTCATCCAGCCCGAAGAAATTGACGCCATCGTTGCACTCTCACTGGAATTCGGAGCCTCGGTGCCGGCAAACAGACCGAAAGACACCATCAAACGCATTGGAATGGATCCGGGATTTTTCGGAGAAACCCTCGACCGCGCTGCCCTTCTGCAGGTACAGACCCCGCAGGGGTTCAGAGCCAACATCCTCATTGATGCACACCAACAGGCCGAGAAAGAGGGCTGGTATGCAACCGACGATGCGGCCCTTGTTGAGCGGTACTTCCCCCAGGACCCCATCAGAATCTACGAAACCGGATATCACAACATTAAAATCACAACACCCGAAGATATTCCCATGGCGGAGGCCATATACCGAAGTCTCGCGAAAAAGCGCTAAAAAAATGGCGCAGGTTTGTTTATGTTTCCGGCTGTCGTATATTATCAGCCCGGTAATGGTGAGGTAGCTCAGTTGGTTAGAGCACAGGATTCATAACCCTGAGGTCGAGGGTTCAACTCCCTCTCTCACCACCAGAAGCGGGTGTAACTCAGTTGGTAGAGTGTTTGCTTCCCAAGCAAAATGTCGCGAGTTCGAATCTCGTCACCCGCTCCCCTATCAGGAACCAAAACTTCTCCCCCCTTGACCTACTTCAGCCTATGAGCGATTCAACAGTCTTCTTCGGCCCCGTCAGTGCAGAGGAAATCAATGCCACTCAAATTCCCCCGGGACAGATGTCAAGCCATCTCGGCATTGAAATGCTTGAAACCGGCACCAACTTCATGATTGCCCGCATGCCGGTTGACCACCGCACCATTCAGCGCATCGGCATTCTCAACGGAGGAGCCTCTCTCGCCCTAGCCGAAACAGTAGGCAGCATTGCCGCCTCATACTGCGTTGACCGTGAGCTTTTTTACATTGTGGGTCAAGAGATCAACGCCAACCACATCCGCCCCGTCCGTTCAGGATTTGTTTATGCTACCGCAACACCGATCCACCTCGGAAGAACCTCTCAGGTATGGGACATCAAAATCCGCAATGAAGAAGGCAAGCTAACATGCGTCAGCCGGTTCACCGTAGCCGTCCTGAAAAAAGAGAATCCGAAAGGCTGAACCCCAACCGTATTTCGGTACTCCGTGACCGTTTTGTCAAAACTTTTTCTAACTTGCATATTCTTTAGTTCCAGGCACATTCAGGCCATTTTACATCATTTGTCCGTTTAGTTGGTATGCAGACTGTACAAACTGAAACTGTAACAACTCCTTTCGCCGCCACCTCCGTCTCCCCGGAAGAAATTCTCCAGCAGCTGGTCCAGCAGCAGACAGCAAGGAAGAGATGGCTGATCGTCCAGCCCAAGAGCACCACCAGCATGATGGTTGACTCCGGCTCCGTCAGCATGCCCCTGAACCTCATCATGGTGGCAACAATCGCGGGAAAGATTTTCGATATTACATTCATTGATGAACGCATCGGCGACCGTGTCCCCGACGACCTCTCCCCTTTTGATGTTGTGGCCATCACATCACGAAGCCTCAACGCCTCAAAAGCCTACACAATTGGCGACAGAGCACTTCGCCAGGGCAAAACAGTCCTGCTTGGCGGCGTGCATCCCACAATGCTCCACATTGAAGCCGAAAAACACGCAACCAGCGTTATCTATGGGGAAATAGAGTCTATATGGACAGAACTCGCCACCGATATTCTGCAGGGCACGATGAAGCCCCTTTACCGCGCCCTTGAGCTCAAACCCATGGGCGACATGCACCGCCCCGACTTCAGCTACGCTCTTGACTCAAAGCGCGCAAAAAAATACAGCTCACTCATACCAATTCTTGCAACAAAAGGGTGCCCTGTGGGATGCAACTTCTGCACCACACCCACCATATACGGCAAGAACTACCGTTACCGCGAGCTTGATCTCGTTCTTGATGAAATGCGCTACCACCAGAAGCGGCTGGGCAAAAAGTCAGTCAATTTCTCCTTCATGGACGACAATATCAGCTTCAGACCCAAATACTTCCTGACGCTGCTCGAAGAGATGGCAAAACTCGGCGTGCACTGGAATGCCAACATCTCCATGAACTTTCTCGACAAGCCTGAAGTTGCCGAACTTGCAGGTCGCTCGGGATGCGACCTCCTTTCCATCGGATTTGAGACACTCAACCCCGAAACGATCAAAAGCGTCCACAAGGGTTCCAATAAAATCGGCAACTATGAAAAGGTTGTCAACAACCTTCACCAGAACGGTATCGCCATCCAGGGGTACTTCATGTTCGGGTTCGACAACGACACCGAAGAGAGCTTCCAGCTCACCTACGACTTCATTATGAAGAACCGTATTGAGTTCCCGGTCTTCTCACTGGTAACACCCTTCCCGGGCACCCCCTATTTTGACGAAATGAAACCCCGAATCCGCCATTTTGACTGGGACAAGTACGATACCTACCACTACATGTTCGAACCAACAGGAATGAGCGAAGAAACACTCCTGAAGAACTTCGTCAAGCTCCAGAAAGATGTGTACAAAGGAAGGGCCATCATGCAGCGCATGCAGGGTAAGCCCCTGAACTGGGTATGGCTCGCAAACTTCATGATGAATCGGTTCACGAGCAAATTGACGCCTGAAATCTACCTTTAAGGCGCCTCTCTTTATGGTTGTGAGCTTTTAAGCCCCTTTTGCTTCTTCTTTTGGGAGCTCAAGCCTTATGTGCAGTTCACGCAGCTGTGCCGGAGTGACTTCTGAGGGAGCTGACATCATCAGGTCCTGCGCCTGCTGGTTCATCGGGAAAGCTATGACCTCGCGTATGTTCTGTTCATCGCGCAGAATCATCACCAGCCTGTCAAGGCCAGGAGCAATGCCACCGTGGGGCGGTGCACCAAGCTTGAAGGCTTCTATCATGTGGCCGAAACGCAGATCAACCTCTTCTTTACTGTATCCGGCAATTTCAAAGGCGCGGTACATGATGTCGGGACGGTGGTTCCGGATGGCTCCGCTGGAAAGCTCAATGCCGTTGCAGACAATGTCGTACTGATAGGCCAGCACATCAAGCGGGTCCATGCCTTCAAGCGCCTCCATCTCTCCCTGCGGCATGGAGAAAGGGTTATGCGAGAAATCAACCTTTTTGGCCTCTTCGTTGTATTCATACATCGGAAAATCAACAATCCAGCAGAAAGAGAGCTCATCCGAATCAAGCGTAAACAGCTCGCCGAAATAGGTGCGCATGCCTCCCATAATCCTGCAGGCGGCCTCCCACTTCCCTGCAGCAAAAAACACCACATCGCCCGTCTCCAAAGAGAGCTGCTCCTTCATGGTCGCAATCTCCCCTTCCGACATAAACTTGACAATGGGTCCCTTCAATCCTTCCTCACGGAACTGGATATAGGCAAGCCCGGCTGACCCAAGCTCTTTTGCGCGCTTTTCCGCCTTGTCGTAGAACAGCCGCGACTCGGTTCCGCGCCCCTTGAGCACAAGAGCCTTCACGGCACATCCCTCTTTCGTGTTTGAAGCAAACACCTTAAATCCGGAATTGACAAACAGCGGCGTAACATCGGCAATTTCCAGCGGTATGCGAAGGTCGGGCTTATCGGTACCGAACCGGTTCATAACATCGCGATAACTTATTCTCGGGAAAGGAAACTGCGTTACGCGCTTCCTGGACATAGAAGAAACCAGATGCTGGAACATCCCTTCAAGAATCTCAAACAGGTCGTCCTGCTCAATGAATGCCATCTCCATATCGAGCTGGTAAAACTCTCCGGGGCTACGGTCAGCTCGGGCATCCTCATCGCGGAAACATGGGGCTATCTGGAAGTAACGGGGGAAACCCGCAACCATCAGTAGCTGCTTGAACTGCTGGGGAGCCTGGGGTAGTGCATAGAATTTTCCGGGATGGAGCCGGCTGGGCACAAGGAAGTCCCGTGCCCCCTCGGGCGAACTGGAAGTGAGAATAGGAGTCTGTATTTCAATGAAATCACGCTCTTCAAGATACCGACGGATAGCGGCACTGATACGGCTGCGGAAAATGATGTTCTCATGAATCTTTTCCCGGCGAAGATCAATAAAGCGGTACTTCAGACGCAGCTCCTCTGATGTAGGGAGTTCATCGGCCACGGGAAAAGGCAGCGGGTGGGCATTGCTTTCCACCGTGAGAGCAGACACAAGCACCTCTATCGAGCCCGATGCAAGGCGGGGATTGACAGTTTCGGGCGAACGGAGAACCACCGCGCCCCGAATGGCAATAACCGACTCGGCGTGCAGGTGAGAAGCTTGCCGGAACAGTTCCTCCTGCTCGGGCTGTATAACCAACTGGCAGATACCGGTATGATCCCGGAGATCAATGAAGATAAGGCCGCCATGGTCCCTGATACGGTGAACCCAGCCGGCAAGGCTGACATCCTCCTGCTTAAGCTCTAGCCCAAGAGAGCCACAGTAATGGGTACGGAAACGGTTCTGAAGTGCTGAGGAGCTGCCTGTGGCTGTGGTCATAATACTCTATGCTATCCTTAGGAATTTACGAAGAAAGAAAAAGAGGCTTAAAAGACTGAATATGGGGAATTTCCGTGACTTATGAAACCAGTGACCGGGCCCCAAAAACAAGGAAAAGCTCGGCATTCAACAAAGGCGGGTCAGTAGATAAGCTCACTTCCAAATTCCTTGATGAGAAACTTGACCACAGCATTGGTTCCGGAAAGTTCCCCAAACAGCGTAAAGACGCTTTTCTCACGGGTACAGGCATCACGGTCGGCGTCATAACGGATACGGGGACTGAGCGGGCGGTTGTAAAAAGCTGACAGCTCCTTTTTCAGCAGGGCCACCTCGCCAATCAGCTCCTCGCAGGAAAATTTTCTGCAGCAGGCAATGGCAACAACGCCTTTGGGAGTGCAGGAAAGAAGTTCACAGGACTGCAGGTGCGTTCCAAGCACAGTGTTGCCGGTCCGGTTGATATGCTCAATGAACCCGACCCACTCTACCCTCAGCGAGTCAAGATCGGCCGTATGCTTTTCATCCGAAGCAGCGAGAGAATCCCCATCTTCAGACTTCAGGGGAGTTCCGGTCACAGGGTTTGCAACATATCCGGTAAACTTTTTCTGCCATGATCCCAGATCAAGATTTCCGGACTTGGGCTCAGGGGCAGGTACAGACTGCTGCTGTGGGACAGGAGGAGGCGATACCGGAACGGTTTCTGCTTGAGGTGGTGCAAGCGCCGATGCCGGAGCTTTGGATGCGGCAGTGCTCAGGGCTTTTTTTTCTTGGCTCAGGGCTGGTGCAGACTGCTCAAGGGCTTTTTTTTTTGAGTCCCCCGCTTCAGAGGGAGCCGCCGGCTGCTCTTTCAAAGGCAAGTCAAGCTCAAGCAGCCTGAGAAGGGCAAGTTCAAAACGAAACTGATATTCAAACTGAAACTTCAGCTCTTTCTGCGTGTCGAGAAGAAATGCGGTCATCCGCATGAGACCGGCAGGGGTAAAATTGCTGCTATCCTTCTGGTATCGTTCTTTAACGCTTTCAGGCCGCTCAACCAGTCGGGTGGAACGGAGATTGATCACCATCAGAAAATTGCGGAGATGCTCAATGAGTTTTTCAAGAAAGTCCTGCTCATCATAACCATTGGAAATGACAAATTGCGCAACATCAATCATCTCCACGGCACTTCTTGCAGTAATGGCGTCAGTTACGGCAAACAGCTGTTCATCGTCAATGTAGTTCAAAAGCTCCCTCACCCCCGCGTAGCTGATACCCTCCCCCGACTCGGAAGAAAAAGCAATCACCTGATCGAGAATGCTTTGTGCATCGCGCATGGAGCCCTGCGCCTTGCGTGAAACCAGCTGAAGCGCATCCGCGTCCACTTTCATCCCCTCAGCCTCACAAATCCCCTTCAGCTGACTTTGGATGGCGTCAAGAGGAATGCGCTTAAAATTGAACCGCTGGCAGCGAGAGGCAATTGTAGCGGGAATCTTGTGCAGCTCGGTTGTGGCAAAAATGAATATGGCGTGCGGCGGCGGCTCTTCAAGCGTTTTCAGGAATGCATTGAATGCCGCAATGGAAAGCATGTGAACCTCATCAATAATATAGACCCTGTACCGGCCTTTCTGGGGGCCGTAACGAACATTGTCGCGAAGAGTTCGAATATCGTCTACGCTGTTGTTGGAGGCAGCGTCAAACTCCGCAATGTTCATGCTCGTACCGGCATCAAAGTCGCGGCAGCTTTCGCACTCCCCGCAGGGTTCAGTAACATCACGAAGCCAGTCCGCGTCCTCAATCATCCGCTGGCAGTTCAGCGCCTTGGCAAACACCCGTGCCGCAGTGGTTTTACCCACCCCGCGCAACCCCGAAAAAATATAGCCATGCCCCACCCGCTCCATGCGCAGTGAGTTCTGTATGGTACGGGTAATGTGTTCCTGTGCCGTAATGTCGGCAAATTTTGCCGGTCTGTATTTTCGGGCTATAACCTGATAACTCATACCGCTTTCCTGTTGCTCCCTACCCGGCAGGGAACGCCCCCCCGGCCTTAAAAATGGATTACTCTTGCCTTGTGTCTATGAATATCAACAATTTTTCTCAAACTCGAAGCATTCTCTTCAGGGCACAGCCCTGCTGCCCAGCCCTGAAACCGAACGGACCCTTGTCATCAGGAACATGCCTACCGCAAAAAACACAAGCAACGAGGCAAGTGCAGCCCTCTGGCTGCCGGCTCCCGAGGAAACCAGACCGAAAACAAGAGGCCCTGCAACCGCAGACGCCTTGCCGAAGGTGCCGTCATAAAATCCGAAAAACTCTGTCACATGACCGGAAGGGGTTAGGCGGGCCATCATGGAGCGGGAAGCCGCCTGCGAGGAACCCATGGACATTCCGGCCAGCATTCCGACTAGGAAAAAAGCATCTTTGCCCTCAAGCACTATGGCCCCAACAACAACCACAATCCAGATGCCCAGCGTCAGCACAATGGTCCGCTTAGGGCCTATCCTGTCGGTCACGAAACCAAAAATCACGGAACCGGCAATGGCAGTCGTCTGCACCAGCAGGAAAAACACAATCAATTCAGATGTGGTGAAATGAAGTGTGTTCTGAGCATAGATCGACGAAAATGCAATAACGGTGAGGATGGCGTCATTATAGAAAAAATAGGCGAGAAGAAAACGGGAAAGATCGGGGTAGTTCATGATATGGGTTACCGTATGGCGCACCTCCCGCAACGAACGAAGCATTGCCGCAATGGAAAAGATCGCCCCTTCTCCTTTTTTTTCATCGCGGAATACCAGAAAAATTGGGGCAGCAAACAGGGCAAAAAAAACAGCTGAAAAAAGAAAACTCAACTGAACATTGGAAGCATTCGCAGCCGAAATCCCCCCCTCGAGCAGAGGACGCAGAAGCAGCAGGATACAGAGCGCGCCAAGGTAGCCCATGGCGAATCCGTAGCCCGAGAGGCGCCCGATGCTTTTTTCGGAGGTGATTTCCTTGAGGTAGGCGTCATAAAACACAAGCCCGCCCTCAAACCCGATGTTTGCCATTATAAAGAGCAGAACCGCGAAAACCGCCATTCCAGGACCCGCAAAGGAGAGCAGAGCCGTGGCCACTACCGAAAGGAGGGTAAAAGAGAAAAGAAACCGCTTGCGCCTCCCTGAATAATCTGCCGAAGCGCCCAGTACCGGCGAAACAACGGCAACAAGCAGCATGGAAATGCTGATGGCGGCTCCCCACAGGGCGTCTCCGTATGACTCGCCCCCGCAGATGACATTCTTGAAATAGAGAGGAAAAGCGAAGGTGACCATCATCACGCTGAACGAGGTGTTGGCAAAATCAAAGAGAAGCCAGGAAAACACATTTCGTTTCAGAGTCACGGGCGAAGAAGTTTACAGCTGCCTGAAAAGGGACTCAAACAGCCTGCGGCCGTCATCGGAGCCGAGCAGTTTCTCGCTGGCGCGTTCCGGATGGGGCATGAGGCCAAGCACATTGCCGGCGCGGTTCACAATGCCGGCAATGTTGCCAAGTGAGCCGTTGGGATTAGCCTCGTCCGTCACCCGGCCAAGGGCGTCGGTGTAGCGGAACACAATCTGGTCATACTCCATAAGGCTTGAAATGGTCTCGGGAGGGGCAAAATAATTGCCTTCGCCATGGGCAATGGGAATACTGAGTACCTCATCTTCACTGTAGAGGCTGGTGAACATGGTCGAACAGTTCACAGGCTTGATGAATGTGTTGCGGCAGAGAAACTTCTTGTCGCGGTTTCTTGACAGCGCACCCTCCAGAAGACCGCTTTCAAGCAGAACCTGGAAACCGTTGCAGATGCCAAGCACCGGCATTCCCTTGCCTGCAGCCTCAACAACCTCCTGCATGATGGGAGAAAAACGGGCAATTGAACCGGCCCTGAGATAGTCGCCATAGGAAAATCCACCCGGCAGCAGAATGACCTTTGCGCCCTCCAGGTCATGGGAACCGTGCCAGAGCATAACTGGTTTCACCCCCTCAAATGAGGCAACGGCATGCATGGTATCATGGTCACAGTTTGAACCGGGAAAGACAACGACACCTACAGTAATATCAGCCATAATCAGAGCACTGTTTAATTGACTTGTTCCAGCAGAAAGGAGTAATTTTCCATAACTGGATTTGAGAGCAGTTTCAGGCAGATCTCATTGCAGATCCGTTCAGCCTCGCCCTGTTCCGCCTCATTGATTCGAACCTCAATATACTTGCCTATCCTTGCTGAATCCACCGAGGCGTAACCGAGATTGAGAAGGGCGTGTTCTACGGCCTTTCCCTGAACATCAAGAATGGACTCACGGAGGGTAACCGTTATCTTTGCTGTATATGCCATGGAAAACAGGTGTGTTTATTAAAAAAATCATGCCAGCCACTGACGGCAGGACAGTGTCAGAGAGCGCAGAATTCCGAGCAGAATATACAACAACATGGCCAGAAAAAAAGCCTTCGTCTGAAAGACAAGGACACAGAAAAACGCAATCCCGTAGAGAGCCACCTGAAACGGGTAGCGCCGGATAAGGTCTATGGTTGGCTTCGGAAGTGCATCATAGTTGACCCTGCTCACCATAAGAAAAGCAAGAATGACAGAGAGCCAAGCAAGCACCAGCGGCATCATCACCGGGTCAAAAAAGCGTTCACTCTGCATCCAGAGCACAAATCCCGCAATGGTGAGAGCCTGAGCCGGGGTAGGAAGCCCCGAAAAAGACTCTTTGCTGTACCCGATCATGCTGATGTTGAAACGGGCAAGACGAAGGCCGCTGCCAACCATTATAAGAGCGCTGATGGCGACGCCGCCAATGCCCCACATCCCCTCAAGCCCGAACTTGTACACCAGATAGGCGGGAGCCGCCCCAAACGAGACAAGGTCGGAAAGGGAATCAAGCTCAACACCGAAATCAGAGGTCCCATTGGTTATACGGGCGACAAACCCATCAATGGTGTCAAAAAAGGCAGCAAGAATGATAAACCAGCTGGCCGCAACGAAACTCCCCTCGCCCGACATCACAATGGCCATATAGCCCGAAACCATGTTCATAACAGTAAATACGGAGGGGAAAAAGGAGCGGGAAACAAAGGGAAAGCGCTGGCGACCACCTTCAGGGTCTGGCTTCAGAACAGGAGGATAGTGTTTGCTTCCCTGCTTCATACGGGATTGATCCATAGAAACTGCATCATGGTCATGGTAGTTGGGGCTCAATAACTCTCTTCAGGCGAAGGGAAATCTCCACTCCGAACATCCTCCAGATACCGGCCTACAGCATCTTCTATTATCGTGCTCAAATCGGCATACTGGCGCACAAACCGTGGATGGAACTCCCTGTTGAGACCAAGCATGTCATTGATTACCAGCACCTGCCCATCACACTCGGCACCAGCGCCGATTCCGATCACGGGAATGGTCAGCGAGCGGGCGATAATTCCGGCAAGTGCCGAAGGAATTTTTTCAAGCACCACGGCAAAAGCCCCCGACTCTTCAAGAAGAAGCGCGTCCTTCATCAGCTCTTCGGCTTCAACTCCCTCCTGTGCCCGCACCTTGTAGCTGCCATACTTGTAGATGGACTGCGGCATAAGCCCCAGGTGACCCATAACCGGAATGCCCGCATCGGTAATTCTCCTTACCGTTTCGGCAATGGAGCTCCCTCCCTCCATCTTGACGGCATCGCACTCATGCTCTTTCATAATTCTGCCCGCATTGCGCAACGCCTCCTCCGGGGAAAGCTGATAACTCATGAAAGGCATATCGACAACCACCATTGCCCGCCCGGTTGCGGACTGCACTCCCTTCACAACAGCCTTCGCATGATAGATCATTTCATCAACCGTAATGGGAAGAGTGGTATCGTGACCAGAAAACACATTGCTGGCCGAATCACCCACAAGAATCACATCAATACCCGCACGATCAAGAATCCGCGCAATGGTATAATCATAGCCGGTCAACACTGCAATCTTTTCCCCGTTCTGCTTCATGTCAAGCAGCCGCCTTGTGGTCACATGGGCCGATTTCTGCTCTGCGTTCTCTTTCATGATTCTCTATTTCATTGAAGGTGGACGACCCGTAAGGGAGCCGTGGATAAATTCATCAATCTCCTCACTGCCGATCACTGCCGCCAGCATGCCATAATGGCATTCCGCCGCATCCTTCAGCAGTCCTGCAAGTTCATTGTGCCCGAGGCGTCGCGGGAGAATCTCTTCAAGTGAAACAGCTTTTCTCAGCAGCTCCTGCTTCAGGCTCACGCCAAAATCGGGATCAGGAATCGCAATATAGTCCGAAAGATCCCCATGTCGGCCGGAAAGAGGAAGAGAACCATGCTGAAGCAGAGCCCTTCCACTTCTTCGCTGTGCCGAACCAACCAGTTTCCGGCCCATAACCTGCAGTTCAGAACGGGCAGAAGCACTGAAACATGCAGCAGGTAGCGAACTCCCGCCCGACACCGCCGAAGGAAGAGCCGAACGGCAGAAATCCGCCGTAACACCCAACTCCAAAAGAGCAAGACGGATGACCTCATGCACCGACCGGTAGAGTTCGGCATTGGGCTCACAGGAATCAGCAAAAAAACTGTAGGTAAATTCATCGGCATGCAGCACAGCCCTTCCTCCGGTCGGGCGCCGGACCACATCTATTCCCTCTTGCCGACACCTCTCGGCGTCAATGGCTTCAGCATCCTGACTGTAGCCTAGGCTTATGGCATGCGGCCTCCACCCATAAAGACGCCAGAGCGCACATCCTTCGCCGTAGCGGCGCTGAAAACTCCCATCAGAAAAAGCCTCAAGCAACCGCCGGTCGCACTCCATGTTCTCATAGCCGGTGCGGATGCCGGTATCAACAAAATAGAGTGAGGAAAAAAGGGGTGGCACGGTATTGTAAAGTTCCCGTTCATTGCTGAAAACAGAAGGGGGAGCATACCAATGAAAATGAATGAAACGGCCCCATCCGCTTGAAAGATAGCTGAAAAAGAACTTGCCGGCAACACGCCCGAAATACAAAATGGAGCGCATTTTTTATCTCCATGCATTGTTTGTATGCCCCCCCCACACTATTTTGCTTTTCAAAAGAGAGGCCGCTGCCTCTCTTCCCACTGAACCCAAACATGCAATGGAGAGCTGAATGGAAAGCCCCGATATACGAAGCATTCTTGAACAGAACCGCACAATTGCGGTTGTAGGTATTTCACCAAAACCCGAACGGGCGAGCAATGCGGTTTCACGACATATGATGGCAGAAGGATACACCATTGTCCCCATAAACCCCGGTCATAAGGAAATTCTCGGCAACCCCTGTTACCCTGCTCTCACGCTCTTGCCCGACGAGGTAAAAAGCAGTATTGAAATCGTCAATATTTTCCGTAAACCCGCAGATGTAGGGCCTGTTGTGAACGAGGCCATAGCCATCGGCGCCAAAGTCATCTGGATGCAGCTTGGCATTACCAATGAAACTGCTGCCGAAAAGGCCCGGAAAGCTGGAATCTCAGTCATTCAGAACAGGTGCATCTCCGTTGAACACCAGCGTCTTTTCTACTGAAACACCATGAAACCATTCACCGTAGCCCTTCTGTTCGGAGGCCGTTCAGCTGAACATGAAATAGCTATCATTTCGGCACAGTCTGTGGTCCGCCACATCAACCCCGAACACTACAGGGTTGTACCCATATACATCACCCGCAGCGGCCGCTGGTACAGTGAAGGCATTGCCGCCGCCATTCTTGAAATGGACATAGCCACCCTTATCAGAAAATCGGGAACCGCCGCTGCATCGAGGAAACTCCAGGAAATGGCCCTCTCCTCAGGGCAGCTGCCCTTCGGATTCAATTTCACAGGCATTGATGTTGCCTTTCCGATCCTTCACGGCAGTTACGGCGAAGACGGGAGAATTCAGGGATTTCTTGACACCTTCGCCGTTCCCTATACAGGCTGCGGGGTAACAGCCTCCGCCCTTACAATGGACAAGGCGCTTACAAAACTATGCGTGCAGGATGCAGGAATTGCCGTCGCCCCATCGGTTACCGTTCTGGGCTCCGACTGGGAAAACAGTCCTGAACAGATACTCCAAACCCTCACAGAAAGCATCGGCATGCCGGTGTTCGTCAAGCCGGCGCATCTGGGCTCCTCGGTCGGCATTTCAAAAGTGACCGATCCACGGGAGCTCCCCGAAGCGCTTGCACACGCCTGCAGCCTTGACACCAAAGTTCTGGTTGAACAAGCCATAAAAGGAAAGGAAATAGAGGTAGCGATCATAGGCAACAGTGAGCCAATGGCCTCAGGATGCGGTGAAATAGAACCCGGCAGCGAGTTCTACGACTACGACGACAAGTATATCCACAATACCGCAAAACTGTTTATCCCCGCAAGAATTCCCGAAGAACTCGCCCAGAGGGTAAGAATGGAGGCACTAACCGCATACCGCGCTCTGGGATGCCGGGGGATGGCCCGTATCGACTTTTTTGTTGATGAAAAGAGCGGAAGCGTGGTGTTCAATGAAATCAACTCCATTCCCGGTTTCACCGACATCAGCATGTACCCTCAGCTGATGGAAGCCGCGGGCATAGGCTACAGCGAACTCTGCGACCGCCTCCTCCAGCTTGCCCTGGAAACCGAGCAACCTGAAAACACCTGAGCCCGACACCCATGCAGAGCAACCCGATGACGCCCGAGGAACCTCATCTCTTTTTTGCAGAGATATCGCTCGACATTTCCCGAGGCGAGCACGCACTCGCCCTTCAGCGCCTTGCCCCCCTCAGCTCCCATTTTGAGGGCTCCTACCTTTTCACCCTCCTTCTTGCACGGGCTCATAAAGGAACAGGCAACCTCCCTCAGGCGTTTGAACTCCTGAAAAAATGCTGCACCATTGCACCCGCCAACCAAATTGCAAAAAAGGAACTTGTCGCCCTCTACAGCTCCCTAGAAACATCCCGCAATGCAAAAGGAAACCCCCTTGACTGCCAGGGGGAAATGTCCGATCCGCTGACCCTTGAGCTTGAAGAGCTTTCGGCGGCACTGCTACATTTCCAGCCTTCACTCGAATCCGAAACCGCTGAACCCACCCCGCTTGCAGAGCAGAAAATCCCCTTCGCCGACGAAGAAGCGATTGAAGTGCCAACTGAAAGCCTCGCTCGCCTCTTCAGCAAGCAGGGGGCGCTGAAAAAATCCATAAAGACCTATACCATGCTGATTCAGCTCAACCCCGGGCGTGCCGAGCACTACCGCCAGCAGATTGACAAACTCCTCGAAAAGCTTTAAGACCCCTTCCACCATCAAAAAATTGGGTTTATAGGTTACTACGAAACTATTCACCCCGTTTATAGGTATACATATCCGTTGAGTATATTGTTTCATAATAACGGATGAATCCAAGACACCAATAACTGAACGGGAATTCCCTGAGACCTTGACTAAAGCCACACTCTTCCTGCTCTCACTCCTCACCTTCATTATCACGAACCCGGCACAAGGGCTCGCAGAAGAGTACAACACAAAAAACCTTACTCTAGAAGAGTGCGTCCGAATAGGAATTGAGAACGCCACAACAGGGATAAAAGCCGAAAGGGCCCTAAAACTGACCGGAAGCGATGTGCTCCGTAACTACGGAAAGTTCCTCCCCCACCTTTCAGCCTCCGCCTCATACTCCCCCCTCACCATGCAGAGGAACTGGTCGACAACATCCAACGACTATACAAAATCAAAAACCGAGTCCACAAGCCTCTCGCTGCAAGCCACGCTGAACCTCTTTAACGGGTTCAGCGACTACGCATCACTGAAAGCTGCCCTCAGCGAAAAAAAATCGGCCCGCTACAGTCTGGCAAGAGCCTATGAAACAATAGCATACGACATCACACAAAGCTACTATCAGGCCCTGCTTGAGGGCGAACTGATGGTAATTGCCCGTGAAGACCTCCGCTCCTCAGCCGACCAGCTGAAACTTACTGAACGCCAATTTCAGGTAGGGCTGAAATCCATGACCGACCTCTACCAGCAGCAGGCTGAAACCGCCTCACGGGAGCTGGTTCTCATTCAGGCGGAATCACGCGCACGGCGCAGCACGCTTGAACTGCTTCGGCGCCTGCAGATTGACCCCCAAAGCCAGATAGGCCTTGCTGAACCGCCCGCCCGTGAAACCGACGGAAAAGACGGCACCGTCGGAAACGCAGACTCGCTCACGGCACTGGCACTTCGCAGCCGCTCCGACCTGAAAGCGCGTGATCGCAGCGCCCGGGCCGCCAAATGGAAAGTTACCACAGCCCGCGCTGCACGCTTGCCCTCACTTGACGCATCCTTTACCTTGGGTACGGATGGAACCCGCTACCTCAGCGGGTCGTCAAAAGTTTATTCTTCGCCCGCAATAGAGGACCAGCTTGAAAACTCGGGCGACTACGCAGTAGCATTGAACCTCACATGGAGCATCTTCGACGGCTACCAGACCAGATACGCCGTTCAGGCGGCAAAAATAAGCCATCTGAACACCATGCAGGACTACGATGACCTTCAGCGCACCATACAGATAGATATACAGCAGCAGCTCGGAGACTACCACTCCGCCAAAACCGAAATCATCACGGCCAACGCAACCGTCAAAGCAGCTGAAGCCGCATGGAACGCCGTCAAGAGAAAATATGAACTCGGAGCCGCAGGCTTTGTGGATCTCTCCGCCGCCCGGGCAACCCTCTTTGACGCCCGTTCCAGCCTGACAAGGGCAAAATACAATCTGGCACGACAGAAAAATATTCTCGACTACACCACCGGCAAGACAGCGTTGCCGCAGACACCACAAGACTGAACACACAATGGCCAAGAGAAAGAACACGGCAAAAACGAAGCGATACCTCATCATAGCCACCGGCGCAGCGGCAGCCGTGGCAATTCTTGCCGTACTCTTCATATTCCGCGAAAAACCGCTTGAAGTCACCACTGTTCCGGCAATAAGAAAAGAAATTGTCCACATTGTCACCGCAACGGGTAAAATCCAGCCGGAAACCGATGTTGCTATATCCCCAGATGTATCGGGTGAAATCATTGAACTTCCCATCAGGGAGGGAGAGAGTGTTGAAAAAGGGGCGCTCCTGTTCAAAATCCAGCCCGATGTCTATTTCAACCAGGTTGAACAGAGCCAAGCCCAGTTGAACCAGGCCCGCTCGCAAAGCCTTGAGGCCCGCTCACGCCAGTTCAAGGCGAACGACGACTTCCGCAAAGCCGAACTGCTCTACGGGGAAAAACTCATTTCCGAGACCGACTATCTGGCAGCAAAAACCAATGCGGATGCCGCCCGCGCAACATACAGCTCTTCCACCTATGCAATTGCGCAAAACAAAAGCCTACTTGAACAGAATCAGGACAGGCTTAAAAAAACCGTTGTCCGCGCCCCCATCCGAGGCTCAATCATCTCCCTTACAAGCAAACTCGGAGAACGGGTGGTCGGCACAGGGCAGTTCCCCGGAACGGAGGTGATGCGTCTGGCCAACCTCGACAGCATGCAGGTAGAGGTTGAAGTCAATGAAAACGACATTGTCAATGTCCATACGGGCAATCCTGTATCGGTAACCGTGGATGCCTATGGCAGCATGCTCTTCAGCGGCAGGGTGCATGAAATAGCGAATTCGGCAATTTCAACAGCCGCAGGAACACAGGAAGAGGCTACGAATTTTTCGGTCAAAATCCGGATTTTCAACCATCAGCGACGCCTCAAACCAGGCATGAGCGCCACGGCCGACATTGAAACCGAACGGGTAAAAAACGCGCTTGCCGTACCAATTCAGAGCCTCACCCTCAGAACACCATCCCTCAAGGAGAAAAAAGCTGAAGCCTCCGAAGAGAGCCTGCAGGGAGTGTTTGTGATTCGCAACTCCAAAGCCCATTTCGTATCCGTTGCAACCGGCACAACCGACAACACCCACATTATCATAACAGAAGGAATCAAGGAGGGCGAAGAGGTTGTTTCGGGCAGTTACACGGCAATCAGCAGCCAGCTGCAAGATGGAATGAAAGTCACCCTCAAGGAATAAAAAGAAATACCACAGAGTCCCATGGAGTCATCACCAGTCATCACCATGCGCGACCTCACGCGCCACTATGCAATGGGGGAAGAAACCGTAAAGGCTCTTGACGGCGTTAATCTTGAATTCCTAAAAAACGACTACGCTGCAATCATGGGACCCTCGGGAAGCGGAAAGTCGACACTGATGAACATCATCGGCTGTCTCGACACTCCTACCTCAGGCAGTTATATTCTCAATGGCGAAAATGTAGCCGACATGGACGACGACCAACTTGCGCGGGTCAGAAACCGTGAAATCGGATTTGTTTTCCAAACATTCAACCTCCTGCCCCGGCTCAACTGCCTGCGCAATGTGGAACTCCCCCTTATCTATGCAGGGGTAGGCCCCGAAGAACGCCAGGAACGAGCCACCGATGCTCTCGTCCGGGTAGGCCTTAGCGACCGGATAACCCACAAACCCACAGAACTCTCCGGAGGGCAGATACAGCGGGTTGCAATAGCACGAGCGCTCATCAACAACCCATCGATCATTCTGGCCGATGAGCCTACCGGCAATCTCGATACGGCAACCAGCCAGGGTATCATGGAAATTTTCCGAGACCTTTCCAAAGCTGGCAACACCATCATCCTCATCACTCATGAAGAGGATATAGCCCTCTACACACGCAGAATCATCCGCCTCAGGGACGGGAAAATAGAAAGCGACCAGAAGCAATGAAACGGGGTCTGAAACAGTTCCAGTACGAGACTGCAGAAAGCCTCCATATTGCCCTGTTCCAGATAAGGGCCAACAAGGTCCGTTCATTCCTTACCGCATTGGGTGTCATTATCGGCATTGTGGCCATCACCATGATGGGAACAGCCATCAACGGCATTGACCGGGGATTTGACAAAAGCCTCGCCATGATTGGCTACGATGTCATCTATGTCCAGAAATCATCATGGAACACCATGGGCCAATGGTGGCGATACCGCAACAGGGCGGACTTGAAAACCAGCTACACCCAAACCATCAACAGAACCATAGAGGGCAACCCCAACTCAAACCTCCTCGTTGCTGTACCGCAGATGTCGACCTACCGGGCATCGGTCAAATACCGCGACATCAACATAGAACAGGCCTTTGCTCTCGGCACCAGCTACCGCTACCCCCTGACAGCATCGGGAGACCTCTCCATGGGCAGGTTCTTCACCCCCGCGGAATCCGCTGCAGGCACTCTGGTAGCAGTCATTGGGGACGACATTGCTACAGGGCTATTCGGAGAACGGGAGCCCTTGGGAAAGACCATCCAGATGAAAAACAGCCGATTCAGAGTAATTGGAGTGTTCCGCAAACAGGGAAAATTCCTCGGGCTCTTCAGTTTTGACAATCAGGTCATCATGCCTCTCGGCGCATTCGAGAAAACCTTCGGCAAAAAAGGGTTTGTCACCCTGAGGGTCAAAATCCGCGACCAGAACGAGGTTGCCGACGCCAAAGAGGAGCTGCTCGGCATCATGCGCCGAATACGCAGGCTCCCACCCCAAAAAGAGGCCGATTTTTCCATCAATGAACAGAAAGCCTTCAAAAGCCAGCTCGACCCCATAAAGAACGGGATTGCAGCCGCCGGCATATTCATAACCGGAATGTCGCTCTTTGTAGGAGCCATTGGTATTATGAACATTACCTTCGTCAGTGTCAAGGAACGGACCCGTGAAATAGGGCTGCGCAAAGCCCTTGGCGCCCGAAGAAATACCATCCTCCTGCAGTTTCTTATAGAATCGGTCATGATATGCCTCATCGGCGGGCTCATCGGACTCTTGACCGCCCTTCTCATGACCTGGTCCATTGCCGCAGCACTCCCCGATTTTCCCGTACAGTTCTCTCCCTCTCTGGTTTTTGCAAGCCTTGTCGTATCCGTGGCGACCGGTATTGTTTCCGGTCTGGCACCCGCCGTCAGCGCTTCCAAACTTGACCCCGCAGACTCTCTGCGCTATGAATAGGAACCACTGGTATGCAGTTTCGTGAAATCATCATGCAAGCCCTCTACTCTCTCGGCGCAAACCGACTGCGTTCAGGGCTCACTGTCATGGGCGTTGCTGTAGGAGTATTCTCCATCATCGGCGTCATGACGGCACTGGAGGCCATCAACAAAAGCGTTGAAACAGGCCTCACCAGCTTGGGAGCCAACACCTTCCAGATACAGAAATACCCCGCAACGGTTTTTGGGAGCGGACACCGGCGCAACCTCTACGCCAACAGAAAAGACATCACCTACCGCGAGGCCCTGGTCTTCCGCAAAACCATGGAAGGAAAGGCCGGCACCATAGGCTTCATGCTTTCCTCACAGGCAAATCAAGCAAAATATGCCCTTCAGACAACCAACCCCGATGTTGTACTGAGTGGCGGTGACGAAAACTTTTCCGCCTCTAACGGCTACCCTATAATCAAAGGGCGCAACCTCACTCAGAATGACATCCGTTATGCCACAAACGCTGCCGTCATAGGCGGCGAACTCGCCGCAACCCTCTTCCTCCCCACTGAAAACCCTCTCAACCGATCCATACAGGTTGGAGGTGAAGTCTACAGGGTTGCCGGCATCTTTGCCAAAAAAGGAGCCGCCTTCGGCCAGAGCCAGGACAACTTCCTCCTCATACCCATCACCCGCTATCTCAACCATGTCAAAGAGAGCGCCAGCATCAACATAACAGTGGAAGCAACCTCCCGAAAAACCTATTCCCGTACCATTGATCATGCAGTCGGCTCAATGCGCACCGCACGGGGACTGAGCATAAGGGAGCCAAACGACTTTGAAATCAGAACCAATGAATCACTGATCGACTCCTTCCGCGATATTGAACGGGCCATCAGTTCCGGAGCATTCATCATCAGCTTCATGGCGCTACTCACTGCGGGGGTCGGCATTATGAACATCATGCTGGTCAGCGTCACCGAACGAACCAAAGAGATCGGAATCCGCAAATCCATTGGAGCGCCGCGAAACAGCATTCTCCACCAGTTTCTCCTCGAAGCCCTCATCCTCTCTCTCACCGGGGGTATAATCGGCGCCGTTGCCGGCACTGCAACTGGGAATCTGGTTGCCCTGAAGTTCAACCTCCCCCCTATCTTCCCGATGCTCTGGATAACAGTCTCCATGGCTGTCTGCTCGGCAATCGGAATCGGCTTCGGCCTCTTTCCTGCATGGAAAGCCGCCAACCTCAACCCCGTTGAGGCACTCAAAGGAAAATAGCACCACACCCCGCCAATACGCACCGCAAGAACTCCCCCGCTCTATCGTCTAAAGATATATGGTATCCAGTTTTTTTCTACAGAAGAAGGGAAAAATGCTGGCTCTTATGTATTTTACATACACATATAATCGCGAGGGAGAAGAATTCCAGCAACACAACCAACACAACCATGACACATCTACAGACCACATTGAAACGCCCCATCACCCTCCTGCTCGTTCTCGCCATGACCTCGCTCACCTGGGGATGCGAAACCACGAGAAACACGGGGCGGGGTGCCGGAATTGGAGCAGCCGCCGGAGGCGTACTGGGAGGCATTATCGGGAGCAAAACCGGCAGCTGGGTACAGGGAGCAGCAATAGGAGCCGTTGTGGGTGGTGGAGCAGGAGCTCTGATAGGAAACTATATGGACAAACAGGCAGAGGAAATTGACAATCAGGTTGAAGGGGCAAGGGTCGAGAGGGTTGGCGAAAGCATTCGGATTGTATTCGATTCCGGCATTCTCTTTTCAACCGGCTCATCCACAATGACTTCAACCAGCAGGTACAATATCGAAAAACTTGCCCGCATCCTGAACCGCTACAGCAGCACGAATCTCGTCATTGAGGGCCACACGGATTCCGTCGGCAGCGAAACCCTCAACCAGACGCTGTCGGAACGACGCGCAGAATCAGTCGCCAACCTCCTTGCAGGATATGGTGTAGCGCGTTACCGCCTTTCACCCGTTGGATTCGGCGAAACGCGACCCGTAGCCACCAATGAAACAGAATACGGAAAAAGGCTCAACCGTAGGGTTGAAGTGCTCATCAGCGCAAACGACGAACTGAAAGACCAGGCAGCTTCCGGTGAACTGAAGATGTAGTAGGTAAAACCGGCACAGCTCTCCGAACAATTCTACCTGTCCCGCAGAATTGTTCGGAGAGCTTTTTTTGAGAGAAAAAAACAAAAATGCGTACATTTTCCCTGCAATACCTCTCCATAACCGAAGCAACATCGACACAATGTTCAATGGCCCCGTTCAAAACAGCAGAAGAGATCCTATACCAGTGGGTAACCCGTGTATGCAGCGGAAAACCCGATGAAATCGCGGCGCTCTACAATGAACACGCAGTTCTTGTGCCAACATTCTCACCCCATACAGTCATTGGCCCCGAAAAGATAACAGAGTACTTCCGACAGCTTGCAACCCGTGAGGGCATGGGCGTCAGGCTCCACAGCAAGGCGCTGAGGATACAGAGCCAGAGCGACTCCATTCACACCCTCAGCGGCATCTATTCTTTTGAGTTTGAGGTGGACCAGGTGCTCCTCTCCTTCCCATCCCGTTTCAGCTTTGTTGTGGACATCTCCCAGCCGCAGCCAATCATCCACCACCACTCATCACAGGTACCCAGAAACCTCTCCTGAAAAGAAGCCGGCAATCACTCCCCTTCCGGCAACTTCTTCATCCGCCGCTCCAGTTCATCAATCCTCTCTTTCATGGAACCCAGATGGCGGAGCGTCGCTTCATGGCGCAGCTGATCGCGCATAGGCTGTGCGGGATAGCCGCGAAGTGCGGTGCCAGGCTCAAGAAAGGATTTTGAAACACCCGCCTGAGCCGCAACGCTGGTTCTGTCTGCAAGCTCAAGATGACCCGCAAAACCGGCCTGTCCTCCTATCATGCACTGCCGACCCATGGTCACACTCCCTGAAATTCCGGCCTGGGCGGCAATAACCGTATGCTCGCCTATGCGGCAGTTGTGTGCAACCTGCACAAGATTGTCAACCTTGACCCCTTTACCAATGATCGTACTGCCCATCGTAGCTCTATCTATGGTGGCATTGGCGCCAATTTCGGCATCGTCTCCAATCTCCACAATACCCATCTGGGGAATTTTCACATAAGAGCCGTCAGCCTGCGGAGCAAAACCAAAGCCGTCAGCACCAATGACGCTCCCGGCATGAATCACAACCCTCCGGCCGATAATGGTGCCGTCATAGCAGACAACATGGGGAAAAATGGTGCACTCTTCGCCAATCACAACATCATGCATTATGACAGCATGCGGCCCAATCTGGGTACCGGCGCCTATACGACAGCGGTCGCCCACAACAGCATACTCGCCAACAGCAACCCCTTCGCCCATAACAACCCCTTCGCCTATAGCCACGGTCGAAGCAATGCCCTGAGCAGCCATGATACGGGGACGCGAAAACTTCTTGAGAACAAACACAAAGGCCGTATAGGGATCGGTAACTTTCAGAAAAGAGCGCCCTTCAACAAAACCCTCAACATTCACTGAACGGTGAACGATAACAAGCGAGGCCTTGGTTTCGCCGAGAAAACGAAGATATTTCTCATTGGCTATGAAACTTACCTCACCCTTACCGGCCGACTCAATTTTTGCAGGGGCCGAAATTTTGACCTCGCCGTTTCCGACAAGTTCGACGGAATCGAAGAATTCTGCCAGGTATGCTTGTATCTCCTGAATGGTCATATCGTTGTTGCTTGACTGTTCGCTTGTAAAAAGAGGAAAAAAATAATTAAATTGTAATCCGTTTTCATTATATTTGAAGTCCCTGAACCGTTTTTCGGATAATTGCGCAGGCAGGCTGTCGGAAGATGACGGAAGGGCTTATGAAAGTACTGCCATAATATAATCCGTTTCATCTGTAATATGCAGGACACAATGGCAAAACCCATTAAAATTTTTGCGGGGCGCAGCAACCCCGCACTTGCAGAAAAAATCGCCGCCTATCTTGATATGCCCCTCTGCGACGCAAAGGTGGAAAACTTCTCGGACGGCGAAATTTCGGTAAACTATTTCGAATCGATCCGGGGGTCTGACCTCTTCATCATACAATCGACCAATCCGCCGGCCGACAGCCTGATGGAACTCCTCATCATGATTGATGCGGCCAGGCGTTCATCAGCGGCAAGAATCACCGCAGTCCTTCCCTATTACGGATATGCCCGGCAGGACAGAAAAGACAGGCCCCGCGTTGCCATTACGGCCAAACTGGTAGCAAATCTGCTTACCGAGGCCGGCGCGAATAGGATTCTGACAATGGATTTGCATGCGGCGCAGATACAGGGATTTTTCGACATACCCTTTGACCACCTTTACTCCAGTGTAGTTCTTATAGAGCATGTCCGCCACAAAGCGTTCCGCGACAACCTGGTAGTAGCCTCCCCCGATGTGGGCGGCGTAAAGCTTGCAAGAAAATTTGCTGAGGAGCTCGGAACTGATCTGGTTATTGTTGACAAACGGCGGCCGAAAGCCAATGTTGCGGAAGTCATGAACATTATTGGCGATGTGAGGGGGAAAAATGTACTGCTGGTTGACGACATGATTGACACCGCCGGTACACTTGTCAACGCTGCTAAAGCCATACGGGAAGCCGGAGGGCTCGACATTTATGCTGCGGCAACACACCCCATTCTTTCAGGCCCGGCAATTGAACGCATTGATGCATCATTACTCGAAAAGGTCATTGTGACCGATTCCGTTGTTACAGGCCATGCATTCTCGCCGAAAATCGAGACGGTCACCGTCAGCAATCTCTTTGGTGAAGCCATCAAGAGAATCTATGAGGACGACTCGGTCAGCTGCCTGTTCGACAGCAAAAACATTATTCAGAAAATCACGAACAATCATTAAAACCAGAAGAGAAAAAAGAGAGAAAGAAAGAGCATGGAAACTACCGTACTTGGGGTTCAGCCCCGCATCATCAAAAAGAACGACGCCGAAAAAATCCGCAAAAGCGGCAATGTACCGGCTGTTATCTACCATAAAGGCGAAGAGACCATTTCAGTCAGCGTCAACGAGCTTGAACTGAACAAATTGGTTCACACCGCTGAATCGCACATCATTGACCTTCGCTTTCCCGATGGCAAAGTGAAGCGTTCCTTCATAAAGGCAGTGCAGTTCCATCCTGTAACCGACAGAATCATCCATACCGACTTCCAGCTCTTTGCAGCCGATGAGGTCATTGAAATGGATGTACCTGTTACCGTTACCGGCGAATCGATCGGCGTAGACAAGGGCGGTAAACTGCAAATTCTGCGTCACAACCTGACACTGAAAGGCAAACCGGCCGACATGCCCGACCATCTGGTCATAGATGTCACCGAAATGCAAATCGGCAGCATTGTGCATGTTAAAGACATTCCTGCTGAATCATACAAGAACCTCGAAATCATTCTTGATCCAGAAACTCCTGTCGTGAGCGTTGTTGCTCCCAAAGTAGAGGTTGAGACCGAAGAGACCCCGGAAGCTGCCGCTCCTGAAACAGAGGAATGAGGTAACCGTGACTGCAAAAAGCTGCTTCCCCTGAAAAGAGAAGCGGCTTTTTTTAGCACTCAGACCCCATCATCCTCAAAGCCATCTGCAACAGCGTGAAAACAGACCCGACAGAAGGCCGACACGGCCTGAATTTTTTCATTGCGCTCTCTCTTGCAGCACTCCTCTCAGTCCTGTTCATTCAGTGGGACCTGTTTGTTCTCAGCATCCGCACCTTCCTCTTCGCACTTGCTCTCTTCATTTCCGCTCCCCAGGCACTGCAGCAGATATTCACATCTGAAATAACCCAGTTCTGGGCTGCCGCATTCTACCTTCTCACCTCCATCCTCATTCTCTCAACCATCCTTTTCAGACGGATGAAGAGGAAAGCCGGAGAATCCCCAGGAACCCCCGGCGAGCTGAGCCTTGGAAAAATAAGCCTCCGGGCCTTCATGCGTCAGAAAATCGCACTGATTGCCTCTGCCATCATATTCATCCTCTACTCCGTCGCATTTCTGGCCCCCTACATTGCCCCCTTTAGTCCCTATGACCAGCAGGACTTTCTGGTTACCGCATACCAGCCCCCATTAACCAGAATTGAGGGGCTGTTGCTTAAACAGCCGAAAACCCTTGAAATACCAATGCAGAAGGGTGAAGGCAGCGCAATATGGATGGTAAACACCCTTATCGGCGATTTCCGGAAGCTAAAAACACGCAATGAACCCCACGCCATCCGCTTTGTCAATTCTGTTCATGAAGAGGGCGAGAGTGCCGTCTACCGCCAAGGGATGCGCACCAAAACCATCCCTCTGGAAGAACTTGCAGGACCGGAGTACAGGGTCACGCGAACTTTTATTCTCGGCACCGACCAGTACGGCCGCGACATTCTCTCCAGAGTGATTTACGGCTCCAGAATATCCCTCTCCATCGGGTTTCTCGTAGTTCTCATTTCCGTCACCCTCGGCACCTTTGTAGGGGTTAGCTCTGGCTATTTCGGAGGCTGGGTGGACGCCCTCATGATGCGCATTGTTGATATTCTCATCGCCTTTCCCGCACTCTTTCTCATTCTCATCATCATTGCCACCTTCGGCAACTCCATCTACCTTATCGTCATCACCCTCTCTTTCACCGGCTGGATGGGGGTTGCCCGAATTGTACGCAGCCAGGTTCTCTCGCTCAAAGAGCAGGAGTTCATCCTTGCCGCCCGCTCGCTCGGCCTGTCCGACATGAGAATCATCTTCCGTCATCTCGCCCCCAATACCCTCACCCCGGTCATTATTGCCGCCACACTGAGAATTGGAAGCATCATCCTCACCGAAGCCGGGCTCTCTTTTCTCGGCCTCGGCGTACAGCCGCCTGTTCCCAGCTGGGGCAACATCATCAACGAAGGACGCGACAGCCTGCTCAACCATTGGTGGATCTCCACATTTCCAGGCATTGCCATTCTCACTACAGTGGTCTGCTTCAACCTTTTGGGCGATGGTGTCCGCGACGCCCTCGACCCACGCATGAGAGGCCAGTCATGACGCCACAATACCGCAAACCCGAACACTGGACAGCCCTCAGCTCCCGCTACATGCACAAGGAACCCTGGTTCACCGTACGAAAAGACAGGGGGAGAGCATGAAAAAAACGGCACAGCTCACTCTTCTTGAAACCGCCATCAAAGAGCTCGGCTACACACTTCGCTATGAAAAAGGGGATTTTTTAGGTGGTGACTGCCGCCTTCATGAAAACCGTGTTGTCGTGGTCAACAGGTTCCTTCCCCTTGAAGGAAAAATCCATACGCTCGCAAAGGTAATCAGACAACTGAACCCTCCCGGGATCTCAAAAGAAATTGCCGCCATCATCGACAGCCAGATTGCTGCAGGCCTCTTCACTCCCCCCGAAAACTGACCGCAGTATCGTCATAGACCACCATCTGCCGCTCTTTTGAACGGAACTCCACCGCCGGACGCTCCAGAGTAAACCGGCGCAGCACCTCTCTGTCGATTTTCTTCAAAAAACTGCCCGGTACAATCAGGCAATGTCGGGGCCGTGCATACTCAAGCCACGAGGCAAGCTCCCGCTGCTCCTTCAGCCCAAACCTGTAAATCCACAGCACAGCGGTATCAGCAGAAAAAAGCGGATCCCTGCGAAGATTTCCGGTTCCCGAAGCAATCAGAACCGACTGCCGGCGGCTCCAGAGCCTCACCACCCTATGAGCAGGCCGAGCCACAACAAAAGAAGAAAGAACAAGGAGAGAATCAGCCTGAAGGAAATGGTGCGGTGAGGGAACCCTGAGCACAAGCGAATCGGGTGAATAAAACTGGACAACCGCCGTAGGGGGAAGAAATCCGAACCCCGCCTCCTGTCGCCCGATGCGTGCGGCTTCCCCCGGCTTCCTCCCCGCGTCAACCTGAATGCTTTCCATGCCCGAAGAACAGAGAAAAGAAAGATCCCTTCCGAGGTTAATGCTCAAAAATGCCGGAGAAACAACGGCAGCGGGAACAAAAAAAACCTGCCACATAATAAGGTTGGCTGCCGCAAGCAGCAAAGTCACCCCCTCTTTCCACCGGTTCCGAAGCAGGAAAAAAAGCGGTACAGGAAGAAGAAAATAGAACAGAATAAGCTCAAATGCAGCAGGACGGAACTCAACAACCCCGAACGGAAGGCTGCTGAAAAACAAAACAGACTGCAAAGCAAGCATCGCAAAAAACTGTGCCGCAAGAGCAAGCATACCGGCCGCAGCAGCAGACACAAGGTTCAGCGCCAGCATCCCGAAAAGCGCATAGAGCATGAGTGAAGAAAAAAAGACAACGGGAAGATTTGCAGCAAAGGCAATAAGCGAAACGGTGCCAAAATACCATGCAATGAGAGGGGCCACGCCAAGGGAGGCCGCAACCGTAAGAAGCAGGCTTGAGAGCACAAACCTCCAGACGCGACGCGCAGCTCCCCCGCCCCTTTTCACCTGCTGGTTAAGACGCGAATACAACAGCAGAATGGAAAGCACTGCTGCATTGCTCATCTGGAAACCAGGACTGAAAAGGTCAAGCGGATCAAGAAAAAGGATTATGACATCGGCCAAAGCAAGGGCGTTGAGGGAAAACGACGGACGGCCCGATGCCGCCCCTGAAAGAACCACCATCGCCATAATTGAGGCTCGCCGCACAGATGGGGCTGCACCTGTTACCATGGTGTAGACAAGGAGAATGAACCCCGTCAGGGCAACTGCCGCCCAGCGACCCCATGTGGCGGACTTGAGCCGTTGCAGGAGAAGATTCACCACAAGAACAAGAAGACCAACATGGAGCCCCGAAACCGCAAGAATGTGCGCCGTGCCGGTTCGACGGAACGCCAGATCCAACTCAGGAGACAACTGGTCGCGCTCTGCGGCAAGAACCCCGGCCATAAACGCCCGTTCCGGCCCCTCGGGCACCAACTCCCTCAGGGAGTTCTCAAGATAGAGGGCAACAGGGTCAACGAAAAAGGCCTCAAACCACCCTGCCCCCCTCTCTCCATCACTCTGCACCTGCCACCCTCCGGCAGCAAAGACCGATGCCGATACCCCCTTCAGCCGGGCCGACCGGTGCGGGTTGAATTCCCCCCTGTTTCCTGGTCCGCCAATGGTTCCCACACTCCCCTTCACCCGCACGAGACTTCCGCGACGAAGGTTCAGTTCGCCCTTCCCTACTCCCCGTACCTGCACCGCCGCCCTGTCGCGGAGCTCAATTGAATCTCCATCATCAAACACCTCACGAACCTCCATGAGAAAACGGGTTCCCGAAGAAGAAACCACAGGCCGGCTCTCCACCATGCCGCTGAGAACAACGCTCCTGCCGGAAAAATCAAGAAGACTGCTTTGGGGAACATGGTTGAGACGGAAGTCGGTGGATCCAGCAAACGCGAACAACACCAGACAGAAAAAGGCTAGGGAGGTAAAGGGAAGAGGGAACCACCCGCCGTGGCGGGACCGACCGGAACGGAACAGTTCATAGAGAAGTCCCCCGGCAACCGCAAGAAGCGCGGAAAGAGCCGAAGCCAACCAAAACTCCACGGGCAGAGGGAAATAGGAGCCGGCGAGAATGCCCGCCCCCAACGAAGCCAGAAGACGCATCGCTGGATATGGAGCTAACGCAATGTTTCGTATATTCTTTTTTTTCACGAAAGCTCCTAAACCCTTTATTTCATGCTGGTCAAAGAGATTCTGAACACAGCACAAAAACCCGTATTCAGTTTTGAATTCTTTCCTCCAAAAAAAGATGCAGACTGGGACACACTATTTAAAACAATAGCGGCTCTCTCTCCGCTTAACCCGTCCTATGTGAGCGTCACTTATGGCGCCGGCGGCTCCACCCGGACAAGAACGCACGACCTAGTCACAAGAATCCAGAAAGAAACCGGACTTTCCGTCGTATCGCACCTGACATGCATTGCCTCAACAACCAACGAAACCGGTGAAATCCTTGAAAACTATCTGAGCCACGGCATCAACAATGTGCTTGCACTCCGGGGCGACAAACCCGCCGGCACAGAGTCCATAGATGACGCCGTCAAAGATTTTCCACACGCCATCAATCTGGTGCGGTTTATCAAAACCAATCATCCGAATATCGGTGTAGGCGTAGCGGGATTTCCCGAAGGGCACCCCGAAACCCCCAACAGGCTGAAGGAAATTGAGTATCTGAGGGCAAAAGTCGATGCAGGGGCAGACTATATTGTCACTCAGCTATTTTTTGACAACCGCGACTATTTTGACTTCGTGGAACGCTGCCGTCTGGCTGGCATTTCGGTCCCCATAATACCAGGAATCATGCCGATAACAAGCGCAAAAGGAATGACAAGAATGTCGGAACTTGCCCTTGGAGCCAGAATTCCAGCCCCTCTCCTGAAAAAAGTGCTCAGCGCGGAAAGCGACGCTGAGGTTGCCTCAATCGGCATTGAATGGGCCACAAATCAGGTTCAGGAACTCATTGACAACCAGATTCGCGGCATTCACTTCTATACGCTGAACATGGCCACAGCAACCCTTGAAATATTCCGGAACCTCCACAGCTAAAACTGCCGCAGTGGAACCCTCCTTCTTCTAAACGCTCAGAGGGCTGAACACATCGTTTGCCGTCAGCTGCTCAAGAGTCTCACGCCTGCGTATCAAACGGGCCTCAGCCCCATCAACCATCACCTCAGCAGGACGAAGCCGCCCATTATAGTTGCTGGCCATCACAGCGGCATAGGCGCCGCAGGACATCACGGCAACCAGCCCGCCCTCCGGTGCGTCATCAATCTCCCGGCCGCGTGCAAAAAAGTCGCTCGACTCACAGACCGGGCCAACCACATCGACAACCACCCTCTCTGTATGCTGCTGCACTGAAAAAACCTCATGATGCGACTGATAGAGCGCCGGCCGGATAAGCTCGGTCATGCCGGCATCGACAACAAAAAACTGCTTTCCCGTATGATTTTCCTTTTTATAGAGAATCTTGGTCAAAAGCACCGATGAATTAGCCACAAGAAAACGGCCAGGCTCAAGAATCACCCTCGCCCCCGTCTCCTTCAGCATAGGAACAAGTTTTTCAGCAAAACGCCCTATGGGGGTCGCCGGCTTCATGGGGTCATAGGTAACCGGGAACCCGCCGCCTATGTCCAGATACTCAATGGCAAAGCCCGCACTCCGAGCGTAACTGAACACATCAAGCAGTTTTGTTGCAGCGGCAACATAAAACTCCGTATCAAAAATCTGGGAACCTATATGCATGTCGAGCCCAGAAAGCCGGACATTCTGAAGACTGGGCAACAGAGAGAAAATAACGGGAAGTTCAGCCTCATCAATACCAAATTTCTCCTTGCTGTCGCCAGTAGTGATATAGGGATGGGTTTCAGCCGTAACATTCGGGTTAACGCGCAGCGCCACCGAGGCAACAACCCCCTCTTCGCCCGCAATACGGTCAATCGCCTGAAGCTCTGAAATCGACTCCACCTTCAGAAGCATCACGCCGCTTTTGAGGGCATAGGCAATTTCATCCGGCCGTTTGCCCACGCCGGCAACAATAATCCTGTTGGCAGGAACGCCAGCCTGAAGCGCCCGGTAGAGCTCTCCTCCGGAATTGACATCGCATCCCGCACCAAGCTCTCCAAACTCCCTGATAACATTCAGGTTGAAGTTGGCCTTCACCGAATAACAGGTAAGATGCGGCAACGAGGCAAAAGCCTTTTCAAACTCGCGGAAACTCGCCACAAGACTGCGACGGGAAGTTACATAGAGCGGTGTTCCGAAACGCTCAGCAAGCTCAGTCAGCCCAACGCCCTCACAGTTGAGTTCCCCGGCTTCAAAATGAAAATCTGTTCTATCCAACAAAATATCGCTACCCCTTCGTTTTTGTTAAAAAAGATAAAATACCCTTTCTCTGTCTATGAAGGAAAGAAATATCAGGAACTTGCAAAATCACCAACCCGGTCTTATATTCACAACTCACTTGAAAAGCATAAATCCATACACTAGCGAAGCGGAACAATGGCAAAAGGAAAAGAAAATAGAATCGTCATCACGCTTGAGTGCACTGAAGCCAAAAAAGAGGGCAAAACAGTCTCAAGATATACCACGACGAAAAACAAGAAAAACACGACAGACCGTCTTGTCCTGAAAAAATACAACCCGAGCATGCAGAAACATACGCTACACAAGGAAATTAAGTAATTTACTTTTTTGACTTTATAGAGAAAAAGCGCTTACTTTCATATTGGTTTTCAGCGTAGCATTTGCTTAGCCCGAATGGCGGAACTGGTAGACGCACTCGTTTCAGGGACGAGCGCCGCAAGGTGTAGGAGTTCGAATCTCCTTTCGGGCACATAAATAGCTTACTCGCGATATGCATGCAACTTCGTCTCTCATCTTTTCAGCAGACAGTTCTTTTTCGTCTGTTCTTTCACATATGACACAGAGTACGCACCTTTCAAGAGAAGGTGCTTTTTTTTGTGCCTCTCATAATCCAAAACACGAGCAGTAGTGGATCATACAAAAATCAACCTCCTTGTCAGGCTTCAGCACCTCGACAATCAGATAGAAAAAATCGTCAGCCTTCAAAAAGGGCTACCCGAAGAAATCGGTGCACTTGAAGAGGATCTGAACTTTACCGTAAAGCAGATTGAAACGCGCACAGCAAAAAAAGAAGAGCACCTCAAGCTTCGCCAGCATCTCAATGAAACCGCCAACGCGTGCCGTGAAAAAATTCTTGCGTTCAGGGAAAAACAGACCCTGGCAAGGAACAATAAAGAGTACGACGCTCTCTCCAAACAGATTGAGTACGAAGAAAAGGAGATAGCGCTTGCTGAAATCGGTCTTCAGGACATCAGCCAGGGCGAACAGCGAACCCTTGAAATGCAGGAAAAAGGACGCCAGCTGATTGCCGAAAACCGCTACGACGAAATATCCGAGGACATGATGCCCGACGATGTTCTCGCCCAGCAGCTTAAGGACCTAAAGCAACAGGCCAAACAAAAAAATGAAGAGCTCAACGGCATTGTCATTGAAACTGCCGAAGAGGTCACCGCGCTCCAGAAAAAGATTGACGCACAGCGAGAACTGCTGGCAACGGAAGCCAAGCGCCTGCTTGACAAATACGACCACCTCAGAAGCGGCACGCTCAGCAATGCTGTTGTACCGCTCAACCGCAACGCGTGCTCAGGCTGCAACACCAGAGTGCCCACCAACCGCCACACCATGATTGTGCAGGGAGGCTTTTACCTGTGTGAATCATGCGGACGCATTGTCGTGCATGAGCGCCTTTTTGAAGAAGCCAATATCTAAAATACATCACCGCCCTCATAAAAAAGGGCGTGCTTTTCAGCAATCACATGCTATATTTAAAAAGCTGAAACCGCAAGTGTGCAGTCGCTGCAGGGCCAATGGCTCTGCAGAGGAAAGTCCGAACTTCACAGGGCAGGGTGCCGGTCGAGAGAGCCGAAAGGTCCTCAAGCCTGGGCAGGTCGGCGCAAGCCGGTCCTGACAGAGAGCGCAGCAGAAAGCAGACCGCTCCGGGAAACCGGAGTAAGGGTGAAACGGCGGTGTAAGAGACCACCAGGCATTCCGGTAACGGAATGCGCTATGCAAACCTCCCCGAAGCAAGGCCGAATAGGAAAGCTTTTCCCTTAAAGGGAAAAAGGGCGGCCCGCCCAATTCCGCAAGGAGAGTTTTCGGGTAGGCCGCATCAGATAAATGACTGCAGTTTCATCCGGTACGCCGGATGAATCACAGAATTCGGCTTACATCTTCGGTTTCGGCTTTTTTTATTCAGCCATCCTCAGGGCTGACATCCACCGAGAGCACTCCAGTGCCAGAAATCTTTACACTGACACTCACCGGCCTGCAGCATACCGCGCAGTCTTCAGTATACTGCTGATTCCCTGCACTGCAGTCAATAGCCAAATCCATCACCTCTCCACAGAAAGGACAGGGAACTGAAACCGTTTCAAGCATATTCATAAGCTGCTCCTCTCTTCAGTTGGCAAAACACCCAGACCAAGACCCCGGAGATAGTGGTCCTCTTTCTGGCGCATCTGCTCCCTCTCCGCTGATGACCCGTCAACATACCCAAGAAGATGCAGCGATGAATGGACGGTGACACGGAGAAGCTCCTGCATAAATCCACTCCTGAAACGCACCGCATTGCGGCTCACTTCGTCAAACGACACATAAAACTCCCCCTCCACAGCCAGCCCTTCACTGTAAGGAAAGGTTACAGTATCGGTATCATAGTCATGCCCCAGATATTCCCTGTTGATACGGCGCATCATCCGTCCTCCGCAATAAATGCCCTCAATTGACACTGCTTTCGCACCCTCCCCTGAAAGCACCAGCTGTATGGCCTTTTTCAGTTTGGCCTCCGGAAAGGGTCGACGGGTAGTGTTGTACAGTTGAATCGTCATAGCGGTTATATGGCAAGATGGCCGGTAAGCGCATCAATATGCTTCAAGGTGTGCTTATGTACCTGAAAGGTCAGCTCTATATCCTCATCAATACACTGCCGGTCGGTCACCTCCGTATGTTCGTACAGATAACCAATCAGCTTGTAGTCGGCCACATGGACCCTGATTTTCCGTTCGGTGTAATCGAGCGCCACATGCTCGGCAATTCGAAGACGCAGCTCGGCAAGATTAATGCCGCGGGCAGCCGAAACAAACACAGCTTCAGGATACCGGGCCCGGAGGCTGAGAAGGGTTGCGGGATCCTCAAGGGCGTCAATTTTGTTGAACACCTCTATGGTGTTCGGATGGCTGACCCCTATCTCCCGAAGCGTGGCGTCAACCACCTGCATCTGCTCCTCAAAAGCAGGATGGCTGAGGTCAATCACATGAAGCAGAAAATCCGCCTGCAGCACCTCGTCAAGCGTGGAGCGGAAACTCTCAACCAGCGTATGGGGAAGCTTGCGTATAAAACCAACCGTGTCAGACAGAAGAACAAGCTTGTTTATTTTCAGCTCAAGGCGGCGGGTTTTGGTGTCAAGCGTTGCAAACAGGCGATTTTCAGCAAAAGCCTCTGCCTCAGGGCAGAGCCGGTTCATAAGGGTTGATTTTCCCGCGTTGGTATAACCCACAAGCGCCACCCTCGGAACCGTCAGCCGCCCCCGGGTCTGCGTGTCATGCTGGAGAGAAACATCGCGGAGCTTTTTTTTCAGCAGTGCTATCCTGCTGCGCACAAGGCGACGGTCTGTCTCAATCTGCGTCTCGCCAGGCCCCTTGGTTCCAATGCCGCCCTTCTGCTTCGAAAGGTGAGTCCACTGGCCCGTCAGGCGCGGCAGCATATACTCCAGCTGTGCCAGTTCAACCTGCATTTTCGCCCGGAACGACTTTGCCCTCAGGGCAAATATCTGCAGAATAAGACCGGTCCGGTCAATCACCTTACAGGCAAGCTCCCGTTCAAGGTTTCTCGCCTGAAGCGGCGTAAGGTCATCGTCAAAAATCACGATATCAGCCTCCCGGTCCTTCACCATGCTTCGCAGCTCGTCCACCTTACCACTCCCTATTGCAAAACCGGGATCAGCAGCGCGCCGTTCCTGGATCATTGACTTCTCAATATCGGCTCCCGCCGTATCAGCAAGGAAAGCCAGTTCCTCAAGGTATTCCTCCACCATTACACGGGGAGTTTCAGGCGGATAGGCTATTCCGACCAGAATTGCCTTTTCTCGTGCATCGCTTGCAGCAACAGTATTCAACAGATTTTCAGGTATAAGTATTGCGCCCGGAGGGCTACCGGGCATATTGTGATTTTAGGCGGTTTGTTATATCTTGCCACACTTCCTTAAAGTAACCTATGCAGACCCTCTAAAAGTTACACATTTTTGTTATTCACGCCATACCGAGGTGGCAGCAAAAAAAATCGGCGGGCCCCTGGAAGACAATAATCGCGAACAGCAGATGACAAACGGCAACAACGGGACCATATCCATACCGCAATACAGCAAGGAGCTTGCCCCCCGAGACGCATATCAGCATTGTCGCCAGATTGCAAAGCATCACGCCAAAACTTTTTATCTCGCCACTCTCTTCCTCCCCAAACGGCTGCAGAACCCCATTTTTGCCATATATGCCCTGCTTCGTACCGTTGACGACCTTGTTGACAACGCCGAAGAAAAGCTGACCAAAGGCACCATAACGCGCGAAACCATCAACACGCTGCTTGAGGATTGGAAAACACGCCTCAAAGCCTGCTACGCCGGAGAAACAGGAAGCGACCCCATCATGGTTGCATGGAACCACACGCTCGAAAGCTATCCAATTGCCATTGAGCACCCGCTTGAGTTGATTGAGGGTGTTGCCATGGACATTGAATTCACCCCGTTCGAAACCTTTGACGAGCTCTATGTATACTGCTACAAAGTAGCCTCGGTGGTCGGGCTTATGACATCAGAAATTTTCGGGTACAGCGATCCGGCAGCCCTCCGCCATGCAATAGATCTCGGTATAGCCATGCAGCTCACCAACATTCTCCGCGATATTGGAGAAGATGTGGACCGCGGAAGGATATATATACCGCTGGAAGATTTGGAGCGGTTCGGCTACAGCCATGAAGAGTTCATGCAGAAAACCATGAACGAAAAATTCAGGCGCCTTATGCAGTTTCAGATAGAGCGCGCAAGAAACTACTACCTTTCATCCGACAAAGGAATCCCGATGCTTCAGAAAGAGAGCCGTCTGGCCGTTGCCCTCAGCAGCGTCAACTACTCGAACATCCTGAAATCCATTGAAGAAAACAACTATGATGTTTTCTCACAACGGGCCTACCGCTCGCTGAGCCAGAAGTTGCTGACAATACCCGAAGTATGGTTAAAATCCAACGCAACCAGCTGACGGCACCACAACAATCAAGAGCTCCCTCATTCACAACACCGTAACTCATTGTCCCGATTTCTTTATGCACCAGGAACACGAACAGCAACTCTCCCTCAACGACCAGATGCAGCGCCGTCTGGACGAACGCACCCACCTTTTGGAATCGGGCGTGAACCCCTATCCATGTGAATTTGCCCTCACCACCCATTCAGAGGATATCATTGCCACCTTTCAGGAGGAAGCCAAAACTCCCGTATCAGTAGCAGGGCGCATTATGGCTATCAGAAAAATGGGGAAAGCCTCATTTTTCCATATTCAGGATGCCAAAGGCAGAATACAGATCTACCTGAAAAAAGACGAAGTGGGAGAGGCCTCATACAGCACCTTCAAACTGCTTGACATCGGTGACATCGTCGGCGTCAAAGGCTACACATTCAAAACCAGAACCGGTGAAATATCGGTTCATGCCGAAGAGTTCACACTCCTCTCAAAATCACTGCGCCCCATTCCCGTTGCCAAAGAAAAAGAGGTTGAGGGAGAAAAAGTGGTGTTCGACGCCTTCTCCGACCGTGAACTCCGCTACCGCCAGCGCTATGTTGACCTCATCGTCAACCCGGAAGTCCGCAAAACTTTCATAAAGAGAAGCGCCATAGTTTCACACATGCGCAACTTCTTCACCACAAAAGGGTGGCTTGAGGTTGAAACCCCAATCCTCCAGCCCATCTACGGAGGAGCCGCTGCACGCCCCTTCACCACGCACCACAATGCGCTGGATATGGAACTCTACCTCCGCATTGCAAACGAGCTCTATCTCAAACGCCTCATTGTAGGCGGATTTGAGGGCGTGTTTGAATTCGCCAAAGATTTCCGCAACGAAGGCATCGACCGTTTCCACAATCCCGAGTTCACCCAGGTTGAGCTCTATGTGGCCTACAAAGACTATAACTGGATGATGGAGCTTGTCGAGCAGCTCTTCCACCAGACCGCCCTTGCCGTCAACGGTAGCGACACAACATCGTTCCTCGGCCATGAAATCAGCCTCAAGCCACCGTTCCGTCGTATCACAATTGCCGATTCCATAAAAGAGTACACCGGCGCGGATATAGAAGGAAAAACCGAAACTGAGCTCCGCAACACAGCAAAAGACCTCGGTCTGGAACTCGACCCGAAAATAGGGTCAGGCAAAATCATTGATGAAATTTTTGGCGAGTTCGTAGAACCAAAACTGATTCAGCCAACATTCATCACCGACTACCCGACCGAAATGTCGCCGCTGGCCAAACCGCACCGTGAAAAAGAAGGGTTGGTAGAGCGGTTCGAGCTCATTGCAGGTGGCAAAGAGATATGCAACTCATTCTCCGAACTCAACGACCCGGTTGTTCAGCGCCAGCGGCTTGAAGAGCAGGCCAGTCTCCGCCAGCGTGGAGACGACGAAGCCATGATTGTAGACGAAGACTTTCTCAGAGCACTTGAATACGGCATGCCCCCCTGCGCAGGCCTCGGCGTCGGCGTTGACCGCCTCGTCATGCTGCTCACCGGAGAAGACTCCATCCGCGATGTCATCTTCTTCCCGCACCTCAAACCGGAATGATGGAGTTGAACAGACAGAAAAAAACAATTCCAGTGTTCAGGAATTTCAAAGTCCCACTTTCACAGCAAAGAGCCCGTTGAAGCGGGCAACGGAACCCGAAGGAGCCATAAGAAAAATCTACATCAGGGCGCTTGCTAACGGGACAGGTGAAGTTGACTGGAAGGAATAAACGCCTGATATATTCAATACATACAAAACACCAACAAAAACAAATATTCTCTGTATAGGAAAAGGCCCAACCCGAAAAACCTTACAGACAATGAAACCCATCTGCATCAACGGCTACTGCTTTGACCGTATTCACCTCTGGATACAGTACCACAAAAGCATACCTCTTTTCATTGAAGTTGTCGTAGAGGTCTTCTTCCCGAAAAAACGCCAAGCAGAAAGACTGGTCATGTTCAACCACGGATTTCTCATCGGGAACGACCTGTTCTACTACCCGAAAAAAATCGTCGGTGCACTCCTCAACGACAACCCCCTTTTCGGCATCAACCCTTCGTATTCTTATAATAACAGCAACGCTGCCGCCGAACACAACTGAGCAATGGTATTTATCAGTGCATCCCACTCACAGGGAACCGGCCTCCCGGCAATTGACATCAGCGGCAATCCGAGAGTGGGTCAGGAGGCCTATGCGGCAGCCTCCTATCTGGCGAGATACGGTGTAACCGATTTTTTTTTACCGAGAAAAAGAGTACGGAAGGAGCCAGAAGTTTGTTGACTGCAGCCTCCCCCCGAAAATCCCGATTCATGACATCCAACAAGGTCATCTTTGCCGGCCACTCGGTTGGCGGAGCGCATGCCCAAGCAGCAGCCTGCGATTTCGAGCAGCTGCAGGACATTGGAGGGAAAACCGGAAAGACCTTCAACCCGATTATCTATGACCGTGAGTTTCTG
The DNA here is from genome assembly GCA_030765725.1 of Candidatus Chlorobium antarcticum. Taxonomy (GTDB): domain Bacteria; phylum Bacteroidota; class Chlorobiia; order Chlorobiales; family Chlorobiaceae; genus Chlorobium; species Chlorobium antarcticum. The sequence goes on along the minus strand of JAVCDF010000003.1, from coordinate 55,330 downwards.
CCAGCCTCAACCGAACCCCTTTCAGAGTGGAATCCTGCACACAGAGCCTCTCCGGTCGGTCTCCTGCAGCTCTCACCCATTGACCAGAAGTTCCCCCTCGTTGCACCAGGAATGCAGCCCTACAGGGAAGCTCTTTCAGTAAAGCCCATGCCAATGGTAATGGCGGTTGGAGAATGTGACTGCCCGAGCCTCACCGGCTCAACTCCCCCGGCATGGAAGGAGGAAAATGAAAGCCCTACGCAATTCAGGCAGCTCGCACCCGAAGGAGGAAGCTCGTGGGCCGTGGCAACGAGAATAGCAAAAGGCAGCCACTGCGGCTACCTTACCGAACCCGACACCCTCTGCCAGGTCAGCGACAGCAAAAAAGAGTGCCATCTCTGCCCCAATATTGAGCCCTACGCTCCAGACGGGGAAGAAAGCGCCTTTACAACTGAACTTTTCAGGCGCTTTATAGCGCACCAATCCAAAAGCGCACAGGGTGAAGCAAGCCGCGATGAGTGGCTCAAAAGCTCTTTCATGGTATGGCTGAACAGAGAAAGTCCGGACGGCACAGTAAAGCTGCTCCCTTTCCGGAGCGGGCAGTATATTGACTATGCGGGAGCAGAAACCGTTCTGAAGGTTCAGGGCGCCGGAATGCCGTAGTACTCCCGGTACCACGCCACAAACCGTTTGATGCCCTCGTCAACAGTGGTTTCAGGCTTGTACTGCACATCCGCGATGAGCTGCTCAACATCGGCATAGGTATCAGGCACATCACCGGGCTGGAGCGGCAGAAACTCTTTTTCGGCTGTTTTGCCAAGCTCCCGTTCCAGTGCGCCAATGTAGTCCATCAGCTCCACCGGCTGGCTGTTTCCGATATTATACACCCTCCACGGAGCGCGACTTGAACCGGGGTCAGGCTTCAGGCCCGACCAATCGGGATTCGGTTCGGCCACATGATCGAGCGTGCGGATAACACCCTCAACAATATCGTCGATAAAAGTAAAGTCCCTCCGATGCTTGCCGTAGTTGAACACCTGTATGGGTTTCCCTTTGAGAATGGCGTCGGTAAAGAGGAACAGCGCCATGTCGGGCCTTCCCCACGGTCCGTAGACGGTGAAAAAGCGGAGGCCTGTAGTTGGAAGCCTGTAAAGATGGCTGTAGGTATGCGCCATCAGCTCATTGGCCTTCTTGCTGGCCGCATAGAGAGAAAGAGGATGGTCAACATTGTCATGCACGGAGAACGGCATGGTTTCATTGGCGCCGTACACGGAGCTGGACGAGGCATATACCAGATGCTCAACCCCGTTATGGCGGCACCCCTCAAGAATATTGGTGAAGCCGAGAATGTTGCTCTCAATGTATGAATGCGGGTTGATGAGCGAATAGCGCACACCGGCCTGTGCCGCCAGATTGACAACCCGGTCGAACCGCCCTTCTGCAAACAGATCCTCCATCGCCTTGCGGTCGGCAAGGTCCATCTTCACAAACCGGAAATTCTCCTGACCGGTCAGCCGGGCGAGCCGGGCTTCCTTGAGCGATACATCATAGTAGTCGTTCATATTGTCGATGCCCGTCACCCTGTCGCCCCGTTCAAGAAGCCTGCGAGATACATTTGAGCCGATAAAACCGGCTGCGCCGGTAACAAGTACATGCATGGGAGAATCGTTTATGTGTTTGGTCTGATTCTTATTATAAAAACTAATCCCCGCGTCTGCAAGCATTACGCTCCGTCTCTTCTATTATGTAACTTTTTTAGGCTTAAAACATTTTTTTCCATAAAAAATTAAGGTATATAACGGAAGAGCTCCACAAAAGCTCCCTCCGGCAATATGTAAAACGACGGATATGAAGCGTTTCTTTGACGGTTACAATGCAGATACGAACCGTTTTTTTGATGAAGTCATGACAGGGGAAAGATCCCCCCGCCCCCATTACGACAAACTGCTCCACCGCTTCGGGCAGTTTTCCGTTGAAGACATCAAAGCCCGCCGGGAGATGGTGAACATGTATTTCCGGAACCAGGGCATTACCTTTACCGTTTACGGCCGTGAAGAGGGCATAGAACGGCTTTTTCCCTTCGACCTCATACCAAGAGTACTGCCTTCAAAAGAGTGGGAACTGATTGAAAAAGGGCTTACCCAGAGAATCACGGCACTCAACCTCTTTCTGCACGATATATACCATACCCAGAAAATCCTGCGTGACAGGGTCATTCCCGCGGAGCTTGTTCTCGGTAGCCCCCATTTCAGGAGAGAGTTCGTCGGAGTCACCCCGCCACGAGGCATTTACATCCATATAGCCGGCAGCGACATCATACGCGATGGCTCAGGGAACTACCTCGTCCTTGAAGACAACCTGCGCACGCCCAGCGGTGTCTCATACATGCTGCAGAACAGGCAGGCAATGAAACGCGCCTTCCCCGTTCTTTTTGAGCAATACAAAGTCCGCCCCGTCGAACACTATCCGCAGGAACTGCTCCGCACACTGCATGAAGTTGCTCCGCAGGGGCGCACAAACCCCAATGTGGTATTGCTGAGTCCGGGCATCTACAACTCGGCATATTTCGAACACAGCTTCCTTGCCCGCCAGATGGGCGTTGAACTCACCGAAGGGCGCGACCTCGTCGTTAACGACAATATGGTCTACGCCCGCACCACCAGAGGGCTTGAGCAGGTGGATGTCATCTACCGCAGAATTGACGACGACTATATTGACCCGCTGATGTTCCGCCCCGACTCGAAACTCGGTGTGGCCGGCCTCATCAACGCCTATCGAAAAGGCAATGTCACTCTGGCAAATGCCATCGGAACCGGCATTGCCGACGACAAGGTCATCTACAGTTTCGTGCCAAAAATCATCCGGTACTACCTCGGAGAAGACCCAATACTGGAGAATGTCCCAACCTGGCTTCCAGGCAATCCCGGCGACCTGAAATACATTCTTGAACACCTCGACACGCTGGTAGTCAAAGCGGCCAACGAGTCGGGAGGGTACGGCATGCTTATCGGCCCCGAATCTACCACAGAAGAGCAGGAGAGGTTTGCGGAACTGATTGTAAAGAATCCCCGCAACTACATAGCACAGCCAACCATTTCCCTCTCACGCCACCCGAGCCTGTTCAGCGACTCGGAGCTTTACGGATGCCATATTGACCTTCGTCCCTATGTCCTGAACGGGAAAACCACCACAATTGTACCTGGAGGGCTCACCAGAGTTGCCCTGAAACGGGGCTCACTTGTTGTGAACTCCTCACAGGGCGGAGGCAGCAAAGACACCTGGGTTGTTGACGAATAACCGCACAATAAAATGATTGCCACCCTATGTTAAGCCGCGTTGCCGAATCCCTTTTCTGGATGAGCCGCTATGTTGAGCGGGCTGAAAATACTGCAAGGTTTTTTGATGTCAACTTCAACCTCCTGCTCGACCTCAACCGCATCACCCCAACCGAGAACCCCGACTGCTGGATTGCGCTGATTCTCGTCGCCGGCAACCGCGAAAAGTTTGAAAGCCTGTATGGTGAATACAGTGCCGAGAGCGTTACCGACTATCTGGTCTTCAACCGTAGCAACTCAAACTCCATCATCTCCTGCATCGGCCTGGCAAGGGAAAACGCCCGAAGCATCATTGAGAGCATTTCAAGTGAAATGTGGGAACAGATCAACAACCTCTACCACCTGCTGCAAACCATGCGACCGGAAAATGTACAGAACGACCCTTTCCGTTTTTACCGCGAAATCAAGAATGCCTCGCACCTTTTTCAGGGCATTACGGACAACACCATGGCACGAAGCCAAGGATGGGACTTCATTCAGGTTGCTAAATATCTGGAACGGGCCGACAATATCACCCGCCTTATTGATGTCAAGTACCATATACTCGCTCCCAATACCAGCAATAAGGCCGATGTGCTCAGCTGTTCTGTCGACATCATCCAGTGGATGGCCGTCCTGAAAAGCTGCAGCGCACTTGAAGCATTCAAAAAAGTCCATCTTTCACGCATCCAGCCGGAGAACATTCTGGAGTTTCTCATTCTCGACAAAACTTTTCCGCGCAGCATTCATTTTTCCATCGGTGCAGCAAAAGAGTCCCTATGGAGGCTGTCGGGCAACTCAACCCAAAAAAATCTCTCCGATTCAGACCGGCTGGTAGGAAAAATGGAGGCCGAGCTGAGCTACACCACCGTTGAGGACATTATAGAGAGGGGGCTGCATGAATATCTGGACGAAATCAAGATCCGACTGAAAAAAGCCGGAGAACAGCTGCATCTGGTATATTTTGCTTACCATACCCCGGAAATTGAATCGCAGGAAGAAAACAAGGCGCTCCCCTTTACAGGCCTTGCAAGCGGGCGGGCAAACTGGAGTCAGGCACAGCAGCAACAGCAACAGTCAGCCTCACGGGCAACCCCGGCAAGGAAAAACGCATGATACTCAAAGTAGAACACCGCACGCTGTTCGCCTACAGCAGCCCCATCTATGAAACCGCCACCGAAGTGCGGCTTCACCCCGACTGCAGCCACGCATCCCAACAGCGCTGCAGCAGCTTCACGCTTGAAATAGAACACTCCCCAACCATTTTCGAGTACACGGACTTTTACGGCAACAAGGTCCACCACTTCAACATCCTCCAAAGTCATGACCGGGTCAGCATTCTGGCGACCTCAATTGTTGAAACAGGCAAAGGAACCCCGCTCTCGTCCTACAACGAGGAGATTCTCCTCATGGACCTCTCCGCCGAAAGCCGATTTGTCAATTTCGATCCCGCCATCCGCGACTTTACCGCGCCCTTCTCCCCGGATATGCCTCCCCTTGCCCTTGGCGAAGCGATCTGCCGGAAAATCAACAACTCCTTCATATATGAACCCGGAGTCACCGATGTTCACAGCACCAGCGCGGTAGTAATGGCTCTTGGACGCGGCGTATGCCAGGACTTTGCCCACATTATGCTGGCCGCATGCCGTAGCCTCCAGCTGCCCGCCCGCTATGTAAGCGGATACCTGTTCGGCGGCAGCACACCTGACGGCCATGACGAGGCATCGCATGCATGGTGCGAAATCTACGGGGGCCCCGAAATCGGATGGGTAGGAATGGATCCCACACACAGCTCCCTCTTTGTCGACGAACGATACATTAAAATCGGCTCAGGCCGTGACTACGCCGATGTTCCGCCCGTCCGGGGAACATGGAAAGGCAGTGCAGAAGAGACCCTCAGCGTCGCCGTCCGGGTCACCAGCATCAGCTAAACCTCCCGCACAGCCCTCTTTCCTTTTTTATTTCTCTCTCCCGCTGATTACCTTCAAGTAACCTCTAATGTATTGTCGTCTGCGCAATGTCAGTCCCTTTTCCTGCCTTATGAACTTCCGCCTTCTTTCCACAGACACAAAAACGGCCGCCCGCTGCGGAGTGCTCTCAACAGACCACGGTGCCGTGCCAACCCCCGTCTTCATGCCGGTCGGCACCCGAGCCAGCGTCAAATCGGTGGAGCCGCACGAACTGCTGGAACAGCAGGTCCACATTATCCTTGCCAACACCTACCATCTCTACCTCAAACCCGGCAACGCCATAATGCGGAAAGCCGGAGGAATACACCGGTTCATGAACTGGCAGGGCCCACTCCTTACCGACAGCGGTGGCTACCAGGTGTACTCACTCTCCGACCTCCGGAAAATCACCGAAGAGGGAGTCACCTTCAAATCGCACCTCGACGGGAGCATGCTGCAGTTCACCCCCGAAAATGTGGTTGATACCCAGCGAATCATCGGCAGCGACATTGTAATGCCGCTTGACGAATGCCCCCCTTCAACCGCCGAGAGGGAGTACATACGCAAATCGGGAGAGATGACCATCCGGTGGGCAGAGCGGGCAAAACAGCACTTCAGCGCCACCCATCCGCTCTACGGCCACGGCCAGTTACTCTTCGGCATAACCCAGGGAGGAACTCACCCTGACCTGCGCACCATTTCAGCAAAAGCCCTTGTGGACCTCGACTTTGACGGCTACGCAACCGGCGGCATGGCGGTCGGAGAACCGGCAGAAGAGATGTACCGGATTCTGGAACTCTCCCACACCCTTCTCCCCGAACACAAACCCCGCTACCTCATGGGGGTCGGCACGCCCGAAAACATTCTCAACGCCATAGAACGGGGTGTCGACATGTTCGACTGCGTCATCCCGACCCGTGAAGGGCGAAACGGACGGGTCTATACCAGACATGGCAAAATGAACCTGCGCTCGGCAAAATACTCCGAAGACTTTTCATCCATAGATGAGGGGTTCGACAACAATGTCTGCCGGAATTATTCCCGGGCCTATATCCGTCACCTGCTGAATGTAGGAGAAATTCTCGGACTCAAACTCTGCACCCTGCAGAACATCTCCTTTTTCATGTGGCTCACCCGCACCGCACGCACTGAAATCCAGAACGGCTCGTTCAGTGAGTGGAAAGAAAGCTTTCTTGAACAATACAGAAGCAATGACTGAACAATCCAGCAAAGTCTTTCTCTTGAGCCTTGGCTGCTCAAAAAACACCGTCGACTCCGAACGGCTTATGGCGCAGGCCGAAGCCGCCGGGATTGTATTCACCCAGAGCGCCACTGATGCCGACACAATCATCATCAACACCTGCGGCTTCATTGCCGATGCCAAAGAGGAGTCCATCAATGAAACGCTGGCTGCCATAGCCGAAAAAGAGAGCGGCAGAGTCCAGAAAATATTCGTGATGGGCTGCCTCCCGGAACTCTACCGCACTGAACTTCAGACAGAACTCCCCGAAGTAGACCGCTTTTTTGGCACCCGCGAACTGCCCGCCGTGCTTAATGCCATAGGGGCCAGCTACCGCATTGAGCTTCACGACCACCGTTCCATTACGCCGCCGAACCACGCCTCATTCCTCAAAATCTCCGAAGGGTGCAGCCGAAGCTGTGCATTCTGCTCCATCCCCCGGATTCGTGGCCCATACATCAGCCAACCTCTCGACCAGCTCCTTCGCGAAGCCCGCCTCCTGCAGGAAAATGGGGTCCGTGAACTCAACATCATCGCCCAGGACATAACCCTCTACGGGGTTGATCTTTACGGACGACAGATGCTCAACGACCTCCTGCTCCGCCTCTCCGACATGGATTTTGGATGGATTCGTTTGCTCTACGCCTATCCCCTGAACTTTCCGCTGGAAGTCATCGACACCATGAGAGAGAGGGCGAATGTATGCAACTACCTCGACCTCCCGCTTCAGCACTGCAATGACAGGATTCTCCGCTCAATGAACCGCGGCATCACCAAAGAGGGGGAACTGGCGCTTATTGAGGCCATCCGGGAAAAAAACCCCGACATCCGACTCCGCACAACTATGATTGCCGGATATCCGGGTGAAACACGGCAGGAATTCGAGGAACTCCTTGAGTTTGCAGCAACCGTTCGCTTCGACCGACTCGGATGCTTCCCTTACTGCCACGAAGAGTTCTCCCCTGCATTTTCACTCGTTGACAGTGTTCCAGAAGATGAAAAAGAGAGCCGTACGGCTGAGCTCATGGAGCTGCAGGAGGGTATTTCAGAAGAAAAAAACCAACTGCTCGAAGAAAAGGAACTTATCGTCCGCATCGATCGGATTGAGGAGGGTGCCGCATGGGGCAGAACGGAGTGGGACGCGCCCGAGGTTGACAATGAGTGTTCACTTGAGCCTGCCGGACACAGGGTTGCCCCCGGCACACTCTGCCTCGCCAAGATTGAGGGGAGTTCCCCCTACGAACTCTTCGGCACCATCCTGAAAGTGCTTGAATAGAACCTCTTGCAGGTCGGGGCTTTTGGCCATTTTTCGCTATATTTGTGCCAAAGCGGGCAAGCATATAAAGCCCGGAAAACCCCGAAGAGACCCTAAACAGCAGTCGTGGAAAAAACGCACTCACTCATTTTTCTGACCGGATTCAGTGGATCGGGCAAATCCAGCATAGGGCCGCTTCTGGCAAACTCCCTTGGCTATGACTTCATTGACATCGACAGTGCAATTGAAAAGCAGGCAGGCAAACCCATCACACGAATTTTTGCCGACGATGGAGAAGCCGCATTCCGTGAGCTTGAGCTGGCCATGATCAAAACAGTAGCTGGCAGAACAGATCTGGTAGTCTCTTTGGGAGGAGGCGCTCTTGAAAACAACCCATCCTTTGAATTGGTAACCGATTCAGGCACCCTTGTCTACCTGAAATCCGACCCCAAAAATCTGGCCAAACGGCTTTTCCACAAAAAAGACCGCCCCCTGCTTCGTAGCAGCGGCACTGAAAAACCAGACCGCGACAAACTGGAACAGAAAATCAACGCGATTCTTGAAAACAGGGAACCCCGCTACCAGTCTGCATCCATTACCGTTGCTACCGACCAGAAACGGATTGGGTCAACAGTAGAGGAACTGACACGGAAAATTGAACGGTTAGTGCGCAAAAGCGCATCCACAGAATAAAACGATCAACCAACAGGCCAACAGTGAGTACAATAGTTGTTACAACACCGGCAACCGCCGGACTGGGAGAGCAGTTCAAAGCACATGGACTGACAAAAAAAACCGTTGTCCTTTTCGACGAAAACACAAAGCGGCTGTTTGGAGAGGAAATTCTTCAAACCCTCCACAGCGAAGGGTTCCGCACTCTTGAACTGGTAGTTCCCGCCCGTGAAACCTCCAAAAGCCTCACCACAGCCAACCGGCTCTATGGCAGCATGATTGAAGCCGATATCGACCGAAGCTGGAACCTGATAGCAGTAGGGGGAGGCGTTGTGGGCGATCTCGGGGGGTACATTGCCGCAAGTTACTACCGCGGCATTCCGGTCATTCAGTTCCCCACCACCCTGCTTGCCATGACAGACAGCTCGATAGGCGGGAAAGTGGCAATCAACCACCCGCTCGGCAAAAACCTGATCGGATTCTTTCACCTTCCCGAACTGATTCTCATAGACCCCTCCCGACTCAAAACACTGCCTCTGCGGGAAATATACTCCGGCATGGCCGAAGTAATCAAATACGGCTTCATTGCCGACGCCGCATTCTTTGCCATGCTCGAAAAACACTTCTCAGACATCGTCTCACTCAAAGAACCCTGGCTAAGTGAAGCGATCCGAAAAAGTGCGGGCACAAAAGAAAATGTTGTCGCCAGCGACTTCAGGGAAATGAACGGTCTGCGCGCAACCCTGAATTTCGGCCACACCTTCGCCCACGGACTGGAAAAACTCGCCGATTACCGCCATATCGGCCACGGCGAAGCAGTCACCATCGGCATGGCATGCGCCCTCTTCCTCTCCTCCGATCTCGGGTTTCTTGACGCCACCGAACGCCAGAGAGGCCTTAGCCTCATCAGCCGGTTCCGCTTTCCAAAAAGGCTCCTGAAAAAACGATTTCTTGCAATTGAAGGCGAAACACTGCTCCAGAACATGCTCTCAGACAAGAAAAAGCTTGACCGTAAACTCCGGTTCGTTCTGCTGAAAAAGCTGGGGGAAGCGTTTCTTTATGAGAAGGATGTTGACGACAGGAAGGTTCTTGAAGCAATAGAGGAAGCAAAAAAGTTCTTCACCGGGCATTCTGGCAGTTGAGCGAAAACAGATAACGGGCGCCATAAAGAACGGCATGTTCGTCAATCCTCAAAGAATAATCAAGCAGCTGAGCAAGAAGCGGCGCATGCCCCCCGGTAGCAATGACCCGTACCTCTTTTTCGCCATGTTCAGCTTCGAGCCAGCGGGTGATTTTCGAAATCAGCCCCTCAACCCCCGACACGCATCCCCATACCACACCACTTTGAATGCACTCCCGGGTTGAACGGCCCAGAATCCCCCCCGGCAAAGCCACCCTCACCCGTGGCAGGCGGGCAGTACCCGAATGAAGCACATCAGCCATCAGCTCCAGACCCGGCATAATAATACCGCCCAGATAGCGCCCGTCTGAGCTGAGCGCGTCAGCAGTAATGGCTGTACCGATATCAAGCGCAATCACCGCCCCCGAACCCTCAATCGTTGCAGCATGGGCACAGAGGGCAATACGGTCAGGCCCGAGGGCTTCGGGAGGATCATACGAAAGGAGAAAAGGAAGCCGCAGCGATGCATTAATCCGTATCACCTCGCCCCGAAGCTCTCCATCAAGCCACTCTCCTACAGCTTGCTCCACCGGCGGCACCACACTGCTAAGCACGGCGTCGCACACCCCGGGAAAGCGGCTAAGGAATGGAAGGAAAAGAGAAGAAATCCCTGAAGGAGAAGTAAGTTCGGCTGTCATGCCGCTCAGAAAGGCGACCGGTTCGTCGCCCACAAACAAAGCCCCAACCACAGTGGTGTTGCCAATTTCGACAACCAGCAGGTGATGGCCCTCAACCAGCCCTTCACTCATGCGGCTGCAGTTTCGCTTTGAGCCCGGTCCTCTCGGAAATAAGCTCAATGAAACGGTCAAACCCCTCAAGATTTCTGGTCACAAACAGTGAATCCTGGAGTGCATTGCGTGAAGTAACAATAAAAATTTTAGCAGGCGGATTGTAGGTCACGGGCTCCTGACGGACAGCAGTGATCTCAGTCAGAAGAAAAGATTTCTCACCGCCCCTGCGGTCAAGATAGCGGAGACTGCTGCCATCTATTTTCACAGAAGCGCCATCCTCTCCATGCTCAGCCGCAAACCGGGTGTTGTAATACATGGGCCCACCAAGCGTAACAACAAACAGCACCAGCATCATCGCGGTTTTCCAGAAACACCCCAGATTCACCGCATAGGTGAACCGGCCGTAACGGAAAAACAGCCCCCATCCGAGAGCAAGCACCATCATGCTCAAAAACCAGGTTGCATAATAGTAATAATCCAGCCAGAGGGCCGGATAGGGCATGGGATACTGAAAAACCTCAACCATTGCAAATAGAGTTACATTTTAAATAATGTAGACCAATGAGACATACTCCTGAATGAATGCAGCCATAAAAATAAGCCTTAACCCCGCCAATACAAAAGACAACCTCACACCACCCTCAAAAGGAACTTCCGCACAGCCCCAAGAAACACCTCCGGCTGCTCCTCATGCGGCAGATGGGCGCAGTCGGGAACAACCTCCAGCACTGAATCCTCAAGCTCATCGGCCAACCGAAAACTCTCCTCAACCTTCACGGTACGGTCATTTTCACCGGTCATCACAAGCACCGGCACACTGATGGAAGGAAGCCGGTCATCAAGATGCAGATGATGGGTTTCAAGAAACACCTCCCAGAACCCCCTCGGCCAGTTCCCCTCCATCATGTCACTCCTGTACCCTGCCAGCGTTTCAGCACTCAGCCGTGAGGGATCGTTCCAGAAACTCAGAAGCAGACGGTCAAAAAACTTAGTGATAAGCAGCCGCATCAACACCGCAAAAAGAGGGCTCGCAGCCTTCAGAATCGGCTTCATCAAGCGTGGCACCCCGCTCGCAGCATAGGCACTGTAAATCATTGCATCCACCAGCACAAGCCCCAACACCACCTCCGGATGGCGAAGAGCCGTAAGCATAGCCAGCGTCCCCCCCGTTGAATTGCCCACAAGAATCGCCTTTTCAATACCCAGCAATCCCAGAAACTCAGCAATCATATCGCTCTGAGCCTCAGGCGCATAACTGACCCCATTCGCCCGAGAAGGCACCGGCCGTGAAGTTTTTCCAAAAGCCGGACGGTCAAGCACCACAACCGTCCCCATTTCCGACAGCGGCCCCGCAACAAAACGCCATGAGCGCATACTGAGGAAGCTCCCATGCAGAAAAAGCATGAAAGGCTCCTCTCCACTGCCCATCATCCTATAATGCAGGCGAAACCCCCGACACTCAATAAACCTGCTCTCTGCAGCAAATAAATCAGTCATAAGCAAATCAGTAACACTCAAGGGCATTCCCCAACTTTTAATAAATCTTAACAAGAATCAAAACAATATCTTAGAGATGAGCACACTCATGACAGAGTGTACTAAAAAGTATGCTCTGTCATGAGTGTGCCCCCGCCGCTCCGGGTTTTCTAAAATAACAAAAAGGCCCGGGATACGGGCCTTTTTGTATTGCATCTGGTATTGAAGCGCTCAGTGCTCAAACAGCATTTCCGAGTATGTCGGAAGCTGCCAGCGACTGCGGTCTACCATGAGTTCAAGGCGATCTGCAACTTCGCGGACTTTGACCATAAATGGAAGCAGAACATCAGCACAGTAGTCTGCCTGGGCAAACTCGCCATCAAGCGTCTCCATCTTGGCGGCAACACCGTCAAGCTCTTCAGTCAGGTCAATGAGAAGCGAGAGATTCTCGGCAAGCGTCTTGAGATGCTTCGCCTGGCTCATGAGCGCCTTGTCGGAAAGTCCAATCTCAGCTGCTGCTGAAGCCAGATTGTTGTAGGAGCTGCTGATGTCACCCTGATACTCTGAAACATCGGGGATAACAAGCGTTTTGAGCATCAGCTGAAGCGTCCGGGCCTCAATGTCGACACCTTTTATGTACCGCTCAAGGCGAATATTCAAACGGGAATCAATCTCCTCATGGCTCAAAACACCGTATTTGATGAACATGGCCTGCACATCTTTACTCTCAAGCGTCCTGAGTGCCTGCGGCGTGTTCTTCAGATTCGGAAGACCGCGTTCCTCTGCTGCCTTCTGCAGTGCGTCACTATAGTTGTCGCCCTGATAACGGATGTCCTTTGTTGCGGTGATCTCTTCACGCAGTGTCTCAAGAATGGCTGTATCGCGATCTTTTCCTGCGCTGATTTTGGCAAGCATCTTGTCTGCCATGTCGTCAACCGCTTCGGCCATAAGTGTGTTGAGCACCATGTTCGGTACTGATGCCGCCTGCGAGGAACCTACAGCACGGAACTCGAACTTGTTGCCGGTGAAGGCGAAGGGGGATGTTCGGTTGCGGTCGGTATAGTCCTTATTGACCACTGGCACCTGCGAGAGGCCAAGGTTGAGCACCTGTTTTTCTGTCTTCAAGTCAATCTTGCCGCTTTCAATGGCATCAAGCACCCGCTCCAACAACTCACCGAGGAAGGCGGTAACAACGGCAGGAGGAGCCTCATTGGCGCCGAGGCGATGGTCATTGCCAATGCTGGCAATAGACATTCTGAGCACATCAGCCCTCTTGTGCACACCCTTGAGGACAGCAACAAGGAACACGAGGAACTGGATGTTCTCTTCGGGAGTATCACCCGGATCAAGCAGGTTGATGCCGGTATCAGTACCTATTGACCAGTTGTTGTGCTTGCCGCTTCCGTTTATTCCAGCAAAAGGTTTTTCCATCAGGAGGAGAGCAAAGCCTTTCTTGTCGGCAACCTTTCTCATCACCTCCATAACCAGCAGGTTATGGTCAACGGAGATATTTGCCTCTTCAAAAACCGGTGCAATCTCAAACTGGTGGGGAGCAACCTCGTTGTGGCGAGTCTTGGCAGGAATACCGAGCAGATAGAGCTCGTGCTCCACCTCCTGCATAAACTCAAGCACACGGTCAGGAATGGCTCCAAAATAATGATCCTCAAGCTGCTGGCCCTTGGGAGGAAGCGCACCAAGAAGCGTACGGCCACACATAACGAGATCCGGCCGTTCGGACGAGTACTTCTTGTCAACAAGGAAATACTCCTGCTCAATGCCAGCAAATGTCTTCACGCGCTTTACGCCTGTAACACCAAGAACTTCAAGAAGACGGACAGCCGAGTTGCTGACAGCGTTCATGGAGCGAAGCAGCGGGGTTTTGGCATCAAGCGCCTCACCGTTATAGGAAATAAAAACGGTCGGGATGCAAAGGGTCAACCCTGTGCCGCCCTTCATGAGGAATGCAGGGCTTGAAGGATCCCATGCCGTATAGCCACGAGCCTCGAAGGTGGTGCGCATACCACCGGAAGGAAAACTGGAAGCATCAGGCTCACCCTGAATCAGCTGCTCGCCTGAGAACCGCTCAATGGCGGTCCCGTCACGATCGATAGAGAGAAAGGCATCATGCTTTTCCGCAGTTGAACCGGTCATCGGCTGGAACCAGTGGGTATAATGTGTGGCGCCGTTGTCCATGGCCCACTCTTTCATTCCGTGCGCAACTACGCCGGCAATTTCTTCAGTAATTTCCCTACCAGCCTTGATGGTGTCCTGCAAAGCTTTAAAGACTTCTTTGGGAAGCCTTGCGCGCATAGCTTTGTGATCAAAGGTCATCGCCCCGAAATAGGACGAAACCACATGTTTAGTCTCAATGCTCAAGAGATCCTCCTTGTTGTTTAGCATAATATTATTGCTCTGCTGTTCTGAAATTGAATATTCTAAAATCACTCTATCCTGTTCCGCTATTATTTTCTCGACTTTTTCTCGTCATAGGTCAGTAGCACCTGGCGATCCTGAAGATTTGCCCGGACAATCTCCGAAGTAATCTTTCTGGTTTTCTTAAGCTGTGAAAGCACAAAACTCGTATTGGTGCTCAGCACGCCCGGCCAACTCTGAATGCGTGAAAGAAACTTTTCGAGTGACGCAGTATTATGCGTCATAACCCGCATGATGTGCGATCCCTCGCCTGTTACTGAAAAACACTCCATAATCTCGTCCTCTTTCATGACATGTTCAAGGAACGACTTATAATGCTTCGAGGAATCCAAACCCACCCTTACAAAGGCCTGAATGTCAAAACCGAGCTGCCGTTCATCAATCTCGGCGGTAAATCGCTTGATGATGCCATTTTTCTGCAACTTGTCCATCCGTTCACTGACAGAGGGAATCGAAAGACCCACAACTTCAGCAAGCTCACTCAGTCGAATTCTGCCGTTCTCGCCCAGAGACTCGATAATTTTAAGATCAATCAGATCAAGGTGTCCCGACATAGCTGCAGTGAATTTAGTTCGGTTTTGTAAGAAAACTACAAAATTATAAGAAATAACCAACGCATTTCTTAAAAAACACCCTCCTTGCCGCACATTTCCTTAAATTATTTAGGTAGCGAGTGTCATTTCACGGAAATCGTGGGCGCTTCGGCTACAAAATGGAGGTTCGCGCTGGTTTTTCCAATTTCGCAAATTATTTTATTACGCAAAGCATCTAACTCAGCATTCACGAAGCAACAACCCCGCTGTAACACTCTGCGGCAACAAATATATCCCCCATCAATGACAGAAAACAGCAAACCTGCACCCCAGACCGCAGCCATACCAGAAACGACTCAGCATCATCAACCGGTGCGCCCTCCCGCCAATCAGGATCTTCACTTTATAATTAAAGAAAGCCTGCGGCTGGGATTCCGGTTTCTTGTTGAAATTGAAAGAGCTCTTAAAAAACTCAACAGTTGATGAGTCCAGCCATTAATTCATATATTCCTGCTGGATAGCAAGAAATCGGCAGGCAGCATGAACTGCCCTCAGCCGTTAATCATTAAAGAAACAGCAACCGTGAAAATAGCCATATTCGGGGCGGGTGTAGCCGGCCTTGCAGCAGCAATAGAACTTGTAGACCGAGGCCACACTGTTGAACTCTATGAGAAACGCAAAGTGCTCGGAGGCAAGGTCTCCGTATGGAAAGACAGCGACGGCGACTCCATAGAATCCGGGCTCCATATTGTCTTCGGAGGCTACCGGCAGCTTCAGGAGTACCTGAAACGCGTTGGTGCTGAGAACAATTACCTCTGGAAAGAGCACTCACTCATTTACTCCGAATCGGACGGAAAACAGTCCTATTTCAAAAAAGCCAACCTCCCAAGCCCCTGGGCGGAACTAGTGGGCGGCATGCAGACTGATTTTCTCACCCTGTGGGACAAGATATCCCTCATCAAAGGACTCTTCCCTGCTCTGACAGGCAATGAAGAGTACTTCCGGAGCCAGGACCACATGACTTACTCCGAGTGGCACCACCTGCGCGGCGCCTCGGAACACTCGCTCCAGAAACTCTGGCGCGCCATTGCCCTGGCAATGAACTTCATAGAGCCCAATATCATCAGTGCCAGGCCGATGATTACCATATTCAAATACTTCGGCACTGACTACGCAGCCACGAAATTCGCATTTTTCCGGAAGAATCCGGGGGAATCGATGATTGAGCCCATGCGCCAGTACATACAGAGCCATGGAGGACGGATCTTTGTTGATGCCAGGCTCGCAAGATTCGAACTCAACAGCGACGAAACAGTCAAGCATGCGATGCTCCATGACGGCCACACCGTTGAGGCCGACGCATACATATCCGCTCTGCCGGTGCACAACCTCACCAAAGTCATACCGAATGAATGGCTGCAGCACAAATATTTCCGGAATCTTCACGAATTCACCGGAAGCCCGGTTGTCAACTGTCAGCTCTGGTTCGATCGAAAAATCACCGATACCGACAACCTCATGTTTTCCCAGGGGACCATCTTCGCAACCTTTGCCGATGTCTCCATCACCTGCCCCGATGATTTCCAGAAAGGGATGGGAACGGCTGACGGTGGGAGCGTGATGAGCCTTGTGCTCGCTCCTGCTCATCAGCTCATGGGAATGCCCAACGATGTCATCACCGAACTGGTCATGAAAGACATTCGCGACCGGTTCCCGAAATCACGAGATGCAAAGCTCCTTAAATCCACACTTGTCAAAATCCCACAGTCTGTGTACAAAGCGGTACCCGATGTCGACAAATTCCGCCCCGACCAGATAAGCCCCGTGAAGAACCTTTTTCTTGCCGGCGACTATACCGACCAACACTACCTCGCATCCATGGAAGGCGCTGCGCTCTCCGGAAAACAGGCGGCAGAAAAACTGCTCAAAACTCTGGATGAATGACTCTCTGGCGAATGCCGCAGGAGCAGTGGCGGACTTGGTAAAGAGATTTCATATATTCAAGTAAGAGAAAACATCACATTCATCACATCAATCAACCACTTATCATGGCAGAAGAACTCAACAAACCCGCAGCACCAGTGCCTGCAGTGCAGCCAAAAGCGCCTGAAACAGCACCCGGCAATGGTGACATGGCTAATCTGATTGGCAACATCGGGATTCTCATTGACGGTGCCGTCGTATCCCTGCAGGGGATTTTCGGATTCATCGGAACCACAACCGGACAGTTGATAGAGGGTGTCAACACCACCGTCAACTCATCACAGTTCAAAGAAATGGTAGAGAATGTCGGCCAGGCAACAACACAGCTTGCCGACGGCGTTAACAGCACAATCAACTCCGTGCAGGTCAAGGAGATAATTGAAAATGTAAGCAACGCCACCGGACAGATTGTTGAAGGCGTTACAGCCACAATCAACTCCGACCAGATACAGAGTTCAGTTCAGGAACTCGGAAGGTTTTGGACCAACATCCTTCAGAACATAGACAACTCCGGACAGGTCAAAAACATGTTCGACAATGTCAGCGCCGGTCTCGGCCAGTTGATGGGAAGCATTCTCCCGGCAGGCATACAGATGGGCTCAAAAGCAGAGACCGTGAAAAAAGAGGTCAAGGAGATCCCTTTTTCACCCAAAGAACAGGCAAAACCCGCAGTAGCAATCCCTCCCGCCTATACAGGAAAAAGACCCTGAAGAATCTCGGCTTCAGAGGAACAGCAGTAACATAAAAATCCCCGTTCTAAAAGCCGGGGATTTTTATTTCGAAACTGACATGCCCCGTTCAGGAACGAACGGTACCGGTGTGGCCGAATCCCCCATCACCCCGCACCGTCTCACCAAGCTCCGATACCTCCTCAAACGAAACCTCTTCAACCCTCGCAACCACCATTTGGGCAATGCGATCGCCATGGTTTACAGTAAAGGATTCGCGGCCATAGTTGACAAGAATCACCTTCACCTCACCGCGGTAATCGGCGTCAATGGTTGCCGGTGAGTTCGGCAGTGAAATCATGCTTCTGAGGGCAAGACCGCTGCGCGGGCGAAGCTGCGCCTCATAACCGATGGGAAGTTCAATGGCAAACCCAGTGGAAATCAACTCTGTGGAAAATGGCTCAACCACTACCGGCCTCTCAAGGCAGGCCGACACATCCATCCCTGCAGCATGCGCGGTGGCATAAAGGGGAAGAAATGCTTGCTTGTTAAGTCGGACAATCTTTACTTTCAGCATTGCAGAAACATTGAAGTGTACACAAGAAAATACCTACGACGAAAAGAACAGAAGAATATAGCACCGAAGTGGAAAGAACCCCTGAAAAAGTCTATGCGCTTGCCTTTGGAGCCCACCCCGACGATGTGGAACTCTCAATCGGCGCCACCCTTCTGAAAATAATGGGCGAAGGCCACAGAGCAGCCGTCTGCGACCTGACCCGCGGCGAAATGGGCACCAGCGGCACACCGGAAAGCCGAAAAAATGAAGCTGCTGAGGCCGCCCGAATCATGGGCTACAGTGCCCGCACAACCCTCGACCTCGGCGACTCCAGGCTCTTCTACAACGAAGAGAACCTGCATACCCTCATACGGGTAATCCGCCGCTTCAGGCCGTTTATCGTTTTCGCCAACCCCCCTGAAGAACGCCACCCCGACCACCCCAAAGCCTCACGGCTTGTCACCGACGCCGTCTACTATGCCGGCCTCCGCCAGATTGAAACCCTCCATGAAGGCCGAGCCCAGGAAGCATGGCGGCCACAGCACCTTTTTTACTACATCCAGTACAGACAGCTCACCCCCGATCTTATCGTTGATGTTTCTAACACCTTTGAGGCGTCACGCAAAGGAATTCGGGCATTTACTTCGCAGTTCTGGCAGGAAGGTGAGGTCACAGAGCCAGCAACCCTCATCAAGCGAAAAGAATTTCTCAGCAGCCTTGAAGCCCGGGCAAGAAGTCTTGGCGAACAGATCGGCACACTTTACGGCGAAGGTCTGCTCACCCCGTCAACCACTGCCATCAGCTCATTCACCGCAACCTTCCCCGAACCCCGCCACCAATGAAGCGCAAATACATTCTCACGGCCATTATCCTTACCGTGGTCACAGGCCTCTCCGCCTGCCAGCAGAACACCACCGAGTTCCGTAGCAACACCATCATTACGGCAGCATCGGCTGACTTTGACTACCTCAACCCCCTCCTCATCCAGCTCTCGCTCTCTCGTGAGGTCTGCACCCTCATCTACCCCTCGCTGGTCAAGCCAACCTACAACGAAAAAAGCGGTAACATTACCTTCATCCCCTCTGCCGCCACCTCATGGAAATTCTCCCCGGACGGAAGAAATGTAACCTTCCATCTCAAAAAAGGGGTCCAATGGGAAGACGGCCAACCGCTCAGCTCCCATGACTTCAAATACTCCTACACCCTCTACACCACTCCAGCAATAGCCAGTTCCCGCCAGGACTACCTGAACGATCTCTTGCTGAAAGCGGACGGAACCCCCGACATTGAACGCGCAGTAGAAACCCCCGACAGCCTGACCCTAGTGCTACATTTCAACCGATCCCTCTCACCCTCAATCGTGCTCGACCACTTCAATGACCTCATGCCAGTTGCAAAGCATGTGATGGAGCAGTTCAAGCCCGAAGAAATCCGCTCCCGCGCCACTGAAATCCCCCCCATCGGCGCCGGCCCCTTTAAGGTGTCGAAATGGGCCCGGCAGGAAAAGCTGGTGCTTGAGGCCAGCCCCACCTCAACCCTGCCCCACCCCGCCAAAACCCGATCACTGATTTTCGTCATCGTACCCGAGTATACCACTCGTCTTGCCATGCTCAAGTCCGGCCAGATTGACGCCCTCATTTCAGCTGGCGGCATCAACCCTATCGACACCCGCGAACTCGCACTGAACTCGCCCGATATCCAAATAAGACCGGTCAAAGACCGCTACTTCGACAGCATCGTCTGGCTAAACATTGATGGGGAGAAGTGGCGGGATGAGAAAAAAGTGGTACCCAACCACCTCTTCGGCGACCCCGCAGTCCGTCGCGCCTTGACCCTTGCCGTCGACCGTCAGTCCATCATAGACGGCTTCATGGGTCCACAGCACGCCACAATTGTCAACACATCACTCTCCCCAGCCTACCGGGCCATAGCCAACACCACCCTCGACCCCTACAGCTATAACCCTAAAAAAGCCACCGCCATGCTCGCGCGTGCAGGCTGGACGCCCGGGCCCGACGGCTTCCTGCAGAAAAACGGAGAGCGGTTCTCCTTTGAACTTGCCGCCCCTGTAGGCAACCCACGGCGAAACTATGCAGCAACCATCATCCAGCAGAACCTCCGCCAGATAGGCATTGACTGCCACCTCCGGTTTGAAGAGAACCTCGTATTCCTCAAGAACCAAAACGAGTTCCGCTATGAAGCCGCACTTTCGGGCCTCGCAGCCGAAACCCTTCCCTTCCAGCTCATCATCTGGGGATCTGATTTCCAGAACCGCACATTCAACTCCTCCGCATTCCAGAACGCCGAGCTCGATACCGTCATAAACCGGCTCAGCGGACCCCTCACCGAACGGGAAGCATTCGGGCTCTGGCAGAGCTACCAGAAAATTCTGCACGACATGCAGCCAAGAACCTTCCTCTACTATTACGACGAACTTGAAGGGTTCAGCCGCAGGGTGGAAAACACCAATGTGAACCTTCTCTCAACCCTTTACAACGCCTACGACTGGACCCTCGCCCCGGAACCCTGAAGGCGCAAGGTAAATTTTCGCTGATTGGCTATATTCAGCTGAATTTAAATCTGTATACAAGAAACCGACACAATCATGCCCCGTTACACACCCGACCAGCTTGCCCGCAGAAACGCATCGGTATGGACAACCGTCCAGGCCATTCTGGCCCCCATACAGTTTGTCATGTTTCTGGCCGGACTCACCGTCACCTATCTCTATCAATACGGCATCGGGATAGAAAGCTTCGCATGGGTCACCTTTTTTGTTGCCCTTAAAACCTTCATGCTCGTTCTGATATTCGTCACCGGAGGTTTTTTTGAGCGTGAGGTCTTCGGTAAATTCGCCTTTGCCCCCGAATTCTTCTGGGAAGATTTCGGTAGCTCCATTGCCATGGTGGTACACATCGCCTACTTCGTTCTCTTCTTCATGGGATTGGACGAAACCACCCTTATCTGGACTGCTCTTGGTGCATACCTGAGCTATCTCATCAATGCTGCCCAGTTCGTCATCCGGCTTCTCCTTGAAAAACGCAATGAGCGAAAGCTGAAAGCAGGAGAAGCAGCATGAAAACAAAAGCAATCGTCTTCACCGGCATCCGCCAGATTGAGGTATCGGAAGTACAGCTCAAGCCCCTCGGTTCAACAGATGTTCTGGTGGAAACCTACTGGTCGTCCATCAGTACCGGCACAGAAAAAATGGCATACAACGGCCTGATTCCCTCCCCCCCGTTCATCTTCCCCTTCATTCCAGGATATGAAACCGTTGGAAAAATCACAGAGGTTGGCAACCATGTCAACCAGAACCTGATCGGCAGGTTCGCCTACATTGCCGGCTCGTTCGGTTACGAAGGGGTCAATGCCGCCTTTGGCGGAGCATCGCAGTTCGTAGCATGTCCGGTTGAGAGCATCACCATCCTTGAAGGCATTGAAAATCCCCAGTGCGGCATAGCGCTTCCGCTTGGCGCAACGGCGCTGCACATTGTTAACCTTGCAGAAGTCAAAAACAAAAAAGTGCTTATCCTCGGACAGGGTGCCGTAGGCATTCTCGCAGCGGAACTTGCCAAACTCATGGGAGCAAAACTGGTTGCCGTCACCGAACCCCACCCGAACCGCCTGAAACTCTCACCAGCCGACATCCGCATCAACCCCGAAACAGAAGATGTGTCAGCCGCACTTGCCGGACATGAGTTCGATGTTCTCATTGACAGCACCGGCATCATGGCAGCCATCGACACCGGCCTTCGCTTCCTGAAATTCCACGGCACGGTTATTTTCGGAGGCTACTACCAGCGCATGAACATAGACTACTCGCAGGCCTTCCAAAAAGAACTCTCCTTCATTGCCGCCAAACAGTGGGCAAAAGGCGATCTTGATCGTGTTCGTACCCTCATTGCCCAGCAGCGGCTCAACGCTGAAAAAATATTCACACACCAGAGCCCGGTTGACGACAACATCACCGAAACCTACATGAAGGCCTTCAGCGACCCTGACTGCCTGAAAATGATTCTCAACTGGAAAACCGACGGCGAAGAATCGGGCGGAGCCTGTTACCTCACCGGTGAACACTGAAAACAACCCCCGATGAGTGCAAGAACCATAGCAATTTACGGCAAGGGAGGAATCGGCAAGAGCTTTACCACCACCAACCTCAGCGCCACATTTTCCCTTATGCAGAAACGGGTGCTGCAACTCGGCTGCGACCCCAAACACGACTCAACCACCTCACTCTTCGGTGGCATGTCGTTGCCGACCCTGACCGATGTTTTTGCCGAGAAAAACGCTCGAAACGAAGAGGTCGCAATTGAAGACATTGTCTTCAGGCGCGACATCCCCAACTTCCCCCAGCCAATTTACGGCGTGGAACTCGGAGGCCCGCAGGTAGGACGGGGATGCGGCGGACGGGGAATCATTTCAGGGTTTGATACCCTTGAAAAGCTTGGTCTCTTCAAATGGGACCTTGACATCATCCTCATGGACTTCCTCGGCGATGTGGTCTGCGGCGGCTTTGCAACACCACTTGCCCGTTCGCTCAGCGAAGAGGTCATCCTCGTCACCAGCAACGACCGCCAGTCCATCTTCACAGCCAACAACATCTGCCGCGCTAACAACTACTTCAGAACGGTTGGAGGAACCTCCCGCCTCTTGGGGCTCATCATCAACCGCGACGACGGTAGCGGTGTAGCTGAAAAATATGCCAAAGCCGCCGGCATCAATGTTCTCATGAAGGTCCCCTATAACACGGAGGCCCGCAACCATGACGACCGCTTCGACTTTGCCATACGCATCCCCGAAATAAAGCAACATTTCGAACAGCTCGCCACAGCCATTCTCGAAAACACAATAACACCCTCCCACTCCGCAGGGCTTGAGTTCCGGGACTTCATCCAGCTCTTTGGAGAAGTTAGTGACAGCCTCCCCCGTCCCGCAACAAAAGAGGAACTCTTCAGCGCCGCCGGTTCCGCACCTGAAGGAAATGCATCCCGGGCCGGCGAGCAGGAAGACAACAAAATTTTGGAATGCATCAGCCAGCTTGAGCCGAGCCTTCGTAAAGTCTACCTCCTGCATGAAAAGGAGGGGAAAAGCACCGCTGAAATCGCCGCCCAGCTCCACAGCACAGAGCCCGAAGCCGCCCTGAGACTCAAAGAAGCACAGAAAGCACTCCGAGCCCTCTTCTTCCAGCTCTAAGCATCTCTCAGAAATTCTTCGGCATATAACCAGAAAACCCCCTCACATCTATAAGATATGAGGGGGCTCTTCTTTTTCTGCACCACCCTGCATTCAGGAAAGGGAACTCTCTTCAAGCGTTGGCTTTCTTAGTCGCCCTGGCCCGCTGGTTAACATCAAGAATCTTCTTGCGAAGCCTGATGCTCTCGGGCGTCACTTCAAGCAGCTCATCATCATTAATGAACTCAAGAGCCTGTTCCAGCGAGAGAATTCTCGGCGGAGTCAGGCGAAGCGACTCATCCGTACCCGAAGAGCGCATATTGGAGAGCTTTTTGGTTTTGCACACATTGAGGGTAATGTCAAGCCCGCGGGTAGACTCGCCCACAACCATACCGGCATACACCTTCGTGCCGGGAGAAATGAAAAATGTACCGCGGTCCTCAAGGCTGCTGAGGGCATAAGCAACACAAAGTCCGTTTTCGGCAACCACAAGGGCTCCGGTTTCACGGGAAGGCAGCTTACCCTTGAAGGGCTGGTACTCGTGGAACACATGTGCCATAATTCCCTCACCCTTCGTGTCGGTGGTGAACTCAAGGTTGTAACCAATAAGGCCACGGGTCGGAATTTCAAACTCTAGGCGAACCATACCGCCTCGGAGCGTTCCCATATGCTTCATTTCAGCCTTCCTGCGTCCCATCTTTTCAATAATGACGCCGGTATACTCTTCAGGAATATCAATGGTCACATGCTCAACAGGCTCAAGCATTGCACCCGACTCATCCTTCTGCATAATCACCTGAGGCCTGGAAATGGCAAGTTCATACCCTTCACGGCGCATAGTTTCAATCAGCACGGAAAGATGGAGCTCTCCACGGCCCGAAACCCGGAAGGTGTCGGCGCTGTCGGTCTCCTCAACATTCAGGGCCACATTGGTCATTATCTCTTTCATCAGGCGCTCGCGAATCTTGCGGCTGGTCACCTCCTTGCCCTCCAGTCCGGCAAAAGGAGAGTCGTTCACCGAAAAGAGCATGGAAAGCGTAGGCTTGCTGATTTCAAACGATTCAAGCACTTCGGGAGAACCAATAGCAGTGAGGGTTTCGCCCACATTAGCGTCGGCAATGCCGGCAATAGCAACAATATCGCCGGAAGTGGCCTCCTTAGCTTCAATGCGCTGCAATTTGTCGAACTGGAAAAGCTTGGTCACCGTACCGCGACCGACGACCCCTTCATGGCTCACAACTGCAAGCTGGTTGCCGGGGCTCACCTTTCCGCGATGAATTCTGCCAATAGCAATTTTACCGATATACTCGCTATAATCAAGGCTGGTTATCAGCATCTGGAACGGTGCATCGTCATCACCAACAGGAGCAGGAATCTCCTTAATGATAATGTCGAGCAGGAGGTCCATGTCGCCATCGGGATCGTCCATGCTGTACTTGGCCACGCCGTTTTTGGCAGAGGTAAAGAGATAGGGAAAGTCAAGCTGTTCTTCTTCAGCGCCCAAAGCAATGAAAAGGTCAAGAACCTGGTCGTGCACCTTCACAGGGTCAGACTGGGGACGGTCAATCTTATTGATAACAACAATCGGCTTGAGTTTCAGCTCCAGCGCTTTACGCAGCACAAACTTGGTCTGCGGCATCGGGCCTTCAAAAGCATCAACCAGCAGCAGCACGCCATCAACCATTTTCAGAATCCGCTCAACCTCACCACCAAAATCGGCATGGCCCGGGGTATCAACAATATTGATTTTATGATCCTTGTATACAGCCGCAGCATTCTTCGAAAAAATGGTAATGCCCCGCTCCCGCTCCTGGGGGTTTGAATCAAGCACCCGAACATTCACCTGCTGGTTGTCCCTGAAGGCACCAGTTTTCTGGAAAATGGAATCGACAAGCGTCGTCTTGCCATGATCAACATGGGCTATGATTGCTATATTTCTGATATTCTTGTTCCGGCTCATCTTTTTTCCTTGTAACTTGTAAGGGAGTATAGTTTATATTTAATGACGGGCGGAATATACATATTTTTCTTTGGTTATCCCGTGCCCAACAATCTTTGCAGTTCCGTTTCAATAGAGGTCCATAGAGTTGTCGCATCAGACCCCTTGCAGCACATTAAACCCTAAGCGGATACCCATGAAGTATCCCCATATATACAGAGGATGAACAATATACTTTTAAGCAACTCTCCACTGCTCCTGCTGACGCAGATACTTTCAGTACTGTATCTGGTCACCACCGGCCTTTACGGAGCACATTTCTTCCGCGACATCCAGTCCGCCAAGAAATACAAGCAGCCCGCGCTGGTCATGACGCTTCTGACGCACCTGGTGTATCTCGGTCTTCTCACCTCCATTGATGGCTTCCGGATAGGGTACTCCACATTCAACATCATGACCATGGTGGCCCTCACCCTTACCACCACTTATTTCTTCATTGAATTCACAACCAAGAACGACAAAACAGGATTTTTCGTTCTTGCCTTTGCATCCGGCGCACAGCTACTTTCCTCCATACTGACGGCTCAGGCCACAGGAACAGGCGTAGCATTCAGCGGCATCGGCATAGGAGTGCACCTCATCTCCTCAATTTTCAGCTTCAGCGCCATAGCCATTGCCGGCCTCTACAGCTTTCTCTATCTGCTCCTCTTCCGCCAGATTCAGCGCAACCGTTTCGAACTCCTCTTCCAGCGTCTGCCGAACCTTGAAGTGCTTGAAAGCCTCACCATGCATGCCGTAGCATTCGGATTCATTTTCCTCTCCATTACTCTCTTTGCCGGTGTAATTGAACTTAACGCATCCGGCGGAGCCATCAACCTGATGGATCTCAAAGTCATCACGCTGGTTGTCATATGGCTCTTCTACGGCATCAGTATTTTCATCCGCCCACTCATCGGCTGGGACATCAAAAACATGGCCTACCTATTCATCATACTGTTCGTCTTCATCACTCTGCTCATTACCCTGATGGCAATATTTTCACCAACATTTCACACCGCGATCCCATAAAAAGCACCTCATTTGAAAATATGGGGTTAGAGGGATATATTTACAGTTCATCATTTTGATACGCTCAAAGTCAGAAAGGCATTCAATAGTAAAACCACGCTGCCATGAACATCATTTCAGTTGGTGTCAACCATAAGACTGCACCTATTGAAATCCGTGAAAGAATCTCTCTTTCAGAAGTTCAGAACAAAGAGTTCGTCACGGGTCTTGTCTCATCAGGAATTGCCCATGAAGCCATGGTGCTCTCAACATGCAACCGGACAGAAATCTATGTTGTTCCGGCAATGCATGAAGTAACCGGCGAATATCTTAAAGACTATATCATCTCTTTCCGTGAAGCCGGAAAAGATGTCAGACCTGAACATTTTTTCAGCCGCTTCTACTGCGGCACAGCCCGCCACCTCTTTGAAGTTTCCAGCGCAATAGACTCCCTTATACTCGGTGAAGGACAGATTCTCGGCCAAGTAAAAGAGGCCTACCGCATTGCCGCCGAAGTGCAAACTGCAGGCATTCTGCTCACAAGGCTCTGCCATACCGCCTTCAGCGTCGCAAAAAAAGTAAAGACCAGAACCAAAATCATGGAAGGCGCCGTATCGGTCAGCTATGCAGCTGTCGAACTCGCGCAGAAAATTTTCTCCAACCTCTCCATGAAAAAGGTGCTCCTCGTCGGAGCAGGTGAAACAGGCGAACTTGCCGCGAAACACATGTTCGCGAAAAACGCGCGCAACATAGTCATCACCAACCGGACCCAGTCAAAAGCCGAAGTGCTTGCCGAAACGCTCGGCACCAACCAGGTGCTCCCCTACGAATCCTACAAAGAGCATCTGCATGAATTCGACATTATCATTACCGCAGTCAGCACCACAGAGTACATCATCAGCCAAGCGGAAATACGCGAAACAATGCTCAAGCGTCGCCTCAAACCAGTCATCATTCTTGACCTCGGACTGCCAAGAAATGTAGACCCCGAAGTATCGAATGTGCAGAACATGTTCCTTAAGGACATTGACGCCCTCAAGCACATCATCGACAAAAACCTTGAGCGCCGCAGCGGCGAACTCCCGAAAGTACACGCAATCATTGACGAAGAGCTTGTTGTCTTCGGTCAGTGGACCAACACCCTGAAAGTCCGTCCCACTATTGTCGACCTCCAGTCGAAGTTCATTGAAATCAAGGAAAAAGAGATCGAGCGCTACCGCCACAAGGTCTCTGAAGAAGAACTTCGAAGAATGGAGCACCTGACCGACAGGATCATGAAAAAAATCCTGCACCACCCGATTAAAATGCTCAAGGCACCAATCAGCACTTCCGACAGCATGCCGAGCCGGGTTGACCTTGTCCGTAATGTTTTTGATCTTGAAGAGCCGAACCAGTCACACTAAATAAAAAATCTGTAACCGCTTTGAAAAAACAGCTTATCATCGGTACCCGCTCCAGCCCACTTGCCCTCTGGCAGGCAGAATACACAAAGGCTGAGCTCTCCAAACACTTTCCAGACCTTGACATCTCACTCAAACTGGTCAAAACAACCGGCGATGTGCTGCTGGATTCCCCTCTTTCCAAAATCGGAGACATGGGGCTCTTCACCAAAGACATCGAGAAATTCCTGATTGCAAACGAGATCGATCTGGCTGTCCACAGCCTGAAAGATGTTCCCACTGCTACCCCCGAGGGGCTGATCATCAGCGCCTTCACCGAGCGGGAAGACACCCGGGATGTCATCATTTCGAAAAACGGCGTCAAAATGCTTGATTTGCCCAAGAACGCAAAAGTAGCAACCAGCTCGCTTCGCCGTATGTCACAGCTCAAAAGCCTCCGTCCCGATTTCGACATCAAAGACATCCGCGGCAACCTCAACACCCGCTTCCAGAAGTTTGACGAAGGTGAATTTGACGCCATGATGCTTGCCTACGCCGGTGTCTTCCGCCTCAATTTCAGCGACCGCATCTCCGAAATCCTTCCGCATGACATCATGCTTCCGGCAGTCGGACAGGGCGCACTGGGTATTGAAACCCGTGTTGACGACGAACAGACAAGGGAAATCGTTAAGGTGATGAACCACAGCAACACTGAATATTGCTGCAAAGCCGAACGCTCACTGCTCCGTCACCTTCAGGGCGGCTGCCAGATTCCCATCGGTGCATACGCCTCGTTCAAAAACGGAACGCTACACCTGCTCGCATTTGTCGGTTCAGTCGACGGAACAAAAGGCATTCGCAACGAAATCACCAAAACCGGACTCACTTCCCCCGCACAGGCGGAAGCAGCAGGCATTGAGCTTGCAGAGGAACTCCTGAAACAGGGCGCGGAAGAAATCCTCTCGGAAATCCGCAAAACATGCTGATAAAAACAGTACTGGTAACACGACCGAAGAATCAGGCAGGCTCCTTTGTCAGTCAGCTTAAAGAGCACGATCTCGCTTCGGTCGTGTTCCCGACTATTGAAATAAATGCGCTCAAAGACTGGGAGGTCCCCGACATTTCTGCCTTTGACGGTATTTTTTTCACCAGTCCCAACAGCGTTGGTTCATTTATGGACCGACTCGAGAACACTCGCCCCGACCAGCTTGAGCTCCTCCGCAAAGCAACCGTCTGGGCAGTAGGAAAAACAACCGCAAGCGACCTTCTGGCACACGGCGTCAAAACCGAACCTGTGCCCAAAATAGCCGACGCCGTCACTATGATGGCTGGAATTGGCGAAGAACGCATCAAGGGAAAAAGCTTTCTTTTCCTGCGCGGCAACCTCTCGCTCGGCGTCATCCCTGATGTCATTGGAAAACGCGGGGGACAGTGCACGGAACTGACCGTCTACGAAAACCTCCCGCCCTCACTCGAAGACACGGCAACCATAAAGGCAATGCTTGAAGAAGGGAAGCTTAACTGCCTCTCCTTCACCAGCCCCTCAACAGCCACAAACTTCTTCAAGGCCATGGGCACAACCGCCCTGCCCGAAGGGGTAAAAATTGCGGCCATCGGCACCACCACCGCCGGCGCCCTGAAAAAAATCGGCATAAAAACCGACATCATTCCAGAATACTTCGACGGACCCAGCTTCGCCAAAGCCATAGCCAAAGCCCTCAGCTAATCACCCTCCCTCTACAATATCCTTCAGTAGCTGCCTGCCTATCGCCATATTGGCGCTGACAAGCCCTTCCCCCGTTATCGTCGTCTCCCCCCTGTAGTCAAAACAGCACCCCCCGGCCTCCCTCACAATGGGAATAAGTGCCGCACAGTCCCATGGGCTCATTACCTTGTCCACCGCCACCTCGGCCCTGCCGGAAGCAACAAGCATGTGGCCGTAGCAGTCTCCCCATCCCCGTACAAGGCCGGCACCACGCCGCAACCGGTCAACCGGATGGCCCGACTCCGGGTCCATGAGATACTCCTTTTCGGTAAAAACCACCGTAGCGTCCCTTTCGTCCGCAATGGAAGAAACGCTAATAGGAGTGCCGTTCATGAACGCACCCTCCCCCAACTCCGCATGGTACATTTCATGTAGCGCAGGAAAATTGACAACCCCCGCCACCACCGTTCCATTGACCTCAAGCGCCACCATCACCCCGTAAAAGGGCACACCATGGATAAACGAACGGGTCCCGTCAATAGGATCAATAATCCACCGTCGTCCATTGGTAGACAGGCGCTCTTCAAACTCTTCACCCAGCAGGCCATCGTTCGGGCAGGCTGCAAGAATGCCATGACGAATCAGCTGCTCAGCCTTCCGGTCCGCCTCGGTCACCGGAGAGCGGTCCCGTTTTGTTTCCACCCACAGCGACTTTCGGGAAAAATAATCAAGTGTCAGCAACCCCGCCCTCTGGGCAAGATCAAGCGCAAGTTCCAAATCCCCAATCATAGGCTTTTTCATCTAAATGACTGTAAAAAAAAGAAAAATAGGGATTATTAACGCACTCTCCATTAACAAGGCGGATTTTTCCCCTTTTTTTTGAATATTCAACCTATTGCGGCCGACACTCAGACCGTCAAACCCTCATGAAGCAAATCCTGCAAAGCCATGAAACGCTGATGGCATCAACATTCAAGACCTTCGGCCCTGCTTATCAGCCAACCTCCTCAGGCCTTCCTGCAAAACCCTATTGACACACATCATGAAACGCTTGATTGCCGAACGCGAAAAAGCCCGTCTTGGCGGCGGGGAAAAACGCATAGAAGCTCAGCACAACAAGGGCAAGCACACCGCCCGTGAGCGCATTGCCATGCTTCTCGACGAAGGCAGCTTCGAAGAGTACGACATGTTCGTCACCCACCGCACCACCGACTTCGGCCTCGACAAACAGCACTACCTGTCCGACGGCGTGGTTACCGGCTACGGAACCATTGACGGCCGGCCAGTTTACATCTTCTCCCAGGACTTCACCGTCTTCGGCGGCTCCCTTTCGGAAACCTATGCCGAGAAGATCTGCAAAATCATGGATCAGGCTCTCAAGGTGGGCGTTCCGGTCATCGGCATCAATGACAGCGGCGGAGCGCGCATACAGGAAGGGGTCAGAAGCCTTGCAGGCTACGCCAGCATCTTCCAGCGCAACATCATGGCCTCGGGCGTCATCCCTCAGATTTCAGCCATCTTCGGCCCCTGCGCCGGAGGTGCAGTATACTCCCCCGCCCTTACGGACTTCGTGATGATGGCTGAAAACACCAGCTACATGTTCGTCACAGGCCCCAAGGTTGTCAAAACCGTAACGGGTGAAACCATCACAGAAGAAGATCTCGGCGGCGCCACCGTCCATGCATCAAAATCCGGTGTCACGCACTTCGTAGCATCTGACGAAGCCGAAGGGATCCTGCTCATCAAAAAACTGCTGAGCTACCTGCCGCAGAACAACCTTGAAGAGCCACCGCTTGCCATCTGCGACGACCCTATCGACCGCCTCGACGAAGGCCTGAACACCATCATCCCCGAACAGCCCTCTCACCCTTACGATGTCAAAAAAGTCATAGAGGCCATTGCCGACAACGGCGAATTCCTGGAAGTCCAGCGTCAGTATGCCCGCAACATTGTCATCGGGTTTGTCACCTTCAACGGCATTTCAACCGGTATTGTGGCCAACCAGCCAAACTACCTTGCCGGCTGCCTCGACATCAACGCCTCGCGTAAAGCCGCTCGGTTCATCCGGTTCTGCGACGCCTTCAACATTCCCATCGTCTCCCTTGTCGATGTTCCCGGCTTCCTGCCAGGCAGCGCCCAGGAGTTCGAGGGCATCATCAGCAACGGAGCCAAACTTATTTTTGCATACGGTGAGGCAACGGTGCCCAAAATCACCATCATCCTGCGCAAAGCCTATGGAGGAGCATACTGTGTGATGAGCTCAAAGCATCTGCGCGGAGATGTCAACTACGCATGGCCGAAAGCAGAAATCGCCGTTATGGGCCCTGCCGGAGCCATTGAAGTGCTCTACAACCGCGAGCTCAAAGGCATTGAAGACCCCGAAGAGCGGGCCCGTTTTGTTGCAGAAAAAGAATCGGAGTACCGCGAAAAGTTCGCCAACCCCTACGAAGCAGCCAAATACGGATACATCGACGATGT
Source organism: Candidatus Chlorobium antarcticum (assembly GCA_030765725.1). Lineage (GTDB taxonomy): Bacteria > Bacteroidota > Chlorobiia > Chlorobiales > Chlorobiaceae > Chlorobium > Chlorobium antarcticum. The sequence goes on along the minus strand of JAVCDF010000003.1, from coordinate 23,638 downwards.
CATTGAGCCCCGCAACACCCGTTTTAGAATCATACGGTCGCTGCAAATTCTTTCGACAAAAAAAGACTCGAACCCTCCCAAGAAACATTCAACGCTGCCGCTTTGAGCATACCATTTGATTTTTCAGCAATTCAGCCAGAACACTTCACCCTTGCCGCAACTGGCTACGGTGTCGTTTTTCTGTCGCTGATACTGCTCTACTTCATCTTCAGCGTTATGCCGAAGGTGCTCGACTTCCGCTTCCGAAAACAGCCTGACGCGGAAGGGCATGCCACTCACGGGGCTCACCACACCCCCAAACAGAGCGGAGAAGTCAACGCAGCCATAGCCATGGCGCTCTCACTCTACTTCAGCGAACTTCACGACCAGGAAACCGCCATTCTCACAATCAAGAAAGCGGCAAAAACTTACTCCCCGTGGAATTCGAAAATCTATAATGTCATCAACTTCAAAGGTGCGCAGCGATGAGGAGATATACCTTCACCATAACCGGCAACAAATACAGCGTAGACATTAAGTCAATCGAGGAGAACACCGCGGAGATTGAAGTCAACGGAACCTCTTACCAGGTGGAGCTTGGAAAAGAAATGAAAGCTCCCGCCACGCCGAAACTCATCCGTCCCATGCCGACCACGCCGCCAAAGGCGCCGGCACCGCTCAACACCGCAGGCGTCAGTCTGGTCAAAGCACCTCTGCCCGGCACCATACTCAAGGTCATGGTTGCCCCCGGAGCCACAATCAAGCGCGAACAGCCGCTTTTGGTTCTTGAAGCCATGAAAATGGAAAACAACATCCTTGCCGAAAAAGACGGTACAGTCAAAGCCATCAAAGTCAACGAAGGCGACACCGTCCTGCAGGGCGACACGCTGCTTGAAATAGATTAACCATCACCATGCAAGGAATCCTCCGCTTTTTCGAATACTCAGGCTTCGCTAATGTCACCCCGGGTCATATCCTGATGGTGCTCATAGGCCTTCTGTTCATATACCTCGCCATCCGTCACGAGTACGAACCGCTCCTGCTCGTACCCATCGGATTCGGCATTCTCATCGGCAACACCCCCTTTATGGAGAACGCCGGACTGCAACTCGGCATCTATGAACCGGGCAGCGTCTTGAACTACCTCTACCAGGGGGTGCTCAAAGGCATTTTCCCCCCGCTCATATTCCTCGGCATTGGCGCCATGACCGACTTCAGCACCCTGCTCTCCAACCCGAAACTTATCCTTCTCGGAGCAGCAGCGCAAATCGGCATCTTCCTCACCTATCTCGGCGCCCTAGTTCTCGGGTTTGCCAACCCGGAAGCTGCGTCAATAGGCATCATCGGCGGAGCCGACGGCCCGACGGCCATCTTCATCGCCTCACGCCTAGCACCGCACCTCATAGGTTCCATTGCCATTGCAGCATACTCCTACATGGCGCTTGTTCCTGTCATACAGCCGCCCATCATGCGCCTCCTCACCACTCCTGAAGAGCGCAAAATCAGGATGAAACCACCGCGCGCTGTTTCCAAACAGGAAAAGGTCATCTTCCCCATAGCAGGTCTGCTCCTCACCGGATTCATAGCCCCCGGTTCGCTACCCTTGCTCGGCATGCTCTTCTTCGGCAATCTGCTTAAAGAGTCGATGGTCACCAAGCGCCTCGCCGACACCGCAAGAAACGCACTGATTGACATCGTCACCATCATTCTCGGACTTACCGTGGGAGCTTCCACCCAGGCAACCACATTCCTGACGCCGCAGTCCATTCTTATTTTCGTACTCGGAGCCCTCTCCTTCATGATTTCCACTGCCGGCGGCATCATGTTCGCAAAACTCATGAACCGCTTCCTCAAGGGCGACGACAGAATCAACCCCCTGATTGGAGCCGCAGGCGTCTCGGCCGTCCCCGACAGCGCACGCGTAGCCCAAACTGAAGGGCTCAAGGCCGACCCGAACAACCACCTGCTCATGCACGCCATGGCCCCCAATGTTTCAGGAGTCATCGGTTCAGCCGTTGCGGCCGGCATCATGCTCAGCTTCCTCATGTAAGAGGATCACTTTTCCTCTGAAATACATTGATCCCGCACCCGGAATAATGCCGGCAGTTTTTACTGCCGGCGCTTCCCCATGTTCAGGGATTTTCTTATTTTCAGTGATTCACCAAACATAACCCGTCACTACCAATGAGCCAGCTTGATCTTCTCAACATCCCTCACCGCCCCAGAAGACTCCGCAGAACCGCAGCCATACGGAACTTGGTGCAGGAACGCACCCTGACGGTCAACGATCTTGTTTATCCCCTCTTTGTCTGCCCCGGCAGCAATGTTGTTGAGGAGGTATCCTCCATGCCCGGCAGCTTCCGCTACTCCATTGACAACGCCGTCAAAGAGTGCAAGGAACTCTGGGACCTCGGAATCCAGTGCATCGACCTTTTCGGCATCCCCGAAAAAAAGACTGAAGACGGCAGCGAGTCCTACAATGATAAAGGCATTATACAGGAGGCCATCCGCGCAATCAAAAAAGCGGTACCCGACCTCTGCATCATGACCGATGTTGCGCTCGACCCCTTCACCCCCTTCGGCCATGACGGCCTGGTGAAAGACGGCATCATCCTCAACGACGAAACCGTTGAGGTGCTCTGCAAAATGTCAATCTCGCACGCCAACGCCGGAGCCGACTTCGTCTCCCCGAGCGACATGATGGACGGACGCATCGGCGCCATCCGCGAATCGCTTGACGATTCCGGTTTTTCCGATGTAGGCATTCTCTCCTACGCCGCCAAATACGCCTCAAGCTTCTACGGCCCGTTCCGTGACGCGCTCCACAGCGCCCCGCAGTTCGGCGACAAGAGCACCTACCAGATGAACGCCGGCAACACCGACGAAGCCATGAAAGAGATAGAGCTCGACATCATGGAAGGCGCCGACATCGTTATGGTCAAACCCGGCCTTGCCTATCTCGACATCGTCTACCGCACCAAAGAACGCTTCGATGTTCCCGTGGCCATTTACCATGTATCGGGCGAATATTCCATGGTAAAAGCTGCCGCCGAGAAGGGCTGGATTGATGAACAGCGCGTCATGATGGAATCGCTTCTCTGCATGAAACGCGCAGGCGGCGACCTGATCTTCACCTACTACGCCAAAGAAGCAGCCAAACTTCTCCGTTAAGACCAGCAGGAAAGAAAAAGAGAGATAGAAAAGAAGCCCGGCCGGAAGTGATGAGCAACACCCGGTCGGGCTTTTTCATAAGATGAACATCGACTGATATGATACGATACTTTACCGCAGGAGAATCACACGGCCCCGCCCTCTCGGCCATCATTGAAGGCATGCCGGCCGGCGTACAGGTCACCCAGAAAGAGATTGACCTGCAACTCCGGCGCCGTCAGCAGGGATACGGACGCGGCGGACGAATGAAAATAGAAAGTGACACCGCAGAAGTGCTTTCCGGCATCCGTTTCGGCAAAACCATTGGTTCCCCCATCTCCCTCGTCATCCGCAACCGCGACTGGGAAAACTGGACGGAGAAAATGTCGCAGTTCACTTCCAACGAAGCAACAACTGAAAAAATCACCATCCCCCGACCCGGCCACGCCGACCTTGCAGGACTTATCAAATACGGCTTCAACGACATCAGGCCCGTCATCGACCGCTCCTCCGCACGCGAAACCGCAGCACGGGTTGCAGCAGGCTCTCTCGCTCGCATCTTCCTCCACCAGCTCGGCATAGAAATCGGCAGCTGCATCTCAGCCATAGGCTCCGTAGCCGACACGGAATCAAACAAAAATCTCTCCAAACTCCTTGAAAAGGGAGCACAATGCATCGCAGCTGCGGCCGACCATTCAGAGGTTCGCATGCTTGGCCAAAAAGCTGCAGAGGAAGCCATAGCCGCCATAGATAAAGCAAAAGAGAACGGCGACACCCTCGGCGGCATCATTGAGCTCTACATTACCGGCGTACCGGTGGGCCTCGGCAGCTACGCACAACACGACCGCCGTCTCGACAGCCAGCTTGCAGCCGCAGTCATGGCCATTCAGGCAATAAAAGGGGTGGAAATAGGCCCCGCCTTCGAGAATGCCCGTAAACCCGGCTCCGAAGTGCACGACGCACTGAATCTTGTAAAAGAGGAAGGGGTACAACGGCCGACCAATCGATCGGGTGGAATAGAGGGCAGCATGTCGAGCGGAGAAACTATCCACATCAGGGCCGCAATGAAGCCCATCTCTTCGATGCAGTCTCCCCTGCAGTCGTTCGACCTTGCCACCCTTGAGCCAGTGCTCTCGCGCTTCGAACGAAGTGACACCTGCGCTGTTCCCGCTGCAGGCGTTGTTGCCGAAGCCGTAGTAGCTCCCATCATTGCCAACGCCCTACTTGAAAAGTTCGGTGGCGACCATCTTGAAGAAATCCGGGACCGCCTGAATCGTTACCGTGAAACGGTGCTATCTACCTTCTCCGACTGATCGTCATCAGACTTGTTGTACTGTCCCTCCAGCTGCCCCACAAGGCGCTGGTTCATGTCGAGTGAAGGCTCAGCACTCTCCGTTCTGCCCACAATCTGAGCAGGCACACCGGCAACCGTATAATGCGGAGGCACATCCTCCAGCACCACGCTTCCCGCACCAACCTTCGCGCCCTCGCCAATCACCACATTGCCCAGTATCTTCGCACCGGCGCCTATCAGCACCGACTTGTGCACCTTAGGATGGCGGTCGCCCATCTCCTTACCCGTACCGCCGAGGGTTACCTCATGCAGTAGCGACACATTGTCGTCCACAACAGCAGTTTCGCCAATCACAAGGCTCGTGGCATGGTCAAGCAGAATCCCTTTACCTATAACCGCCGCAGGATGAATGTCAACTGCAAACACCTCCGACATCCGGTTCTGGATGAAGTATGCCATCGTCTTCCGTCCATTCTTCCACAACCAGTGCGCAAGACGGTATGCCTGAAGCGCCTGATAGCCCTTCAGAAACAGCATAATCTCAAAATAATATACCGCTGCCGGATCGCGCTGCTGCGTTGCCACAAGATCATAGGCAGCCCACTCAACCCTGTCGGGGCACTGCTGGTAAAAGTCCTCAATCAGCCCCTGCAGGACAGGAGGCGGGAAATGCTTCGAACCCAACTTCACCGCCAGGAGCATCGCCAGCGACGAAGCAAAATCATCAAACTGCATGATATGCTGCTCCAGAAACATGCTGATGTCCGGATCGCGACGGCACTCAGCCGCAGCCTCCAACACAATACTGTCCCACACCTTCCCTACATCTATATCCATAACACGCTGAACGGCTCCCCGCCGCAAGAAAAACATTAAAAAATGAAACCCGCTAACCCTATGAATACATACAAACAGCCTCTCCCGTAAAAGGTTCAAATAAAATAGCGTTTCAGAGAGCCAAAAAAAATCCCCAGCTGAGCTACATTGCAGTCCCCCCCCCTCTTTACATAAAAGAATGGAGGCTGTGCCATGAGTTTTATACATTTCCACGACGATGTACTCTTTACCCAACAGCTCCTTGCCGCTGAACGACTCTACCTTGGTGCGCTTGATGGTCTCTGGGGGCCAATAACCGAACGGGCTTACCTTGAATTCAGTGCGCGCTCAACCGCAATACAGCAAGAGTTTGGCGCGTTCGACACCCGCTCCGAACAGAATATAGCCACCCTCTCTCTGCGTGCACAACGCGTGTGCCGCATCTTCCTTGCACGGGTTCTGGAAGGAGGGATGAGGGTCAGGGTCATTTCAGGCACACGCACCTACAAAGAGCAGGACGAACTCTTCCGCCGTGGACGCTACGGCAACCCCGGCCCCAGGGTCACCAATGCCAGAGGAGGCTGCAGCAGCCACAACTTCGGCATTGCCTGGGATATCGGCATCTTCACCGCTGAAGGGGGATATGTCACCGACGGAGAGGAATATGACGAAGCCGCCAGAATCGGACTGACTCCCGACATTGAATGGGGAGGGTTCTGGAAAGGGTTCCCCGACAGACCCCACTACCAGCTTCGCTTCAAGCAACCGCTCAGCATAGTAACCCTCCGAGAGCACTTTGAGGAAGGCGAAGCAATTCAATCGTATGCATGAGTGGCAGGAGGCACATCTGCTTTTGAAAGCGGTTTTTTTTGCGTACACTTTGCTTGCAGAGCACCAACCCCAATCGGCAACAACACTCAGGCAAAGGAATGCAGATATCACGCAAAATTGAGATCGACTACGGCCACACCCTGCCGAACCACTATTCGTTCTGCAACCAGCTGCACGGCCACCGCGGAGTAATAGTTGCCACCATTGAAGGCCCGGTTGTCACAGAAAAAGGCGACAGCCGGGAAGGCATGGTAATGGACTTCAAGTTCCTCAAAGACATTATGGTGGAGCACATCCACAACCAGCTTGACCACGGCTTCGCCGTATGGAAAGATGACCATGAGGACCTCGAGTTCATCCTAAAGCGCAACACCCGCGTACTCGTCACAGACGAGCCTCCCACAGCTGAATACTTAGCCAAATGGGCATTCAGCCAGGTTAAAGACCATCTTCCCCAGGGCGTCACCATCACCAACCTACGCTGGTATGAGACACCGAACAATTGGGCGGACTGGAACGGCAAGTAAAGCAAACTTCAGAGTAACGAGCACCCTATGAACTGGAACGCAAAACAGTGCTAACTCTCATAGCAATAGGATTCCTTGCGTCAGCGATGGCGCCCGTGCTGTACAAGCGCTACAGGGAAAATTTTGGCTGGATTGCCGTCACTTTTCCCCTGTATATGTTTTTCAGCTTTCTGTCGCGTTACCCACGCATCGCAGCCGGAGAATCCGTACGGGAATCGCTGCCATGGGTACCATCTCTTGGAATCAATCTCTCCTTTCTGCTGGACGGGCTGAGCCTATCGTTCGCGCTCATCATCACGCTGGTAGGCGCAGCAGTGTTTCTCTTTGCCGGTGCATACATGAAAGGGTACAGAGATGCCGGAAGGTTTTATCTCTACATCGGCGTTTTCATGACCTCAATGCTCGGCCTTGTTCTCTCCGATAACATGCTTCTGCTCTTCGTATTCTGGGAGCTGACGAGCTTCAGTTCATATCTGCTGATCGGATTCAACCATCACAAAGAGTCATCCCGAAAATCTGCGCTACAGGCACTGCTCGTAACCGGAGGCGGCGGCCTTGCGCTGCTGGCAGGCATTCTACTGCTCGGAAGCGTAACCGGCACTTACGAGATTTCTTCGTTCTACGACATGAACAGGCTCATCACCAGCCATGCACTCTATCCCGCCATTGTCGTGCTTCTCCTGCTCGGAGCCTTCACCAAATCAGCCCAGTTTCCCTTTCATTTCTGGCTGCCCAATGCCATGGAGGCACCCACACCAGTAAGCGCCTACCTGCATTCAGCAACCATGGTCAAGGCCGGAGTCTACCTGATAGCCCGGTTGAACCACGAAATCGGCGGAACCCCTCTCTGGCAAGACACGGTTCTCATAACAGGAGCAGTAACCATGCTCTTCACCGCCACGCTTGCCTTCCGGCAGACAGACCTCAAAAAGCTGCTTGCATACTCAACCCTCTCCGTACTCGGCACGCTTGTGATGCTTCTTGGAATCGGCTCGGAGCTTGCAATCAAAGCGTTCTTCATCTACCTCATAGCACACTCGCTCTACAAGGGAACACTGTTTCTTGTTGCCGGCACACTTGATCATGAAACCGGCACACGCGATATCGGCAAACTCGGAGGCTTGCGAAAAGCAATGCCGATAACGGCAACAACCGCTGCGCTGGCCTCCTTTTCAATGATGGGAGTCATCCCCCTGATTGGCTTTATTGGCAAGGAGACCGTCTATAAGGCAATACTGGAACTCGACCGCTGGGGTCTCGTGCTTATTGCAGCAGCAGTGCTGGCCAATGCCTTTATAGTCATGGTGACGCTGCTTGTGGGAGTCCGGCCATTCTTTGGAAAGCTTCGTCAGACCCCGAAACAGGCGCACGAGGCTCCGCTGAAAATGCTGATTGGTCCAGCTCTTCTTGCCACTCTCGGACTGCTCCTCGGTCTCTTTCCAGACTTTTTCATCTCCAACATGCTGGAGCAATCTGCCAGAAGCATCCTTTCCGAAGAACTCAGCCTGAAAATCGTCCTGTGGCATGGGGTCAATCTGGTGCTGATACTCAGCTTCCTTACCCTGCTGCTCGGCGCCCTACTCTATGCACTGCGTCCAATTGTTCTCCAACAGTTCCGCTTCCCGACGCTTCCCGCCTTCCTCAAGCCTTCAGCATGGTACGAAACTGCACTGAAGGGGATGCTATCGTTCGCAAAACTGCAAACACGGATTCTGCAGAACGGTTACCTTCGCAACTATACCATCGTCATTGTTATTGCTGCTCTCATCCCAGCCTCTTTTGCTCTCTACAGAGCGGCCGAAGAGCTATCCATCGTTCCTGATTATTCAATCACCTTTTATGAGGCAGCGCTGGGGTTCATCATCATTGTTGCAACTGGCCTACTGATAACATCAACCTCAAGGCTCAAGTCAATTGTGTCGCTGGGTGTCATGGGTTTTTCAATAGGCATTATCTTCGTACTCTACAGTGCCCCCGATGTTGCGCTCACCACATTCGCCATTGAAACGCTGAATGTGATTCTGTTTGTGCTGGTGCTCCAGAAGCTGCCTAAGTTTCTCAAACGCTCCCGTTCTTCAAACAGAATAAGGGATGCTGTTATCGCTTCTTCAGTCGGGGTGTTCATGACGCTTGTTGTGCTCTTTGCCACCTCCTTCGAGCTCTCAACGGAACTGAAAAACTATTTCGCAGCAGCGAGCCTGCCGGAAGGAAAAGGGCTCAATGTGGTCAATGTTATTCTTGTGGATTTCAGGGCGCTTGATACGCTGGGCGAAATCACAGTGCTTGCAATAGCAGCAATAGGGGTGCTGGCAATGCTCAAAACCGCAACAGGAAGGAGGGCGCAACCTTGAATTCAGTAATTCTTGCAACCGCATCGCGCTACCTGCTCACACTGATTCTGATGTTTTCAGTCTTCATGCTCCTGCGCGGCCATAACGAACCCGGCGGCGGTTTCGTTGGCGGGCTGGTAGCGGCCGCCGCCTTTGCGCTCTACTTCATTGCCAACGGACTTGATGCAGCCCGCTCAATTCTGCGCGTCGACCCACTTCGCGCAGCAGTGCTTGGCCTGCTGCTTTCCTTTCTGAGCACAGTACCCTCACTTGTATCGGGACAGCCGTTCATGACCGCACTATGGATCGATACCGGCATTGCATCCATCGGAAAGGTTGGAACCCCGCTCCTGTTCGATTTCGGGGTATACTTCCTGGTGCTTGGCATCACGCTCACCATTATTTTTGCGTTGGCTGAGGAGGAGTGCAGCTTATGAGGGTTCTGCTTCCAGTAATTATCGGCCTACTCTATGCAGCAGGGATCTACCTCATTCTGAGGCGAAACATGGTCAAGGTAATTTTCGGCCTGGTCATTCTCGGCCATGCCGCCAATCTCATGATTTTTACCGTTGGCCGTCTGACCAAAGGCGCGCCGGCATTCGTACCAGAAGGAACCACAAACATTGCCGAACCCTTTGCCGATCCTCTTCCACAGGCCCTCATTCTTACAGCCATTGTAATAGGCTTCGGAATACAGGCGTTCACGATAGCGCTGTTCAAAAAAACCTGCCAGACGCTGAAGACCGAAGATCTTGACGAGATGAGGAACACAGACCAGCTTGAGAAGGAGAGTCTATGAACAGAATCATCATACTGCCGGTTCTGGTACCCTTCGCAACAGCTCTCATCATGCTGCTGTTTCCTCGCCGCATTGCAGCGCACCGGCTGCTCGGCGTGCTCTCAACCCTCCTGCTCTCGGTTGTCTCTGCCATACTGCTCAACAGCGTTCTTTCCGGCGGCATTCTCTCTCTGCAGGCAGGCGGCTGGGCAGCTCCGTTCGGCATCACAATGGTTGTCGATACGCTTTCCTGCATCATGCTGACCATGTCCTCACTCATCGGTCTGACCACAGCCATCTATTCAATAGGCTCTGTTGATGAGAAGCAGGAGCACAACTTCTACCATCCACTCATACAGCTGCTTCTGATGGGAATCAACGGAGCGTTTCTGACCGGAGACATCTTCAATCTCTATGTATGGTTCGAGGTCATGCTCATCTCCTCATTCGTGCTGCTCGTTCTGGAAGGCAAACCGGAGCAGTTTGAAGGCGCAATAAAATATGTAACGCTGAACCTGCTCTCCTCAGCAATCTTTCTTGCTGCTGTGGGAATTCTGTATGGCATGGCCGGCACGCTGAACATGGCAGACCTCGCCATGCGCCTTCCCCTACTGGAACATAGGGAACTGCTCTCAGTTGTTGCCGTTCTATTTCTCATCACTTTCGGCATAAAAGCCGCAGTCTTCCCCCTCTTCTTCTGGCTCCCGGCATCCTACCATACGCCACATATCGCTGTTTCAGCAATATTCGCCGGTTTGCTCACCAAGGTCGGGGTATACGCAATCATACGGTTCTTCACCACCATCTTTACCCTCGAAAGCACACCCCTCATCCACCAGATACTGCTCTGGGTATCGGCATTCACAATGGCAACAGGTGTGCTTGGCGCAGTTGCCCAGTACGATCTCCGCAAGCTCCTCTCCTTCCACATCATCAGCCAGATAGGCTACATGATATTCGCCGTGGCAATCCAGTCACCACTGGCTATAGCAGGAGGGCTGCTGTACATCGTGCACAACATCGTCGCAAAAACCAACCTTTTCTATCTCAGCGGAATCATACGGCTCATATCGGGCTCATGGAACCTCCGGCAAATTGGGGGGCTGTATGCAACCTACCCCCTCTTCGGCCTGCTGTTTCTCGTTCCAGCACTCGCTCTTGCCGGAATACCTCCGCTCTCAGGCTTCTGGGCAAAACTCACCGTTATCCGGGCAGGGCTAGAGGCTCAAGAGTGGCTTGCAGTCGGCGTAGCCCTTCTGGTGAGTATGCTCACGCTGTACTCCATGATCAAAATCTGGAACGAAGCCTTCCTGAAAGACGATCCCCGTGGCGAGGACACAGGAAACAGAGGCCAGGAATACCACGCGCTCTCTTCGGGCAAAAAGATTGCCCTGATTGCACCAGTGGTCATCCTCGGGATGCTCACAATACTCTCCGGTATCTGGTTCGAGCCGTTATTCGTACTCGCCGACCGGGCTTCACTGGAACTGCTTGACGCAAGCATTTATAGTAAAGCCGTAACCGGAGGAATGCCATGAACCTCCTCCTACTCAACATACTCCTGGCGGTTGCATGGATGATGCTGACCGGCGAAGTAAGCGCCGGAACCTTCACGGCAGGACTGCTTGTCGGGTATCTTTTGCTGTGGCTCACGCGCCCGGCCTGGGGTGAAACCCGTTACTTTTCCAAGCTCCTGCTGGTAATCAGGTTCGTCCTGTACTTTCTCAAGGAACTCCTCGTCGCAAACCTGAAAGTAGCCTATGACATCGTAACACCGAAAGATCACATGGAACCCGGCATTGTTGCCGTGCCGCTGGATGTGAAAAGCGATATTGAAATCACACTCTTCGCCAACCTTGTGACCCTCACCCCGGGCACCCTAAGCCTTGATGTGTCGCCCGACAGGGGCACGCTCTTTGTACACGCTCTGTATGTTAAGGATGCCGAACAGTTCCGCCGGGAGCTTAAAAACGGCCTTGAAAAACGCCTGATAGAGGTAATGCGATGAACTTCATGGAATGGGCTACACAGATATCGGTAATCGTTATCGGCCTGTCGATACTGATCATATTTCTGCGCCTGATCGTCGGACCCTCAATAGAGGACCGCATCGTTGCGCTCGATCTGCTTTCAGCCAACGCCATCGCGTTTATCGCGGTGTATTCAATCCAGAAAAACACCACAACATTTCTTGATGTAGGAATCATCCTTGCGCTGCTTGCCTTTCTCAGCACCGTAGCGTTTGCATTCTATCTTGGAAGGAGAGTAAAACAATGAAAGAAATTCTCAGCGGCAGCCTGCTCCTCATGGGGAGCCTCTTCATACTGCTTTCAGCGGTCGGCATTCTGCGCATGCCTGACCTCTACACACGCATGTCCGCAACAACAAAAGCCTCCACCCTCGGCATAGGGCTTGTGCTCATAGGAACCATCCTCTACTGGCAGGATTTCGGCATCGCATCACGGGCCATCGCAATTATCGTCTTTCTTTTTCTCACAGCACCCGTAGCAGCCCATGTCATAGGCCGGGCAGCCTACCTCGGCAAGGTTCCCCTCTGGGAAAAAACACACATCGACGAATTCAAAAAGAGTGTGGAACCTCCAGAGACCGGCTCATCAACGCCTGAGTAAAGGTACAGTGGCCACCTACCCCAAGGCGTCACCATCTTCAAGTAACTGTTCTCCACACTTGACTTCGCTCAAGCACGACTTAAGTTGACATTTACGACAGATATCCCCGTTTAAGTCAAAAATCACGACAATCCGACCCTATCCACCAACCCTTCGCCAACCTTCAAAACAGCAATCTCAATCCACCCGTCTCCCCTCGCCGGAAATACCCGTTGCCCATCCCCAAAAAAGGCTTCAATATCAGCAAGCGTGTGGCATCGTTCCACAACAAACCCCGGTTCACGGCGCACCTCCTCCTCACGCCAGAACGAGAACTCGCGCATCAAAGAACAATACTGCATAATCTCCTCGAACACCAGGCGCGGAATATCCCTCCGCTCCGCCTTCACCTCAGCATAGGGCACGAGATACTCAAAAACAACCCTTGAGCCTGCAGCCAAACTCCGCCACTGCCCAAGAGCACTCTCTCTCGTCACATAATAAGACAACCCCTCAACAATCGTGAGAGAAGGGACGCCAGCATCCCATCCCGCACCTGAAAGAATGTCCCGCAACCCGGCATGATCTTCAACATCAACCTCAAGGCAATGCAGGCTGCTTCCCGCAGCAAAAGCAAGACCTTCAACCATTCCTCTTTTTTCCCTCATACCGCTTGAGTCAATCTCAAACACCCTCACTCCCGGAAACAAGCTTGCCAGCTCAATGCCCAGCATGGAATACCCCGCACCCGAAATAATCACCTGCCGTAACTCGCCCGTCGCCAGGCTCGCCTTTGCCTCACGGGCTATGCAGAGCTTCCGGTAACGGATAACCCGGTCGTACTCCTCCCACACAGCATGGCACCGCGCCAAAAGCTCCTGCCCTGCAGACAAATCAAGCATACCGGCATATTCCCTGACAGCGTCAGACTCATAAATCTCAGCTCCACACCAAAGCAGCACGAGTGCCGAGGTGTCGGATATGGGTTGACGAACCCCGCCTACTGCCGTAAACCGGCCACTACCCTGCACTGCATTGTTTTCCATATGGAATGTTTCAATCATCAAAAGCAACACTCTTCGTTACTATAGCCAACCGATTCATCATAACCCGTAAAACAGCTTAACACTACTGTCGCCCTTTCACCAGCATTGCCCTCAGCGTTAAAGCCACAAGAACAACAGCTGCACCAACAGCCATCACTGAAGGCTCAGCATGAACCTGCTTCCCTACCCAGTGCGTGATATCAAGCCCAAGGTAGCGATACAGCTCATTGACCAGCATACCCGCAGCAAGTGACATCACAATAATACTCACAAGGTAGACGGCGGTTGAAGTTCTGCCAAGCATACGCGAAATAACCGTCAGTGAAGCCGCATTGGTTGCCGGCCCGGCAAGCAGGAACACCAGAGCCGCCCCCGGAGAAATCCCCTTCAGGGCAAGTGCCGCCGCAACAGGGGTTGAAGCAGTAGCGCAAACATAGAGCGGCACCGAAATGGCAAGCATCATCAGCATTGAGAGAAACTCATTGCCGGCAACCCGCTGAAGCATATCGGGCGACACAAAAACAGAGATACACCCAGCAAGCAGAAGACCCAGAAAAAACCATTTCCCAATATCAGCAAGAAGATCGGAGAACGCGAAAGCCAACCCACCACGAAGCCTTTCAAAAAAAGGCGGTCGCTCTGGTTTTGCATCGTCGCCCGAACAGGTACTGCTGCAGCAGCATGAGCCAGCAGGTTTTTCTGCTTCCGGAGCAACAGGGGCAGTTTTCTCAAACCGCTCAAAAAAAGCCACCGAAACCCCCGCAGCTATAGCAGTAACAAAGGACACCAGTGGACGGATAACCGTCATCAAGGGATCAAGCAGAGCATAGGTAACCGCAATGGAATCAACGCCCGTCTCAGGCGTTGAAATAAGGAACGAAGCGACAGGCCCCTTCCCCGCGCCCTGTTTCCTCAACCCTGCCGCTGCAGGCAAAACACCGCAGCTGCACAAAGGCACCGGAACGCCAAGCGCAGAGGCCTTCAGGATACCCTTTATCCCGCCTCCCCCCATATGTTTGGCAATCATATCGCCCGGCAGAAAAGCACGGAACAGCCCCGCCACCACAAACCCCATAAGCATCCACGGCGCCGCCTCAACAAGAACATGCCACGAAGCAACAAGGACTGAATGCAGTAAGGCTATAAATTCATTCATGATTGATTTTCCCCTGTTATCGGGTTACAGCACATTACGGCTTCCGCTCTTCCCTCACATGCTCAAACCCTGTTTCCATCAGCATGGAAATATGCCGATCGTCAAGCGAGTAGTACACATTCTTCCCCTCCTTTCTGGACTTGACTATCTTCGCCCCCCGCAGCACACGAAGCTGTTGCGACACTGCAGATTGATTCATCTTGAGTATCAATGTCAAGTCACACACACACAGCTCCGAACGGAGCAGAGCACCAAGAATTGACATTCTCGTCCCATCACCAAGCGCCTTGAAAAGCTCAGCCACAGCCAACAGATCCTCCTCTGATGCCATAGAGCCACTCACCCGCTCAACAATTTCAGGGTGAAAGCACTGCCCAAGGCATATATCAGAACGGTTTTCAGTCATTGGTTTTTATCTATCCACATTCATATGATCTTATGATCATATGTTAATACATAACACAAACAAGAGCAAAACCATTCCGCAGCAATCAGGTCGCAAGTCAAAAAAAAGATTCAATCAAGAAAAAAACGAGCCTATGACGGCCATTGTCCTACTGCCCCAATTATCTTATTGGCAATACCGACTCATAAAAACGACCGAAACACGCAGAATATTTTTTATTGCCGTATCAAATCTGTAACTATCTGATGTTCCCCCGTGACTTTGATTTGCGGTGGCTGATGGAACAAAACTGTCTGGCGGGCAAAGTTTCGCCGATAGAGGTTATTTGCTCACTTCGCCCAATAGAATATGCGATCTCCCAAGGCAAGAATACGCTGCGCTGATGACCTGGCTGAGCCGGTTGCTTTGCCCCTTGAGGCGTGTTTAGCAAAAACCCGGTTCGCTGATAACCTGACAAGAGCTGGAGGCCGAACTGTTTTCGACCATTGCTGCATTGTGGGTGAAGTTGCGCGAATGCTGATTGAAAGGATGTCTCCTTTACTGAGGGATTCATTATTCCCTTCAGGCTCTTCATTGATTGCAGCTACCCATGATATCGGTAAGGTCAGCCCGACTTTTCAGGAGAAAATCCATCGTGGGATTGACGGGTATGTTCCGAATTCCCTTTCTGGCCTTGCGGAAGCGGAACCGTCTCTGGAAAGAGGTTGGGGTGGACATGCGGGGACAAGTATGGTCTCTATGCAGGCGCTGGATTCTGGTAAGTTTATCCCGGAAATTCTTGGCCGACACCATGGGTTCCCTCCATCCATAGCTGGCCAAATGGCCAATGATAAAATTTTTGGCGGACCAATGTGGCAACAGAGACGGGCTGAACTGGTTGATCACATCAAGAGTGAATTACAGCTGGAGTTTCCTGCTGTAACCCAGCTGCAAGCGTTGACAATTTCGGGATTAACCTGTGTGGCTGACTGGATTGGGTCAGGAGGAATGTTTGATGATCCTGCATTGAATTGGCGTACGCTACTGCCCGATGCGGTTGAGGCTGCAGGTTTTGTTCAGCCGCAACTGCAAGCTGGCCTCAGCTTCAAGGAAGTTTTCGGGTTTGATACCCGTAGCACTCAGCAGCTTCTGATAGAGCAGGTTTCCTCTCCTGGCACTTACATACTAGAAGCCCCTATGGGTATAGGGAAAACTGAAGCTGCCCTGTATGCGGCGTATTCCATGATGGTTTCAGGGAATGCCACTGGCATATATTTCGGCCTTCCTACCCAGCTCACCTCCAACAAAATCCATGAGCGGGTTAATGCGTTTATTGACAGGATTCTTGCTCCAGAGAGTCCGCACCGACAATCACTTCTTCTGCACAGTAAATCGTGGCTATTGGATTATGACATCGGTGCCGAGGGCGGCCCCGGCAAAAGTTGGTTCAGTACCGGCAAACGGGGAATTCTTGCACCCTTCGCCGTAGGAACAGTTGATCAGGCTCTGATGGCGGCCATGAATGTGAAGCATGGGTTTGTGCGGGCCTACGGGCTTGCGGGGAAAGTGGTAATCCTTGATGAAGTTCATACTTATGATTCATATACCGGGACCATCCTTGATAAACTTGTGGCGCTGCTGAGAAGCCTTCATTGCACGGTAATCATTTTGAGTGCTACGCTGACCAATGAAAGGAGAGGCCGGTTCATTGGTTCGGGTGCGCGCGCTGAAGATGCTTATCCGCTCATTACTGCCCATCATAATGGCGATGATCATATCACTGAACGAACCGCTTCAGTAGGAACAACAGCAACCGTAAAGATCTACCAGACGGAAGACCGGACCGAAGCAATTGAGGAGGCTCTCATAAGAGCCGAAAATGGCCAGCAGGTTCTCTGGATTGAAAACACTGTTGGTGAGGCGCAGGAGGCGTTCAGCATTCTTGCAGCAAGAACAGAAGGAATGGATATTGAGTGCGGTCTGCTCCATTCCCGTTTTGTTCATGCTGACCGCCAACGAATTGAAGATTATTGGGTCTCACGGTATGGGAAGAATAATGCCGCCGTGCGACAACTCTCGGGGCGTATTCTTGTGGGAACGCAGGTGCTTGAGCAGTCGCTGGACATTGATGCGGATTTTCTTGTCACGCGCATCTGCCCTTCTGACATGCTGCTACAGCGTATTGGCAGGTTATGGCGACATGAAGCGACTCCACGCCCTGAAGGCGCCGCATGTGAAACATGGGTGCTGAGTGCGGATTATAAAAGGGCACTGAAAAATCCTGAATCAACTTTCGGCTCGACGGCAAAGATTTACAGCCCTTATGTTTTGCTGAGAACCCTTGAGGTATGGGCGGAAATTGAAGGGGTCAGCCTTCCTGATGATATTCGCCCCTTGATTGAAGAAACCTACAGGGAACGCAAAGACCCCCCCGAACTACAACGACATAAAGCGGTGCTTGAGCAAAAACGCGGTATTCTGGAATTACTTGCCTTGCAGGGTGTAGCCAAGGGCATACAGACTGCCTCGGATGACCGGGCACGGACCCGATACAGTGAAGAAGAAAACATTGAGATTCTTCTGCTGCGCTCCATCCACCATGACAAGGCCAAGAAAGGGACTTTGCTGACCCTCCTCGACAATCGCACTGTTTTTCTTCCCGGGGCAGTTCCTTCTGGTGCAAAAAGGGTGCAGCGCGAATTGGCGGCAACCATTGCCCAACAGACACTACACACCGCACCATACATGGCGCCACCAGCTCTTAACCGCAATACCCTGAACTGGCTTTCCGGATACTGCTATCTCGGTGACCAAAACGAGGAAAGCTTGTTACGCATTGCGCTTGTGGGGGATGACGGCTCCATAAAAGAACTTGATGGGCGAGATGCTTCAGGGCGCTACCGGCTGACTTACAACGACAGGATCGGGTACCGGTCCATTAAAATATAAATGACGAACCATGACGATCAATTCGCTTGAAAACCGGTTCAATCTGGTCGACGAACTTTGGATTCCTGCTGCAGGCAAAGGGAAAATCAGCCTTCGACAGGCGTTTGCTGACCCTGCAATCAGGGAGCTCGGCGGCAACCCCATACAAAAGCTTGCCATCACGAAACTCCTGCTTGCAATAGCCCAGTCGGCATATACTCCAGAGGATAATGCCGCGCTGGATGCTCTTACAGTTGATGATTTCCGAAAAAACTGCCTAGACTACATTGAAAAGTGGAGAGAACGGTTCTGGCTGTATGGCGAGACGCCGTTCCTGCAGATGCCTGCCATTGAGGGCTTGATTAAACGGCGATTGGCTACGGAACTGAAATCGGCCACTTCGAAATCAGCAAAACTCAAAGCCGAAGAAAATGCAAGGCCCCGCCCTATCGGCTTGGGCTACTACCCTGACATGCCAGCAGAGAACAATACCATCCTCAGCCAGCAACAGATCCCCCGGCAACTTGACGATTCCGAGAAAGCTCTTTATCTGGTAACACTGATGAACTTTGCTTTATCTGGAAAAAGAATCGAAAAGAATCTCGACCCGCTTACTGATGGATTCACGGGAAAATCTGTATCAGCTAAGCCTGCTCCGAGTTTGGGTAATTATGTGGGTTACCTGCACTCGCATTTGGTCGGTCCGACTTTAGCCGACTCATTAATACTCAATCTTCTGAGCCTTGAGCACATCCAAGAGAACAGTTACTGGACCTCTGGCCTTGGCACTGCGCCATGGGAACAGATGCCAAAAGGTGAAGACTGCCCTGTTGCGAGGGATCTTAAAAGCTCATATATGGCAACCTTGCTCTCCCTTTCAAGATTTGTGCTACTGAAGGAGAATGGGGTTTTTTATGGTGAGGGTATTCAGTACAAAAGCCACAAAGATGGATGGCGCGAGCCGGGAATGGCAATCAGGATGTTGGATGGAAAGGTCAAACTCATCTGGGCTGATCCCAACAAGAGACCATGGAGGGAGCTGTCTGCCATGCTGTCATTTATGGATGCGGGAATTACGGGAGGGTATGATTGCCAGTTCCTGCGCTACGGAATACCTCCTGCGCGACAGCGGTATGAACGCATTGGCATCTGGTCAGGAGGACTGGCAGTGACGGCAAATGCTGGAGACCAGTCTATAAAGCAGAACAATGACTTCATAGAATCATTCGTTCAATTTGATACTGCTGTGATTGGAGAACAATGGTACGGACTTCTGAAAGTTGAAATGGATGCCCTTGAACATTTATCGAAAACCGTGTATACCGCAACAAGAGGCTATTTCAAAACAATGAATATTGAGGATAGTGCATTTGCCGGCCAGGCATCTTCATTGTTCTGGCAGGCTTGTGAAAAAAAGTTTCAGCCGCTGCTCAATGCGTGCGACAAGCCCACATCACTTCCTACAGTCAGAAAATCCATTGCGCAAGATGCAATGCACGCCTTTGAGCATTACTGCCAGAAAGACACTGCCCGGCAGCTGGATGCCTGGGCAAAAAACCGCCCGAACTTTATAAAGTATCTCAACCCTTAACCATAGCATACCCATGAGCACAGAAATGAAACCCAAAACAGGGAAGTCAGACGCGTTTGTGCAGTTTATTGTTGAGAAATGCAAGGACAATGGCACAGCTGCGGCACTGAAGCGTGCCGACAACCCTGCAACCGAGTACCAGAGCTGGGAGTTTCTCGCTGCATTCAATATAGACCTGGAGAAACCATGGCAGCGGATTCCCTATGCAGCTATAGCTGCAGCAATTGCAAGGGCAAAGCCGGAACATAACGGGCGCATAGGCATTGGAGCCGGTATTGCTCGTTGCTATGAAGATGGCAATCAGAGCGATCAGGCAAAAGCACGCCTTCGGCGACTGCTTGCCTGCCAATCATCTGAAGAGGCATGCCGTATTCTCCGACCGCTCTTCAGCCTTATTGGCGCAAAAGGTAATGTGTCGCTGGATTATGCGCGACTGCTTAACCAACTCCTTAGGTTCAACCTTGACAGTCAGACGGTAAAAACCCAATGGGCTATGGATTTTTACAACCAGAAAGCCAAAGCTGAAGAGGAGGCCGCCGCATGATTGCAAGCATACTGAAACTGAACCGCCGTGACATACAGTCGCTACGGGTTACGGATGACTATTCTTTGCACAGAGTTGTGTACAGCCTTTTTGAGGACATTCGATCCGACGAGGAAAAACATGCCAGCGTTCCAAGCGGATTCCTGTTTGCAGATAAAGGCGGTGACATCAACAACAGGGTAATTCTCATCCTTTCAGACCGAGAGCCCAGAACTCCGGAATTCGGAACTCTGGAATCCAAAGCGGTTGGGGATGCTTTTCTGGAGCATGACCATTACCAGTTTGAGGTACTGGTTAATCCCACCCGGCGGGACAATGCTTCCCGGAAACTGGTTGCTCTCCGCAACCGCGCGGATATTGAACCGTGGTTCATTACCAAAGCACCATCCTCCTGGGGGTTCAAGATTCATCCCGAATCTCTGGAAGTGCGCGTGATGCAGACGAAGCAGTTCACCAAGAAGGACAACAAGGTCATTCAGGGCCGCGCACTGATTACTGGAGTACTCAGTGTTCAGGACCGATCTCTTTTCAGAAAAAGCTTTCAACAGGGCATTGGGCGGGGCCGGGCGTTCGGCTTCGGCATGCTGCAGATTGCTCCGATAATCGTTTCAACCAACAACTAATCAACTACTACAATGAGCACTCAGAACCCTTTCAAGAGCACAAGAATTGAATACCACATTCTCCAGTCATTCCCGGTAACATGCCTGAACCGGGACGATGTTGGGGCACCCAAAAGCGCAATGGTTGGCGGAACAAATCGCGCCAGAGTCAGTTCACAATGCTGGAAACGCCAGGTGCGCCTTGCCATGCAGGATTTCGGCATCAAACTTGGCATCCGCACGAAAAAAATGGATTCACTTATTTCCAATGCATGTATGGCGAAAGGTGCTACAGAGGAAGATGCCAAAGCTTGCGGAACAGCAATTGCGGCCGCATTCAGCAAGGACACTCTTTTCTTTTTCAGCTCCAATGAAGCGGCTGCATTTGCTGATTATGCTGAAACACAAGAGTTCAAGGCAAAAGATCTGAGCGAAAAGGAACTGCACAAAATCGCGAAGAAAACATTAAACCCTGCGCTCGACGGTCTTGATATTGCCCTTTTCGGCAGAATGGTTGCACAGGCCAGTGAACTGAATGTTGAAGCTGCCGCTTCGTTTTCGCATGCCCTGTCAACACACAAGGTGAGCAATGAAGTTGAGTTCTTTACCGCGCTGGACGATTTGGCTGAAGAACCCGGTTCAGCACATATGGGGAGCCTTGAGTTCAACTCTGCCACCTATTACCGTTACATTAGCCTTGACCTGGGACAGCTGTATGAGTCGCTTGAGGGTGAGGGTATTGAAACAGCCATAGAGGCGTTCACTAAGGCTCTTTTTGTAGCCGTTCCGAGTGCGCGGCAAACAACCCAGTCGGGCGCTTCACCGTGGGAGTTTGCCAAAATCTACATCCGAAAAGGCCAGCGACTTCAGGTGCCGTTTGAAACGGCAGTGAGAGCAAAGAACGGCGGATACCTTCAGGAAAGCATTGATGCCCTTAAAGAGTATCTGGCAAAGAAAGAAGCCCTTGCCGGATCGCTTTTTGGAAAGGAACGCGAGTACACCTTCGGTGAGGATACATCTTTCTCTATTGACAGCCTTGTCGATAATCTGAAATCCTATGCTGCGGAGGGCCTATGAAGAACAAATATCTTCTGCTCTGGCTTGAAGGCCCCCTGCAGGCGTGGGGGGCTGATTCCCGATTCGGCCGGCGGGACAGCCTTGATTTCCCTACAAAATCCGGGATTTTGGGATTGCTTTGCTGTGCACTTGGTGCCGGTGGGGAGCAACACGAACTGCTTGCTGAAATGGCGCAGCTCTCCCACACGGCCCTGGCTTTCAGAAAAACAAAAGAGCAATGGGATGGAACACAGAAGAAAAGAGCAGCAGAAGCACTCTTACGGGACTTCCATATGGTTGGAAGTGCTTATGATGAAAAAGACCCATGGCAAGACCTGATGATTCCAAAGAAAGGCAATGGGGAGAGGGCTGTAAAAGGTGGAACAAAAATCACTTACCGTAATTACCTGCAGGACAGCGTGTTTGCGGCAGTTATTGAAATCCCTTCAGCCAAGTCTGAGGCTTTTGCTGAAGCATTGATTATGCCTCATTGGGATCTGTTTCTCGGCAGAAAGTGCTGTGCTCCTACCGACATCATTTTCAGAGGCTGTTACGAATCCGAAAATGATGCTTTCCTTGCTACGGCGACCATTGCTGAAGAGAAAAACCTGATTGAAGCATTCCGGGTTGTGGATGGCGAAACGGAAGGGGAAACCATGACGCTGAACGATGTTCCTGTTCAGTTCGGCGCACAAAAGCGATATAAGGAAAGACGGGTAACCATAATCCTTACAGATGATGAGCTATGACAACCAATGACGGTCAAAACCAGAAAGGCAACCCCGCAAGACTCCTGATACGAATTACACGGGACACCCTGCCACAGGTAAAGGACAAGTATCCGTTCATCTATCTTGAACGGGGAAGGCTGGAAATAGACGACAGCAGTGTGAAATGGATTGACTGTGACTGCAATGTTGTCCGGCTTCCCATAGCCATGCTTAACTGCGTGCTTCTGGGCCCGGGAACTTCAGTCACCCATGAAGCGATAAAAGTTATGGCTGCGGCGAACTGCAATATCTGCTGGGTTGCTGAAGACAGCATGATGTTTTTTGCCGCAGGTCAAACTCCGACCAGCAATACCCGAAATTTCCGCCACCAAATGATGATGTCGGCTGACCCCGATAAATCCCTTGATGTTGCGCGACGCATGTTTGCTTACCGGTTTCCCGATGTGGAATTGAAAAACAAATCGCTCAAACAGTTGATGGGTATGGAAGGACTGCGCGTACGGCAATTGTATGAGCAAAAAGCAGCCGAGTATCATGTGGGATGGAAAGGCAGACAGTTCGTACCCGGAAAATTTGAGATGAGCGACACCACCAACAGGATTCTCACGGCAGCCAACGCCGCTCTTTACAGCATTATCTCATCGGCTGTACACAGTATGGGGTACTCTCCTCATATTGGATTCATCCATTCCGGCAGCCCGTTGCCATTCGTGTATGACCTTGCTGATCTGTATAAAGCCGAACTATGCATTGACCTTGCGTTTGCCATGACGGCCACTATGGCTGGGCAGTATGGCCGGCACAAACTGGCCTCTGAGTTCCGCAAACGCGTTATCGAAATTGACCTTCTGGGCTCTATTGGGCCTGATATTGAATCACTCCTCGGGAAATAACCATGCTTGTAGTTGTTGCTAATGATCTTCCCCCAGCCGTACGCGGGCGAATGAAACTCTGGTTCATTGAACCCAGAGCGAACATTTTTGTTTCAGGAATAAAAGACTCCCTAGCCAAAAAAGTTGTAGCGTATCTGCATGAACACTGTCCTGAAAAAAGCGGACTGATGATTCTCTGCAGCAACAACACGACCCCTGGATATGAAATCTATGGGATAGGAGATACGAAAAGAGACTTTACTGAAATTTCAGGCATGCCCCTTGTGATTGAAAAACAGATAAAGCCACAAAACGAATCTCCACCAACCCCCCGTCAACACCAGTAAAATCCAGTGTCTTCCCCACGCTCGTGGGGGTGTTTCTATCAGGTTTCATTTTTTTTCTCTCTCCCT
>JAVCDF010000002.1 GCA_030765725.1 Candidatus Chlorobium antarcticum | reverse complement strand
AATGTTCCAGTCGATATATGCTTCCAGTTTCACAAGCGGATCTTTGAGCTTGGTGAGCCGTTCCAGCGAGGAAATGTTCGTCGAAAAG
This sequence comes from Candidatus Chlorobium antarcticum, assembly GCA_030765725.1. GTDB lineage: Bacteria > Bacteroidota > Chlorobiia > Chlorobiales > Chlorobiaceae > Chlorobium > Chlorobium antarcticum. The sequence continues at coordinate 216,600 of JAVCDF010000002.1, read as the reverse complement.
TTAGAGAGGATTGATGTTTTTCATGACGGCAGAAAAGGTATGAACGAAACTGCTGTAATATACGAAATTCAGAGTTTTTTATGATCTCTAAGAGACCACCGAAATCCACACCCATGTCAGCAAAAAAAGTTTACAGCAAATTAAAAGCCCATTTGATGATTGGTAATAACCGCGACAAAAGAGCGCCGAGCAATAACACGCTACTTTGTAGCGCTTATTCGTCCCATATGGAATGTAAAGCGCAATAGAGTAGCGCAGATAAAAAAGTTGGGTGTCATTCTAAAAAAAACAGCGAAACAGATAAAATCGCATATCAAAAACGATAATTTGAAATATATTTGCAAATATCAAATTACGACTGTATATTTGCAGTCAAATTCAATAAGACAATTACGAAATGTGGCTCTTCGCCGATTTTAATGGAAAAACAGGGTCAAATGGGTAGCTTGGCGTAGTGCCAAGCATCATCCATCCTTACCCTACTACTCGTTATGCAAAGCCTGACCACCCATTACCAGCAGCTCCTCGGACTTCCCTCAACCTGGAAAGTCGAGAATGTAGATCTGTCTATGCTCGGTAAGCAGGTGGTAATAAACCTTGTCTATACAGGAAAGAGCATATCGTGCCCGGAATGCGGAGAAACCTGCAGCATCTATGACCAGGCCCCAGAACAGAAGTGGCGTCATCTCGATACCATGCAGTTCGAAACCATCCTTGTTGCCCGCCTTCCTCGTGTCAACTGCAAAGAACATGGCGTTAAGACAGCTGGAGCACCATGGGCTGACAAGCACTCACGCTTCACCCTGATGTTTGAAGGCTTCGTCGTTCAGCTGCTGCAGCACTGTGCGAACACTCAGGCCGTTGCAACACTGCTTGGACTCAGTTGGCATGCAGTGGATCAAGTCATGCGTCGCGCGGTAGCGCGAGGCATGAAGAGACGAACAGCAGAAACCATAGAACATATCGGTCTTGACGAAAAGAGCTTTAGAGTCGATCATCAGTATGTCACAACACTCAACGACCTTGATGAAGGCCGTGTCCTTGAAGTCGTTGAAACCCGCACAACCGAAGCCACAGAACATTTGCTTACAAGCCTTGCCAGAGAACAGCGCGAGAAAGTCAAGTCAGTTGCCATCGACATGTGGAAGCCCTTTGCCACCGCCGTAAATAGTCTCCTTCCTGATGCAGATATCGTCCATGACCATTTCCATGTCAGCAAGTATCTCAATGAATCCGTCGACAAGGTCCGCCGCCAGGAGTCTCGCAATCTTAATGCCGTAGGCGACAAAACTCTTATCGGCTCAAGATATGCCTGGCTTCGCAACCCAGAGAACATGTCAGAGAAGCAGCGTTCAAGCTTTGACGAACTCATTATTGCCTGCGAACTGAAAACCGGCATAGCCTGGTCGTTAAAGAACATGTTCCGAGTGTTCTGGCGGTTCACCTGTCGCGACACTGCCAGTTACTTCTTCAACTACTGGAGCAAGGCTGTAGATCGTTCAGAACTGCACCCGATGATCAAGGTTAAGGACATGCTAGAGCGACATCTCGACAACATCCTGAACTATGTCAAACACCGCACGACCAATGCGGTTTCCGAAGGTCTCAACAGCAAGATCCAGTTGATAAAGTCATCGGCCAGAGGGTTCCACAGCCTTGAAAGCTACCGGACCCGCATTCTCTTTTACTGTGGCAAGCTGAACATGGCAATCTGATTATGCAGTACTTACCCTTAGAGCCTTACCACTAAATTCTACGAAGAACCCGAAATGTTAATAGAATTCAGCATAGAGAATTTCCTTTCGTTTAAAGACTTGACTACACTTTCTATGGTTGTGGCTAAGTCTTTCAAGGAACACCAAGATAGCCATCTAATAAGGACTGGCGGTAACTTGAACTTACTTAAAACTGCTGTGATTTACGGCAATAATGCAAGTGGAAAGAGTAATCTGCTTGAAGCAATGGGTTTCATGAAACAAACAGTCTTGAACTCATTCAGAGACGCATTAATGGAGAATAATGAAAGGAAATTTCCATTAGAGAAATTTGCATTAAACACGCAATCCGAAAAAGAAACCAGCTTTTTTGAGATTTCATTCATTCACAAAGAGACAAAGTATCGTTATGGCTTTGAAATTGATTATGACAAAATTGTTTCTGAATGGCTATTTCATACAACTAGTAAAGAAGTATATTTATTCAAAAGAGACTTACAAAATATTGAAATAAATAAATCCGCCTTTAAAGAGGGTTTAGGTAAAGAAGAAGATGTAAAAGAGAATGTTCTATTTCTTTCACTTCTTGCGACACTTGGCAAAGAAATATCAACAAACATAGTTGATTGGTTTAAAAAATTTAATTTTGTTAACGGTATTCATGACCGTGGACATAAAAGATACACGATTGATAAATTAAAGTCTGACAAACAATTCTTTAATTGGGCGTTACACTTTGTAAAGTATTTAGAGATAGCCAATCTTTCAACTACAGAAGAAGATGTAAATGGCATTGATTTAGATATTTTAAGAGAAAAAGAAAAGGATGAAGAACTTATCAATCTTTTAACCAGCATACAAAAAATTCAATCAAAGCAACCCAAAAGAGACCAGCTAATAACATTTCACAGGAAGTATGATGAAAATAATGTGCTAGTTGATACCGTCCCCTTTAACTTTGATAAACAAGAATCCGAAGGAACAAAGAAAATCCTTTATTTACTTGGCCCTTGGTATGACACTTTACAAAACGGAAAGGTTTTAATTATTGACGAGCTTGACTCAAGATTGCATAGCCATTTGACTTTAAGATTGGTAGGATTTTTTCATAAGTTTAATAAAAGCAATGCTCAACTAATTTGTGCAGTTCATGATATTTCTTTGCTCAACAAGGAAACTTTCAGAAGAGACCAAATATGGTTTGTAGAGAAAAATCAATTCGGGGCATCTGAACTTTTTTCATTAGGCGACTTCAAAACCGATAAGGTTAGAAATAAGTCGGCGTTTGATAAAAACTATTTAGAAGGTAAATATGGAGCAATACCTTATTTTTATATTGATGAAAAACTAAATGAACTTTTGTATGGGAAAAGGGAAGCAGGACAAGTTTAAGGAAAGAAATGCTGCTTCCTACAAAAGAGAAGTCAAAAGCATTGATATAAAACAAGGTCGACAAGAGCCTTCAATAGTATTAAGTTTTAAGGATTTTGACAGAAAACAAGGTCAAGATTTTGAAGAATGGGAACACGAAAAATTATTAGCATTGGCTGTCAAAAAGTTGAGAGAAGTTTGCCAATTAACTGTTGGACAAGCAACAGCTCAACAAATTATAAAGCCATATACAAAAGTTGGGTTTCCACTTGACTCAGGATTTAGTCATCCTAGACATGTTTTACCAGACATAACTTGGTGTTCAATGCATATTCAAGGGAAAGAGTGTGTTATTGGTTACTTTGATGATAATATTTTTCAAATAGTTTTCCTTGACAAGGACCATGAGTTTTGGAAGACAAAGAAAAAAAATACTTGATAAAAAGGGCTCTTCCCTTAGATGTCAACATAGTTGATAAGTAAACATAGTCAAGAGTGTCCCCAACTCCGGCAGCAAAGCAATATTGAATGTTGTGCTGCCGAAATCAGAGAGAAGGAATGGGGTCAGGCGAGGAGAGTGGAGCAGACCTGCTCAATCTCTGACTCTTTCAGGTAGGGATGCATCGGGAGAGAAAAGACCCGTGAGGAGATATCCTCTGTGATGGGGAAATCGCCGGCACGGTAGCCGAGCCCGGCGTAGGCCCCTTGGAGATGGAGCGGAATCTTGTAGTATATGACAGAAGGAATCCCCTCTTTCTGCAGCGAACCCATCAACAATTCCCGTTCAGCGCTATCGGCCGCAAGCATCGAATACTGGGCCCATGCTGAGGTGGAGCCTTCCGGTACCACGGGAACCCTCACCCTACCGGCAAGCCTTTTGCTGTAAGCATTGGCAACACAGTCGCGAAGCAGAAGTTCCTCTTCAAAAATTGTCAGTTTTTCAAGCAGCACCGCAGCCTGCATGGCGTCAAGGCGTCCGTTCACGCCAATGCGCACATTGCTGTATTTGTCGGCTCCGCCTCCATGCACGCGAACCGACACCATCAGTTCCGCCAGTTCATCGTCATCGGTGAAAATCGCTCCGCCGTCACCCCAGCAACCGAGAGGCTTGGCCGGAAAAAACGAGGTCGCTCCCACAAGACCGAAACTGCCGGCTTTTTTGCCGTGCAGCGCGCCGCCGAACCCTTGACATGCGTCCTCGAGGATCCAGAGCCCATGGTTCCGAGCAACCGGCTCCAGTCGGTCATAATCAGCAGGGAGCCCGAACAGGTCGACAGGGATAAGCGCTTTAGGGATCAGGCCTTTTGCTTCAGCCTCCTTCACCCCATCGGCAATGCAATCAGGATTGATATTGAAAGAAACGGGATCAATGTCAACGAAAACCGGAGTTGCCCCGGCAAGGCTGATCACCTCAGCCGTCGCCACAAAAGTAAACGGCGTCGTCAGCACAGCGTCACCCGGCCCGATACCCTTCGCCATCAGCGCAATCAATAGCGCATCCGTCCCAGAAGAGCACGAAAGACAATGCTTGGTGCCAGCATATGCGGCAAGCTGTGACTCAAGCTCAGCCACTTCAGCCCCCATAATAAACTGGGCACGGTCCACAATCGACTCCAAACGGGCCATAACAGCCCCCCGGATGCGATCTTTCTGGGTAATCAGATCAATAAACTGCATAACGGCAACGGGTTAAAATGATAATCGAAACTCACCCAAAATACAGATTCCCCCCCTCTTATGCACGAGGAAAAAAGTTCATTCAATAATGATGCCATAGCCATCAAGCAACCCGGTAACATCAGGCATAGAAAAACGGGCCTTTCGAATCCGGTTCGTTTCAGGACTGAAGGAGTAGTTGAATGCAGAACGGAAATCGGCTTTTTCAAGATTGGTATGCATGAAGGTGCTCCTAAGCAGATCACATCCGGAGAAAACAGCTCCCGTCATATCAGCTTCTGTAAAATCGGCCTCCTGCATATCGCAGCTCTCGAAACGCGTATTCCGGATATTAAGGCCTGTAAAAGAGACCATGCGCATCATGCACTCCTCAAATGAAAAGGAAAGCATAACCTTGCGGCACCGAGCAAACTGAACGCCGAGAAGTTTACACCCTATGAACACCGTATCCTGAAAGCTGACGCCCTCAAGGTTGGCAAGGCTGAAATCACAGTTTCTGAAAACACATGCCCTGAAGGTACTGGAGGAAAGGTCCGCGCTGACAAATACACATCCCTGAAATGAACATCCGTCATATAGCCCTCCAGGCAAAGGAGACAGTCGAAAATCTCCCCCCTCAAAAACGCAATCCTCCACCAGATCATCATGCATATAAAAAAAGTAAAACAGTTGGGGCCGCCCGTGACTACCTGTATTTACCGGGTAAAAGTATTCCGCTCTTTCTTATTATAAGAAGATAAGTTAGGCAGAACAAATACAAGTAGTCAAGGTTGTTCCCAAAGTTCGTTTTCCGACTATCATGATGATTTTTCGTATATATCTTCATCCAGTTCAGACACAATGAAAACCACATCATGAGCTCCATTTATTTTATTGGTATCGGCGGTACGGCAATGGCGTCGGTAGCTATTGCTCTTTCTCATTCGGGCCATGCAATTACGGGCAGCGATACGGGCCTCTACCCTCCCATGAGTACCTACCTCGACGAACACAATATCCGGTATTTCAGCGGGTTCAGTGCTGAAAATCTGAAGAGCGTCATGCCCGACATGGTGGTTGTGGGCAATGCGGTGAGCCGAGGCAATGAGGAACTGGAATATGCGCTGAATGAGAGGATGGAGCTGGTGGCAATGCCCGACCTTGTCCGCCGGGAGCTGATAGGAAAGAATACTTCTGTTGTCGTTGCGGGTACGCATGGGAAAACGACGACAACCTCAATCGTGGCGTGGCTGCTGGAGTCGGGCGGGCTGAAGCCGGGATACCTTGTCGGTGGAATTCCGGAGAATTTTGGTATCGGGTGCAGACCTTCGGGGCGCAGTGAAGAGGGGTTCTTTGTGTCGGAAGGGGACGAGTATGATACGGCGTTTTTCGACAAGCGAAGCAAGTTCCTGCTGTACCGGCCTGACATTGCCATCATCAACAACATTGAGTTCGACCATGCTGATATTTTCAGCTCGCTTGAAGATATCAAACGGAGCTTTCGCCTTCTTGTGAACCTCATCCCTTCCAACGGAGCGCTGATTGTCAACGGTGACGACCCGGTTGCCATGGAGGTGAGTTCGGGATCGCGGTGCCGGGTGGAAACATTTGGCCTTTCGGAAGGGTGCGACTGGAGCGCGCGAAACATTATGGTGGAGGAAAACGGATCATCGTTCGACCTTTATTATAAGGGAAGCTTTGAGCGGCGCTTCCATGCTCCGCTGTTCGGCAACTACAACATCCTGAACACGCTTGCCTCCATTGCCGTGGCCACCCTTGCGGGCATGACTCTTGAGCTTACTGCCGAAGGGCTGCTGCACTTGCTCCGCCCAAAACGCCGGATGGAAACTGTTGGCACCTATGAGGGGAACATCACCCTCGTTGAGGATTTTGCCCACCACCCCACCGCCATCAGAGTAACGCTTGAGGCCATTCAGCAGCGCTGGCCCGAGAGGCGCATCATCACATGCTTTGAGCCGCGTTCAAACACAACAACACGGAACATTTTCCAGCGTGAGCTTTCCGAATGTTTCGGGCCAGCTGCAGTGGTGGTGATGGGAAAGGTCCACCGCCCGGAGCGGTATGGGCCGGAAGGAAGCCTTGATACAGCAAGGCTCAAAACAGAACTTGAACAGCAAGGCAAAACCGTCTTTCTGGCTGGCTCGAACCCAGACAATTATCCAGGAGACATCGTCGGGTTCCTTGAAAGCAATCTGCAACAGGACGATGTAGTGCTTATGCTCACAAACGGCAGTTTTGCGGGGCTGAAAAAAGCCTTAACGGAAAGTTTTCAAAAAAAACGGTGAAGGACTGAATATTTTAAGAATGAAAGTATATCTTCATTCATATTTTTTGCATTGCATTTTGTATGCTCATGTGCATCAGGTATTCTTCAGACAACACATCTAACTCATCTCATCACGAAAGGACATTATGACTAAAGTGAAAGTTGGCATAAACGGATTCGGGCGTATCGGGCGTCTTGTGTTCCGCCAGGCCATGGACAACCCAAAATTTGAAATCGTTGCCATCAACGATCTGTGCGACCCCAAAACCCTCGCACATCTCCTGAAATATGATTCAACCCATAAGAGATTCAACGGAGAAGTAACCGTAGAAGACGGCAATCTTGTTGTCAACGGCAAAACCATCACCATCTGCGCAGAAAGAGACCCGGCCAACCTTCCCTGGAAGGCACTCGGATGCGACCTGGTTGTTGAGTCAACCGGTCTCTTCACTTCCAAAGAGGCCGCTTCAAAGCATCTGGCCGCTGGCGCAAAGAAGGTCATCATCTCTGCTCCTGCAAAGGACAAAATTGACGCAACCATCGTCCTCGGCGTCAACGACAACCTGATCACCGGAAACGAGCAGATCATCTCCAATGCCAGCTGCACCACCAACTGCCTTGCTCCTATGGTCAAGGTTCTTGAAGACAGCTTCGGCCTTGAGAAAGGTTTCATGACCACCATCCATGCCTACACGAACGACCAGAACATCCTTGATCTTCCCCATAAGGATCTTCGCCGCTCGCGTTCAGCTGGTTCTTCCATCATCCCGACCAGCACCGGTGCCGCCAAGGCAATCGGCGAGGTCATTCCTGAACTTGCAGGAAAGCTTGACGGTTTTGCTGTCAGGGTTCCCGTGCCGGACGGTTCCGTCACCGACCTGACCGCCATTCTGAAAAAGCCTGCAACAAAAGAGGAAATCAACGCAGCCATGAAAGCTGCCGCTGAGGGCCCAATGAAAGGCTATATGGCTTACTGTGTCGACCCGATCGTCTCTCAGGACATCGTCGGCGACCCGCACTCCTGCATTTTCGACTCACTCCTTACCATGAGCACAGGCACCATGGTGAAAGTAGTCGGATGGTACGACAATGAGCTTGGCTACTCCACAAGAGTGGTTGATCTTCTTGAGATCTACTCAAACTTTGTTTGAGCAGAGGTTCCATTCATTCAGTTGAGACAGAAGAAAAAACGCCCTTTACCGGGCGTTTTTTCGTTTCCCCCAATGGCACAGGAAGTCGGCCCTCCATTAGCGATATTTCCGGCGATATGTTATTATTGATACAAAGCCATTGTTTCCCACAACAAAGAACCGCATACCCATGAAAGCCATCATACTGTACGACAGCCGCAGTGAGGGAGGATCAACAGACAGGCTGGTTGACGCCATTGGACAAAAACTTGCAGAGAAAGGGGCGGATGTTGAAAAAGCCAGATGCCGGGCACAAGGCGACTACAGTTTCATCAGCGAGTTCGACCTGGTCATCATGGGCGCACCGGTCTACTACCTTATGGTCTCTTCCCAACTACTAGGGGCACTGATACAGAGCGACCTCAGCAACCGCCTTAAAAACAAAAACATAGCGTTATTTCTCGCCTGCGGAAGCCCGCAACCGATGGCCGAAATACTATACATGCCGCAGATGAAAATAAATCTGACTGGCAGTCGCATTCTTGCCGAGAAAGTGTTTGCACCTGCAGAGACCTCAGACATGGAGGTCATTGGAGAATATGTTAACACCATCTATGCGAAGTGGCTCAGGGAAGAAGAGAGGCGGGGAAGGAAACGATAAGCCTCCGAAGTGTTCTCATCGAACAGGAACAGAAAAAAGAAAAGGCCGGGAGTTCCCGGCCTTTTTCATTCATCAGTTATTCACCCGATAATATCTTTCATTTTCGCAAAGAAGCTTTTTTCCGCTCCCGTCCCATGAGCTTCAGGGGAAATCCCGGGAGACTTGCGCAGCCCTTTCAAGATATCTTTATCGGCCTGAGACAGGTCTTTTGGAACAAAAACATTGACCTTCACATACTGGTCGCCCCGTCCCGAACCCCTGAGATGGCCAATGCCGTGACCAGGAATGCGCAGCATGGTTTCCGGCTGGGTTGAGGGAGGAATGGTCATTTTGATGGCGCCGTCGAGTGTTGGTACCTCCACCTTGGTTCCCAGCACAATGTCCGGGAAACTCACAGCAAGACTATAGATGACATCGTCGCCGTTGCGCACGAAAAACTCATGGGGCTTTTCTTCAATCACCACAATAAGATCACCCGCAGCACCTCCTCTCGGGCCCGAGTTGCCCTGACCGCGAAGGGTGAGATAGTTGTTGTCCTGTACGCCGGCCGGCACCGTCACCTTCACCGTCACCTCTCCCTGCTTTATACCCTCACCGTAACATGAAGTGCAGCGGTCCTTGACAATACGGCCTTCACCGCCGCATGTGGGGCAGGCGGCAATATTGACAAACTGTCCGAACATGGTTTTTGATGCCTGGCGGACTTCACCGGCTCCATGGCAGGTTGGGCAGGTTTCGGTTGCGCCCGTTTTTGAACCGGACCCACCGCACTCTTTACAGGGGACCTGTTTCTTAATTTTCAGGGTCTTTTCAACACCTTTGGCAATCTCCTCAAGCGAGAGCTTCAGACGGATTTTCAAATCCGTCCCATGTATTCCCGCTGAAGCACGGCTGCGGCGCTGCCCGCCGCCACCACCGCCACCGCTGAACATGTCATTGAAGGCGCTGAATATGTCGCTGAAATCAGCCCCGCCCGCACCATAAGCGCCACCGGCACCACCTCCTGAAGCAGCAGAAGAGTCAACACCCGCATGGCCGAACTGATCGTAGCGACGGCGTTTGTCATCATTGCTGAGCACTTCGTAGGCACCGTTCACCTCCTTGAAATGATCCTCGGCATCCTTGTTGTCGGGGTTTTTATCGGGGTGATACTTCAGTGCAAGCTTTCTGTATGCCTTCTTTATTTCATCCTTGTCAGCCGAACGACCTACACCAAGAATCTCGTAGTAATCTTTTTTCATTGTAACTTCTGCAAATTTTGAATCTATCGGGAGACAATGACCTTAGCGTGCCGGATGACTCTGTCACCCAGCAGGTAGCCGGTCTGGTACTGTTCAACAATGGTATCGGGCTCGGCGTCAGGGTGCTCTATCTGAGAAATGGCTTCATGGAAATCCACATCCAGCTTCAGTCCTATTGCCTCAATCGGCTTGACCCCTTTTTCCTCAAGCCAGCGGTCAAGGTTCTTTTTCATCAGCTCAACCCCTTCAATAAATGGTTTTGCTTCAGCCGAAACCGCGTCCGGTTCAGGCGCATTGGCCAAAACGCGCTCAACATCATCAAGCACTGGCAGCAGTTCGCGAAGTATGTTCTCTTTTGCCCGTAGCGAGGACTGAACGGCTTCGCGCTCTTTCTGCTTGCGGAAGTTTTCAAACTCTGCAGCACGGCGCAACACTTCGTTACGAAGCTTTCCGCTCTGCTCTTTTTCAGCGTTGAGTGCTGCTTCAAGTTCGTCTACACGGTCAGTCGCCTGCGGCACGGGCTCACCGGGTTCAGTATGCAGGGTTCCCTCAGGAGTCTGCAGTGGCTCTTCATTTTCAGGTTTTGGTTTATCGTGGTGCTTCATCATAAAAATCAGTCCTGTTGTTGGTTTGTATCAGTCAATGTAGCCGTCAATGAGTCCGACATATAGTTGAGAACCCGGACGGCGTGTTCATAATCCATTCGTTTCGGGCCTAAAATCCCGAGTCTTCCCGCCATACTTCCCGCATAGTAAGGAGTGGAGACGATTGTCAGGTCTTCGGCCTCACGGGTACTGTTCTCCCTTCCTATACTGATGGTAACATCCATGGCCGAAGGGCGAAGGGCCTCACTCATCTGCCCGTTGTTTTCCACAAGCCTCGCCACACTGAACTTGTCCTCAATCATGGTGATAAGTTCACGGACCCTTGCCGGCTGCTTGAATTCCGGCTGATCAACAATATATTCTGCGCCTGATATATAGAGGCGCTCAAAAATCGGAGACTCGTCAAAAAGGCTTCCCGCAGAACGGACAATAAGGTCTTTCAGTGCGCCATCACCGTTGGAACCCGCAAGCCGATGGGCAATTGAACGGCGGATTTCCGACAGGGTCAAGCCGGCAAGCCGCTCATTAATAACACCCGAAACCTCGTCAATCATCTTTCGCGAAACATCCAGCGGCAACTCCATCACAATGGTCTTTACAAACAGCGAATGTATGGAGAGAATCACCATCATCCTCGTTGAACTGAGCAGAACCATATCGAGTTTCTCAAACACAGCATCCGAAAGAGTCGGCGAAAGCACCACGCTCAACTGCCGCGAAATGCATCCAAGCACTTTGGCTGCGGAAAGAAGAACATCGCGCGATGTGCCGGGATGATCCATGGCAATCTGCCCGTAATCTGTTTCCATCCGACGCTTCTCATCGCCATCTATCCGCTGCACCTTCATAATGAGGTCAACATAATACCGGTAACCCAGATCAGTAGGAACGCGACCCGCGGAGGTATGCGGCTGGTGGATATAGCCTTCATCCTCCAAATCTGCCATGACATTGCGTATCGTGGCGTCAGAAAGTCCGAGACTGTAATTCCTTGCTATGTACCGCGAGCCAACCGGAGCGGCTGTGACCACATACGACTGTATGATGATACCCAGAACCTGCCGCTCCCGCAAACTCAGTTCACGAGAACCCATCTATCTAAACTAATGAAACTAATGAATGCTGAAAAAAACTGAATGTACGAAAAACCAAGCTATTTGCCGCCCTGCCCCGCAAAAGAAGAGGAATGGGCATGACTGAAAACGCCCGTTCACGGCAATAAATTTCATGGGAGATACCGGCCGGAAATCATCCTGTCGAGCCTCGAATAGTCCTGCATTACACTGATGGAAGAAAACCCCGCTGAGGCCATAATAGCCGAAACGGCTTCAGCTCCGTCGGCATGCACTTCAACACAGAGCACCCCTTCCGGCTTCAGTAGCTTCACGGCATGCGTGGCTATTGCACGGTAACATTCCATTCCTGTCGGCGTTGTGAGTGCCAGTCGGGGCTCATATTCCCGAACTTCCCGTTGCAGATGGTCCCATTCAGCATCAGGAATATAGGGCGGATTTGAAACAATAAGCCCGTAGGATCCTGCTGAAAATGGGACTGAGAAGGAGTCGCTGAACATATCGGCCTGATGAAAGCCTACCCGGTCCTGCACCTTATGAGCCTCTGCATTGCTGAGGGCAACGGCAAGCGCGTCAGTTGAGCAGTCGAGGGCATCAACCACGAGCGAGGGGTTGCGGAGCGCCATGGTAACGGCTATGCACCCGCTTCCTGTACCGATATCCATTACACGGGCATTTTCTTCTTTCTCCAGAAAGCCCAGGGCATGTTCCACAAGCAGTTCCGTTTCGGGACGGGGAATGAGCACCCGCCCATCAACATGAAACTGCAGCCCGTAAAAAATCTGCTCTCCGGCAATGTACTGCAGCGGACGCCCCTCCAGCCGCTGGCGGCAGAGCCCCCTGAACCGTTCAAGTTCATCGGGGAATACCGGCCGCTGGTAGTTCAGATACAGTTCAATCCGCTTCAGGCCAAGCACCTGCGAAAGAAGCAGCTCTGCGCCAATACGCGCTTCGTCAACCCCTTTGGAAGAAAAAAATGCCTCTGTCGTTTTCAGGAGGTCAACCACTTGCCACTCACGCGCCTGCTCCATCAGCTTCCCACTGCAGGCCCGGGGCAACATGCCGCTTCAGCATGCACGCCCCAACCCTTTTTTTCAAAAAAATCACACTTTACAACAATGTACAGCCGCAGGAGCTTTTAAAAAACAAGGGGGCCGTTACTATTGCCATTATTTGCGTAGCTTTCAATGTGCATACCCATGAAACAGATTCAGACTCCGATGACCATACCAACAACTACCATGAAAAAAACGACAATCCTCTTCATTCTCCTTCTTCTGGCACTTCCCAACGGATACGCCAAAGCAGCTGAAAAGTTCAGCGGCGTTATGGAAATGATGCTCACCATGCCCTCGGGAAAAGGTGAACTGACATTCTCATTCGGCAGCGCGGCGCAGCGGATGGACATGTTTCTCCAGATGGACAACATACCCGCACCGGTACGGAGCACCATACTCACCCGAGCCTCAGAGCCCGACCGGGCAACTCTGCTCAACCACGACACCCGGAGCTTTGCTGCACTTGACTTGAAAAATGCGGCTGAAGAGGGCGCACTGCTCGATTTCGACGGCAACTACTCCCTTGAAAAGCTTGGCACGGTAAAACTGCACGGCTACAGCTGTCAGCTCGTCCGCCTCAGCAGCCGCACCGAAAAACTTGAGCTCTGGCTCACCCGTGACCTCGGCAGTTTTGCCTCGTTCAGCCTCCTCCAGCGCCAGAACCCCCACTTCTCCAACAGCGCTCTGTCAAAAAAACTTGCCGCAGCAGGCATTGACGGCTTCCCGGTCAAAACCATTCAGCGCACCCAGAACGGCACCTACACCATGGAGCTGGTAAAGGCATGGCCGAAAATCGTCCCCGACTCGCAGTTCCAAGTGCCCGCCGGTTACACCCGCATCTCGGCAGAGGCGCCAAAAATCAGCAAAAGCCAAAAGGAGCACCTGAAAAACCTGATGGAAAAGATGAAAAAGTTTGATCAGTAGTCGTATATTTTCCGCTCCACTCCGTCAACATCATATCCCCAGAACCTGTGGCAGATAAAATCACCTCAAGAGAAGCAGATTATTCCCAATGGTATATCGACCTGGTCCGTTCCGCAAAACTCGCTGACTACTCCGATGTCCGCGGATGCATGGTCATACGGCCCAACGGCTATGCAATCTGGGAAAAAATGCAGGCGGCACTCGACCGTATGTTCAAAGATACCGGCCATGTAAACGCCTATTTCCCCTTGTTCATCCCCGAAAGCTTCATTGCCAAAGAGGCCGAGCATATTGAAGGGTTTGCTCCCGAATGCGCAGTCGTCACCCATGGTGGCGGCGAAGAGCTTGCGGAAAAACTCTATGTACGCCCCACCTCCGAAACCATCATCTGGTCGTCCTATAAAAAGTGGATCCAGTCATACCGCGACCTGCCGCTGCTCATCAACCAATGGGCAAATGTGGTCCGGTGGGAAATGAGAACCCGGCTGTTTCTTCGCACCACGGAATTTCTCTGGCAGGAGGGCCATACCGCCCACGCCACACCTGAAGAGTCGCAGGAAGAAGTCATGCGAATGATCAGGGTTTACAAAACCTTTGCCGAAGAGTTTATGGCCATGCCGGTCATCATGGGGCGGAAAACCGACAGCGAAAAATTTGCCGGAGCCAATGAAACCTACTGCATTGAAGCAATGATGCAGGACGGCAAAGCGCTGCAGGCTGGAACATCCCACAACCTCGGGCAGAATTTCGCCAAAGCCTTTGACTGCCAGTTCCAGACAAAAGACGGCGTGCTTGACTATGTATGGGCAACCAGCTGGGGAGTCTCAACCCGTCTTATCGGTGCGCTTATCATGGCCCATTCAGACGACCGTGGACTGGTGCTGCCGCCAAAGCTTGCCACCCGCCAGGTGGTCATCATTCCCATTCTCCGGGGCGACAAGGCCGCTGTGCTTGAAAAAGCTGACGCAATGGCCACGGAGCTCAAAGAGGGAGGCATTCCCGCATTTGTTGACGCAAGCGAACAGAACTCGCCGGGATGGAAATTTGCGGAATACGAACTGCAGGGCATTCCAGTACGCATTGAAGTGGGACCTCGCGACATTGACAAAGGGGTCTGTATTGCCGCCCGTCGCGACACGCTTGAAAAAACAGAACTCCAGCTTGACGGCACCCTCGCCACCCAGGTGAGCGGCATGCTCAGCGCCATGCAGACCGACATGTTCCAAAAAGCGCTCCGGTTCCGTGAAGAGAACACCCGGGAGGTCACCGATTACGAAACATTCAAGAGCGCTGTTGAAGAAGGGTTTGTCATTGCCCATTGGGACGGAACAGCCGAGTCGGAAGAAAAAATCAAGGAAGAGACCCGGGCAACCATCAGAGTACTCCCAGAAGAAAGCGACTACCGCGAGCGCTACCATATGGACGAACCTGGAGTGTGCATCTATTCGGGCAAACCCTCTACACAGAAGGTGGTTTTCGCCAAAGCCTACTGACCTGACGGATTCACCGATTCCCTTACCGACTGAAACAGCCGTGGTCCGGCACCCACTTTAGAATACCGGACCACGAAACGCTGCACAGAGGTCGATGAACGGGCAGATTTAGATAAGCCTCAGTCGTTTTTGAAGAACTCTTTCAGCCCTTCATCAGTCGGCTTCATGGTTTTATCGCCCTTGTTCCAGTTTGCCGGGCACACCTCACCGAACTGCTCTGTAAACTGCAACGCGTCCACCATTCTCAGCACCTCATCCACATTGCGGCCAAGCCCAAGATCATTGACCACCTGATGTCGCACAATACCCTCGCAATCAATCAGGAACAGACCACGAAGCGCCACGCCCGCGCCCTCTGCCAGCACATCATAATCTGCCGACACGGTTTTATTGAGGTCTGAAAGCAGCGTATAAGTGATACCCTGTATACCACCACGGTTACGGGGGGTGTTCAGCCATGCCAGATGCGAGAACTTGGAGTCTACCGAGCAGCCGAGAACCTCAACATTGCGCTTTTTGAACTCCTCAAGCTTCTCCTGAAATGCATGCAGCTCAGTCGGGCATACAAAGGTAAAGTCAAGAGGATAGAAAAACAGGACAACATACTGTCCGCTGAAATCACTGAGTTTGCAGGAATCAACAAACTGTGACCCGCCAACAACGGCTTCTACATTGAATTCTGGTGCTTTACGGCCAACAAGTACACTCATGGTTTTCTCCGGTTACGGTTTGGGTTGCTTTAAAAGGAAGTATCTAAATAAGACTTAATTAGTCCAATATAAACAATCCGGCTATTTCGCAAAAAAAACATTATTCTTCCCTTGGCTTGACAATGGCAAACAGGTAAACAGGTTAACAATGAGTATCCCATCCTATTTTGACTTCAAGGGCCGCCGCACCGGGTACAGGCAGGAGTTTCTTGCGGGGGCGACCACCTTTTTTACCCTCGCCTACATTATTGTTGTCAATCCCGCCATTCTTGAGGCGGCCGGCATACCCAAAGGCCCTTCCATGACGGCCACAATCCTGACGGCCATTGCTGGAACCTTCCTGATGGGCGTCTATGCAAAACGCCCATTTGCCGTTGCCCCCTACATGGGAGAGAACGCATTCATCGCCTATACCGTTGTCCATACCCTCGGCTATTCCTGGCAGACTGCCCTTGCCGCCATTTTCATCAGCGGTGTTCTCTTTACCCTCCTGACCCTTGCGGGGCTCCGCCAGTGGCTTGCAGAATCCATTCCAACCTCACTCAAACACAGCTTTGCCGTCGGCATCGGCCTCTTTCTGGCGTTTCTCGGCCTCGGCAACATGGGCATCATTACCCTTGGAGTTCCGGGAGCACCCCTGCGCCTGGCGGATATCACCGGGCTACCAGTCCTTTTAAGCCTTCTGGGCCTGCTTGCAACAGCAGTGCTGCTTGTACGCAATGTGAGGGGAGCCATCCTGATTGCCATGGGAGCTACAACGGGCGCCTTTCTCCTCTTTGGTCTTATTCCCGTTCCCCCCTTCCCCGTCAGCCTGCCCCCTTCAATTGCCCCGATATGGATGCAGATAAACTTTCAGGGTGCCCTTGTCTGGGGATTTGCCGGAGTGGTCACCAGCGTGCTAATCATGGATTTTGTTGATACCATGGGCTCTCTCTTCGGCCTCTCCTCACGCGCCGGCCTGCTGGATGCTGAAGGGAACCTCCCCGACATTGAAAAGCCAATGCTAGTCGACGCCCTCTCCACCGTCATTGCTTCACTCTTCGGCACCACCACCGCAGGCATTTACATTGAATCGGCCACCGGTATTGAACAGGGAGGCCGGACGGGATTCACCGCCATTGTGGTTGCAGGGTTTTTTGTTCTTGCGCTCTTTTTTTCGCCGCTGCTCACCATCGTCCCCCCTTTCGCCTACGGACCGTCCATGGTCATTGTCGGCTCATTCATGATTGCCTCGGTCCAGAAAATGGATTTCAGCGACTACAGTGAACTGCTTCCCGCATTCCTCACCATTGTCCTGATGGTATTTTCTTTCAACATAGGCGTTGGCATCACTGCCGGGTTCATTGCCCACGCGCTCCTGAAAGTTCTGACAGGGCGTTCCAGAGAACTGAACGGGGGAATGTGGGTGCTTGCCGCCCTCTCACTGGTCTTTTATCTTTTCTATCCCTATCACTAAAACGAGGAATCGATGACAATGCGCAAAGCTAAACTGCACATAGCCCAGACCGACTGCACACTGGCGAATTTTGACGACAACCTGGAGCGCCACTGCAGAATGACGGAAGAGGCAATCCGCAATGGAGCTGACGCCATAGCATTCCCGGAGCTCTCACTGACAGGCTACAATGTTCAGGATGCGGCGCAGGATATAGCCATGCATATCCACGAACCGAAGCTTGAACCACTTCGCGAACTGAGCCACCACATCTGCATCATCTGCGGGGGAATTGAGTTGAGCGAAGACTACGGAGTCTACAACTCGGCCTTCATGTTTGAAGATGGCCAGGCGCAAAGCATCCACAGGAAAATCTACCTGCCCACTTACGGAATGTTTGAGGAGCTGCGCTATTTCTCGGCGGGACAGGAGATACGGGCGGTCAATTCAAAACGGCTCGGCAGAATAGGCGTGGCAATCTGTGAAGACTTCTGGCATGTATCGGTCCCCTATCTGCTTGCGCATCAAGGGGCGCAGCTGATGCTGGTGCTGATGTCGAGCCCGCTTCGCATGTCGCCCGGAAGCGGCACACCTGCCATTGTTGAGCAGTGGCAGACCATCGCCTCCACCTACTCGTTCCTCTTCAGCTCATTTGTCGGCTGCGTGAACCGGGTGGGCAATGAAGACAGCTTCACCTACTGGGGAAACTCCTCGCTGAGTGGACCGGACGGAACCCTTATTGCGAGCGCTCCGCTTTTTGAGGAAAAAGTGCTTGAATGCATGATTGACTTCAGCGCCGTCAAGCGGACCCGTCTTCATTCTTCCCATTTCCTCGATGAAGACCTCAGGCTCATCTCCGCAGAGCTCAACACCATCATCACCGGCAAACCCCGGGGGTAAGCGTTACTGCTGCATGGAAAATCCCGGTGGGGTAACGCTCACCGGGTAGCCTTTCTCTTCCATTGCCCCCATAGCTTCGTTCGCCGCCCGCTCCCTCTCAAAGAGGCCATAGACCGCAGAACCACTGCCTGAGAGAGAGGAAAAGAGCGCACCGGCAGCAAGAAGATCGGTTTTCACCTGCCTCACCTGCCCGAACTTCTCAAAAACAGCTGACTCAAAATCATTCTCAAACAACGGCAGCAGTTCCGTTTTCCCCCCAGAAGAGAGTTCCCCGGCGAGAACACGAAGGTCGGGGCGTTCAAGCTCAAAGCGTTTGTGGAAATTTCCGTAGGCCCAGGCGGTGGAGATATGCTCGGAGGGAAACACCGTCACAACGAACCACGGAATGGCCCCGTTAAGATCAACCAGTTCGTCCCCTATGCCACCGGCATAGGCAAGCCCCTGCATTTCAAGAAAATAGGGAACATCGGCTCCGAGCATAACGGCAAGCCGGTGAAGGTCGACTGAGGACATGTTGATGTTCCAGAAAGAGTTCAGCACCCGGAGCACCGTTGCCGCGTCACTGCTCCCACCACCAAGGCCGGCGCCGAAAGGAACCCGCTTGTCGAGCAGCATTGACACGCCATCCTTCACATCACCCTCCTGCTGCAGGAGACAGGCAGCGCGCACACAGAGGTTGCTATCGTCAACCGGCAGTTCAGTATCAGTGCAGCTCATCACAATGGTGTCGGCAGCACTGAACGAAAGAATATCATACCAGTTGATGGGGGCAAACACTGTTGAGAGGGTATGATAACCATCATCGCGTTTTCCGGTAATGAACAGGCCAAGGTTGATTTTAGCAAACGCTTTGACTGTAAAGGGAGCCATGGGATTCCGGGGATAAAGGTTGTGGTGCAAGGAAAACAGACAGTTCAGCCGCAGGATGGTTCCGTTTCAGAGAAAAATTTGTCATATTTGTCAAGCGAGCACTCATACCACAGTGCCAACCATTGAACCAGCCAAATGCCAAGCTCCATGCATACCAGCCATCAGCTGCTGAAATTCCGCCAGTTTCTCTACCCGCTTCTCACTATAACAATGCTCGCATTACCCTCAATTGCCCACAGTGCAGGGGCCGTTTCCTACAGCGGGCTCATAGGGCAGGCGGTCAGTGAAGATAAAATTTATTTACTGGAAAATATCCGCCAAAAAGCCACCCTCAACTCCGAAAAAACAGTCATAGAGGCACTCATGACAGAGGACGGCCCCAAAGCTGCCGAGCTTTTTAAAAAGCAGCTCACCCTCTATCCCGACCCGGCAATGGACATAATCAGCAAAACAAGGCTTGCCGACTACAAGATCGCTCTTGCCGAAGAACCCCCGCTGCCGAAACTCTCCAAAGCCCTACCGGCAAGAATTGCCTCGCCCGCACCGGCGGTTCAGGCAACACCACTCCAGTCAGCGCTTGACGCACTGAAAAAGAACAGCTCCCTTGACACCTCATACTCCAGAGAGGGCTTCACACTGCAGTTCGGAAGCTTCGGCTCCAGAGACAATGCCGAAACCCTCTCTTCCAGAATCACCCCGTACGGTCCTGTCGTGATTGTGCTGGAGAACCAGATGCACAAAGTACGCCTGAATCGGCAGTTCAAATCCCAGGAAGAGGGCGCTGACGCAGCAAAGGCAATCCCGTTCAGCTGTATTGTTCTCCCCCCCGCCCAATGAAGCCCAACACCGACATTATCGGTTCAAGTGATGTGATGGTGCGCCTCCGTCAGTTTGCGCTGCAGGTAGCGGAAACTGACATCACCGTTCTGATTACCGGTGAAACCGGATCGGGAAAAGAGGTGCTCGCCCGCTTTATTCACAACCACAGCCGGCGGGCCGGCAAAAGCTTTATTCCCGTCAACTGCGGAGCAATCCCCACGGGCATTCTTGAATCGGAACTCTTCGGCCATGAAAAAGGGGCCTTTACGGGTGCTGTCCAGGGAAGGAAAGGCTATTTCGAAACGGCCGACAGAGGCTCCATCTTTCTTGACGAAATCGGGGAGATGTCGCTTGAAACCCAGGTCAAGTTTCTCCGCGTCATTGAAAATGGTGAGTTCCAGAGGGTCGGCGCCTCATCGACCATATACTCCGACACCCGAATCATAGCGGCAACGAACAAAAACCTCATGCAGGCAGTTGCGGACAAAAACTTCCGTGAAGACCTCTTCTACCGGTTGCGCAGCGTGGAACTACAGATTCCCCCCCTCAGGGAACGCGGCCGCGACATTCTGCTGCTCACGGAGCATTTCGTCCATGAGTTCCAGCAGAAACACACTATTCCCTTTGAAGGATTCGCCCCCGATGCCACGGAAATGCTTCTGCGCTACCCATGGCCAGGCAATGTCCGCGAACTGCGCAACCTTATTGAATCGCTTCTGGTTCTTGAAAAGGGGAGAGAGGTGACCTCGGGAATTCTCGACAAGCATCTGGTCCAGCGCAACCGCTACAAAAGTCTGGTGCACGACCCCGTCCGCTCTGAAAAAAATGAACTGCAACTTCTCTACAGCAGCCTCATTCAGCTCCGTCAGGAGGTAAGCGAAATACGACACATGGTACAGCAGCTTATGGAACCAGGCTGTCAACCACAACCGGCCAAGCTTCTCCTGCCCGACCCGTCGGAACGCCCTGCAGCCGCACGAGTGGCGCCCCCCAACCCTGAACCCGCAACAGCGCCACCATCTCTTGATGAAGCGGAAAAAAGGACCATCATGGAAGCCCTCAACAGCTGTGGAGGAAGCAAAAAAAAGGCCGCCGCCGCTCTCGGCACTACAGAAAGGACTCTCTACCGAAAAATCAAACGCTACGGGCTTTGAAGAACCGCCTCCGGAAAGCGACAGCACAGAGAGCCGCCGTTACCGTGAGAGAGGCTTTCGGCAGCATGTCCGGCCACCTGGAATAGATGCTCAACTCCCGTTCCAGAGAAACATCCTGAGTCAGCACCCCCTTCTTCCACCATGGCAGCTCATCCGTAATGCGGCCGAACCGGTCAATAAACCCGCTCACTCCCGTATTGGCACAGCGCGCCATCGCTCTCCGGTTTTCAATGCAGCGCAAACGCCCTATGGCAAGATGCTGCCATGGTCCATATGAAGTCCCGTACCATCCGTCATTGGTTACCAGCGTGAGGAGCTCGGCCCCCTGCTTTGCAAAGCCGGCAACATAGCCAGGAAAAATGGATTCATAACAAATAATGTTGGCCACTGCCACATCCTTTCCATCCGCGGTTTTCATTGTCATCAGAGAGGCTCCGGGCCCCCGACCCCAGCTGCCCGCACCGGTAAGCGAGAAACTCAGCCTCTCAAGCCAGGGCAGATATCCAGAATAGGGTACCCGCTCGGCAAACGGCACAAGCTGCGCCTTCCTGTACACCTGAACGCTGTTGCTATGGGGTGAAAGCATAAGGGTGGCATTGTATGACTCCACCGCCATTCCCGTAAGAGGGTCTTGCCTCCCCGGACCGCCCGAAGGAAGCCGTACGCCGGGAGGAGCATACACAATGTCGGTAAAGCCGCTGAGAAGGGTGGTGTTCCATTCGCCTACAGACCGACGCAGCAAACGGTAATATTCAATATTGCGGCCCTCAAGCAGAGGAAACGGGATGGCTGTCTCCGGCCAGATAACCAGATCAGGATGTTCCCCTTCAGCGGCCTCCGCCGTCAGCCTTGAGTGAAGCACAAGGGTTTCAAATGCGCCAAGATGCTCCCATTTGTCAACCGGGTTGATGTTCGGCTGCACAAGGCTGACCCGCATGCGGCTCCCGAGCGCTTCATCTGCAGCGCTCATCACCGTTCCGGCATAGAACAGCGGCAATGCCACCATAAGCGGTAAAGGCGCGAGATAACGGAGCCGACGGTTTTTCGGGGCTAAAAGAGCCGCAACCACAAGCACATTGAAAGAGTAGAGCCAGAAACTCACACCCCAGACTCCCGTAATGTCGGCATACTGCACCATAGGCGTAAGCAGCGCCTGTGAATTTCCGAATGTCAACCAACCCAGAGAAAGCTCCTGCTCCATATAGAGCCACTCCCAGCAAACATGGACGAACGGGAGGGAAAAGAGTGCAAACGAAAAACCGGCCATCCTTCCGAGCGCAAAGAACAGCATAAACGGCACGGTCAGAAAAAAAGCCTGGACCAGAATGGTCAGCACTCCCCCCGGAAGTGTTGCAAGAGAGACCCACCAGAGCGCAATGACGCAGTAAAGAAGCATGGCAGAGTAAACACGCCAAAAAAAATCACCTGCCCGCCTGGCGTCCCGAAGAGAGAGAAGAAGAGGAACCAGAGCCACCCATGCGATAATTTCAAGGCGTAGGAAAGGATAGGAAGGGAAGGCTGCTCCCAGCAGCAGGCCACTCAAAAGAGGAGCCCAGAGAGTTGAATTGCGGAATCCGCCAACAGTCCGAAAAAAAAGTGACATCACGAAATGATAGGGTTACAGAACCGGAACACAGCAGAAACAAAGGAAAACCCGGAAAAATTATACAATAGTAAAGAAGAAGAGATAAACGCGCTGAAGATATTTTGCTTTATATATTGAATAATATTCTTTAAATTTCTTTCAAGCTGTTATTTAACAGGGGTATGCGAAAGAAGTTCCCGACTCCTGAAAATATCCAATTTCAACGCCATCAGAAAAAGGAGAAATCATTATGGCTCTTTTCGGCACTAAAGACGCAACCACCGCTCACTCCGACTACGAAATCGTACTCGAAGGCGGTGCCAGCTCGTGGGGCAAGGTCAAAGCCAGAGCAAAAGTAAATGTTCCGCCTGCTCTTCCCCTGTTGCCTGCAGACTGTAATGTCAAGATCAATGTGAAACCTCTGGATCCCGCAAAAGGTTTCGTACGGTTCTCGGCAGTTATTGAGTCTATTGTAGACAGCACCAAGAACAAACTGGTGGTTGAGGCTGACATAGCCAATGAAACCAACGAAAGACGGATCTGTGTGGGTGAGGGTTCCGTAACCGTTGGAGATTTCTCCCACTCCTTCTCTTTTGAAGGCTCGGTAGTCAATCTCTTCTACTACCGTTCAGACGCAGTCAAACGCAATGTCCCCAACCCGATTTACATGCAGGGGCGACAGTTCCACGACATCATCATGAAAGTGCCTCTCGACAACCCCGATGTCATCGACACCTGGGAAGGCACAATGCGCTCTCTGCAGACAACCGGTGCTTTCAATGACTGGATCCGCGAGTTCTGGTTCATTGGACCTGCCTTTACCGCACTCAACGAGGGGGGCCAGAGAATTTCCAAGATTGAAGTCAACAGCATCGGCACCCAGAGCGGCGAGAAAGGCCCTGAAGGTGTCACCCGCTGGCGCTTCTCACACGGCGGCTCCGGTATCGTAGATTCCATCGCACGCTGGGCTGAGCTTTTCCCTGCTGACAAACTGAACCGGCCTGCTTCTGTTGAAGCCGCATTCCGTTCAGACTCTCAGGGCATTGAGGTCAAGGTTGACGGCGACTTCCCCGGCGTTTCTGTTGATGCAGGCGGCGGACTCCGCAGAATCCTCAACCATCCGCTCATCCCGCTGGTTCACCACGGCATGGTCGGCAAATTCAACGACTTCACTGTTGACACGCAGCTCAAAATCGTTCTCCCGAAAGGCTACAAGGTTCGTTACGCGGCACCTCAGTTCCGCTCACAGAATCTTGAAGAGTATCGCTGGAGCGGTGGTGCATATGCCCGTTGGGTTGAGCATGTATGCAAAGGCGGCACAGGACAGTTTGAAGTCCTTTACGCTCAGTAGGACAGACTGGAAACAGATATAAAAAAAGACCGGCAGAAGCCGGTCTTTTTTTATTCCCCTCGGGATAGTCCCGGCTAACCGAGCATCTGGAGAATAGCCTCAATCTCCAGCTTTATCTCACGAAGTACTGTCTCCCGACGGCCTCCCACCAGACGACTCTCTTTCTGAGACCGCTCCATCTCCTTCTGTAGCTTCAGAAGCTGGACCGTTTTATGATCTTCCTCCCGTGAGGGCTCCTCGCCCTTCAGAATATTACCGGCCTTCTTCAGACGGTATCCCTGCTCATGGACAAGCTCCTTGATTTTAAGCACCATCGCCATGTCGCGGTTCGTATAGCGACGGTTCCCACGCGTATCGCGAGCCGGGCGGAGTTCGGTGAAAAAAGTCTCCCAGTATCGGAGCAGATAAGCGGGAACACCCGCAATTCTCGACACCTCCCCGATAGAGTAATAGTTTTTTGTTGTTTCAAACGCCATAAGCCTTCCGGAGTATGAGGGTATTTTGATTTCCTGTTACTTATTATACATTACTACCGTCACTTCAAAAACCCATGACGGATGAAAAATTTATTCAGCCTGAAACCCTACCTCTTCAGGTATTGGAAAAATCTGCTTGCCGGGTTTTTTTTCATCATCCTCACCAACTTTTTTGCCGTTGCCGGCCCTCGCTACATCCGCATTGCCATAGACACAATGACCGGCCCGTTCGTCATGGAGGATGTTGCAAAAAACGCCGAGCTCTATGTTCTCTTTGCCCTTGTGAGCGGCTTTTTTCTCTTTCTCGTCCGCCAGAACATCATTGTGGCCTCTCGCCATATAGAGTATGACCTGAAAAACGACTACTATCGCCACCTCGAAAAGCTTCCAAGACGGTTTTACAACACAACCAGCACCGGCGAACTCATATCTCGCGGAACCAATGACCTGAATGCTGTCCGGGATTTTCTCGGACCGGGAATCATGTACTCCCTCAACACTTTTTTCCGGCTTCTCTTCGCCCTTGTGGCCATGATAGCCCTTTCGCCAAAACTTACCTTTTTTGCGCTCCTTCCCGCACCGCTTCTCAGCTGGTCGGTCTATAAAATAGGGCGGTCAATGCAAAAACGGACCAAAAGCATCCAGGAAAGCTACGCAGGAATAACCAACCTCGTGCAAGAAAACCTTTCAGGGATACGAGTAGTCAAAAGCTATACCCGCGAACTCTTTGAAATCAGCCGGTTCGAAAAGCTCAACCAACAATACTACACCAAAAATCTCTCACTCGGGAAACTGCAGGCACTTTTTTTTGCATTTCTCACCGCACTTACCGCATTCTCCCTTCTCCCTGTAGTCTGGATAGGCGGAATCAATGTGATTGAGGGCAGCATGAGTATCGGCGGCATTGCGCAGTTCATTGTCTATGTTACCATGCTGAGTTGGCCCATCATCTCTATAGGCTGGGTGACCAGCATCATCCAGAAAGCCTCTTCAGCGCAGGCCCGGATTGATGAAATTTTTGCCATGGAGCCCGAAGAAAATGAAAAAAGCACAAGGAACGGTAATGCAGATACAGCCGGCTTCCGTGGTGCACTTTCTTTTGAAAATGTCAGCTTCAGCTATCCCGGTGCAGAGAGCGAAGATATCCTTAAGGAGGTGTCCTTCAGTATAGAGGCTGGCTCAAAAACAGCAATCGTTGGCGCAACAGGTTCCGGGAAAACTTCTCTCGTCAACCTCATCCCCCGGCTCTATGAACCTACAGGAGGCGCCATACTCCTTGACGGGAAAGACATACGAAGCATGCCGACCGAAACCCTCCGGGAACTCGTAGGATTCGTCCCGCAAATCAACTTCCTTTTCTCTGACACCATCGCCAACAACATCAGCTGGGGAAGCCGTGAAAGCACCCTTGACGAAGTTATTGCCGCCAGCCGGTCAGCAATGCTCTATGAGGAGATCGAAGACTTTCCTGACGCTTTTGAAACAATGCTGGGCGAAAAAGGGATCAACCTCTCCGGAGGCCAGAAACAGCGCACCTGCATTGCCAGAGCAATTGCATGGGCTCCCCGCATTCTTGTGCTCGACGATGCCCTTTCAGCGGTCGACACCGGCACTGAAGCCCGCTTGTTTGATGCCCTGCTCAACCGCCTCCCCGAGACAACAGTCATTCTCATAAGCCACAGAATTTCCACCGTAAAAAACTGCGACCGCATCATGGTGCTCAGCGAAGGCAGAATTGCCGAAAGCGGAACCCATGAAGAACTCCTTGCAAAAGGAGAGCTCTATCTGGAGCTCTACAACCAGCAGCTCCTTGAAGATGAA
Organism: Candidatus Chlorobium antarcticum; assembly: GCA_030765725.1. Lineage (GTDB taxonomy): Bacteria > Bacteroidota > Chlorobiia > Chlorobiales > Chlorobiaceae > Chlorobium > Chlorobium antarcticum. The sequence goes on along the minus strand of JAVCDF010000002.1, from coordinate 190,265 downwards.
ATTCTTTCAATGAGCTGAGAAGCACCAACTTGCAACCACTATAGGCTAACCGGCTCAGCTGCGCCCACGGAGCAGCTTCTGAAGTTTTTCGAGTTCAAGCAGAGCCTCAATCGGGGTGAGCCGCTCCAGATCAATTGCCTGCAGCGCTTTCTGCAGCAACGACTCACTTTCGTCAAAAAGGCTGATCTGCATACTCTCCTGAACAGATAGCGCCCGATCGGCAATGGAAACATCCTTCTTTTCAAGCCCCGACATGATTTCACGCGCCCTCTGTATGACTTCATTCGGCATGCCGGCCATTCTGGCCACCTCTATGCCGTAGCTGTTATCAGTGGAACCCCTAATGATTTTGCGCAGAAAAATCACACGATCTCCACTCTCCACCACCGTAGCATTATAATTCACCACGCCCGGCAGGCGCTCTTCAAGCTCGCTGAGCTCATGGTAATGAGTGGCAAACAGCGTCCTTGCACCAAGGCGGCTGATAATGTATTCACACATCGACCATGCAATCGACATGCCGTCGAAGGTGCTGGTTCCCCGCCCTATTTCATCAAGCAGAATCAGACTTGAGAATGTGGCATTGTTGAGAATGCTGGCAGCCTCGTTCATTTCAACAAGAAAAGTGCTCTCCCCCGATGCAAGGTTGTCGGATGCGCCGACACGCGTGAAAATGCGATCAACCATCCCGATTTCCGCCCGTTCAGCCGGCACGAAACTGCCTGCTTGCGCAAGAAGAACAATCAGCCCCGTCTGGCGAAGATAGGAGCTCTTGCCCGCCATGTTCGGCCCTGTAATCATAAGCATCCGCTGCCGCTCGTCAAACAGGCAGTCATTCTTCACAAAAGGCTCGTCGGGCTTCATAATGCGCTCAAGCACAGGATGGCGACCCGCCGTTATCATCAATCCCTCATGCTCCTTCATCTCCGGCTTGCAGTACCCATACTCCCTCGCTGCAAGAGCGAAGGAGCCAAGCGTATCTATTTCGGCTATCGCAAGCGCGCTCTCCTGAATGGAGGCGGCCTGGGCGCCTATTGAGGCACAGAGCTCATGGAAAAGTTCCGCTTCCAGCCGGACGCTTTTCTCCTCGGCATTGAGAATCTTCTCTTCATATGCTTTCAGGGCGGGTATGGTATAGCGCTCTGCATTGACCAGCGTCTGTTTTTTCTCATATCCCTCGGGCACGCGGTCAATATTGGCCCGACTAATTTCAATATAGTAGCCGAACACGCGGTTGAACTGTACTTTGAGCGACGAAATTCCGGTTTGTTTCCGTTCCTCCTGCTGTATCTCCATCAGGCGTTCCTTTGCCGTTGAAGACACATTGCGGAGCAGGTCAAGCTCCTCATGATAACCTGCACGGATATAGCCTCCATCGCGTATTATTGCCCCGCACTCGGGGTCAACCGCCCGCTCAATGCCAAATACCAGTTCAGGAAGAGGCTTAAGAGCCGCTGCAAGAGAGCTGAGACGAATGGAGTGAGCTGGAAGCAGAAGATCACTGAGCACCGGCAGAAGGGCCAGCGAACGACCCATCTGCAGCACCTCCCGGGGAGTTGTCCGGAAGGTTGCAATCCGGGCGAGAGAACGCTCAAGATCATTGATTTCAGAGAGAGAACGCCTAACGCCCTCGGCAAGCACCGTACTCTGAAGCAGCTCTTCAACCGCGTCATGCCGTTCACAAATTGCACCCGGAACCCGAAGTGGCCGCTGCAGCCAGCGGCGGATGAGGCGGGCACCCATGGGGTTCACAGTCCGGTCCATCACCTGCAACAAGCTTCCATGTGGCGAACCGTCATGCATTGAAGAAACAATCTCAAGATTGCGTTTGGTCTGCAAATCAAGTGTCATAAACTCCCCGCCCTGCATCTCGGAAATCCGGGTAATGTATGCGCGGCGGCTCTGCCGGGTTTCGTCGAGATACTGCAGAACAACCCCGGCGGCAACCCGTCCGGCCCGGTTACCCTCAATGCCGAAACCCTTGAGCGAATGGGTTTTAAACTGGCGCATGAGCACCGTGTCGGCCTGTTCTTCACTGAACATCCAGTCGTCAAGACCGGTAATGAGCATCCCCGGCGTGTACCCCTGCACAAGGCTCTCAAGACGGCTCTTTTCAGAAGCTGAAACAAGTAGCTCGGCCGGGCCGAGAGAAAGAATGGTGTCGCGGAGTGACTCGGGAGGAAGCACGGCGATTTTGAATTCGGCAGTGGTCACATCAAGGTAGGCAATGCCGGCAACCGTGGTGCGTCCCTCCTTCAGAAAAGCAACCGCGGCAAGATAGTTGTTGTGGCGGTCTTCAAGAATGGAATCACTGTAGGTCACCCCCGGAGTGACAATATCGGTGATCTCCCGCCGCACAATTCCCTTTGCCTCGGCCGGATCCTCAACCTGCTCACAAACCGCAACCTTGAATCCTTTCCTCACAAGCCGAGCAATGTAGCCCTCACTAGCATGGTAGGGGAACCCCGCCATAGGAATGTCCGGGGCCGAACCGTTTGAACGACGGGTCAGAACAATGTTGACAGCAGAAGAAATGGTGGCAGCATCATCAAAAAAAGTCTCATAAAAGTCGCCAACCCTGAAAAGCAGAAGGTAATCCGCATACCGCTCTTTCACCTCCAGATACTGGCGCATCATGGGAGAGAGTTCTTTGGGTGCTCCGCTTTTTTTTCCTGCCATTGCCCGAACAAACTCTTTTTATTATTAAACCCGACAGACCAACCCCGCTCCCCTTCATACGCACAAAAGGCGCAAAGGGCGCATAAACGAAGAATATAAAACTACTGCTGCGCACCTAAATAACCAAACCCTTGAACGGCTCTTCGGACCCCATTGCATTACCATTCCGGGTAAGAACGAATTTATTGACAATGGTATTTGAACTTCAGGCAAAGAATACTATATTTTAGACCTTTATCATTAATATCATAACACTAGCAAGATGCAGGCGCTGATCAAGATTTCCGACAAACAGTACCTGGTGCAGAAAGGCGATACGCTTTTCGTACCCAGACAGAAAACCGACATTGGCGGCACCATGGAAATTGCCTCCATGGCACGCATTGACGGGGCTAACACCGTGCTGAATCCTGCCGAAACCGTTACTGCTAAAGTTCTTGGACATGTCAAGGACGATAAGGTAGTTGTGTTCAAGAAAAAACGCAGAAAACGCTATCAGGTAAGAAACGGCCACCGTCAGCAGATGACCCAGATTGAGGTGGTTTCGCTCTGAACAGAGCTTTACAGATTTTTTAACGATAATTTATCTTTTCACATGGCTCATAAAAAAGGTGGCGGATCGACAAAAAACGGTCGCGACAGTAACCCAAAATATCTCGGCCTGAAAGCTGCCGGAGGCTCAACTGTAGCTGCCGGAACCATCATTCTCCGCCAGAGAGGCACCGTCATCAAGCCGGGCGTCAATGCTGGGATTGGACGCGACCATACCATATTTGCCCTTCAGGATGGCGTAGTAACCTTCCGCAACGGCCGCAACAACAAAAAACAGGTGGACATCATAGCCTCCTGATCTTTGAGTTGACAGATAAATATGGTTATATTCTCATTAGCCGTCTTACCATATAAGACGGCTTTTTTTATGAGTTCTCCTGTTGTGGCCATAACCATCCCCGATGCCGCCGAAGTCTATGCTTACACACCATTAAAAATTGTTATTGTATGAAAATCACTGTGATAGGAGCAGGTCATGTAGGGGCTACCGCCGCACTGCGTATTGCTGAAAAACAGTTGGCAAGAGAAGTTGTGCTTATTGACATTATTGAAGGCATTCCCCAGGGCAAAGCACTTGACATGTACGAATCAGGCCCGATAGCGCTGTTCGACACAATGGTCAAAGGCTCAAACGACTATGTCGACTCCGCAGATTCCGATATTGTACTCATCACGGCCGGTCTTGCACGCAAACCCGGCATGAGTCGTGAAGACCTACTCCTGAAAAACACAGCCATCATCAAGGATGTGACTACGCAGGTGATGAAGTATTCCTCCAACCCAATTCTCATCATGGTATCCAATCCTCTGGATGTCATGACATTCGTTGCCCACTCGGTGAGCGGCCTCAAGCCGGAACGGGTCATCGGCATGGCCGGTGTTCTTGATACTGCCCGCTTCAGAAGCTTCATTGCCGAAGCTCTCAATGTTTCCATGCAGGATATCAACGCATTCGTGCTCGGCGGCCACGGCGACTCCATGGTGCCCGTTGTCAAGTACACCAATGTTGCAGGCATTCCCCTTACCGAACTGCTTCCGATGGAAACCATCAACGCCATTGTTGAGCGGACAAAGAATGGCGGCATTGAAATTGTCAACCATCTGAAAACCGGATCAGCATTCTATGCACCGGCAGCATCGGCAGTTGAAATGATAGAGTCGATCGTCAAAGACCGCAAGCGCATTCTCCCCTGCACCACTTGCCTCGGCGGTCAGTACGGCATCAAGAATGTTTTCTGCGGCGTTCCTGTCAAACTTGGAAAAGAGGGCGTAGAACAGATTCTTGAAATCAACCTTGCCGACAATGAGCTGAAAGCACTTCAGGCTTCAGCAGCAATCGTAGAGAAGAACTGCAGCAGCCTTGCCTCTGTGCTTTAAGGAACAAAAAAAGAGATGAAAAAGCGCCCGACAGAAATTCAATCTGCCGGGCGATGCTGTTGACACAGGTAATGCAATACAGTACTTGCGGTTATGACACAACTGGCGCGGAACAGCCCATGATGAGAGGTTCTTCATGGGTAACACAGTGAATGGCTCCAAGCCCCCACACAAGGTCCCTGCAGTCAATCCCCACAACCCGTCTCTGGGGAAAACAGCTCTGGAGAACGGCAAGAGCCTCACAGTCACGGTTACACCCATACACGGGAACAAGCACAACGCTGTTGGCTATATAGAAATTGGCATAACTCGCCGGAAGGCGCTCCCCCTCATAAAATAACGGTTCAGGCATGGGCAGCTTCACAACACTCAGCGTCTCGCCATGGGTGTCAGTAAAGCCTTTCAGCAACTGGCAATTATGTTGCAACGGCAGATAGTTCTCGTCTTCCGGATTATCCTCAACAGCAATCACCACTGTTGTCTCATTGACAAATCGTGCCATATCGTCCACATGGCCGTCTGTATCGTCGCCGGCTATGCCATCGCCAAGCCAGAGAACCTTTTCTGCCCCAAGCCACCGACGAAGGCTCTCCTCAATCTCACTGCGGCTCATTGATGGGTTGCGGTTCGGATTCAGAAGGCATGCTTCTGTTGTGAGTAACAGTCCCCCGCCGTTCACATCAATGGCCCCTCCCTCCAGCACCATTCCGGGCTTGAGGGCCGGTAGACCCGAAAGGGCGGCAACCCTTGAGGGGACGGCGTTATCATCATCGAAAGGCTCGTATTTACCGCCCCAAGCATTGAACTCCCAGTCGAGAATGACCTTTTCAGTCTTCCCGTCCGCATCACGGCAGACAAAGTTCGGGCCGTGGTCACGACACCATGCGTCATTGGTTGGAATGCAGTGGAAAAATATCCGCTCCATCCTGAGTTCGGGATGACCCATCTCCATAATGAGCTTTCTGACACCGGCCTCCATCGCCTCGTCAAGCACATTGATGTGAACCTCCTCAGAAGAGCTCAGCCAGGAGGCAAGTTCAGCAAACACAGCCGGAACCGGCTCGAATTTTCCCGGCCACGACTCAAGCTTGTGTGGCCATGAAAGCCAGGTTGCTTTGTGCGGAGCCCATTCAGGGGGCATCCTGCAGAATGGTTCTTCCATAAGAAAGGTAGAGATTTGGATAATCAGCCGTTACCTCAAGTCAAGACTGCTTCTCAACCGCTCAATACGCAGGCTGACCGGAGGGTGCGAATAGGTCATGAACACATGGAGAGGATGAGGCGTAAGGTTTGTCAGGTTGCTGCGCGAAAGGTTCCTGAGGGCGGTAATGAGCGCTTCACCGTGAGTGTATGTCGTAACCGCAAAATGGTCGGCCTCATACTCGTGCTTTCTTGAGAGCATCTGCAGGACAATGGAAAGAATGAACTCCACAGGGGTATAGAGAAGCATGAAGAACACAAGACTCCCATAGACTGAAATGTTCTCCATGGAAAATGCCTCAAAGAGCAGGTGGTTGCCAATGAAGAGCGAAAGCAGAAAAAAGAGCACACCCATGTTCACAATACTGACAAGCATGCCGATCAGAATATGCTTTTTGGTGTAATGGCCTATTTCATGCGCCAGTATGGCAACCAGTTCATCAACCGAATGACTTTTGATCAGTGTATCAAAGAGGGCGATCCTCTTTCGTTTTCCGAATCCGGTAAAAAAGGCATTTGCCTTGGAAGAGCGTTTTGAGCCGTCAATAACATAAATACCCGACAGAGGAAAGCCTACTCCGGCGGCATAGGCCGTTATGGCACTTTTAAGCTCTCCATCTTCAAGAGGAACAAACCGGTTGAAGAGCGGCATAATCCATGCCGGAGCCACATACTGAAGCAGAAGGCTGAAAAGGGTAATTCCTCCCCATGCCAAAAACCAGGCCATGCTTCCAGTTGTTTCAAAAAACCAGAGCAGAAGAGCGAGCAGAGGGGCGCCTATGGCCACAGAAAGCAACAGGGTTTTCAGGAGATCGCCCGCAAACACACCGGGGGTTGTCCGGTTGAACCCGAATTTCTCCTCTATAACAAATGTCCGATACAATGTAAACGGAAGCGAGAGTACTGACTGGAGGAGCAAAAGAGCACCGATATAGAGAACCCCCGTCATAATTGAGTGTAAACCCAACCCCCTCAAAAGCTGGTCGAGCAGGTTAAACCCGCCGAAAAACCAGAAAACGAAAAGCAGAATAAGATCAAACGCGCTGCTGAAGAGCGACAGCCTGCTGGTCTGGCGAAGATAGGCCTGCGAATTCCCATAGGCCTCATCGGTGTAAAGATCTCTGAACTCAGTCGGCAGTGGGGCAAGAGACGCCCGAAGATTGAGAAGCGTGGAAACGAGGGTAATGAGAAACACGGTGACGAGGGTACCGGCAATAATTGAACCGAAGATATTCATGCGCGTTGGGAAAAAGTTTGTCAATCTCTGTCACTCTTCATCAATAAACCGCTTCTGGAGCGCGGCGTAGCTCTCTACCCTTCTGTCGCGCAGAAACGGCCAGTGGCTGCGATAATAACCTATCCTGCCGAAGTCGCAGCTGGCATGGAGAATGCTCTCTTTCTCACTGCAAGCCTCTACCTCAAGCGTACCGAAAGGCCCCGCCACAAAACTGCTTCCCCAGAACTCAAGGTCCCCTTCACGGCCCACCCTGTTGGCTGCAGCCACAAACACGCCGTTAGCTATTGCATGGCTCTGCTGAATGGTTTTCCATGCCGCAAGCTGTGAACGGCGCACCTCGTCTGACTGTTCCGACGATGCCCACCCTATCGCTGTCGGGTAGAAGAGTATTTCCGCACCCATGAGCGCTGTCAGCCGTGCCGCTTCGGGATACCACTGGTCCCAGCATATCAGCACCCCAATGGTAGCATAACGGGTTTTGAATACCCTGTAGCCAAGATCACCTGGAGTGAAATAGAACTTCTCATAAAAACCCGGATCATCGGGAATGTGCATCTTTCGGTACCGGCCAAGATACCGGCCGTCAGCATCAACAACAACTGCCGTATTGTGATACAGGCCCGGCGCTCGCATTTCAAACAGTGAGGCCACAATCACCACTTCAAGCTCCCGGGCAAGATCCTGCAGCATGAGGGTTGTAGGTCCGGGAACCGGCTCGGCAAGGACGAAGGGGGCATAGTCTTCCATCTGGCAGAAATAGGTGCTCGCGAACAGCTCCTGAGTGCAGATAATCTTCGCGCCATCCGCAGCGGCTTCCCGTATTTTTGCAACGGTTTTTTCAATGTTGAGTGCACTGTCTTCACTGCAGGAGGTCTGCACAAGGGCTATTGCAACGGGTTCCTGGTTCATAGCTTCTTATTGCAAGAGTTAGTTGAAAAGAAGGCCTGCTGAGAGCAGCAATCCGTGAATCGTCATCAGCTTTCCCGTGGCGGCCAGCACACTGTTGAGCTCACAACCCTCGCTGTCGTAGAGACTGCGGAGAGCTGAAACGGCCAAGGGAAGCGAGAGCAGCGACAGAAGAACCCACACAGACGAACCGCTGAGCCAGAGAAGCACCGGCACCAGGTAGGCGAAAACGGTAAGGATAAGATAGAGCATCCGGGCAGGCCCTGCCCCGATGCGGGCGGGAAGGGTCATCTTGCCCACCTTGCGGTCTGTGGCAATATCGCGGATATTGTTGCAGAGAAGGATGTTGACTGAAAATGCACCCGGAACCACCGCGGCAAGAAGCACACGCGGCTCAAGCGCTGAAGCCTGAACAAAATATGTTCCCCCGACTGCAACCAGGCCGAAAAACACAAACACGAAAAGATCACCAAGTCCTGAATAGGCTATCGGCCTAGGGCCACCGGTATAGGCCCAAGCAAACAGAATGGAGAGCATTCCGATAAGAAGAATCGGCCAGCCACCGATGAACACGAGATAAAGGCCGAGAAGGAACACTGCACTAAGCAGCGCCGCCGCCGCCCGAACCATTGTGTTTTCCGAAATAAGCCCCGCGGCAACCGTTCTCGTCGGTCCGAGCCGTTCCGAAGTATCGGCCCCCTTGCGGAAGTCGTAAATTTCATTGATGAAGTTCGTGGCAACCTGAATACCCAGAGCGCAAACAAGCGTCACTATGGCCGGCAGCAGTAAAAAGGAACCTGCCTCGGCCGCAAGAGCCGAACCAAGCACCACCGGCACCGCGCCGGCAGGAAGCGTTTTTGGACGAATGGCCAGCACCCAGGCGTCAAGCATGCTCTTCCTCGCTCTTCTTCGCCTTTGCCATTTTCACGCTGCTGAAGCTATGACGAATCTTTTCACCCGGCTTGATGTAGGTCAGGCTGTGGCGCACCGCCATGGCCGCATCGCTGAGTCCGGTCTGTATAATCTTGAGTTTTCCCGGATAGGAGGCAATGTCGCCCGCTGCGTAGAGTCCGTCAACAGAGGTTTTCATCTGCCCGTCAACCACAACAGCGTTGTCAACCAGTTCAAGCCCCCAGTCGGCAATCGGCCCAAGATTGGATTTGAAGCCTATCAGAAGGAGTAGCCGGTCGGCCTCCAGGGTACTCTCGGAAGCATTCTTCCTGCAAAGCTGCACTGAGGCAATGCCCCCACCCTGGCGTTCAATAGAGGCAACTTCCGTATTGAGATGCACATCAACCAAACCGGCAGCTTTGGCTTCATCCACCTCCCGTGCGGTTTTCCCATGCCCCTGAAACTCATGCATCCGGTGTACAAGGGTCACTTTAGAAGCAACGCCCTGCAGCCCAACCGTCCAGTCGAGCGCTGAATCACCGCCGCCAACAATGACAACACTCTTCCCCTCAAAATCACTCTTCGCCTTCACCGCATAAAAAACAGAGCTTCCTTCAAGATCCCGGATGTCTCCAAGCTGCGGCAGTTTTCGAGGTGAAAATGCCCCGAGACCTGCTGCAAGTAGCAATGCCCGCGACTCAAACACCAGACCGGAAGCAGTGGCAACCTCGAAATTCCCATTCTCAAGCTTCCGGAACGAGACAACAGTCTCTCCGGTAACTACCTCAGGATGGTATCGCTCCGTCTGCTGCCAGAGGCTGTCGACAAGCGAAGCCGCCGGAACCTCGGGAAACCCCGCCACATCGTATATATGTTTTTCGGGATAGAGAGCATAAAGCTGTCCTCCCAGCTGCGGCATACTCTCTATGATCCTGCAGCTGATATTGTTCATCCCGCACTGAAAAGCGGCAAAAATCCCCGTAGGACCCCCACCAATAATGGTCAGGTCGGTGATGGCGCCTGTCCCATCGGAAAAAATCTGTTGTCCTGTCATTGAGAACCTTAACGGTTACTTGTTGTCTTGGGATCTCCTGAGGTACATGATTCCCTCAGGGTCAACCATGCCGTAGAGTATCGTAATCAGGTGGCCACCCTCGTCCAGCTCATGGATTTCCACATGCTCGGCATCACTTTTTTCTACCTGATTACCCTCATTGTCGCGGAAATAAAACATAGCAACAACGCCGCCATGTGGGGTTTCCCCTTCAAAAATGTAATTGCCATCCTCCAGCTCACTGAGCGCACAGCCCGCAGAACCCGCGGCAATTGGACAGGAGGCACACTGGGAATAAAATCCCTCTTCAGCCTCAGCAAATTCACAGACAGGAAATTTCATGACTCGTTCGTTCTTTTTTCTTCTTCTGGACTATGGTGCCAGCAAATATAATATTTACATTGTTTCTTTTACTGTCGAAGGCCCCAAACACCGGGGTTTTCCTGCAGATCGCTTTTCTTCATTCACACAGTGTGTACGGGATTTCAGGCAATGCTGGCAAAACGAATTATCCCCTGTCTCGATGTTCGCGACGGCAGGGTTGTAAAAGGAATCAACTTTGAAGGGCTACGCGACGCAGGCTCCATTCTTGAGCAGGCAAGGTTTTACAACAATGAACTGGCCGACGAGCTGGTTTTTCTTGATATTTCCGCTTCTCTGGAATCACGAAAAACAACCCTTGAAGAGGTACTGAAAGTTTCAGGTGAGGTATTCATCCCCCTCACGGTCGGCGGTGGCATCAACTCTGTTGAACGGGCAAAAGCGGTTTTCCTGCACGGTGCCGACAAGGTTTCCGTCAACACCGCTGCGGTAAAGGAACCCGAACTCATCTCCCGTATTGCCGAAAAGTACGGTTCACAGGCGGTTGTGGTAGCAGTTGATATCAAGAAAGTTGATGGCCGCTACATCGTCCACACCCACTCAGGAAAACAGCCAACGCAGTATGAAGCGCTGGAATGGGCGCTGAAGGTACAGGAACTCGGTGCGGGAGAGATTCTCCTGACAAGCATGGACCGCGACGGAACGAAGGAAGGATACGACAACGAGAGCCTTGCGCTTATCTCTACCTCAGTCCACATTCCTGTGATAGCCTCAGGCGGAGCAGGATCCCTTGAACACCTCTACGACGGCTTCACGAAAGGCCATGCCGATGCAGCCCTTGCCGCTTCAATTTTCCATTTCCGCCAACACTCCATCCGCGAAGCCAAGCAGTACCTTCGCGACAGGGGAATAACCGTCAGGCTCTAAAAGCATCCCGAGGCGTCGAGTAGGCCCTGATTGATCTGATCTCCAGCGAAAAAGCACCCGTCTTTTCCTTTGATACCATAATACCTATCTGCACAATTGAAGAGAGGTCGAGAGGGGCTGCATTGTCGATTATCCGGCCCCTGAACGAAGCAGTGAAGCCTGAAAACGGCAGATCGATCTCCATCCACTCACCCGCAACGGAAGCAAAGTCATTCCGATAGGCAATACCATCGTAATTATCGTCGTTACGAATCCGGAAACTGTAGCGACGCCCATCTCCCTTCACCTGAAAGCGAATGCCGCTGAACCCACTGAAATCCCTTTCCTCGAGCAGGGTCCGCACAGATGCAAACCCGCCGCCGTTAGCCGTCGACAGCTCTCCCTGAAAAACACCGACACCTTCATCACTACGAAAAAAACGGCTTTCTGAAACGCCGCCCATCACCTCGTCACTCACACTGTACCACTGCAGACACTCCGTCCCGGTAAAATCACAGATCACCCTATCCAGCATACCACTACTATTTTTGATTATTTCTGCCATAGTCAATCCATCAAACCTACATGCTCAAGAAAAATATTCAAAGATTACGATCTATGATTGCCTAATTGTATGAACATGTCGCCCACATCTTCAAGAAGCCGCAGTTTATGGAGGCCGTCGATGTTGAGCCAGAGCACCTGCTCCCCTACCATAAATGGGCGACACTCTTCAAGAATCTTGAGGGTACGGCGCTCTACGGAGACCGCATCATAACTGAACATGGTGATGACCGGACGCCCTGGTTTCTGCCCCCTCCCCCGTATGAAACATTGTGCCGAAAGCCTTGCCGACGGTCCCGGCCATATCCTTCATAGCCTTTTTCATCGGGCGCTTTCGGGCTGTGTATGTCGCCTGCTTTGTTCTTCCGTGCTTCATGTGCACTCACTTGAGGATTTCAGGAACGCTTCCACTGCCAGTCCCGGATTTCGGGCATGTCCTCACCGTAGGCGCGGATGTACTCTTTATGGGCTATCAGCATGTCGCGCACATGCTGCTTCACATAGGCCGCCTTCTGGCGGAGGCGCGGCACCCGTTCCACCACATCGGCCACCAGATGGAACCGGTCGAGGTCGTTGCGCACCACCATGTCGAACGGGGTGCTCGTTGTCCCCTCTTCCTTGTAACCGCGCACATGGATATTGTGGTGATTGGTACGCCGGTAGGTCAAGCGGTGGATCAACCAGGGATAGCCGTGATAGGCGAAAATGACTGGGCGGTCAACCGTGAAAATTTCGTCGAAGTCCCGGCCCCTGAGGCCGTGCGGATGCTCTTCAGGTGGCTGCAGGGTCATGAGGTCGACAACATTGACCACCCTGATCTTAAGATCAGGAATCTTCTCGCGCATGATATCAACTGCGGCAAGGGTTTCGATGGTCGGTACATCGCCTGCACAGGCCATGACCACATCAGGATCGCCGTCTTCGGTGTCGTTCGACGCCCATTCCCATATTCCGATGCCGGTAGTGCAGTGGCGAACAGCCGACTCCATATCGAGCCACTGCCATGCCGGCTGCTTGCCGGCAACGATCACATTGATGTAATCACGGGAACGAAGGCAGTGGTCGGTAACCGACAGCAGAGTATTTGCGTCAGGCGGAAGATAGACGCGGATCACATCGGCCTTCTTGTTGACCACATGATCGATGAAACCAGGATCCTGATGCGAAAAGCCGTTGTGGTCCTGCCGCCAGACATGCGAAGTGAGAAGGTAGTTCAGAGAGGCTATCGGACGGCGCCATGGAATGTCATGCTTGCACACCTTCAGCCACTTGGCATGCTGGTTGAACATCGAATCGATGATGTGGATGAAAGCCTCGTAACAGGAGAAGAAGCCATGCCTGCCGGTAAGGAGGTAGCCTTCGAGCCAACCCTGACAGGTGTGCTCAGAGAGGATCTCCATGACTCGGCCGTCGGGAGCGAGATGATCGTCATACGGCATGATGCCGTCCATCCAGGTCCTGTCGGTAACCTCGAAAAGCGACCCGAGCCGGTTTGATGCCGTCTCGTCGGGCCCGAAAACCCGAAAATTTGCATCTTTAAGATTCCGCCGCATCACATCACGGAGAAACGCTCCGACCACCCTTGTCGCTTCTGCCTCAACTGATCCGGGAACAGGAACGGAAACGGCATAATCGCGGAAATCAGGCAGTAGCAGCTCTTTGAGGAGCAGGCCACCATTGGCATGGGGATTGTCTCCCATCCGGCGCTTTCCCTTCGGCGCCAGTTCCTTCAGCTCGGGACGCAGCCCCCCTGAAGGGGTAAAAAGCTGTTCAGGCCTATAACTCCGCATCCAGTCCTCAAGCAGCTTAAGGTGTGCCGGATTCGTCCGCACCTCCGCAAATGGGACTTGGTGCGCCCGCCAGAAATCCTCGACCTTTTTGCCGTCGACCTCCTTCGGGCCGGTCCACCCCTTCGGCGAACGGAGAACGATCATCGGCCAGAGCGGACGTTCTGAAACCTCGCAACTGCGGGCCGAACGCTGGATCTCTGCAATTTCATCAAGGCAGGTGTCAATGGCAGTGGCCATTTTCTGATGCATCACCTCTGGATCCGAACCCTCAACGAACAAGGGTTTGTATCCATATCCGCTCATGAGGCATTCAAGCTCTTCATGGGGAATGCGGGCAAGCACGGCCGGATTAGCAATTTTGTACCCGTTCAGATGGAGGATAGGCAGTACTGCACCATCGCGGAGGGGATTAAGAAACTTGTTTGAATGCCAGGATGTGGCAAGAGGACCTGTTTCAGCCTCACCATCGCCGATGACACAGGCAACAACAAGGTCCGGATTGTCGAATGCCGCGCCATAGGCATGCGATAGCGAGTAACCAAGCTCCCCTCCCTCATTGATTGATCCCGGGGTTTCGGGCGCCACATGGCTCGGAATGCCCCCGGGAAAAGAAAACTGCCGGAACAGGCGTTTCATGCCTCCCTCGTCTTCAGATATCGCGGGATAATACTCGCTGTAGGTCCCCTCCAGCCAGACATTGGCAACCACAGCAGGACCCCCATGGCCCGGACCTGAAATATAGATCATGTCGATGTCCCGCATGCGGATGGCACGGTTGAGATGCACATAGATGAAATTCTGTCCCGGCGTCGTACCCCAGTGGCCCAGCAGACGCGGCTTCACATGCTCCGGCTTCAGCGGTTCACTGAGAAGAGGGTTGTCAAGCAGGTAGATCTGACCGACGGAAAGATAGTTTGCAGCCCTCCAGTAAGTATTGATCGAAGCAATCCCGGCAGCAGTCAGCGGTCCCGACACATCTTCGTCCTTCCTTGGTGCATCATGCTCGTTCATCGGTATATCCTCCCTTAAGTTGCAAATTAGATGGATTCAATAAGTTTCAATGACTCCCGCGCCAGCATCAGCTCCTCGTCTGTCTTCATCACCATCACCCGGACAGAAGCCGAACAACCGGATATTACCGCTTCGTTCCGTCCATTACACCCTTCATCAAGAGCAATGCCCAGAAACCCGAGCCCGCTGCATATCCTTCGTCTGATGTCAGGCGAATGCTCCCCTATGCCGCCAGTAAACACAAGCAGATCCAACCCCCCAAGCACGGCGGCAAGCGCACCGACCTGCTTTGCTGCCTGGTAGCAGAACAGTTCCACCGCCAGTCGGGCAGCAGGATCTGAAAACTCTGCAGCAAGCAGGTCGCGCATGTCGTCACTGCTCCCCGAAACCCCAAGAAGCCCTGAACGACGGTTCACCATCTCCTTGACCTCCCCAGGAGACATACCCATCTCATCTATCAGAAAAAGGAGGACCCCGGGATCAATGTCACCTGTCCTGGTGCTCATCACCAGCCCTCCTGCAGGAGAAAAACCCATGGTCGTATCCACGCTTTTCCCGTCCCGCAATGCAGCCATGCTGGCTCCGTGACCAAGATGGGCGAGAATGATTCGCCCCCTCTCTGCCGAAGGCTCCTTGATGCGGACAAGTTCACCGAGAATATACTGGTAGGAGAGGCCGTGGAAACCGTAGCGCTGCACCCCCTTCCGCCTGACCTCGGAAGGAAGCGCATAAACCCGCGCCACCTCAGGCATCGAACGGTGGAATGCCGTATCGAAACAAACCGCCTGCGCCACACCTGGAAACCGTTCGGCGGCAAGCTCCACCCCCCTAAGGGAAGGCGGGATATGTTCAGGGGCATAAGGAACCAGACGGTGAATATCGTGAATAAGCTCCGGGGTAAGCAGTGCGGGCGCAGTATGAAGCGGTCCTCCATGCACCATGCGGTGGCCAATGATGTCGGGTTGCACCAGCGCATGCGAAGTGATCCAGGAAAAAACATGACGGAATGCGGCGGCATGATCTTTGACCTCCGTCCTCTTCCCGACCAAAGACCTCCCCCCCCCATCGCGGACACTGAACATCCCTTCCCCGGAACCGATGCTACTCAGTTCGCCGAGATAGAGCAACCGTTCTCCACCACCTGCTTCATACAGGGAAAACTTTATGCTTGAGGAACCTGCGTTGAAAACAAGGATTTTTTTCATTGGCACACTGATTTTCGGGAAGACAATGACCTTATAAAAAGGAAGCTACGGAAAGATTTCCTTAAACCGCATAACCACGAAGCCACGCACAGGTTACGGCAGCGAAAACATTTCCCCCTGCGGCACATCACCGCAAAGAGAAACAAAAAAAACACATAATTGTCTGAATATTTTTTATATACTTCTATATAATCCTTATTTATTAAGGTAAAATTAGCTAAAGAGTTAACAGAACCAAAAGCCACTATGCCCGTTACAGCAGAGCGCTCAGGAAAAACCTCAGCAAGAAGGCCATGGATTATCGATACTACCCTCAGGGACGGCGAACAGGCTCCTAGCGTGGTGTTCAGCACTGCTGAAAAAATTGAGCTTGCCGTGCTGCTGGCCGAATGCGGCGTCGATGAGCTTGAAATCGGCTATCCAGCCATCAGCCCCGAAGAAGAGAGCACCATCCGCAGCATTGCCGCACTGCACCTCCCCCTTGCCCTCACCGGATGGGCACGGGCGAAATGGGAGGATATTGAAGCGGTCCTGCGCAGCGGAACGGAAGGGGTGCATATCAGCTTCCCTCTTTCACCCCTCTATCTGCAGCTGATGGGGAAGGATTACCGCTGGGTTCAGGATCAGATGATAGAACTGGTGGGCAGGGCACGGCACTATTTCCGGTTTGTCAGCGTTGGGGCACAGGATGCAACAAGAGCCGGTACTCCATCCCTTCGCCAGTTCATTGCAGATGCCGATGCATGCGGAGCTGAACGGGTGCGCATTGCCGACACGGTTGGCATAGCCAACCCTCCGATGCTCACGGAACTCTTCAAGGAGCTGCTCCCCACCGGAGGGCCGTTTCTTGAATTTCATGCCCATGACGACCTTGGTATGGCCACAGCCAACGCCTTCACCGCCATTGCTTCCGGATGCGACGCCGTCAGCGTCTCAGTCACCGGCCTTGGGGAGCGGGCCGGCAATGCCGCCCTTGAGGAGCTTGCCATTGCCCTCAAGCTTTCTGGCACCTATGAAACCGGCATCGACACCACCACCCTCACCCAGCTTTCCCTCGCTGTCAGCAAGGCCTCCGGAAGAGCCATACAACCGCAGAAAGCGGTGGTCGGCGAAGCGGTATTCCAGCATGAATCGGGCATTCACTGCGCAGCCCTCCTGAAAGACCCGCTTTCCTACCAGCCTTTTCTGCCCGCCCTTGCGGGGGGATCTGAGCATGCGCTGATCATAGGCAAACACTCTGGCAGCGCCTCCCTTCAGGACTATTTCTTAAAAAAGGGCATTGAGCTGAGCCGCCCGGAAGCCCTGCAGCTGCTGATGGAAGTGAGAAAAGCCGCAGGCGAAAAAAAACGGGCCCTCACCCCCGACGAACTCGAAACCCTCTACAGTCGCCTTCAGCCACTGAGCTGACTGAAAAAAAGGAACCGCCATGCTTATACCACAGGAACAGGCCAACAGGAGCATCAGCCTACTCGCGGAAGTGAGCAGAACCGTCACCGCAGAAAACAACATCAGCAAAGTACTAACCCTTGTCCTCTTTATTATGTCGGAACATATGGACATGCTGCGCGGTATGATCACCATTCTGAACCGCGATACCGGAGAGATTGTCATCAAGGAATCATTCGGCCTATCAGAAGAGGAAAAAGAACGCGGACGGTACCGTATCGGCGAAGGGATTGTCGGAAAGGTAGTCAAAACAGGGAGGAGCGTTATTGTACCCAACATCAATGACGAGCCGCTCTTTCTCAACCGGACCCGCTCCAGGAAGAGCGAAACCAAAGAGGGGCTCTGCTTCATCTGCATCCCCATCCGGGCAGGCTCGGAAATCATTGGCACCATCAGCGCCGACCGGCGGCTGGACGGCCCGGAGGAAGTGAGCGACGCCCTGCAGCACCATGTGGACCAGCTCTCCATTATTGCCGCAATGATTTCCCAGGCCGTTCGCCTCAAACAGCTCGCCCATGAAATCGACCGGGGAGGGCAGCTTCCACCGCCGCCGCCGGTAATCAACGCAGAAGCAGACGACGAAGAGAGCATTCCTGATGAGCAACGGCCGAAAAACATCATCGGCAACACCAAGCCGATGATCAGCCTCTTCAAACTGATTGACAAAATTGCCGGAACGAGCGCAACGGCTCTAGTTCTTGGTGAAAGCGGCGTCGGCAAGGAACTGGTGGCAAGCGCCATCCACTTCAAAAGCCGGCGGGCCGACAAACCCTTCATCAAATTCAACTGCGCGGCACTCCCCGAAAGCATTGTTGAGAGTGAGCTGTTCGGTCATGAAAAAGGCTCATTCACCGGGGCAGTTGCAACCCGCCAAGGGCGATTCGAACTGGCGGCCGGCGGCACAATCTTTCTTGATGAAATCGGCGAACTCAGCCTTACCGTTCAGGCCAAGCTACTCAGAATCCTTCAGGAAAAAGAGTTTGAGCGAGTAGGCGGCTCCAAAACCATCAAGGTCGATGTCCGCATCATTGCCGCCACCAACCGCAGCCTTGAATCCCTTATTCTTGACGGCCTGTTCCGTGAAGATCTTTACTACCGGCTGAACATCTTCCCCATTACCGTCCCCCCGCTCCGCGAACGCAAAACCGACATCCTGCTGCTTGCCGATAATTTTGTGGAAAAATACAACCAGCAGAACCAGAAAGGAATCCGTCGGATATCGACCACCTCCATAGACATGCTGATGCGCTACCACTGGCCGGGGAATGTGCGTGAACTTGAAAACTGCATGGAGCGCGCCGTCATTCTCAGCGAAGACAATGTCATCCACGGCTACCATCTGCCACCCAGCCTGCAGACGGCGGAATCAAGCGGCACGCCTTACACCGGTTCGCTCCAACAGAAACTCGAGTCGATTGAAAACGAGATGATCATCGAAGCCCTCAAACGCACGCGGGGCAACATGTCGCGCGCTGCTGCAGAACTTGGCCTGTCGGAACGCATCATGGGACTTCGTGTCAAAAAATTCGGTATCGACTACCGAAAATTCCGCCCTTAACCCCCAACCTCACCCCCTGCCAACACCAAAGGCACAAGAGTAACGAGAGGCCTACAAAAATGTAGCTTTCCCCTCAGCGCACCGCAATCCCCTTCACCGCTGCCGCTCCATTATTCACCCATACCCCCTTTTCCCACTTCAAACCGCAGCAGCGACTGCCTTCTGAACAACCGCCCGACGCATCACCCACCAGAATACCTACCATTTCGTAGAAAGAACACCCATCCTACGAAATGGTAGGACGAAAAACTGTAAAACTGTAACGCAATACACCACAAAAACTAGCTGTCAGAAAAAAACGATTTTTCCCCGGACTCCCCCAGCCCTCTCTTCATAGTCCTCCCCGCAGCTCCCGCAGCCCCGCGACCCTTTGTGGTCCACAATTCACAAAGTTTGGCACGCATCTTGCAGTTAAAAACCATAACTATTCAGGATGCAGATCAATTAATCCTTAATAGTTTAAAGAAAAGTCAATAATAACCTTAAAGACGAAACGAAATGAGAAAAGTAGCAATTTACGGAAAAGGTGGCATCGGCAAGTCAACCACCACCCAGAACACAGTTGCCGGTCTTGCGGAAATGGGCATGAAGGTCATGGTTGTCGGCTGCGACCCCAAAGCCGACTCCACCCGACTCCTGCTGGGCGGCCTGCAGCAGAAAACCGTGCTCGACACGCTCCGTGAGGAGGGTGAAGAAGTTGAACTTGAGGATATCATAAAAGGGGGCTACAGAAACACCCGCTGCACCGAGTCCGGCGGCCCTGAGCCTGGTGTGGGATGCGCAGGACGCGGCATCATCACCTCAATCAACCTGCTTGAGCAGCTTGGTGCCTACGATGACGAATGGGATCTCGACTATGTCTTCTACGATGTGCTTGGTGATGTAGTC
Organism: Candidatus Chlorobium antarcticum; assembly: GCA_030765725.1. GTDB lineage: Bacteria > Bacteroidota > Chlorobiia > Chlorobiales > Chlorobiaceae > Chlorobium > Chlorobium antarcticum. The sequence goes on along the minus strand of JAVCDF010000002.1, from coordinate 170,680 downwards.
TGCGGCGGATTCGCCATGCCTATCCGTGACGGCAAGGCAGAGGAGATCTACATCGTCTGTTCAGGTGAAATGATGGCCATGTACGCAGCCAACAACATCTGCAAAGGTATCCTCAAATATGCCGATGCCGGCGGAGTTCGTCTCGGTGGCCTTATCTGCAACAGCCGTAATGTTGATAACGAAAAGGCAATGATTGAGGAACTGGCCCGCAAGATCGGCACCCAGATGATCCACTTCATCCCTCGCGACAACTTTGTGCAGCGGGCTGAAATCAACCGCAAAACTGTCATCGATTACGATTCGACTCACGGCCAAGCCGACGAGTACAGGGCACTGGCACAGAAAATCCATGACAACAAAATGTTCGTCATCCCAAAGCCTCTTGAGATTGAAGAGCTTGAGTCGCTTCTCATTGAATTCGGTATCGCCAACTAATAACAAGGGAGTATACAGATATGTTAATGATCAGAACAATCGTCAGACCCGAAAAAGTACACGAGGTTATGCAGGGGCTGCTCGATGCAGGTTACCCGGCAATCACGAAAATCTCGGTTGTGGGGCGCGGCAAACAGCGCGGACTGAGGGTAGGTGATGTCGTCTACGACGAACTCCCCAAAGAGATGCTCTTCACCGTTGTGCCCGACGCCGACAAAGACTTTGTGATCCAGTCAATTCTCGACAACGCCAAAAGCACGGGTGAGGGCAAGTTCGGCGACGGAAAGATCTTCGTCTCAGCCGTTGAAGAGGTTTACACCATCAGCACCGGCATACAGGAAAGTGAACCGACGCTGGCAGCAGCAAAGGAGGCTTGAATGAAAGAAATCATTTCAGTCATACGGATCAACATGGTGAACGCGACCAAAAAGGCACTCGTCGAGGCCGGTATACCGGGCTTCACCGCAACCGGACGGGTCATGGGTCGGGGCAAAGGACAGGTTCATTTCGACATTCTTCATGGAGCCGAGGAGGGACATCCCGAAGCAATCGCACAGCTTGGCAATGCGCCGAGGCTGGTGGCAAAGCGGATCCTGACCGTTGTCGTGCCCGATGATCAGTGCCAGATGGCCATTGACACCATCATCAAGACAAACCAGACAGGCAAACCCGGAGACGGCAAAATCTTCGTCACCCCGATAACAGAAACAATCAGGGTACGAACAGGCGAAGCGGGCGACCTTGCCCTGAACTGAAGAACTATCATCAACACAGGTGTAAACGGAGAAATTTACATGGAGTCGAAAACCCAATTCCCGGATCCTTCCCAGGTCAGGGAGGAACTGATTGAGAAATACCCGGCCAAGGTTGCCAAAAAGCGCAACAAGTCCATCATCATCAATGACCCGGAAACCGTCCCTGAGGTTCAGGCCAATGTGCGCACCGTACCGGGCATCATCACCCAGCGGGGATGCTCCTATGCAGGCTGCAAGGGTGTTGTGCTCGGACCGACCCGCGATGTTGTCAACATTACGCACGGTCCCATCGGCTGCGGTTTCTACAGCTGGCTTACCCGGCGCAACCAGACCAAACCTGAAACACCAGAGGATGCAAACTTCATCACCTACTGCTTCTCAACCGACATGCAGGAAGAGAACATTGTGTTCGGTGGTGAAAAAAAGCTGAAGGTTGCAATCCAGGAGGCCTATGACCTCTTCCATCCCAAGGCCATAGCCATCTTCTCAACCTGCCCCGTAGGGCTGATTGGTGATGATGTGCATGCCGCATCGCGCGAGATGAAAGAAAAGTTCGGCGACTGCAATGTGTTCGGCTTCAGCTGCGAAGGCTACCGCGGCGTCAGCCAGTCGGCAGGACACCATATAGCCAACAACGGCATCTTCAAGCACATGGTCGGCCGGAACAACGAGAAAAAGGAGGGCAAATTCAAGCTCAATCTACTCGGTGAGTACAACATCGGCGGCGACGCGTTTGAAATCGAGCGCATCTTCAACAAGTGTGGCATCACAATCAACTCCTCGTTCAGCGGCAACTCAACGGTCGGTCAGCTTGAGAACGCCCACATGGCCGATTTGAATGCAATCATGTGCCACCGTTCCATCAACTACATGGGTGAGATGATGGAGGCCAAATACGGCATTCCCTGGATGAAGATCAACTTTATCGGGGCCGAGTCGAGCGCGAAGTCGTTGCGCAGGATAGCCGAATATTTCGGCGATGCTGAACTCAAGGCAAAAGTTGAAGAGGTCATCAAGGAGGAGATGCCGAAGGTGAAAGCGGTGATAGACGAGATTCTTCCCAGAACCAGCGGCAAAACTGCCATGCTGTTTGTCGGCGGATCGCGCGCTCACCACTATCAGGATCTCTTCAGTGAGCTCGGCATGAAAACGGTTGCAGCTGGCTACGAGTTTGCCCACCGCGACGATTACGAAGGCCGTGAAGTGCTGCCCGGCATCAAGGTGGACGCCGACAGTAAAAACATTGAAGAACTGAAGGTGGAAGCCGATCCAGAACTCTACAAGCCGCGCAAAAGCGAAGCGGAGCTTGAGGAGCTGAAAGCCAAGGGACTCGAAATCAACAGCTACGAGGGCATGATGAAGCAGATGATGAAAAAGTCGCTGGTCGTTGACGACATCAGCCACTACGAATCAGAAAAGCTCATTGAGATCTACAAGCCTGACATCTTCTGCGCAGGCATCAAGGAAAAATATGTGGTGCAGAAAATGGGTGTCCCCCTCAAGCAGCTTCACAGCTACGATTACGGCGGTCCCTACACCGGATTTGAAGGTGCTATAAACTTCTATCGCGACATTGACCGCATGGTGAACAATCCTGTTTGGAAGCTCATCAAGGCACCGTGGCAGAAAACCGCAGACAGTGAAAAAGAGTCGCTCAGCGCCTCGTATGTCACCCAGTAACCCAGGAAAACGGAGACTATTCCATTATGCTATTACGACACACCACAAAAGAGGTTAAAGTGCGCGAGGGGCTGACGATCAACCCGGCTAAAACATGCCAACCGGTCGGAGCCCTCTATGCAGCACTCGGCATTCATGGCTGCCTACCTCACAGCCATGGTTCACAGGGCTGCTGCGCATACCACCGCAGCATGCTCACCCGTCACTACAAGGAGCCCGTAATGGCTGCCACCAGCTCGTTTACCGAAGGTGCTTCGGTGTTCGGCGGACAGTCCAACCTGCTCACTGCCATTGACACCATCTTTTCGGTCTACGACCCCGACATCATTGCGGTGCATTCCACCTGCCTGTCGGAAACCATCGGTGACGATCTTCACCAGATCACCAAAAAGGCAGCCGATGACGGCAAGATTCCGGAAGGCAAACATGTCATCTATGCAAGCACGCCGAGCTTTATCGGCTCGCATGTCACCGGCTACGCCAACATGGTTACCGGCATGGCTGGACAGTTCGCTGAATCCACAGGCGAAAAGAAAGAGCAGGTCAACCTGATTGCCGGATGGATGGAACCTTCCGACATGCGCGAAATCAAAAAGATATCGAAAGAACTGGGCGCCAAAATCGTCCTCTTCCCCGACACTTCTGATGTTCTTGATGCACCGCAGACAGGAAAACACGAGTTCTACCCGAAAGGCGGCGTCACCATCCCGGAGCTTAAAAGCACCGGTGACAGCCTCTCTTCAATTGCTCTCGGCTGCATCAGCGCTGAACCCGCAGCCATTGCGCTCGACAAGAAATTCGGCGTGCCGTTTGAAACCGTCGACATACCCATCGGCCTATCCGCAACCGACCGCTTCATCATGGCGCTCTCGAAAGCGGCAGGCGTGTCGGTACCTGACGAAATCACCAGCGAGCGCGGCCGCCTGCTTGACGCCATGACCGACATGGACCAGTACTTCTACGGCAAAAAGGTAGCGCTGTTCGGCGACCCCGACCAAATCATTCCTCTTACCGAGTTCCTGCTCGACCTCGGCATGAAGCCGATTCACATTGTCAGCGGCACCCCAGGCAAAAGGTTTGAAAAGCGGATGGCGGAAATCCTTGAACGATCACCCGGAGCCAACTTCCGCAACGGCCTCGGCGCCGACACATTCCTGCTCCACCAGTGGATGAAGAATGAACCGGTTGATCTCTTGATCGGAAATAGCTACGGGAAATACATCGCCCGCGATGAAAACATTCCCTTCATCCGCTTCGGGTTCCCGATTGTCGACCGCATCGGCCACAGCTACTTCCCCTCGGTCGGGTACAGCGGCGGCCTCAGGCTGGTTGAAAAAATCCTCGGCGTCATCATGGACCGTCAGGACCGTGAAGCACCCGAAGAGAAGTTCGAACTGGTCATGTAACACCTTCCCCAACGAGTGCCTCCGAACCGCGGAGGCACCTTGAAGGAAACGAAAGGAGTGAAAGAAGAAGAAACATCTTTAACAAGGAACGCCTGCCATGGAACAGATTCAGATTCTCAAAGAGAGAGAAAAACAGATCTTTGAAAAGAAAGATGGCGGCGCAGCGTTTGACATCTCCTGCGAAACCACCAGTCTTTCAGGATCCGTCAGCCAGAGGGCCTGCGTCTTCTGCGGTTCACGGGTCGTCCTCTATCCTGTGGCCGATGCCCTACACCTGGTTCACGGCCCAATCGGCTGTGCCGCCTATACATGGGACATCCGCGGTTCGGTTTCATCGGGCCCCGAACTCCACAGACTCAGTTTTTCCACCGACCTCCAGGAAACCGATGTCATCTTCGGAGGAGAAAAAAAACTCTACGCCTCGCTTATTGAACTTATAGAGCAGTACAGTCCCAAAGCGGCCTTCATATACTCAACCTGCATTATCGGCCTCATCGGCGACGACATTGATGCGGTCTGCAGAAAAGTGGCAAAAGAGACCGGTATACCCGTCCTTCCCGTGCACTCGGAAGGGTTCAAGGGAACCAAGAAAGACGGCTACCGGGCCGCGTGCATTTCCCTGATGAAACTGGTGGGCACCGGCGAAACGGATGACATCAGCCCTTACAGCCTTAACATTCTCGGCGAATTCAACCTTGCCGGTGAAGCCTGGATCATCCGCGAATACTACGAAAAAATGGGAATTCAGGTCGTCTCCACCTTGACCGGCGACGGCCGCGTTGACGCCATACGAAAAGCCCATGGCGCCTCGCTCAATGTGGTGCAGTGCTCTGGCTCCATGACCTCCCTTGCCAAAGATATGGAGGAGAAATATGGCATTCCCTTCATCCGGGTCTCCTACTTCGGCATTGAAGACATGGCAAGCGCACTGTATGATGTGGCAAAACTTTTTCCCGATAGGCCAGATATCATGGACAAGGCAAGGGAGATTGTCAAAAGCGAAGTAGAAACTCTCTACCCACAGCTGCAGAAATTCAAGGCGGCACTGAGTGGCAAAAAAGCGGCCATCTATGTAGGCGGCGCATTCAAAACCTTCTCGCTCATCAAGGCACTTCGTTCGCTGGGCATGTCGGTGGTGCTGGCCGGCTCACAAACCGGAAACAGTGAAGACTACCGTAACCTCAAAGAGATGTGCGACGAAGGAACCATCATTGTTGACGATTCAAACCCGGTGGAGCTGTCGAAATTCATTCTTGAAAAAGATGCCGACCTTCTGATAGGCGGCGTCAAGGAACGCCCCATAGCCTTCAAGCTCGGGGTGGCATTCTGCGACCACAACCACGAACGGAAAATTCCGCTGGCCGGCTTTATCGGCATGTACAACTTCGCCCTTGAAGTATACCAGTCCGTCATGAGCCCGGTATGGCAGTTCGCTCCGAGAAAAGGAGGACTGAAATGAAACACGCAAAAACCGCAACCCAGAACGCATGCAAACTCTGCAACCCTCTTGGCGCATGCCTGGCATTCAGGGGCATTGAAAACTGCGTTCCCTTCCTGCATGGCTCACAGGGTTGTGCAACCTATATCCGCCGCTACCTGATCAGCCACTACAAAGAGCCGATCGACATTGCCTCCTCAAACTTCAATGAAGATACGGCCGTGTTCGGCGGAAGCCGCAACCTGAAGCTCGGACTGCAGAATGTGACCCAGCAGTACCGGCCGGAAGTTATCGGACTGGCCACAACCTGCCTGTCGGAAACCATCGGCGACGATGTAAAGGGAATCCTCCGCGAATACAAAAAGGAGTTCATGAACGGCTCCCCTATGCCGGTGATGATTCACGCCTCAACCCCGAGCTATCAGGGCAGCCATATCGACGGCTTCCATGGAGCCGTGCGCGCCGCAGTTGAAACCCTTGCTGAACAGGGAACTCCGCAGCAGCTGGTCAACCTCTTTCCCAACATGGTTTCACCGGCAGATCTTCGTCATCTCCGGGAAATTTTTGACGACTTCAGCCTCCCCTGCATGATGCTGCCTGACTACTCCAAAACGCTTGATGGTGGTCCCTGGGCAGAGTACCACCGCATTCCCCCCGGCGGCACCCCCGCAAGCGCCATATCGCTTTCCGGCAGCGCCATCGGCAGTATTGAATTCACCTCAACCCTCGCTGATGCAAAGTCACCCGCAGTCTGGCTTGAAGAGAAGTTCGGGGTCACACGCTACCAGCTGCCCATGCCCATCGGCATCCGTGAAACCGACCGTTTTTTCAGTCTGCTCGAAACAATCAGCCAGAAGCCCCAGCCTGAAAAATACGATGACGAGCGCCGCCGTCTAGTAGACGCCTATGCTGATGGGCACAAATATATTTTCGACAAAAAGGTCATCGTCTACGGCGAAGAAGATCTGGTCATCTCCATGACAGCCTTCCTCCGTGAAATCGGCATGGTTCCCGTACTGGTAGCCTCGGGCGGCAAAAGCGGCCAGCTGAAAAAAAAGCTGCTGGAGCTGGTACCCGATCTTGAGGAAGCAGGCATCAAGGTACGCGATGGTGTTGACTTCGTCGACATTGAAGACGAAGCCAAACTCCTCACCCCCGACTTCCTTATCGGCAACAGCAAAGGCTATACAATGTCACGAAAAAACAGCATCCCGCTGCTGCGGATCGGATTCCCGATTCACGACCGGTTCGGCGGACAGCGGCTCCACCACCTTGGGTACCGCGGCACGCTCGAACTCTTCGACCGCATCGTCAACATGGTACTGCAGCAGCGACAGGATGATTCTGAAATCGGCTACACTTATCTGTAAAAGGGAGGAACACATGGTACTTAAACTAGAAAATCACCCCTGCTTCAACGATGCATCGCGCCACACCTTCGGCCGCATCCACCTCCCTGTTGCCCCGAAGTGCAACATCCAGTGCAACTACTGCAACAGGAAGTTCGACTGCATGAACGAGAACCGCCCCGGAGTATCAAGCAAACTGCTCTCCCCCGGCCAGGCGCTCCACTACCTGAAAGGGGCCGTAGAGCTCTCCCCCAACATCTCCGTTGTAGGCATTGCGGGCCCTGGCGACCCCTTCGCCAACCCCGACGAGACAATGGAAACCCTGCACCTTGTGCGCAAAGAGTATCCCGAAATGCTGCTCTGCGTGGCAACCAACGGCCTCAACCTGCTCCCCTATATTGATGAACTTGCCGAACTGGAGGTTAGCCATGTCACCATTACCATCAACGCCATAGACCCCGCAGTCGGCGCTGAAATCTACGCATGGGTCCGCCACGAGAAAAAAATGCACCGCGACATCGAGGCCGCTGAACTGCTCATCGGCAAACAGCTTGAAGGACTCAAAGAACTCAAGGCGCGCGGCATTACCGCCAAGGTGAACACCATCATCATTCCCGGCGTAAACGAACACCATGTTGAAACCGTGGCCCGCACAGTGGCTGCCCTCGGAGCCGACATCCTCAACTGCCTCCCCTACTACAACACAAAGGAGACCGTGTTTGAAAACATTGAGGAACCTACTCCCGCGATGGTGGCTGAAATCCAGAAAACCACCTCAGAGTACCTCCCGCAAATGAAGCACTGTGCCCGCTGCCGTGCCGATGCGGTCGGCATTATCGGCCAAATGAACAGCGACACCATGATGGAGAAACTCAGCGAAGCCTCGAAGCTACCAAAAAACCCCGATGACAACCGCCCCTACCTTGCCGTTGCGAGCATGGAAGGAGTTCTCGTCAACCAGCACCTCGGCGAGGCTGACCGTTTTCTCATTTACGGCTTTGAACCCGAAAACGACACATGCCGACTCGTTGAATCGCGTCCAGCACCCGTTCCTGGCGGAAGAAATGACCGCTGGGCGGCCCTTGCAGAACTCTTCAGCGACTGCAAAGTGGTTCTCTCAAGCGGAGCTGGAGACTCACCCACAAAAGTGCTCAACGATTCAGGAGTGGAAGTCATGGTGCTTGAAGGAGTGATTGAAGACGCCATCGGAGGGCTCTTCCGGGGAGAAGACATCCGCCACATGACAAAAAACACCAGCCGCCATGCCTGCAGCGGCACCGGAGGAGGCTGCGGATAGCTGAGAGGGGAAACAGAACTGCAGAAGTATTGGAAGTATCGAACAACCATTAAAAAACAACACCTCAATGGATAAACCTAAACACCACATTTTCGTATGCGCCAGTTTCCGCGCACAGGGAGCCCCGCAGGGCATCTGCCACAAAAAAGAGTCGCTCAGCCTGATCCCCTATTTCGAGAGCGAGTTAGCCGACCGCGGCATGAGCGATGTCGCCGTATCTGCCACCGCCTGCCTCAACCTCTGCGAAAAAGGGCCGATTGTGGTCATCTATCCGGAAAACTTCTGGTATGGTGAAATTGACAGCGAAGAGAAAGCAGACGAAATTCTCGATGCGCTTGAAAATGGAGAAGCCTGCGAAACGCACATCATCCATTGATTTTTTTAACCCTGCTGTCTTTTTACCAACAAAAGACAGCATTTTTTAACGCAACCGTTATATTCACCCCGACATAACGAATACCTGAGACTAAAAAGAAACCGGCCTGTATTACAACCACCGTTATAACATAACGTATACAACGAAAACCAGCAACCACGCACATGAAGAACACATCAACCCCCGCAGCACTCAGCCTCTGTCTGCTCCTCTTTGCAGGAACAGCCCATGCAACAGAAGCACCGCCCGACAGCACGCTTCCAAACTACACATCGCAGGAAATCACCGTCTCGGGTCAGAAGGGTGACATCCTCCAGCAGGTGACCGGAACCGAATCGGCGCTTCTCAATCCCTCGCAGATGTCGGTCTACAAAGTCATCAACATGATGCCATCCCTCAGCCAGCAGAGTGTTGACCCCTATGGCCTGGCCGACATTGTCAACTACCATGAATCGTTCCGCTTCCGTGGCGTTGAAGCCACAGCAGGCGGCGTGCCTGCAACCACGGCCAATGTGGAAGGACTCCCCGTTACCGGCAGGCCGGGAGGCGGAGCAACCATATACGATCTCGAAAACATGCAGAACATAAACATCTACAGTGGAGTGATGCCAGCCAATAAAGGGCTCGGGCTGGCCAATGTAGGTGGAAAAATTGACATGGAAATCAAGCGCCCGTCCGGCACCTTCAGTGTTGATGCCAAGCAGAGCGTCGGCAGCCATGATTTCCAGAGAACCTATCTGCGCGTTGACACCGGAGAACTTTCCGAGGGGCTCACCAGCTTTGTCTCTTATTCCAACAGTCAGGCCGGAAAATGGAAAGGCGAGGGTGAGAGCAACCGCGACAATGTGATGCTGGGCCTGTCACAGACCTTCAGCGACCGGGTAAAACTTGAAGCTTTCCTCACCTACAGCAAGGGGCTGATCCATCCCTACCGCACCCTCAGCCACAGCGACATCAGCAACCTCGACACAGCCTACAGCAAAGACTTCAGCACCGACCCTACGGACGACTATTATTACGACTACAACAAGAACGAGTTCGAAGACTGGATGGTGATGGCGAATCTGGAGATTAAAACAGGCGACCGCTCGAAACTCAACATCAAGCCCTACTACTGGAGCGACAAGGGGTATTACATGGAAACCATCAGCCCATCGGCCGGAGTATATCAGATCAGGGAGTGGGACATCAACCACGACCTCAAAGGCCTCCTCGCAGAGTATACCACGAAACTTGGACCTCTTAATCTTGATTTCGGCTACCTCTACCACTCACAGGAACGGCCCGGCCCACCGTCCTCGTGGAAAAACTATACCCTATCTGATGCTGGAAATCTCGCGTTCAGCAAATGGTCCATCCTTTCCAACACTTCAAGCCATGAACTGCACGAGCCTTTCATTGAAGCGAAGTACCGCAGTGGCGACTACCTGATAGAGGGCGGGCTGAGGTATGTCAACTACACACTGCCCTCCATCATCACTTACACGACCACGGGAATTGGCGATATCAGCTACGATGAAGCACTTGCCACAAACCCGGCAATCGATCCCAATAGGAGCGCACTCAATGAAAAGAACTTCAGCCGCGTCTTCCCCAACCTGACGCTGACCCGCTTCATCAATGAAAACACCTCAGTTTATGTGGCCTACGGGGAGAACTATGTCACCCATGTCGACATCTACCCCTACTTCATTTCCAACGCCCAGAGTTTTATCCAGAACGGCATAACCTTCCAGCAGCTCTGGGACGCCCGCGAAATGGAAACAGCGAAGAACTTCGAACTCGGCATGCGACTGAAGGGAGAGAAGTGGAGTGTGGCGCCAACCATCTACTACGCAATCCACAACCACAAGCAGGCCGTACTCTACGACCCGACGCTTGATGCAACCTACCCGATGAACAACGCCGATGCAAAAGGGTACGGGATTGAACTTGAAGCGGACTACAGACCCTCCAGCAACCTGAAATGCTACGGGTCGTTCTCCTGGAACCGGTTCTACTTTGATCAGGACATTTACTCCGATGCAAACAAAACGCCGATTGATGTCAAAGGGGAGCAGGTTCCCGATGCTCCCGAGTTCCTTGCCCGCGGAATGGTCAGCTACACCATGGGAGACTTCACCTTTTCACCTATCGTGCGCTACACCTCAACCCGCTACGGCGATGTGCTCCATACTGAAAAAGTGGACGGAGCAACTGTATGCGACTTCGACATCACCTGGAAAAGGCCGCTTGCAGGGCTCAAAAATGTTGACTGCTCGCTCTCGTTCATCAATGTATTCGACGAAAAGTATGTCAGCATGATCAGCACCTCCGACTACAAAACACTGAAAACCTCCTATCAGCCGGGGGCTCCTTTTACTGTTGTTGCCACGGTGGCTCTCCATTACTGATGTTTTTGCAGTACCCTGTTCTTTCTTCGCGTTACACCTTCCGGGGCGTTTCTCCGGGCGCCCTGGATATTTTTGACTGCAATGCCACCCTCTAAAAAGGGCGATGAATATCATATATTGCGATGAAGTATAATGAGGTAAAAAAAACTCGGCAGAGACAAGGACTTGGAAGCACATGGCAAAATGCATGAATGATGACATCGGGCTTGAAGGTTCCATCTGGTTCCAGAAAGACCAGAACCTGTTTCTCGGTGGCGACAGGATTGTGCTGCTTGAACGGATTGAGGAACTCGGCTCAATAAACAGCGCAGCCAAAGCGATCGGCATCAGCTACAAGACTGCATGGCACCTCGTCAACATGATGAACAACCTTTCCGAAAAGCCCCTTGTTGAGCGGACTGCCGGAGGAAAAGGGGGCGGTGGAACAGTCCTTACTCGTGAGGGAAAAAAAGTGCTCGAACAGTTCCGCGTGGTACAGGAAGAGCACCGAAAATATCTGCATAATCTTGAAGCACGGCTGGGCAACACAAAACAGCTCCATCAATTCCTTAAAATGATCTCCATGAAAATCAGTGCACGCAATGTCTTTTCCGGCACCATTGAAACAATCATTCCCGGTGCCGTCAACGCCGAAGTGGTCATCCTGCTCTCCGGCGGAGCACGCATCACCTCCATCATCACCAACGGAGCAGTCAAAAACCTCGCACTGAAAGAGGGAATGAGCGCCTACGCAATCATCAAGGCAAGCTCAATCATCATTGGCCAGGATCTGCATGATGCCCGCATCAGCACCCGCAACCTCATGTGCGGCACCATCTCAAAACTGATTGAAGGGCCTGTCAGCACCGAAGTTGATGTGGAAATCGGCGGTGGTAATGTCATCTCGGCCATCATCACCCACGGAAGCTCCGAAAGGCTTGCGCTCAAAGAGGGCGGCCACGCCTGTGCGGCCTTCAAGGCATCAAGCGTAATCCTGGGCGTCAACTGACCCGACCACAGCAGAACAATTATTGAACGCTCTTACTTGTCGTTGTCTGCATTCAGGCCCCCTGCAACAGGGGGCTTTGCAGTTTCAGTTGGCAACCACCCAAAGAAGGGATATCTTGCCTAATAATTTTTGAAGGCAGGAACCCTGAAATTCCGGCAATTGAGCAGCAGTACCCTGAACAGCGACACCCCTCTTTCCGACACCTTTCACCGGCAGGTAAGCTACGCGCGCATTGCCGTCACAGGCGAGTGCAACCTTCGCTGTGCCTACTGCATGCGCGAAGAACATGACACCCAGAGTCCCGGAACTTCCCGGATGAGTTTCACCGAACTCACCACCCTCATCACCGTCCTCGCTGAAGCAGGCATCACCAAGATTCGCCTCACCGGCGGAGAGCCCCTGCTCCGAAGCGACATTGCCGACCTTGTTGCCGCAGCAAAAAATACCCCCGGAATCAAAACCGTCAGCCTCACAACAAACGGCCTCCTGCTCGACCGCCGTCTGGATGCGCTTCTTTCGGCCGGCATTGACGCAGTCAACCTGAGTATTGACAGCCTTCGCGCCGACCGGTTCCTCACAATTACCCGGCGCAATGAATTCAAGCGCGTCAAAGCAAACCTCGACCGGCTTCTCTCGCTCGGCAGCGTTCCGCTGAAAATCAATGTGGTGATGCTGAGGGGAATCAACGACGATGAAATAGAGGCCTTCACCAACCTGACCAGAGAGCCCCCCATCAGCGTCCGCTTCATGGAGCTTCAGCCCTTTGACGACCACCAGATATGGAGAACGGGAAAGTTTCTCGGAATGGACAAGATTCGGGAACTGCTTTATTCAGTTCATCCCCAAATGGAAGAACTTCAGGGATCAGGCACCGAATATTTCAGCTTTACCCTGCCCGGCTACAGAGGGTCATGGGCAATCATACCCGCCTACACCCGAAACTTCTGCAGCCGGTGCAATCGGCTTCGCGTAAGGACAGACGGTCATCTCGTCAGCTGCCTGTATGAAAAGGAGGGGATCAACATACTTGCCGCCATCCGGAAGGGTGAAAGCCGGGAACACCTGCTTGAACTTGTCAGGCAGTCAGTACGCCAGAAACCAGAGGACGGAAAAACAACAGACCGGGGCGAAAGCTCAATGGGCACCAGCATGTCGGAAATCGGCGGCTGACCTCACGCCATCAGCCCTACAGCCATGCCCGGCCGAACAATTCCACCTCTTTTTACGATACAGAAAAGCCCTTCAGTGGGCATAATGCACTCCCCCGTTGCCACCTGAATGGGGCATGCTCCGTTATGGCACTCCTTGCCAATCTGGGTAATTTCAAGCACCGCATTGCCGGCAATCTCCAAGCGGTCGCCAACCTTGAGCGCTGAAAGGTCAATCCCCCGGGTCACCATATTTTCAGCGAACATTCCATGAGCAAGCTCAGGCATTTTCAGCCGCATCCGGTCCACGCTCTCGCCCGCAAGCAATGACACCTGGCGGTGCCAGTCGCCCGCGTGCGCATCACCCTCAATACCCCAATCAGCTTTCAGCGCTATTTCCTGCACCGCCATTTTCAACTCGCCCTTTTCCCTGCTGATGCAGACCGCCTCGATATATCCCATAACCCTCTCCTCTCCCGCTAAAAAGATGTTTCCATTCTGCCATTAAAAAGAACAATAAACAGAATGTTTGTTTGGAAAACACACGGAATTATATTAACAATCGTTAATACTTCAAAAAGAGCAAATGAACGCAACATTCACTGGAAACCGAAAAACACAGCCCCAATGAGTACAACAGCACTCCGCTTTGAAACTCTGGCCCTCCATGCCGGCCAGCCCATTGACAACACTCTCTCACGGGGGATTCCCGTCTACCGGACCGCCTCCTACCTCTTCAGAAACACGGAACACGCAGCCAACCTCTTCGCCCTCAAAGAGCTTGGAAACATCTATACCCGGCTGATGAACCCCACAACCGAGGTGCTTGAAGCGCGGATGAGCGAACTGGAAGGCGGGGCTGCATCGGTGGCGGTGGCATCAGGCACAGCGGCAATTTTCAATACCATCATCACGCTGGCTGAAACGGGCGACAACATCGTCGCATCCAGAAACCTCTATGGCGGAACCTACACCCAGTTTGACGCCATCCTTCCAAAGCTCGGCATCACGGTCACCTTTGTTGACCCGGAAAAACCAGAGGAATTCGAGCAAGCCATCAATGAGCGCACCCGCGCACTCTATATTGAAACCATCAGCAACCCGACGCTCAACTACGCCCCCGTCAGCGCTATTGCGGATGTTGCTCACCGGAACGGTCTGCCACTGGTGGTTGATGCAACCTTTACAACCCCCTTCCTCCTTCGCCCGATAGAGCATGGGGCCGACATTGTCATCAACTCCCTGACCAAATGGATCGGCGGGCACGGCTCGGCCATTGGCGGCTGCATAACGGACGCAGGCAGGTTCAACTGGGCAAAAGGGCGCCATCCGCTCTTTACCGAACCTGACGCCAACTATCATGGCCTCCGCTGGGCGCTCGACCTGCCCGAAGCGCTCGCACCAATCGCCTTTGCCCTCAGGGTAAGGACGGTACCGCTCCGCAACATCGGAGCCTGCATTTCCCCCGACAATTCATGGATATTCATTCAGGGGCTTGAAACCCTGCCGCTCAGAATGACGAAACATTCTGAAAATGCAATGACGGTGGCTACGCACCTCCAGAAGCATCCCAAGGTCGCCTGGGTCCGGTACCCGGGCCTCAAGGGCGACCCATCCTACCCGGCCGCTGCCGAAGACCTGAAAAACGGGTTCGGCGGGATGGTGGTATTCGGTGCGCAGGGTGGATACGATGCGGCCATAAAAATCATTGACTCCATTAGAATCTTCTCGCATGTAGCCAATGTTGGCGATGCAAAAAGCCTCATACTCCATCCGGCAAGCACTTCGCACAGCCAGCTTACCGAGGAACAGCAGAGAGAAAGCGGCCTTTCAGGGGACCTCATCCGCCTCTCCATAGGTCTTGAGCACCCCCTTGACCTTATCAAAGCTCTTGACGAGGTATTGGAAAACAGCTGAAGGCGGGACGGTTTTTCGGGGAATCTCACTACCTTGTAGAAAAAAAAGACCGCCCATGCATTTTGAAACCCTCGCCATCCACGACGGACAGGCACCTGACCCGCAAACAGGCTCGGTAACTGTACCCATCTACCAGACCTCAACCTTTGCGCGCGACAGTCTAGAATACAAGGGGGGATTTGTCTATTCAAGAATCGGCAACCCGACCCGCCAGGCCCTTGAAGAGGCGCTGGCCATACTCGAAAACGGCCGGCACGCTCTCGCCTTCGCATCCGGAGCTGCGGCAACCATGGCCGCACTCCATCTTCTCAGGCCGGGCGACCATATTGTCTCCGGTATAGACATCTACGGTGGCACCTACAGAATTTTTGAAGAGCTTCTCCGCCCCATGGGCATCACCACATCCTACGCGGAAGGCCTCACCACCCAGAGCTATCTGGACGCCCTCACACCCGAAACCCGAATGATATGGGTGGAAAGCCCGAGCAACCCGCTGATGCGCCTGGCAGACATCAGGGCGCTGGCAAAGGCTGTCCATGAAAGGGGCGTGCTTCTCTGTGTTGACAACACCTTTCTCTCTCCCTATTTCCAGCGCCCGCTCGACCTCGGCGCCGACATTGTTGTCCACAGCACCACCAAATACCTCGCCGGCCACAGCGATGTACTGGGAGGCGCGGTTATCACCAATGAGGAGAAGCTGCACACCCCAATCAAAACATATCAGGCCGCAGCCGGAGCAATACCCGCGCCATGGGACTGCTGGCTTGTCATGCGGGGGCTGAAAACCCTCAAGGTTCGCATGAAGGAGCACGAAGCCAACGCCATGCACCTCGCCCGATTCCTTGAGGGGCACCCGGCAGTTAAGCGGGTGCTCTACCCCGGTCTCCCCTCCCAGCCGCAGCACAAGCTCGCAAAGAGCCAGATGAGCGGGTTCGGCGGCATGCTCACAATAGAGCTGAAAGGAGGAATGGCAGCAGTTGAGAAACTTATATCCGGGGTAAAGCTGTTTCTTCTTGCTGACAGCCTCGGAGGCGTTGAGTCACTCATCGCCTCACCGGCCAGAATGACGCTCTGGGCACTTTCGCCCGAAGAACGGAAAAAGCGTGGATGTGGAGAGGGCCTGGTCAGACTCTCGGTCGGGCTTGAACACCCTGACGACCTTCAGGCCGACCTCGCCGGAGCACTTCAGAAATGCGTCTGAAAAACAGACCCAAAGAAATCGTGCAGAAACCACTCAAAATGATTACAATTCAACTCAACGGAGAACCTGAAACCCTTCCGGAAACCTCGGCCCTCAGCGATCTTCTGGCACATATAGGTTCCGACGGAAAAACCGTCGCAACTTTGGTAAACGAACAGGTTGTCCGCCCCCCCCAGCGCGCGGTACACATCCTCATGGAAGGTGACCGGGTGGAAATACTTGTGTTTGCCGGAGGGGGATGAGTAAACACAGAATGAAACCCTACTTATGGACCACTTGCAGTTAGGAGCATATACCTTTTCTTCCCGCCTGATTCTCGGAACAGGAAAATTCAGCAGCGCCCCGGTTATGCTGGAAGCCGTGAAGGCTTCAGGAGCACAGCTTGTCACTGTCGCGCTTAGGCGGTTCAACCGCGAACAGCTTGAGGACGACCTTTTCGGCCCTCTTTCAGAGATTCCCGGCATTACCCTCATGCCAAACACTTCAGGTGCATCAACAGCAGCTGAGGCCATCAAGGCAGCACACATCAGCCGTGAACTCTCCGGAAGCCCCTTCATCAAGGTGGAGATCCATCCGAACCCGCAGCACCTGATGCCTGACCCGATTGAAACAATGGAAGCAGCACGGATACTTGCCTCGGAAGGGTTTCTTGTCATGCCCTACATCTCCCCGGATCCTGTTCTTGCCAAACGGCTTGAAGATGTAGGATGCGCCTCGGTTATGCCCCTTGGGTCAGCCATCGGCAGCGGCCAGGGGCTTGCCTCCGCCGCCATGCTGAGCATTATCATCCGTGAAAGCTCCATTCCCGTTATTGTAGATGCCGGCCTGCGCGCCCCGTCCGAGGCCGCACGGGCAATGGAAATGGGATGCAGCGCCGTGCTCGTCAACAGTGCCATAGCCGCCTCCGACAACCCCTCAGAAATGGCCGCCGCTTTCCGCGACGCAACAGAGGCAGGCCGCCATGGCTTCAAGGCGGGACTGATGGCAGAAAGCACGGAGGCGGTGGCTACCAGCCCCCTCACATCCTTTCTTGGAGAACAGTCATGACTCTCCTGCCCGACTGGCTTACGGAACAAAGCATTTCCAGGGAGCTTGAAGCCATGCTTCGCAACCGGTCGCCGGAAAGCCTTGAAACCATGGCTGCCCGTTCCCGTGCCATGACTCTCAGGCGGTTCGGACGCACCATGACCCTTTACGCCCCGCTCTATCTCTCGAACTACTGCTCAAGCGGCTGCGCATATTGCGGATTCGCCTCCGACAGAACCACCCCGCGGCGCAAACTTGACGAGGAGGAGATCCGTCGTGAAATTGCTGCTATGAAGCAGCTCGGCATACAGGACATCCTGCTCCTCACTGGAGAGAGAACCGCTACCGTCGGCTTTGAATACCTGCGGCGCGCGGTGGAAATTGCCGCCGAGTCAATGCAGCGAGTCACCGTTGAGGCCTTCCCAATGAGTGTTGAAGAGTACCGAGAGCTGGCCGACTGCGGATGCACCGGCATCACCATCTATCAGGAAACCTACGACTCCATGCAGTACGAAGCGCTCCACCGCTGGGGACCAAAAAAGGATTATCTCTATCGTCTCGAAACACCCGAACGGGCACTTGAGGGGGGCATAAAAACCATTGGACTGGGTGTCCTGTTCGGCCTCTCCGATCCGGTAACGGATGCTCTCATGCTCTACCGCCACGCCCGTCATCTTGAAAAAAAATACTGGCGCGGAGGCATCTCCATTTCTTTTCCCCGCATACGGCCGCAAACCGGAGGTTATGAACCGGCCTTCGAGGTTGACGACCACCTGCTCGCCCGCATCATCCTCGCCTTCCGCATAACCATGCCGGATGTTGAGCTGGTACTCTCCACCCGTGAAAAACCATCGTTCAGGGACGGTATGGCAGGGCTGGCCATTACCCGCATGAGCATTGCAAGCCGAACCACCGTTGGAGGATACCTTGAGGGAGAAAGCCCCGACGAGGGGCAGTTTGAAATTTCAGACAGCCGGACCACCGAAGAGTTCTGCCAGGCGCTCAGAAACCGCAGGATTGAACCGATCTTCAAAAACTGGGAACCAGCTTACAACGGCCCATCCCACCAAACCCGCCCATGCAGCTGAAGGCGGAAGAGAGAGATCGTTACAGCCGCCATCTGGCTCTTTCTGAAATCGGCGAATCAGGACAGGAAAAGCTTCTTTCCTCCAGTGTTCTCATTGTCGGTGCCGGAGGGCTTGGTTCCCCGGTAGCGTTCTACCTTGCCGCGGCCGGCATCGGCACAATCGGCATTATGGACGACGACCGAGTAGAATGCAGCAACCTTCAACGGCAGATTCTGCATACCACCGCAGCCATCGGCACGAAAAAGGTTGATTCAGCACAGGAGCGGCTTTTGGCACTCCGCCCCTCACTCACCCTTCACACTTACCCGTTCCGACTCACCGACCGCAACGCCCTGCGAATTATCAGTGAGTACGATTTCGTGGTGGATGCAACGGATTCATTCCGTTCGAAATTCCTTATTTCAAGGGCCTGCCATGCAGCCGCAAAGCCATACTCCCACGGCGGCATACGGCAATTCTCTGGCCAGGCAATGACCGTCTTTCCAAGAAAAACCGCCTGCTGCCACTGCATCTTCCATGAGGACGATGAGCCCCCCACAGCCCCGCACGAGGGACCCATCGGGGCTTTGGCTGGAATAATCGGATCAGTGCAGGCCGCTGAAGTGCTGAAAGTGCTGCTCGGTATAGGCTTGCCGCTCTATGACACACTCCTCACCTGCAGCACCCTCACAATGGAGTTCAGAAAAGTGCCTGTCCACCGCGACCCCAACTGCCCGGTCTGCGGTACTCCGGATACTCCTCTCACACACAATCCAAAAATGAAGCATGAAAGCTGACAGACGAAAATTGTTTCAGAAGCCCTGGGAATTCAGGGAAGCCGCACTGATTGCCCTTACGCTGAACGCCGTAGGGTTTGCCCTGCAATATGCCAGTGGGGGTTCTGGCGTCACCATGCCCGAGTGGCCAATGAACGCAATAACGCTTACCCTGTCGGCATGCCTCATACTGGCAGTCGGTCTTGGCTACCGAAACAACCGGGCAGTGGCCTGGATGGGAGGAATACCTCTCGGCCTTTCGCTGATTCTCACTCTTGCCGCTCTCTCATTCATTGGCGGCATGGTACCCCAGGAGAGCGGCGGCAACCCAACAGCCGTGAGACTCGGGTTGCACAGCATATTTTCCAGCTGGCCGTTCGCTCTGACTGTCGTCATTTTTCTTATCAACCTCGGGCTCTCTCTTTCATGGAAACTGGTGCCTTTCAGCATTAAAAATCTTCAGTTCATACTGTTCCATGCCGGTTTCTGGATAGCTCTTTCATGCGGAATATTTGGAAGTTCCGATCTGCAGCGGCTGGTTGTTCCCGTTGAGGAAGGCCAGGCGAACAGTCAAGGGTACATAATAAAAAGCAGGGAGGCGAAGCAGCTCCCGTTTTCCGTATTCCTTCACGATTTCTCCATTGAGGAGTACCCTCCCCAGCTGCTTCTCTACGACCCGAAGACCGACCGCCTCGTGATGAACAGTGCACAGGCAATTCCGGAAGTTTGCACAGGCGCAACGGCTGAATGGAAAGGGACAAAAGTGGTGGTTACCGATTTCATCGCCTCTGCACTGCCGGGCAAAGACGGGATTCCCGTTCCAGTAGACCCTGCAGCAGGCGTTCCCTTTGCAAAAATAAGAATCACCAGTTATGAGGGTGAAGGGGAAACATGGCTCAGTACTGGCAGCCCCATGCTTAAACCCGCCGCCGTCAATGTGAACGGATTCTTTCTCTTCATGGTGGCAGGTTCTCCAAAATCATTCCGTTCGGCGGTCACCCTGCGAGACGAAAACGGGTTTGAAAAAATTGCCAATCTGGAAGTCAACAAGCCGGTCAACTTCAAAGGTTGGAAAATATATCAGATGGGATATGACGAGCAGTCCGGGAAGTTCTCAACTCTCAGCCTGATTGAGGCCATTCGCGACCCCTGGCTCCCTGCAGTTTATCTTGGATTTTTCATGATTCTGGCCGCCAACGCACTGTTTTTCTGGAACGGCATCAAAAAATCGGGGGCTTCATCATGATTATTGATTTCACCACAGCGGCATATCTCTCCATAGCCTTCTGGGCATCAGGCTCCATGCTCAGTATTGCCGCCAAAAGCAGCCCCGCCCTCAAAAAAACAGCAGGCGCATTGAACCTTGGCGGTTCACTGATAATGATTGCCTTCATCGCAATCTATTGGCATGCGCTTGAGCGCCCGCCACTAAGAACACTTGGCGAAACAAGGCTCTGGTATGCCGCACTTATCCCCCTCGTCGGTCTCCTGGTTGAATACCGGTGGAAAATTTCATGGCTGAAGTACTACTGCATGGGGCTGGCCGCCTTTTTCCTCACCATCAATCTGCTCCACCCGGAGGTGTTCGACAAAGCCCTCATGCCCGCACTGCAGAGTCCATGGTTCATACCGCATGTTGTAGTCTATCTGGTAGGCTATGTGCTGCTTGCCGCTTCATCCGTTGCCGCATGGCACAACATCTTTCTCTCGTGGCGCATCAAAGAGGAAAAAAGCTATGACGCGCTTTCGCACTATCTGGCGCTTCTGGGGTTCGTATTTCTGACATTTGGTCTGGTATTTGGCGCTCTTTGGGCAAAGGACGCATGGGGAAACTACTGGTCCTGGGATCCGAAAGAGACCTGGGCATTCATTGCCTGGCTCATCTACCTCGGATATCTGCACGCAGTCAGCCATAAAATCAACCGGCTTAAACTGCAATGGTATCTCGCGCTTGCCTTTATTGTGCTGCTGGTCAGCTGGTTCGGCGTCAACTACCTGCCGACGGCGGCAAACAGTGTTCACACCTATCAGCAGAGCTGAGCGGCAGGGGTCTTGAAAGTTAGCACTCTACGAGCGGTTTGAACCATACATTCATGGACTCAATTCCGCCAGAAATATTGGTATTGTTCACCAGTGTGCCGCTGAATGCATAGCCGGCGCGAGCAAAGGTGATATTCATGCCTGCTGAAAGCGCGCGGGCAATGGTGAAGGCCGTCCTCATTTTCTTTCTGCGCATTCCCTCTTCCATCTCAACAAGAAGATGGAGGGCAAAGGCGCGGCCCCGCCAGTCGGGAAGGGTAGCAAAATCTGTCATCTCCACGCTTCCACCCTGCAGATCCATTTCAGACGAGGCAAGAGCCACCAGCCGGCCCTCATAGCACACCCCGTAATAGTCGACATGGGTCCGCATGGTCTCAAGCAGCCAGGCCGGATCATCAATCGGAAACGGATAGGTAGGAAAAACCTCACGGTAGATCTCGCTCATAACAGGAATGTCATCGGGGGTGCAGATGCGCAGTGAACAGCCGTCGGGAAGCGGCCCGAGGCTACGCACTTCCGCATTCCGTGCAAGGGAGGCGATGCGCGTAATCTCCACCGCATCGACGCTTTGAGCGCGTGGGGGGTCAACAAAGAGGGCAAGGAAAAGAGCGGTCTCGGCACCGGCAAAAAATCCGGGAATGCGGGCCTCTTCATGGAATCCTGCCCGAAGGAATTCATCGGCAGCCGGTTCGGGCACCTTCGCGAATATTTTTCCGTATCCGCGCTCCCCTGCCAGCTCAAGAAGCTCCGGAACAAGCGTTTCGGGTTCGGCGCCGGCACACTCCATAACATAAATTCTCGCACTTTTCGGACCGTGTTGGATGAGTGCGCCATGCAGGCGCTCTATGGTGTCATTCTTCATTGGTTGCTTTGGGGTCGGGAAAGGTGAGTGAAACAGGAATAAACAGCAGAGCTGAAAACAGGATACCATACAGCGCAGGGTCTAGCCCAAAAGCTTCAACCCACGGAGGCAGATGGAGCCCCCCCGCAATCAAAAGCAGCGTCAGAGAACCTCCGCCGACCATTCCGGCAAGCGCACCCGCAGATGAGCCCCTTTTCCAGAAATAGGCTCCGAGAGTCGGGATAAACAGTCCGGAAACCATGAAAGCATAAGCCTGGAGAATGGCACCAAGAACAGTCGTAAACCTTACTGCAAGCAGAAAGGCAAGCAGACCGACCACCAGGGTAACGAGCATGGAAATCCTGACAAGGCGACGGTCGCTGGAGTTGGAAGAGGGAATGAAGCGGCTGATGATATCATTGGTAAAATTCCCCGATGAAGCCATCATGCAGCTGTCTGCCGTTGACATGATGGCCGAAAAATAGGAAGCAATCACAATGCCTGTAACCCCGACGGGCAGAATATCGCGGATCAGCATCGGCATGGCCATTTCAGGCTCTGCCTCCGGAAACACCACTCTGGCACACATGCCCAGGAACACGCCGGTAAAAGCCATCACCGGATACTCAAAAAAACCGGCAATGTACCAGGCCTTCTTAGCGTCGGCTTCATCACGGCAGGCATACATCCGCTGATAGAGCGTCATTCCCACGAACCAGACAGGAATGATAGTAACCATCCAGTTGATGAAAAGTACGGGGGATATAGCTGTAAGGGAGAAAAAATGGTCAGGCAGCGCAGCCCTGAGTACGCTGAAACCGCCAATATTTGAAAGGGTGAAGGGCACGGTGACCAGAAGGAGTCCGCTGAGCAGAATGATCCACTGCACCGTATCGGTATAGATAACCGCTTTCAGTCCGCCGATTACCGTATAGAGCACGGTTGCGCATGCTATCACAACAAGCGCGAAAAAGACCGGCTCCATACCGAAGGGATTGTGCGTCATGATTGTGGCTGAAGCCAGCTTGGCACCGGCAAGAAGCTGTGCCGCCGTAAAGCCTAGATACCCCAGCCCCGAAATAATAGCGGCAAACAGGGCGACCCGTCCGTCATACCGGTCTCTCAGAAAATCGGGATAGGTCATGAACCCTTTCTGTCGGTCAACGCGCTTAATCTTGGGAATCACAAAAACCGCCGTCAGCCACGCTCCCGCAAGGCCGGTAAACAGCAGCCAGCTGCCTGAGAGCCCCATCATGAAACCCACACCCCCGAGACCTATGGAAAAGCCTCCCCCCACATCGGTTGCAACAATCGACAGACCTACATGGCCAGGGCTGATGCTCCGCCCTCCCACATAGTAATCTTCAGCATCGCCGTTGCGCCGGAAATGGTAGACGCCGATGCCAAGCACCGCCGCCATATATGCCCCGAAAATCAGATAATCAATCCAGCTCATTCGTCCGACTGTCCGTCTTCCTTGCGCCTTGAGAAGCGCTCATTGGAGGCGGGCACAAGCGAAATGGTTTCATCATGGTCGGAAAGCAGCTGCTGTATGCCAATCGATTCGCACGCATCCGCATCATCAAGATTCAGCTGAAGATCACAGCGGTCGCAATTCCGGTCACAGAAAGTCGGTTCATAGGAGTCTGGCTCCTTGTAGGTGGTAATAACCCCCTCATAATTTCTCAGCACCACCTTGTTGGTCGACCATGAAATCAGATAGTTCGGCATCACCGGAATCTTTCCTCCACCGCCGGGAGCATCAATCACATAAGTTGGGACCGAGAACCCGCTGGTATGGCCGATAAGGCTTTCGAGAATCTCAATTCCCTTGCCCACAGGGGTCCGGAAATGCGACAGTCCCTCAGAAAGATCGCACTGGTAGAGGTAATAGGGGCGTACGCGGTTTCGGACCAGCTTGTGGACCAGCGCCTTCATGATTCGGGGGCAGTCGTTAATGCCCGAAAGCAGCACCGTCTGGTTCCCCAGAGGCAACCCACCGTCAGCCAGCATTGCCAGCGCGTTTTTTGAGGACTGGGTAAGCTCCCGAGGGTGGTTAAAATGAGTGTTGACCCAGACCGGCTGATGCTTTTTCAGTACCGCAATCAGCTCGGGCGTAATGCGCTGCGGAAGCACAACCGGTGTCCGTGTCCCGATTCTTATAACCTCCACATGTGGAATTGCACGGAGCTCCGTAAGAATCCAGTCAAGATACTCATCCGAAAGCAAAAACGGGTCGCCGCCGCTAAGCAACACATCCCGCACACGGGGCGTTTGGCGGATATACTCTATCCCCGCCGAAATTGCCGTACGGGAGGGAATGGTGTCCTGGTCACCGACCTTTCGTTTCCGGGTACAGTGCCGGCAGTACATCGGACAGGTGTTGCTGACAAGAAGAAGAACCCTGTCGGGATACCGGTGGGTAACACAAGGGGCCGGGCTGTCGCGGTCCTCATGCAGAGGATCGGCCATGTCGCCTGGCATAATATGCAGCTCCTGCGGCGAGGGGACGCTCTGCCTGAACACCGGATCATTCTCCATGTCGGCGGTATTGATGAGCGAGAGATAATACGGAGTGATGGACATCGGAAATTTTGCTGCCGTCTGGGTGAATGCCTCGCGCTGCTCATGGGAAAGCTCCAGTCCCAGAAGGGCTTCATAGGTTGCGAGGTCGCGGATGCTGTTGCGCATCTGCCATTTCCAGTCGGTCCAATCCGCTACTCCGGCATGAGGATCAATGGCTTTAAGAATCTTGTTCTGTGCTTTTGATAATGTCATAAATACGGTTTATATGATTTCCGGAGAGCCGCCCACGCTTTTCTGCACGGGGTCAAAGCGATCCGCCAACTTAACCAGAAGAACTGTCAGAAGTTCCTGCTCTCCCTCTGAGAGAGAACCGAATGCGCGGGCATAGGAATCGCGCATCAGCTCAGGAACAGAAGTAAGCAGCATCGTCCCCTCAGCGGTAATGCTGAGATGCACCTTGCGGTGATCCAGATCCGAACGGGACCGGAGCACCAGTCCACGGGACTCAAGACGGTCAACAATGCCATTCATCGTGCTCACGCTCAAATTGAGCTCCTCCGCCATTCTGGACAGCGTCTGATTGCAGTTTTTCTCAAGACTGTGCAGACAGAGCATCTGAGGGGAAGTGATATTGCACTCCCGATAGAGTTTTCTGGAATGGACATCAAGGGCGCGCACTATCCGACGCAAGGCCTGAAACCCGCGCACCCCAACACCAACACCTGAAGACCTATCCTGCTCCATACTGCAATGGAAATCTGGTTGATAAAACAATTTATTCTTTCGTACACAAACATTCGCACACGAAACAATTCTTCGTTAACATACAAAACCCTCTCCCAATCACCAAATCAGGCAGCTATCCCTATTTGAGGGTTCAAGTGAACCTACTGTTTTATAATGACTTAACCCAGCTTCCAGTATCATTGGAGGCACGAGCCGCGCGGATGATTTTCTGGATGACGAGGCCATCTGCAAATCCTGCAGCGTCGGGAATTCGGGCGTCACCGTTACGAAGAGCTTTGACCATACGATGGGCGAGAAAAGCGAAGCCGACGGCGAAAATGCCGTGAACTGCGAGGGAGGATTGACGGATTTTTTCCTGCAGGACAAGTTCATCCCATGGAAGGATAGGCTCCACCAGTTTCCAACGGGGTGCGTCAATCAGGCTCCGTCCCCCCTGGGCTTTGTCGGGGGTAATTTCCCAGAGCCGGCCGGCGCCGTCGAGCCGGATCGTTTTCAGGCTTCCTGAAACCTCAAAGGAGAACCAGGTGTAGGTGCCGACGGTTGTCACATGCATCAGGGAAGGAGCGGCAAGAGCCATACTTGAGGGGCCGAAACGCATCATCATAGCAAAGCTGTCGTCGGAGGTGACGGGACGCTGCTGACCCTCACTGTCGGGCCGCCTTGGAATGCTGGTGGTCAGGCTACAGGAGACCTCCCTGATCTCCCCAACAAGAAAGCGGTTGAGGTCTATCAGATGCGAGCCAATGGCGCCGAGAGCTCCCCCGCCCCGCTGGGCATCACTCCACCACGACCATGGCTGGTCGGGCCGGTTGCGGCTGGCAAGGTTGACAATACTGCGTACATCATGCAGCCGACCTATCTCCCCACTCTCAATCATCAGCTTCATGGTGCGCACCGCAGGATGGAACCGGAGCTGATGGTCGAGTACTGCAAGGCCTGGAGAGGCAAGTGATACATTGAACATTGCCTCAGCCTCCCCCACATTGAGGGCAAAGGGCTTTTCGCAGATGACGCTTTTACCGCTCTCAAGCAGAGCAATCACCATGTCGCGATGCAGAAAGGGTGGAGTGGTCACGCAGACAAGATCCAGATCCTCCTGAAGAAGTGCCCGCCAGTCGGTGTATCCCTTCCCGATACCGAACCGTTCCATGAATTTTTGGCGATGCGCCTCGGTAGGGCTCGCCACGGCGGAAAGCGTTACATCGTCCATCAGGGAGAATGCCGGAGCCTGGGCAATACGGGCCCAGCCACTTCCGAGAAATCCGACTTTTACATTTTTTTTCATCATCTGGACATAAAAAAAGGGTGACCGGCGTCACCCTTTTTTGTTTGCAGAACGCCGCATTCAGATGGCCTGCTGTTCTTTTGCGAGACGGGCCTTTTCAATATAACCCTTCTGGATGTCGCGCGATACATTGTAAGCCTTGGAAAGGCTGTCGGAACGCCAGAGCAGCGCGTCAAAGGCCATGCAGATGTTACGGAGATAGGGAATCCCCTCATCGGTAACCCTGACGCTTTTGTCGCCAAGAACAACCAGTCCATCGTTCTCCATGTCCTCAAGACGGAAACGCGCCACATCGAGTTCTTCAGTGTAGAGCTTCGGATCGGCCCATGAGGTCTCCTGACGGCACATGAGGTTGAGAATGTGACGACGGAGCACAAGGTCCTCGTCTGTAAGCATGTGGCCGCGATGAAGCGGGAAACGCCCTTCATTGACCGCCTTCATATATGCGCCGTCTGTCCGTTCGTTCTGGGCGAATGCATACCAGGTGTCACTGATGGAGGAAGAACCAAGCGCCAGCATCATCTGGGTGGTGTTCTCCGTATAGCCCATGAAGTTACGGTGCAGGGAGCTGTTTTTGGCCGCGGTGTAGAGCGAATCGCCCTCGATTGCAAAATGGTCCATGCCGAT
This sequence comes from Candidatus Chlorobium antarcticum, assembly GCA_030765725.1. Classification (GTDB taxonomy): domain Bacteria; phylum Bacteroidota; class Chlorobiia; order Chlorobiales; family Chlorobiaceae; genus Chlorobium; species Chlorobium antarcticum. The sequence continues at coordinate 143,362 of JAVCDF010000002.1, read as the reverse complement.
TTCATGATAGCCGATAGACTCAAGCATGGCGCTGCCCTTGTCGTAGAGCTCCTGCTTGGCGTCGCCAACGGGAAGATCCTCCTCCTTGAACCTGCGCTGACCTTCGTACATATGGGGGTTGTGGCCATAGGCATAAAATGCCAGACGGTCGGGACGGAGCTGCATCACCTTGTCTATGGTATCAGTAATGGTTGCAAGCGTCTGTTTCGGAAGGCCATAAACAAGATCGAAATTGACTGAAGTGAATCCAATTTCACGGGCAAGATCAACCTTTTCCTTCACCAGTTCGAATGACTGTATACGGTTGATCTCTTTCTGCACAATGGGATCGAAATCCTGGATTCCGAAGCTCACCCGGCGGAACCCGGCATTGTAGAGCGCCACAAGATGTTCTTTGGTTGTGGAGCGGGGATTGGTCTCAAAACTGAAAACATAGCCCTCCATGCGATTGACATGGCTGTAAAGACCCTCCATGAGTAAGGTGAGATTTTCCGGGCTGAAAAAGGTTGGAGTGCCGCCGCCGATGTGCATCTCCTTCACATTGAGGGTACCGGGAAAAACATCAAGATACATTTGCCACTCTTTGAGCAGTGCTTCAAGATAGGGCTTCTCGAAGGAGTGATCCTGGGTACGATGTGCGTTGCATCCACAGAAATAGCAGTGATTCTCACAGTAGGGAATGTGGATGTACATGCTGATGCCGGTGGTCTCGTTGCTGTCGTTGAAGCCCTTGACCATAGCCTCTTTCCACTGTTCCTGCGAAACACCATCAGTACTCCATGAGGGTATGGTAGGGTAGCTGGTATAACGGGGGCCGGGGTTGCTGTACTTTTCGGCGAGATTTGTTGCCATTGTGCTCTTCCTCTACAGGTAATAATTTTATAAATTCATACTGGGGAAAATACATAAAACTGGGGCAATTCCATAAACCGGGAGCCCGCTGAACCGTCTGCATGCCCGGGTGCGGCATTACTTTTATTTTATATGACCACAGCCACAAAATCAGTTCAAATACCAAAAGTCGGCATCATCATGGGCTCGGATTCAGATTTTGACATCATGAAAGAGGCTGTAACGGTGCTTGACGAATTCAGTATAACATCAGAAATCTCTGTCATTTCAGCACACCGCACACCCCGCGACCTTGAGGCCTATGCATCATCCGCCAGAGAGAGGGGACTCAAGGCAATCATAGCCGGAGCAGGCGGCGCCGCGCACCTTCCCGGCGTGACGGCCGCCATGACTGAACTGCCGGTCATCGGCGTACCCATCTTTAACAAAAAGCTCAGTGGACAGGATGCACTCTACGCCATTGTGCAGATGCCGGCTGGTATTCCGGTGGCAACCGTCGGCATAGACAATGCCCGCAATGCAGCTCTCCTCGCCGTCCAGATTATGGCCATTGCAGACGAAAAACTGATGGATGCGCTGATTGCCTTCCGCCGAAAACTGGCCGACGCGTCGCGGCAGAAAACGGCAAAAATCCGCCAGAGGCTGCATGCAGACAGCTGAATTCTGGAAAGAGCGACTGGGTCTTTTGCGCCACCCCGAAGGAGGGTGGTTTCGGGAAACATGGAGGACGGCAAACTCCTTTCCGTTCAGTGAAGGCAACCCTTTTGCAGGCCCACGATCATGCGCAACTGCCATTTATTACCTGCTTGAAGTCGGAGATCGCTCAAAACTTCACCGGATCCATTCGGAAGAACTCTGGCTCTGGCATGCGGGAGACCCACTGAGGGTATCAGTGTTTCCCGACGGGGAGGGAGCTCCGTCATCCTTTACTCTTGGCCCCAACCCTGACAATGGCTTCCAGCTTCAGGGAGTTGTTGCTGCAGGCGACTGGTTCGGTGCCATGCATGTCTCTCGGAGCCCACTTGGTTACAGCCTTGTAAGCTGCGTGGTTTCGCCGGGATTTGACTTCAGTGACTTTTCGTTTGCAGACAGAGAGGATCTTTTAGGGCGATTTCCCGAGCATCACGCAATGATTGAAAATCTCACTTGAACGAAACATTCGCATATAGTGATATTCTTATATATTATTAAAAGGAAAAACTTAAACGAAAACGCACCCCGAAAGAAATGTCTGATCAATACAGGGAAGGAACTGCAAAAAAACGCGTCGTTATTGTCGGCGGCGGCTTCACCGGCCTGAGAGTCGCAAGGATACTGGGGAAAAGGGATGATCTCGACATCACCCTCATCGACCGCCGAAACTACCACCTCTTTCAGCCGCTCCTCTATCAGGTTGCCATGTCGGCACTTAATGAGGGAGATATTGCCGCGCCTCTAAGAAACATGCTTGCAAACTACGACAATATCACCGTTTACAAAGGCATTGCGGAGAGGGTCAACGCCGAAAACAAAACCATCACCACCGATTTTGGTGAAGTTCCTTACGACTATCTGGTTCTCGCCTGCGGCGTACGCCACCACTATTTCGGCCACAACGGGTGGGAGCAATATGCCCCGGGGCTGAAAACCATTTCACAGGCCAAGGAAATCCGCCGTCGGGTGCTTGAGGCATACGAAGCGGCGGAACGGACCAACGATCCTGTTGAGCGAAAAAAACTGCTCACCTTTGTCATTGTGGGCGGGGGCCCAACCGGAGTTGAACTTGCTGGCTCAATTGGCGAAATGAGCCGCTACACCCTTTCGAAACTTTACCGCCAGATTGACCCGAAACTGACCCGGATTTTCATTGTTGAGGCTGCCCCGAGAATTCTCGGCACCTTTAACAAAAACCTTGCAAGCAAAGCAACCCGTTCGCTCGAACAGCTCGGCGTTCAGATATGGACCAACAGCATGGTCAGCGATGTTAATGAGGATGGCGTACAGATAGGCAATGAGCGCATTGAGGCGGCCACCGTCCTCTGGGCTGCCGGCGTTACAGCCATAGCAATCCCCAACGATATGGGAGCAGAAACCGACCGCATCGGCAGGGTTGTGGTCGAGAGCGATCTCAGCGTCCCTGGCCACCCGGAAATCTTTGTAGGAGGCGATCAGGCATGCCTCCTCAATGAAGCAGGCAAGCCACTCCCGGGCATGGCTCCCGTGGCAATCCAGGAGGGGCACTTCATCGGAAAAACCATCCTTCGCGATCTAAAAGGCAAGGAGAGAAAACCGTTCAAGTATACTGACAAGGGGCAGATGGCCACCATCGGCAAAAATCGCGCAATTGTTGAAATCGGAAACATCCAGTTCGACGGTTCGCCCGCCTGGTTCACATGGCTGCTGGTGCACATTTACTATCTCACAAGCTTCAAACACCGCGTGTTCGTTCTGATGCAGTGGGGCTGGTCATACATCACCTTCGGCTTCGGTGCACGGCTCATCGTCAACCGTGAATGGCGCTTCTACCCCGACAGTGAAACCTGCACGAAAGAGCCTCCTTTGTGAGCCGTGTCCCAGCTCCGCAGACGATTCTGGGGGTCATCATCGGGGCCCTGTTCATCGGCGTGGCTCTTTGGATGTTTATTGTCGCCAGCAGTGAAGCCCACTCCACCGCTGGCGAAGTCAGGCTGTTCAGCGCGCTGACAGGCGCATACGGCCTCTGGAGAATAATCAAGTCGGCGATGCTCATAAAAAAGGGTGAAGAAAATTCTTGAAACCATACGGTTTCATTGCTATTATTAATTCCGATACCAGCCCCTACGCCACAAAAAATTACAATTGAAAGCTGCAAAAAGCATGAAACAACTGCCAGTCAACCGTGAGAGTGAACAGAATCTCTTCTTCCACAATTATTCCCGTCTCCCCATTGCCCCAACGCATGGTGAAGGGGTATGGCTTGTAGGCGATGATGGCACCCGCTACCTCGACATGATTGCCGGCATAGGCGTCAATGCCCTCGGCTATGGCGACAGCAGACTGGAAGGTGCTATTGCCACTCAGGCCAAAGCACTCATCCACGCATCAAACCTTTTCATGCTCCGTCCCCAGTTTGAACTGGCGGCCAAACTGCTTGAACTCTCAGGACTCTCCAAGGTCTTTTTTGCAAACAGCGGTGCCGAAGCAATAGAGGCAGCCATCAAAATGGCCAGAAAATGGGCCGCCGGAAACGGCAATGCGGCAAAAAACGAAGTACTCTCGCTCAGCAACTGCTTTCACGGAAGAACTTACGGCGCCATGTCGCTGACCGCCAAACCCCAGTATGTTGGAGGATTCGAGCCCCTGCTCCCCTCCACCGGCATGATAGCCTTCAATAACATTGAAGATCTGGAGAAAAGGGTTTCCTCAAGAACCGCAGCCGTCTTCATTGAAGCAGTTCAGGGCGAAGGTGGCATCCACCAGGTATCGTCCGAATTCATTGACAGGCTGATGGAATTGCGGGAAGAATACGGGTTCCTTATTGTGGCCGATGAAATCCAGGCTGGATGTGGACGGACAGGCAAGTTTTTCAGCTACGCCCACACCGCCCTTCAGCCCGACATGGTCTGTCTTGCAAAACCTCTCGGTGGAGGTCTCCCTCTTTCAGCCGTCATCGGCAGTGAAAAGGTTGCCGATGTACTCACCTACGGCAGCCATGGAACCACATTTGGAGGCAATCCTGTTGCCTGTGCCGCAGGTCTGGCAATGATAGAAGCCATCATGGACGACAAGCTGATGGAGAATGCGCTGGAAACAGGCAGCTTCATACGCCAGCAGTTTGAACTGCTCGCGGCAAAACACCCACAGATCCGTGAAATCCGCCAATATGGGCTAATGATAGGAGTGACGGTGGAGAGGGAGGCAAAATATTATGTAGAGAAGGCTCTCCAGCGCCATATTCTCATTAATGCAACAAGCCAGAATGTCATCAGGCTGCTGCCCCCGCTTGTCATAACGGCCACAGAAGCTCAACAATGCATCAATGCACTCGATGAAATCTTCACAGAAGAAACAGCAGGCAAATAAGGGGTCGAAAAAGGCGAATGGCATGCCTCTCGCGAAGAGCAACTATCTCATTATCAGTGCTGGAGCACTGGTCATTGCAGGGAGTTTCTGGGGAATGTCAATTGAGAGGCAGGTTGACGGGTTCTTCGCCCTCAATGTTGCACCGTTCCTCATCATTGGCGCATACCTGGCCATAGGGTTCGGTATACTCTATCGCCCGGAAAAGGACATGCCCGTCAATCGATCTGGAAGCGTATCGGAACAGTAAACCACACCCTGATTGGCCGGCCAGCCTGCACAGCAGGATAATAGCGCGACTCCATGACGGAACGGATGGCAACCTCGTCAAACACCGTGCAGTCGGCAGGTATGCGCTTCATCACCTTTGATTTCATAGGGCGGCCATCCTCAGCAACAAGGACGCTGACAAACACTTTCCCCTCAATACCGGCAATTCTGGCCATTTCAGGATAGCGGGGCTTTTTCTGGTCAAGAAAGCCCGGCATTTTATCGCACGCCACATACGATGGCACATCATCACCCGCACCGTCCCCCGCCTGAATAGCCTGACGGATCTCTTTCTGTGTGGCCATGGTCTGGTCGGCGGGAACCTCGCTCTCTTTTACTTTTTTGATCTTCCCTACATTGGGTACTGCAGGAGAAGGCGCCACCACTTTCGAGGGCGGCGAAGGCGGAGGCGCATGAAGAGGGGGAGGAGGGGGCAGCTGGGTCACACAGCTCACAACCTCGTAACACTCAAGAGTACCTGCACTATTGGAGGGGCCACCACCAAACAGCGATGAAATGCGCTGCCAGTTTGCCGCCCCCACCCAGAAAAGCAAAAGGAGCAGAACAGCAGCAATCACTCCGTGGCTCAAAAAAATATGCGCCTGACGCCGAAGAGCAAGATTACCGTAACTGAAGCCGCGGATACGATCGGTATCGAGAAACTCCTCCCCCATAGACCAGCGCACCGCCCTCTTGGAGGCATTGATGTCGGAATGGATTTTTTTAAGCTTTGATTTCATATCTTTCTGGTTCAGCCGGGCCCTTCCCCGTCTACGCAAATTTCTTTATGAAAAGGTCGTCCTCGGGCGTGTAATCATCAAGGCTGAACCGGTCTATTTTCATCAGGTTGAGTTCGTCAATAATGTCGACAAGATTCCTGTACCGGGCCCTGTCGCTGATTTTCACTACAATAACCAGCTTGCTGTTGGCAGTGGTTTCACGGCGAAGCAGGCTGCGAAGATCATTCGAGAGCGAGAACTTTCGAGGGTCGTGCGCGTCATAGAGAGGAATGCGGAGCGGCCGTTCATCACCAAGCGAGCAATAGGCAACAGCGTTGTCGGTAATGCGGAGCGTCATAACATTGGAACCTGCCACCCTAACCTCCCCGGTAGCGGGAGGAATATTGATTTCCATGGTGTTGGACTTTGAAAAGGTCGTCGTCAGCATGAAAAAGGTGAGCAGCAGAAACGCCACATCAACCATCGGCGTCATGTCGAGGCTGAAGCCGATACGGCGCCGTCTCCTCTGTTTTTTTTTCGTGCCTCGGCGTTCCCCCGGCCCGTCAACCATACCCATATCAGCGAGCCCCCTTTTCCATTACTGTCACAAGGTTGAATGTCAGCAGATTGGCATTTTTATAAACGGAAATAACATGGTTGACCGCCTCAAATCCAGCATTGGCGTCAGCCCGCACAACAGGCCGCAGGCCATGGTCAGCATATCGGGCCATTGTCACAAAACGGCTGAGCTCCTCCCTCTCAACGGGAAAAGTTTCAGCAAGCCTGAAGTGGGCAAGCGAATCCCTCACCGCAGGCTCCGTATAGCCGGCTGCTTCCAGTTTAGGTCTGATTGCGGCATTGAAGAGTACCTCGCGTGACGACTGGGAAGAAATTCCCATAAAGAGCGCGTCAGTTTCGCTCACCATTACCGTCAGCACCGCTGATTCAGGCAACTTCTGTTCTGAATGGGACGAAGGCAAATCAATCACCACCGGCTCGGGCGGGCGAAACTTGGTTGTGAGCATAAAAAAGGTGAGCAGCAGAAACGCTACATCAACCATTGGCGTCATGTCCAGTCGGAACCCGACTCTTTTTGCCTTAATCCTTGCCATTGGGCTTAGCGGGCTCTGCCCGTTCCAAGTGTCTGGATGATGTAAAACGCAGCTTCGTCAATCAGATAGCTGAACCGGTCGACCCTGCTGGTAAAAATATTGTAGGTCACAATACCCAGAATGCCGCCAACAATACCGAGCGCAGTATTGAAGAGCGCCTCTGAAATACCGAGCGAAAGCTGCACAGCATCCGGCGCGCCGCTTGTAGCCATTGCCTGGAATGCGCGGATCATACCAAGGGTGGTACCAAGCAGACCGACCATGGTGGAAATGGAAGCAATGGTGGAAATGGCAACAAGGTTTTTTTCAAGAAGCGGCATCTCCATAGTTGTTGCCTCTTCAACAGCTTTCTCCATCTCGCTGATCATCTTGTCGCGATCGGTCACCTGAAGCGCTACCATGCTGTTGTAGCGGTCTAGAACGGAACGGATCACCGCTCCCAGCGAACTCTGATGCTCGTCGCATCGGGCGATGGCACGACTCACATCCCCACCATCAATATCCTGCTTGATTGCCTGGACGAATTCGGGAATATTTCCCTGACCGGCAGCCTTGTTGAGGGCAATGACCCGTTCAACAGCATAGGCAATAACCATCAGAATCAGCGCCATCAGGACGGAAACCACAGGACCGCCTTGCGATACCGCATGAAACATTGAGTCGGGAGGGGTGGTCCCCATCCAGAGATAAAAAACAAGAGAGACCGCATAGGCTGCGGCAATGAGGAGAGCGGTAAAGAGACCCTGTTTCATGGATTGTTATATCTTTGTTGGGCCGAATCTTTTCTGGATCGACCTGATTGCATTTGTGTGGTTATGAACAACCGGGTAATTTACTATACTTGAGTCAAGCTGGCCACCCAGATGAACATTCACCCGAATACATGGGCAGTGGAAAAAATCATTAATCAAGGTAATAAATATGACTGTGATTTTTCAATACTTCACCTATTCTGAAGGTAAATCACCATACGCAACTTAATGATTCCTGACTCTACCATCGATGAAGTCCGCCAGTCGGCCGACATTGTCGACATCATATCCGATTACCTGACCCTCCAGCCCTCAGGCCGAAACTTCAAGGCACTCTCTCCCTTTACCCGCGAGAAAACCCCGTCGTTCATTGTCTCCACAGACAAACAGATTTACAAATGCTTCTCAACGGGAAAAGGGGGCAATATTTTCTCCTTTGTTATGGAGATGGAAAAGGTTCCCTTTCCCGAAGCGGTTGAGCTGGTGGCAAAACGCGCCGGTCTCGACATCAAGCGGCTTTTTGGAGAGGGCGTGCAGAAAAACGAGGAAGAGGACTCCAAAACCAGAACCCTTCGCTGGGCGGCACGATTTTTCCACAGCTCCCTCAATGCCGACAAAGGAAACGAAGGATACGCCTATCTCGGAGCCCGGCGAGGCCTGACGGCAGCAACCATCAACAGCTTCGGCCTCGGTTACGCTCCCCCGGGCTGGGACATATTTCTCAAAGCGGCAAAGAAAGAGGGAATTCCACATAGCCATCTTCAGTTTCTCGGCCTCATCACAGAAAACCGCCAGAAAAACTCATGGTACGACACCTTCCGCAACCGGGTGATGTTCCCGATTTTCTCCATCGGTGGCCAGGTTGTCGGTTTTGGAGGCAGAACGCTTGAAACGCGCGACGACACTCCGAAATACTTGAACTCTCCAGAAAGCCCGCTGTTTGAAAAGTCAAAGCTGCTCTACGGTCTCCACGCTGCGAAGCAGGAGATCCGGCGAAGCGAAACAGCCATTCTGGTTGAAGGCTATATGGATGTGATTGCCCTGCACCAGGCCGGGCTCCAGAGCGCCGTTGCATCGTGCGGCACCTCGCTGACCCGCCATCAAGCAAAAATACTGAAGCGATACACGAAACGGGTGCTCTTCATTTATGATGCCGACCCTGCCGGCAGAAAGTCCATGATGAGCGGCGTTGAAGTGCTCCTTGCAGAAAACATCACCCCCGTGATTCTCCTTCTCCCCCTTGGAGACGACCCCGACAGCTTTGTACAGCGGGAAGGGCGGGAAAAATTTCTTGAACTGGCCGAAACCGCAAGCCTCGGCGTTGTCGATTTTCAGGTTCTCTTCCACATTGAAGCAGGAAATTTCGGAAAACCCGAACAGAAAGCAGACGCCATCCGCTCCATGGTTCACACCCTCAGCATCGTCCCCGACCCCCTCAGGCGGGAACTCTATCTTGGAGAGCTGAGTGAAAAAACCGGCATCAGCCTGCAGGCACTGCACGAACTCCTCGACACCGAACAGCAAATCAGGCAGCGCGACCACCGCCCAAAGAGGAAAGAAAAACCCGACCCGGCAGCAGCCCTTCCTCCCGCCGAGGTCTCAATCCTTGAAAAAACATTTCTCAAGGCTTTGCTTGAAAGCGCCGCCTACGGCAATACCGTCCTGGAATTCGCCGCATCACATGAAACAATGCTGGTATTGCAGAATCCTGCGGCTCGAGAAATCTTTGCACGCCTCATCACCCGCTTCCACGACATTGCCGATGACCCCGAAGCCCGCATTGATGTTGCTTCGGCAATCAGCATGCTCGAAGACCCCGATGCCCAAAACCTTGCCACAGGGCTCTTGATTGAGCAGCCAGTCAGCAGCCGATGGCTTGAAAAGGGAGACCAGCATGAAGAAAACGCGAAACGGTGCCTGACGATGTTTCTGGATGCCTTCAGGAACCTTATTCTTGCCCCACTGCTCCACGAAAAAGAACAGGTAACGGAAAGCATCCGTACCGAAACGGAAACTGAACAGGAAATAGAGCTGTCGAAAGAAAAAATCGCCCTGGACAGGAAAATCCGTAAAACGGCCACAGAGCTTAATGCAATGATAGCCTCCATCCTCAACCGCCGCCAACCATAAGGGCACCTCACATTCAAGTGAACCCGGGGCTCGAGAACTGCTTCGCACTGCAACAAAAAAGCCACCCCGTTCAATTGTGACACGGGGCGGCTGAAATAAACCGGCTGAAAACCGAAAAAGTGCCGTTCAGGCAGGCGTCACGCCATACCCCTCAAGCGGATTGGCAAGGCAGAGCGAACGGATCTCTTCACGAACAGCGCGGCAAACTGCAGGTGCATCGGACGAAGCCGCTGACAGAATGACCCTGTCAATCAGTTCGGCAATCAGCCTGCTGTTGTCTTCATTCATTCCGCGGGTTGTCATGGCTGCAGTGCCGATTCGGATGCCGCTGGTAACGAACGGAGACTTATCGTCAAAGGGAACCATATTCTTGTTGACAGTTATGCCAGCTTCGTGCAGCGTGTTCTCTACAACCTTGCCGGTAATATCCTTATTCCGGAGGTCAAGCAGCATCAGGTGGTTCTTCGTTCCGCCACTCACAATGTTGTAACCAAGGCTGAGGAACCGATCCGCCATTGCAGCTGCGTTTTTGCGAACCTGCACTGCGTACTCGCGGAATTCCGGACGGAGAGCCTCGCCAAAAGCCACAGCCTTACCGGCAATGATGTGCATGAGAGGGCCGCCCTGAATACCGGGCATTACCTCAGCATCCATCACTTCCGACATCATCTTGACGCGGGGTCCGTTTTTCGTTTTGATGGTTTTACCCATAGGGTTTTCGAAGTCCTTTCCCATCATGATCATCCCACCACGCGGCCCGCGAAGGGTCTTGTGGGTGGTGGTGGTCACAAAATGGCAGTGCGGCATCGGGTCACTGAGAAGGCCGCTGACAATCAGTCCGGCCGGATGGGCAATATCGGCCATCAGGAATGCCCCAACCTTGTCGGCAATTTCACGGAACGCCTTGAAATCAAACCCCTGAGAATAGGCGCTAGCTCCGCAGATGATAAGGCGGGGACGGACCTCAAGGGCCATCTTCTCCACCTGATTCATATCAATAATGCCTGTTTCGCGGTCAACGCCGTAGGCATGAGCCTTGTACATCTGCCCGGAAAAGTTGACTGAACTGCCGTGAGTCAGGTGACCGCCATGGGAAAGGTCAAGACCCATGATGCAGTCGCCAGGCTTGAGAACCGAAAAGAGTACGGCCATGTTGGCGCTTGAGCCGGAGTGCGGCTGAACATTGACATACTCGCAGCCGAAGAGTTTTTTTGCACGGTCACGAGCAAGGTTCTCGGCAATATCAACGAACTCACAGCCACCATAGTAGCGTTTGCCGGGATAACCCTCTGCATATTTATTGGTCATCACCGAACCGCAGGCCTGCATGACCGCGCGACTGGTGAAATTCTCCGAGGCAATGAGTTCAAGGGTTTCCATCTGACGGCCCGTCTCAAGGGCAATTGCGTCAAAAACCTCTCCGTCCTGCATCTTCAGAATATCGGTGTCCATCGTCTCTCGTTCCTTTTCCCTCTATAGGGAAGTTTAAATGGTTTATGCCGTCGCAGTTTTCAATGGTTCCCGCTGCTGCATGAGCAGCTGATCATATGGCCCATCTTGTCCCGCTTGGTTTCAAGATATGTTTTATTGATGGAATTGGGCTCAATTTCAAGAGGCACCCGTTCCACTATTTCAAGCCCGTAGCCCTCAAGCCCCACAACCTTTTTCGGGTTGTTTGTCATAAGGCGCATCTTTCGTACGCCGAGGTCTTGAAGAATCTGGGCTCCGATGCCGTAGTCGCGCAGATCAGCCTTGAATCCAAGTTTTTCATTGGCCTCAACAGTATCAAGACCCTCATCCTGCAGATTATAGGCCTTGAGTTTGTTTACAAGCCCAATCCCCCGTCCCTCCTGCATCAAGTAGACAAGCACCCCACGGCCCTCGGCCTCAATCATCCTGAGCGCAGAGGCGAGCTGGTTTCCGCAGTCGCACCGGAGCGAAGCAAAGGTGTCGCCGGTGGCGCACTGCGAATGCACCCGCACAAGTACCGGTTCATCGGTTGACACATCGCCCTTCACAAACGCCATGTGGTTGTGGTTGTCAGTAAATGACTCATAAGCCATCAGGCGGAACTCTCCATATGCAGTCGGAATATTTGCCTCAACAGCCCTCTGCACCAACTTGTTGCGCTGCATCTGATAGGCCACAAGGTCCTTGATGGTAATGAGCTTCAGGCCGAACTTCTCCTTAAACTTCAGGAGTTCGGCAAGACGCGCCATGCTGCCGTCATCGTGCAAAATCTCGCAAAGGAGACCGACAGGACTGCAGCCGGCAAGGCGGACAAGGTCGACAGCCGCCTCGGTATGGCCCACGCGGCGAAGTACTCCGCCATCCATGGCCCGGAGCGGAAATATATGACCCGGTCGTGAAAAGCTGTCGGCATGAGATGCCGGATCACCGAGCATTTTGATGGTCATAGCGCGATCATAAGCCGAAATCCCCGTGGTAACCCCCTCGGCTATGGCATCAACAGACACCGTAAAATTGGTTTCGTGCTGTGAGGTATTGCGCTGCACCATCGGATCGAGCTGCAGCTCTTTGGCCCGTTCCATGGTTATGGCAACGCAGAGCAGACCGCGCGCCTCTTTGGTAATAAAATTGATCATCTCTGTCGTCACCTTGTCGGCAGCGGCAATAAAATCACCCTCGTTCTCCCTGTCCTCGTCATCAATAACGATTACCAGTTTCCCCTGCCTGATATCCTCAAGAGCAGATTCTATAGTATCAAAACGCTTGTTGTCCATATTCAGTAGTACCTTTATTGCAGAACTTTGTAAGTGTGAAATCAAATGTAATCAAAAAAAAAATCTCCGCCCATTTTCCAAAGGGCTTTTCACCACCCGGCATCAACCATAAAACGATCCCTCTTTGTATAGAGATGGACATTTTCGTATACTCTTCGGGCTTATGATATCATGAGGTGAATCATTACCTTTATGGAGCCACGACACTCAATTGAAATAAACCTGTCAAGACTGCATGAGCACACAAGTTTCCGAACCGGCCGAAGAAGTTTTAGCCCTTTCACGGCGCCTCCCCGCAGACCGTCTCATCACAGCAAAAGAGCACGGTTTTTCAGACTGCCAGCTCGCTCATATTTTCAGCACAACCGAAAGCACCGTCCAGGGCCTCAGGAAGCACTACGGCATCAACTCGGTCTTCAAGACTGTGGACACCTGCGCCGCTGAATTTGACGCGAAAACCCCCTACCACTACTCCACCTACGACGACGAAAACGAATCGGTATCGTCCGACAGGAAAAAGGTCATCATCCTTGGAGGAGGACCCAACCGCATTGGTCAGGGAATCGAATTCGATTACTGCTGCGTACAGGCCGTTTTCGCCCTCCGCGAAGCGGGGTATGAAACCATCATGGTCAACTGCAACCCCGAAACCGTCTCGACCGACTACGACATTGCCGACAAGCTTTATTTCGAACCGCTGACCTATGAAGACACAATCCGAATCATAGAGCACGAAAAGCCTCTCGGCGTGATTGTCAGCTTCGGCGGCCAGACCCCATTGAAACTCTCGGGAAGACTCCACGAAGCCGGAGTCACCATCCTCGGCACTTCGTCGGAAGGAATAGACCTTGCTGAAGACCGGAAAAAATTCGGAGCGCTGCTCGATCGCCTCAACATCCCCCATCCCGACTACGGCACGGCGGTCTGCCTTGAGGAAGCTCGTGACATTACAAAAAGAATCGGCTATCCGGTTCTGGTACGGCCTAGCTATGTTCTTGGCGGACGGGCAATGAAAATCATCTATAGTGACGACTCCTTGAAAGAGTATGTTGACCAGGCGCTGTTCATTACCGACAAATACCCGCTTCTCATCGACCGTTTTCTTGAAACGGCCGTTGAGTTCGACATTGACGCCATTGCCGACACCACCGACTGCGTCATCAGCGGCATCATGCAGCATGTGGAGGCCGCAGGCATACACAGTGGCGACTCAACCTCCATTCTCCCCTACCGCAACATCAGCCCTGAAGTTATTGCCACCATGAAGGAGTACACCCGCATCATGGCGGAACACCTCAAGGTGGTCGGCCTGATGAATGTGCAGTACGCAGTGCAGAACAACAGCGTCTATGTCATTGAAGTCAACCCGAGAGCCAGCCGCACCGTACCGTTCGTAGGCAAGGCTACAGCAATTCCTGTAGTGAAAATAGCCACGCGCGTCATGCTCGGAGAAAAACTCAGCGACCTTCGCCGCGAGTTTGACCTGAAAGACTGCGATGAACTCGGCCTGAAGCATATGGCAATCAAAGAGCCGGTGTTCCCATTCTCGAAATTTGTCAAGTCAGGCGTCTACCTTGGCCCTGAAATGCGCTCGACCGGAGAGGCCATGAGCCTTGCCGACAAATTCCCCGAAGCTTTCGCAAAAGCCTATCAGGCTGCCAACATGCACCTTCCCCTGTCAGGCTCGGTGTTCATCAGCGTCAACAATCAGGACAAAAACCACCGGATTCTCGACATTGCCCGTTCGCTCTACCGCATGGACTTCGACCTTGTTGCAACCGAGGGCACACACCGCTTCCTCCGGGAAAACGGAATTGAATGCAAAAAAGTATTCAAGGTTGGCGAAGAGGGACGGCCAAACATTTTCGACATCATCAAACACGGCAAAATCGACTTCGTCATCAACACCCCCCGGGGCGAACAGGCACTGCATGACGAAGAGGCAATCGGCGCGGCATCCGTCCTCTCCAATGTCCCCTTTGTCACTACAATAGAGGCTGCTGAGGCATCAGTGCAAGCAATCGACTGCATCCGCCACGAAGAGTTTGGAGTCAAAAGTCTTCAGGAATACGCAACTTACAGGCAAAAGAGTACCTCTATTTAGTACCAGTGAGCGCTGTGAGTACGAGGCGGACGAAGCGCAGAAAACGGAGTGTACGCCCGGCACATAAGGATTTCGAGCACCGACCAACGAAGTAATCGCAGTGCGCAACAAATAAATAGAGGTACCCAAAAACCTTAACAGGCAGAAGCAGCCATGACAGTATCACTCTACCAGCTCCTTGAAGCATCGATACAGCTTGAGCTGAATCTGGCAAAACTCTACACCCTCTTTAACGACCTGTTTGAGGAGGACGAAGAATTCTGGTGGCAGCTTGCCATGGAAGAAAGGGGGCATGCTGCACTCCTGCAGCAGGAGAAAAAAGATCCGTCGGTCGTTTTTCCCGAAAACCTTCTCACTAAAGATCTGGAGGCCCTCAATGAGGCCAATAGGTTAATCATCAACCTTGTCACTCAGTTTCAGGAACAGCCACCCACGCGCAGAGATGCTTTCGATATGGCTCTTGAGCTTGAACTCTCAGCGGGGGAATCCCATTACCAGGAATTTCTGGACAGCCCCTCGGAATCAGCCACCGCAAACATTTTCAAGCAGCTGAACCAGGAAGACAGAGACCATGCCGAGAGAATCCGCAGCTATATGAAAGAAGCGGGCATCAAGAGCTGAGTAGCTCTCCGTTCAATTTAATGGCACATCGGCAAACTCCTGCATGAATGAGCCGTCCCCGGATATCCTGAGCGCACTGTACCGGGTTGAAGCATACCGGAAACTCCCCCCGTTGACAAACTCCACCCCCTCCGCCCGGTAGGTCTGAAACCGGTGAAAATGGCCGTGCAGCACAACCTTTGCATCTATCTCAAGCATGGCCTGAAGGAACTCCTGCCGGTTTTTCAGCTCCATTGTCCAATCGAACGCCTGGTCAAGCAGACGGTCGGTGCCATACACCTTCAGTGCATGATGGCAGAGCCCTATGACAAACGACCCCGCAAGAGCCTCCCGCACCCGGGGAGCAGTGATGGCGCGAAGCTCCGAAGGATTGATATGGCCCCTTGCACCAAGGGGGTTGTCAGCCGGCGACCAGGCACGGACGGAGTTGCACGCCACAATGGCAACCGAAGCGGCAGGAAAACGCATCACTTTGATGAACGGGAAGGCCGGGTCGGTATCATCCCCACCAGTCACCAGCTCACGGAAAAACCTGCAGAACGATTCCGCCCTCTGCCGGCACGCCCGCTCCCGAAGGCCCTGCAAGGGGTTCAGGGCATTATAGAAGCGCATCTCCTCCTCCAGCCTTATCAGGTCATGATTTCCCGCAACAACAGTAGTCTTCTCCCAATGATACCAGCCGTGACTGACAAGCTTGTCCTTCACAATCTCCCAATCCTCCGTGCGGCCACGATCAGAAAGATCACCGGAAATGACCAGATGATCAAAGCCCGAAACATTCAGATGCTCCAGCATCCGGTCAAGATCCTGAAGCTGGCGACGGTCACCGGAGCCCGCAATATGCAAATCGGAAATATGGGCAATGTGTACATCTCGTTTCATCTGGGAGAGAATTTTGCGGTTTTGAGCTCTAAAAGAGTAAATTGTGCAATCGTAATTCAACGGCGCCAAAAACGCCGTAATAAAACCCGGGTACAGGAAGACTCCAGCAAGATACTTCCTTTCACGCATTCATTTCAATCCGTTGCCCTCCAGGCACGCCAAAGACACATTCCCTTATCATGCAGAAAACAATAAGCGCCCTTAAAGCTCTCTCAAACAACCTCTGGTGGTCATGGGACACCGAGGCCAAACAGATATTTGAAGACCTCTCCCCCCTTCTCTGGGAAAGAAACAACCACAATCCGGTAGAACTCCTCCGCCACATCTCCAATGAAGAACTTGCGGCCCGCTGCCAGTGCGAACTGGGCGATCGGATACTCAAGGTCAACAGCCGTTTTCAGGACTACCTGAACAGCAAAGAAACATGGGCAGCCAAGGATGCACCCGAACTCACCAAAAATCCTGTCGCCTACTTCAGCGCAGAATTCGGCATTCATGAAAGTGTCAGAATCTATTCAGGAGGCCTCGGTGTCCTTGCCGGTGACCACATAAAGTCGGCCAGCGACCTCGGCATCAACTTCATCGGCATCACGCTGTTTTATAAAGAGGGATACTTCCGCCAGTACCTCAACGAGGATGGATGGCAGATGGAGGACTACCCCCTGCAGTATGCAGAAAGCCTTCCCATTGAAAAAGTAACCGGCCCCGACGGCAAGGACCTTGTGATTTCTGTCAACATAGCCCAGAGCGAAGTGTTCGCCCAGGCGTGGAAGCTCAAAGTCGGCCGTGCTACCCTCTATCTGCTCGACACAAACATTCCCGCAAACGAATCGCACTACCGCGACATCTGCTGCAGGGTTTACGGCGGCGACCAGAACATGCGCATCAACCAGGAAATCGTCCTCGGCATCGGCGGCGCTAAACTGCTTGACAAGCTCGGCGTAAAACCTGCAGTCTACCATATGAACGAAGGCCACTCAGCCTTCCTCACCCTTGAACTTCTTGCAGGCGAACTTGCCAGTGGCGCAACGAAAGAAGCCGCCATGGAATCAGTCAAAAAGCGCTGTGTCTTTACCACACACACTCCTGTGCCAGCAGGACACGACCGTTTTTCGCGCGACATGATGCACTACACCTTCGACAAATACCTCTCCAAAACGGGGATGGATTTCGAAGACCTGATGCTGCTCGGCTCCGAAGACCCGAAAAACACTCAGGGCCTCTTCACCATGACTGTTCTCTCGCTCAACCTTTCACGAGCGGCCAACGGCGTTTCGAAACTGCACGGCGAAGTGTCGCGTGAAATGTGGCAGCACCTCTTCCCCGGCAAAAAGCTTGAAGAAGTCCCCATCGGGCACATCACCAACGGCGTCCACGCACCCAGCTGGGGCTGTGGCTACACAGACTCGTTCTGGAAAAAATTCACCCGAGATCTTGAAGCAATGACCCTCTCGCGTGAAGCCGCAGAGGTAGCCCTTGCAAAAGTTTCGGATGAAGAGCTCTGGTCGCTACGCTACACACTGAAACGCAACCTGATGGACTTCATCCATCGTTATATCGACAACCAACTCTTCCACCAGCACAGCCAGTCGCGCTCAAATGAATATGACGCGATGCGCTCGGAAAAGAACTCCCTCTCCCCCGACATCCTGACCATAGGCTTTGCCCGCCGCTTTGCAACCTACAAGCGGGCACCGATGATTTTCAGCGACCTTGAGCGGCTCAACCGGATTATCAACAACCCGAAAATGCCGATGCAGATCATCTTTGCCGGCAAAGCCCACCCACATGATGACGCGGGCAAGGACTTCATCCGCCAGATTGTGCAGCACTCCCGCCGCCCCGAGTTCTCGGGTCGGGTCATTTTCCTGGAGAACTACAACCTCGGTGTTGCAAAACGCATGGTATCGGGCGTGGACATCTGGCTGAACAACCCTGTCCGTCCCATGGAGGCCAGCGGTACTTCGGGCGAAAAAACTGTCCTGCACGGCGGTCTGAACTTCAGCGTTCTGGACGGATGGTGGCCTGAAGCCTACAATGGCGAAAACGGCTGGTCAATCGGCAACGGAGAATCCTTCGACAACCACGAAGAGCAGGACCGTTTTGATGCCGAACAGATCTACTCAGTTCTGGAAAACCAGATTCTGCCTACATTCTACGAACGCAATGCAGAGAACATCCCCACACGGTGGATCAAGAAAATCCGGAATGCAGTTGCTACCATTGCACCCGAATACAACACCCACCGCATGGTTCGCGACTACGCAACCAAGTACTACCTCACCGGCGGGGGGAAGTAAGAGTACACTGAAAGGCAGTGAAGAAAAAAAGAGCACAAGGGGCTGCCGGCAGAAAATCCGGCAGCCCCTTTCTGCATTGAAACCGCTAAACAACCAGTATGAAAAGCAGCGAAACAAGAGCCTCGGCAGTTGACCTTGGCCGGGGCCTGAAACTGAAGTCTCCGGTGCTTCTGGCTTCGGGAACTGTATCCTACGGCGAGGAACTCAGCCGCCTCACCGATCTGTCAGCCATCGGTGGTCTGGTAACAAAGGCAATTTCCCTTGAGCCCCGAACCGGCAATCCACCGCAGCGCATTGCCGAAACCCCTTCCGGAATGGTCAACGCTATCGGCCTGGCAAATGTGGGCATTGACCGGTTCATTGCAGACAAAGTCCCCTTCCTCCGCAAGCTCGGTACATCCATTATTGTCAATATTGCAGGCCGATCAATTGACGACTACGCTGAAGTGGTCTCACGCCTTGACGCGGTTCCGGGCCTTGACGCCTATGAAATCAATCTCTCCTGCCCCAATGTGAAAGGCGAGTGCATGATTATGGGAGTCAGCCCCGACGCTACCCGCGACATAGTACAAGAACTGCGCGCCATCACAAGCAGGCACCTGATGATCAAGCTCACGCCGAATGTGACATCCATCAGCTCAATCGCCCTTGCCGCCCAGTCAGCCGGAGCCGACTCCCTGTCGCTCATCAACACAGTGGTTGGCATGGCAGTTGACTGGAAAAAACGCCGTCCTCTCCTCACAAATGTGACAGGAGGCCTTTCGGGACCAGCAATCAAGCCGATTGCCCTTGCAAAGGTATGGGAGGTATATAACGCGGTCTCCATTCCTGTTGTGGGCATGGGCGGCATCGCCTCCTTCAGCGACGCTATGGAATTTATGGTTACGGGAGCCAGCGCCATACAGATAGGTACGATGAACTTCGTCCAGCCCGATATCGGCGAACGGGTGGCAAAAGCAATGGAGGAATACTTCTCCTCCCCCGACGCCCCAACCCTTGTCGAGTTCAAGGGAAGCCTCCTCACCCTCTGAAAGCCTGAAGCTTCCCCTGCAGAGAAGATTCATATATTCACCGTTTTATCCTATCTTGAATACCTGCTGCTGCAAAAAAACAAAACCCACTCCTGCCATGCGTATCGGTATAGGTATTGATGTACACTCCTTCAAAGAGGGAAGAAAACTTATAATCGGCGGCGTCGATATTCCCTCAACTAAAGGGCTTGACGGGCACAGCGACGCCGATGTGCTTCTGCACGCCGTCAGCGATGCTCTGCTTGGCGCAGCCGCCCTTGGCGACATAGGCCTCCACTTCCCCGACACCAGCGCGGAATTCAAAGACATTGACAGCATGATTCTCTTGAAACATGTTGGAAAACTGCTTGAGAAAAACGGCTGGCGCACCGTTAATGTAGACGCAATGCTGCTGCTTGAAGCACCAAAAATCGCACCGTTCGTCACCGACATGCGCAAAAACATCGCCCGCTGCCTCCAGATAGAGACCGACCTGGTATCAGTAAAAGCAACAACAAATGAAAAGCTTGGCTATATAGGCCGTGAAGAAGGTGCTGCCGCCCACGCGGTGTGCATCATCGAAAAAGCCTGAACAGGCTCGTTACACCTCGCCGCGGAGAATGCTGACTGGCATATAGGAGGTAGCTTTGCGCGCCGGACTGATGGAGGAGATAACGGCAATAACGATGCCGAACAGAGCCACAATCAGGTGCGCATCGGGTGACTCAAGAATGTTGATGCGGTCGGCTTTCAAAACGCCGGCCGTTGTCGCTTCAAACCGGATGGTGGAAATGGCGTGGCAGATGACATGACCTATCGGGCTACCGAACAGGACGCCGAGAATGCCAATCATCAAGCCCTCAAGCATAAAAATCCGGGTAATGCTCGAAGCCTTGACGCCCATGGAACGGAGGATTGCAATGTCCTTAACCTTCTGCAGCACCACCGTCGTCATGACTGAAGAAACCCCAAGGCCCGCAACCACGAACACAAACCCTACAAGCACCAGCGTTATGGCAGCATTGCGGTTGTAAAAATCAATTACATTGCGGTTGGTCTCGTCCCAGCTCTCACTTTTGTAACCTGTGGCCGACTGCACCAGCGCCGCCGTTTTGGCCGCCCGCTCCACCCGCTCTGTTCGCAGCCCTATACCGCTCACCGAACTTGACGCAATCCCCTCCATCCGCTGGGCAAGGGCAAGATTCAGAATTGCCTCCCGTTCATCCTTGGCATTAAATCCACTAGCAAAAAGGCCGACAAGGGTTGCCGTAAACTCCTCCCCATTTTTGGTCACCAGAACCACACGGTCGTGATATCGGAGATGAAGCTTTTCAGCCATAAGATACCCGGCAATCATCCCGTTTGGAGTGGCACCCAGCTCCAGAAGGGCATTCGGATCCAGCAGGTTTTTGCGCAGCCCCGCAATATCAGCCTCAAGTTCCGGCACAACCCCCTTCAAAACACACGGGGTGAACCGGGTTTTATTCCTTGCAATCACCCTACTCTCCACAAAAGGCGAAATGCGGCTCACCCCCCGAACCCCGGCAATGGTTTCAACCACCCCCGTATAGCTTTTGATCACCACTTCATCATCGGGCGTAACATTCTTCACCACCATAGAGACCTGCTCGCCATCAGGAGGCACAATATTGTCCGGCACCGCCGGCGTAACCCGTTCCGCTTTCACCAGCACATGGGGGCTGGTATCAATAACCTTCGTAATAACATTCGCCGATGAACCCCGTGCCACCGAAATAGTGGTAATCAGCATGGCAGAGCCCACTGCTACACCGAGTGCAGTCAGCAGCGTCTGACGGCGGCGCTCCCTGAGATGCACAAAAGCAAATCGCAGATGATCAAACCAGTCCATGGCACCTCAGGTTAAATTCGGGGTGAACCCGTCGTTGAAAAATGACACAAAAAATCTATCTTGACAGCAGAACATCAGGAAAGTGATTTCCTGACAAATAAATAAATTCGGGGCTCATATTCCAACCCGTTTAAAAGAGAAGGAGAAGGGACACAGTGAAAAAAATCGGCATCCTCACCAGCGGTGGCGACTGCGGCGGTCTCAATGCAGTCCTCAAAGGCGCTGCGCTTATGGCGCAAGCACATGAACTTGAGCTCTTCGTCATACCCAACGGGTACGCGGGGCTCTACAACCTCATTGATCAGGAAAAGCTTGTTCGCCTCGACCAGCAGAGGCTTGACAAGTTTGACGCAACATTCGCAGGATCGGAAGCAGGCCACTCCCGCGTAAAAATCAAAGCCATCAGCAACCCGGAAAAATACAACCGGATTAAGGACGGAATGAAAAAGTTCGAGCTTGACGCCCTCGTCATCAGCGGCGGCGACGACTCAGGTAGCGTGATGGTTGACCTCAACCAGAACGGAATCCAGTGCATCCACGCACCAAAAACAATGGATCTCGACCTACAGACCTACTCGGTCGGCGGCGACTCCACAATCAACCGCATCGCCGAATTCGTCCACGACCTCAAAACAACCGGCAAAACCCACAACCGCGTTCTTGTCACCGAGGTTTTCGGCCGTTATGCCGGCCATACCGCCTTCCGCAGCGGCGTTGCCGCCGAAGCAGACTGTATTCTCATTCCTGAAATCCCGGCCAACTGGGATGTGGTGTACGAACACCTTGCAGAACGCTTCACACGCAGAATCCGCCAGAACGATGTTCACAGCGGAACCTACACCATCGTGGTTGCCGAAGGGCTTAAAAATGCCGATGGCAGCGACATTGTTGACGAAACGGCCGGCATTGACGCATTCGGCCACAAGAAACTTGCCGGTGCGGGAAAATTCACCTGCCAGGAAATCCAGAAAAGAATGAAGGCAGACCCTGCCATGCCACTCTTCATGAAAGAGACCGGAATGTTTGTGGAGGGCATCTATGAAATCCCAGAAGTGCGCGAAATCCATCCTGGCCACCTCGTCCGCTGTGGCAGCTCATCTGCCTACGACACAAACTTCGGCTTTGAAGCTGGAGCGGCTGCCGTCCTGCTTCTCCTTGAAGGAAAAACAGGTGTAACGGTATCCAAGGTCAAAGGGCGCAAGATTGAGTTCATTGAATCGGCAAAAGCCATTGTGCAACGCCATGTAGACCTTGATCAGGTCGCCATGTACGAGTCACTGGGCATCTGTTTCGGCCGTGAAAGGGTTCCCTACGAACCAATCCTTCGCGAAGTCGATGTCGTCAACGAAAGAATCTACTGACCTCGGCGACAGGAAAATCCATACCAGCCAGAAAGCCCCGCACACTCCTGCGGGGCTTTTTGTTGTCAGCGGTTTTTCAAATCACCAAAAACAACACTATCTTAATTTGACTGTAGCCTAAAAGCCATAACACACCAATGTTTCTCACTATGAACAAGTCTCTCAAAATCTGGATGAACGGCGAACTCATCGACTGGAACGATGCCAAAATCCATATTCTCTCACATGTCGTCCACTACGGTTCGTCCATTTTTGAAGGGATCCGGTGCTATGAAACCACAAAAGGCTCAGCCGTACTCTTTCTGAATGAACATATCCGCCGCCTGAGAGACTCATCAAAAATCTACCGTATTGAAATTCCTTACTCCGAAAAAGAGCTCAAGGAAGCCGTCATCAGCACCATACAGTCCAACAGCCATAAAGCGTGCTATGTCCGTCCACTTGTCTACCGCGGACAGGGCGCTCTGGGAGTCAACCCCCACCGCGCATCAATAGAAGTTGCAATTGCTACCTGGGAATGGGGCACCTACCTCGGCGAAGATGTGCTTGAAACCGGTGTTGATGTCAGGGTTTCCTCATGGAACCGCCTGGCTCCGAACACCCTTCCCTCATGGGCCAAAGCCGGCGGGAACTACCTAAACTCGCAGCTTGTCAAAATGGAAGCTCTGATGGACGACTATGCCGAAGGGATAGCGCTCGATGTCAACGGCTATGTGTCCGAAGGCAGCGGCGAAAACATTTTCATCGTCCGCGACAATGTCCTCTTCACCCCCATGTCGGCCCAGTCGATACTCCCGGGATTCACCCGAGGCGCCGTTATACGCATTGCCAGTGAGCTTGGCTATGAGGTCAAGGAAACCATGATTCCCCGCGAAGCGCTCTATGTGGCCGACGAGGTCTTCCTGACCGGAACAGCAGCAGAAATCACCCCTGTGCGCAGCATAGACAAATACCCCATCGGCAACGAAAAACGGGGCCCTGTTACCGAAGCTCTCCAGCACGAGTACCTTAAAATTGTGCAGACAGGCAAAGATCCCTACGGCTGGCTCACATTCATTTGAATGAAGGAAACCGCAGAAGAATGAGCTGGAACAGGGTCATCGGTCAGGAGCAGCAGGTGCGTGTGCTGAGAAGCGCCCTCCAGGGGGGGCGTCTTGCTCATGCCTACCTGTTCAGCGGCCCCGAAGGGGCGGGAAAAGAGATGGTCGCATTTGAACTCGCAAGGGCACTCTCCTGCACCCAGTCGGGCACTTCACCCGAAGGGGCCTGCGGCAGTTGCGCCGACTGCAGGGAAATGGACAAACTGCTGCACCCGAATGTAGAGTATCTCTTCCCTGTTGAGTCCGCGCTGCTTGAGGGAGGCGACTCACCGAAAAAAGACAACAGGAAATTCACCGAAGCCAAAGAGCGTTACCAGGCACTTCTCGAGCAGAAAAAGGCAAACCCCTACTTCACCCCGTGCATGGACCGCTCGATGGGGATTCTTACGGAACAGATCATTCAGCTGCAACAGAAAGCCTCATTCATGCCCCGCGAAGGGAGCCGGAAAGTATTCATTATTTCGCAGGCCGACCGGCTGCACCCGTCGGCGGCCAACAAACTCCTTAAGCTGCTTGAAGAGCCCCCGCCGCACATTCTCTTTGTGCTTGTCTCCTCCAGACCCGAGTCCCTTCTGGCCACCATTCGTTCCCGATGCCAGGAAATCGCATTCCAGCGCGTACCTGAAAAAGAGCTCCGCTCATGGCTGGAAGAGCACAGAGCCGACATTGCAACCGACGAGAGGGAGCACATTGTCAAAGCATCGCGGGGCAATCTTCGACGAGCATGGGAAATCATGCAGAACAGTATGGAACCAGGATTTGAGCCTTCCGAAATGGCCATCCGCACAAAAGCTCTCGATTACCTGCGCCATATCCTTATGGCAGGCCACTACCACAAGGCGATACTCAGCGCTGAAGAACAGACAAAAAATCTTTCCCGACAAGAGCTGATACTCTTCATCACTTCCATTCTCCTCTTTCTGCAGGACGCCATGCACCGCCGCATAAATCCGGGCTTTTCAAACCTCAACAACCCCGACATCGCCGACGCCGTCGACCGATTTGCCCTTAACTTCCCGAATCCCGACCTCTGGGCCATATCCACCCTTGCCGAAGAATCAATCCGCTCGCTCGAACGCAATGCAGGCAGCCTGCTGGTCATGGCGGCATTCACCGCCGGACTCCGACCGCTCATCACCCGAAAATAAGGGGAGAGCTGATCGAACTACAGCTCTATCAGCTCCCGCGTGTACCGCTGTAGAGACCGAGCGCCGCCAGCCTCCATCACAACCGTGTCTTCAATACGCACCCCGAATTTGCCCTCAAGGTAGATGCCCGGCTCAATGGTGAACACCATCCCCTCCCCAAGCACCGTGTCGCCTTTGGGGCTGATGTGCAGCCCCTCATGCACCTCAAGCCCTATTCCATGGCCAAGGCCATGGCCAAAAGCCTCCCCGTAGCCATGGCCCGCGATAAAGGATCGTACGAGTGCGTCCAGCTCCTTGGCCCGCATGCCGCATCGGGCAGAGCGGACGCCCAGCTGCTGAGCCTCACGAACAATCCCGTACACCTCTCTCGCCTCCGTGGAAACCGGCCCAAGAGCAACCGTTCGGGTCTGGTCGGAAGCATACCCTTCCACCATGCAGCCCATGTCAATCACAATAAACGCACCCCGCTCAAAACGGGCATCGGAAGGCTGCGCATGCGGCATAGCCCCCCGAACTCCCGAAGCCACGATAGGGTCAAACGAATCCTTCTGAGCGCCCAGCTTCAGATGACGACACGATATTTCAGCAGCAATATCGCGTTCCCGCGTCGCGGGCGAAATCATCGGAATAACCTCTTCAAGAACCTGCCCGCTGATATCTGCCGCGCGCTGCAGCAAAAGCAGTTCCCCGGGGCTCTTCACCATTCTGAACTCATCAAAAAAACCCTCCACTGGCAACACCCTGCAACCTTCATCCACCGCTGCAATAATGCGCGAAGCCTCATGCCAAGTCACCCTGTCGGACTGAAGCGCAACTCGTCCCCCGAGAGCATAGCGACCGGAGTGAAGTGCCGCCACAAAACCCTCACCGTCAATAACCGGCTCCACAACCCTCACCTCATCTCTTACCTGCACCCGATACCGTGAATCGGTAAAAAGCCAACTGGCACGGGGAGTAAGAAGCAAACGGGCACTTGAGCCGCTGAACCCTGTCAGCCAGCGGATGGAAGGAAGATCGGTCACAACAAAGGCGTCAAAGCCAAGGGAACCCATTTTATGGAGAACCCGATCAAGCGTTGCCTGCTGCCAGGCTTCTCTGTCAGAAATGCTCATAAAAAAATCATTGTTTTTACATAAAAATAGGCCCCGTTTCCAAAGAGCCATTGCAAGCCGAAGTATTCTTCTTATTATTAATGATTTACGAATATTTCCTCTCATTTACCAAAAATCAGTTGGATGCCGCATACGGAACTACTCGACACCCTCCAGCATGGATCGCAGCTGTCAAAAACTGAGATGAAACGCTGCATGGATGCAATAATAGACGGCAGCATTCCCGATGAAGCCATTGCACGAATCCTCACCCTCCTGCAGGAAAACGGCATCAGTGCCGATGAAATTGCCGGGGCGCGCGAAAGCCTGCTGGAGAAAGCAACCCCGCTAAAACTTGATGACCGGGCTGTTGATACATGCGGCACAGGAGGCGACAACGCAGGAACCTACAATATTTCCACCGCAGCAGCCCTCATTGCAAATGCCGCCGGCGTCAGCATAGCAAAACATGGAAACCGATCAGTTACCAGCCAATGCGGCAGCGCCGATGTGCTTGAAGCACTCGGACTGAATATAGCACTTCCCCCCGAGGCCACCGAAGAGCTCTACCGGCAAACAGGATTCGCGTTTCTCTACGCTCCGCTCTACCATCCCGCAATGAAAAAAGTCGCCCCTATTCGCAAGAGCCTCGGAACCAGAACAATTTTCAACATTCTGGGGCCCCTGCTCAATCCCGCCCGGGTCAGGCGGCAGCTGGTAGGCGTTTTTGAAGCGAACCTCATGGAGCTTTACGCCGATGCTCTGCTCCAGTCAGACTGCAGACATGCCCTCATTGTCCATGGCGAAACAGAAAGCGGTCTTCCGCTCGACGAGGCAAGCGTCTCCGGCAAAACCCATATCATTGAACTGCAGAACAAAGTCAGCTGCCGCCACACCACCCTACCCACAGACTTCAATCTCCAGAAGTGGCCGATAGCCGACCTTGCAGGAGGAACCCGCAAGGAAAACGCACTCCTCATCACCCGCCTGCTTGAGGGTAAAGCAACTCAGGCACAGCAGGAAGCAGCAATCTTCGCCGCCGCCATAGCCTGCTATGTTTCAGGAAACGCCAACTGTATTGACGAGGGTATCTGCATGGCAAGAGAGGCACTTCTGCGGGGAGGCGCTCTCTTGAACCTTGAAGCCATCATCGAAATCAGCCGCGACCTGGAAAGGAAGTACAGCCTGGGAAAGAACTAAAGACTTACATTTTTTTGGAAAAAACTTGTATACTGTTCTTCACATTTTCGAATGCTCCCCCAAGGAACCCTTGAAGCCGCAGCGAGAAGAATTCGCCCATGAACGGACAAAACAGACCGCAAGCCGACATATCAGAGCAGATCAGCGAAAAGCTGCGCCAGTCGGGCGTTGACGGCTCCCGCCGGAAGACAATCGCAACCGCTCTGGAAAATGTCAACCGTCCAGGGTTCCACATTGAGCCCTCAGCCGTTCTGCCGCTCATGAAACCAGTCACCTGGTTTCCCCCGATGTGGGCATTTGCCTGCGGAGTGGTTTCAACAGGCGAACCCGTTCTGGAAAACTGGTCCGTGCTACTCAGGGGCGTCATTCTTGCCGGGCCACTCATGTGCGCCATGTCGCAGACCATGAACGACTATTTCGACCGCGAAGTTGATGCCATCAATGAACCCGAACGCCCCATTCCCTCCGGAAGAATATCCAAATCAGCCAGCTGGCTGATCACCTTCAGCCTCATTGTCACAGGATTTCTCGTCGCACTCTCCATTCACCCCTATGTCATGGCCATTGCCTTTGTAGGGGTTCTCATGTCGCACGCATACTCCGGCCCGCCGCTCAGGGCAAAACGCAACGGCTGGTTCGGCAATCTTATTGTCGGTCTTGCCTATGAAGGAGTCGCTTGGCTGACAGGAAGCTTCGCCATCACCCAAGGGGTTCCCTCAACGGAAACCATAGCGCTTGCCATTATCTTCTCGCTCGGTGCACATGGCATCATGACCCTCAACGACTTTAAGTCTGTCGTGGGCGACAATATTCAGAAAGTCGCATCAATTCCGGTACAGCTTGGCGAAAAAAACGCAGCCATACTGGCCTCCATCGTCATGAACGCCGCACAGCTCGGCGCCATTGCCATCCTTATAGCCAAAGGCTCCTCCCTCATGGCCATTCTTGCATCTCTTCTGCTTCTCAGCCAGCTGCCCATGCAAAAAATTCTCATTGCCAATCCCCGCGAAAAAGCAATCTGGTACAACGCCTTCGGTACCCTGCTCTATGTCCTCTCCATGATGGTCGCCGCCGTCGGCATCCGGCCCTGAAAACATTGCATTTCTCCTTTAGGAAACTATTTGTATATTTAAGTTCATTTTTTTTAACACCAAGAGCCCGAATCATGTCCAAAGTCTGTGTACTGACCGGTAAAAGACCTATATACGGAAATACAGTATCGCACGCCAACAACCACCGTCGCACCCGTTTTGAGCCCAATCTGCACACCAAGCGGATATGGATTGAAGAGGAAAAACGCTGGGCGAAGGTGAAGCTTTCCGCCAAAGCCATGAGAATCATTGCCAAAACAGGAACAGGCGAACTCGCAAAGCTGCTAAAGTAATCAGCCTGCCTGCGGAAGAACTATTGTCAAACAGTACAGCAAAGGCTCAATCACACACGGTTGGGCCTTTTTTTCGATGCAGAAAACAATCACCATATATACCGACGGAGCCTGCAGCGGCAATCCCGGTCCGGGAGGGTGGGGAGCCATGCTCATGTACGGAAAAACTGTGCGTGAAATTTCAGGCGCCGAGCCCGCCACCACCAACAACCGGATGGAGCTCTCGGCCGCTATAGAGGCTCTTGCAGCGCTCAAAGAGCCATGCACGGTTAACCTCTACAGTGACTCAAGCTATCTGGTCAACGCCATGAATGAAGGGTGGCTGAAACGCTGGACGGCGAACAGCTGGAAAACCGCAGCAAAAAAACGAGTTGAGAACATTGACCTCTGGAAAAGGATCCTTGAGTTGACCACCCACCACAGTGTGAAGTTCCATAAAGTCAAGGGGCACAGCGACAACCCCTACAACAACCGCTGCGACGAACTTGCGCGACTGGCTGTCAGAAAGAAACCCTAAAACAGGAGCGGGCACATAATGGGCACAGAGGTAGAACAGAACAGAAAAGCGACACGCGGGTCACTGAAAAAAGGCTCAGGGCTCCTGATGTCCATAAGCGTCATCGGATTTCTTTTTTTTCTATCTGTCGTTCTCTGGATCAACTGGTCCAAACCCCGCATCACCCCCGAGCCGCTTTCCCAGAAACAGCACAGCCTGATAAACCGGATTCCCGGTAAATCCGACGCCATCATCTACCTAGGAATGAAAAAGATCCGCTCCACCCGGTTCTGGCAGGATGTGCTGCCCGACTCACTGAAAACCATACCACTCATCCAGCCGCAGGGAAAACTCAACCTGCTGCTGAAGACCGCGTCAATCAATCCTGCGGCTGACATTGACGACCTCATCATCTCTTTCCGCCGTCAGGGTTACAGGAATCAGACCTTTCTTGCCGTTGCCAGCGGCCCGCTTGCCACAAAAATCAGCGACCGGCTACTCAAGAGCACCGGCACCGCCACCACCCTGAAAGGACACGCCTGTTACCGGCTCGACAGTACCCTCTGGCTCACCCGATCCGCACCCGGAGAAATTGCAATTGCAGGGGACAGAAAAATGCTGGAAGGGTTTCTCGCCCCTACAGGAAGCTTTTTTCAGCGCGACAGCCTTGCCGTAGCCATGATGAAGAAAGCGGTCTACAAATCACACCTCTGGTTCGCCCTGCCATCAGCTGCCTGGACATCGAGCGCCCTTGAAAGCCTGACCTCGCAGAACAGCGATGTCAACACCCTCGGCAACCTGAACAGGATACAGCATCTTGCTCTCTCGGTCAATTTCAATGAGGGCATTGAGGCTGAGAGCGAATGGGTCTACGGCACCCGCCAAGCCGCATGGTTCGCATCAACATTCCTTTGGGGAGCGGTGAAGCTCTCGGGACTTTCAGAAGAGAGAAGCACGCCCGAAATCCGTAACCTTCTGGATAGAATACAGATTCAGCAGAACCTTGAATCGGTAATCATCCATACGAAGCTTCCTCTGGAAATTTTCACACATCAGATCGGAGAGAACTGAGAAAACAGAGCCGTCCACCCTTCCACACCAACTCTCCACCACCTTCAAGCATAACCCTTCTGCCAGGCTGCGTGGAGAGCAGATCAACAAGCCGCTGCAAAAGCGCCGAGTCAACAGAGTAACCGTTTTCGCGCAGAGCCCGCTTCAGCACCTCCTTCTGCTCAAACACCGTCAGTTTTTTCAGGGCGGCAACATCCAGCCAACCCTGTGCCGGCTGAAGCCCCGGCTCACGCCCGATAAGGCTGTCCATGGCCGACTCCAAAAACTCCTCAAGCTCGCCCGACTGCTCCGAAAGCCGCTGCAGCGATGGCATAAGCTTGTCGGGAAACCGCTCAAGAAGCAGCGGAATAACCCTGTTGCGGATAAAGTTGCGATCATGACTGTCGCTCTCATTGCTTGAATCGGTCTGGCTGTCAATCCCCTTGTCAGTAAGATAGCCCAGAATGTCCGCCTTGTGCAGAAGTAGCATCGGCCTGATAATAGCGCCATGTCGGGAGCGGATCCCCCGAAGGGAAGGCTGCGAAGTGCCGCGGAAAAGATTGAACAGCAGGGTTTCGGCATTGTCAGCCACATGGTGGCCGATTGCAACCTTTGTAAAACCCTCCCGCTTCATCAGGCGCTCGAAATAGTCATAGCGGAGAATTCTGGCGCTCTCCTCAATCGACATGCCATTGCTGCGCCGATGGAGCTCAGTGTCAAACCTCTCAACAAAACACTCCAGCCCCAGCCGCAGGCACCAGTCCCTTACAAACTGCTCATCGGCAAGACTTTCCTCGCCCCGAAGTCCAAAATTGCAGTGCGCAACCGCCAACTGGCAATGCAAAACCGGCTGGACAGCAACAAAAAGAGCGAGCAGCGCCATGGAATCAGGCCCCCCCGACACAGCAACAAGCACCCGCTCGCCATCGCTGCTTACAAGGTCGCGGACCCTTATCTGCTCCAGAAACTGTTTTTCAAGCCTGTTCACACCACCGTAATTTTCTATGGAATTTTTCCCTTTGATTGCCGGACGACAGCGCTGCCGGGCAAAGAGCCATTCTTGAGCCCTGAATGGCAATATACACAATGACCCCCGAACCCTATCCGCACCCTCACCCGCTCTGTTTTTTCCCTAAAGGATAAATCACTATCATTGCTTCAGAACCCGATAACGACACCTTATTCTTCAGGGCACCCATGTTCACTCCCTACGGCAAAAGCACCCTTATAAAACTGGCATCCATCTCCACAGGCATAGCCCTTTTCTCCCTGTTCTTTCCGCTTCCGGCCGCCATACCGGTTGGCATCACGGCAGCCATCTTCCTCCTCTTCACTCTCTGGTTCTTCCGCGATCCCGAGCGATCCATGCCCCCGGGAACAGGGCTCGTCATTGCTCCGGCCGACGGCACCGTTGTCCGCGTTGAAAAGTGCACTCACGCATACACAGGAACCGACTCCACCATCATCAGCATTTTCATGTCCCCCCTCGATGTGCATGTCAACCGCATACCCATCACCGGAACAGTCACCCTGCTGCAGCACCACCCCGGTTCATTCAACATGGCATTCGACGAAAAGAGCGGAGAGGAAAACGAGCGGATGGAAATAGGCATTGAATCCAACGGCTTAAAGCTCCACTTCACCCAGGTAGCGGGCTTTCTTGCGCGCCGCATTGTCTGCCCGCTCCGGGTCAACGAACCGGTCACAGCCGGCAACCGGTTCGGCATGATCAAATTCGGCTCACGGGTCGAAATTGTCATCCCCGCCGGAGCGGCATCTGAAGTGAAGGTGGGAGCAAAAACCCGGGCCGGAGAAACCATCATCGCGTGCTTCCCAACCCCTGCAGGGGACGCCTGAAGGGAATATTCTTGGTTTAAGCACCCCTATTGATTATATAAGTATAAGGCGATACACAGCCATTATATTTTTCAACTTATAGAGGAGAAACATCGATGTTTGGACTAGGAGGACAGGAACTCATTCTCATTCTGCTGATTATTCTCCTGCTGTTTGGCGCCAAGAAACTACCCGAACTTGCAAAAGGTTTAGGACGGGGGATGAAAGAGTTCAAAAAGGCCCAGACGGAGATCGAAGAGGAGTTCAACAGCGCCATTGACGACACTCCCAAACCGAAAAAAGAGCCCGTCAAGGAAAAGGAATAACGCCCTATAAAAACTCAAAAAGCCCGACACCGGGCTTTTTGAAAGAATGCGCCATTCATTCCCATTGCTGCCACATGCTATCAAGCCTTTACATCAGAAACTTTGCACTGATTGAAGAGCTGACCATTGCGTTTCAACCCGGTCTTTCTGTCATAACCGGCGAAACCGGTGCAGGCAAATCAATCATCATTGGAGCTCTCGGGCTTGTTCTTGGCGACCGTTCAAGCAGCGAGCAGGTTCGCACTAACGCCAGAAAAGCAGTCATTGAGGCAATCTTTCAGAACGACATTCCTCTCAGCACTGAAGCGCTTCTGAAGTCCTCAAAGATTGAACCACAAGCGGAACTCATTATCCGCCGGGAGCTTTCGGAAACAGGACAGTCGCGCTGCTTCATCAACGACACGCCATGCACCGTCGCCCTCCTCAAGCAGGTTGGCGAACTGCTCATAGACCTCCACGGCCAGCACGAACACCAGTTGCTGCTGAAGCCAAGAACCCATGAAACGCTGCTTGATGAATTTGCCAGCACAACAGTGGCCGCCGCGGCCTGCCGGTCACAGAAAGAGGAAATCAGGCTGCTCCGCAAGAAACTCCTCGTCCTCAGAAACAATGCGGAAGCCCTCGCCCAAAAACGCGATCTCTTGGATTTCCAATACCGGGAACTGAGCGAAATCGGAGTGCAGGAGGGAGAATATGAGGAACTGGAGCAGCAGATTTCGCTGCTTGAAAACGCCGAAACTCTTTCTGAACTCTGCTCATCACTGAACACAATTCTCTACGACGCCGACAACGCCATCTACCCAGCACTCGGCTCCGCCTTAAAGCTCACTGAAAAACTCGCAGGCATAGACCCCCGGTTCAACGGGATGATTGAACAGGCAAGAATTGCCACCGACAGTGTTGATGAAATCTACCGATTCAACCGAAGCTATAGTGCCAACATTGACCACAACCCCGTCCTTCTGGAATCCCTGCGCGAACGGCAGCACATAATCGCGCGTACAGCAAAAAAATATGCAATTCCCCCCGACAGGATTCCCGCCCTCACCCTTGAACTTGAAGAGCAACTGAACGCTGAAGAGGGGGGAGAAGATGCTATCAGGAAAAATGAGGACTCACTAACAGCCCTCTGCATTGAGCTCTCCCGAGCCGCACTCGAGCTGTCAGCAAAACGGAAGAAAGCGGCAAAGCGACTTGAAACCTCGGTGATGGAGCAACTCTCTGAACTCGGCATACCCCATGCGCTCTTCATTGTCAGCATCACACAAACTCCCGACCCGGAGGGAGACATCACAATCGAGGGAGTCACTTACAGAGCACAGGGAACCGGCTGCGACACTATTGAATTTCTCATTTCAGCCAACCCCGGTGAAAAACCCCGACCGCTCGTCAAAGTGGCCTCTGGCGGTGAAATTTCGCGTGTCATGCTCGCAATGAAAAGCGCTTTGGCAACAAATGCCGACCTTCCCATACTCATCTTTGACGAAATCGACACCGGAATCAGCGGCCGTATTGCTGATGCAGTAGGAAGAAACATCAAAAGACTTTCCACCCTCCACCAGATTGTAGCCATCACCCACCTGCCCCAGATTGCCGCCATGGGCGACCGCCACTTCCGGGTTCACAAGGAGGTTGAAAACGACCGGACCCTCACCAGGGTGAGCCCGATTGAGGGGGACGAAAGGCTGGAGGCAATTGCTGCCCTCATCAGCGGCGAACACCGTTCCGCCTCTTCTCTAAGCCTTGCTGCAGAGCTGGTGGAA
The DNA here is from genome assembly GCA_030765725.1 of Candidatus Chlorobium antarcticum. GTDB lineage: Bacteria > Bacteroidota > Chlorobiia > Chlorobiales > Chlorobiaceae > Chlorobium > Chlorobium antarcticum. The sequence goes on along the minus strand of JAVCDF010000002.1, from coordinate 109,203 downwards.
GCCGCAGAAACAATTAAGCCCTCTTCCGTTTAGAAAATCCGGAAGATTGCCTTATTATGCCTACGCATATCCGACTACCTCTAAACCGGAAACAGATAAGAATGTCCAATCAATACCTCAAAGGCAGCGCCGTAGCGCTGGTAACACCCTTCAGAGAAGATTTCTCCATTGATACCGATGCCCTGAAACAACTGGTGCATTTTCATGCCGAGGCCGGCACCGACATCATCATACCCTGCGGCACAACAGGCGAATCCCCAACCCTCAACCCCGAGGAACAGGCCGAAATCATCCGCATTGTAAGAGATGAAGCAAAAGGGAAAATGCTCGTAGCCGCCGGTGCAGGAACAAACTCAACGCGCTCAGCCGTCACGCTCGCAAAAAACGCCGAGGATGCTGGAGCCGAAGCCATTCTCTCCGTTGCCCCATACTACAGCAAACCCTCACAGGAGGGCATATACCAGCACTACCGCCACATTGCCGAAGCAGTATCGGTACCAATCATCATCTACAATGTTCCGGGACGCACGGGATGCAATGTAAGCGCTGAAACCATTCTCCGGCTTGCACACGACTTCAGCAATATTGGCGCGGTGAAAGAAGCCTCCGACAACTTCACGCAGATTGCCGATCTTCTTGATGGACGCCCCGACAACTTCTCGGTGCTCACCGGTGAAGACACACTAATTCTGCCATTTATGGCAATGGGGGGAGACGGGGTCATTTCCGTTGCTGCCAACCAGGTTCCAGCCGCCGTCAAGCAACTGGTGGACAGCGTTGCAGCAGGAAATCTTGAAGAGGGTCGTCGGATAAGCAAAACCTACCGCAACCTCTTCAGACTCAACTTCATCGAAAGCAATCCGGTACCAGTCAAATGCGCTCTTGCCATGATGGGCATGATCAAAGAGGTCTACCGCCTTCCGATGACACCAGTTTCAGAGGAGAGCCGCAAACGGCTCTCCCGGGAAATGAGCTCTTTGGGGCTTATCTAAAACGAGCTGAGGAGAAGGACAAAACGATCCATCTCCTCTCTGGTTCTCTTTTCCGTCACCGATACAAGCAACCCCTCATCCGCAAAGACGGAGAGGTCAATGCCGGCAAAAATACCCTCTTCAAGCATCCGCTCCACAATCACCGCCGGCTTAACCGGAGTATTGAGAACAAATTCACGGAAAAACGGAGCGCTGAAACGAAGCGAAAAGCCAGGAATCGCAGCAATCTTTTCCGCAAGATAGTGGGCCCGCTCCAAAGACTGCCCTGAAACCTCCATCATACCTTCGCGCCCGAGCAGGGAAAGATATACTGCCGCCTGCAGAGCATTGAGAGCCTGATTGGTACAGATGTTCGAAGTCGCCTTCTCCCGGCGGATATGCTGTTCGCGGGTCTGAAGCGTCAGAATGAAGCCGTCCCGTCCGTCACGGTCCTTTGTCATACCAACCAGACGCCCCGGGATTTTGCGCACAAACTTTTCACGGACAGTAAAAATGCCAAGATAAGGTCCTCCAAAACTCTGCGCGCTTCCAAGAGGCTGGCCTTCACCAACCGCAATGTCGGCCCCGTATGTTCCGGGAGCCTCAAGTACACCTAAGGAATGCGGATCGGCAGAAACAATGAACAGCGCGCCAGCCTCACGGGCAATGGCGCCGATTGCCTCAACATCCTCAAGGCAGCCGTAAAAGTTCGGCTGCTGCACAATCACGGCGGCAACTGTGCAGTCAACCATACCACGAAGCGAGTCAATGGATCCCACACCCTCCTCCACGCTGTTCTGAATGACGGGAGAGTGACCGGCAGCACCCAGATAGGTGGAAAGCACCGAGCTGTTCCACGGATGGAGCCGTCCGGCAACTATAATCTGTTCCCGGCCGGTTACATTCATTGCCATGAGGGCTGCTTCAGCAAGAGCGGTTGCACCGTCATACATTGAGGCATTGCAGACATCCATGCCGTAGAGGCGGCAGATGAGACTCTGATACTCGTAGATGGCCTGCAGAGTACCCTGCGAAACCTCCGCCTGATAAGGGGTATAGGCGGTGTAGAACTCACTTCGCGACACAATTGACCTGATTGCCGAGGGGATAAACTGATCATAGGCTCCGCCGCCGAGAAAACTGACATATCCCGCAGTGCTGCGGTTGCGGGCGGCAAGTGACTCCAGCTGGCGGTGCACCGCCATTTCGTCAAGGGCGGGAGCCAGCTCAAGCGCTTTTTTCAGGCGAATCTCTTCGGGAATGTCGGCAATAAGCTCATTGAACGAAGTCGAACCGGCCGCGGAAAGCATCTCCGCCCTATCGGCGTCTGTATTGATTATGAATGGCATCCTGCGCTACCCCCCTATCATCTCGGTGTAGGCGGCGGCGTCCATGAGTGCGTCGAAGGCCGAAGTGTCGTCCACCTGCATCTTCACCATCCATCCCTCGCCGTAAGGGTCCTGATTCACCGTCTCAGCCGAATCAAGTGACCCGTTGAGCTCAACAATGGTTCCTGCCACCGGAGCAAAGAGATCAGCAACAGTCTTGACCGCCTCAACCGTACCGAAAATCTCCTGTTCCCCGAGAACAGTCCCTTCCGGTTTCAGCTCAACAAACACAATGTCGCCAAGCTCCGACTGGGCAAAATCAGTAATGCCTACAAGCACCGTCGTGCCATCTGCAAGCAATTTGACCCATTCATGGTCTTTAGTGTAACGAAGATTTCCGGGGACATTCATGGCAGGTAAAAGAAAAAGTGTTCAAAAGAGAGAAAGGAGCCTATCCGTTGACTGTAAATAAAGGTACTAATTTTTTGAAAAACCCGAAACACCACCAGGGAGCCCTGAGACCCCCCGGCTACAGCAGACGCTGACGCATCGCCTCATAAAGCACCACTCCGGCCGTCACGCTCACATTGAGCGACTCCACGCAGCCGGCCATAGGTATGCGGAGGGTTTCGTCACAGAACTCCATGGCCTCGGGAGCAAGCCCAGAACCCTCCGCACCGAGCACAATGGCAGTCGGTGCCCGAAAATCGGCATCAGTATAGTTGGTTTCCGCCTCCATATCGGTAGCAATAACCCTGATGCCGTTGGCATGGAGAAACTCAAGGCAGCGCACCAAGCTTTTCACCTTTGCAATCCTCATGTGGGAAAGCGCGCCGGCCGAAGCCTTGTGGACAACCGCATTGACAGGAGCTCCCTTCCCCTCCACAAGCACCACGCCATCGGCCGCCACGGCCTCTGCAGTCCGTATGATGGCGCCGATGTTGTGGGGATCGTCAAGCCCCTGGAGAACAACAAGAAGAGGAGCTGTATTGCGGGGAGCGGAAAGCAGCTCCTCAATGGTATAATAACTGACCGTGCTGATGAGAGCGCATACTCCCTGGTGCTTTGTGGTGCCGGCAATGAGTGAGAGTTTTTCCAAACGAGCCTTGCCTGTAATCAGCTTCTGACGGCGCGCTGTAATGAGAATCTCTTTCAGCTTTGGATGGGTCGTATTGAACTGAAAATAAATTTTTTCAATACTGTCCGGCTTTTCACGGAGAAGTTCCAGCACGGCATTTCGTCCGTAAACAATGTGTTCCTGATCAACAGCGCTTTCCATTCCAAAATCCCCCTGTACCAAAATGTTTGAAAAACAATAACACCCTTCACTCTCGCCCCCTCGCATAACCCAGAAATCCGCAACACTCTCGATTATATGAATGTAATTAAATTGAGCAATATCGATTTTTTTTTCTATCTTTCTAGTCGCCTAGACTCTCTTTTGATGCAGCTTTCCCGTTATTTTCTTGTGCGGAGCCGACAACCTGCATCATGCCTTTGCTATTTGCACATACCTTTCATAAATACCAATCAAGTGACTGCCAGTATGAGCCGGACCTATAAGACCATGGAAGGAAATGAAGCGCTTGCTCACATTTCCTATCGCACCAGCGAAGTAATCTGCATCTATCCTATCACACCGGCATCACCAATGGGTGAATATTCGGACGCATGGGCGGCTGAAGGCAAAAAGAATCTCTGGGGCACCGTACCCAGAATTGATGAGCTGCAGAGTGAAGCAGGCGCGGCAGCAGCGGTTCACGGAGCCCTGCAAACCGGTGCCTTGACAACCACATTCACGGCCTCTCAGGGACTGCTCCTGATGATTCCGAACATGTACAAGATAGCCGGTGAACTTTCATCCTGCGTCCTCCATGTTTCTGCCCGTTCACTAGCAGCACAGGGACTCTCCATATTCGGTGACCACAGCGATGTCATGTCGGTTCGTGGCACAGGCTTCTCGCTGCTCGCATCGAGCTCGGTTCAGGAGGTCATGGACATGGCCCTTATTTCTGCCGCAGCAACACTTGAGTCGCGGGTTCCCATCATGCACTTCTTTGACGGGTTCAGAACCTCGCACGAAATTGCAAAAATCGAGATTGTTCCGGATGAAGTCATCCGCGAAATGATCAGCGACGATCAGGTTATCGCCCACCGCAAGCGGGCAATGACCCCTGACGCCCCCACCATCCGCGGAACTTCCCAGAACCCCGACACCTATTTCCAGGGCCGCGAGACCGTCAACACCTATTACGATGCTGCCCCTTCCATCACCCAGAAGATGATGGACAAATTCGGAGAACTGACCGGCCGCAGCTACAAAGTTTACCAGTACTACGGAGCACCGGACGCCGAACGGGTTATAGTCCTTATGGGATCGGGCGTTGAAACCGTCCGCGAGACCGTCGAGTACATGAACAAAAAAGGCGAGAAGGTCGGCGTCCTGAATGTCCGCCTCTACCGTCCTTTCGACATTGAACGCTTTGTTGCGGCATTCCCGGCCACCGTCAAATCGGTTTCCGTGCTCGACCGCCTCAAAGAACCCGGAAGCGCCGGTGAACCACTCTATCTCGATACTGTCAATGCCTTCATGGAGGGTGTTAATGGTGGCTCGGTAAAAACAATGCCCGCAATCACCGGTGGCCGTTACGGACTCTCTTCAAAAGAGTTCACCCCCGCAATGGTTAAAGCAGTCTTCGACAACATGGCTGCTGCTGCCCCGAAAAACCACTTCACCGTCGGCATTACAGACGATGTCACCAACCTGAGCCTTGAGTTCGACAGAAGCTTCTCCATTGAGCCCGATGAGATATTCCGCGCCCTCTTCTACGGCCTCGGTTCAGACGGTACTGTAGGCGCCAACAAAAACAGCATCAAGATAATCGGCGAAAACACCGCGAACTACGCACAGGGCTACTTTGTGTACGACTCGAAAAAAGCCGGTTCCATCACCACATCGCACCTCCGGTTCGGACCAAAGGAGATCCACTCAACATATCTGGTCAGTGAAGCCCAGTTCATCGGATGCCACCACTGGATATTCCTGGAAATGATCAATCTGGTGAAGAACCTGAAAAAAGGCGGCACTCTGCTCCTCAACTCCCACTATGCGCCCGAAGAAATATGGGACAACCTGCCCCGTCTTGTGCAGGAGCATCTGATCCGCAAAGAGGCAAAGCTCTATACCATTGACGCCTACAAAGTTGCTGAGTCAAGCGGAATGGGCCAGCGCATCAACACCATTATGCAGGCCTGCTTCTTTGCCATATCGGGCGTCCTGCCCAGCGAAGAGGCCATTGAAAAAATCAAGGGTGCGATCAAAACCACCTACGGAAAGAAGGGTGATGAGGTTGTCCGTCAGAACATACAGGCCGTTGACGACACACTTGCCAACCTACATGAAGTGGCAATAGGCACCGTAGCCGACAGCACAAAAAAGCTTCGCGACCCGATTGTGGGCGAAGCTCCAGAATTTGTCTGCAATGTGCTTGCCCGCATCATTTCAGGAGAGGGTGACGACATCCCTGTAAGCGACCTTCCCGCAGACGGCGTTTACCCCGTCGGAACCGCTAAATTTGAAAAGCGGAATCTTGCATCTGAACTCCCCGTTTGGGAATCGGACCTCTGCATCCAATGCGGCAAATGCGCCATGGTATGCCCCCACGCGGCAATCCGCGTAAAGGTCTACGACCCGAAATATCTTGAGAATGCACCCCGTACCTTCAAGTCGATTGAGGCGAAAGGAGCCAGCTGGGCCGGAATGAAGTACACCATCCAGGTTGCCCCTGAAGACTGTACCGGCTGCAGAATCTGTGCAAACAACTGCCCATCGAAAGACAAGAAAAACCCCGAGCGTAAGGCGCTTGTTATGCAGCCGCAGGAGCCGCTCCGTGAAACAGAGGTCGACAACTGGAACTTCTACCTGAACATACCAGAATTTGACCGGAACAAAATCAATACGCGTCTCATCAAGGAGCAGCAGCTTCAGGAGCCGCTCTTTGAGTTCTCCGGCGCCTGCTCGGGCTGCGGCGAAACCCCCTATGTAAAACTGATGACGCAGCTCTTCGGAGACCGTCTTGTCATCGGCAACGCAACCGGGTGCTCATCAATTTACGGCGGTAACCTGCCAACCACCCCCTACTCGTGCAATTCGCAGGGGCTGGGACCAACATGGTCGAACTCGCTCTTTGAAGATACGGCCGAGTTTGCACTCGGATTCCGCGTCTCCATTGACAAACAGCAGGAGTACGCACAGGAACTGCTCCAGCGCCTCTCCTCATCAGTCGGCGATACGCTTGTCGGAGAAATTCTTGGTGCTGTGCAGGACACTGAACCCGAAATTTTCGAACAGCGCAAACGCGTAGCAAACCTGAAAGAGAAGCTTGCTGCAGTTGATTCACCGGATGCCAAAAACCTCCTCTCAGTGGCCGATATGCTGGTCAAAAAGAGCGTATGGGGTGTAGGCGGTGACGGTTGGGCCTACGACATCGGTTACGGTGGCGTTGACCATGTGACCGCAGGCGACAAAAATGTCAACCTGCTGGTTCTGGATACCGAAGTGTACTCCAATACCGGTGGACAGGCATCGAAGGCCACGCCGAAAGCCGCAATCGCAAAATTTGCAGCCGCAGGACAAGCAGTAACAAAAAAAGATCTCGGCCTGATTTCCATGACCTACGGCAACGCCTATGTTGCCTCGGTTGCCCTTGGTGCGCGCGATGACCAGACCCTCAAGGCATTTATTGAAGCAGAGGCCTATGACGGCCCCTCAATCATCATTGCCTACTCGCACTGCATTGCACACGGCATTACCATGGAACATGGGCTCAACAACCAGAAAGCCGCAGTTGATTCCGGCCACTGGCTCCTCTACCGGTACAATCCCGACCGTCTGAAAGAGGGGAAAAATCCGCTGCAGCTTGATTCCAAAAAGCCGAAAATCCCGGTAGCTGACTTCCTGAACATGGAGAACCGGTTCCGGATGCTCAAGAAAAGCCATCCTGAGGTTGCCGAGGAGTACTTTAAGGCAATCCAGAAAGAGGTTGATGCACGCTGGTCTCATTACGAGTATCTGGCAGCAAGAACATTCAGCTGAGAGGCGAGCTTTTTCAGAAAAAAGGAAACGGCGGGGTGACCCGCCGTTTTTCTTTTCCACTCATTTTCTTTGCATCCCCCCACCTTCGCTATTCCATACTATTCATGGAGCGTGTTCTGCTCCTGCACCTTCATGCTGAGCCCCCTCCATAATCAGCTGTGCCTTCCGGCGCATCTCATCCGCTTTGTGGCCGTCACCAAGCTTCATGAAAACATCGGCAAGATGGCTGAATATTTCTGCCTCTCCAGGTTCAAGCCGTGCTGCCTTTTCAAGCACCGCAAGAGCAGCCGGGTACTCCCCCTGCAGATACAGTACCCAACCAAGAGTATCAAGATAAACACCGCTTTCGGGCTCAATTGCCACAGCCTTTTCAGCCAGTTCACGGGCCCGGGGAAGATCCTCCGGCCGTGAAGCCAGGGTATAGGCAAGATTGTTCATCACAAGCGCATTGGACGGCTCAAGCTTCAGCATCAGCCGATAGAGTGGTATGCTCTTTCGAGGCGTCCCTGACTGATCGTAACAGAAGGCCAGCGTACCGAGCGCCTTGAGGCGCAGTGCCCTATGTTTTTTCTCCCTAATGGCCGGCTTCAGAAGCGCTCGCTGGAGCAATCGGACCGCCTCCTCGGGACGGTCGGCATGAAACAGCACAAACCCCTCAAGCACACTGAAACGGAGCGCGCTCTCAGGCAGGCACCACCGCGCCAGACGAACCTCCCGCAGCGCATCCTCATACCGCTTCGCGGCAAGCAAAGCGCCGACAAGGTACTCGCGAAACTCCGCCTTTGACGGTTCAATTACGACTGCCCGCCTGAAATCCTCAGCCGCACCAATAGCCGCACCCCGAGAAAGCTTTGAAAAGCCAGACAGCGCCATAGGGTCGGGGCTTTCGGGATGACGCCGGGCGACAGCCTCAAGCATTGCCGCTGCTGGCTCCAGATAGAGTGGCTCCTTTGCCGCTTTTCCAAGATAATAGCGTACGAGCTCCAGCTGTTTCTGCAATCCCCGGAGACTGATATCATAGTAACGGTTGAGATCGGAGAGAAAAACACTCTGTTCGCCAGTACGGACCGACACATCGAGGAGGGCAAGCCATCCCGGAACAAATCCAGGCGACACGGAAACTGCATCCCTGAAAGTTTCAGCCGCCTTCTGGTAGTCTCCAGTACGAAGATAGAGCTCACCAAGCGTGAGACGGAGCCTGTCGCTGCCTCCATCATCCTTAATCATATTCTGGAGCGAAGCAATGGCCTCAGGATAGCGTTCCATCCTAATTTCCAGCAGAAGCGAGTGGAAGCGCGCCATCTCATTCTGCGGATCAAGAACAAGAATCTCTCCGAACACCTTCAGCGCTTCAGCTGGTCGCTGGGCAGCAAGATACTCCATGGCCAGATAGCCAAGCAGTTCCGTATTGCCCCGGTCGAGAACGCTCAGCTCCCGGTACACATCTATGGCACGGGGATAGTCCTCCTGCTGATGGGCAATGGTGGCAAGCAGGCCGAGATAGTATCGGTTGCGCGAACTGAGGGCAACGCTCCGCTCACTATAAACCCTTGCCGAGTCGAGTGACCCAAGTGCATGAAAAGCCCGTGCAGCGGAAAACCAGATGGCAGCGTTCCCGGGCTGCTCGGCAAGGAGCTTCCGATATCCCTCAAGTGCTCCGCTGTAATCCCCTTCAGCCGAAAGAAAAAGAGCCGCTGCAAACTCCCTCTCCGATGCCTGCCCCAGAGAATCGGCCCTTGCTTCACCTAAAACCCGATCCTGCCGCTGCAAGCCGGTCCCCGCACAGGCCGAAAGAAGAAGAGCCGCAATGATACAGCCCGTCCCGAAAAGCCTCATGAGCCTTTCAGAGATTCCCGTCACCATCAAACAATCCTCCTGTATGTCGTGCGGCACTTCCATCCGAAAAACGGAGTATCGCCAAGCGGGTAGCCACCCTTCCCCGCGGAGTGCGACTCAAGTAACCTGCCTGAATGAGATAGGGTTCATAAACCTCCTCAATGGTATCCTGCTCCTCACCCACCGAAACGGCGAGGGAGGCAACCCCTACCGGCCCGCCACTGAACCGGTTGACAATGGTCTCCATAATCTTTTTATCCATATCATCCAGCCCCTCTTCGTCAATGTCGAGGCACTCCAGAGTCTTCATGGCAATGGAACGGGTAATGATGGGAGCACTCTCCACCTGGGCAAAATCCCTTGCCCGTCGGAGCAGGCGGTTTGCAATACGGGGGGTGCCCCGTGAACGGCCGGCAATTTCTGCAGCTGCGTCCGACTCAATGCCAATGGAGAGAATCCCGGAAGCCCTCATGACTATGGCCTCAAGAAGATCTGGAGAATAGTAATCGAAACGGCTGTTGATACCGAACCGGGCGCGAAGCGGAGAGGTCAGAAGACCGGAACGGGTGGTTGCCCCCACCAGAGTGAATGGTTCTATTTTCAGCTGCACCGCCCGCGCAGAGGGCCCACTGTCAAGCATAATGTCAATGCGGAAATCCTCCATGGCCGAATACAGATACTCTTCAACCGCAGGCGGCATTCTGTGGATTTCATCAATAAACAGTACATCGCCCCTTTTCAGCCCCGTAAGAAGCCCCGCAAGATTGCCGGCCTTATCAAGCAGAGGTCCCGAAGTGGCCCTGAGGTTGCTACCCATTTCAGCGGCAATAATATGGGCCAGGGTGGTCTTGCCAAGTCCCGGAGGGCCGGAAAGAAGCACATGGTCAAGCGCCTCATCGCGCATTCTGGCAGCCGAAATAAACACCTTGAGATTATCGGTCAGCCGGAGCTGCCCGCTGAAATCCTCCATCCGGCTTGGGCGTATCTGTTCCTCTATTCGGACTTCGGCGGCGTCGGCCGGGGTGGTGAGCAGTTCAATTTTCAAGGGCCGGGGGTTCAGAGCTTGATTCTTGGATCCACAACAGCATAGAGCACATCGGCAAGCAGGTTACCAAAAATGATCAGAGTCCCGGAAATGAAAGTATTGGCGATAATCAGCGGATAGTCCCTTGCAAAAATGGCCTCCACCGTCACCCGACCCATACCGGGAAAAGCAAAAATAACTTCAATGAAAAGCGCCCCGCTGAAAATGAATGGCAGAGAGCTGCCCATAAGGGTAATGACCGGCAGAAGGGCATTGCGCAAGGCGTGGCGCATAATGACCACCCGCTCCGGCAGGCCCTTGGCTCGGGCTGTTCGGATATAGTCCTGCCTGATGACTTCAAGCATGCTGCCCCGCACATAACGGGCAATGCCGGCAGCGCCATTGATGGAAAGCACTGTCACAGGAAGCACCAGATGCCATAGGCGGTCCATGGCAAAGCCGAAGGGGCCGAACCCCTCCGCCCCGATTTCGTTCAGACCCGAAGCCGGAAAGATCGGAATTTTCAGGGCAAAGAGGATAATCATCATCAAGGCAAACCAGAACTCGGGCATGGAATAAAAAAACAGGGCGCCCACAGTCATGAAGCGGTCAAGAAAACTGTTCTGGCGGACTGCGGAGACAACGCCAATAATGATGCCGAACACAAAATTTGCAATCAGCGTCAAAACCGCTATGGTCACCGTAATTGGCAGTGCACTGGCAATCACTTCAATCACCGGCTGCTGGGCACGGCTGAAACTGCGGCCAAAATCCCCCTGAAGAACATTCATCAGCCACTTCAGGTACTGCACCAGAAGCGGATCATTCAGTCCATACTGTTCACGGATCTGCATAGCCACATTTGGGCTGATTCCCGGCTGGATGAAAAACGCCGCAGGGTCGCCCGGAGCAAGCCTGATAATAAAAAAAGTAAGGGTCAGCACCCCAAAAATGAGCGGCACAGCAATCAGAAGCCGCTTAAAAATATAGGTCAGCATTGTAATCTATGGAGCAAGAGTGGCCGACGGACGGAGCGTCCAGTCATCTATATTGTAAAATACTCCGGAAATATTGAGTTCCTCACCCTGAATTCTGGTGCTGAACCCCTGGGTTTCACGAATCCAGTAGAGAAAGGTGACAGGCTGGTCGCGATGCAGCATCTCCTGATACTCCAGCCAGTATGGCCTTGCCTGAAGAGGATCCATTTTCTCCTTCGCAAGCAGACAGAGCTGGTCAAGCCGTGGGTTCCGGTACCCGGTAAAATTGAAGCGGCTCGTTTCAAGGTCCGACCCCCACACATCCATCGGATCAATCTCCAGCCCTATTGACCAACCTGCCATCCAGGCATCAAGCCTTCGTGACTGCAGATTCTCAAAAAACACATTTGACTCCTGCACCTCCAGGCGACACTCAATACCGATGGCACGGAGGTTCTGCTGGATAATGACACTGGCATAGTTGCGCCGTTCATTGCCCGCATTGGTATAAAGGGAGAAACTGAACCGCCGGCCCGCCTTCTGCAGAATACCGTCAGGGCCAGGTACCCAGCCCTCATCCCTGAGCATTTCAGAAGCCTTTCGCGCATTGAATGCATAGGGGACGATACTGCTGTTGTATGCCCACTTGAGTGAGGGGGAAATATCGCTGTCTGCAAGCTCACCATACTCCTTGAGGTAACCATCCATAATTGACTGACGGTCTATTGCCATAGTAAGCGCCCGGCGCACCTTCGCGGAACCGAACAGAGGATGGGGGGTGATGCGTCCGTTCTTCAGGTACTCTTCACGATCAATGTTCGACCAGCCCACATAGTCATACACCCGCAGACCGACAGTCTTTATCTCAACAGGAACAGCTGCACTCCGAAGCCCCTCGAAATCCTGTGGCTTGATGTTTTCAACTACATCCACCGCACCTGTCTGCAGCTGGGCGAGACGAACCGTATAATCGGGCACCACTCTGAAAGAGATTATGGGAATATTTCCCGGCTTGGGAAGATTGGCGCTGGCGCTTGACTCCAACAGCAACTCCTGCTGCTGCTTCCAGCTCTTCAGCCTATAGGGACCGGCACCCAGAGGATTTTGATTGAGGCTCGACTGCCGGAACTCTTCAGGCTTTACATCTTTCCAGAAATGTTCCGGCAGCGGTGTCAGAGAGGTATGAAACAGGGCGAGATACTCGGGAACCGGTTTATGGAAGCGAAACACCAGGGTGGTGTCGTTTTGAGCAGTGACCGCTCGGCTGAAATCCACAGCACCTTTCTCGGCACCGACCAGTTCGGCAAGATACTGCTGACGCGGACTGGCAATTCTCGGGTTACCGTACAACATATAGGAAAAGCGGAAATCACCAGCCACAATAGGCACTCCGTCATCCCAAAAGGCATCACTTCGGAGATGGTAGGTAAGCGTTTTGTGATCAGGCGAAAAAGTCCAGCTTCTGGCAAGAGCCGCCTCTGGCTTTTTTAATTCTGTGCCCCCGCGCCGAAGCTGCTTTTCCAGCGCCATGTAGTTGAGAAGACCTGTCGAAGTATCAAAGGAACTCTGGAGAAGCGAGGGATAGATCAGTCCGAAAATATTGGACGATGTGACAGTAGCACCGATAACAGGATTGAGATAGTCAGCATCGCCGAGCGAAGTAATAACCAATGTTGAATCCATGGCTGACGGTCCGGACGATCCTCCCCGTCCCCCGCCACATCCCATGACACAGAGCAGAAGAAAAAAAAACGCAACAAGCCTCATTGAACTCCGGCGCCCTTCAGAGACCAATCTCCCCCTCAGTTCGTTCATCATTGTTGATTACCTGTTTTATCCGGTCGGTCAGCGCTTCGGCAGCCACATAATTGGAATATCGTTTCAGGAGAACATTCAGTGCAACAACCTCAATAATTACCGTAATGTTTTTTCCGGGGAAAATCGGAAGCTGCACCAGAGGAACATCAACACCCAGAACCTTTGTCGACTTGGTATCCAGCCCGAGCCGTTCATACTCCATCTCCTTGTTCCACTCCAGCAGTTCGGCAATCACCAGCACTTCTTTGACATCACGGATTGCGCGGATACCGAAATTGGCCTTCACATCGACAACGCCCAGCCCCCGTATCTCCATAAAATGGTCGATAATATTGTTACGCGATGCGGAAAGCTGCATTGACTCGCCTTTCCGACGGATAACGACCACATCATCGGCTACCAGCCCATGGCCCCGTTCTACAAGATCAAGGGCAATCTCGGACTTGCCAAGGCCGCTCTTGCCTATCAAGAGAACGCCTACCCCATACACATCAACCATTGAACCATGGTACTGCTGGTAAAGCGAAAACTGGTCGTCAAGAAAATCCGTCACCTGGTAAATCGCCTTGGTCGAAGAATGGCGGGTCACAAACACGGAAATTCCCTGACTGGTAGCCATCTCAAGAAGTTCCGGCTGCAGCTTGTTGTTGCTGGTAAGAATAATGCAGGGGACCTTGAACCGTACCAGATTGTCGAATGCCTGACGGCGCTCCCCCTCACCGAGATGATTCAAAAACCGGGTCTCAGTATTACCGAGAATCTGTACCCGTTTGTAGGTAAAGAGATTGGTAAAGCCCGAAAGCGCAAGACCGGGGCGATGAAGGTCGCGCTCGAAAATCCGGCGTTTCTGCTCGTCAACGCTGTTGAGGCGCCGAAGCTTGATATCATGTGTCCTGCCAATATTCTCAAAAAAATATGCGACCGTCACCGATCGCTTTTTCAGCCCTTTCTGATCAAGACTCATGAAGTCAGCATTCAGGATGATAAAAAATCCGGCGCATCAGCCCTCCGGTTCAGTGCATTTTTTCCTTGTGCTTCTGTAGCTGACGGCCAAGAGCAGCAACACAAGCGTCAATACAGGCCTCATATGCCAACCCGGCATCTTTTGCAACAAAATCATGCTGTGGCACATGCACCGTTATTTCCGCAATCTTGTTCTTTTCATAATCATTCTTCTGATGGTCAAGAATAACATGGCTGCTCGTCATTTCAGGATACATCTCAGCAAGCTTCCCAACAGCCGCACGCGCATATTCCTCTATGGTGCTGTTGTTGCTTGAATGTCGCAGGGTGACATTCACAGTAAGCGTTTCACCGGTAACCTCTTTTTTCATGGAACCTCCGTTGAATTGATGATGGGAATACAAAGAACACGGCCTGAGATTCCGGAATCTCCTGCCTCACTGAAGGGCACCTCTCTTTATTTGTTGCGCACTGCGATTACTTCGTTAGTCGGTGCTCGAAATCCTCATATACCCTGGTGTACACTCCGGTTTCTGCGCTCCGTTCACCTCGTACTAACAGCGCTCACGACAATAAATAGGGGCGCCCTAAAACTCTATGCCTTAGGATGCGCCTTCCTGTAAACCTCCCTCAGACGCTCAAAAGTAACATGCGTATAAATTTCCGTTGTTGACAGATTGCTGTGGCCCAGCATTTCGCTCACACTCTGAAGATCAGCTCCCCCGTTGAGGAGATGAGTTGCAAAACTGTGTCGCAGTATGTGCGGATTTTTCTTTTTCTGCTCAGTAACCTCAAGAAGGTATTTTCGGGTCATCCTCTGAACAAGCATGGGATAAATCTTTTTGCCTTTGTTGGTCAGAAACACATAGCCGCTCTCCGCTAACTCACCCTCTTTCTTTATTCTAAAGAAGTTTAGCCGGACTTCAAAATATTTTTTAAGAGCCGAAACCGCCGGAAGACCGAGCGGCACAATCCTCTGTTTGCAGCCCTTGCCTGTCAGCTTCACAAACCCGCCCACCATATCAAGGTCCTCCTCAAGAAGGGCCGTCAGTTCCGATACCCGAAGCCCGCACCCATAAAGCAATTCAAGGGCGGCGGCATCACGATGGAGCACAAACAATTCAAGCATGTCCCCAGCTCCCGCCTGTCCTTCGCGGTAACGGGCTGCGGGCACCACCGTGCCGAAAAGCGCCTCTGTCTCCCTTATGGTCAGAAACGCGGGTACATTTCTCTGATACCGCGGCATTGAAACCGTTTGAAGCACCGAATGCTCAAGACGGCCGGTCTCCTGCAGATAATGGAAAAAGCTCCTAACCGATGCCAGCTTTCTTGCTATGGAACGAGGCTGCAGACCCCGTCGAACCAGTTCGGCCATAAAAACCCGTATATCAGCAGCCTTCAGCAGTTGTAGGTCGAGGGGGGGGGGGAGAATGGAGAAAAACTGCCTGATATCGGTACCGTATGCAACTATTGTCCGCTCCGAGAGGTTCGTGCGCGCTCTTCCGGCGGAGAGAAACTCCTCAAGAAACGGGGGCATTTGGGTGGGTGCCGCACTGTCAGGAATGGTTCGGGTATCGTTCATCGTAGTGGTACACAGACAAGTTCCCGTTTATTTCTAATATAATACAAATCCCCCCCACGGACGAGAAAGTTGTTCCAGAGTGGCTGGGGCGAATGCTCCTCCATTGAATCCCGATATCGGGCCTCCCCGCCCTCATCTATGCTAACCCGAGAGTACCACTCCCCGGAGTCTTTTTTCCCGTGAAGCCCCTCAACAACAGTCTCGCCCAGTTGAATCCGTTCCTGCTCACCGCCGCGTCCCGCAACCATCTCAGGAAGCAGAACCCCCTGACGACTCTCCTCCGTTTCTGCCCCGCGCTGCAGGGCGTAAACCTCTTCAGCAGCAATATCGAGCCCCTCGCCGGGGCTCTGAGCAGACCTCTGAATGAGGGCGCCGGTCAGCGGGTCGAGCAGAAAATACTGGCGTTCGGGCAGCCCGGCAAAAAGAGCAATCCTGTATACCAGCAGTCCGCCCTTGGTATTGGCGCTGAACACAAGGTCCGGTCTCCCCCACTGAACCTCCACCCTCACCGGATCAAACGCCCATATACCACGGTGCTCGGGGCTTGCCTCCTGCCATGAATGAATGTAGACAAAGTGCTCATGCACGGTTTCAATGCCGGTAAACCACCCCTCGCCGATAAGGGCCTCCTGTACAGGGTCAACCGCCCTCCACCCTGCTGTATGCACTGCTCCCGAAAGAGGGTCGAGCGAGAAAAAAACGGATCGGCGTTCAGCCGAAAGGCGCTTCTCGGCCACAAGCGTACCTGAAGGGGTAAAGACAATACGCCAGACCACAGCCCCCTCGCCGCAGTCATGAATCCAACGGGGCAGACGGTTCGCTTTCTCTTTAGCCATGTTCACCTCTCCTCAGCCTGTAAATATTGACCGATACCAGCTTGCCGACACCAAGATATTCCCGCGCATAGGCAGTCACCGAAAACCCGTTTTCAGCCGCCAGCTCAAGAAACTGTTCCGCCATCCTGCGGCGGGGATCAGCTATGTATGCACTGCCACCGGACTCAAGCAGCTGGTCAATAGCTGTAATGATTGGCAGAAGATTAACCCGCTCATAGAGAACATCGGCCGCCAGCACCATCTCGAATTTCCTCGGTTGCATAACATTCCGCCAGTCAAGCCGCTCCACACGAATACCCATGGCATTTGCAAGAGCATTGCAACGGATGAACCGAAGCGCTTCAGGAGAGTAATCCGTTGCAAGCACTTTGCCCCCACGGGAGGCAGCCACTATGGACACAACCCCAACGCCGGCCCCAAGCTCAACGGCACTGACCCCCTTCAGCTGAAGCTCTTCACAGAGAAAGGAGCATAGAGCGAGTGAAGAGGGCCATATTTCCGCCCAGTAGGGCATCTGCTCATCACGAAGAAACTCCTCGGGCGTTATTCTGTCGAGCAGGGCGTAGCTGTCACTGACGCTTGTAAAAAAGAATTCGCGGCCGCCAAAGGAGTACGGGCTCTCAGCCAGATCATATTCTCTGGCAAGAGCCTCTCGCAATGAATGAAAATCATTTAAATCCGGTCTGGTGGAAAACGGCATCGGCACAGGGATTTTCCTTTGAAATAGGCAGAAAAAGAATCAGACTGCTGGCAAAAAAATAAACAGAAAGTACTGAAAATCGCAGGGTATTTCTATTTTTGACCTGTCAGCAGAACCACGCAACGACCAACCAAACCATTCAGTTTCCGATGAAAAAAGAGATTCTCGAAGTATTCGACAACACCTACCCCAACCGCGACTATACCATTGAAATCGTCAATCCGGAGTTCACATCGGTATGTCCAAAAACCGGCCTGCCCGATTTCGGGACCATCACCCTCCGCTATGTTCCCAACCACAGTTGCGTTGAACTCAAATCGCTCAAATATTATTTTCTTGAGTTCCGCAATGCCGGCATTTTCTATGAAAATGTAACCAACCGGATACTCGACGACCTTGTGGCCGTAATGCAGCCCCGCTCCATAACCGTCACCACCGAGTGGAAAGCGCGCGGAGGCATCACCGAAACCGTTACGGCAAGCCACACAGCCCACAGCTGAATGTCCTCTCCCCCCAAAACAAAAAAGCCCCGAAATGAATTTTCGGGGCTTGAATCTTTATGTCTTTTTCAATCTGCCTGATAAAGATCCAGTAGTCAGTACCTCTCAGTCAGGAACATCATGATGTCCAATGCATCACCGTCGCTGATGTTCGAACCGGGGTAAGCCTGCATTCTCTTGACAATGATGTCTATCTTACCGGTTTTCTTGAACTTGGTCCTGAGTGCGTCCTCAATCGAACCCATCGTATGGCATTTGTTGCAACGGGCGGTGGTCAGGTCACTGGCCGCATCAAAATCAAACCCTTCAGGAGCTACAGGCACATTAGTGGTGGCTGCAGGCTGTGAAAGAAAAGCAGAAAGCTCGTCAGTCGAACGAATGTACTTTCCATCCTCAAGGGTGGTGCGGCCTGTGGTGGAAAGAAGAATGCCGGAAGGACGAAGCCAGAGAAGCGCAAACATCACCGCCACAATGGCAACAATGGAAAGAGGGAAACTGAGGAACCAGCGGTCACTGATGCGGGACGACATTTTGCCGAACCCCATAATGATGAGCGACGCGCAGAAAATAAGCATGAACCAGCCGGCAAAGGAACTAAGCGGTGTCAGCACAGAAGAGATGTTCTCTGCCGGAACCTTGAACCCTGTCAGAAACGACACCCCGAAAAACAGAATCCCCATTGCGGCTGCTCCGCCAATGGCTAGGGTGATCAGCTTGCCATTTTTTTTGTTATCCATGACTGGTAATTAATTAGGTGTTAACGGCTTACCATAATGTTATGTGGTAAGATACATATAAATAGTAAAGTCGGCAAACATTAACAGCAAAAAGGAAACCGCTTGCGAGTTACCGTTTTTTTTCAAATACTCCAGCAACGACCATCACATTCAGCAACTTTATACTCCAATGATTACGACCACAAGCAGCATCATAGATTTTAAAAAAGCCGAACGGGATGCAGACTTTCTCGTCCTCTGCTTCCGGGAAGTGCTCTGCAGCCTCGGCGAAGAAGAGCTTGCCGCACATCTTCCTCATGGTGGCCGGGGCAGGGCGCTTGAAGAGTACCCCGACAGCGGTCGGGCCCTGCAGGCATTCTCCATTTTCTTCCAGCTGCTCAATATGGCCGAGGAGAACTCTGCAGCCCAGAACCGCAGAACGCTGGAAGCAGAGCAGGGAGCCGCATCCCTTGAAGGGCTCTGGGGAAGAACGCTCCTCTTCCTTCAGGAACAGGGGCTTGATGAAGAGTCCTCCCGCCGTCTCCTCTCAACAGTTGCAGTCCACCCCGTTCTGACCGCCCACCCCACCGAAGCCAAACGCAAAACAGTGCTCGAACTGCATCGGCAGATATACCTGCTTCTGGTCAAAAAAGAGAACCAGATGTGGACGCCGGGCGAACAGCAGGACATCCGAAGCGAAATACGGGTGGCCATGGAAACACTCTGGCGCACCGGCGAAATCCTCTTCCAGAAACCAGCCATTGCCGATGAGCGGAGCAATGTTATCCATTACCTGCACAACATTTTCCCCGACACCCTCACCATGATAGACAAACGCCTTCTGCATGCATGGAAGGCAGCAGGGTTCGGAGCAGATGCCATCCAGGATCCCGAAACCCTTCCCACCGTCTCGTTCAGCAGCTGGGTAGGAGGCGACCGCGACGGCCATCCCCTTGTCACTGCAACCGTCACTCGCGAAACCCTTATCGACATGCGAACCCATGCCCTCGCACTCACGAGGGAGCGCCTCACTGAACTTGGCTCAAAACTCAGTCTTTCCGACCGGCTCCAGCCACCCGGCGAGCCTCTGCTCCGCCGCATTGAAACCCTCCGCAAAAAGCACGGAAAAACCGGCATGCAGGCAGTACAGCGCAACCCGTGTGAGCCATGGAGGCAGTTTATCAACCTCATGCTCGCCTCTCTGCCCGACAACAGACCCGAACCGCTGAAAACCGCCTCCGACCGATTCCGCTACCTGACGGCAACCCAGCTCCTGGAAGACCTTGCCCTGCTGCGTCTATCGCTTGAAGCAATAGGCGCAAGTACCCTTTCAAGAGCCATGGTATTCCCCATTGCCCGAACCGTGCAGTCGTTCGGCTTTCACCTCGCCTCGCTCGACATCCGACAGAACAGCCGCATCCACGACCTTGCACTCACCTCCCTCATCCGCACCGCCGGCATGGAAGGCAAAGAGCCCTTTATCACCATGAGCGAAGATGAAAAACGGTCGTTTCTCGAAAGCGAACTCCGCTCTCCCCGCCCCTTCACCCATCCCGACATGAACTCAGGCCCCGAAGCCGAAGCGGTACTTGACTGCTTCCGGGTGGTGAGTGAGCACATCAGGGCATTCGGAGCCGAAGGCATCGGCTCCATTATTGTGAGCATGACCCGCAGTGTTTCCGACCTGCTCGCCATGTACCTCTTTGCCCGCGAAACCGGCCTCATGAAGGGATCAGGCACCCAAAGCGCCTGCATCGTCCCCGTAGTACCACTCTTTGAAACCATTGACGATCTAAAAAAAAGCCCCGACATCCTCAACGGCTTCCTCAGCCACCCGTTGACAGGCAAAAGCCTTGAATACCGCAGGAAAAAAGAGGGTGCCGGAGAGCGGACCATGGAGGTAATGATTGGCTACAGCGACAGCAACAAAGACGGAGGAATCCTTACCAGTGCATGGACGCTCTACCGGGCACAGGAAGCGATGCTTGAAGTCGGACAGCGCCACAACACCCAAATCCTCTTCTTTCACGGCAGAGGAGGCAGCATAAGCAGAGGTGCCGGCCCCACGCACCGCTTCATCCGGGCACAGCCATACGGCTCCTTCGCTGCCGGCATGCGCTTCACCGAACAGGGAGAGACCATTGCACAGAAATATGCAAACCGCATCAGCGCCGTCTACAACCTTGAACTCTTCATGGCAGGCGTTGCCGGCTCACTTATCAGGGAGAGCAGGCAGGAACACTCACCCCACCACCTGGAACCGGCAATGGACATGCTCTCGACTGAAGCGGAAAGCGCCTACAGAAAACTGATTGAATCAAGCGGATTCGTCACCTTTTTCCGCTCTGCCACACCTGTCGACATCATTGAAGCCAACCGCATCGGCTCAAGGCCTTCAAGACGCAGCGGGGGCAACTCCCTCGAAGATCTCCGCGCCATCCCCTGGGTGTTCAGCTGGAACCAGGCCCGGTTCTCCCTCTCCGGATGGTATGGAGTGGGTTCAGCCCTTGAGGCTCTCCAGAAAGCCGACCCCGACGCATTCGAAGACATCCGTCTCCGCTCGCACGAATGGCCACCGCTGCGCTACATCATCAGCAATGCCGACACCGGGCTTTCAGCAGCCGACCCTGAAATCATGCGCAGCTACGCAGAGCTGGTGCAGGACGAAGAGATTCGCAGGCGCATTATGACAATGATTGAAGAAGAGTACAGAAAAACAAAACACTACATCGACCTGCTCTACAACAAACCTCTAACAACTCAGCGGCTCAATGTCAACCGGTTCGTCACCCTCCGGCGCGAAGGACTCGCCCTCCTCCACCGTTGGCAGATCCTCCGGCTCCGGGAGTGGAGAACAATGCAGGAAGAAGAGCGGCACGAAGAAGCCGAAGCGATGCTTCCGGAACTCTTCCTAACCCTCAACGCCATATCAGGCGGCCTGCGGACAACTGGCTGAATTTTCCAGCCTCGCCAGCAGGGGAAATACGGCAGAAATAATGTAGGTTAAAAGGAAAGGGGCAGTGGCATGCCCCGAGAGCCCCCCTCAACCCGCAAACCCCCACCATGCTCACAACACTCTCAGCCGCAGCACTCATCGGCATTGACGCCATGAAGGTGACAGTTGAAATCAATGTAGCGGCCGGGCTCCCCTCATTCATTGTGGTCGGCCTCCCCGACAGCGCCATCAGGGAGAGCCGTGAGAGAATTCTCACCGCAATCCGCAACTCCGGATTCCGAACGAAGCCCAAAAAAGTCACCATCAACCTCGCCCCGGCCGACATCAAAAAAGAGGGTACCGCGTTCGACCTTCCCATCGCCATGGGGCTGCTCGGTTCACTGGAACTTCTCAACGCCGACTTTGCCGACACCCTCATCATGGGAGAACTCGCCCTTGACGGAACCGTCCGAAGAATCAACGGGGCCTTGCCGGTCGGGATCATGGCAGGAAAAGAGGGAATCCACAGGCTCATCCTTCCCCGCCAGAACGCCGAAGAGGCAGCCGTAGCTATTGCCGCAGCTGGTTCCGCTCTACCGGTCTACGGCGTCGACACTCTCCGCGACGCCATAGAGATAATCAACGGCTCACCTGGCCCTCAACCCGTGAAAGTTGACCTTGCCTCCCTCTTTGGGGATGAAACACACTCGGCGGTCGACTTCGCCGACATCAAAGGCCAGACCTCTGCAAAAAAAGCATTGGAGATTGCAGCAGCCGGAAATCACAATCTACTGATGATAGGCCCGCCTGGCAGCGGAAAAACCATGCTGGCAAAGGCCCTTCCCGGTATCCTGCCGCCGCTCGGTCTTGAAGAATCGCTTGAAACCACCAAAATCTACTCCGTAGCTGGCCTTCTCGACAAAGAGAAGCCGCTCATGGTGGTGCGCCCCCTGCGAAGTCCGCACCACACAACCAGCACCGTCGCCCTTGTAGGAGGCGGAACCAATGCAAAGCCAGGAGAGGTCAGCCTGGCCCACAACGGCATTCTCTTTCTTGATGAACTTCCGGAATTTTCCCGAGGTGCCCTTGAGGTTCTGCGCCAACCGATTGAAGACCGGGAGGTTACTGTTTCAAGAATATCAGCCACCACCCGCTACCCGGCAGGATTCATGCTGGTGGCCGCAATGAACCCCAGCCCTGCCGGTGCGCTGAAGGACGCCGACGGCAACCTTACCGCCCCTCCACAGCAAATTCAGCGTTACCTCGCCAAAATTTCCGGCCCGCTACTCGACCGCATCGACATCCATATTGATGTGCCGAAAGTAGAGACCAGTGAACTCTTCAACACCACGCCCGGAGAATGCTCCGCTACTATCCGCCGACGGGTTGAGCGGGCCCGCGCCATTCAGCTTACCCGGTTCGCCAGCACCGGCATCTACACCAATGCACAGATGAATGCCCCCATGATACGCAACCACTGCAGCATCGGGAAGGAGTCCTCACAAAAACTCATGGAGGCAATGGAACGGCTGAACCTTTCAGCACGGGCGCACGACCGCATCCTCAAGGTCAGCAGAACCATTGCAGACCTTGAAGGCAGTGAGTCCATAGAGATGGTGCACCTTGTGCAGGCCATACACTACCGGAACCTTGACCGCGATTTCTGGAATTTTTGAGCTGCCGCTGTTCAGCGAATATCCACATCAAACGGCATAAGAGCGAGCATCATCATTCGGCCGGAGCGGGCCGCTTCCAGACCGAAAACTTCAAACGCACCCATACCCTCTGCAGAAAACAGTCTGGCGGTAAGGCGCCTCAGAAAAGCCGTTTCAAACCGCTGCATGACGCTGGTGCCCTCACCTCCAAACAGCAAGGCAATCCACCCCCGCTCTTCGGCAAGACAGACAATCTCAGGATGACGCGTACTATCGATTCCCGCAAGCCTCTGTGCCTCCCGCATGGCATCGAACAGCCCGCCACTCCGATCCACCAGCCCCACCGTAAGAGCTCTTTTTCCAGTCCATACACGGCCGCCCGCAAGGGAATCGGCGCCCGCAAAAGACATTTTTCTCGATACGGCGACCTTCTCTACAAAATCGCGATAGATTTCGCCCGATGCCGCCATGAACATACGGTACCCCTCAGGATCGAGAGGCTTGAAGAGCGAATTGGCATCAGCATATCGGCCTCTCGTCACCACAGAGCGCGCAAGCCCTGTCTTTTCGGCAAGTCCACTAATTTCGGGCTTGAGCGCATACACGCCGATGGAACCAGTAAAGGTAAGAGGCGATGCATAGATGGTTTTTCCAGCAAGAGCCGCCATGTACCCGCCCGAAGCGGCAACCCCCGACATGGAGACGACAAGGGGCTTTTGCACCGCGGCCGAATCAAGCATCTCCAGGATTGAGGCCGAAGCCATGGCATCCCCTCCCGGGCTGTCTATACGCACAACAATCGCCCGTATGTATTTGTCGGAAAGGGCCCTGCGGAGTGCACGACGGATCTGACCCTCGCCCACACCCTCACCAATACCCTCAACCCCGTCAGAACCGGCCGGAACAATGGGGCCCGAAATCGTCACGAGAGCTATTTTCTCCCTCCCCTCATGCTCCAGAGGGCTGTCGAACGAAGAACTGTAACGCCGGGCGTCAACAAAAAATCCGCTCTTTTCCTCCGGCTCCCGGCCGGTCATTTTTCTCTCCAAAGCCGGCTGCAGTTGCCAAGCCGACACTGTGCCGTCAACCAGCTTGAGATCAAGAGCCTCTTGGGCCGTAAGCAGCGGCCGCGTATTGATAATCAGCTCCAGAGCCTGGCGCTTTATGCCGCGCCGGCGGGAAGCATACCCCAAATACCCGCCGTACACATCGTCAAGTAGCTCCCCCAGCCGCTCCTGGCTCTCAGGGCTTGGGCCGCTTCTGACAAAGGGCTCCACGCCGCTTTTGTACTCTTTCCACTGTGCCGCCTGAAACGACACCCCTATCTTGGCCAGCGCCGTTTTATAATAAAGGGTTTCCGCCCTCAGCCCGTCAAGCAGCATGAAGCTGCCCTTTGCCACAATAATGGAATCACAGGCGGTTGCAAGAAGATAGTCACTGTCTTCAGGCGAGCGGAGAAAAGCGATCACCCGCTTTCCCTCTTTGCGGAGCTCTTCAATGGAGGTGCGCAGCTCACCGATTTTGGCAGGGGCGGCCCTCAGCCCGTCGATTGAGAGGAGCACAGCCGCCACCCTGCTGTCGCCCGATGCGCGGCGGAGCAGAAAGAGCAGCTCCTGCTGGGACAGCGGTTCCGCGGAAGCCATGAAAGGAAGCTTCCCGCTCTCGGAAGAATGCTCCGGAATCGTCCCGCTGATGGGAACCTGGAGCACAAACCGGTCGGGCAGTGCCGAACGAGATCGCTGCAGAAAAAAAATTGTGATAGCAAAAAGAAGAGGGAACACAATCAGCACAAGGCATCCCTTGCCCAGGCACCCCCACCCTTTCCGAACGCTTCCCAATAGGCTCATGCGTCACCTCCCTCATAAAGAAGGCAGCTGACCCGATGATCATCCTTTCCGGCCAGAGGCTGGAGGGTCGGTTCACGCAGAGCGCAGTTTGGCATTGCAGAGGGACAGCGGGGATGAAAACTGCACCCCGAAGGGGCATGCATCGGACCCGGCTGGTCGCCATTGAGAAGAATCCTCTCCTTCCGGGCACCGGGCTCAGGAGAGGGAACAGCTGAAAGAAGAGCCTGGGTATAAGGGTGGGTAGGGTTGCGGTAAAGCTCATCGGCTGCGGCAATCTCCACAATTTTACCAAGATACATAACCGCAACACGGTCCGAGATATACTCAACCACCGAAAGGTCGTGAGCAATAAAAAGGTAAGTCAACCCAAAATCCCGCTGCAGATCTTTGAGGAGATTGATAATCTGCGACTGAATCGACACATCAAGCGCCGAAACCGGCTCATCGCATACAATGAGTTTCGGGTTGAGGGCAAGGGCTCGGGCAATGCCGATCCGCTGGCGCTGACCGCCGGAAAACTCATGGGGATAGCGGCTGTAATACTCGCGGCTGAGCCCTACCACATCGAGCAGTTCATTGACTCTTTGCCTCGCCTCGGCCCCCCGTGCAACCTTGTGCACAAAAAGCACCTCGGAAAGCATCTGGCCAACCGTCAGCCGCGGGTTGAGAGAACCAAAGGGGTCCTGAAACATCATCTGCATCTGGCGACGCAGCGGACGAAACTCCGCGTTGGAAAGGGCGGAAAGATTCTGCCCCTCAAACTCGATTTTCCCCGATACCCGACCGTTTCCAAGCCTCAGAAGCGCACGCCCGAGGGTTGTTTTCCCGCAGCCCGACTCCCCAACCAGACCGAGCGTTTCACCCGCGAAGAGTTCAAACGAAACTCCGTTCACCACACGAAGCGGCTCCGGTGGCTGGAAAAAGCCACTCCGCTGCATCATAAAATCCACCTGCAAGCCTTCCGCCTGCAGTATTCGGCGCCGTTCGCTCATCGCATAGTCAGGCTCTATTGTAAAGGAAGCCATTCACCCCTCAAAAAATCAGAGCGGTCTTCATTATTTTATGTAGTATATACTAAAACTCAAAGCATTCTCAATCCTGCCGCACGCACAACCCGGCAGAGCTCATACTGAACCTTGCACAGAGAACAGCAGCAGAACGACCCCCCTGAAGGAAACCCCAACGGAACCCCACAGGGAACCCTTTATATGGTTGCCACCCCACTCGGCAACCTGGACGATGTCACCATACGGGCAATCGAGACCCTCAAAACCGTTGAAGCCATAGCCTGCGAAGACACCCGGCGCGCGTCCATACTGCTGCGTCACCTCGACATTGCCGGCAAAAAGCTCATCAGCTACCACTCGTTCAACGAAGAAAAAGCCATAGAGCGAATCACCCGGATGCTTGAAGACGGCATCGACCTTGCCCTCATCACCGATGCCGGAACCCCGGCCCTCAGCGATCCTGGCTACAGCATTCTTGCCGCCCTCAATGAAAAAGGGCTCAAGGCCGTTCCCATACCAGGCCCCTCGGCACTCTCGGCTGCCATTTCTGTCTGTCCCCTCCCCACCAGCAGTTTTTTCTTCGCCGGATTCCTCCCCCACAAAAAAGGGAGAAAAACCAGACTCGAACAGCTCTGCTCCATGCAGACGCTCATCGTCCTCTACGAGTCCCCCTTCCGCATTCACAAGCTGCTTGATGAACTTGAGGCCCTTATACCCAATGCCCGAATTTTCATTGGCCGGGAGATGACCAAAATACATGAAGAGTATCTCACTGGCTCCATCCCCGACATGCGTCTGCACCTCTCAACAGCAAAAACCCGAGGAGAGTTTGTCGTCGCCATCCAACCACCGGAACAGAAAACAGCAAAAAAAAGAAAATACGATGCAGACCCTCACTGATCCTGTCGAAATGCAGACCATTTCGGAAAAACTCCGCCTCGGCCGACAGCTCATTGGCGTGGTCATGACCATGGGGGCCCTGCATGAAGGCCACATCAGCCTTATCAAACTGGCCCGAAAAGAGGCCGGAACCGTCATTCTCACCATCTTCGTCAACCCCACGCAGTTCGGGCCGAACGAAGACTTCCACCGCTACCCCCGCCCCTTTGAACAGGACGCAGCACTTGCCCGCTCGGCAGGCGTCGATTACCTCTTCGCCCCCGAAGCCGGAGCCATCTATCCCGAAGGGTTCTCAACAGCAGTCTCATGCAGCGGCATCAGTGATCTCTTTGAAGGAGAAAAACGGCCAGGCCACTTCAGCGGCGTGGCCACCGTTGTCACCAAGCTTCTGCAAATCACCCGTCCCCATATTGCCGTGTTTGGCGAAAAAGACGCACAGCAGCTGGCAGTCATCAGAAGGCTTGTCAGCGACCTGAACATAGCAGTCAAGGTGGTAGCAGCCCCCACAATGAGAGAGCAAAGCGGCCTTGCCGTCAGCTCACGCAACATCTATCTCACCGCAGAACAGCGGGAATCAGCCGGGGCAATCTGGCGAGCCCTTCAGCATGCGGGTGAAAGAATTGCTGCAGGAGAAACCGGCCTTACGGCACTTGCCGAAGCTACATCCACAATGATTGCCGGTGAGTCAGGGTTTACAATTGACTATGTCGCCTTTGTAGACGAGGAAACATTCATGCCTGCAGAGCGCGCCGTGAAAGGCCGATCCTACCGGATTCTTGCCGCTGTCTTTGCCGGCAGCGTGCGCCTCATAGACAATGCATGTTTTGTTGCCTGAAGTATTGCAGGGGAGGAAGAGTGGTTGCGGGTGAAAGGAAACAGATTTTTTATACTATATTTAAAGACAGGGTAGAATCCATTAAAGTGGACGGGCCCGACACTTTTTTCCATCACCAACACCAAACGACTTTTATGATTATCACGAAAGAAATTGATCTCGGTCTGGGTAAAACGATCTCGATTGAAACCGGCAGAATGGCAAAACAGGCCGACGGCGCCACTGTCGTCCGCATGGGCGACACCATGGTCATTGCAACGGTTGTTTCCAGCAAAAAAACACCCTCCCCCAACCAGGACTACTTTCCTCTCCAGGTTGAATAC
Organism: Candidatus Chlorobium antarcticum; assembly: GCA_030765725.1. Classification (GTDB taxonomy): domain Bacteria; phylum Bacteroidota; class Chlorobiia; order Chlorobiales; family Chlorobiaceae; genus Chlorobium; species Chlorobium antarcticum. Next base: position 81,355 of record JAVCDF010000002.1, on the reverse strand, counting down.
CGCGAAAAATATTATGCCGCAGGCAAATTTCCCGGCGGTTTCTTCAAGCGCGAAGCCCGTCCCTCGGAAAAAGAGATTCTCTCGGCACGGCTGATTGACCGCGCACTCCGTCCTCTCTTCCCGACCGGCTATTACTTCGAAACCCAGGTCATCATCAATGTCATTTCCAGCGACCAGCAGAACGACGCCGATGTTCTCGGTGGTCTGGCTGCTTCAGCCGCCATCATGGTCTCCGACATCCCCTTCGAGAACGCCATGTCCGAAGTCAGGGTCGGAAGGGTGAACGACCAGTTCATCATCAACCCAACCATTGACGAACTTGAAGGCAGCGACATCGACATCTCCATCGGCGGCACGGCAGGCACCATCTGCATGCTCGAGGGTGAGATGAAAGAAATTTCCGAATCAGAAATGCTTGAAGCAATCCGTTTCGGCCACGAAGCCATCAAAAAACTCTGCACACTTCAGGACAGCGTGAAAGCGGAAGTTGCAAAAGCCAAACGCCCCTTCGCTCCGATTCAGGTTCCTGCCGAACTCGGCGCCTTCGTCAGCGATGCCTGCCGTGCGCGTCTGAAAGAGCTCGCATATACCGCCCTTGCCAAAGAAGAACGGGCAGAGCGCACCAAAGAGATCTACGGCGAAACCCTCAAAAGCACCGTTGAACACTTCCTCTCTGCCTTCACCCCCGAAGAAGTGGCCGCCGATTCTTCAAAAGCGCTCTGCACCAACGAGCACATTATTGAAGAAGAAATTCACTCCGTTGAAAAAGATGTCATGCGCCGCATGATTCTCGACGACGCCAAACGCCTGGACGGACGAACCCTCGACCAAGTCCGCCCCATATCGATTGACCTCGGAGTCATCCCGCGGGCCCACGGCTCAGCACTCTTCACCCGTGGCGAAACCCAGGCACTGGTTGCCGTCACCCTCGGCACCAAGAAGGACGCACAGTCAGTTGATACCCTGACCAACAGTGCCGACAAACGATTCATGCTCCACTACAACTTCCCCCCCTTCTCGGTCGGCGAAGTTGGAAGGCTCGGCACAACCGGCCGCCGCGAAATCGGCCATGGGAACCTTGCCGAACGCGCCATCAGAATGGTAGCCCCCACCGAGCAGGAGTTCCCCTACACCATCCGCATCGTCTCGGAAATCCTTGAGTCGAACGGTTCATCCTCAATGGCCTCGGTCTGCGGCGGCACCCTCGCCCTCATGGACGGCGGCGTCCCCCTGAAAAAGGCCGTATCGGGCATTGCCATGGGTCTTATCAAAGAGGGAACAGAGTACGCGGTCCTCTCCGACATCCTCGGCAACGAAGACCACCTCGGCGACATGGACTTCAAAGTATCGGGCACCCGTGACGGCATCACCGCATGCCAGATGGACATCAAGATTGACGGTCTCGATTACCACATTCTTGAAACCGCCCTCGAACAGGCACGCCGTGGCAGGTTCCACATCCTCGACAAAATGGAGGAAGCAATTCCCTCCTCGCGCGAAAATCTGGCGCACTACGCACCGCGCCTGACCGCAATTCAGGTACCAGTTGAATCCATCGGCCTCATCATCGGAAAAGGCGGCGAAACCATCCGCAGCATCACCGAAGAAACCGGCGCGGAAATCAACATCGAAGATGACGGCACAGTCACCATTGCCTGTTCAAGCGATGAGGGAACCAAAGGAGCTGTTGAAATCATCAAGGCACTGATTGCCAAACCCGAAGTAGGCACCGTCTACATGGGTAAAGTCCGCGACATCCGCGACGAACTCGGCGCATTTGTCGAATTCATCCCGAAAACCGACGGTCTGGTCCACATCTCCGAAATAGCCAATGAGCGAGTCGCCAAAGTCAGCGACCACCTGAAGGTTGGAGAACGGGTCAAGGTAAAACTGGTCGATGTCCGCAAAGATCCCAGAACCGGCAAAACCCGTTTCGCGCTCTCCATCAAAGCAGCTCTTGACGCTCCCGATCCGGGCTCAGAAGTCGCTGCTGCGGAGCAGAACAGCTGAGGAAAAACAGGCATTAAAGCCAATCACTGACCCTTGAGCTAAAAAGCAGTGCAGAAGACCCTGCACTGCTTTTTTCATTTTACACACAAAGACTAGAACGACACTGCATCCCATGAGGTATGATTTTTCAAAAACGGAAAAAAAATGGCAAGCCCGCTGGAAACAGCAGGAAACATTCAAAACCGGAGAAGCGCCGGAAAAGCCCAAGTACTATGTGCTCGACATGTTCCCCTACCCCAGCGGTTCAGGGCTCCATGTCGGCCATCTTGAAGGCTACACCGCATCCGACATCTCAGCTCGCTACCGCCGCAGCCGCGGGTTCAATGTGCTGCACCCGATGGGATGGGATGCATTCGGCCTTCCAGCAGAACAGTTCGCAATCAAAACCGGCACCCACCCCAGCGACACCACACAAAAAAACATTGCCAACTTCAAGGAAACCCTCCAGGCAATGGGCTTTTCGTACGACTGGTCGCGCGAAATCAATACCACCGACCCGGGATACTTCCGCTGGACACAGTGGATATTCCTGAAACTCCATGAAATGGGGCTGGCCTACATGTCGGAGGTGGATGTCAACTGGTGCGTTGAACTCCGTGCAGTGCTTGCCAATGAAGAGGTTGAAGAAAAACTTGCAGACGGCCTTACCGTCGTCCGTCGTCCGCTCCGCCAGTGGGTACTGAAAATCACCGCCTACGCCGACCGCCTGCTTGAAGACCTTGACGGGCTCGACTGGCCCGAAAATGTGAAGCAAATGCAGCGCAACTGGATAGGGCGCTCTGAAGGGGTAGAGGTCGACTTTGAACTCCGCTGCCACAGAACCATGCTTCGGGTCTACACCACCCGCCCCGACACACTCTTTGGAGCTACCTATCTGGTCATCTCCCCGGAACACGCAATGGCCGAAAAACTCGCCACAGCGCAGCAGCTTGTTGCCGTCAAGGAGTACATCGCAAACGCGAAGCTCAAAACCGAACTGGAACGCACCGGACTTCAGAAAGACAAAACCGGCGTCTTCACCGGCTCCTATGCCATCAACCCCGCCACAGGCGAACCTCTTCCCGTTTGGATTTCCGACTTTGTGCTCACCAGCTACGGTACAGGAGCAATCATGTCGGTACCTGCGCACGACAGCCGCGACTGGGAGTTTGCAAAGCGATACAATCTGCCAATCATCGAGGTGGTCAAAAGCCCGCATGATGTTCAGGAAGCGGTCTTCGAAGGCAAAGAGAGCGCCGCCCTGAACTCCAACAACAGCGAAATAAGCCTCGACGGCCTTGCCTTTCCGGAAGCATTCGAGCTGATGGCCTCATGGCTTGAAAAGAAAAAAACCGGAAAAAGAAAGGTCAACTACCGCCTCCGCGACTGGATATTCAGCCGTCAGCGGTACTGGGGAGAGCCCATACCCATCAAACATTACCCCGACGGCACCCTGAAACCAGAAACCAGCCTCCCTTTGATGCTACCGGAAGTTGAAGCATATCAGCCCACCGAAACCGGAGAATCGCCGCTGGCAAACATCCCCGAATGGCTTCACGGAAGCGATGAAAATGGCCCCTTCCGCCGTGAAACGAACACCATGCCACAGTGGGCCGGAAGCTGCTGGTACTACCTCCGCTTCATCGACCCGCACAACAGCGACCTTCCTCTAGACCCCCAAAAAGAGGCCTACTGGATGAATGTCGACCTCTACATAGGAGGTGCCGAACATGCTGTGCTCCATCTGCTCTATGCCCGGTTCTGGCACAAGGTGCTCTTCGACATCGGCGTCGTCAGCACAAAAGAGCCGTTCCAGAAGCTTTTCAACCAGGGAATGATTCTGGGCGAAGACAACGAAAAAATGTCCAAGTCGCGGGGCAATGTCATCCCGGCCGACAAAGTGCTCGGCGAGTACGGCGCCGACGCAGTCCGTCTGTATGAAATGTTCCTCGGCCCCCTCGAACAGGTCAAGCCATGGAACACCAACGGCATAGAAGGCATCAGCCGGTTCCTTTCGCGCGTATGGCGACTCGTCTGGCCAGAGCCGGAAGGGCCCCGAGCCGATCTCCCCGCTGAAGCGCCCTCGCCCGACATCCTGCGCCGTATGCACAAAACCATAAAAAAAGTCGGCGAAGATACCGAAAACCTCAAATTCAACACCGCCATTGCCGAAATGATGGTGTTCACCAACGAACTGCACCGCACAGGGGAAAGCAGCCGTGAGGCCATTGAAACCCTTCTCCTCCTGCTCGCACCTTATGCGCCGCACCTCTCTGAAGAACTCTGGGAAGCGCTCGGCCATCCAGAATCAATTTCGCTCGTCCCGTTCCCCCAGTTCGACCCGGAACTTGCACGCGACAGCGAAGTAACCATAGCCGTCCAGATCAACGGAAAACTCAGAGGTACATTCACGGCGGCACCGGGCACCCCGAAAGAGCAGTTGCTCTGTGAAGCCAAAGCACTTGAATCGGTACAAAAGTTCCTGGAAGGCGTCACAATCATGAAAGAAATTGCTGTTCCCGACAAACTCATAAATTTTGCCGTAAAATAGAGTATTCAATACGGCAAGAGCCTTTCTGCTCCCCTCACAATCATTGATGAAGAGCATTTTTTTATGTAACATTATTGTCTTGACTTCCCGGGTGCAGCGGAGAAGAATACTGCCGCTGTCAACAGCGGGAATACGGCGATTTTTTCAACACATAAATCCTGGCGATCAATGGCTACAGACGACAAAAACAAAGCGGCAGATGCCATAAGCTCCGTCCTGTCTGAAAAGCGAAAGTTTCCCCCTCCGGCTGCATTTTCTGAAAAAGCCCGAATCGGAAGCATGGAAGAGTACGAGGCGCTTTACAAGGCTGCCGAAGCCGACCCCGAAAGCTACTGGGCGGGTCTTGCCGAAGAGTTCCACTGGTTCAAAAAGTGGGACACCGTCCTTGAATGGGAAACACCTTACGCCAAATGGTTCAATGGCGGCACAACCAACATCTGCTACAATGCAGTTGATGTGCACGCACAAAGCTGGAGAAGGAATAAGGCCGCCATCATCTGGGAGGGTGAAGAGGGTGAGCAGCGCGTTCTCACTTACGGCGAACTGCACCGCCAGGTATCGAAATTCGCCAATGTGCTGAAAATCGCCGGCATACGCCCGGGCGACCGTGTAGCCATTTACATGGGCATGGTACCTGAACTGGTCATAGCCGTTCTGGCCTGCGCCAGAGTAGGCGCCGTTCACAATGTGATCTTTGCAGGATTTTCAGCCCATGCCATCACCGAACGGGTCAACGATTCCCGCGCAAAACTCATCATCTGCTGTGACGGCACCCGTCGCCGCGGAAGTTCAATCAACCTCAAGAACATCGTTGACGAGGCCATCGTCAACACCCCTTCCGTCCGCAGCGTCATCGTCCTGAAGGTGACCGGAGAAGATATCAGCATGCACGACGGCATGGACCACTGGTGGCACGACCTCATGGGCCTTGCCTCAGACGAGTCGGAGCCCGTTGAGGTTGAATCGGAACATCCGCTTTTTGTCCTCTACACCAGCGGATCAACAGGGAAACCCAAAGGCATTCTACACACAACCGCCGGCTACATGGTTCACGCCGCAAGCTCGTTCCGCTATGTGTTCGACATCCGCGATGACGATATCTACTGGTGTACCGCCGATGTCGGCTGGATAACCGGCCACAGCTATATGGTCTACGGCCCCCTGCTCAACGGCGCAACCCTGCTCATGTATGAAGGTGCCCCGAACTATCCCCAGTGGGACCGCTTCTGGGACATCATCAACCGCCACAAGGTCACCATCCTCTACACGGCCCCTACAGCCATCCGTGCATTCATCCGCGCCGGCGACGAATGGGTAACCAAACACAACCTCAGCTCCTTGCGCCTTCTGGGCACTGTCGGCGAACCAATCAACCCTGAAGCCTGGATGTGGTATCACAAGGTGGTTGGTCAGGAGAAATGCCCGATTGTCGATACATGGTGGCAGACCGAAACCGGCGGCATTATGGTTTCTCCCCTTCCCGGGGCAACCCCTACCAAACCCGGCACCGCCACCCGCCCGCTTCCCGGAATCATGGCCGATGTCGTCCAGAAAGACGGCACCCCATGCGGCCCCAACGAAGGCGGCTATCTGGTCATCAAAAAGCCATGGCCATCAATGCTCCGTACCATCTACGGCGACAACAAGCGCTACGAAGAAACCTACTGGTCGGAATTCGACGACATGTACTTCACCGGCGACGGCGCCCGTAAGGATGAGGACGGATACATCTGGATCATGGGCCGCGTTGACGATGTAGTCAATGTGTCAGGCCACAGACTCGGCACGAGCGAAGTCGAAAGCGCTCTCGTCTCCTATGAAGCTGTGGCGGAAGCCGCAGTGGTCAGCCGTCCCGATGACATCAAGGGCAACGCCCTTGTGGCATTCGTCACCCTCAAGGACGAGTACGAAGGCGACATGAAGCTCCGTGAAGCATTGCGCGAACATGTAGCCAAGGAGATCGGCCCCATCGCCAAGCCCGATGAAATCAGGTGGGCAAAGGGACTGCCGAAAACCAGAAGTGGCAAAATCATGCGCCGCCTGCTCCGCGAGCTGGCAACCAGCAACGAAATCAAAGGAGATGTTACCACCCTTGAAGACTTCGGTGTTCTGGAAAACCTTCGCGAAAAAGAAGAGGACTGAGCAGCAAACCTGCATAAAAAAAAGCCCGGTTAAACACCGGGCTTTTTTTTATTGTTCAGAAAAACCGCTCAGTTCATCTGCCAGATGATGAAGTTGAGGAATCCCGCGAAACTGACCCATGCGAGATAAGGAATCAGCAGCTTGGCGGCAAGGGGAACAACAGCGCGAAACTGGAGCATGGTCGCCACAATGGCTGCCCAGAGAAGCACAATCACGCCCATCGCAAGAGCAGGCGAATGCAGCCCGAAAAATGCTGCAGACCATGCAAGGTTCAGCACAAGCTGCCCCACAAAAACAATCCAAGCCGAACGCACCTGCTCCCTCGCAGCTCCCTCTTTGCTCGCAACAAGCCCCATGGCCGTACCCATCATAATGAACAGCACAGTCCATACAGGCATGAATAGCCAGTCCGGCGGATTCCAGGAAGGCCTGTTGAGTATGTGGTAATACCACTCCGAACCGGGTACGGGGGTAAAAATGCTACCGCCATAAGCAAAAACGAAACATATCGCTATCGCCAGTCCTGTTTTCAATGGATTGAGATTCTTCATTATCATGGTTTTGATTTATTAGGTCTTATCGCTGAATACACTATAACATCCAATGCAACATAGCACAAAGGCCGATAATTCCCGCCAGCCAAACACCCCCATCCTTCCCCTAAAATTCCTGCGAAATACTATATTACCGACCTGAAGCAGTTCTGGACCTTTCAACCTGATCCTCTCCCCACCAGCCATGCCGCAACCATCCCCGGAAATCATTACCGCCACCAGCGCAGCCCATGTTGCAGGAGCAATTACCCTCAAAAAATTCGGAGAACTTCGGAAAAGTGAAATACACCCGAAAGAGTTCAGGGACTTCGTCACAGAAACCGACAAAGCCTGTGAAGCCGAAATCAGCCGCATCCTTTCAGAAGAATTCCCCGAGGACGGACTGCTCTGCGAAGAGGGAACCACAACGGAACCCAAAAGCGGAAGAACATGGATTGTCGACCCTCTTGACGGCACACTGAACTTCATACACTCCTTTCCAATATTCTCCATAAGCATAGCCCTTCAGGGAAGCGATGGAGAGATTCAGGCCGGAGTGGTCTACCTTCCCATTCTGAATGAACTCTTCAGTGCAGAAAAGGGAAAAGGTGCGCTGCTGAACGGAGAGCCCATCCAAGTAACCGACAGGCAGGAAGAGGACGGGTACCTTATAGCCACAGGGCTCCCATTCAAGGAGTATCACTACCTCGACAGCTACATGGCAATGCTCCGCGATGTCATTCACATGTCATCGGGCATCAGGCGCGCCGGCTCTGCAGCTATCGACCTTGCCTACACTGCCTGCGGACGCTTTGACGGCTTCTGGGAATACAAACTTCTTCCATGGGACTTCGCAGCAGGAATTCTGCTGGTAAGGGAAGCCGGGGGCATTGTCACCGACTTTCAAGGGGAAAGGAATGTCTTCAGGAAGAAAAGCATCATTGCCGGCAGCACCGGCACCCACCCACTGCTGCTGTCAATGGCACAGCGCCACTTTCCGGAGAATCCCAAAGAGAGCTCCAAGCCACTATGATTTGAAGAGAAAGCGGTTCTTTTGTATCTTTAAAAACATCACTCTTACCCCACACACAGGGGCCCATTTTTCGCCACGGCTGACCTGGCGGGAGTAACAACAACACACGATGCTCATTCATCAGCGCACACTCAAAAAAGAAGTCTCCCTGTCGGGAACCGGACTGCACACCGGCAAGGAATGCAGAATCACCTTCAAGCCGGCACCAGCCGGATACGGCTACCGTTTCATCAGAACCGATGTTGCGGAAAGCCCGGAAATCCCCGCGCTGATAGAGAATGTGGTTGAAGTGCTCCGCGGCACCACCATCGGCGTCAACGGCGTCAAAATCTACACCACAGAACATGTCCTCGGAGCCCTTTACGGCCTGCAGGTCGACAACTGCCAGATTGAGATGGACGGCCCTGAACCGCCGGTCATGGACGGAAGCTCACTTCCCTTTGCCGAAGCACTCATTGAAGCCGGATTTGAGGATCAGGACGAACCCAAAAACTATCTGGTCATAGACGAAACCATTGAGTATCACGACTCAGAAAACAGTGTGGACATCGTAGCCCTGCCGCTCGACAACTTCCGCACCACCGTCATGGTTGACTACAAAAATCCCGCCCTCGGTTCACAGCACTCCGGGCTCTTCGACCTTGAACAGGAGTTCCTCACGGAGTTTGCCCCCTCCCGCACATTCTGCTTCCTCTCCGAAGTTGAAGCACTTGCCAGCCAGGGCATCATCAAAGGCGGCGATGTCGACAACGCAATCGTCATCATAGACAAAGAGATGGAAAAAGGGGAGATGCTCTCCCTCGGCGAAAAACTCGGCCTGTCGAGCGACCACCTTGTCCTGGGAGACAACGGAATTCTCAACAACCGCGAGCTCCGCTACAAGAACGAACCGGCCCGCCACAAACTGCTCGACCTCCTTGGCGACATGGCACTTCTCGGCATGCCCGTCAAAGCCCAGGTGCTTGCCGCCCGTCCCGGACACGCATCCAATGTAGAGTTTATCCGTCAGCTCAAGAAATATGCCGACCGCAACAAACTGGCCCGTCAGTACCAGCACGAGAAAAAAGCCGGCGTGATTTTCGACATCAACGCCATCCAGAAAATGCTCCCGCATCGCTACCCGTTCCTCCTGATAGACAAAATCGTCGAATTCAAGCTTGACGAAAAGATTGTCGCCATCAAGAATGTCACCATGAACGAGCCATTCTTCCAAGGTCACTTCCCGGGCAATCCGGTCATGCCGGGAGTTCTCATCATTGAAGCAATGGCACAGACTGGAGGCATCATGATGCTCAACGGCAAAGACAATACGAAAGAGAGCGTCGTCTATTTCATGGCAATAGACAAAGCACGGTTCCGCAAGCCGGTACTGCCGGGCGACACGCTGGTTATTGAAGGGGTCATGGTAAACATGCGCAGAAGCGTCTGCCAGTTTGAAGCAAAGGCCTATGTAAGGGGCGAACTGGTATGCGAAGCATCACTGATGGCAACCGTGATGGACAAGCCGAACGCTAACTCCTGAAGTCAAGCCCCTTGTGAATCCGGTAAAAGCGGATGCAATAGAGAACAAACGAATAGAAAAGCATAATGGTGGAGAGGTAGAGAAACAGCTCCTTGAACGGCCAGCTCTCGAAAATCGGGAGCGGCCACACCATGGTGATGAAGAGCATTGACACAAAGCCCACTGCCCACTTGCCCGGCCATAGCGAAGTGGTGACCATCTGGTGACGGTGACGCACCCAGGCGGCCCCGCTGAAAATCAAAAGATCGCGCACGACGGCAAACAACACAAACCAGAGGGGAAGTTCACCAACCCACAGGTAATAGAGCGCAACACTTGCCAGACAGAGCTTGTCGGCCAGAGGGTCAAGAATCTTACCCATCTCCGACACTTCATTCGTCCAGCGCGCCGCCTGACCATCAAACCAGTCGGAAAGCACGGCAATAAACATAAGCGTTACAGCCGCAGTCGTATTCCCGGCATGGAGATAATAGAGAAACCATGGAATCAGAAGAATCCTGAGGAAACTCAGCGCATTGGGAAGGTTAAAAATATGACCCTGCACAGCGTACGATTTAATGGTTAGAGAACCCTGTCCGGACTTGCACGCACAAACTCACTCCAGCTGCCCGACCGTCCACCCGAACCCTTCATATCAGTCTGGCGTTCCTGAACACCCCCGCACCGCAGGAGATCACAGAGCGCAACACCAAGCGCATCAGTCACATCAAAAGGCTTTGGCACGGGGCTGAGCGAAAGCATCGAGGCCACCATGAAGGCTACCTGTTCCTTGGCAGCCCCTCCACGACCGGTCACCGCAGACTTCACCTCACGGGGAGCATACTCAAAAATCGGAACTCCGCTGTTGCAAGAAAGCGCCATGATGGCCCCTCTCACCTGCCCGAGCTTGAGGGCCGACTGAACATTCTTTCCCACAAAAGCCGTCTCAAGCGCAACCCGGTCCGGCTTCATTTCACTGATCAGCTCACTGAGTTCCCGATATATCTCACCAATTCTCACTGCATGGCTCTTTCGGGGATGGAGGCGTATCAGACCGCAGGAAAGCGCCCGAAACGGCTCCCGTCCGTCCCCTGAAACAACACCGTACCCTGTAGCGAGGCTTCCGGGATCTATCCCCAGCACAATCATCCTCTACTCGTCAAAGCTGTCCATGGCACCCTCACTGATCTCCATGTTACTGTAAACAGCCTGTATATCATCATTGCCTTCAAGAGCGTCAATCAGTTTGATGACCTTGCGGGCGTCATCAACCTCAAGCTCAATGAAGTTCTCGGGAATCAGATCCATTTTGGCGTTCTCATAGGCTATGCCGGCAGCCTCAAGCGCCTTTTTCGCCGACTCAAGATCATGAACATCGGTTATCACCGTATAACCGCTCTCGCCCTCACCCCCTATATCCTCCAGACCCGCCTCAAGAAGCACCTCCATCAGCTGTTCCTCGGTGGCCGATCCACCCGGTACCTCAATGCTTCCCTTTCTATGGAACATCCACGACACACTGCCATTCTCACCAAGAGAGCCGTTGTTGCGGCTCATGATGTGCCGCAGGTCGGCAACGGTCCGGTTTTTGTTGTCCGTAGCCGTTTCAATGATCAGGGCAATGCCTGCCGGCCCGTAACCCTCATAGGTTATCTCATCATAACTCACACCCTCCAACTCACCGGTCCCTTTCTTGATAGCCCGCTGAATGTTGTCCATCGGCATGGAGTTCGAACGCGCTGTATCGACTGCAAGGCGAAGCCTGGGATTGCCGGCCGGGTCACCACCGCCCATTTTGGCAGCTATGGTAATCTCCTTGACCAGCTTCGTGAACAGGTTGCCCCGTTTCTGGTCGGTTGCCGATTTTTTCCTCTTGATGGTTGCCCACTTGCTGTGTCCTGACATGGCGAAAAACTTCTGAAATGGTTGCTTGGTAAAGGACCCGTCTATGATAATAGATTTATTTTCTTTAAATAAATCTATTCCAGCGGCTTTAGTGCAAGTTAATCACAAGAAAAAATAATGACAAATCTGAAGATTGCCTACCAGGGAGAACCCGGGGCCTACAGTGAAATTGCAGCACTCCGGCTGGGCGAACCCCTTCCCTGTAGCTCCTTTGAAGAGGTGTTCTCCGCTGTGGAAAGCCGCAGGGCGAAAATGGCGGTCCTTCCAATGGAAAACTCTCTAGGAGGCAGCATCCACCAGAATTACGACCTCCTGCTTCAGCATCCGGTTGTCATTGCCGCAGAAACCTTTGTCAAGGTTGAACACTGCCTTCTGGGTCTCGCCGGTTCTTCGCCCAAAACCGCACAGCGCGTTCTCTCGCACCCCCAAGCCCTCGCCCAATGCCGGAACTTCTTTGCCGCCCACCCGAATCTTACCGCCGAAGCCGCCTACGACACCGCAGGCAGCGCAAAAATGATTGCCAGCGAAAAGGATTCGACAAAACTTGCAATAGCCTCACAACGAGCCGGAGAGCTCTACGGACTTGAAATCCTTCAGCGGAACCTCGCCGACGAAGAGTGGAACATTACCCGCTTCTTCTGCATCAGTCACGCTGAGCACCCTGAATCCCTTAAAAAAATAAAAGGTTACGACACCTCCCGCCAGAAAACGACAATCGTCTTCACCCTGCCCAACGAACAGGGCTCACTCTTCAAGGCACTGGCCACAATGGCACTCCGCAACATAGACCTCACAAAAATCGAATCACGCCCCTTCCGCAAAAAGGCGTTCGAATACCTTTTCCATGTCGATATCCTCGGCCACCGTGACGACCCCGCAATCAGCCACGCCCTCTCCCATCTCAGGGAGTTCGCCACCATGGTCAAAGTGCTTGGTAGCTACGGGGTGGTGAATGCATGAACACACGCCAGTTCGACTTTTTTCCAGACAACGCCGCAGCTGAAACCACGCCGCCGGTGCCCACCGGTCCGAAACCCTCCCTCTTCCTCATTGACGGCATGGCGTTGCTCTACAGGGCACACTACGCCCTGCAGCGAGCAGGCATGCAGAACCGGAGCGGCCAACCGACAGGAGCCCTCTTCGGCTTCCTCTCCACTCTCCTCAGAATTTTTGAAACCTACCGTCCCCACTACCTCGCCACCGCATTCGACAGCCGGGAAAAAACCTTCCGCCACAACCTTTACAGCGAGTACAAGGCCAACCGGCAGGCTCCACCTGAAGAGATGCTCGCCCAGATTGAGCCGCTCTTCAAGCTCCTCAAAGCCCTCAATATACCCATCCTGAAAACCCCCGGTTATGAAGCCGACGACATCATAGGGACCGCCGCACGGCTGTTTGAAGACCGGTGCAACATCTTCATCGTCACCCCCGACAAAGACCTCGCCCAGTTGGTACATGGCGGGGTGTCAATGCTCCGCCCCACAAAAAACGACAGCGAACTGCAGCTGCTTACCCCGGAAGGAATTGCTGAACAGTTCGGCGTTCCGCCCGCTCAATTCACCCAGTTCCTCACCCTCACCGGCGACACCTCCGACAACATCCCCGGGGCCAAAGGCATAGGTCCAAAAACCGCAGCAACGCTTCTCGGACGCTTCGGCTCTCTTGAAAAGGTCTACGAAAAACTTGAAGAGATTGCACCCAGAACCCGTGCAAGCCTTGAAGAGTTCCGCCCCCGCCTTCCGTTCATTACCGATCTTGTCACCATTCGCACCAATCTCGAGCTCCCCGTCACCCTTCAGGATCTTGCCTGCACCACACCCGACAGCACAGCGATTCTCTGCCAGCTCAAAGAGCTTGAACTGAAAACCATTGCACGGCGTCTGCCCGATGCATTCCCCGGATTTGCCGCACTGGAGACATCTCTCCCGGATGGCCAGACCGAACCTGAAGAAGAGGAGACCGATCCTCTTGGCGATCCCCGTGAAGGATCTGACTACAGAATGATTTCCACCGAAGAAGATGTCCGTAGCCTTGTCGCCCGGCTGATGAAGGCGAAACTGGTGGCAGTTGACACCGAAACCACTTCACTCAACACCTTCGAAGCTGAACTTGCCGGAATCTCACTCAGTGCCACTCCCGGAACCGCCAGCTTCATCTCCTTTTCCGGTACCGGCCTCAGCCGTGAAAACACAATCGAGCTGCTCCGTCCGCTGCTTGAAAACCCCACCATCCCAAAAACAGGCCAGAACCTCAAGTACGACCTTCTGGTCTTCAAAAAATACAGACTGGAACTCTTCCCCGTCAGTTTCGACAGCATGCTGGCAAGCTATCTCCTCAACCCTGAGGTAACCCACAACATGGATGACCTTGCCGCCCGCCACCTCGGGCTGCGCACCACCAAATACGACGAGCTGACAGGAAAAGGGAAAACGAAACTTCATATTTACGATATCGAGCCCCGAAAGCTCACCGACTACGCATGCCAGGACGCCGATATCGCCCTCCGCCTCAACGCCGTCCTGCAAAAAGAGCTGGAACAGGAACCGCGCCTCCTCCACATCTGCGAAACTCTTGAGTTCCCCTTGGTCAGTGTGCTTGCCGCCATGGAATACCGGGGCATCAGCATTGACACCCGGCACCTTGCCGCCACATCCGAAAGCGTCGGCAGTCAACTGCTGCAGCTAAGGGAAACCATCCACAGCGCTGCAGGGGAAAGCTTCAACATTGACTCACCCAAACAGCTCTCCCATATCCTCTTTGAGGTGCTTGGCTTGCCAACAAAAAAAACCACCAAAACCGGCTTCTCAACCAATGTTGAGGTCCTTGAAGAACTCGCCCCTCTCCACCCCATTGTCGGAAACCTGCTTAAATACCGGAGCCTGCAGAAAATCAAGACCACATACATCGACGCGCTGCCCAAAATACTCAACCCCGAAACAGGGCGGGTACACACATCCTTCAACCAGCACATCACCGCCACCGGCCGGCTCTCCTCTTCAAATCCGAACCTGCAGAACATTCCCATCCGCACCCCGCTCGGCAGGGAAATCCGCAAAGCCTTCATCCCAACCGACCCCCGGAACATGCTGCTCTCGGCCGACTACTCCCAGATTGAGCTTCGCATAGCAGCCGAAATCTCCGGCGACACGAAACTCATTGAAGCGTTCCGCAACCGCGAAGACATCCACAGCGCCACGGCACAGGTTATTTTCGACACCCCCAACATCACCCCCGACATGCGGCGCAAGGCAAAAGAGGTCAACTTCGGTGTTCTCTATGGCATACAACCCTTCGGACTCTCAAAAAGGCTCAACATACCGCGCAGTGAAGCCGCCGAAATCATCAACACATACATGGCTAAATACCCCGGCCTCTTTGAAGCCCTTGACGCAATCAAAACAACCGGCAGGGAGAACGGCTTCGTCACCACCCTGCTCGGCAGGCGCCGCTATCTCCCCAACCTCTCAAGCAAAAACGGAAATCTGCAGAAAGCCGCAGAACGGGCAGCCATGAACACTCCCATCCAAGGCACCGCGGCCGACATCATCAAATGCGCAATGATCCTCTGCAGCACAAAAATGCAGGCAGAGAGAATGCAGTCGTCAATGCTCCTGCAGGTTCATGATGAACTGGTCTTTGAAACCACACCCGAAGAACAGGAAACCCTAACCCACCTGGTTGAAGAGGCAATGATTGAAGCCGCCCGGGTATGCGGAATGAAAAGCGTACCGGTTGAAGTAGACAGCGGAGCAGGAAAAAACTGGCTTGATGCGCACTGAAGAACTAATCTTGAGCTTATCAAAAAAAGTTTTTTATATTCCAAAAATTTATAGTCTGAACTCCCGCCGAAGAACGCCAATTCACTGAATCTATGGCATCGAGAATACCACAGACCCAACTTGTTGCGAAAATTCAGCACACCCTGAAGCTGGTAGGCTTCCTACTCCTTTTTCTGCTCCCGCTTGCCCTTTCCCCTCGGCACCTTCGGGCCGCAGAGCCAGCGTCGACGAACATGGCGGCAGGAACGGACCGGATGATAGAACAGCTGATCATGCAGATTGAGCAGGAAAACAGCACAAGTGCAGCACCGGCTGAAGGACTCAAAAACTCACGGCAGAGCCCCTTTCTGGCCTGCGTTCCCAACATCCGGCCTGTCAGTGGCCCAATCACGAGCTCATTCGGCCCAAGAACACACCCCATCTTCAAGTCCCGAATGTTTCACACCGGCATTGATTTTTCAGCTCCGAAAGGCTCACAAGTTGAAGCCACCGGAGACGGAACTGTAGCCTGGTCCGGCTATGACAAGGGATACGGCCAGAAAGTCATCATCAACCACGGCTACGGCTTCAGCACCCTTTACGCACACCTCTCGAAATCACTTGTCCGCATGGGACAGCGCGTCAGGCGTGGGGAAGTCATCGCCCTTGTAGGCAGCACTGGAATATCTACTGGACCCCATCTACATTACGAAGTCATGCGCCGTCAAGAGAGGGTTGATCCGGCGGCATACTTCTTCGATGCCAACCATCCCGAAAAATTCATTTCCATCCAAAGCCCTGCCGAGGAAGAAAGTGGAAGCAATTCGTAATATGAACAAATCAAAAGACTGAATATGTACTGGAATCTCGACCTTGCCCGATACATAGCAGATGCGCCATGGCCGGTGACGAAAGACGAACTGATCAACTATGCCAACAGAACGGGAGCTCCCCAGCAGGTTGTTGAAAATCTTGAAGATCTGCCCGAGGGCGACGACATGTACGAAAGCCTTGATGAAATTTGGCCCGACTACCCAACCGATGAAGACTTTGGATACAGTGACGAAGAGCTGCAGAACTGAAATGCTGCGCCACGCTATTTTTTTTTGACCTGCCGCCCCATTCACAGAGTGAAGACGGCGGCAATACTGCTGTTTCTGCTCCTCTCAGCACTTCCTCTTCAGGCAGCTGAAAGCGAACCCACCGCACCCTATGTCGGAAAGGTAATCTTCACCGGCAACCGCGCGGTCAGCGACCAAGAACTCAGCCAGGTCATCATGACAGCCCGGGAGCGATCCTTTCTCGGGCTCGGCCTCTTCGCAAAACAGCGAAAACCCTTCATTGACGAAGATTTCACAAAAGACCTAGTTCTTCTCAAAAAGCTCTACACCTACAAAGGATACTTCTTTGCCGACATCAACCCGCTCCTTCAGAGAAAAAGCGGGGGAAAACGGGTTGACATTAACTTCCGCATAACGGAGAACCAGCCCACAACGGTTGACTCGCTTGCCTATGACGGACTCGGCTCCGTCAGCCGGGAACTCAGAAGCCGTTTCCTCCAGAAAAAGAAACTGCACAAGGGCGATATTTTCTCTGTTGAAGGGCTCATCGACGAACGGGACCGTGCCATATCCTTCTTCAGGGAGGAAGGGTTCGCGTTTTTCAACGAAGACAGCCTCCGAATCACGGTCGACACCACAGGCACCCGTGCAGGCATCCATTATACGCTCAGCCTCCCCCGACAGCTTCAGTATGGAACCGTGACTGCAGTTGTCCACAATCCTCTGAAACGACGCTCCGCCGGCCCCCCGAAAACAACCTTCAGGGACAGCACACGCATCACCATTCCCGAACGGGAAAACATATCACCGGTGCTCATCAGCTCCGCCATCAGCTTCCGGCCGGGAGAACTCACCCGTCGGAGCAGTGAAGAGCGTACACTCCAGAACCTCGGATCAACAAACATCTTTTCATCCATATACATCAAAGAGGACTCAGTCAAATCCGGAAAGCTCTACAGCACCGTACACCTCGAACCCGCACCCAAACATCAGCTTGAGCCCAAACTGCTGCTCGACAACCGCTACGGGTCACTTTTCATCGGCGGAGCCCTCACCTACGAAAACAGGAACCTCTTCGGAGGAGCCGAACAGCTGCGGACCAGCACGGAATACGGAAGCCAAATCGGAAGCAGCAACAACCTGCTCGACAACCTCACCTCCAGCCAGTACGACCCCATAACCCCGTACGAACTGACACTCAACAACACACTGCTCCTTCCCGTCCTTGAAAATCCAGGCAACTTCTACAGCATCACAGCAGAATACACGGAAACAAAGCTCCCGATCCTCCTCTCAAACCGCAACGCCCTTCTCAGGGCGAGCTACAGCGCAAAAAAAGGCCCCTCATCCCAGATCAACTTCGACTTTTTTGACATCGAATGGGTACAGAAAGACTCCCTCAGAGGGTTCGGCAAACTCTTCAGGACTGATCTTGCAGACAACATCGGCATTGACCCCACAGACGAAGCCGCCGTCCAAACCGGAATTGACAGCCTGCTCGACACCCATATCAACCAGACCTTCAGGCTCCGTTTCAACACATCCAACCGACAACAGATCTCAAACCACGGAACCCTCCGCACCCTCAACATCCTCCTTGAACACGCCGGTGCCCTGCCCTGGCTGATTGACGAATACATAGACACCGGCCAGAGAGATGGGTTCACAGACACGGACCCACAGATTTTCGGCACAACCTATTCGCAGTATGTCAAGGCCGATACACGCATCACCCTCATCCGTCAGCTCTCCGAAAAAGGGCAGCTTGCCGGCAAACTTGATGTTGGATGGATGGCCCCTTACGGCAAAGCCGAAACAACCCCTGAAGAGCGTCGATTCTACGCCGGAGGCTCCAACAGCATGCGCGGATGGCTCTTCAACACCCTCGGCCCCGGCAGCAGCACAAGCGACGCCGCATCAAACTTCGGAGCCGACATCAAGCTTGAAATGGCCCTTGAGTACCGCCTCAAATTCTTCCATCTCTTCGGCCAGGAGTCCGGCGTCACCTTCTTCACCGACATCGGCAACATCTGGAACCGCAACGGCCCCTATGCCTTCAGCCTCAACTCCCTCACGCGAGACTTCGCATGGGACTGCGGGCTCGGGCTCAGGATAGGTTCGCCCATCGGTCCCTTCCGGTTCGACTTCGCATGGAAAATCCACGACCCTGCATTGGCTGATCCATGGGTCATATCCAGTGGAAGTCCAGGAGATATCACCTTCAATTTTGGAATCGGCGAAGCCTTTTAACCACACAAAACCCTCGACAGCCATGCCAGAACAGTCAACTCTCATTGCCCCCTCCATCCTCTCCGCCGACCTCACGCGTCTGGGTGAAGCCCTAAAGATAGCTGAAAATGCCGGCGCCGACTGGATCCACTGCGACATTATGGACGGCAACTTCGTCCCCAACATCACCTTCGGCCCCATTGTGGTTGACGCCATTGCAAAAAACACATCGCTGGTGGTAGACACGCACCTGATGATTTCCGACCCCGACAGCTACATTGAAGAGTTTGTCAAAGCCGGATCGAACCAGATAACCGTCCATCAGGAAACCTGCCCGCACCTCCATCGCACAATACAGTTCATCAAAAGCCTAGGAGCCAAAGCAGGCGTATCGCTCAACCCCGCAACCCCCGTTTCCACACTTGAAGCAATCCTCCCCGACCTTGATCTTGTCCTCATCATGTCAGTCAATCCTGGATTCGGAGGCCAGAAATTCATCCCCTCCTCAGTGGAAAAAATCCGTCTCCTGCACGACATGCGCACACGCTGCAACCCAAACATGGTTATAGCCGTTGATGGCGGAATTACCGAAGAGAATGCACAGGAAGTTGTTTCAGCAGGAGCCGATGCGCTCATCGCAGGAACCGCGTTTTTCAAGGCAGCAGACCCGAAAGCAGCAGCCGCTAAAATCAAGAGCGCGTCACGATAGGATACAACAAGGAAAGATGTGGCTGGATTTTCAGGAGTGCTGCCACGAAAGACCGCGCAGTTCACTGCTGACCTGGAGACCCTCGCCAATGAGCACGGCGTCAAACCCAGCCTCTCTTACAAGGGTAATGTCAGCTGCGGTTTTCAGCCCGCTTTCCGACACAGCCACCACGCCCGGGGGGAAAAAAGGACGAAGGGCTACCGAAGTAGTGGGATCAACTGAAAAGTCTTTCAGGTTGCGGTTGTTCACCCCGACAACCTCCGCACCGGATTCAATGGCTCTGTCAAGCTCATACCGGTCATGAACCTCTACAAGCACATCAAGCCCTATCTCTTGAGCCGTCTGCAGGTAATCGTGAAGCTCAGAGGGTGCAAGCACCGCAACAATAAGCAGAATGGCATCGGCGCCCATCAGGCGCGACTCGAAAATCTGCAGCTCATCAATAATGAAATCTTTTCGCAAGAGAGGAAGTGAAACCGCAGCGGCAGCCTGCCGCAGGTACTCAGCATCCCCCTGAAAAAACTGCCTGTCAGTCAGCACCGACAGAGCCGAAGCCCCCAGAGCCTCATAGGCAAGCGCAATGCGTACAGGATCAAAATCCTCTACAATGACCCCTCTTGAGGGAGAGGCCTTCTTGACTTCGGCAATAAGACGGATAGCGCCCCCTTCACCATAAAGAACGCGGGCAAATCCCCTGCAGGAGGGGAGGGATGAGGCATCTTCGAGGTAGCGAGCAAGAGGTCTCTCCTGCTTCAGCGCCAGAACCTCCCGGCGCTTCTCCTCAAGAATGGTAGCTAGATATTTCATTGTGTGACCTCAGTCCGCCGAGGCAAGCTCCCGAAGCCCATCCTCGCAAACCACAATCTGGCGGATATTATCGAGAAACCAGCGATCGATTGCCGTTGCCTGATAAATCTCCTCAACCGTCGCTCCCGCCTGGAAAGCATAGCGGATATAGAACATTCTGTCCGCCTTGGGCACCTTGATTTTCTCAAGAATGTCATCCTTGGCAAACTTCTTCTGCTGCGGGGTCATATCCACAACATTCATCAGGTCCTTGCCATCGGCACCAAGGCCCGCACGGCCGATTTCAAGCCCACGGAGCGACTTCTGCAATGCCTCCCGGAAGTTCCGCCCGAACGCCATCACCTCGCCAACCGACTTCATCTGCACTCCAAGGCGGGCATCAACATTCTTAAACTTCTCAAAATCCCAGCGGGGAACCTTCACCACGCAATAATCAATTGCCGGCTCAAAACTTGCAGGAGTCGACTTGGTAATATCATTGAGAATCT
Organism: Candidatus Chlorobium antarcticum; assembly: GCA_030765725.1. Lineage (GTDB taxonomy): Bacteria > Bacteroidota > Chlorobiia > Chlorobiales > Chlorobiaceae > Chlorobium > Chlorobium antarcticum. The sequence continues at coordinate 60,649 of JAVCDF010000002.1, read as the reverse complement.
CATCAAGGGTATAGCCCACGGCAAGTTTGGCCGCCACCTTGGCAATCGGGAAGCCTGTCGCCTTAGAGGCCAGCGCCGAACTGCGCGACACCCTCGGGTTCATTTCGATAATGACAATCCGACCGTTCTCCGGATTGATGGCAAACTGGATGTTGCTTCCGCCGGTCTCAACACCGATTTCGCGGATAATGCGAACAGAGGCATCCCGAAGCTCCTGATACTGCCGGTCGGTCAGGGTCTGTGCCGGAGCAACCGTTATGCTATCGCCAGTATGCACGCCCATCGGATCCACATTCTCAATACTGCAGACAATAATCACATTGTCGGCCAAATCACGGATAACCTCAAGCTCATATTCCTTCCAACCAGACAGGCACTCCTCAACCAGCACTTCACCAATCGGGCTCTCTGCAAGCCCGCGGCGCACCGCTTCATAATAATCAGCCTTGTTCTCGGCAAACCCGCCGCCTGTTCCGCCGAGCGTAAAGGAAGGGCGGATGATGATCGGCAGGCCAATCTCCTCAAGGGCGTCACGGGCCTCTTTTTCATTCCGCACAAAAAATCCTTTCGCCATTTCAAGGCCCAGCTTCTTCATGGCATCGCTGAACAGCTCACGATTCTCAGCCTTGCGGATGGCGCGGAGTTTCGCACCAATCAGCTCAACTCCGTTGCGCTCCAGAATCCCCGCCTCGGCAAGGCTCACCGCCGTATTCAGGGCCGTCTGACCGCCCATCGTCGGAAGAAGAGCATCTGGCTTCTCCTTCTCTATAATCTTCTGTACATACTCCGGTGTGATCGGCTCAATATAGGTGGCGTCAGCAAGATCGATATCCGTCATGATGGTCGCCGGATTGCTGTTCACCAGAATAACCCGGTAACCATCCTCTTTGAGGGCCCGGCATGCCTGGGTACCCGAATAGTCAAATTCACACGCCTGGCCGATCACAATCGGACCGGCTCCGATCACTAAAATGGACTTGATGTCTTCCCGCTTTGGCACTGGTATCTGGGGTTAGGTCTTAGGTAAGCTTCAACTGGCAGATAATGTACAAAATTTCCCGCTATTCCACGACGCGGATCGGCTCCTGGTGAAACCCGCCAGACTCCCGGCGAAGCCATGCAGTCACCTCGCTGGGGCGGCCGTTCATCATGGAAATTATAAGCATTGTATGGCCCGGACGGGCAAAGTCCACATCATGAAGCGAAGGCACTGCAGGGGAGTTGATGTGAGAGTGGTAGGAGCCGACGATGCCGTAGCCGAGAGCCGAAGCCTCGCGGTCTATGTCGTCATACTCGCAATTGGAAATCTCAAACCCGTTTTCACGGCCATGATACAAACAGTTGCGGCAGGGAGCAACCTCGTGAACCGTGTTCTCGATTTCTCCCCTCAGGTCGGTCTGTTTTACTCCTGCAAACAGTCCGCAACACTCATGCGGCAGTTCGCGGAAAGCCTGTTCCTGAATAATTTCAAAAGCTCTACGGGGTATTTTCATGCCTTTACTGCAACATCGGGTTACTGAAGCCTCGACCTGTATCTATATGATTTATCTTTTGGGGCTCAAAGCGCCCTTGCCCCTATATCCCTGCGGAAAACCGCCCCCTCGAAATGGACAGCGGCAACAGCCCGGTAAGCCGATTGAAGGCTTTCGCGTAGAGTAGGGCCTACGGCCGTCACCGAAAGCACCCTGCCCCCAGTCGTCAAGAGCGTTTCGCCCTCAAGAGCCGTACCGGCATGGAACAGCGAGCACTCCTTCATTTCCTTCAGCGAATCCTCAATGGTAACAACAATGCCTGTAGGATAGCTTCCGGGGTAGCCTTCCGAAGCCATCACCACCGTGGAAGCCGAACCGGAACGCATTGCAAAGGGAACATCCCGAAGGCCGCCGTCCACACTGGCAAGAAGGGCCGCAGCAAAATCACTCTCAAGAAGAGGAAGCACCACCTGCGTTTCAGGGTCACCAAGCCGCACATTATACTCCACAACCGACGGCTCGCCCCCGTCTATCATCAGCCCCACATAAAGGAACCCCGTAAAAGGACAACCCTCTCGTCGCATCCCTTCAAGCGTTGGGCCAACAACCCGTTCCTCAACTTTTTTCATCACCTCCGCCGTAACCACCGGAGCCGGAGCATAGGCACCCATTCCGCCTGTGTTCTTTCCGGTGTCTCCCTCGCCTATGCGTTTATGGTCCTGAGCAGGAAGAAAGAGCCTATAATCAGTTCCATCCGTCAACACGAAAACACTCGCTTCCTGGCCTTTCAGAAAATCCTCTATCACTACCTCATCGGCAGCATCACCAAACACCCGTTCATCAAACATTTCACCAATCGCGAGGTGAGCGGTTTTAGGGTCAGACGCAACAATAACACCCTTGCCTCCGCAGAGACCGCTCGCCTTCAAAACCTGCGGCCAACCCGAAACCGGAAGTGAATCAAGATAGGCCGCCGCACTGTTCCGATCGGTAAACACCCGGTAAGCAGCGGTGGGAATATTGTGGCGCCGCATGAAATCCTTGGAAAAAACCTTGCTGCTCTCAAGCTGGGCGGCCTCACGCCGGGGCCCAACAATCTTCATCCCCGCACTCCGGAAACTGTCCACAACTCCCGCCTCAAGCGGCTGCTCAGGCCCCACAACCGTCAGCCCTACACCTTCATTCCTGGCAAAATCAAGCAGAGCATCCACCGCCGTAGCCTTCAGGGCAATATTTCGGACCTTGCCCCCCATCATGGCAGTACCCCCATTTCCAGGAGCCACAAACAGTTCCGACACAAGCGGGCTGCCAGCAAGAGAGTGTGCCATGGCATGCTCCCTCCCCCCGCTTCCTATAATCAATACCTTCATTCACTCTCCCTTTGCCCCTGTGGTTTATCGGCAGGGGTTTATTACATTACTCACAACCTTAATACCAACAAAGGTATATAAAACAGAGTGTGTAAATAAAACAATTAAAAAATTTCGCAGCGCCAGCCCCTGCACCCCCGGGAGCGCTTCACCGACAATCATGGCCATCTCGCCAATACTCTCCCGCCACATTCTTCCCAGCGCCCTCAGCCTCCTCTACCGGAGCCTGAGAATAAAGGTGTCGCCTTCCCTGTTCCAGCTTCCCGATAAAGAAAAAGGTTGCATTCTCGCCTTCTGGCACGGCCGTATGGCGGTCGGCTGGTTGCTCACCCATTCACTCGCCAACGGTCGCAGGGCAGCTGCCGTGGCAAGCCTGTCCAAAGACGGCAGCATTCTCTCCGACACCCTCGAAAAGCTCGGGTTCCAGCTTATCCGCGGCTCAAGCTCCAAAGGGGGAGCGAAGGTCCGCAGCGCCATGCAGGAGGAACTGCAGCGCGGCACCATTGTATGCGTCACCCCCGACGGCCCCCGCGGCCCCTTCGAACGGTTCAAATACGGCACCGTGCGCATAGCCTCCGAAGGGGGGCACCCAATTATCTTCGCTGAAATAGAACTGTCCGCCAGCCGCAGGCTGAATAGCTGGGACCGGTTCGCCATCCCCCTTCCCTTCAGCAGGGTACATGTTACCCTTCACACCCTCACCATTCCCCCATTCAGCTCCGAAAATGAGCTACGAGCATTCTCCGAAGAACTCTCAGAACGGTTCGGCCATGCATAAGCGCCCGCTCTCCATCATGCTCAGGCCACTGGGCATCCTCTACGGGCTGATTGCCGAAATCCGCAACGCCCTGTTCGACCGCGCCTTCCTCACCCAATGGCGCCCCCCCTACCCTGTAGTATCCATAGGAAACATAACGGCCGGAGGAACCGGTAAAACCCCGATGGTCGATTGGACGATGAAATTCTTTCTCTCACTCGGCTGCAGGGTAGCCATCATTTCGAGAGGCTACGGCAGAAGTACGAAAGGGGTGCAGCTTGTATCGGACGGGCGCCAGCTTCTTATGAACGGAAGAGATGCCGGAGATGAAACGGCAATGCTGGCAGCAAACAACCCCGAAGCCATTGTGGTGGTGGCCGAAAAACGAAAAGAGGGAGCCCTGTTCATTCAGAAAACCTTTGAGAATATCCCGCCCGATGTCATCATCCTCGACGATGCCTTCCAGCACCGACAGATGGCACGCGACCTCGATATTGTCATCGTCAGCGCAAGCGAACCCTTTTTCAAAGCACGGATGCTACCAGAAGGGCGGCTACGCGAACCGCTCCGGAACCTTGCCCGGGCGGATGTCATCCTCCTGGGAAAAATAACCGACCCCGCCGAAGCGGACGCCATAGAGCGAGCGCTCACAACAACCGGCAGGCCCATCCTCAGAACACAGGTACAGACGCTCGGCCTGCAGCCTGCAGTAGCCCGCAACATAGAACATTCAGCCGACACCACCAGCTTGCACCGGGTACTCGCCTTTGCCGGCATTGCCGCCCCAGAAGAGTTTCTGACCAGCCTTCGCAAAACCGGAATGGATGTGCGCGCCCACCGATTCTTCCGCGACCACCAGCCCTACACCCCCGAAACGGTGCACTCACTCATCCGGGAAGCACAAGAGAAAGGGCTGTCACTCGTCACAACCGAAAAAGACTGGTTCCGCCTGTTGGGCGACCCCACACTGGAAAAGCTGATGAAAGAAGCCGAGTGCCGCTACCTCAAAATTGAAACAACACTCCCAAACGGGGAAGAAAAGCTCCGTATGATGCTCAGAGATCTTGTGGGGAGATAGAAACTTCCGGGGGGAAGGGCTCACTGCTCCTTGAGAATGGCCGACACTGCCTTGAAGCGGTCGCTTCCGGCCTCGCGAAGAAGCTCAAAGAGAGCCATTTCAGTACTGGTAAGGAGAGCTCCAGAACGCTCCATGCACCCAATACCCAGTAGCTTGTTCGCCTCGGTGCGCGATGACACCGCATCGGTAAGAATATGGACATTGTAGCCAAAATCAAGCAGCTCGGTTGCTGTCTGGTACACACAGACATGCGTCTCCATGCCGGCAATGAGAATTTCGTTCCGGCCGTATGAACGGAGACGGGCCATAAAATCATCGTTACCACAGCAGCTAAATGAAAGTTTTTCAAGAAGCACCGAACCCGGAAGCAGTTCCATCACAGGCTCCACTGTTCTGCCAAGCCCTTTGGGATACTGCTCGGTAACCATAACCGGCACATCAAGCGCGGCGCAGCCCCGCACCATCCGCGAAAGCGCAGCAATGAGGGAGTCGCTTCCGGCCACACTCGCAGCAAGCCGGCCCTGCACATCAATGACAAGAAGCAACGACTCTTCAGGTTGAATCATGGGAGGAATTGTATAATGAAAATGATGGTTGAAAAAACAGAGCAAAGAGAACAGCCATCCGGAAATAACATATATTTCCGTAACTTTTAAGATACGAAATCACACTAAATTCATGCAAGACAAAACTGCCGCACCGCACTACCAGCCCCCAGGAAAACGAGGAGAATACCTTGTCGCAATACAGTTTCTCCTGATTTTCGGCTTCATTGCACTGCCCGTCATGCCCACGATCCCCAATTCGCTCGCCCTTTTCATTCCCGAACCCCTGCGCTGGAGTGTCCTGATCCTCTTCTCGGCAACAGCAATGATCTTCGGCTCACTCGGATCCCGCCACCTGAAAGAGGTACTCACACCCCTTCCCTATCCGGTTGAGCACAGCCGCCTCATCACCACAGGTATTTACAGCCTTGTGCGTCACCCGCTCTACAGCAGCCAGCTCTTTCTGGCCACCGGATGGGCCGTCTTCAGCCTGAGCCTCTCCCACCTCCTCCTCACCCTCTTCGCCCTCGCCTTCTTCAGCTTCAAAGCCTCCCGCGAAGAAAAGTGGCTCACCCTGCGTCATCCTGAATATGCCAACTATCGGAAAAGAGTCAAAAAATTCATTCCCTGGATATACTAATAAAACAGAGCGAAAAGCCCACAACCTCTAAGCAGTTACAATCAATGAAAAAAACCGGTGTCATCCTCTCCGGCTGCGGCTTCCTCGACGGATCCGAAATCCATGAAGCCGTCCTCACCCTGCTTGCCCTCGACCGTGCCGGCATTGAAGCCGTCGCGCTCGCACCCAATATACTGCAGCACCATGTACTCAACCACCGCACCGGAGAAGTGGCTCAGGGCGAGATGCGCAATGTGCTCGACGAATCGGCCCGCATTGCCCGCGGAGCCGTCACCGACCTTGCACTCTTCGACACCCTCAACCTCGACGCCCTAATTCTTCCCGGAGGATACGGAGCCGCTAAAAACCTCAGCGACTATGCCTTCAAAGGAGCCGAATGCAATGTCAATACCGATGTCACCCGCGCGATCCACTCGTTCCATCAGGCAGGAAAACCCATCGGATTCATCTGTATTGCGCCCATGATAGCGGCAAAAGTACTGGGAGAAGAGCACCCTCTGCTCACCATCGGCAATGACCCCTCCACAGCCGCCGACCTTGAGGCAATGGGAGCGAAGCATATCGACTGTCCGGTATGGAACGCCATCGTATGGAACAAAGGGAAAGTTGTCAGCACCCCCGCCTACATGCTGGGCCCCTCCATCGCCGAAGTGGCAAAAGGGATCGACCAGCTGGTTGAAGAACTTGCCCGGCTACTCTGAACGGCGGTTTTTATAAAACGGGATACCCGCCTCACGGGGGGAGACCGAATGGCCCATGAAACCCGCCAGCACCAGCAGCGTCACCACATAGGGAATCGACTGCAGCAACTGCGAAGGAATCCAACCGCCCTGGGTCCATATCTCCAGAGACTCAGCAGCAGCAAAAAACAGGCTCGCAAGTGCCGCCCCCAGAGGGTTCCACCGCCCGATAATCATTGCAGCCAGAGCAATATACCCCCTACCGGCCGTCATATTATCAGTAAAGGTATGCTGCTGGAACACAAGAAACGCCCCTCCAAGAGCCGCCAAGAGTCCCGAAACCAGCACCCCCGAATACCGCATGCCCTGTACATTGATGCCTGCACTGTCTGCCGTTGCAGCATCCTCACCCGTCGCACGCAACCGAAGACCGTAAGGGGTATGGTAGAGAATCCAGTACCCCGCAGCAACGGAAACGGCCGCCATAATGAAAAGAGGATCCAGAAAAAGAGAAGCCGCCCCGAAACCCGCAATGCGCGGAGAATTGATGGAACTTCCATAAAGAAGCACCAGACCGAACCGTGTGGAACCCATAACGAGAATATTGATGGCAATGCCCGCAACAATCTGGTCGGCCTTCAGGGTAACGGTTATGAAAGCGAACAGAAGAGCAACCAAAAGGCCGAGAAGGAGCGCTCCCCCCACACCCCCTGCCGCAGAACCGGTAACATGCTGTCCCGCAGCAGCGCCGAACGCACCAGCCAGCATCAGCCCCTCAAGGGCAAGGTTCACCACCCCGCCGCGCTCTGAAAAAACAGCCCCCACGGAGGTCAGCACAAAGGGGACCGAAATACGCAGAATCTGGAAAAAAATGACCCCCAGCACCACTCCCGTCATACCATGCTGCATTTCATCCATGAACTATTTCCGTCTTTTTTCTGAAAATAGTCAATTTCTTCCACCCTGCAGCAATGGCCATGCAATGATTTCATCTTGTATACTGATGGGAATTAGCGTTATTATTCTTTTCGTCCCCTTGAAGCAATAGAGAGAACAGAGTCCACATGGAATTCAGCCACATCACCATAAAAGGTGCACGGGTACACAACCTCCGCAACATTTCACTCCAAATCCCGCGCAACAGGTTTGTGGTCATTACCGGACTCAGCGGCTCCGGGAAATCCAGCCTCGCCTTCGACACCATCTATGCCGAAGGCCAGCGGCGCTTCATGGAAACCCTCTCCCCCTATGCCCGCCAGTATATAGGCAACATAGAGCGCCCCGATGTCGACTTCATTGAAGGGCTCTCGCCAGTCATTGCCATAGACCAGAAAAGCACCAGCCGCTCACCCCGTTCCACTGTCGGCACCATCACCGAAATCCACAACTTCACCCGCCTGCTCTTCGCAAAAGCTGGCCGCCGTTACGACCCCGTCACCGGCCAGATGCTCCAGAAACAGAGCGAAGAGAGCATTGTCGACTCCATCATGGCACTGGAAGAAGGCACAAAAATACAGATTCTCTCCCCCCTCGTTACAGGGAGAAAAGGCCACTACCGCGAACTCTTTGAACGGCTCATGCTCAAAGGGTGGCTCCGTGTGCGTGTTGACGGCCAGTACCGCGAGCTTGAAAAGAACATGCAGCTTGAGCGCTACAAAACCCATACCATAGACCTTGTAGTTGACCGCATCGCCCTTGCGCCCGACCTTCGGGAACGCATTTCCAAAGCAGTCACTCTTGCCATAGCAAACTCCGAACACCGCTCAACCCTATCCTGCGACCCTCTGGACAAGGAGACGAAAGAGATGGTCTTCAGCACCCGCTACGCATACTCCGACGGCTCCGTCCCCGTCGATACTCTGGCACCGAACCACTTCAGCTTCAACTCCCCCTTTGGTGCATGCCCCGAATGCAACGGCCTTGGCGAACTCATGCAGCTCTCAGCCCAGCTGATGATCCCCGACACCTCCCGCTCACTCAACGAAGGAGGGCTTGAACCCCTCGGCAAACCGGGAAAAAGAAACACATGGCAGATCATTCGTGCCATCGCCCGCGAATACAACTTCAGCCTCGACACCCCCATTGCCAGCATCCCCAACGAAGCAATGCAGATTCTACTTCACGGATCGGGAAGCAGAACCTTTGATGTCACCTACAGCAACTCCGGGCTCGACACATCCTACCCGCAAAAATTTCCCGGAGCCCTCCCCTATGTTGAAGAAATCAGCAGCAACGCCTCCACCCCGAAAGTCCGCCAGTGGGCCGAAAGCTACATGGTCCGCATGGCATGCCCCGAATGTGGAGGAGCAAGGCTTCGCCGTGAAAGCCTGCTCGTAAAAATCAACGGGCTCAACATAGCCGAAACCGAATCGCTCCCCCTCCAGGAATGCCTCGACTTCTTCAGCACACTTGAGCCCGGACTGAATGCAAAAGAAAAACTGGTTGCCGAACCCGTCCTGCACGAAATCACCAAACGGCTCCAGTTTCTGCTCAATGTCGGCCTCGACTACCTCACCCTCGACCGCGGATCACAAACACTATCCGGCGGGGAAGCCCAGCGCATACGGCTCGCCTCACAGCTCGGCTCACAGCTCAGCGGCGTTCTCTATGTACTCGATGAACCCAGCATAGGCCTTCACCAGCGCGACAACCACAAACTCATCGCCTCCCTTCTCCGCCTGCGCGACCTCGGCAACACCGTGCTCGTCGTTGAGCACGACCGCGACACCATGCTCCAGGCCGACGAAATCATCGACATGGGCCCCGGAGCCGGAGAATACGGCGGAAAAATTGTTTCTCAGGGCACAGCCAACACCCTCGACCCCCGCTCACTCACCGCCGGCTACCTTAACGGCTCGCTCAAGGTCGCCTGTGCAGCAGAACCCATAGAGGGAAAAGCCCCAGAACAGTATATCAGCCTCACAGGCTGCACTGGCAACAACCTCAAAGGCGTCGACCTCCGCATCCCCCTCGGCTCCCTCGTCAGCATCACCGGAGTCAGCGGCTCAGGCAAATCGACCCTCATCAACGAAACCCTCTACCCGATACTCGCCCGCCACTTCTATCGCTCAAAACTCTTCACCTACCCTTACTCCACCGTTGAAGGGCTTGAACACATAGACAAAGTTGTCGGCGTAGACCAGTCCCCCATAGGCCGCACACCCCGTTCCAACCCCGCAACCTATACCGGAGTCTTCACCTTCATCCGCGACTTCTTCAGCCGCCTGCCCGAAGCCCAGATCCGAGGCTACAAAGCCGGCCGGTTCAGCTTCAATGTCAAAGGAGGCCGATGCGAAGCCTGCCAGGGAGCCGGCACCCGCAAAATCGAGATGAACTTCCTCCCCGATGTTTATGTCCAATGCGAAAACTGCAAAGGTGAACGATACAACCGTGAAACCCTGCTCGTCAAATACCGCGGCAAATCCATAGCCGATGTGCTCGACATGACCATAACCGAAGCCGCCGACTTCTTCGCCGACTTCCCCCGTATCCGCCGCATCCTTGCCACCATGCAGAGCGTCGGGCTCGGCTACCTCAAACTCGGCCAACCCTCCCCCCACCTCTCCGGCGGCGAAGCCCAGCGCATAAAGCTCTCAGCCGAACTCGCCAAAATCCAGACCGGCAAAACCCTTTACATCTTAGACGAACCCACAACCGGACTCCACTTCCAGGACATCCAGCACCTCCTCGAAGTCCTACGCCGCCTCGTCGACAAAGGCAACACAGTCATCATCATCGAACACAACCTCGACATCATCGGCAACAGCGACTGGATCATCGACCTCGGCCCAGAAGGCGGCAACGGCGGCGGCCACATAGTAGCCAAAGGCACCCCCCACACCCTCTCAGGCTCCCACACAGCCAAAGAACTAAAAACCTGGCACGCCATCTAAAAACCCCTAACCCCTTATTCCAATCCAAAACAACTAAAAGTTGGGGACACTCATGACTAAGTGTACTAACTTCACATAAAAGTCGCTTCAGCAAAAAAGAGAGCAACGATGAACGCAAAGCCCGAGAAAGCATGCCAGATATGCGGCACTACCGAGCAGTCTTCCCTTCGCCGCGCAATCTCCGTACGACCCGCCATATCAAAACTGATATCGCAGACAACCGGCGGCTGGAATGAAAACGGATGGATATGCCTTGAAGACCTGCATGAATACCAGCACCGTTATGTTGCAATTCTTCTTGAAGAGGAAAAAGGGGAACTCGGAAACCTTGACCGTGAAGTGCTCAAGGCGCTTGAAGAACAGGAGCTGCTCTCAAAAAATCCCAACATTGATTTTGAAGCTAACCGAACACCGGGGCAGCGACTCGCCGACACCATTGCCACCTTCGGAGGTAGCTGGACATTCATCAGCATCTTCGGCGTCTTCATCCTCATATGGATGGGGCTGAACACATGGTTGCTGGCCACCAGGCCATTCGATCCCTTTCCCTACATTCTGCTCAACCTCGTCCTCTCCACTCTGGCCGCGCTGCAAGCCCCAGTCATCATGATGAGCCAGAAGCGCCAGGAAGCCCGCGACAGAGCCCAGTCCGTCCACGACTACCAGATCAACCTCAAAGCAGAGCTCGAAATCCGCCAGCTCCACCAGAAAATCGACCACATTCTCTCCCGTCAATGGGAACGGATGATGGAGATACAGGAAATACAGATCGAACTGATCAACGAAATCCGTAAAGGACTATAAAACAATAAGTAAGATTTGGTGACACTCGTGACAGAGTGTACTTGTCCGATAACAGGCAACGCTGTCAGGGGCATAACTAACCCTACAACGGCAAAAGAAAATCGGGGACAATACTGACTTCAATTCCCTGCATAATGCTCTCGAAGAAGATGACCATCCTGTCTTCCCTTCCCTGCTTGACCACAATACCCTGAAAGTCCTTGAAGGGGCCGGCAATAACCCGAACCTTTCGGCCAGCGGGCATGGTTGAAACCGTTTTGTGCAATGCATCGGGCTCCCTAACGAGAGTGCGAAGCCACTCAATATCGCGCTCGCTGACAACCGAAGGTATCCGGCCTATACCGATGAACTTCACCACCCCGTCAGTCTCAAGCACCTTGACATGCTCATGTTTCATGTCTATCTGGACGAACACATAGCCGCGGAACAGAGGCTCGAAAACTTTTTTCTTCCGGTCGCTCCACTGCCGAAGGGTTTCAAGAAGCGGAAGGAAGCTGACCAGCTCTTTTTCCTCAAGCTGCTGATGGACCTTTTTTTCCTGTCGTGACTTGACATAGACAGCATACCATTTTGAACACGGAAAATCGTTCATATAAAGCGATACAGTTGTTAGGAAGGCTCAGAAAAGTGACAAAAAAAGTAACTCCTCCTGCATATATTCCTAAAAAAATAGCGAGAATACACAAAACCCATCAGCATCAAGCATCCCCACCAGAACCCTCACCTTCACGGCACCAACGGTCAATGAGCCCGAGAAACTGCCTGCCATAGCGTTCAAGCTTCACCTCGCCAACCCCCGAAACCGCAAGCATAGCCTCGCCACTGCGGGGACAGCGAGCAGACATCAGGCGCAGCGTCCTGTCCGTAAAAACCTGATAGGGAGCAATCCCCTGTTCATCGGCAAGAACCTTGCGAAGTGCCCGCAACTGCTCAAAGAAGTGTGGATCGCCCCCCTCCTCATTCCCTCCTGCTGTAGCGCCGACAGTCGACCGGGCAACCGCAGCCACGGCCATGGAAACCGTCGTTTCACCGCGCAGCACTCCAATGGCCTTTTCACACAATATCAGCACAGGATAGAGACCTTCGGATTTCTCAATCACATTCCGTGCAAGCAGTTCGTCAATCAGCTGCCGCCAGAACTTTTTGTCTTTTCCCTTGCCTACCCCGTAAGTTTTAATGCGGTCGTGACCACACTCTTTGACTTTCCTGTTTTTGCTGCCAACAACAACATCCACAATATGCGAAGCCCCAAACCGCTCATCGGTGCGCGCAATGGCAGACAGCAGCATCTGCGCCTCAACCGTGCAGTCGACGCTCCTGAAATGGCCAAGGCATACATCACACGAACCGCAGTTTTCCTTTCTGTAATGTTCCCCGAAATAGTTCAGCAGCGCTTTACGCCTGCAGACCCCCGACGAGGCAAAGGAGGCCACCTTCCGAAGCGCTTCAAGCGCACGGGCTTTTTCCCCCTCGTCCGTCATGGTGTCAATGAAAAAATGAAGCTTCGCCATATCGCCCTGCGAAAAAAGCAGGGTGCACTCAGCAGGCTCACCATCACGGCCGGCCCGTCCGGTCTCCTGATAGTAATTTTCAATACTTTTGGGCATGTCGGCATGAATGACAAACCGAATGTTCGACTTGTCAATACCCATGCCAAACGCAATGGTTGCCACAATCACATCAACCTCATCACGAATGAAGGCGTTCTGGTTCCGCTCCCGCTCTTCATCACCCAAGCCCGCATGGTAGGCAAGAGCCCGAAAGCCCTTGGCCTGAAGCATGGCGGCAGTGTCGTTAACGCTTTTGCGGCTGGTACGGTAGATGATGCCCGCCTTGCCGGAATGGTTTCGCAGCAGTGAAACAATCTGAGCGTCAACACCATCCTTGAAAAGGACGGAATAGGTCAGGTTCGGGCGGTCGAACGACGCCCTGACGGTAAAAGGTTCACGCAGAGAGAGCCGACGGAGGGTATCAAGCTGTACCCGCTCCGTGGCCGTAGCTGTAAACCCCGCCACGGGAACATCCCGGAACATGGTAACCAGAGATGACAGTTGCAGATAATCCGGCCTGAAATCGTGCCCCCATTCAGAGATGCAGTGCGCCTCATCAATAATCGCCATACTGATTGGCACCTTCCCGATCAGTTTCCGGAACGACTCCACGGCAAAGCGCTCGGGAGCCACATAGAGCAAATCAAGCGAACCTGACTGCAGTTCATCAAGAACCTTGCGGCGATCATCCAGAGTGAGAGAACTGTTCAGAAAAGCGGCCCGGATGCCGTTTGCTCTCGCCCCGTCAACCTGATCCTTCATGAGTGCAATCAGCGGGCTGACCACCATGCAGGTGCCCGGAAGCAACACTGCGGGGAGCTGATAACAGAGCGACTTTCCCCCACCCGTCGGCATCACGGCAAAAACATCCCTGCCGTCAAGCAGTGCCCGCACCACCTCCCGCTGGTTCGGCCGAAACCCACGAAACCCGAACACCCTTTGCAGTGCCTCATGCACAGCCTCATCAGAAACCGGAACCATCATACTGTCTGGGAAAAATTCATGGCGCCGGAACACCCGGCAAAGAAAGTATATACAGAGAAGATATCCGGAATGCAATGGCTGCATGGCACTCCTCCGCCGGTCCTACCCTTCCAGAGCCCCCCTAGCAGTAACCGTACCACAAAGTCACTTAGACCTTTCGTCAGCAGGACAGGGAACTCTCAAACATAGCGGAGTATAAAAAAACAAGACCGCCCGGAAATAAATCCCGAGCAGCCTCTGAATAAACATGATGGAAAGCCTTCCGGATTATGCTCCGACCATCATCGCCTCCACATCAGCCTCAACGGTACCAATCGACTTGATGCCGAACTTCTCCACCAAAACAGCTGCAACATTCGGAGTCAGGAACTCCGGAAGTGTTGGTCCGAGGCGGATACCTTTCACCCCAAGGAAAAGGAGCGCAAGGAGCACAGTAACTGCCTTCTGCTCGTACCAGGCAATATCGAAGGAGATCGGCAGGTCGTTGATGTCGTCAAGCCCGAACACCTCTTTCAGCTTCAAGGCAATGACAGCAAGCGAATAGGAGTCGTTGCACTGGCCAGCGTCGAGCACTCTGGGAATGCCACCAATATCACCAAGCTGAAGCTTGTTGTAGCGGTACTTAGCGCAGCCGGCCGTCAAAATCACCGTATCCTCGGGCAGCTCATCAGCAACTCCGGTATAGTACTTCCGCGACGCATGCCGGCCGTCACATCCCGCCATCACCACAAACCGCTTGATGGCACCCGACTTCACAGCATCAACCACCTTGTCGGCCAGAGCAAGCACCTGATTGTGTGCGAATCCACCGACAATCTCACCCGTTTCAATCTCAACCGGCGGCTTGCATGTTTTTGCCAGCTCCACAAGGGCCGAAAAATCCTTGGTTCCGCCCTCTTTTCTCGCCGGAATATGCACAAGGCCCGGATAACCAGCCATGCCTGTAGTGAAAATCCGCTTCCGGTACGACTCACGGACAGGAACAATACAGTTCGTCGTCATCAGAATCGGGCCATTGAACGACTCGAACTCCCGGTCCTGCTTCCACCATGAACCGCCGTAGTTGCCCACGAAGTTCGAATACTTCCTGAAAGCCGGGTAGTAATGCGCCGGTAGCATCTCGCAATGGGTGTACACATCCACTCCGGTGCCCTCAGTCTGCTGCAGCAGTTCCTCCATGTCGCGGAGATCATGGCCCGAAATCAGGATACCCGGCTTTGTGCCGACGCCGATGTTGACCTTCGTGATTTCCGGATTACCATAGGTTGAGGTGTTTGCCCGATCGAGGAGTGCCATTGCCTTCACAGCCGTGCCTCCCGTCTCCAGAACAAGAGCGGTCAGTTCATCAGCAGAAAGATCCTCTACAAGCGCCCCAAGCCCTTTGGCATAGAAAGCGTTCACCTCGTCATCATCATAACCAAGCACAGCAGCATGATCCGTGTAGGCAGCAAGTCCCTTCAAGCCGTATAGGATGAGGCTTTTCAGCGAACGGAGATCCTCATTCGCACTGTAGGATTCAATGCCCACCGTCTGCGCTTTTGCAAGGAACTCATCCCGTGTGCTTCCGGTCCAACTCGCGGCATCGAGCTCAGGAGCTGAAGGCAGAAGCGCATTCAGACTGTCGCGCATGGCGAGGGTTTTGTTGATTTCCTCAACAATGGCAACATCGTCGAAATTGGTGTTGGTCACCGTCACAAAAAGCGATTCGCTGATCCTGCGACCCGCTTCCCGAGAAACCCCGCCCGCCTGCCGTCCCGCCGCAATGGCAAGCCCAACAGTAGCATACACCAGCGTATCCTGCAGTTTTGCCGTCATTTCATCCTTCCCGCAGACACCCCTTGCAGTACATCCCGTTCCATGGATGCTCTCCTGGCACTGATTACAAAACATACCCATTGCTTTTCTCCTCTTTATTGTTGTGTTACTGTTTCTGACACCACCTGCTCTGCCATCCGTCTGTCTTCGGCCGCACCTGCCCTGTCACCTCTCCTCTCTTTCATTTCTGCCCTGCTTCGAAATGCCGCCCTAAACAGGCGAGTATTGTTCGGGCGGAGATTGATGATTACACTGAAATCCTCGATTGCGCCAACCATATCCCCCAACTGCGCCCGAGCCATCCCCCTGTTTCCATACGCTACAATCATTTCCCGAAACCTGAGGCCGGTTTTCAGTGCCGTGGTGTAGTCGTCCACAGCCCCATCCCACTTGCCAGTGCAGCTCCGCGCATTGGCGCGGTTGAACCAAGCCTCCGCGTTACCAGGCTGATCCATGATCATCCGGCTGATCTCCCTCTCTGTTCCGCGGTACCCGCCCATGGCATCTTTCATCATCGGCCCACCTCCCTCACAACTCCACCCAAGCTTCCGACAGTGTATCACCCTTCACCCCAATCACAATCTTTTTCACCGGCACTTTCCGTGACGAAGCCTGAAAGGCCCGCTGCACAATCGTCATCAACCCGTTGCAGCAGGGAACCTCCATAACAAGGGCTGTAATGGTGTTCAACCCACCCTCATCAATCATAGCCGCCAGCTTTTCAATGTAAATATCAATTCCCGAATCAAGTTTCGGACAGGCCACCGCAAGACTTTTTCCACGCAGAAAGCGGTTATGAAAATCCCCAACAGCAAACGCCGTGCAATCGGCAGCGAGCAAAAGATCGGAACCCTTAAAATAAGAGACGAGAGGAGAAACCAGATGCAGCTGCACCGGCCACTGCGTCAACTCGCTCGGAGCGTCCAATACCCCGCCCGAAGGCGATGCTCCTCCAGCCACTGAACCAAACGCCATCGTTTTGCTCCCGGGGCACCCCCCTCCGCCATGCCCGGCAACAGCAGCATGAGAAGGGCCGCCGTCAAGAGGAGCTGGAATTCCTGCCTCCCGAAAACACTCAAGAGCCTCCGCGAGATAACCGTCCTCTCCATGATCCAGAAGATGCTGCAGATGCGCCTTAATGACATTGTGCCCCTTTGGCATAATGTGTTCACGCATGACCCTCTTCTCATCATACAGCAGAGCTTCACGCCCTTCAACCCTCATCGCCCCCGTCGGGCAATGACCGATGCAGGCCCCGAGCCCATCGCAGAAAAGGTCGCTGACCAGACGCGCCTTGCCGTCAATAACCTGCAAAGCCCCCTCAGGGCATCCCGGGATGCAATCACCGCACCCTGTACAGAGCGCCTCATCTATCGTTATGATCTGTCGCTGCATATGCTCAAAAAACTCCTTTCACTATGTTCGCTTCATTCTTCTGCGCGGTCTGTGGCCGATGAGCTTTCTCAAGGTCCCGCATCAACTTGCCTATCGTAATGTTTTCAAACTCCCGCTGCACCACACGCTCAATCCGGAGAATTTCATGACGGAGCACACAGTTCGCCCGGTTCACGCAAATCTGTTTTCGGAACATGCACTCCGACACCTGCACAGGCCCCTGGAAAATCTCTATAATGTCAAGCAGGGCAATCTCGTCACAGTCCTTCAGAAGCCGGAAACCGCCCCTCGCGCCCTCGCGCGACTCAACCATACCATGGCGTATAAGATCCTGCAACAGTCCGCGAAGAAACTGATAAGGCATCTGCTGCCCCTCGGCAATGGCCCTCGCCGAGAGAAATCCATCCCCCCCCGCTCCAAGTGCAAGCAATGCCCGCACCGCATAGTCACTCTTTTTGTTCAGTACTTTCATCCGTTCGCTTAATTGATATCAAAAACATATCAGTTACAGAAGAGTATAAGCAAAACAGATGACAAATAATTTCCCTTCGGATGTTTTTTTAAAAAAATCTCGGCACCCGAACGCCTGAACACCGCGTATTGTGTGAAATTGAGTGGCATGTGTATATTGAATAAAAGATCCCGAGGCAAACCGAAAAGAACCGGAGCTGGACCATGTTGCAACTCAGGACTGCCGGTTACAGAGCAATAAACAATCTCCGCAGGCGCAGAGAATTCCCGACAGGATGGAGCTGCCTGAACGATCTTGAAAAGCAGGCAGATCAATTTCTCGAAAATTTTCACAAAGAGCGACTGGAGGTATCCCGCCAGTCGGGCCTTGGCTTTTTCATTCCGGAACTGATTGACGGCGCCCTGCGCACCACGAAAGCCGAACATATGGATATGGCGGCACTCTCCCCCACACGGAAGCTTCAGCTGGCTCGGGCGCTTGAACGGCTCACAGGCATGCTCGCGCTCAACCAGAGGTATGTCAGCTATCTCCGCAGCATCATTATTGACATTGCAGAACGAAGCGGCCGCAATGCCCGTGTTCTGGAGCTTGCCGGAGGAGTGGGAGGACTGGCACTCGCCCTTGCCAAAGAGGTCACGCAGCAACGGCTGCCGGCAGAGGTAACCAGTTCCGATATCGTAACCGCTTATGTTGAAGAGGGAGTCAGTATCGCCAAGCAAAAGAGACTTCCCGTCACCTTCCGCACGCTCGACGCATGCAGCTTTGAAGGTATTGAGCCGGGCTCGTTCGACCTTGTCATTATGGCCCAGAGCCTCCACCACTTCAGCGGTGGACAGCTCGCAATGATGATTGCCCGCTCAAAAGAAACAGGAGCAATGGCGTTCATAGGCATTGACGGATTCCGGAGCCTAATACTTGCTGCCGGCGTTCCGCTGATGGCCTCCCTTCAGGGAATCAGGGAATTCACCATGGACGGGCTGACCTCGGCAAGAAAATTTTACTCAGAACCTGAACTTGACGCACTTGCGGAAATAGCCACCGGCAGAAGAGACCATGCCGTTCTTTCCCGCTGGCCGCTTACCATAACTACCGTCAGTTTTGACGGACATCCGGCCGCAAGCACATTGCCCTGATATGCAAGCTCATCGAAATCAAAAAAAAAGAAAAGGAGTTCGCTTACAATGAAACCAGCAACCATCATCGGCGGTGCCGCACTCTGCCTTGCCGCCATCCAGCTCATACCCTTCGGCAAAAACCACACCAACCCCCCCATCACCGGAGAGCCCGCATGGAACGCCCCAGAAACACGGGAGCTTTTTTTCAGAGCATGCAGCGACTGCCATTCCAATGAAACCATATGGCCATGGTACAGCCACATAGCGCCGCTTTCCTGGCTCTCGCAGCTTGATGTCTCGATCGGCCGAGCCGAATTCAATGTATCAGAATGGGGGCGCGAGGGGAAAAATGAGGGAGACGACGCTGCAGATGAAGTACGAGAAGGGAAAATGCCCCCATGGTTCTACCTACCCGCCCATCCTGAAGCCAAACTCACCGACGCCGAAAAATCAGCTCTTGCCCGGGGACTGACCGCCACCTTCGGCGAAAAAGAAAAAAAGAATAAAGAATAATCCTCTGGCAAACAGCATGAGCTTTTCCCATCACTCCCGCCTGGCAATACTCAAGGAGCAGAATATTCTGCTCCATCTAGGTCTTTTTGCAACAACCCTTCTCACTACAATTGCAGCAGGGGTTTTCTGGGCAGGGGGCACCCTCTCCTTCACCACATTCGCGAACCTCATCACCTCGCTCAAGCCCGGCATTCCCTATGCGCTCACGCTCATCCTCTTTCTCAGCGTCCATGAATTCGGCCATTTCTTTGCCGCACTGTACCACCGCGTCCGTGCCACGCTTCCCTATTACATCCCCCTCCCCCCGCTCCCAATGATCCTCAGCCTCGGCACAATGGGAGCAGTCATCAGAATCCGGGAACCGTTCAAAGAGAGCAACGCCCTCTTCGACATAGGCGTTGCTGGACCCCTCAGTGGCTTCGCGGTCTGCCTCGGTCTCCTCCTCTACGGATTTCTGAACCTTCCCCCGGCCGACTTCATCTTCACCATCCATCCCAAATACCTTGCAACCGGCGGCTCTCCGGCAGCGGCACCCGAAGGAACGCTCCAGCTCGGAAAAAACATCCTCTGGCTGCTGCTCGAAACAACGCTCTCGCCCCGCAACCTACCACCGATGACTGAAATGTACCACTACCCGTTTCTCTTTACCGGCTGGCTTGGATGCTTTGTCACCGCACTCAACCTTCTTCCCGTCGGGCAGCTCGACGGCGGCCACATCACCTACGCCATGTTTGGCCGTAAAGGGCACCGCACCGCCGGACGCATTTTTCTCCTCTTCATCACGCTGCTTGCCCTCCCCTCGCTTCTGGAAATAGCAGCCTCCCTCACCCCGTTTGTGCCCGCAGGGTTACTGCCCTCGGCCCTCATCAGACTCTCATGGCCCGGATGGATTCTCTGGGTATTCATTCTGATGAAATTCATCGGCACCGGCCATCCCCCTACAATGTATGACCACCCCATAAGCAACAGCCGAATTGCAATCGGCTGGATTTCCATTCTGGTCTTTCTCCTGACCTTCACACCCGTACCATTCAGCATAACCTGAAGTTCATAACGCCCTGATGACATCTTTCAGACCCGAAACCCGAACCATTGCCTGCCGCGACCGCATCATGGATTTTAAGCAGGGCCCCAAAATCATGGGCATTCTGAACACCACCCCCGACTCCTTCCATGATGGAGGCGCCTTTGAACAGAAGGAGGACCACCCCGCCGAAACCCCCAACCCTACAGACCGGACCCCCAACCGCTTAAACCTGACTTCCGGCTGTTTGGACCTGACCTCTGGCCGTTTAAACCTGACTTCTGGCTGTTTAAACCTGACTTCTGGCTGTTTAAACCTGACTTCTGGCTGTTTAAACCTGACTTCTGGCTGTTTAAACCTGACTTCTGGCTGTTTAAACCTTAATACCGCCCTGGACCACGCCCTCACAATGCTCGGCGAAGGGGCTGACATCATCGACATCGGCGGAGAATCCTCACGCCCCGGAGCCATCCCCGTCAACACCGAAGAGGAAACCCAGCGGACCGCCCCGCTCATAGCCATGCTCCGCCAGCACACAGACGCAATCATCTCCATAGACACATGCAAGGCGGAAGTTGCCGAAGCCGCACTCCTCGCCGGAGCCGACATTGTCAACGACATCTCCGGCTTCACCTTTGATTTCAACATGGCAGAAGTATGCGCCCGGCACAAAGCACCGGTAATTCTTATGCACACCCCCTCAAAACCCGAATCAATGCAGTGGAGCACCGGCACACCGACGGGCGAGGGTGATATTGTCGAAACCGTCATCAACTTTCTCCAGCAGGCAATCGAGCGGGCTGAATTGGCCGGAGTCACGGGCATCATCATCGACCCTGGCTTCGGATTCGGCAAAAGCGTTGAAGAAAACTTCACCCTGCTCCGACGACTCAAGGAGTTCCGCCGGACAGGACGGCCCATCCTTGCCGGAGTGTCACGCAAATCCTTTCTGGGAAACGCAATCCAAAAAGAGGGCAAGAGCGCACCGCCAACTACAGAGAGGCTCAATGCCACAATAACGGCTGAAACCCTAGCCATCCTGAACGGGGCCGACATCATCCGCACACACAGCGTCAAAGCGGCAGCTGAATGCCGCCTGGTCATACAGGCGATGCAAAGGCAGTTCTGAGCCATAAAAAAGCGCCACTGAAGCATTGAGCACATACTGGTTTTTTTCTTTACTTTACAGCACAATATGTTGAGATCCCCCAAGCGCACTATCGAACTGTCGAACTGTCGCAATGTATCTGTCCAAAATAGAGCTGTTCGGCTTCAAAAGCTTTGCCAACAGAGTAAAAATATCCTTCGACAAAGGGCTTACCGCCATTGTCGGCCCCAACGGGTGCGGAAAAACCAATGTTGTTGACGCCATCCGCTGGGTGCTGGGTGAGCAGAAAAGCTCACTCCTGCGGTCGGCGAAAATGGAAAACATCATTTTCAACGGCTCACGAAACCTCAAGCCTCTCAGCTTCACCGAGGTCTCCCTCACCATTGAAAACACACGCAACATCCTCCCCACTGAATACACGGAGGTCACCGTCACCCGAAGAATCTACCGGAACGGCGAAAGCGACTTTCTGCTCAACCAGGTTCCCTGCCGCCTGAAAGACATCCTCGACCTCTTCACAGACACCGGCATGGGCAGCGACGCCTACTCGGTGATTGAATTGAAAATGATTGAAGAAATCATCAGTAACAAAAGCGAAGAGCGGATGAAGCTGTTTGAAGAAGCCGCAGGAATAACCCGATACAAACAGCGACGGAAACAAACCTTCCGACAGCTTGAAAGTGCCTCGCGCGACCTTACCCGGGTTGACGACCTCATGAACGAGGTTGAAAAAAAAGTCCGCAATCTGAAACTTCAGGTCAGAAAAGCAGAAAAGCTCCGAGAGCTGAAAACCCGCATGCGCGAGCTCGACCTCCGGCTCTCATGGCACACCATGGAAACACTGCAGGAAACACTCGAACCGCTCAGCCAAAAAATTGAGCAGGAAGAGTTGCAGAACCATGAACTGGCAGCCAGAATTGCAACCGAAGACAGCACTATTCTTGAAGCCGAACGCCGTCAGCTTGAAGAGGAACAGGCGCTCACCCTCCTTCAAAAACAGGTAAACACAGGCAACGAAGAGGTCCATGCTCTTGAAATGCAGCTTCTGCAGCATGAAGAGCAGCAGAAAAACCTCGCCGGCAGTATTGGAAAAACAGAAACCCTCGCCACTGAAAAAGGGGGGAAAATCCTCAATCAGGAAACGCTTGAAGAGGAACTGGAAGCGAAACAGCCCGAAGCCCAGAGCGTCTCTTCAAAGCTTCAGGAAAAATTCCAGACACTTGCCGCTAAACACGACCAGTTGAACAGCACACTCCACGAACAGCGCAACAGGCTCACCCTTGAGCGCACAAAAAGTGCTGAACGCCAGCAGGCAGCCAACCGCCTTGCCCTTGAACGACAGGCACTTGAGGCCGAACAGCAGCATCTTTTAAACGAACAAGAAAAAATCAAAACGAAGCGGCAAACCGCCAGAGAGCGCCTGGAAACCCTCGCCCCCGGCAAAAAAGAGTGCACAGAACAACTTGGGAAAAACCAGGACCGGCTCACCCGCCAAAGAGAACGCGAAACCCTTCTGCACAAAGAGCGCGAAGAGCTCGCAGCGGAACTTGAAGAACAAAAAGAACGGCTCCTCAGCCTCCGTTCTTCCCGCGGCCAGCTGAACAACCAGATTCTGCTTGCCAACTCCGTACTCGACAACTTTGAAGGGATGCCCGAAGGGATCGGGTTCCTTGAAAAGCACAAAGAGGGACGGCCAGGAATTGGCTGCCTCTCCGACCACCTCTCTCTGGACGATTCGGCACGAAAAGCAGTCAACGCCGCACTCGGCGAAAGCATGAACTACTATGTCTGTCGCACCCTTGAGGAAGCCCGCAAGGGCATTGCCGCCCTGCGTCGCTCCGCAAAGGGGAAGGTCAGCTTCCTTGTGCTCGACCTTGTCCCCCAGGCACCGCCCGAAAGCGGGCCCAACATTCCAGGAGCAAAAAAAACCATAGAGCTCGTCTCCTCTCCGCCGGAGATGCACAACGCACTGGCCATGCTGCTTTTCGGCAGCTATACCGTCCCGACCCCCGAAACCGCAGAAGAGCTCGCCTTCCTCCACCCCGAACTCTCAATGGTTACCCTAGAGGGAGAAAAATTCACAGCAAAAGGGCTTCTGCTTGCCGGCAGCCCGAAAAGCAGCGAAGGGCTAAGGCTCGGGAAAAAAACCGAACGGGACTGCCTGGGAAAAAAGCTTGCCGACATGGAGAGCTCCATCAGGAGCGAAGAGGAACAGACAGCGAAGCTTGAACAGAAACTCCGCGAACTCAAAACCAGCAGCGGACAACCGGCCATCCGTGAAACCGAATCAGCAATCGCCTCCGCTGAAAAAGAACTCGCGCTCCTTGAAGCCGAAGAGCAGGGACTCAACGCCCAGATTCTCTCCGGAAAAACCGAAGTAGCCGAACTGAAGAACGCCGCCGACCAATGTAATGAAAAGCTTCTCGTGCTCCTCCCCTCCCTCACAGAAGAGAGCAGAGACAACGAAGGGGTCCGGAAAGAAATCCTCACCCTGCAGGCAGAGCTCACGAAGCTAGAAAC
The DNA here is from genome assembly GCA_030765725.1 of Candidatus Chlorobium antarcticum. Taxonomy (GTDB): domain Bacteria; phylum Bacteroidota; class Chlorobiia; order Chlorobiales; family Chlorobiaceae; genus Chlorobium; species Chlorobium antarcticum. The sequence continues at coordinate 36,914 of JAVCDF010000002.1, read as the reverse complement.
GCAATACCACGAAATCGGGAAAGAGCTGCAACATCGCCAGAACAGCTACCGTGACGCCCTGCAGGAACTCGACAAGCTGCGAACTGCAATTGAAAACTGCCGCGCCATCCGTGCCACCCTCCGCGAAGAAATCGACGCGCTGCATACTGAAGCAGCCTCGGCAGCCGCAAACCTCACCCTGTTCACAAAAACCGCCGCAACCCTGAAAACAGCGCTCGAAACCAAACGAATACAGGTTGCAGAGCACCAGAAATCGCTCAACGAAAAAGAATCGGGCTACCACCAGGAACAGGTGCGCCAGCAGGACGCCCGCAACAGCGTGCGCGAAATGAACAGGAAGCTGGATGTCGGCCGCCAGCTTCAGACCACCCTCACCGGGGAACGCTCAGCAATGCAGCAGGAACTTGAACGCATCTTCACCTCGGTCAAACTCAAATACAACTGCAAACTTGCCACCATAAAATTGCCCGAAGCAGAGAAGCCGCTCGATGACAATCTGGCCGCTGAAACACTCGCAGCCCTTGAACAGCAATGCGAACAGTTCGGAGCGGTCAACGAACTTGCGCTCGACGAATATCAAGCGGAAAAAGAGCGGCTCGACTTCCTCACAGAACAGAAAAACGACCTCCACACCGCCGAAGCACAACTTCTCGAAACAATAGAAGAGATCAACCGGACCGCCCTGGAGAAACTTGAAACAACATTTCAGGCCGTGCGGAAAAACTTCACCACAATTTTTCAGGAACTCTTCGACCCCGAAGATGAGGCCGACCTCCTCATCCACACCGCCAACGACCCACTTGAAGCACATATTGAAATAGTCGCCAAGCCCAAAGGAAAAAAGCCCCTCTCCATCGAACAGCTCAGCGGAGGTGAAAAAGCCCTCACCGCCCTCTCCCTGCTTTTTTCCATCTATCTCGTCAAACCCAGCCCATTCTGTATTCTTGACGAAGTTGACGCCCCACTTGACGACGGAAATGTCGGCAGATTCATTAAACTCTTGAAAAAATTTGAGAATAACACCCAATTCATTATTGTTACGCACAACAAGAACACCATGGCCTCCTGCCAGGCAATTTACGGGGTCACCATGGAAGAAGAAGGTGTATCGAAACTGATTCCTGTCCGTCTTGAAAAAATCAGGCATTGAAAAAATGCCCGCTGTTGACTATGACCAAGAAACTCGTGTTGTTTGACATAGATGGGACACTCCTCTCCGTAGGGAGCATCAATCGCCGCATTCTATGCGACGCGCTTCAGGAAGTCTACGGAACCCATGGCACAGCCGACTCCTGCAACTTCGCCGGCAGAATGGACAGCGGAATCATCTATGACGCGCTCCGACCCGCAGGACTCAGCGACGGGGAGATCGGCCAGAAATTCAACAGCGCAAAGCAGACCTACTGCACCCTCTTCCGCATGCATGCCCGCGAGACGGACATCACCCTCATGGCAGGAGTGCGGGAACTGCTCCTTCAGCTGTCCACCCACACCGACCTTTTGCTCGGCCTCCTGACAGGCAACTTCGAAGAATCCGGTCGCCACAAGCTCTCCCTTCCCGGCCTCAACCACTACTTCCCGTTCGGAGCATTTGCCGACGACGGCTACCATCGAAACGAACTGCCTCCCGTCGCTGTTGAAAAAGCTTATAAGCTTACCGGGAAAACATTCACTGAAGAAGATATAGTCATTATAGGCGACACTGAACACGACATCACCTGTGCCCGGGTGCTCAACGCACGCTCCATTGCCGTTGCCACCGGCACATACTCCCTCAGCCAGCTCCAAAAGCACAGCCCCGATGTCCTCCTCGAGGACCTCAGCCAGGCAGAAACGGTCCTCAGGGAGATACTCAAGACCTCAACCACATAACCGTCCCTGCATGAAAACCTATAGAAGACAAATCCGCGAAAAGATATTACAGGCACTCTACACCCTCGAACTCCGTGAAACCGACATAGACTCCGCTGCCGGCTGGCTCCTCACGCCCGAAATTCTTGGCGATCCCAACGCCATGAAGTTCTTCAACCTCCTGCTTAAGAACATTAAAGAGCACATGGAGGAAATCGACCGTTACATTGCCGCCCACACCTTCAACTGGGACATGAGCCGCATCGCCATTATCGACAAGAACATCCTGCGCATGGCAATGGCCGAACTCCTCTACTGCGACGACATTCCCCCGAAAGTCTCCATCAACGAAGCCATTGAGATAGCAAAAAAATTCAGCAGCACCGACAAAAGCAGCAAGTTTGTCAACGGCATACTCGACGCCATCTTCAACGCGCTCAAAGAAGAAGGGAAAATCCACAAAAACGGACGGGGACTTATCGACCACACCCCGCCCCGTGCTGCAAAACCCGACGCCAAAGGGCAAACGGAGCAACAGGAAAGGAGGCGGCATGCATACTTCCCTCAGTGAAGATCACAGGATCATCGCCATCGGCGACATCCACGGCTGCATTCTTACCCTGAAAGCACTGGTCAGGAACATCAACCCACGCTCTGATGACCAGTTCATCTTTCTCGGCGACTTCATAGACCGAGGTAAAAGCTCAAAAGAGGTAGTCGACTACCTCATAGAACTCAACCAAAAGTTCAGTTGCCATTTCATCAAGGGCAACCACGAACTGATGCTGCTTGAGTACCTCAAAACCGGTGAGTCAAGACCATGGCTCCTCAGCGGCGGAAGAGCAACAATGGACTCCTATGGAAAAAACGGAGGAATCAACCTGCCTCCCGAACATCTGGCACTCTTGGCCGACTGTAAAAGCCATATTGCCACCCAGCACTGGTTCTTCGCCCATGGAGGTCTAGACCCCGAACTCAACATAGCAGAAAACCTCACCCTTCACGACCCCGAAGAGCTCAGCTGGCAGCGCGAACACATGCAGGAAGAATACCTCGCCGCAGGCATCTACCCATGGGAAAAAACGCTCGTTTGCGCCCACACCCCTATTACCAGACCAATCATGCTTGAGCGCCTCATAGCCATAGATACCGGCTGCGTATACACCCACAGGCCTCATCTGGGAAAACTGACAGCCGTCATCCTCCCCGAACGGACTATTGTCCAGCAGCAAAACATTGAAGAAACAACATGAACCGCACACCAAAAGACAAGATCCAGTTCATCAAAGAAGTACTCGGCACCCGCTACCCCGAACCCAAAACTGAACTCCTGTTCAACACCCCCTTCCAACTGCTCATAGCCACCATCCTCGCCGCACAGGCAACAGACCGGCAGGTCAATATCGTCACCCGCGAACTTTTCCAGGAAGCCCCCGACGCAAAAAGCCTCAGCCATCTTGAGCCAGAAGGCGTCCTCCAGCTTGTCCGAAGCATCAACTACTGCAACAACAAAGCAAAAAATATCCGCGCCGTCAGCATCATCCTCACAGAGCAATACGGCGGAAAAGTCCCCGAAACAAGAGAAGAACTCGAAAAGCTCCCCGGAGTCGGCAGAAAAACCGCCAATGTCGTCCTCGCCGCCGCCTTCCACCAGCCAGTCATGCCCGTCGACACCCATGTCCACCGAGTCTCAAACCGCCTCGGCCTCTGCCATACAACCAAAGTAGAAGACACCGAAACCGCCCTCATGAAAATCATCCCAGAACCCTGGGTCGTCGACTTCCACCACTACCTCCTCCTCCATGGCCGCTACACCTGCAAAGCCAAAAAGCCAGCCTGCCCCACCTGCCCCCTCGCCCCAATCTGCCCCTCAAAAGAGTAAAAAAAGCTAATAATTGGAATACAAATAGTTACATACTTATGACGGGCTACAGGAGTTCGATTTTACGGTCTACTGCGTATATCCATTCGCCTTCGGGGCGGTGGCGAGTGCCTGCCCAGAGTTCGAGGGTGACGCCTTTGGGGACTGATACGGGGGAGGTGAAAATCTCTATCTGATAGTAGAATTCATCGAGAAGATCACTCCATGCCTGCTGGAGAGGATTTTCGGCTTCGCCGTATGCAGTGGTCGGGGTAAGGTTGCTGGCATCGGGCAGGAAATAATCGGAGAGATATACAAAGCTGTCGGGCATGAGAAATCCACCACGGAATGTACCGCGAATGCGTTTCACGCCGGGCACTTCCACCCAGAACTCAAGCAGTGAGTCGGCTGTCATTTTGCCGTCTGCCGCAAGTTTTTCAAGCAGCTGCTGAAGAGTGGTGCTGATAAGGGAACGGTTCTCGGCGCTGAGTTCATGCATGGTGAAGTTCGGCGTATGATCTCGCATGGCTGGTTCGGGATAGTATTAAGGAAGTGGCAGACAGAAATATACAGCTAATTGAGGGCTCCTCCCAAACGACCGGTGATCGGGGCAGAAGGATCATTCTACTGAAATTGTTTCCCCAGTGAAAATCGCCAAGCGAACCCCCCGTACAGCATTGGCAAGGAAAAGCCTGCCACCCGGAACAAGGTTCTTCAGTGAAAGCACTGCTTCCGTTGCTCCAGGGCGCGTTTTGAGCAGGTAGCCTCTCATCACGCCGTTAAGAATCCCTGCGCTCAGTGGTGGGGTCAGAAGCTGCTGCCCCCTCTCTACAAACACCGAACTGATTGCCCCCTCAGCTATCTCGCCCCGTTCATTGGCGAAAAGCACCTCATCAAAGCCGCGACGGAGAGCCTCACGGTAATAACGGTCATAGAAGTCCCGCGCGGTGGTTTTATGCCGGAGGAGCGTGTTATGGGAATCAACCCGATCCTCTGCAAGGCAGATGTGGAGAGATTCTGAGCAGAAGAAAGAAGGCCCAATTACTGCATGGGTGGCGGCAAGTTCGCCGGCAGGCGAGAGCATCAAGCGAACCTTGCTGCGCGCTCCCGAAAGAAGCATCTCCCGCTCCAGTGCCACAAGAACCTGCAACGCCCGAAGGCGGCTAAAGGGCAGGCCAAGAGCTTCAGCAGAACTCTCCATTCGCTGAAGATGGGCTGAGAGAAGAAGGTACTCCCCGTTCCAGAGAATGCTCTCAAACAAACCCATAGTTCCCGGACCGGAAGAGGGCCTGAGAATATCCGCCTTGAGCGCACACTCTCGGAACTCCCCCAGGGCGTCAGAATCCCACACAATCCCACTCCCGGCTCCATAGACGGCCTCATTCCCTCTCACCTCCACCGTCCGGATGGCCACATTGAACACCATGTCGCGGCCGGGCGTCATGAACCCCACCGTTCCCGTATAAACACCCCGTGGTGAATCCTCCAGCCCGTCAATAAGCTGCATCGCCCTGATTTTCGGAGCACCGGTCACCGAACCACAGGGAAAAAGCGCCCGAAACAGGGCATAAAGGTCAACATCTTCCCGGAGTTCCCCGCTGATGCGTGATACCATCTGGTGCAGGGTCGGCCAGCTTCTCGGCGCAAACAGCTCAGGCACCCTCACCGAACCGGGCCGGCAGATACGGCCGAGGTCGTTGCGGAGAAGATCAACAATCATGAGGTTTTCCGCGCGGTTCTTCGTACACCGCTGAAGTTCCTGAAGAGCGTAGCGGTCCTCTGCCTCTGTCACACCCCGCCGAGCGGTTCCCTTCATCGGCATGGTCTCAATAAGGCGTCCGCGGCGGCGGAAAAAGAGTTCTGGCGAAACCGAAAGAATCTGGCAGTCAGGAGTGTTAAGCATTGCCATCCAGGAATCCGGCTGCCTCCCTCGCAGCCTGCTGAAAAGCCCTACAGGGTCAGAAGAGGCAGCAAAGCTATATTGGCCAGTATAATTGACCTGATAGACATTGCCAGCGGCAATTTCGCGGCGAATGGCAGCAATTTTTCCGGCATAGTCCTCTTCAGAACAGCTGAACGAAAGGTTCTCCGGAAGGGACGAGGCATCGGACGAAAGAGAGGAGAAAAGCTCACGCACCGTTTCGGGAGAGAAGCGGCGCGGTTCAGAGTAGACACCAAACCACCCGAGAAGAGCTTGAGAATTGGAGGCGACCGGAGTACTGAAAACATTCCGTTCAAAACCCTTGCCAGCTTCGTAGCCAAGCCATCCGGCAAGGAAATAACCCGCATCAAGCCGACACTCAAGCTCAAGAAAAAATTCCGGGAACGCATCAAGCGAGGTAAGTGCAACAGCGGCAACAGGGTCGGAAAAACAGAGGGCGCCGCCCCCCTCTACAAAAGCCGATTCAAACCAGAGAGTGCCAGGTTGCTGCAGGAGAGCGGAAATATCCCTCTCAACCAAAGAACTGTGGGACTCAGACCCGACAGAAAGCAATCGGCTTCTCCAGAACATTTTCCAGCAGAGACTTCAGCTGATCCGCCGCCCATATCTCAATTTCTGGCTCAAACTTCGTAGTCAGCCGGAACACCAGCCGTCCTTTCTCCTCAACAATCTTCACCTTCTCCACATTCCGCCGGTGGCCGCGCTCAAGCCCATTGGCAATCCGCAGAATTCCCGACAGCACATCAACAGCGTGCCGATGCTTTGGCTTCAACCCCAGATAGGCGGCATGTTTTTCAGACGGAGGCGACTTGCGATGATAGCGGGCAACATTGCCGATAATCTCTATTTCAGAGGGAGAGAAGCCGCGAAGACCTCCATTCTGAATGATGTACTGGCTGTGCTTGTGGTGAGAGGAGATGGAGATAAATGTGCCAATATTGTGCAGAAGAGCCGCATACTCCAGCAATTCACGGTAGTGAACCTGAACACCGTGCATCTCCCCGAGAGCATCAAAAAACTGCAGACTGATGCGGGCTACCTGCATGGAATGGCGCTGGTTCCAGTTGCATCGGAAACCGAGCTCCTGAACGCTTTCGCGCCGAATGTCGAGTTCACCCTCAGGACAGGGACGGGAGAGGGAATTATGCTGCAGATAGTGAAGTACCATCCCCTCGCGCAGAGAGGAGTCCGATACCACAACCTCCTCAAACCCAAACATGCGGAACAGCATGTTGACAAGAATCAGACCCGGCACAATCAAGTCAACCCGTTTTTCGTCAAGCCCGCTCATTTTCCGTCGTTCCGCAGAATTCAGGGGAATCATTGTCCGGTAGAGCATATCAAATTCACTGCGGGTAAACGAACTGCTGTTCAGCGAACCCTCGCTTTCACGACCATGCATGGAATGGATCATGCGAGCTATGTTTTCCGCCGTCCCCGAAGAGGCAATGGCGCGCTTCACCTTCAGCCGCGAAGCCGCCTCGACGGCAGAGACCATTTCAGCGGAAAAGAACTGCTCCAGAAGGGTTATCTCCCCTTCTGAAATCGGATCTTTCGTCACAAACCGCTCAAGCATTCGGGCAACACCAATTTTACGGCTTTCAAGCAGCTTTACCCCGTCTGCACTGGCAATGATGAACTCCACCGATCCTCCGCCAATATCAAAAAGAAGGTCGTTCGATTCCTTTAGCTTCACAGCATGGCGTACACCATAATAGATGAACTCCGCCTCCTCCATGCCAGAAATGACCTTTACCTTCAGCCCGGTCTCCTCGCGAACTCTGCGGAGAAATTCGTGCTGGTTTTTCGCCTCACGGATTGCGCTGGTGGCAAAGGCCAGAATATTGTCGCGGATAACGCCGTGCTCGGAAGCAAGCACGAGAAAATTTTTCAGGGCGGCGACTCCCGACTGCATCGACTCCTCATCAAGCATTTTCGTTGAAATGCTCCCCCGCCCTATACAGATCATGTCCTTGACACGATCAATCTCAACAATCCCTTTTTCCGGGCTCTCTTCAATAATAACCATGTGAAACGAGTTGGTGCCAAGGTCAATGGCAGCAACCCTCAATGCGTCATTCGGCATACTCAACTGAAATGAAGTTGCAAAAGCGCCCCCCTTGGTGCAGGGAAACGGTTTCGGGTTCAAGGTAGGTAATGTAACCAAAAAAGACGGGCAGGAGAGTTGGAAAATTCAATGTATATTCAGGCCGTAATACATCATAGACGACCTCCCCAACAGCCAGTGTGATTATGGAAGAAAAAGACCGCCTGGAACTTCGCTACGAAGTAGCCAGAAAGGCCATCCATCTCTCCTCTCTTGCCATTGCAGTCATTTACTGCCATATACAGAGAGAGCTTGCCCTTGTCATCCTTGCCCCGCTCGTTGCCGGATTTTTTCTGGTCGACTTGATGAAAAATTTTGAGGGCCCAGTCTCCAACTGGTACCACCGCACCTTCGACTCAATGCTCCGCCACCATGAGCTTGAGCCCCAAAAAATGCACCTCAACGGAGCCACCTGCATCACCCTCTCTGCATTGTTTCTGGTACTCTTTTTCCCAAAAATCATCGCTATCACCGCCTTTTCAATGGTTTCCGTTTCCGACACCATGGCCGCCCTCATCGGAAAAACATTCGGCCGGCACCGCTTCGCCGACAAAAGCCTTGAAGGGAGTGCAGCATTTTTCCTCTCCGCACTCATCATCGTTGCCATTGTGCCCAACCTCAACCCCGTAGCAGGCATTGTTATGGCAATAGTCGGAACTGTTGCTGAGGCGTTCATCATAAGAATAGGCGGATTCCGCATCGACGACAACCTCACCATCCCGATTTTCAGCGCGATTGCAGGCCTGCTCTTTTACCAGCTGTTCATGCCAGGAGCCATCGCAATGCTCTCAATCTGCCGGTAGACTGCCACATGGAAACCCTCATCACCGACTCGCCCCGTGAGGCAGCAGCCATCCTCAATCAAGGAAAGACGGTAGCCTTTCCCACTGAAACCGTCTACGGACTTGGGGCCGCCATTGACTCCCCCAAAGCCCTCGCCGAAGTGTTCAAGGCAAAAGGACGGCCCCCAGACAACCCGCTTATTGTTCACATCAGCACTCCCGAAGAGCTACCCCGCGTTGCCTCAACACTCAGCCCCGAAGCCAAACTGCTAATCAGCCGCTTTTTCCCCGGCCCGCTAACGCTTGTGCTGCCCAAAAGCAGTGCAGTTCCCTATGCCGTGACGGCAGGTCTTGATACCGTCGGCGTCCGCTGCCCCGCCCACCCCATTGCTCACGAGTTCCTTCAATGCTGCCACAGCCCGATTGCAGCCCCCTCAGCCAACCGTTCAGGCCGGCCAAGCGCCACCAGCTGGGAAGCAGTACAAAACGACCTTGAGGGAAGAATCTCCGTTATCCTGAGGGGAGCCCCCAGCCGGATAGGGCTTGAATCGACCATTGTCGACTGCAGCGGCCCGCACCCCCTCATGCTCCGCGCCGGAGCCGTCACCCTTGAAGAGCTGCAGGCGGTCGTGCCCTCAATCACTCCAGCCGGAAAAACAATAAAAAACGAAGCCCCGAAAAGCCCCGGCCTCAAATACCCCCACTACGCCCCGAAAGCCGCAATCCTCACCCATGAACAGGGGGATGCGCCCCAAGAAGCAGGTCCAGCTTCAGCCTGGATTGGGCTCGGCACGCCTCCTTCCGGAATAGCCATCGCAAAAACCTGCGCCTCGCTGGACGAATACGCACGGGAACTCTTCAGTTTCTTCCGCTACTGCGACCGAGAGGCCATCCACGCCATCTACTGCGAACTCCCCCCCAACCAAGGCCTCGGCAGGGCCATCCGCGACCGCCTCAAACGGGCCGAACAGTCCTGAAAGCTCTAGTCATTCAGAACGACCACAAACAGCCGACATGCAAAGAAGCCGGTGAATCGGTCAACCGCAAATCAGACCCGCTGCTGTAAACCTCACGATCAGTGTAGAATGTAACTTCATACCGCGCAGCAAGCTTCAGATTCTCCCGTGCCTGCCAAGCCGCAAGAAAAAAAATCGACTTTCCCCGGCCGTTATAGGTGCCCAGATTGAACTGCATCGGCAAACCGTCTTCATATGCATAAAGCTGGGAATCATAATCATCGGTATTGAACACCGTGCCGCGCCACTTTAGGCTCAGCCTGCCGTTCTTATAATTCAGCTGTTCATACAGCAGCCATCCGTTGTATGAAACATCGCCCGAAAAAAACTCCTGCGTCACTCTCTTGACCTCACCCCGTGTCCGTATGCTAAATACCCGGGAAAGCTTGATGTCAGAGTCTAGCCTTACCCTGTCCGTCAGAGAAGGCAGCGGCGCATAACCATTGATTGCTCCCTCTCCACCCAGAGCCCCTTGGGCCGAGGAGGCCTCCTCTTTCTTTTTGTGCTGCAGCTGCAGGCTCCAGGTAATTGAGGATGAGGCTTTCCACGAAGCAAACAGCCGCATGTCGTGACCTTCGGAAGGATAGGGATAAGACGAGGGGCTGAGCAGCGGAAAGCGGAACCAGTCGTAATATGCCCCCACCCTCACCTTTCGGCTGAGCCGGGCGTCGATGCCCGCATAATAACCCTCTTCATTTGATGCTCCGTCTCCCCGTTCGGCAAACGCGCCGGCAAAGGGTGAATAGTAATGCTCACCATACTGCCGCACAGCCACAACGGCCGTCACTCCACGGACCGGCTCATACGACGCCCCCGCAATCCAAGAGGAGTCATCAGGTTTTTGGGAAAACACCGTCTCCAGAAACATCCCTGCCCTGCCGAATGAAACTGCCGCCTCCAGCCCCACAAGATCAGCCGAGGATGCCTCTCCCCTGTCAATCCCCGACTCCACCAGTGCCTCCAGTGGCTCCGAATAGCCGTAATGGATCATGCTACCGCCGAGCCGGCCGTTCACACCCGAACCGCTGAAATTCCAGAGCAAATTCGCACCCTCAACTTTTTCAGTTACCCCGTCGCGCCTTTCCAACTCAGTCACAGTCCGGTGATAACCCGTATCATCAAAGCTAGTGATGAGCCCGTTTGTTTCATCTACCCGTGCGTCCACGCGGTTGGACGAAGTGAATGCCGTCACTTCAAACGGACCTGGCCGAAGGGTAACCGCTGCCCCTTGCAGAAACCCGTACTCCCCGCTCGACGAATAGGGCTTCAGCCGCCGAGAGCTCAAACGCACACTCCCCGCAGGATCCGAACCCTTTGAAAAATAGCGGTTCTGCCCCATGAGGAGCCCTTCACCGAAATTGAGGGTATAGTTGCCGACCACAGCACTTTTGAGGACCCCGAAGTCATAAGCGTTCAGGCTAAAAGAGGTAAAATCATCAACATCCGGCTCACCCACATCCTTCTCCTGCACCACACTCGCCTTCAGGTGCGGGATGGTAAGCTGCAGCCGGTTGTAAAGCTTATAGTTCTCACCGGCGTATTTACCAGTTGTTATACCGTCCCGTTCCGGCATTTCCGTAAAGTAACGGGTGTAAAGGGATCCTTCAATCTGTTCACGAAGCGCTTTGCGGCGCAGCTGCAACTCACGGCTGAAATAAATGTAGGGAACCGTCCACTCCGCCTTCTCATCGCCTATAATGTCGGCAAGGGTGGCTTCATTGGTAATCGGTCCGGTATCTGTGCGTCTAAAAATGATGTTGCGTACATCGGAAGGGGTCAGCCAGGGGAGCTGAAGCAAGTCTTCTGCGGAGGATTCATTCAGGTAGAGCTTCTGCTTTTTCAGGTCGGAAAGATCATCAAGTAAAGCTTCAATATTGCCCTCAGGCTCAAATGTGCTGAACACGGACTCTACGCCGTCCGTTGCACATTGCCCGACCTCCGGCGGACGGGCAAGGCAGAACAGGAAAAAAAACGATACCACAAGATGCATGGCATTTCGAGGTCGGAAAAGCGGCAACTGGTTCATGGGAATGGGGGTTGGTCCTGCATGAACAAAACCGGCCTACGAGCTCCCGGCAAGCTCCTGAAGCTGCCGCACCTCATCTCTGCTCAGATAGCGCCACTCGCCGCGTCTGAGATCGCCGGATTTAAGGCCGGCATAGGTAACCCGTTCAAGCCGTGTAACTTCAAAACCGAGGGTCCAGAACATCCTGCGCACCTGATGATTTTTCCCTTCATGAAGACTCATCCATACCTGCATGCCCCCATCAAGAATTTTCGCCTGGCAGGGACTTACCTTCTCCCCGGTATCCTTCAACCGCATTCCCCCAGTAAGAAGCGGAAGGGAACTCTGTGGAAAAGCGGTATCCAGCACTGCAAGGTACTCTTTTTTCACATTTGACGAAGGATGCATAAGTTTATTTGCAAGAATGCCGTCATTGGTAAACAGCAGCACCCCGGTCGTTTTCCGGTCAAGCCTTCCCACCGGAAAAACCCGCTCTTTAACTTTGATGTAATCAAGCACCATCTCACGATCACGCTCGTCGTTACTGGTGGAAATGACATTGCGCGGCTTGTTGAAGAGAATGTAGACCTTGCGCTCTTCAGGAAGAGCATACTTCTGCCCATCCACAATCACCTCGTCTTTGCCCATCTTTATCTTCAGCCCCGGCTCCTGCACAATTTGGCCATTGACCATCACCCGGCCCTCAATCACCATCTGGTCGGCCGCCCGGCGCGACGCAATGCCGCACATGGCCAAATACCGATTGATGCGGACCTCTTCACCCCTGCTCTTCTGCGTCATACTCCCCTGCTCCGGACTTTAGTCCTGTTTCGACTGGAGATGGTTCCTCTCCGCCTGATTGTGATAAATACTCCTGCTCCTCATGCTCGCGAAGAATCTCCTTGATTTCACGAAGCTTGGGCAGATCTTTCAATGAAGAGAGATGAAAAAGGTCCAGAAACTCCTTTGTGGTCCCGTACTGAAGTGGTCTTCCCGGAGTATCCGCCCGGCCCCGAACCTCAATGAACCTGCGCTCCATAAGCCGGTCAATAGCATAATCGGAACTAACACCGCGAATCTGATGAATCTCCCCCCGCGTTACCGGCTGATGGTAGGCAACAACGGAAAGCACCTCAAGAATGGATCGTGAAAGCCTCCTGCGAATTTTCGGTGCCTGAAGTTTCCGGAGCACCGGAGCGAACTCCTCCCTGCTGAGCATGCGGTACCCGCCGGCAATCCTGTGAATGAAAAAAGGACGACCACTCTCCCGGTACTCGCTGTTGATCCCCTCAACCACCTCCTGCAGGGCTGCCGAATCCATCTCCGCACCCGTAACCTGACGGATCACCTGAAGGGTGACCGCCTCTTCCGACGCGAAAATCACCGCCTCTATCTGCTGTTGCATCTCTCTGTTCTGCACGGACAAAATTCAGCTTATTGAGGAAAACTGCTGTCCTTCGGCTGAAAAGGGCTATTTGCGACGAGCTGTTGAATAGTTCTTGTCAAGGCATATCCCCTTCTCAAAATTGTACCAAAGCTCCTGACAAGGGAAATTGCACTCATAAAAAGCCTTTCCAATAATAACCGAATCCACCCCATAAGGGCGAAGGGAAGCAAGGCGCTGAAGATCTTCGGAATTGGTAACGCCACCCGAAGCAGTCACCTTCAGTCCCGCCTTCTCGGCAAACCGCTTGGTGCTCTCATAGCCGAATCCCTGCATCATCCCATCACGGGAAATATCGGTATAGACAACTCTCTCAATACCCATATCCTTCATCCTCAAGGCAAGCTCATAGTCCTGCATGTCGCTACTTTCCGTCCAGCCCTTAATTTTCGGTACACCGTTCTCGGCGTCAATGCCAACAACAATTTTCGAAGCCGGCCAATGCTTCATAAGCTCCCCCACAAGCGCCGGATCAGTCACGGCAGCAGAACCGATAACAACCCTGCCAACCCCCATGTCGAGATAACGCTTTACCGCTTCAAGCGAGCGGATGCCCCCGCCAATCTGAACAGGAATGTCAAGCTCAGCAACAATTTTGGCAACAATGTCGAAATTGACCATCTCTCCCGTAAGGGCGGCATCAAGATCAACAATATGCAGCATCTTGGCATTCTGCTTGCGCCAGATGATGGCCATGTCAAGCGGATTGTCGAGATAGATTTTCTGCTGACTGAAGTCACCACGAGTCAGGCGAACGCACTTACCATCTTTTATGTCAATTGCAGGAATAATCAGCATGGGAAAATATCAACAGACAAGGTTAAATAATGGGGCAGCTGCCTCTAACACCCGGCAAAATTCCTGAGCACCTGTAAACCGGCCTCAGAACTCTTTTCGGGATGAAACTGCACCGCAAAAATACCATTTTTTTCAATGGCCGAACAAAAGTTTTTGCCCGCAAACCAGGTTTCAGCCGCCACAGCGTCTGCACTCTCCGGCTCACAGTAATAGGAGTGTACGAAATAGAAAAAGGAATTGTCGGGAAGCGAACGAAACAGCACGCTGTCCTTCTTCATGGCAATGGAATTCCAGCCGATCTGGGGGATTTTGTCGGTCTCGCTCCTGAACCGAAGCACTTTGCCCGGTACCATATCCATTCCCCGATGGCTGCCCATCTCTTCGCTGCTGGAAAGCATCAGTTGCATACCAAGGCAGATGCCCAACAGATGCCCTCCCCGGTCAACATGCTCACGGATTGCATCGCTGAAACCCGAAGCGTCAAGCGAATCTATTGCTTGGCCAAATGCACCCACACCGGGAAGCACTACCTTCTGACACCCGGCCATATCCGCCGGATTGCTGCTGACTGAAGCCTTGATACCAAGATAGTCAAACGCCTTTTTTACGGAACGGAGATTTCCTGCGCCATAATCAGCTATAAATACCATGCACTACACCCCTGAACCACGAAAACGCAAGCACCACGGCGCTTTGAAGGCAAAGCCTCCCTGCGGATCCGATTTTTAAATTGCATTTAAATTCGGTATTATGTGGGCTTTGCCCTCAAGTCGAAGTCGTCTAGACAACTCTCCACAATCACACGAAACCGACGCACCAATGTATAGAATTGTTTCATCAAAGCCGTTAGCTGAAAATATTAAAAAAATTGAAATCGCGGCCCCGAGGATAGCAAAGAAACAGAAAGCTGGACAGTTCGTGATGCTGCGGGTCAGCCCGACAGGTGAACGCGTTCCGTTGACCATTGCCGGCTCAGACGCTGAAGCGGGCACCATCTCCCTGATTGTGCAGGGCATGGGCAAATCAACAAAAGAACTGAACAATCTTGCAGTGGGCGCCTCCATCCCCGACATTGTCGGCCCTCTCGGCACTCCCTCGCACATTGAAAACTTCGGCACAGCCGTCAGCATCGGCGGCGGCGTCGGCACGGCAATCGCCTACCCCACCGCTGTCGCCCTCAAAAAAGCCGGCAACCATGTCATCACCATCAACGGCGCTCGAACAAAAGAGCTGGTCATCCTTGAAGAAGAGATGAAATCAGTTTCCGACGAAGCCTACATCACCACAGATGACGGCTCCTATGGCTACCACGGCTTCGTAACACAGAAGCTCCAGGAGCTGATCGACTCAGGCAGGAAAATAGACTTCGTCCTGGCCATCGGACCCATCCCTATGATGAAGGCGATCGCCGAAGTCACCCGGCCCTACGGCATCCATACCGTTGTCAGCCTGAACCCCATCATGGTCGACGGCACCGGCATGTGCGGCGGCTGCAGGGTCACGGTCAACAACGAAACGAAATTCGCCTGCGTCGACGGCCCCGAATTCGACGCCCACCAGGTAGATTTCAGCAACCTTGCCGACCGGAACAGAATCTACCAGACCGAAGAGAAAGCATCTTCCGAAGCGGGGGACCACCAGTGTCGCCTGCATGGACGCCACTGAACCGACCTCACAACATCATTTCCATCCCATGGCAACCTCGGTGACGGGGCCGCCATGGGTCGGGCTTCAGCTGAAATTCAACCATCTCCCTAACCGAGGATCACCATGGACGCAAAAAACATCACCAACAAAGAACGAATGGCCATTCCACGCCAGCCCATGCCCGCACAGGACCCGACAGAGCGCAGCAAAAATTTTCAGGAGGTCAATCTCGGCTACACCCCTGAACTTGCAATGCAGGAAGCGCTCCGTTGCATCCAGTGTAAAGATCCCGTCTGCATCAAAGGCTGCCCGGTCAACATCAAAATTGACCAGTTCATACTGAAGGTAGCTGAAGGTGATTTCCTCGGTGCAGCAAAAAAGATAAAGGAAGACAATGTCCTGCCAGCCGTCTGCGGCCGTGTATGCCCGCAGGAAGACCAGTGCGAGAAAGAGTGCATCATCGGCAGAAAACATGAGCCCGTGGCCATCGGCAACCTTGAACGCTTTGTTGCCGACTGGGAACGCGAACATGGCAGCATGGAGCTCCCTCCGGTCAAACCCGCAACAGGCAAAAAAGTAGCCGTCATCGGCAGTGGCCCCGCCGGCCTCAGTTGCGCCAACGACCTTGTCCGCCACGGCCACAAGGTTGTTGTGTTCGAAGCCCTTCACGAACTCGGCGGCGTGCTCATGTACGGCATCCCCGAATTCCGCCTGCCAAAAGATATTGTCAGCCAGGAGATTGAGGGAATGAAAAAAATGGGCGTTGAATTCAAGACCGATGTCGTTGTCGGCCGCTCCGTCACCATTGATGAACTGATGCAGGAAGAGAGCTTTGATGCCGTATTCATAGGTGTTGGCGCCGGACTCCCCTGGTTCATGGGCATTCCGGGCGAAAGCCTTGTCGGCGTGCTTGCGGCAAACGAGTTCCTCACCCGCGTCAACCTCATGAAAGCCTACGACTTCCCCGCAAAAAGCGATACACCCATCTTCGACTGCAAAGGCAAAAATGTTGCCGTCTTCGGCGGAGGTAACACCGCCATGGACGCTGTGCGCACGGCCAAACGACTCGGCGCCGAACACGCCTATATCGTCTACCGCCGCTCGGAAGCCGAAATGCCCGCCCGCGTTGAAGAGATCCACAACGCCAAAGAGGAAGGGATTGAATTCCTGCTGCTCATGAACCCGATTGAATTCCTCGGAAACGACCGTCAGTGGCTTAACGGCGTCAAATGCATCAAAATGGAGCTCGGTGAACCCGACGACTCAGGCCGCCGACGCCCCGTTCCAGTTGAAGGCTCCGAATTCGTCCTCCCCATCGACATGGCAGTCATCTCCATCGGCAATGGCTCCAATCCGCTCATCAAACAGACCACGCCTGAGATTGAAACCAGCAAACGCGACACCATCATTGTCGATATCAACACCATGGCAACCTCAAAAGAGGATGTTTATGCCGGCGGCGACATTGTTACCGGAGGCGCAACCGTCATCCTCGCCATGGGCGCAGGACGCACAGCGGCAAAGGCAATTCATGAAAAACTGATGGGCACTGCCACAGGATACGACGAATGGTAAGGTCGGAAAGAGAACGGACCTATAGCCCGCCAAGAATCAGACGCCAGAGAGGAAGCGTCACAAAGGAAAAGACCACCCCGAACGCCACCATCAGTCCAGCAAGGGGTGGATCGATATCATGCTCTGCAGCAATGATGCCTGCCGTAATCATAGGGGGCATGGCCGCTTCAAACAGCATTATCTGAGCAGAAAACCCATGGGCACCCAGCCCGTGGACATAGAAAAGGGCAAGAATGAACGGAGCAAGCATCAGCTTGAACCCAAGCCCAAGCGCCAAGCGTCCCCGATTGCCCGCAAGATGGCCTGGCCGGAACGCAAACCCCACCGACAGCAGAGCAAGCGGAGCCAGCGTATCACCAAGCCGCTGCAGAACTGCCGTAAGCCAGGAAGGATAGTCCACCCCCATAAGAAACAGAGCAACGAGAAGGGAGATAAAGGGAGGAAACAGAATTATCCGCTTCAGGATAGCCCCTGCTGAAGGCGCACCGTCCGAATAGAACCCAGCAACCGTAATGCCCAGAGTGGAGAGCACCATGAACGACCCAAACTGGTCGACCATAATGCCATAACCCAGCCCGGCCTTCCCGTAAAACGCCTCAATCATCGGCAGCCCCAAAAACGAGGTATTGCCCATTCCGCCGGTCAGAATAAGAGCCCCCACCGTCGAGCGGGGAAGTTTCAGAAGACGGCCTACAGTGAGAAAAAAAGCAGCCGCAAAGGCGAAATGGAGCCACGGCATGGAGGCCAGAAGCAGCGCGTCACCCGTCAACTGCATACCGTGAACGGAGAGTAGCGTCAGAGCCGGCAGCGAAACATTGATGATGAAGCTGTTGAGAACAGCCGGTGCCGACTCCACCATACGGCCAGAACGGCGAAGCAGCATCCCTGCGAGAAAACAGACAGCAAGAAGAATGAGGTTATTCATTGGGGGCGTCATTGGAAGCGGCCGCTCCCGAGCGCACCTCCATCCCCTCCCTGAAGCGCTCTTCGGGCACAAACGCCACCCGGTCGCCCTCACCGAGCCCCTCAAGCACCTCAACAAAAGCAAGATCGGAAGCGCCCGTTGCAATCGGCTGTTTTTTCAGCCGGCCCTCAACAACACTCCACACAAAGCTCCCGCCGCTCTCTTTAAACACCGATCCCTTGCGAACCAGAAGAACTTTCGGCTTCACATTGTACACAATGTTTGCAGTCGCCGTCATCCCCTCCTGAATGAGGTCCACGGATTCCCGGGGGGAAAGGTATACCTTTGAAGTCTTGGTCACCCTGTCCGTCATGGGTACAACACGCGACACAACCGATGAAAACCGCCGCTCGGGCCAAGAGTCAAAAGCAATCACCGCCTTCTGGCCAATCCTCACCCGGGGCACATCAAGCTCGTCAACCTCAACGGAAATGACATAATCAGTCGTATCGACAACCGTTGCCACAACCGTTCCTGCAGAAACATAGTCTCCCTTCTTCACATCCTGCAAAGTCAGAATCCCAGCAAAAGGGGCACGAACCGTCAACTTCCCAAGGTCATCCTCAACCATCTTCAGCCTGAACTCACGCTGGCGGAGCATTGCCTCAGCCTGAGCCATTGATTTTTCTGCACCATCAACATCCTGCCGCGACACCGCCCCCTCCCGAAACAGGTTACTTTTCCTTGAATAGCTGAGCTCGGCATCTTTCAGAACTGCCCGCTGCTCAGCAAGAGCCGCCCGAGCCTCACTAACCGCAAATACCGGCCGCGGACTCTGGAACGAAAGAATCTTTTGGCCTTTTCTAACCGACTCCCCCTCACGGGCGCCCACAAAATCGACGGTCCCCGAATACTCGGAACTCAGTCTTGCAACTGAATTAGCCTCAACGAAACCGGTCGCATAAATTGCCTGAACCAGTTCACGGTATCGTACTTCACCCGACTCTACCTCAACGGTGTTGCCGCGCACAACCAGATAAAAAACCGTCAGGAGGAACAGGGCTCCGAGCGCGATGGAATACTTTGGAAATATCTTCTGGAGGTTCTGCATCTCTATATTCGTAATGAATTCATGATAATGAAGGTACGCCTTTTAAACTTTTTCTCCACCGCAACCTTGGTTTTTCCATAATTTTATCAATCTTTAAAAACACGCAACACAAAGGCGAGGCACCCACCTGCTGATTGCAACTCTAGAACACTTAAAACAATCCATCAATGGGAGATAACGAAGGTATTGACAAAAGCTTTCTCGACACCGTCAAATTTGACGACAGAGGACTTATTCCCGCAATCGTGCAGGACCACGAAACCGGCAAAGTGCTGATGATGGCATGGATGAACCGCGAAAGCCTGGAAATGACACTTGAGCGCAAAAAAGCATGCTACTGGAGCCGCAGCCGCAACAAACTCTGGCTAAAAGGCGAATCCTCCGGAAACATGCAGGAAGTCTTCGACATACTCATCGACTGCGACGGCGACACCCTCATCCTCAAAGTTTCTCAAATCAGCGGTGCATGCCATGTCGGCTACCACTCCTGCTTCTACCGCAAAGTCAACGAAGACGGCTCAATGCAAATCTGCGACACCCTCATGTTCAACCCCGAAGAGGTTTATGGAAAAAAACACTGACCAACCGGTCCCGGCAGAGGAAACAGCAAAAAAACTGAACCTCACCAAATCACGAACCGGCATCCAGCAGATGTTTGATGAAGTCGCCCCAACTTACGACTTCCTCAACCACCTGCTGAGCATGGGCATAGACAACTACTGGCGTGCCGTAGCCACTGCACGGGCAAAAAAGCTCATGGAGAAGACGCCCGACCCGCGCATTCTTGATGTTGCAACCGGCACCGGCGACCTGGCAGCCTCAATGGCGAAAATACCCGGAGCAAAAGTCACCGCGCTCGACCTCTCGCCCCAAATGCTCGCCATCGCCCGGAAGAAATACCCCGGCATCACCTTTCACGAAGGATACGCCGAAAAACTTCCCTTCCCCGCAGCAAGCTTCGACATAGTATCAGCCGGCTTCGGCGTCAGGAACTTTGAAAACCTTGAAGAAGGAATGCAGGAGTTCCACCGCGTCCTCAAACCCGGAGGCAGCGCCCTCATCATTGAGCCAATGATTCCGAGAGCCACCATCCTCAAAAAGCTCTACCTCATCTACTTCAAAAAAGTGCTGCCGAAAATTGCAGGGCTCTTCAGCAAATCCACCTTCGCCTACGACTACCTGCCCCACTCCGTCGAGCAGTTCCCCCAGGCCGAAGCCTTCACCGCAATTCTCAAAAAAGCCGGCTTCACCACAGCAGAGTACCGCCCCATGACCTTCGAAACCTCCATCCTCTACATAGCCACAAAATAACAGCACGCTACCGCTGAAGCCAAAGGCCGCCCCCAAACAAGGACGGCCATCTGTTTTTCAAAAAGCAAAAAAACCGAAATAGTTGGGGGCACTCATGCTTGAATGTACTTGTTCGCAAAAAAACACAGACCATAAAAACCATGGTTGCGGGCAACATCAACTTAAATACCAGATACCCTCCTCAGTTTATTAATACACTCAGTCATGAGTTTCCCCAACTCTTAACCGTTATATTAATTGTAGTTAGACTTATCAGAGGAGGGATTCGAATTCCTCTTCGGTGATGATGCGGAGACCAAGCTTTTGGGCTTTTTCGAGTTTGCTGCCGGCCTCTTTTCCGGCGACGACCATGCCGGTTTTTTTGCTGACGGTGGAGACGATGCTGCCACCCCGCGCAACAACCAATTCGCCAGCCGACGAGCGGTCGTGGCGCAGGAGCCCCCCGGTGAATACCACCGTAAGCCCTTCAAAGTTGGTGTTCACCAGAGGCTTGGGTTCCTCGGCTACAAGCGGAAGACCAGCCCTCCGGAGTTTTTCAATAAGGAGAGGAGCAGAGGGTTTCATGAACCAGTCACGAATGCTCCGGGCAATGACGGGGCCGATATCGGGCACTTCCGACAGCTCTTCAAATGTAGCCTCCTGCAGCGCCTCCATGGAGGTACAGACTTTTACAAGCTCCCGCGCCGTAGCTCTGCCAACATGGCGGATGCCGAGGCCGAAAAGCAGACAGGCAAAACTCTGCTCACGGCTCTTCAGGAGAGCCTGAAGGAGGTTCCGGGCCGACTTTTCCCCCATCCGTTCAAGAGCTGTCAGCTCTTCTTCACCAAGAAAATAGAGGTCGCCGGGATCCTTCACCATCCCCTTTGCAACCAGCTGCTCCACCAATGACTCGCCAAGGTTTTCGATATCCATGGCATTGCGCGATGCAAAATGCAGCACCCTCCCCCGTATCTGAGCCTGGCACCCATCTTCGTTCGGGCAGTACCAGCTCACCTCGCCCTCCGGCTGAACAAGCGGTGTGCCGCATTCGGGGCAACGGGACGGCAGCTCCTTTGCGCTCAACCCGGGCGGGCGCTCTTCAAGAAGGACGCTGATAACCTTGGGTATGACTTCTCCAGATTTTTCAATAACCACACGGTCACCGGGCAGGACGCCGAGTCGCTCCATTTCGTCAAAGTTGTGAAGGGTGGAGCGCGACACGGTTGAGCCTGCAATACGAACCGGTTCAAGTTCGGCAACGGGAGTAATGGTACCGAGCCGACCCACCTGAAACACAATGTCGCGAAGAACGGTTGTGGCCCGGCTGGCAGGATACTTATAGGCAATTGCCCAGCGGGGGCTCTTGCTGGTTGCGCCGAGAAGCTTCCACTGTCGCACATCATTGAGCTTCACCACCACCCCGTCCGTCTCATACGGCAACTCCCTCCGCCCCTCATCCCAGAGCTGAATAAAGGCCTCAACATCCTCAACTCCATGGCAGAGGCGGTAATGGCCTCCGGTAGAGAACCCGGCGGTTTCAAGCAGCTTCAGGCGGTCACCATGCGAAGTCTCCTCATGGTGCAGGCCGGAAATATTATAGGCAACAAACCAGAGAGAGCGCCTGGCCACCTCCGCTGAATCCTGTAGTTTCAGAGTCCCTGCGGTGGCATTGCGGGGGTTGGCAAAACGGTCCTCTTCGGGCCGGGTATCGTTCAGCGCCTCAAAATCCTTCTTCCGCATCAGCACCTCACCGCGAACCTCAACCTCGCAAACCTCTCCCGCGGAAAACGGGCCGTCAAACTCCCACAGGCGCAACGGAATAGAGGGAACAGTTTTCAGGTTCACGGTAATGTCGTCGCCCCGACGCCCGTCGCCCCTCGTAGCACCCCGTACAAGCAGGCCATCGCGGTAAAGCAGGCTAACGGCAACACCATCGAACTTGAGCTCCGCCACCAGGTCGCGCCCCTCCGCCCCCTCCGCTTCGAGCAGTCGGTTGAGACGCCCGACGAACTCCTCCACCTCGCCGATTGAATAGGTGTTGGCAAGACTGAGCATCGGCTCCCGGTGCTCCACTGAGGGAAACTCTTTTGTGACGGTGCCGCCAACCCGTTGGGTAGGGCTGTCGGGGGTAAGCAGTTCAGGATGCTCCCGTTCCAACTGCACAAGCCGCTCCAGCAGGAGGTCGAAATCATAGTCCGACAGCTCCGGCTTCGCCTTCACATAGTAGAGCTGGTTGTGGCGCTCAATGTCGCGCCTAAGCCTTTCGGCCTCCGCCCTCAATACCTCACTGCCCTCCATCTTACCACCAGGGTTGTTTCATCCGGGAGAACGCCCATCCGGAAATGTTCTTCAAAAATCCAACCGACCCCTCAACACCGAGCTTGTCCCAAGTGGCCTTCAGCACCCCAGGATACCGCCAGGCAACCTTGAGCATCACCACCGCCAACTCCTCGATCTTCATTTCGTCGCGGAACATAGCCTCGCGGTAGTGTTCGGGAAGATCGTCAAGCGCAACCATCACCTCGTTCATGAGGTCGTTCACGAAGTTCGGTTCGTCGGTAGCCGCATCGTAACACATGTACTTCATGAGGTTCGCCATGGAGGCCACATTGGGCTCATATGCACTGACCTTCTCCAGCTCCTTCTTCCCGAGCGAACCCGTTGTAAGAGCCGCTTCAAGCTCAGCCGTCAGGCCCTCAAGGTTGCGCACCATCGAACCAAACCCGCAGAAAGTAAGCGGAGAGGCAAGCGAAGCCGCATCGCCCAGCAATATGATCCGGTCGTCGGCTATCTCGCGCGTACGGCTGAATCCGTCATGAAAATAGGCTGGAATGATGCCATAGACCGGCCGATGGACCCTGAAATCAGGCCCCACACTCTTGTACTCCCCGAGCCTCTTGAAATAGGTGTCGAAAAGGCCAAGAAGCGACTTGTCGTTCGGCGAACCCACCTCGTCGTAAAAAAAGAGGTAAGTGATATATTCATTGCCTTTTGCCGGAAACCCCTCCCAGATCAGCTGGCGCCCACGGCCCGGGGAAGTTTCGGCCGGCCCGGTACTTGCCAGAATCTCCCCAGTATCGAAATCCGCCCCCTCAAAACCGCTTGCAATGGTACCCACCGTCGGGCACACATGGGTCTGAGGCCGTCCTTCGTTGAGTTGCATAGCAATCGGCGAAAGAATGCCCATTACATCCACCAACACACCGGCCCGGAACCAGGAGGCGTTCCCCTCCGAGTCAGCAGTCTCAACCACCACATGGTCGCTGAAACGAAAGCACTGCACAAAGCTCGTTCCCGATTTAACCTCACAGCCCTTCACCGCCTTCACCTTCTCCATGGCAAGTCCCAGCAGGCGGTCGGCGTCAACGGCGCAGTCGAGCACATTCTGCATGAACAGGCGCTTCTCGGTGCCATCCTCCTTGTGGAACTCAACCCATCCTGTTTTGTACTTCCGCACAATCACGGAATCGAGCTCTTCTTTGCTGAACACTCCGGTATCGGCAAGACGGCACAACTCCTGCCGTGAAATATTCCAGTCCCTGGTGGAACGGCCGGGCGTGTTGCGGTCGAACACCAGCACTTTGCGTCCGAAGCGAGCTGCCATAACAGCCGCATGAAGCATGCCGAGCGTCCCCCCGGCATAAATAATATCATAAGTGGCGCTGACGGAGGCCTTCTGCGGCAGCAAAGAACCATCCCTCACCACATCAGGAACAGGGTGCTCCAGCTGCTCCCAGTAACGGTCGAGCTCCAAAACCCCCTTTAATTGCGCCTCACCGTCCGGAAGGGCGGAAAAGGCTTTATGGAGATGTGGGTGGGTTGTGCGGATTCTGTCAAGTGAAGCTGGCATAACGATAAAGGGATAGGTCAAAAAAGTTCATCGCGCTGAAAGCTTCCGGTCACTCTCTATTTTTCCGTCAACCAGATGGATTCTGCGCCCCGCCCTGTTGGCAAAATCCTCATCATGGGTCACCACAACAACCGTCTGGCCGAGCTCCCGATTCAGCCGATCAAAAAGCCGGTAGACATTATCGGCCGAACGGGAATCGAGATTGCCGGTCGGCTCGTCGCCAAGCAGAACCTTCGGGTTGTTGGCAAGCGCCCGGGCAATGGCAACCCTCTGCTGCTGCCCGCCGGAAAGCTGGCTCGGCCTGTTGGCATGCTTCTCCCCAAGCTCCACCATGGCAAGCAGTTCCATAGCCCGCTCTTTTATCTCCTTTCGTGAGAACCGACCGCTGATCATCATCGGCATGCTCACATTTTCCAGGGCATTGAACTCAGGCAGAAGAAAATGGAACTGGTAGATGAACCCGATATTGCTGTTCCGGATGCGGGTCATCTCGGTCTCATTCTTTTCAGTAATATCCTCACCCGCCAGCCACACGCGCCCCGAGGTCGGTTTGTCGAGCCCTCCCATTATGTAGAGAAGTGTTGACTTGCCCGAACCCGACGGCCCGGTGATTGAGAGAAACTCGCCAGCGGGAATTTCAAGGGAAAGGTTCGGGATGATCGTCTGGCGAACATCGCGCGACAGCTCAAGCTCCCTGCGGATATGTTCAAGCCTGAGAATTTCTTCAGCCATCAGTCACTTCGATTGTTCAAAATCAGTCCATTGAGTGAAGATACAAACAAAAACCGACTGATGGGAACCCCAAATCAGCCCCCCTTCACCTCTTGACGGTACAGTTCCCCGAACCTCTTCTGTATTCCATCGCGCACCCGGCGGAACACCCGAAGCTTCTCCTCCTCCGAGCCCGCTGCCTCAGCCGGATCCTCAAAGCCTATGTGAAGACGGTGGCCAACCTTTCCCGTAAACACGGGACAGGACTCTTTCGCCCCGTCGCAGACCGTCACTACCCAGTCAAATGGACGACCAAGAAACAGGTCAACACTTTTGGGACTGTTGGCACTAATGTCAATCCCATCCTCCGCCATCACCTTTACCGCCAGCGGATGCACTACTCCTGAAGGCTCGGTACCGGCCGAAAACACTTCAAGCGCCGGATCGAACGAATGGAGAAACCCCTCAGCCATCTGGCTTCGGCAGGAATTTCCCGTGCAGAGCACAAGCACTGAAGTATTCATGGCATCAATGTCATTATTGGTTGAAAACGCCAAAAGGAAGTCATAACAAAAGGTTGAACACAAAGCCCACAAGCATGATTCCTGAAGCCACCACCCCCGCAAACACAGCAATCAGGCGTGGTCGAAGCACCTTGCGGAGAATGATCATTTCAGGAGCCGACAGGGCAATCACGCTCATCATGAAAGCCATCACGGTACCAAGAGCCGCCCCCTTGCCAAGCAGGGCCTGCACAACAGGAATGATTCCCGCAGCATTTGAATACATGGGAACTCCAATGAGAACTGCAGCCGGAACCGACCACCAGACGCTGTTGCCCATGAGAGAAGCCATGAAGTTCTCGGGCACATAGCCGTGGATGCCCGCACCGAGACCAACGCCCAGAACAATGTACACCCACACCCGCCCCACAATCTCCCTCACATGCCCCAGCCCTTCACGCATTCGTCCGGGCCACTCCATTGCATCGGGAACAGCGTTGCCGGGCCCGGTGCTGCCCTGCAGTTTCTGCACCCACTCCTCAAGATGGTTTTCCATGTTCAGCCGGCCTATCACCATGCCAGCAATAATCGCAACTAAAAGCCCCATAAGCATATAGAGCAGTGCAACCTTCCAGCCGAACATTCCAAACAGGAGGGCAAGAGCCACCTCATTGACCATCGGTGCAGAAATGAGAAACGAAAATGTTACCCCGAGCGGCACGCCCGCCTGAAGAAACCCTATAAACAGGGGGACCGCAGAACAGGAGCAGAACGGGGTAACGATACCCAGTGTTGCGGCAAGCATATTGCCCTCCCCTCTCCTGCGTCCTGAGAGCATGGCTCTCGTCCGCTCAGGCGACACAAAGGTATGCACCACTCCCATCACAAACACAACTGCCGTGAGAAGCATCAGCACCTTGGGGACCTCGTAGATGAAAAAATAGAGCGCCTCACCAAACGGGAGTGCGTGCGAAAGCCCTACAGCAGCAACAAGAACTTCAGCAAAGCTTTCAAGCTGACCGTAAAGAAACACCCACAACAACGCCGCCATAAGAAACCCGCCCCACCATCGCATTGACTGAGTCATCTTCATTCCCCCCTCAGCAACAGGACGAACCCGATGCCCCTGAAGAACCCTTGCAACAGCAACCCCGCTTTTGGGAAGCAAGCAGCGAACGGATTTCTTCAGAAGAAGGCACGCGTCCTGCCGAACGGACCTCGCCATCTACCACAAGTGCTGGAGTTGAAAGCACATTATAGGAAATGATCTCCTGCATGTCCTGCACCTTTTCAACCTCTGCAGCAATTCCATCAGCAACAATCACTGCATGCACCGCTTCAGCAAGCTGAGCGCACTTTGCACATCCCGTTCCAAGTATTTTAACCCGAATCATACCTCTTCTCCTTTTTGTTTATCGCAAATAAACGATTATTAAAAAAACCAGCAATCAACTACATTCACACTGACCAGAGGAGGGTGAAATGAAAAAATCCTTCAGCACACCTTCCGCCTTCGCCCAATTTTCCCGATTGATACAGTAACGAACCTTTGGCGGATTGATTTCACCCTGAATGAGGCCTGACTCAAGCAGAACCTTCAGATGCTGCGATACGGTCGACTGAGCCATAGGAATGAAATCGGTCAATTGACCCGTAAAACAGCACGAATCTGAAAGAAGAAGCTGAAGAATCCTGATACGCACCGGATGGCTGAGCGCCTTGGCAATTCTGGCCAAAGCCTCCTCTTCCTTACTGTACCGCACTGCCGACTGCGTTCTCTGCATCCTTCGCTCTCGTTTTAGTTAATCGTAAATATACGATGAGACAGTAAAATGAACAAATAAAACGAACAAACCAGCAAAGAAACTTTTCAGAACAAAGACCAGTTCGCTATATTCCGTACAACATAACGACCACACAAAGAAGAGAAAAAGCGCAAAGAGCAGAAAATAATAATGCCTAATATGCCTTTTGCCTTACTTTTTACAAAAAAATCATCTATCATGATGACACTTACATTAATGAGAGCGCATTGCGGAACAGCGCCGTTCAACAAAAAAACCTTGACACAATGATCCCTTTCCTTCTCCCCGACTCCGACATAGAACGATTCATTGAAGAAGATGCCCCCTATGGCGACATGACAACCACCCTGCTCGGCATTGGCGACACACAGGGCCAAATTACCTTCACCACCCGTGAAGAGACGACTCTCTCCGGTACGGAAGAAGCTGCTCGCATTCTCGAGCGCTGCGGCGCCCGGGTAAGCAAGTCAACCCCGAGCGGCACGGCCGTTGGAGCCGGAACAATATTCCTGTCGGCTGAAGGACCCGCTGCCGCCCTGCACACGGCATGGAAGGTAGCGCTGAACATGCTTGAGTATGCATCGGGCATCGCAACCAGAACCGCAGGAATTGTGAGGAACGCCCAAAGCGCCAACCCTGCAGTCAGCATTGCAACCACCAGAAAATCCTTTCCCGGAACAAAAAAAATCGCCATCAAGGCAATTATGGCTGGAGGAGCAACACCGCACCGTCTCGGCCTTTCGGAATCTATTCTAGTCTTCCGCCAGCACACCGAGTTTCTGGGCGGCATCGACAGCTTTCTCGACACCATCCCCGCCATGAAAGCAAAGGCGCCGGAACACAAAATTCTTGTTGAGGCCGACAGCCCCGAAGAGGCACTGAAAGTAGCAGCGGCTGGTGCCGATGTAGTGCAGGTCGACAAACTCTCCACCGAAAGCCTCACCGAATTGGTGCACGCCATACGCGACATTGCCCCCGGAATAAAAATATCAGCAGCCGGCGGAATCACTCCAGAAAACGCCGCAGCCTATGCCGCCACAGGCATCGACATTATTGTTCTATCGTCAGTTTATTTCGGAAAACCCTCAGACATTGCCGCAGCAATGCAGCGGATGTAAACCAAACGCCATCACAACAATGAAACCCGGCCTCATCAACTCATTCCGCTGCCTGCTTGCAGCCCTCATGCTCTCAATCCTCCCAGCCACAACACTCGTGGCCGGAGAGGTAAGAATATCGGCCGGTGCAGGCATGAAAGACGCCGTCAATGACATTGTTAGCAACTATCACTCGTCCCATCCCGGCACAACCATCACCCCAAACTTTGGCCCGTCTGGAGCTCTGGCCGGCCAGATTCTCAACGGAGCCCCTGCCGACATCTTCATTTCAGCAAACACCAAATGGATGGAGTTTCTGATAGAGAAAAAGATTGTCGATGCAACATCGAGAAAGCCTTTCGCCCGTAACTCCATTGTCTTTACAGGCACCACCAAGCACAGGGTCTCGTCAATGAAGGACCTCGGGAAACTGCAGCGCATCGCCATCGGCAGCCCCAAAAGCGTTCCGGCAGGTGAATATGCCATGCAGGCCATCACGAGTTCTGGCATGAAGAAGCAGCTGCAGGGCAAAATAATTCTGGCAAAGGATGTACGCGAATGCCTCATGTATGCTGAACTTGGCGAAGTGGACGGCGGCTTTGTCTACAGAACCGACGCCCTCCTCGCCAAAAAAGCAACCATCCGCTTTGAAGTATCCCGAAACCTCCATACTCCCATCATCTTCCCGATGGCCCTCACCCTGAAAGGCAGCCTGAATCCTGAAGCCCGCGACTTCCTGAACTACCTTAGAAACCAGGAAGCACACAAAGTTCTCAACGCCTACGGATTCGTCACAAAAGAAACCGGAAACTGATGCAGCTCGCCCCCGAAGACATCACCGCCATAAGGCTCTCCCTGCAGATTGCCCTCACCGCCACCCTGCTCTCCCTTCCCCTCGGGTTTGCAGTGGCGTGGCTACTGTCGTTCAAAACCTTCAGGGGAAAAATCCTGCTTGAGGTCTTCATCAACCTCCCGCTCACCCTTCCCCCTGTCGTTATCGGCTACTTTCTGCTCCTGATGCTGGGAAGGCACGGATGGCTCGGCTCACTGCTCAATTCTGCGGGCATTGAGCTCATTTTCACCTGGAAAGCCGCCGTCATCGCCTCGGCAACCGTAGGCTTTCCGCTCCTGGTCCGATCCATACGGCTCGGCATGGACTCCATCAACCGTCAGCTCATCCAGGCGGCAGAGAGTCTCGGCTCCTCATGGTTCGACACCCTCCTGACCGTCATTCTGCCGCTCTCGCTCAAAGGCATTCTGGCGGGATCATCCCTCATGTTCGCCCGAAGCCTCGGCGAGTTCGGAGCCACCATCATTGTGGCCGGCAACATCCCCGGCCTCACCCAAACCATCCCGCTGGCCATATACGACTATGCCAGCTCCCCCTCAAGCACCCAAATGGCACTTTCGCTCTGCCTGGTCTCCGTCGCCATATCAGTCGTCGTCCTCTTCATCCATGAATACCTTACCGGAACAGTTGAAAAAAGAGGGGAATCATGAGGCTCCGGATTGAAGCAGAAAAACAGCTAGGAAACTTTCACTTCAGCATCAATGCCGACATCACCGACAAGCGGATCGGCATTTTCGGTGAATCAGGCAGCGGGAAATCCACACTCGTCCACATGCTCTCGGGCCATCTGCAACCCGACCAGGGAGAGATTTTCCTTGACGACGACT
This sequence comes from Candidatus Chlorobium antarcticum, assembly GCA_030765725.1. Taxonomy (GTDB): domain Bacteria; phylum Bacteroidota; class Chlorobiia; order Chlorobiales; family Chlorobiaceae; genus Chlorobium; species Chlorobium antarcticum. The sequence goes on along the minus strand of JAVCDF010000002.1, from coordinate 6,938 downwards.
GCATCTTCAGCAGCAGCCGCGCCCTCAACCTCCGGCCCCGCCATCGACGGGTGGGACTTGTCTTCCAGAAGCCATCGCTTTTTCCGCACATCTCAGTCTCCCGGAACCTCTTTTACGGATATCGCCGTTGCAGAACCGAGCACCGGAAAGTCACACCCGACGAACTCATTACCGTTCTGAAGCTCGAAGGCCTTCTTGAGCGCGGGGTCCGTAACCTCTCTGGCGGAGAAAAACAGCGGGTAGCCCTTGCCCGGGCGGTGCTGGCCAGCCCCCGGCTACTCCTCATGGACGAACCGCTCTCAGCACTCGACGACGGGCTCCGGTTCCAGATCATCCCCTACCTGAAAAGCGTCACAGAACAGTTCGGGATTCCCTACATCTTCATCTCCCACTCCGTCGTGGAAATGCAGCTGATGACGAACCGCATCCTCACACTCCAAAGCGGCCGCCTCAGCCAGGAAACAACCCCCGACCAGCTTGCCCGAAAAACAATGGCCCGAAGCCAGCGAGGGTATGTAAACCTCCTGGAGCTCGACGGAGCCACTTCCAAAGGAGGACTCTTCGCCTACCGCTGGGGGGAGGGGCAACTGCTCATCTCCGACGGAAACAGCCGCTCATCAGCACTCTTCGAGCTCTCCTCGCGCGACATCATCCTCTTCCAGAAACACCCAGAAGCCATCAGCGCGCGCAACCTCCTGGAGTGCAGGGTAAAAGAAACCTTCAGCGCCGACAACCGCGTCGGCATAGTTCTCTGTTCAGGCAACAGCCAGCTTGTAGCCGAAATTGTCCGCAAAGCGGCCGATGAAATGCAGATAAAGGCCGGCGCAACCGTCTTTGCCGCCATCAAAGCCTCATCATTCCGCCGGCTTATCTGAAAGCACCCGGGCAAAGCGGCAATTTTTTATTTTCGCTGAAGGTTGGATACCTTATCCATGGATTAAGGAACAAAACAAGTCTGAACATGAACCCACCGTCAGCAACAACAGGCAGAAAAGTCTGCTTCATGACCGGAGCCTCAGGTCGGCTTGGCAGTGAAATGGCGCTCGCTGCAGCAGGAAAAGGGTACACAGTGTTCTTCACCTGGCACAACTCGCACGAGCACGCTCAGGAGACGCTGGAAACAATCCAGTGGATCAGCCCCGAGTCACGCATGATCCGCTGCAATGTCTCCAGACCCAAGGAAATTCGAGCAGCCTTTGCCGAATTCCGAAAACATTTTGACCGCCTCGACCTCCTGATTGCCAGCGCATCCAACTTCTACAGAACCCCTCTTGGAGAAGTAACCGAAGAAGAGTGGGACAGCTTGGTCGACACCAACCTAAAAGGAACCTTCTTCACCATGCAAGAAGCGGCGGCAATCATGCGCCCTCAGCTCTTTGTGTCGCGAATCATCACCATGGCCGACATTTCCGCCGACCTTGTCTGGGAAAACTTCGCCCCCTACACCGTCTCAAAAGCCGGCGTGGTGCACCTGACAAAAGTCTTCGCCAAAAACTGCGCGCCAACCATACTGGTCAACGCCATTGCCCCCGGCACCATCACCCTCAACCCCGAAAAAGATATGGACAGCTCCGACACAATGGCCGCCGCAATTCCCCTCAAGCGCATCGGCAATCCGCTCGACATCGTCAAAACCCTCCACTTTCTCATGGAAAGCGACTACATCACCGGACAGGTCATAACAGTGGACGGAGGCCGCATGCTCCAATAAAGAAGGTGCACCAACGATAAAAAGACCAGAGAGTTTTTCTATATTACTGGAAAGTTTTACCGCCGTACAAAAACCAACACTGAGACCCGACACCCATGGAACAGGAAGTCCCCGTCATTCATTCCGCAGCCAAAGACCCGGTAGAGAGCAATAACCCGACCCCTGCCGCTGACGGCCGCATACCCGAACAGATACGCGAAATCAGCGACTCGCTTTCAGACGCGTTTGCGCGGTTCCGGGAGAGCGACTCATACGACAGCCTGCTTGACTTGGCCGAACAGACCCGCACCTACATCCGCAACCATCCCCTGCCAGCACTGCTCTACTCGCTCGGCGCAGGAGCGGTTCTTGGGATGATGTTCGGGAAAAAACGCTGAACCATGAACAAAAGAGAGGCAAAAAAAGAACACGGCAGAACCCCTCCCTCTGGAGGCAGGAGCATTCCCCATCTCATTGACGAAACCGTATCGGCCACATGGGATGATGTCAAAACAATTATTGATGCCAAGATAGAGATCCTGAAAATCGAGATTTCAGAAAAAATCGCCATTGTTGCGGCCATGCTCATTCTCGCCATCGTCCTTGTTACCGGCTCAGCATACCTTGTCACCACGCTGGCACTTCTTGCAGGCGAACTGAGTGGCCACATATGGCTCGGCTACCTGATGGTCAGCATGGTATTCATAGCCACATTCACCTTTTTCACCCGTTTCAGGCCGCAGCTCCTCAAAAACCTGATACAAAAAATTCTTCTCTCCCTCTATGACTACAAACAATGACACGATGAGGAAAGTGCAGAAACGCATGGAAGAACTACAGAACACCATTGCTGAAAAAGAAGAACAGATACGCCTGAGAGGCCATCAGCTTCAGCACGACATTGAAGCCGGAATCTCTCCCAAAGAGATTGTCAAAAAGCATCCCCTTCAGTCAACCGCGCTACTCTTCCTGACCGGAATCCTCACGGGGCAGGCAGTCAGAACCCTCGCCCATAAACCGACCGTCCAGCCAACCGCTGAAAAAACTGCGTTCCCCCTCCCTCAAGCCGCTCCAGACAGTGATTTTCGCGACATACGCATGGAGCTGCTACGCTCCGCAAAAGACCTTGGCGTCTCCTACCTCCAACATTACATTGACGGCAAATTCAGAACAAGCCCGAAAGAGCCCTCCTCGCATTAGGAAAAACAACACTGAGGGCATTGCCCGAGCACCCTCGCCAGCAACTCATTTAGCTCTGCACCCGCAGGATCTCAGAGAAATTCCGTACCTTACAGCCTACGGAAAAATCCCTAAATGCCGCACTGAGCCACCCAACAATCAACAACGGCAATGCCATTCGCCATTGCACACACACTATGACCATAAAGCACAACCCGCCCGTAGCTTTGAACAAGGAACACTTTTATGTCAATCGCAAAGCGCGGCAGCTCTTTCACCTGACCGACCCCGACTTCCTTGTTCTCCCATCGGCCGGCCCCGAAAGCCTGAAAAAAGCTGAACAGCAGGCAGCCGTCATCAATGCATTCCTGCAGAAACAGAACAGCACAGCCAAACCTGTTCTCCCTGCACAGTTTCACGGCATGAAATTGCTCCATGAGCTCTTACACTTCATCATGGCCCGAGCCATCGCCCGAAAAGAGCCCGAAATGCTCGAGAAGGCATACTCCCGTTTTGAAGAAGAGCTTTCAGAAGACCGCTCCACCGACTACCTCTCCCGCTTTCTTTCAACATTTCCGACCCTGAAAATATACACCGGAGCAGAACAGCCCCTCGAAGCCCTGAAGCGGAACGAAACCCGCAATGAGTTGCTTGAAGAGTCTTTTCTGGTATGGATCAACAATCAGAACCCCGCACTCCAGCAGTTCACCGAACTCCTCAGTGACTCCATGCTCATGCGTGAAGAGGCTTACCGGAAACTGATACTCACCCTGCAATCATCCATGCATGCAATGGGCCCCGTCGGCCCCGACAACGAAGACTTGGCAGACCTCCTCACCCGTCCCATACGCCACGCACCTGAATCCATTCTTGAACAGCTCCGCTACATCCGGCTCAACTGGTCGGATATGCTTGAAGCCTCACCCTTCTGGACCATGCTTTCCGGTGCCATAGAGCTTATTGAAGACGAAGATAAATACCTCTTCTTTCAGCGCATCAGCAGTGAACAGGAAGGCCGTCACGACAGCGCCTTCTTCGACAAGGACGCATTCGTACCCGACTACGCCGCACTCGGCGACGGCCCGGCGAACTACTCCAGCGACTCCACATGGATGCCAGAAGTGGTCATGCTCGCCAAAAGCACCTATGTCTGGCTCGATCAGCTCGGCAAAATGTACGGCAGGCCAGTCCACCGCCTGCAGGACATCCCCGACGAAGAGCTCGACCGCATTGCCGGTCAGGGCTTCACTGCCCTCTGGCTCATCGGCCTCTGGCAGCGCAGCCATGCCTCGCGCGAAATCAAGCAGATGCAGGGCAACCCCGAAGCCAAAGCCTCAGCCTACGCCCTTGAAAAATATGACATAGCCGATGACATCGGCGGATACGAAGGCTACCTGAACCTCCGCCACCGCGCCTCACAGAGAGGAGTGCGCCTTGCCAGCGACATGGTTCCAAACCATACCGGCATGGACTCCGAACTGGTGCGCGAACGCCCCGACTGGTTCCTCTCCTCCGGCACGCCGCCCTACTACAACTACACCTATAACGGCCCGAACCTCAGCCCCGACCCGCGCTACACCATACAGCTCGAGGACGGCTACTGGAACCGGACCGACGCCGCCGTCACCTTCAAGCGGATCGACCACATGAACGGCGACACCCGCTACATATACCACGGCAACGACGGCACCAACATGCCGTGGAACGACACCGCCCAGCTCAACTTTCTCTCCCCCGAAGTTCGCGAAGGGGTCATCCAGCAGATTCTCCATGTAGCAAGGATGTTTCCCATCATCCGCTTCGACGCCGCCATGGTGCTCGCCAAGCGCCACATACAGCGACTCTGGTTCCCGCTCCACGGCCAAAGCGCCGCAGTTCCCTCCCGCTCCGCCTACGCCATGAGCATGGCCGAGTTCGACGCAGCCATTCCCGAAGAGTTCTGGCGTGAAGTGGTCGACCGCATCCACGCCGAAGTCCCCGACACGCTGTTGCTCGCCGAAGCCTTCTGGATGCTTGAAGGCTACTTCGTCCGCACACTCGGCATGCACCGCGTCTACAACAGCGCGTTCATGCATATGCTCAAAAAAGAGGACAACGCCAGCTACCGCTACCTCATCAAGAACACCCTGGAGTTCGATCCGCAGATTCTCAAGCGGTATGTCAACTTCATGAACAACCCCGACGAAGACACAGCCATTGAACAATTCGGCAGGGGCGACAAATACTTCGGCGTCTGCATAGTCATGCTCACCGTCCCCGGCCTACCAATGTTCGGCCACGGACAGGTAGAAGGGTTTACCGAAAAGTACGGCATGGAATACGCAAAAGCCTATTACGACGAACACCCCGACGAGCATCTCGTCTGGCGCCACTACCAGGAGATTTTCCCCATCATGAAAAAGCGGCCGCTTTTTGCTGAAGTGGAAAACTTCTTCCTGTACGATGTCTACTCCCCGGAAGGGTCGGTCAACCAAAACATCTTCGCCTACTCCAACCAGCTTGGTGATGAACGAGCTCTGGTCATTTACAACAACAGCTTCGAACAGGCCACCGGCTGGATCAAAACCTCGGTCGGCTACCTCCAGGACGGTGAAATCCGCCAGAGCTGCCTCGGCGACGGCCTCACACTCAGCCATGACGACGGAGCCTACCTTGTGTTCAGCGACCATGCAAGCGGCCTTGAGTTTATCCGTTCCGTCCGCGACATCAGAGAGAATGGCCTCTTTGCCTCGCTCGACGGCTACAAGTACAATGTCTTTCTCAACTTCCGCGAGGTCCGCTCCTCAAAGCTCAAGCCATACGAGCAGCTTGCACGGGAACTCAACGGAGCCGGCACACCGTCAATAGACCTGGCCGTCCTTGCCATCAGCCTCTCACCGCTTCACAGGCTTGTCACCGAAGCGCTCCGCACAATCCCGGAGCTCGAGGCCAAAAAAACAGCTGGAGAAACCTTCAAGAAAACTGCCGAAACGCTCCTCCAGGACCTGTCAGTAAAGTTCAGCGACCTGATGGAAAAGCCGCTCGCCGTCCCCAAAAGCCTCAGTGAAACCGCGCACCTGCGTTTCCTCGCTGCCGCAGAAATAGAAGCCAACCTCAAAAAAGAGGCCCCCACAGGAAGGCTTCAGGCAGCACTCGGCATAAACGAAACCGAAGACTCCACCTTCAGCGCTCTTGCAACTCACTGGATAATGCTGGACGCAGTTCAAGAAATGCTCCGGCTTGCCGGAGAACTCACAACAAACCTGCTTGACGACTGGCTTATGGTTGAACCGCTCCGCGCCCTCTACGAATCCACAACGCTCTGCAGCATAGAAGGCAAAGAACTCCCCGAAATTCTCTCATGCCTGCTCACAACCGAGCCCCCTCTACCGGCAGCCAAATCAGCGGATAAAAAGAAACCGTCCGAAGGCACTGAAGAAGAGGAACTCCTCATGGCCACCCTGAAAACAATATCTGAAAAAGGAACCAGCCACCTCCACCGCATGCTGCTGGTAGAAGAGCACCACGGCAAACGCTGGTTCCGCGAACACCGCTTCAGCGTGCTGACCTCATGGCTCGCCTTCCAGACAATGGTGAAGCTCCACCCGGCAGAAAAAGCAGTAGCAATGAAAGCTGAAGCCGTCCAGCCTTGGACAACAGCGCTCGCAGCGCTCGACATGCGTGCATTCCTTGCAGGCTACGAACTCGAAACCTTCTTCACTGCGAAATAAGGAAGAACCAAGAACATCTCACTCCGTAAAAACTGTAGCGACACGCATTGGAGTTGCAAGGAAAAAATGGACACATTAAGAAGCCGAAGGCTTTGGCTTCTTAATAGTTGCGTAGATACTTTGCCGGGGAAACATATCCCAAGAAAGAGTAACTTCGCTTTCGGTTATAAAAGATCTGGATATAGTTCAAAGAGGCTCCGCTGCAAGTCTGCCTTGTTCCGAAATCTCTTGCCCCCCGCGATTGTGAATTGATGTCGTGAAACACAAGGTTTTAATAAGCTATATTTTGATGATGAGAGGAGGGCTGGTGGCAGGCAGTGGAGCGGAGCGAAACTGCATCCCGCCGGCCCCTCTTAAAA
>JAVCDF010000001.1 GCA_030765725.1 Candidatus Chlorobium antarcticum | reverse complement strand
TCAGATTTGTTTCTATGCCCCAGATTCTTGCCTTGGTGATGTTCTTGTATTCAAAGGTACTTTCTGCTGAATTGATTTCCGACTCGATCAGGTCGTCGTAATCGTTGATGAATCCTGCGATATCAAGTGACACCCTGTCACCGAACTGCTTGAACACGCCGATTTCATAGGCGGTCATGGTCTCCTTATCGAGATCAGGGTTCGGCGTGCCGATGAAGATACCTGCGTCGCGGATGAATCGTTCGTAGAGTGTCGGAGCCCGGAAGCTCTGTCCCCATGAAGCACGCAGCGCCATGTCGTCCGTTGCTCGGTAGTTCAGTGCAACGCGAGGGCTGAATGCGTCAACCGACTTGTTGTTCAGGTCCACTTTCGTCGTGGCGGTTGTCCATGCCTCGTCGGCATCAATCCCGCTCCAGTCGTAGCGAACGGACATCAGCGAAGTCAGCTTATCGGTGATTTTCCACTCATCCTGCACGAAGGCGGCGATGTTTCGTTCCTGGATGTTGTTGAACTCTCCCACCACAGGGTACTCTGGAGCAATCTGTGTTGTTCTGGTGTCGACCATGTTGCCGTCTATGCCAAAGAGTAGGCGATGTTTGTCGTTCAGTTTCCAGTCAAGCTTTGTGCCAAGGCCGTAGCGGTGGCTTCCGGTTTCGTTGAACTGGCCGGGAACCCTGACGCTTGGGTATGCGGGCCCATCAGGATAACCGCCGCCTGTCGGATATATCTGGTTGGCATCGGTATTGTTGTATTCGTACCGGGTCGAGTTGTAGGTGTAATACAGCCTTGTGTCAAGTGAGAGTTTGTCGCTCAGCATGTTGACATAATTCAGACCGATAAGGGCATTCTTCCTTTTGATGAGATCGTCGGTATATATTTCGTCGTATGTTTTGTCGTATATGGTAAAAGATGGTTCTGTAAACGTTCCGCTGAATGTCCTGTAAACATCATACGCCATGCCATCTATGGGCTTAAATGTGAAAGCAGGCGTGTCAGTGTTATATCCCCAGTTATACGCATACCCGCCAACAGTCGAAGTGTAGAAACTGCTCAGCTGCAGGTACTGGGTTGCGTCAATGTCGTACCGTGCTTTCAGTTTGACATCGTTCAGGTAGTTGTGGGCATTCTCCCTGTGGCCGTCGTCGTCGCTGTGCGAGTAGATGACATCATAGGTCCATTTTCCATCCTTGTTGCCGATGCCTACATAGTTGTTCCAGAATACTGGGGTGTTGCCGTCGCGGTAGCTGCCGTCGGCAATGCCGTCGACCTTGTCGTAGAAGCCGATGCTTGAACCTGCCCTGACTTCAAACTTTTCAGGCATATGGCCGCTGACATTCACCACGCCCCCCATTGCGCCTGAGCCGTAAAGAGTAGCTGCAGATCCTTTCAGCACCTCAACCTTGTCGGCGTCGTTCATGTTGATGGACTGCCAGACAACCTCACCCGATTCGGGGGCGTTGATCGGGAAGCCGTCATAATGTGCCTGAACTCTGGTGCCTATGCCACCACCGTTGAAGTTGTTCGAACCGCGGATCTGCATGCTTGATGACGAAGTTCCGCCGGAGCGGGTTACTACGACGCCGGGTACATCTTCAATCACTTCGTCAAGTGTAGGATTTGGCTCTTCCTTTATCTGCTTGGCTGTAACCACATTGACCGTGACGGGCACATCGAGCCTGTCCTGCTCATACATGGCCGCTCCAACCACAACTTCCGAGGCCATAATGGTGGTCTGGGAGAGGGTGATGTTGGCTGTGGCTGTCTGGCCTGCGCCGACGGTGACCGCCTGCGAGGTTGGGCCGTAGCCTACTATGGATACTGAGATTTTCTGTGGTGCTGCGGGTACATTCTTGAGGGTGAAGTTCCCGTCCAAATCTGTTGCGGTACCGATGGTGGTGCCGTTCAGGGTGACGGATGCGCCATACACGCCTTCACCGTCTGCCTTGTCTGTAATCCTTCCTGTAACTGTTCCGGTATCTGCGCCGTACGAAGTCAGCGGTACCAGAAACGCCAGCATAAGCCATGCTGCCGTTACGAAACGGGCAAGCGAGGCTGCCCGTGCCTTGGTTGATTTCATGGTTGTGTGTTGTGTGGTTGTTAAATAACAGAAATGAACTCATGGAATGAATTCACATTCTTGTAACTGATAAATGTATACAAAAAAGAAGGATACTTGCAAATTCCGGCAGTTTCCGCACTCTTTCGGATGTAAACAGAAAACCCCCGGTTGGAGCCGGGGGCTTTGAAATAGTATAGTACTGGATGACTTTTGGCTGTTCTTCCTTGTCAAATAACGCCGAGTTCTTTGCCTATGGTGCAGAACTCTGTGATGACCTTGTCGAGGTGCTTTTTTTCGTGGGTGGCCATGAAGCTGGTGCGCAGTGCTTCGTGTCCTGGCATGACGCCGGGACGGATGAAGGCGTTGACATAGACGCCGGCGTCAAAGAGCTTTTTCCAGAAGACGAGGGTCTTCATTTGGTCGCTGATGAGTACGGTGACAATTGCTGTTCGCGATGGCATGAGCCTGAATCCTGCTTTGAGCAGCTCCTGGCGGACATAGTCGGTGTTTTCAACCAGTCGGGTCATGAGTTCGGGTTCATCGCGGATAATCTGGAGCGAAACCAGTACTGCTGCCACGCTTGCCGGTGTGGGTGAAGCGCTGAAGATGAGCGATGAGGCATTGTGCTTAATGTAGTCAATGACCTTGTCTTCGCCCACCACATAGCCTCCGAGCGAACCGAAGGTTTTGGAGAAGGTACCCATCATGAGGTCCACTTCGTTGACGAGGTTGAATTCGGACGGAGTGCCCCTGCCGCCTTTTCCGATTACTCCTACGGCGTGTGCGTCGTCAATAACAGTGCGGGCGTTGTATTTTTTTGCGAGTGCAACAAGGCGGGGCAGGTCAACAATTTCACCTGATACGGAGAAGACTCCGTCAACAACGATAAGCCGGCCCGCATTCTCGGGAATTTTCTGGAGAACCCGCTCCAGGTCGTCCATGTTGTTGTGGTTGAAGCGGACAAGGTTGGCACCCGCTCCCTGAGCCATAATGGCGGCGGCAACAAGGCTTGCATGGTTGTCGCGATCGGAAACAAGGTACTCGCCGCGCTGCACGATCGTGGGGATAATGCCTTGGCCGGTCTGGTAGCCTGTGCTGAAGAGAAGGCAGCTTTCTTTTTCAAAAAAGTCGGCCAGCTGTTCTTCAAGTTCTATGTGCAGGTTGACCGTGCCAGTCATGTAGCGCGATCCGCTGCAGCTGGTTCCGTATTTACGGATTGCGGCAATGGATGCATCTTTTACCCTGGGGTTGGCGGTGAGGCCGAGATAGTTGTTGGAGCCGGCCATGACCAGCTTGCGTCCTCCAAAGGAGACAACAGGCCCTTCGGTTTCATCTATGGGGTGGAAAAATGGATAGACTCCCTGTGCCTTTACTTCATCGGCAAGGGTGAAGTCAAAACATTTTTTGAACAGATCTTTCGGTTTCTCCACAGTAATGTACATTTAGCTTCAGCTGCTGCAGGGGAGCTGGGAATTCTCTTTGGTTGCGGCCGACCATTTTTTTTGGGTGGCCGTTTTAATAGCTACGGGGGGCTATGTTGCCCAGAAACCGAAATGTATGAAATTTTTTATTTTTTCTGTTCATAACGAGCTCCGCTTTTTCTGCTGGCGGGGCGGAACAGCAGGAAACGGAGCGAAGATCTATGGGTGAAACATTACTGGTAACGGGCTCAACCGGATTTATCGGCAGGCGCCTTCTTCGTCATCCCTCGCTTTCGGGTGAGAAGCTTCGGGTTTTTCTGCGTCCCGGAAGCCTCCGGCGTGATTTGGCTGCGGGCGTGGAGGAGGTCAGGGGGGGATTTGACGACCCGAATGCGCTTGGGCGTGCCGTTACGGGGGTGGATCGCATCATCCATCTTGCAGGGGTGACAAAGGCGGTTGATGAAGTGGCTTTTGACGGAGGCAATGTGCTGCCTGTTCAGAACCTGCTTGAGGCCGTTCGGGAGCATAACCCGAAGCTTGGGCGTTTTGTTCTGGTGTCGTCACTTGCGGCTGCCGGGCCGGCTTCTGAGGGTACTCTGGGTGTTGCTGAATCGGACACGCCTCACCCGGTGAGTGCTTATGGCCGGAGCAAGCTTCGGGGGGAGGTTGCCGCGCTTCGGTTCGCCGGGGATATTCCTGTAACCGTCGTCAGGCCGCCGGCGGTATATGGCCCCGGTGACCGTGATGTGCTACAGGTGTTCCAGATGCTTGGGAAGGGGTTCCTGATCTCTGCCGGTAACGCCCGGCGCCAGCGCTTCAGCATGATCCATGTGGACGATCTGGTTAGGGGTATTATGGTTGCCGCGCGCTCTGAAAGGGCCGCAGGCCACATCTATAATATTACTTCTTCTGCACCATGGTCATGGAATGATGTAGTGTCGGCTGCCCGTCCCGTGCTCGGGTTCGGGAGGGTGTTCCGGGTTTCGCTGCCGGCACCGGCTGTGGTGTTCCTTGGAGCGCTGGTTGGCGGTGCTGCATCACTTATGGGCAAAGCGTCCATCCTCAATCGCGACAAGGCTGTTGAGCTTCTTCAGGATTACTGGGTCTCTTCTCCTCGAAGGGCGACGGAGGAGCTTGGGTTCACTTCCCTCATCAGTCCGGAAGAGGGAGTTGCCGGTACCATTGCCTGGGCTCGGGGGCAGGGACTGTTGTAATGTTTCTCTGTCAATACGCCGCATTTCCGGCCTGAATCACTCCCTGCACCATCAGTGTATCGGGGAGCCTTATGCTTTTTTTGATCAGGTATCGATCCTCTTATATTGAAACGACAAGTTTTCGGTGCCTTTCCGATAAGGGCTTCTCCCCTAGGGGCGGCCTGATGGGTATCTTCGCCCTGAAAAAAGAGATTGTGTATGAACAGGCGTGTCCTGCGGCTTCTTCTTTTTCTTGGATTCTGTTTTTATGATAACGCCAGTGCGGCGGAGTTTGTGGTGAGCTCTCCCGCCGACAGCGGAGCTGGTTCACTGCGTCAGGTGGTTCTTGATGTGAATGCTTCTGGCGAAACGGACAATGTTATCAGGTTTTCCACAGGGACGGTGACTCTTGGCAGTGTTTTGCCTGTGCTGACAGGGAATGTCTCCTTTGAAGCTCCTGCTGGAGGGGTTAGTGTTTCGGGAGGGAAGTATAACACTAGTCTCTTTAAATGGGATGCGCCAACTGAAATTGCCGTCCCCGAATCGGTGGTGCTGTCGGCCAGCGCATCGTCGCTTATTTCCGTTTTGCGTTCGACTGATAAACTTGTACTGGATGGTGGTTTTGCATCGACGATTTCAGTTGAGGCAGAAACTCAGTATGCATATGGAATCAGATCTGATAAGTCGCTTGTCATAAACGGCGATGTCTCTGGTAGTGTTGCTTCCACAACCGGGACAAGGGGGGCAAGTGCGCTGTATTCAAAAAATGGAGCGCTTATTGATGGAAGTATTACAGGGGCGATAACGGCTACGGCGGGTATCTATAATGCATCGGGCTTTTATTCCAGTAGCGGACTAACCATCACGGGAGATCTTGGAGGAGTCATTACGGCTACAGCTGGAGATCATGACGCGTATGGCTTGAATCTTGGAGGTGGGTTGAATGTTGGAGGAGACCTTTCGGGAACAATCAATGCTACTGCCATTGCGGGGAATGCAGCCTATGGCATCAGTGCTGATTCAGGCGTCAACCTTATTGGAGAGGTGTCAGGGAGCATTGTCGCTTCCGCAGCTGGAACAGATGCGGCAGGCATCTATGTTACCGGCAGTACGCTGTATGGTGCAACATTGTCGGATGCTGCGGCAATATCAGGGTCGGTGATTGCTTCCTCAAGTGGGGCTTCAGCTGCGGTTCTGGTGTGGAATTCAATGAACCTCAATGTCACCGGGACGCTCACTGCTACGGGTGCGTCCGCGTATGCCATCCGTTCGGGGAAGTTTGATGGGGTTGGCGGCTTCACCGACAATACGCAGGGTCGGGTGGACAGGGTGGAGCTCGGAAGCGGGGCTGTCTTGATCGGTGGCGTCTATCTTGGCGATGGGGACGATGTTCTGACCCTCAGTGGGACGGCGGATATTTCGGGTGTGCCGCAGCTTCTTGGCGGGACCGGGGACGACCATCTTGTGTTCAGTGGATGGAACGGTGCGTTTTCGGGTGCCATGCAGGGGTGGGAGCATCTTGATGTAGGATCGGGCTCGTCGGTGGGTATGGATGCGCTCGGGTTGTTTTCCGGAGAGGTCTCGGTGCTTGAGGGGGCGGTGCTTCGGGCGAGCGGTGCGGGGCGCGGTGACCGGATTGCGGGGAGTCTCTTGAACGGTGGTCTCGTTGAGTTACGGGACGGGAACGCCGGGGGCTCCCTTTCGGTGGACGGCAGCTATACGGGAGGGGGCTCGGTGGGGCTGGATGTGTGTGGTGCGGGGAGTGCGGATCTTTTGGCGGTGTCGGGCGCGGTCTCTGGAACTACGACTCTGCTGCTCAGCGTAGCGCCTTCGATTACTGAGCTGGCGTCGGCTGAGCCTTCGCTTCTGGTCCATACGGAGAGTGTGGTGGCGGAGGATGCGTTTGCTGTTGTGGACCCTACTGATTACGGCCCTTACCGCGCAGGAGTATCGGTGGTAGCGGACGGAACAACGGGTGCGACTGACTGGTATTATGGGGTGACGGGTCTGGATGATGAGGCGGTGATGGCGCAGGCCCTCATGCCGTTCCTTGCCGGGCCGATTGAGTCTTCGGTTCCCCGGTTTCCAGAGAGGAGGGCCTATGGTGGCGGAGAGGGGGTTTTTCCGGAAATTGGAGGGGGATGGGCCAGAGCGGGCGAGTCGTGGAATAGGGATGAGCTTTCGGGTGATGCGGCGAGTATTGCCGAGGGCGGCTTCCGGTTCGTGCAGCTTGGGTGGGATATGCTGTACCGGCGTTCCGGGAAACTCTTATACGGCGCTGGTTTTTTTGCGGGAACCGGGACAGAGACGGGCAGCGTGTCGACCCCTGCGGGGAAGGCTCTCGGAGAGCTGGAGGGGACCTTTTACTCGGGAGGGATATATGGCTTCGTCGGGCGTCCGGGTATGTACCGTTTTGAAGTGGCTGCTGTTTTGGGGCTCCACGAACTTGATGTGCGCCATGAGGCTTCGCAGGCGGAGAGTGTCGCCACGGGGAGCCGGATGGTGTCGGCAGAGTGCGAAGTGCAGCTGCCTCTCGGTTTCGGGGTGGCGCTCTCACCGAGGGTGCAGGGGCTCTGGCGGCATGTCGACGGGTTCCGCCTTGCCCCTATGACAACAGGACAGCTGGTTGTGGATGACGACGACCGGCTGATGGGAATTGGCGGTTTGGCCCTTGTGCTCAATACGGACCGTCCCGGATGGTATCTGGTGGCGGAAGGGACGGTCCGGTTCGACCCGAGTCCCCTCAACAGTGTGTGGTATCCGGAAACGGATGTTACTCTGGAGACCTCAGGGGACCAGTTCCGCTTCGGCGGCAGCCTCACCATCGGCAACCGTGCCGGCGGCATATTCGATGCGGTGTACTGGGTGAAGGCGGGAACGCTCCTTGCTTCGGGTTCAGCGGCTTCATTCACGCATACAGTTGAGGCGGGGGTGAAGGTACCGTTCTAAAATGGTGGCTTCGAGGTTCAACAAATGAGCTGCTGCATGAGGCGGAGGAGGAGGAATTTTTCGTCGCCGTAGGGGAGAAGACCTTTGAGTGCGGCATCTGTCTCTTTGAGTGCCAGAAGCGCCCGGCTGGTTTGTGAGGGTGAAAATGAACGGGTGTAGGCCAGATAGTTTTTTACGAAGTACTCCTGTTTTCCATACATGCCCAGAATTTTTGCCATGTCAGACTGAGACATGGCGCGAACTTCTGGCTGCGAGAGTTTCCAGACCCGTATGAAGAATGTTGTGAGGTAGCGGACAATGTTGCTGAGCCCTTCCTTCTGTCCTTCGCGGTCCATGATCATCAGCGATATGCCGCTTGAGAGGCGCAGGTTCCTGCCGGCAACTGCTTTTTCGAGTTCGAAGACATTGTATGTTTTCGAAATGCCGACGCATTCGTACACATCTGCCGCGGTGAATTTCTTTTCGCCACTGCGCGATGATGCGTAGGTCATCATTTTTTCAATCTCCTGACATATTTCCCTTGATGAGGGCTGTATGTAGGCGGTAAAGGCCTTGAGGGCGTCGGGTTCGAATTCCCATCCAGCCTCGTGTGCCCGCGCGGTGGCGAACAGGTCGGGGGTCTTGATGAGCGGGAAGTCGTGGCGGAATGGTTTGAGGGTGCTGAATGGTTTTTTTTCGGCATCCTTTTTTTCGAGCTGTTCGGCGTCGAGCACCAGAATGGTGAACTCTGCCGGGCTTTTCATGTAGCTGGCGAGCTTCTCATCGTGCTGTTTCTGCAGCTCTTTCGATGGTGGTTTTTTGATTTTTTCAAACTGCCGGACAATAATTAGCTGCTTTGGGGAGAACATCGGGTACTCCGAGGCCTTTGCAACAAGATCGCCTGGGGTGATGTCGGGGCCGTAGATGACATGGGTGTTGCAGGTAGCTTCTTCTTCCGAAGGGAATGCCGCCGACCGTATCATGGCGGTGAACTCTTCTTTGAGATAGCTTTCAGGGCCGTGAAAAAAATAGACCGGCGAGAGTTTTCCGGCAAGAATGGTTTTCTTCAGTGTCTCCATCAGCTTCAAGGGTGCACTTCGGGGCGCCCTTTTTCCGGGGCACCCCTCAACATGTTAAGGATAATTCAAGACTCAGAAGGGGAGGTCGTCCTTGTCGTTTTCAATCATCGGTTCGGCTGGGGCCTGAGGCGCCGGAGAGGGTACCGCCTGGTAGTTCTGCTGCGGGCGTGCCTGAGGCTGCGCTGCGGTGTTTCCCTGCTGCTGGCCTGTGTCGCCGTAGCTACCGCCGCCACTGCCGCCCTGTCCACCGAGCATCTGCATCTCGCTGCAGACAATGTCGGTAGCATATTTCTTTTCGCCGGTTTTCTGGTCGTCCCAGCTGCGGGTCTGTATGCGCCCTTCCAGATAGACCTGACGGCCTTTCTTAAGATACTGGCCACAGATTTCAGCCAACCTTCCCCATACAACAATCCTGTGCCACTCTGTCCGCTCTTGCATGTTCCCGCTGCTGTCCTTGAAGCTGTCGGAGGTTGCTAGATTGAAATTGGCCACCGTCTGGCCGGATGGAATCTGACGAACTTCGGGGTCGCTTCCAAGGTTGCCTATAAGGATAACTTTATTGATGCCTCTTGCCATAATGTCCGTTCCTCTGGTTTGGGGTTCATATAAATTGAAAGGAGTCGTGGTTACTGATACAGTATAATAATAGTATACGAGACTCCTGTAGGATAATATAGCTCTCGCGAAAATTTACTGCGGAATACGCTTTGCCGTTCCTCCGCTATACCATCAGAGCGCCATCGATGACTGGCCCCTCCCTGCAGAGCAGAATTGTTTTGGTGCCGCCTTCGGGATTGGCGATTTCCACGCTGCAACCGTAACAGATGCCGAATCCGCATCCCATGACCGATTCAAGTGAAACTTCACAGCAGAGGCCGTGCTGGCGGCAGTACGATGCGAGCGCTTTGAGCATGGGGGTTGGGCCGCAGCCGAAAATTTTGACGGCACCGTCGGCCGTGATGTTTGAGAGCTCTTTGTCCAGCAGGTCGACCACGGTGCCTTTGAGCCCGAGTGAGCCGTCGTCTGTTGCTAACCGGCAGTTAGAGAGCCCTTCGGAGAGCAGCTCTTTCTGGCTACGCCCCCCAATCAGGTTGACAATTTTTTTCCCTGCAGCCGCCATGTTTTTTTCGAGAAAGCGCATGGGGGCTGTGCCAATGCCACCGGATACAAGGACGGCAGTGGAAAAGCTGTCGGTCGGGTCACTGAAACTATTGCCGAGAGGGCCGAGCACCATGAGTTCAGTTCCCGGCTCAGTCCCGCAGAGAATTTCCGTGCCACGCCCGATCTCTTTTACCATGAGCTCTATCTGGCCGTTTTCGGCATTGTGAATGGAAAAGGGCCTTCTGAGCAGCGGTTGCGTGGAGCCGTTCACCCTCACATTGACGAAGTTGCCGGGTCGGGCTGTTCTGGCAATGTGAGGGCAGGAAAGTCTAATGACGCTTGTGTCTGGACTTATGTGCCGTGATGCGGTTATGGTGGCGTGGGAATCGGCTATGGCGTTTGTTTCGTGCATTGCTGGCTTCAGTCTATCGGGGCGTGACGGGTAGAGAGCTATTTCATGATGACAATTAATGCAGGGGAAGTGTCATTTGCAAACAGAGTCGTTGAAGAAATCTGGTCCAGGGGAGGGGATTGATATCATCTTTTGTAGAGTCGTTTGAGAGTTATATCTTGTGTTCTTTGATTTTCTTCATCAATCCAGAGTCGGATACATGCGCATTTTAACATTTACAGGGAAGGGCGGCGTTGGAAAAACCAGTGTTTCAGCCGCAACAGCCGTTCGTCTGTCTGAATTGGGTTATCGCACGCTTGTGCTCTCAACCGACCCTGCCCACAGTCTTTCTGATTCGTTCAACATTCCTCTTGGCTCTGAGCCAACAAAGATCAAGGAAAATCTTCATGCCATTGAGGTGAATCCCTATGTTGACCTCAAGGAGAACTGGCAGGCAGTACAGAAATATTATACAAGGGTATTCGTGGCTCAGGGGGTTTCCGGGGTCATGGCCGATGAAATGACGATTCTTCCGGGTATGGAGGAGCTTTTTTCGCTGTTGCGCATCAAGCGCTACAAAGCCTCCGGTCTTTATGATGTTATGGTTCTTGACACTGCGCCAACCGGCGAAACATTGCGCCTTCTTTCTCTGCCTGAAACCCTTTCATGGGGAATGAAGGCTGTGAAGAATGTGAATAAATATATTGTGCGCCCTCTCAGCAAGCCGCTGTCTAAAATGTCGGATCGGATTGCCCACTACATTCCGCCCGAAGAGGCTATTGCCTCTGTTGACCAGGTGTTTGACGAGCTTGAGGACATCCGCGAAATTCTTACGGACAACGAAAAGTCGACGGTCCGTTTGGTGATGAATGCCGAGAAAATGTCCATAAAGGAGACCATGCGGGCTCTTACCTATCTGAATCTTTACGGGTTCAAGGTGGATATGGTGCTTGTCAACAGGCTGCTCGACATGAACGAGGATAGTGGCTATCTTGAGAACTGGAAAACAATTCAGCAGAAGTATCTTGGTGAAATTGAGCAGGGTTTTGCTCCGTTGCCGGTAAGCAAGCTCAGAATGTACGAGCAGGAGATTGTAGGTCTGCCAGCGCTTGAAGCCTTTGCCCGCGACATGTACGGGGACACGGATCCTTCCGATATGATGTTTGATGAGCCGCCCATTAAGTTTGTGCGCAATGCTGATGTTTACGAGGTTCAGCTGAAGCTGATGTTTGCCAACCCCGGCGACATTGATGTGTGGGTGACCGGTGATGAGCTCTATTTGCAGATAGGCGGCCAGCGCAAGGTGATTACGCTGCCGATCAGCTTGACGGGACTTGAGCCGGGCGACGCGTTTTTCAAGGACAAATGGCTGCATATTCCGTTTGATCTCAATGGTCAGGGGGGCCGCAAGGCGGGCTGAGGGTGAGGCCAGCCGGGGAGAAGAGGATGGTTTGGTTCGTGGGCCTTTTTTTCTTAATTTCCTTTTATTATTACACAGTAGCCAATAAATCATAATCGCGGGGTCCCGGGCCGGGAACTCTGCTCAACAGGAGGTAAAGAAGATGTCCGAATCCTATCAGAAACTTCGCACGACATTCAAGGATCTTGATTTTGCCGATCGCCTGACATTTCTTGCTGAAGGCACAATGCTTACCGGTCAGAGCGCGGTTGTTGGCGGTCTTGAGCTTGCCGGTTCTGTTGTTGAAACCGTTGCCGGAACTGTGGGCTCCCTGTTTGACGCTACCGGTATCAACAAGTTGTTTGGTCAGCCCGGTGGAGTGGTTGGAGAGACCATTGATCGTGTGACCATTACTGCAAAAGATATTTCCCGCTCTGCTGGCGACCTCTACAGCGGCGCTGTAAAAAATGTTGAAAATGTGACGGACAGTGCTGCCAAAGCTATTGGCGATGCGGGTACAAGTGCTGCCGGGGCCGTGAAGAATCTTACCGGTTCTTTCCAGGCACCGAAAGGCGGAAAGTAGGCTCTTTCCCTCAGAAGAAAATCAGTTTGTATTTCTGAATTGATTGAATTAAATTGATTTAAAATTCGTATAGCCGTTTGTTTTGCAGTTCGTTTTTCAATTCGTTTTTCAATAAAAAATTAAATTCCAAGGAGGAGTTATGAGTGGAGGAGGAGTATTTACCGATATCCTTGCCGCAGCCGGCCGTATTTTTGAGGTTATGGTTGAAGGTCACTGGGAAACTGTAGGTATGCTGTTTGATTCGCTTGGTAAAGGTACCATGAGAATCAACCGTAATGCTTATGGCAGCATGGGCGGTGGCACCAGCCTTCGCGGTGGTTCACCTGAGGTTTCAGGTTACGCTGTTCCTACCAAGGCTGTTGAGTCAAAGTTTGCCAAGTAAGCGATAACTCTCAGTATGTTTTAGAAAAAAGGCAGTGCCAGCTATTAGCTGGCACTGCCTTTTTTCTTTTCGGCTTCTTCCCGCCTCTTTCCGCTTTTCATGTGGTTAAACCTAAGCGCAGGGCCTGAAGGCTCAATTGTGGCAGGTTGTTTTTTATGGCTGTTCTCATGCGTTGCGTAAATTCTATTAGTTTTTCTATTTTAAAGTTTATGCATCATTCGGGTTGATAACAGCGAAACGCTATTGGAATCGGATTATATGGCTACTATCACTTTATACTTATCCGGGCAGACTGAAATTGCGGATGTCGCGGAATTTTTTCAGAAACACATGGTTGAGCCGGGTGAGAATGTGCTGGCTTTTTTTGATGGTGTTTTTTACGAGTCGCATCAGGAGCGGGTTGGAAATATAGCGTTTCAGGACTATCTCATTTATTCCGACAAGTCGGTCTATCTTTGGGCACGAGGCGCCAGCAAGGATTATCTTGATCGGTTCGATCTTAGCACGGTAAGCCTCAACAGCAGAAACAAGGACGGTGATTTTGCCACACTGAACCTCAAGGTTCGCCGTGATGGCAAGGAGCCTGTCTATGTTATTTTTGATATGGTGGAGAAGCGCGAGGCCGAGCTGATCGTTAAACTGCATACGGTTATGGAGTCGATGATTGAGTCGGCTCTTGGTGCCAGTTATCGGAGCGCCATTCCTGATGAGTTGGCGGCAGAATTGCACAATGCGGCTCTGGATGTTTGTCCGCCCCGGCAGCTGAATATTGCTCTTGATCCTCCGGCTGAGGGCCGGCAGGAGAGTTCAATTGGCTATGGGCAGGATCTTCTTGAGCAGTACAAGGCCTCCATTGGATACCAGCCCCCTGAAGGCATTCCGGGCTCGGGCGCTCCTTTCAATCCGGCAGATGCCATGAAGGGGATTGAAAATTTGCTGCCTGGTGACCCAGAATCGCTCAAGGGAATTTTGAGCAGCATCAAGGGGCTCATCGGGGATGCTCCTTTCAAGTTTCGCGACCAGGTGAAAAAAGATCTGCAGCATGTTCCCGGTGATGTGGCTGCTGTGCTTACGGCTGTGAATGAACTTGTTTCCAATATTGCCGGCAACCCGCAGGCGGAGCAGTTTGTTATGACGGCCATTAAAACGGCTGTTCGCAATGACGGGGTACTTGGAACCATTAGCAATGTGGTGAAAATGACTTCCGGTGGAATGGGCGGCCCGAAGAAAAGTGGCGTTTCGGGTACAGGCTCACGGCAGGCTGGTGCGGATGGAGATGATGATTCCCGCACTATACGCAGAAAAAAGATTACGATAAAGGACGATGAGGGTGATGATGAACTGATGGGAGATGTTGTGAAAAGCGCGATGGAGCAGGAGTCGGTTTTCACTGCTGGTCCCCCCCCCACACCGCGAAAAAAAATAAAGATACAGGCAGATGAGGATGGAGTGTCTGAGCTTGTAAAGGATATGATGGAGATGGACAAGCCTCTTGAAGGCACTCAGCCCGCCGCACAGAGAAAAAAAATTCGTGTAATGGATGACGACATAGATCCCTCACCTCAACTGCCGGAAGACGGTCATGAGCCTGCTTCCTGAAGAAAGACTCACCTGTTTCCTATAGTTGTTTTAAGCATACCTCTCCTTTTAATTGATTCGTTAGTATTATGAGAATTATTCTGTATCTGGGCAAAGGTGGCGTTGGAAAAACAACGGTTTCGGCTTCAACGGCAACCGCGATTGCCCGCAGCGGGAAAAGGGTACTTATCATGAGTACGGATGTTGCTCACAGTCTTGCTGATGCCTTCAGCGTAGAGCTGAGTCCGGTGCCGCTGGAGGTTGAAAAAAACCTCTTTGCTATGGAGGTCAATGTTCTTTCTGATATCAGGGAGAATTGGACTGAACTGTATGCCTATTTTTCTTCAATTCTCATGCATGACGGAGCCGATGAGATAGTTGCCGAAGAACTGGCTATTGTGCCGGGCATGGAGGAGATGATCAGCCTCCGTTATATCTGGAAGGCGGCCAAGTCAGGCGATTACGATGTTGTTATTGTTGATGCGGCTCCTACCGGTGAGACCATGCGCCTGCTCGGTATGCCCGAGTCGTATGGATGGTACACCGAAAAAATTGGCGGATGGCAGTCAAAGGCTATCGGGTTTGCGGCTCCGCTGATTTCAAAATTCATGTCGAAGAAAAACATCTTCCGCCTGATGCCCGAGGTGAACGAGCACATGAAGGAGCTTCATGGCATGCTGCAGGACAAGAGCGTCACCACATTCAGGGTTGTTCTCAATCCGGAAAACATGGTCATCAAGGAGGCTCTTCGTGTCCAGACCTATCTGAACCTTTTCGGTTACAAGCTTGATGCTGCCATTGTCAACAAGATTCTTCCGGAGCGTTCGGGCGACAGTTACCTGCAGAGCCTTATTGATATTCAGAGCAAGTATCTCCGCATTATTGAAAACTGTTTCTTCCCACTACCAATTTTCAGGGCCAAGCAGGCAACGGCGGAGGTTATAAACGCCGACCGGCTGCATGAATTGAGCAAAGAGATGTTTGGAGATCTTAATCCGGCTGAGGTGCTCTATACCAATGATCGGACGCAGACGCTTGAGAAGGTGGATGGCAAGTATGTACTGAGCCTCTATCTTCCGAATGTTGAGGTGACGAAGCTCAATGTGAACATCAAGGGCGATGAATTGCTGGTGGATATCAACAATTTCCGCAAAAGCATTATTCTTCCCAATGTGCTGGTGGGCAGGAAGACTGAA
The DNA here is from genome assembly GCA_030765725.1 of Candidatus Chlorobium antarcticum. Classification (GTDB taxonomy): domain Bacteria; phylum Bacteroidota; class Chlorobiia; order Chlorobiales; family Chlorobiaceae; genus Chlorobium; species Chlorobium antarcticum. The sequence continues at coordinate 261,526 of JAVCDF010000001.1, read as the reverse complement.
GGTGCGGACTTTGCTGAAGGAAATCTGAACATCACCTTTGCGAACTGAACCATAGGCGGGCAAGGATCTTTCGCCTGCAAATAAAGCTATACGGGCTGCCTTATGGGTGGCCCTTTTTTATGTCGAGTTGTTGCTGAATGCGGATTGGCACTGATGGGTCGGGGCAACTGGCGAGAAGTTCACTGGCGCTTTTCTTCATGATGGGGTGCATGGGGTTGCCTGTGTCGAGCAGTGGAACCAGCACAAACTTGCGGCGGTGCAGTTCCGGGTGGGGAATGTTGAGCGTTTCGGTGCTGATGGTGCAGTTGTCGTAAAGGAGCAAATCAAGGTCAATGACCCGCGGGCTCCAGCGACGGTAGGTTTCGGGTCTGCCGAGTTCGTGTTCAATTTTTTTGCAAGAGCGACGAAGATCTTCGGGCTCCAGCGCGGTGTTAATGAGGACGACGCCGTTGTAAAACCGGTTTTGCTCTTCTTCGCCGACAGGCTCTGTTTCATAGATTCGGGAGGCGGCGGAAATGGTTGTCCCCTCCAGTTCCGACATCCTCCGAAGGGCTTCCTGCAGATGGCTGAATCGGTCTCCAATGTTCGATCCAATTCCGATATATGCGGCGTGCTGATCCATCGGCATCACGATCGGGCTACGGTGAAGTCGGCCTCGGCATAGTCGCAGATGCCGTCAACGGGAGGATTGCGTTTGCGTACCCTGACGCTGACCTGATCAACTATCTCAAAGTCTCTGAGTAGGTCATTTGCTATCTCAAAAGAAGCCGCCTCAATGAGAAAGTATTTCTTCATGGTGAGGGCTTTGCGGATGTGGCTGTAGACGGCGCCGTAATCAACGGTCCGGGTGAGGTCGTCGTGCTGTGCTGCGCCTGTAAAGTCGAAGGTGAGCTCAACATCCACCTCATACTTTGCCCCGACCCGGTGTTCCTCTTTGAGGACGCCGTGATGTGCATAAAAGACCATGTTTGAGAGACGGACGCAGGAACTGTTTCGGTTCGGCATAATCGGGAGAAGTAGGTTGAGCGGCCTCGTAGCCGTGATGCATGTTATAAAGCTAACAATGTTGCCGGGAAATGTTGCACTTGACAGCCGAAAAACATTAGGAGCTGTTCACCTGGTATTTTGAACAGCATCGGGGAGCGGAAAAAGTGTTACTTTATCCTGCCTGTGCAAACGGGGGAATTTTTGCCATTGGGAGACGATGAGCATTACAACAGAATACGAATGACTATGACACAGAAGGATTGCAGCGATTTTTATGAAGGATGCCGTTCGCGGGCGATTATGCTTGCGCTTGAAGAGGACCGCTATACGGGTGATATTACCACAATGGCAACCATTGAGGAGGGGCAGAAGGGCAGCGCGGCAGTAAGGGCCAAGGAGGACGGGGTTGTGGCTGGCCTTGAGGCAGCCCGGCAGGTGTTTGCTGCCTGCGATCCATCACTGTTGGTGGTTATGCATTGTGAGGACGGGGACCGGGTGAAGAAGGGGACGGTGGTTATGGAGGTTAGCGGGCTGCTTGCTCCGCTTCTTCTTGGAGAAAGGACAGCATTGAATTTTATGCAGCGCATGTCGGGCATTGCCACCAGAACAAGGGCGTTTGTAGACCGCGTTGCGCATACCGAAGCCAGCATTCTTGATACACGCAAAACTGCGCCGGGACTGAGGTATTTCGACAAGGAGGCGGTCAGGATAGGGGGAGGCGTGAACCACCGGTTCGGTCTCTTCGACATGATTCTCATTAAAGACAATCACAGTGATGCTTCAGGCGGTATCGGGCCGGCACTGAGCCGTGCCCGCATGTTCCGCGAAAAGCATCAGCTTGAAGTTAAAATTGAGGCGGAGGTTCGTTCACTTGATGAACTTAGCCGCGCTCTGGCTGTAAGGCCGGACAGGATTCTGCTTGATAATTTTTCCCTCGATCTCATGAAGGAGGCTGTCGAGTATGTGCACTCAATGCCGCACAGGGTTAAGCTTGAGGCTTCCGGCAACATGAGTCTCCACAATGTGCGAGAGGTTGCCGAGACGGGAGTGGATTTTATTTCAGTAGGTGAACTGACGCACAGCGTCCGCGCACTTGATCTTTCTATGACTATAGCCCTAGAATGAGTGGCCAATGGAAATAGGAGTAGACATTGTTGATCTGGAGAGGATTGAGAGGGCTTATGGCCGTTATGGGAGAAAGTTTCTCGAACGGTTCTTGACTCCGCCTGAAATTGATCTCTGCCTTGCCAAGCCCTCGGCTGTTGCCAGCATTGCTGGCAGGTTTGCCGCTAAGGAGGCTGTGGTGAAAGCTCTTGGCACGGGAATTTCCGGAGGTGTTTTCTGGAAAAGTTTTGAGGTACTCAACGACAGTCGCGGTCGGCCTTATGTCACAGTTCTTGATTCTGACTGTTTTCCTTCGGGCTGCATTGTGAAGATTTCCATTGCCCACGATCGCCATTCAGCCGTGGCAACCGCCATTATTGAGGAGAGGTAAGAGAGGGGTGAGAAGGGAATTGGTTCTGAAAACACAAAGGGCAGGCTTTCCCTTGCGGTGAGCCTGCCCTTTGTCATTATTCCTCCGCTAAAAAGCGACCTTAGCCCTTGTGTTCGGGAACGGGTGTCGGTTCATCGGTGATGGTGACCTTCTCCCTGATGATGTCGTAGATCTTCTCTTTGGTGATGCTGTCGGTAATGTAGTCGCGGAACTCTGCGGACATGTAGGTTTTCATGAGCTCCTCAGCATTCATTGCGGTGTTTTTCGCTGCCTCTTTTTCTGCAAATGCCTTAATCTCTTCTTCGCCGATTTCAAGATTGTTCATTTCACCGATTTTCTGGCTGATGATAAGCCACTGTGCATGCTTTTCGGCATTGGGTACCATGGCGAGCTCGAACTGTTCGGTATCAAAGGCCTTGGGGAAGTTTCCTCCCATCTGGCGTTTTGCATTTTCCATGAGCATGTTCGAGAACGATGCAACCATCGCTTTCGGGGTTGGAACCGGGTTCTCTTCAATCAGTTTTGCTGAGATGGCTTCCGTCAGCGCCTCTTCGGTTTTCATGCTGAAGTGCTCCTCAAGCTGGATGCGCACATCGGCTCTGAAGTCGGCAACATTTTCAAACCGTTCGCCGGTTATTTCCTTGACAAGCTCATCGGTCAGTTCAGGAAGTTCCATCCTTTTGATTTCACCAATGGTGACTTTGAAATTCGCAGGCAGGTCGCCTTCGTTTCTGCCGGGGGTTTCAACCGTAAGGGTCACTCCGGCTTTCTGGCCTTCAAGTGCTTTACGGAAGGGGTTGTCTGCAGGAAGGTATTCAAGGTTGAAGTGGTGGTTTTCGGTTTTTCCGTCCGTTTCCTCTTCGCCTGTCTCATTGAGTTTGACCACATCGCCAATGACAGTATCTGTGGCCTGTGCCGCTTCGTTAACGGTAAGCATGGTCCCGTGGTCTTTAAGAATCATGTTGATCTCTTTCTGGACGGCTTCGTCATCAATGGTGTAGACGGCGCGTTTGAACTTATAACCGCTGAAGTCTTTCAGTTCGAACTCTGGGTGTATCTCGTAGCCGAGAAGTACGGTCAGTTTTTCAGGATCAAAGGTGAAGTCTTTGATTCCTGCCCGGCTTGCTGGTTTTATTTTGGCTTCATCAATGATGGGGCCGAAATGTTCTGCTGCCATTTTTTCGGCAATCGTTGCCTCAATGGAAGGACCTGCCAGTTTTTTGATCAGGCTGAGCGGGGCGTGTCCCTTGCGGAAGCCCTTTATCTGTATCGATTTTTTGGCCTCGTCGAGTTCCTTGGCGTATTCGGGAGCAAATTCTTCCGCTGAAAAAATAATCTCAAGCTCCTGCTCGGTTTCGCTGATGTTCTTGATATTCTGTTGCAAGGCTCTCTATGGTTTGTTGGTCAAGGTTAAAAACGCAAAGTGTAAAAGATAAAAATTAATACCGGATTTTAAAACCAGCGTTTCTCAACGGGACGGTTTATGGACAAGGGTCGACATCGGCGCTTCATGCAGGATGAGGTCGGCTGCCTGAGCCACTTCGCTGGGGGTAACCGCTTCGATGGTCGCAGCGGCTTCTTCGGGAGGGATATGGTGGCCAAAATAGGAGAGGTCGCCCGCCATATGCGACATTCTGCGTGTCATTTTCTCCATGCCCATGATATGTGAGCCAAGGAGTTTCGATTTTGCCGTTTCAATTTCTTCCGGGTCGGGGTCAGAAAGGGCGCTACTCTGGAGCAGTTCGCTGATGAGTTGCAGCGTGGCCTCCGTTTTGGCAGTGTCGGTTCCTGTATAGATATTCAGGGCCGTCAGGTCTTCGAGAAAAGAGAGGGAGGAGTAAGCGGTATAGGCGAGGCCTCGTTTTTCACGCAGTTCAAGGTTGAGCAGTGAGCTCATTCCGTTGCCGAGCATTGAGTTGAGAACCATTAGGCTGTAATGGAGCGGGTCATGACGGGAGATGACGGTTCCGAGCACAATCTGAGATTGCGATATCCGTTTTTTCAAACTTTTCTGAAACGGCCTGTAATCCTTTGCCGTAAATGGGGCGCGCAGAGGAGCATCGATCGGGGCCGCCCGGAGTCCCCCAAGGAAGCGTTCGGTCAGTTCAAGAATTTCATGGTGCGCCACATCACCAGTTGCGGTGACCAGCATTTTTTCGGGTACGAAGTGGTGCCGCATGAACAGGTTGAGATCGTCGATTGAGATATTCTCAACGCTTTCCTCTGTACCGAGTATCTGCTGGCCAAGGGGGTGGCGGGGGAAGGAACGCAGGTCGAACTCTTCAAAGACAAGCTCTTCAGGCGTATCATTGACGCTGCTGATCTCTTCAATCACTACTTCTTTTTCTTTCTCAATCTCTTCGGGAGGAAATATGGGGTTGGATACTAGGTCGGCAAGCAGGTCGAAAGAGGTTTCCAGATGTCGGGTAAGGCAGCGGAAAAAGATGCAGATATGCTCCTTGGTGGTGTATGCATCAAGATACCCGCCGTTTTTTTCAATATTGCGCGCAATGTCGAGATAGGAGCGCCGCCCGGTTCCCTTGAAAACGGCATGCTCAACGAAATGCGCCAGACCTTCCCGCCCTCGAGGGTCGTCCCGCGACCCTGCCTCAACAAGAATACCAAGTGTTACGCTCTGCACAGAGGGGATGCGGTCGGTCGCCACACGCAGCCCGTTGGATATTTTTCCCTCTTCAAAAATCATTTTTCCTTTTCAGCTGATATAAATTGAATGGCAATGTACTTTTTATTCCTCTCCCGATGAAAAAGAGGTGGACAGGGCTCTCCCCCTAAATTCCCCCCTATTTGGGGGCGGAGGGTTTTGGAAAAAGTTGCTACATTGATAAACAAAGACTGGTTCTTGTGTCTCAGTATGCTTGCGATAATTTTTCGGTGTTTTTATGCCCGTTTCGACAGTTGTCATTACCGGTGCCACCGGCTATATAGGCTCTCAGCTGCTTCTGTCGCTTTTGTCGGGCTTTCCTGATGAGGTTCGTCTCCGGGTGGTTGCACGGGAGAGTTCGGAGTGCGGGTTTCTGGACGGGCTTCCTGTGGAGGTTGTTCGGGCCGATATCGGCGACCAGCTTGCTTTGAACGATGCATTCAGCGGTGCCGACACCGTGTTTCACTGTGCGGGACTTATCTCCTATGCCCGTCATTTCCGCAATGTGCTCTATGCCATCAATACCGCTGGCAGCGCCAGCGTGGTCAATGCCTGTCTGCAAAGTGGGGTGCGACGGTTGGCGATGACCAGCTCCATTGCCGCTGCAGGGGTTCCGGAGGATGGCTCCATGGTGACTGAGGCTTCTTCGTTTCAGGATTGGCAGCATCGGAACGGTTATGCGGAGTCGAAGCATCTCGCTGAATTGGAGGGGCTTCGCGGTGTTGCCGAAGGTCTGGAAGTTGTGACCATCAGTCCCGGTGTTGTGATTGGTCGCGATCCGCTGAACCCGGCTTCGCTCAGTTCATCCAATGATGTGCTCCGCATGGTTCATAAAGGGCTTGTGCCGGTTTTCCCAACAGGCGGAACCGGTTTTGTTGATGTTCGTGATGTTGCTGATGCGCTTGTTGCAGGATGGAGGAAAGGGAGGTCGGGAGAAAGGTATCTTGTGGTTGGTCACAACCTTCTTTTCAGTGAGCTTTTTGAGCGTATCGGTGATCTTCATGGAAGCGCCGGAAGAAAAGCGTTTCCTCTGCCCCGGTTGGCCGGGCTCGTTGCCGGTGCCGGTGGTGAACTGTATTCACTGCTGTTCAACCGCTCCTCTTTCATAAGCTTTGAGAGTATCGGCCTTGCTTCACGACCGCTGTCATACAGCAATAGTCTTTCAATAGAGGAACTTCAGGTCAATTACCGGCCGCTTGAAGAGAGCCTTGTGAGTGCAGTAACCTGACGAGCCGGATTTTTTTTGATACCTATACCCCAAATGCACTATGGATACTACCAGCAAAAAAGAAAAAAAGGCTTCGGGCATTGATTCGGCAAAACTTAAGCAGCTTGAACTTGCGGTTGACTCTCTTGAGAAACAGTTCGGCAAGGGTGCGATTATGCGTCTTGGCGATGATTCGGCGGTGATGAAGGTGCAGTCTATCTCAACTGGCTCCATGACGCTTGATTTCGCACTTGGTGTGGGTGGCCTGCCTCGTGGACGGGTGACGGAAATCTACGGGCCGGAATCGTCCGGAAAAACCACGCTTGCCCTTCATGTTATTGCCGAAGCACAGAAGGCCGGCGGCATTGCCGCCATTGTGGACGCCGAGCATGCGTTTGATCCTTCTTATGCTCGCAGGCTTGGTGTTGACATTAACGCCTTGCTTATCAGCCAGCCGGAATCGGGCGAGCAGGCACTATCTATTGTTGAAACGCTGGTCAGAAGCGGCGCAGTTGATGTTGTTGCGGTTGACTCGGTTGCCGCTCTTGTGCCTCAGGCTGAGCTTGAGGGGGAGATGGGCGACGCGGTTGTGGGTCTGCAGGCTCGTTTGATGAGCCAAGCGCTTCGCAAGCTGACTGGAGCTATTTCAAAGTCAAGCTGTTCATGCATTTTCATCAACCAGCTTCGCGACAGGATTGGGGTGATGTACGGCAGTCCGGAAACGACTACCGGCGGCAAGGCGCTGAAGTTCTATTCTTCGGTCCGTCTGGATATCCGCAGAATCGCACAGCTGAAGGATGGCGATGCCATTATAGGCAACCGCACGAAGGTGAAGGTGGTGAAGAACAAGGTCGCGCCTCCCTTCAGGATTGCTGAATTTGACATTCTGTATGGCGAGGGTATTTCAATGATGGGTGAACTTATTGATCTTGCTGTGGAGTTCGGTGCGGTAAAGAAGGCCGGTTCATGGTTCAGTTATGGCCCCGATAAGCTCGGGCAGGGGCGTGAGGCGGTCAAGAAGGCTTTTAGCGAGGACAAAGAGCTGTTCGACAAGGTGCACGCCCAGGTGAAGGAGTTGATGATGGGCAACCCTGAGGTTCTGAAGCCGTAAAAAGTAGTTATGAAGATAGGGTCGTTGGAGATAGATCGCCCGGTGATTCTGGCTCCTATGGAGGATGTCACTGACCGGGCTTTCCGGCAGCTCTGCAAGCGCCATGGGGCGGATATTGTCTATACCGAGTTCATTAGTGCCGAGGCGTTGCGGCGGGGCGTGGAAAAGACGACGCGCAAGCTGATTGCCGACCCTGTTGAGCGGCCCATTGCCGTGCAGATATTCGGTAGCACGGTGGAGTCGATGACTGAGGCGGCCCGTATTGCCGAATCGTTCGAGCCTGATTATCTCGACATCAATTTTGGATGCCCGACCAAAAAGGTTGCGGGCAAGGGAGCTGGTGCCGCTCTGTTGAAGGAGCCGGAAAAAATGGCGGCTATTGCGGAGGCTGTGGTGGGCGCTGTCAGTATTCCCGTTACGGCTAAAACAAGGCTTGGCTGGGACCGTGATTCCATTAACATTATTGATGTGCTCCGGCGTCTTGAGGATGCGGGCATACAGGCGCTTGCGCTACATGGACGGACCCGGAGTGAAATGTACAAGGGGCGTGCCGATTGGGATTGGATTGCGAAAGCTGTAAGGCATGCGCGCATTCCCATTATTGCAAACGGTGATGTCTGGAGTCCGGAAGATGCCCTGCAGATGTTCAGCCAGACTGGTGCGGACGGGATTATGATCGGGCGGGGATCCATTGGCAATCCTTTCATTTTTTCGGGTACCCGGCATTTGCTGCGCACCGGAAACCTGCCATCGGCACCTGATTTCCGTGACCGGATACAGGCTGCGCTTGAGCATCTCGAGCTTTCGGTGCAGTTCAAAGGCGAAAAGTACGGGACGCTGGAAATGCGCCGTCATTATGCTACCTATCTGAAGGGTCTTCCGAAGGTGTCGGTGGTGCGCAACAAACTTGTGCGTGAGGAGAATCCGGAACTGGTGACCTCCATTCTGCTTGATTACAGGGAGGAGTGCGAGGGGTACCGCCGTGAGGGGAAAATTGGTGAGTATGCAGAGTATCTGAATGACCATTCAGATAAACTTGTTTTGAACTATAAAGCAATCAGTAAAAGTATATGAGCAACAAAAATTCGGGCTGTCGTGTGGCAGTACTTGGTGCAACCGGCCTTGTGGGTCGTACCATGCTTCAGGTTCTTGAAGAGAGAAATTTTCCTGCAACTGATATTGTCCCTTTGGCTTCAGCACGGAGTTTAGGGCAGTCGGTCTCGTTTCATGGTAAAGAATATGCAATCCAGGTGCCTTCCGCCGAGGCGTTTCGTGGTGTGGATATTGCGCTGTTTTCAGCAGGCGGGTCGGCCAGTCTGGAGTGGGCTTCGGTGGCGGCTGCTGAAGGGGCTGTGGTGATTGACAATTCTTCGGCTTTCAGAATGGCCGAGGGTGTGCCGCTTGTGGTTCCGGAAGTGAATCCGGAGGCTATTTTCAAAGCGGACGGTACGCCGGAAATGATTATTGCCAACCCTAACTGTTCAACAATCCAGATGGTGGTGGTGCTCAAACCCCTTCAGGACCGATACGGGCTGAAACGGGTGGTGGTGTCAACCTACCAGTCGGTTACCGGAAAAGGCAAGGTCGGTCGTGACGCACTGGAGAGCGAACTGGCAGGCGAAAAACAGGATGAGTTCACCCATTTCCACCAGATTGCCTTCAATGCGGTGCCTCAGATAGACTCGTTTACTGAGAACGGCTACACCAAGGAAGAGATGAAGATGGTCAACGAGACGCACAAGATTCTCTGCGACAGGACAATTGCCGTTTCTCCCACAACTGTCCGTATTCCAGTGTATGGCGGCCACGGCGAGTCACTGAATGTGGAACTTGGAAAGGATTTTGAGATTGAAGAAGTGCGTGAACTGCTCCGCCGTTCTCCCGGCATTGTACTGCAGGATGACCCCTCGGCACGGCTCTACCCTATGCCGTTGACATCGTATGAAAAAGACGAGGTGTTTGTTGGAAGAGTCCGCCCCGACTACTGGCAGCCGAGAACCCTCAATATGTGGGTGGTTGCCGATAACTTGCGCAAAGGTGCGGCAACCAATGCCGTGCAGATTGCTGAAGTTGTGCTGGCGGGAAAAGCGTAGCGCCCCATCCCGACCTTATTCCATTGCCATCAGTGCTGTCGCAATTGCCTTGACTGCAGAGGATGGAAGGCCGTTAGTGTTTTTTAGCCCACTGATGGCAATGGAATAAGGGAGTGAAAGCGGGGCAAATTCAAGCCCTGTTTCTTTCTTGACCAGTCTGCTCAAGCCTCGCTTTATGCCGCTGCCTGCGGCCTGTATCACCATTTCTTTGGAAAGGGTGGCCTCCTGCAGCTCCTTTATGGCGAAGTATTCTGCTTCCTCCCGGCTGTTGATCGGCCGGAAGGAGAAATGGCTGAGTCTTCTGCCGTTGGCTATAAGGAACATGACATAGTCCCCGGTTATCTCAAGGATAGCCTGCGGTTCACCGCTGCATCCGTGCGTGTAGAGGAGTGGCGGGATGTGAGACCCTTTGAAAATAATCGGATGGTTCTCAATGAACTGCTTTTCAGCCAATTGCAGGCAGGTGTCGGAGTAAAAGAGAAGCAGGTTTTTTTCGTATGGCTCCTTCTTGTCGCTGTCGCCGTAGGCAATGGAATCACACTGGTGCGAGTCAGGATTTTCAAGGAAATATGCGGCCTCTATGCGGGAATATTCGTGGCGCGTTTCAGGCGATGCGCCATGGGAAAAGTACGCCGGAAGGGGATGAAGGGTTTCATGGGTGAGGGCAATCGCCATGTTTTCGCCGCGCCATTGTGCTGCAAAGGATGTCAGCTTTTTCAGCAGACGCTTTCCCTGAGTGGAGGCAATGGCGGTTCGTCCGAAGGGGAATGAACGGTATCCGGAGAGGATGCGTCCTTCTCCTGTGGAGCTTTTCATCCGGACAATGCTCGACTCTTCAGCATCTATGGCGCAGGCGACAATACTTTGGATCATTATTCCAGTAACAGATGCTGTTTAAGAATTTCAAGTTTTTTCAGGCCGACTCCCTTGACTTTGAGGAGTTCCTGAAGTGTTGCGACCCTACCGCCGTTTTCAGTTCGGAAGGCGATGAGTCGTTCGGCTATGACCGGGCCTATTCCTTTAATCTGCTGCAACTCCTCGCTTTTCGCACGGCTGAAGACAACGGTGCCGGTAAAGGGCTTATTTGAGGGTTTGCGTGCCAGCCGGCTTTTCGCGGCGCTGTTGCCTGATTTTTTTTCTTCAAGGCTCTCTTTTATTATCTCTTCAATTCGTGCCTGGTCACGCATTGCAAGCTGGATGAGGCTATCGGTTTCAGCGTCGCTGAAGATTGCGGCTTCGGCTCGGTGCATAGCGGCGGCTTCCAGCTCGCTTGACTGAATCTGGCGGAGTATGCCGCCCAGAAGCAGAAAGGCAAGCAATACCGAGATGGTCAGTATTTCTGCTCGCGTAAGACTGAGCTTTTCCGCAAGCCGTTCCAAAGGGTTCATTTCGTGGGGGATCGTAATGACTTTACCTCAAAATACGCTTTCTGGGTGATGAAAGCGAACGGGGAATTACCTGAACACCCGACCTGCACGCCGGGATACTGCGCAGAGGATTTCGTAACTGATTGTTCCGGAAAGATCTGCAATGGTTTCGGCTGTGCTTGGGCCCTCCCATCCAAAGAGTATAACCCGGTCGCCAACTTTCGCGGTGCTGCGGGTTCCGAGGTTTACCATGATCTGGTCCATGGTGATGGTGCCAACCTGAGGGTAACTCTGCCCGTTCGCAGTTACAGTGGCGCCTTTGCCAGAGAGGGATCTCGGATAGCCGTCAGCGTAGCCGGCTGCAACGGTGGCGATTGTCGTTATTGCGGGGGCCGTCCATGTACGGCCATAACTGATGGTGGTGCCCGCCGGGACAGTTTTCAGGAAGACAACTTTTGCCTCCACCTGCATGACCGGTTTCAGATTGAGCCTCGTATCAGTCTCTTTTGCCGGGTGGTAGCCGTAGAGCGTTATGCCGGGTCGGACCATGTCGAGGTTCGCTTCGGGTAGCGAGAGAATGGCTCCGCTGTTGGCGGCATGCTTGAGAAGCCGCTTTCCCGAAGCGTGTTCGTATTCGGTTGTCAATGAGAGAAAATCGCTGAGTTGCCGGCGGGTGAACTCCATGTCTCCGGAACTGTCGGCGAAATGGGTATACATGCCTTTTACCTCAATCCTGCGGCATTGTTCCGATGCTCTGAGCAGTTCCATGGCAGCTGCGGGGGGGAGCCCCAAACGGCCCATGCCTGTGTCGACTTTAATGTGGACCGTCAGTTTCTTGCCTGTTGCCGCCGCAATACTCTCCGCCGCAAGGAGGGTTTCCCGGTTGCAGAGGGTCATTTCAATGCCGTGCTGCAGATAGAGGGGAATCTGCGAGGGTAGGGGGGAAGCAAATGCAAGGATCGATGAGGCTTTTTTCAGTGCTCCACCGGTCTGCAGGTCAATGGCTTCCTGAATGTTTGCAACCCCGAAATCCGAAACCCCGTTTTGCTCAAGAGTTTCCGACACCTTGTGGACATCGTGCCCATAAGCATTGGCCTTCACAACGCCCATAATCCGGACGCCCTCTCCCGTTCTCTTCTGAATTTCAGAGAGGTTGTGCTGCAGGTGCTGAAGCGAAACAATCGCCTCAGCCATGGGTTCAGGTGTCGGGGCAGGCATATGGGAACCTTTGCAATGGTTTCGTTGCTGACAATTAGAACAATAAAAGCAAAAAGTCGGGGAGATCCTTGACAGAGCGTTTTTGTTTGCGTTTAAATGTGAATCGCCCGCGGCCCTTTGTTTTGAGAATTAGTACACTCAGTCATGAGTGTCCCCATCTTTAAGGTGTTGTTTTGTATTGGCTTGGCTTTTTTGAAAGTTGGGGACGCTCGTGACTGAGTGTATTTGTTTTGGGTTGGTTTGCGAAGTGTGGGGAGTCTCCTCTTTGTTCGTTGAATTAATGTATATTTTGAGTTGATTGCTGGGCGGGGGGTTCCGTCTCTTTTCAACTTATAGCGCCATTTTGCATCATGCCGAACCACGATATTCTTGATTTGCATATTGAAACGCCGATGGTTCTGCTGCGTCAGCTGAGCCGCAATATCAGGCCTGTGGTGATGGCGAAGCTGGAGTATATGAATCCGGCGTGTTCGCATTATTACCGGGTTGCGGCGGCTGTGGTTCGGGATGCTGAGGAGCGTAAGCTGATTCATCCGGGGATGACCCTTGTGGACTGGACTTATGGTAACAGTGGTATTGCTCTTGCTATGGCGGCGGTGAGCCATGGGTATAAGGTTCTGCTTGTGGCGCCGGACAGGATTTCACGGGAAAAGCAGGATGTTCTGCGGGCTCTTGGTGCAGAATTGGTGATTACTCCTTCGGAGGCTCTTCCCGGGGAGCCGCGCAGCTGTATGAATGTTGCGGGGAATCTGGTGAACAATATTCCCAATGCGTTTTTTGCCGGGATGTATGATCATCCTCTCAATCTGGAGGTGCACCGTGAGGGCACAGGCAGTGAAATAGCTGCCCAGACGGACGGGAAGGCAACCCATGTGTTTGTGCCGATGAGTTCGGCGGCTATGATTTCAGGTATTGGTGCTGCTCTCAAGTCGCGCATTCCCGGGGTAAAGATTATAGGCGTGGAGCCGGTCGGATCTGTTTTTTCGGGTCTCTGGAAAGATGGCCGGTCGGGGGAGGCTTCAAGTTCTGAGCTTGAGGAGATAGGGGCACAGCAGCAGCCTTCCTTCTGGGACCCGGGGGTTGTTGATGAGGTTATGCAGGTTTCTGACGGGGACGCGCTGAACTGTGCGCGGGAGCTGCTGCGGAGTGATGCCGTGTTTGCTGGAAGTGCATCTGGTGCGGTTATGGCTGCGGCTCTCAGGGCGGGTGAGGAGCTTGACGAGAAGGCCTGCATTGTGGCGGTTTTGAGCGACTTCGGAGGATACTGTCTGAGCAAGATGTACCGTGATGACTGGATGCGCGAGAAGGGGTTGTACAGAAGGGAGAAGTCATCCCTTGAGCAGATTACGGCTGAGGATATTCTCCAGCTGAAGGCGCCGCGGGACCTTATTGTGGCTTATCCTGAAAATACGCTGGCCGAGGTGTTTGAGATGATGAAGCAGAATGATGTGTCGCAGCTGCCGATTGTTTCATACAATGCTCCGATTGGCAGTATCAGTGAAAACAAGATTCTTTCCATCCTCATTGAGAATGATGATGCCATGAATTCGAAGGTTGTCGGGTTTATGGAGCCTCCCTTTCCGGTCTGCCAGACGGACGCTACTATTTCGGAGCTGTCGGAAAAATTGCAGCAGAATGCTGCTGGCGTCTTGATAAGTTTGCTTGATGGGAAATTGCAATTGCTTACAAAATCAGATCTTATTGATGCTTTGACGCATAAATAAGCCTCATTGGAATTATCAGGTTGTTTTTTTGGGAGTATTTCCTTAATTAAGCAGTCCTGTACCCTGCAGCTGCCGGTACGATAATTTTTCCCGTGCGGCTGATGCAGCGGTTCCAACACAGCAATATGATGATGCAATGAAGGCTGAGTCGAGAAAAAGACAGTTTATTTTTGATGGGAAGATCAAGCCCTCGCATTGTGAAGGATGCGGGCTGGTGACTGAAAAGGTTTTTGTCGGTGAATGGATGCCGAGCGACAAGCCCAAAGATGATGATCTTCTTGTGGTTCTGGCGGCAAAGAAAAATACGAAGAAAAAGAAAACGCCTGAGTCGGATTCGCCTTCAGCCGAAAATCAGTACTGGGTTCGCTGTGTGCACTGCAACCAAGTACATTTGCTTAAAGAGTGGCAGATACAGATTAACCGGGATGTGAGTCCTGAGGAACTTACTCCTGATGAGTGCCAGCAGTACTCTCCCCATGGCATTTATGCCACGGGAGATGCGCTCTACCACCAGTCGCTTGATGAGGTGGGAGTGGTTAGAGAAAAGCAGGCGACCGGAAGCGGTGCCTATGTCATAATTGTTGAGTTCTGCAAGAGCGGTCGGAAACAGCTTCTTGAAAATGTGCAGTTGACCCCTGCCAAAGAGAAAAGCTCCGAAAGCCTTACGGACATTATCAAAACGAAACTGAGACGGTAATACTGTTTTCAAGGGGGTGAATTTCATTGGTCAGTGTGCAGATGAACGATAATGAATCGATCGATAAGATGCTGAAACGCTTCAAGAAGAAGTATGAGCGTGCAGGTGTTTTAAAGGAGTTTCGAAAAAACGCATACTTTGTCAAGCCTTCAGTGGATGGTCGTTTAAAACGCTCGAGAAGCCGGCGTAGAGCCCAGCGTGCAAACGAAGAGAAAAATTCCTGATTGTTTCTGATGAAATCCGTTATGCAAAGCAGCTCCTTTGGGGGCTGCTTTTTTTTAATCCAACCAGTTTTGTGCCATGAGCGTTTTCAAGGGTGAGGTTACCACGCTTCCTCCCGACAAATCAATCTCCCACCGTGCTGCGCTTATTGGCGCTCTGGCCGATGGTGTTACAGAGATTACGAACTTTTCGGGTGGGTTTGACAACCAGTCCACGCTTGGTGTTTTGGGTGCGTGCGGCATTCCCCTTACCCAGGAAGAGGTTCCGGGGCCGTGGGGCGGGAAGATCCGCCGGGTGGTGATTGAGTCGAAGGGGCTGTGGAGTTTTCGCCCTTCGGAGGTTCCGCTGCAGTGCAACAATTCGGGAAGCACCATGCGCATGGTGGCGGGCATTCTTGCCGGCCAGCCATTCAATAGTGAACTTGTGGGCGACAGTTCCCTCATGAAGCGCCCGATGCGCCGGGTTGCTGGACCGCTTCGCGACATGGGTGCTGGAGTTGAGCTTTCGGAAGCTGGAACGGCGCCGATGCTCATCAGCGGCACGAAGGAGCTTCGCCCGATTGTGTACCGTCTTCCTGTGCCTTCGGCGCAGGTGAAGTCGCTGGTGGCGTTTGCGGCTCTTCATGCTGATGGCGAAAGCCGCATTGTTGAGCCGGTGCTTTCGCGCGACCATACGGAACTCATGCTTGGCCTTAAAGCTGAGGAGGTTGAGGGAGAGCGGGTGATTGTTGTGCCGGGGCGCCCGAGGATTGAGGCCCGCCCGTTTCTGGTTCCTGCCGACCCTTCTGCGGCCTGTTTTATTGTAGCTCTTGCTCTGTTGGCGCCTGGTTCTGAAATTATGATTCGCGATGTTTGCCTGAACCCGACGAGGGCGGCGTTTCTTGATATTATGATAGCGGCTGGTGGGGAGATTTCCATTGAAAACCGCAGGACAGTCGGTGGCGAGGATATTGGCGACATTCTTGCCTCTGGCGGCGGTGTTCTTGAGCCGCTTTCAATCAGCGATCCGGGTGTTGTGGCACGGGTGATTGATGAAATTCCCATGCTTGCGGTGCTTTCGGTGTTTGCGTCGGGCAGTTTTGAGGTGAGCAATGCTGCGGAACTGCGTACCAAGGAGTGCGACCGCCTCAATGCACTGGCTGTAAACCTTCGGCGGCTTGGTTGCGTGTGTGAGGAGTTTCCTGACGGAATGCGGGTGCGGGGCGGGGTGAAGGCGCCTTCGTCTCCGGTTGTGGCGGAATGTTTTGATGACCACAGGATTGCGATGAGCTTTGCCATTGCCGCAAGGGCTACGGGTATGGCGATTGAGCTTTCCGACAGTGCGGTTGTCGGGGTTTCATTCCCGAATTTCTTTGATCTTCTTGAGAGCCTTGAGGTGTAAGGGGTGTTTCAGCTGTTGAGGCTCTGCAGATGACTGAGCAGCGCAGTGCTGAAGGCTTCGGGCTGTTCCATGTTGGCAAGGTGGCCGGCTCCTTCAATTATTTCAAGCCGGGCCGCGGGAATGGAGGAGCTGATGAGGGTGGCGGTTTCGGGGGGAGTCAGACGGTCGTTGCGGCCGCAGATGACAAGCGTCGGGCAGGTGAGGGATGGAAGTAGCGGTCTCTGGTCAGCCCGGCTCATAATGGCCTTCATTGCACTTGTTATGGCTACGGTGCTTTGGCTTCGAATCATTGACGAGGCTTTTTCAATGAGTTCGGGGTACTGGGTAGGTGCGCTTTCTGAAAAGTAGTTTGGCACCATTCTTCTCGCGGCCTCTTCAGCGCCTTCTTTCTCAATTGCGGTTATGAAGTCGCGCCGCGCGGTTGCGGCTTCGGGAGCGTCAGCTTCGGCCCGGGTATCGGCTAACACTAGTGATGCGGTTTTTTCGGGGTAGAGCCTTGCGAATTCAAGTGCCTGGTATCCGCCCATGGAGAGTCCGGCAATGGTGGCGCTCTGCATGTCCAGTGAATCCATCAGCCTTGCAAGGTCGTGAGCGTACTCAGTGAACGACCACTCCTGTTTTTCAGTGGAGCCTTCTATGCCATAGCTGTTTGGAGCAACCACTTTGTATCCGGCTGCTACAAGAGCTTCCAGCTGTGCTTTCCACATTTCTGAAGAGAGCGGGAATGCGTGCAGAAGCAGTACATTCCCCTTTCCTGTATTCGTGCCGGCTGTCGTCCAATTCAGCACAGTTCAGTTTTCCTCTGCTTTCGGGTGGCCTTTGATTTCCCTGATGATGCTGTTAGCTTCGTCAAGGATTTTTTTTGCCTCATCGCGCGCTGTGGTGATGATGTCTTGCGAGCGTTTTTTTGCCTCGTTGCTGTAGGCGTCGTCATTCTCTCCACCTTCGTAGTATTCAGCCGCTTTGTCGATTGCGTGCTTTACTTTGCCGGAAATGATCTGCTGTGTTTCACTTCCTTTGTAGGGGGCGAAGAGGAGACCCATAAGGGTTCCCCCGACGGTCCCCAACATGGCGCCGAAGAAAAGGCCTTTATAGAATTTGTCCTGCTGTTCCATGCTGGTGTTGTGATTGTTGTGATTGTTGCTGTTATATATGATTCCCAGTAATAAAACAATATAAGATTTTTGGTCGTTCCCTTCAGTTGCTCATCATTTCCATGATTTCCCGGCGGTTTTCTACCAGATGTTCTACGAGGTCGGGACGGGCGAGCAGTCTGAATTTTTTGGTGTAGCGCTCAAAGGCGAGAATGAAGTCGGACCGGAAGACCGATTCGTTCATGTCGTCGAAACGGATGTACTGGCTGTTGAGCTGCAGGGAGTAATGGACATGTTCGCTGCGGGTTGGGTAGACCCTGAGTTCGCGCAGGTCGGCATAGTCGAAAATATCCTTTTTAGAGGGCGGGTCTATCACCACTTCGTGGCCGTGGAGTTGGAGGCCGAAACGGGTGTTGAGGTAGCGGCATATCTCTTTTTCCTTACTGCGCCGTTTTTCGGTATCGGCGTTGTAGGCGAACCAGCGTTCATCGACGGTGCCGATGTCGTCTAGGTAGGGGGAAACGGTAATGGCCCGTTTGTAGACCCTGCGCATAATAATGTCGTCAAGCAGTTCAGAGAGCGGGTGGTTTTGTGTTTTGATGCTCTCTTTGAGTTCATGGAGCACCCGGTCGTCGGCATTGCCGTAAAAGAGCGTCCGCAGTGCCTGGGGGGGAAGCAGGTTCTCACTCGAAATGTCCTGCAGAAGGCGGCGCAGCATTGCTGACAGGGCTCGGCTGGTATGGTGCCAGTAGACATTGCGCATCATCATGTACTTGGCGAACATGAGGCTTTCAAGGGGGGCTATTCCTTTTTCGGTGATGGCGAACCGTTCCCGTTTGGGGTCGGGGACGAAGGATTCAATGAGCCGCTCAATGTCGATGCTGCCGTAGGGGATGTTGCAGTGGTGCGCGTCGCGCATCAGGTAGTCCATTTTGTCGGGATCGAGCGTGCCGCTGATGAGTTTGCTGAAGCGCGATTTGTCGTTACCCTTGATGAGCGATATGACGCTTTCGGGAGATACTTTCCAATCGTCGCGGAGAATTTCGGCAATGGTCGGTATTCCTGGATGTTGCTCGTAAATAAAGTGGTCGCAGAGATCTTCGTGGTGCGAAAAGACCGCTTCCCCTCCCGACATGGGGATCTGTTCTTCAATAATGTGGGCGTGGGGGTAGTGGCCAATGTCGTGCAGGAGGCTTGCCGACAGGAGCACCCGGCAGTTGTGGTCGTCGAAGCGGAATGGTCCGTCCTGCAGGCTTATGGCGAGCGGGTTGGTCAGCATTCGCTGCAGAATGAGCTTCATGAGGTGGTAGACCCCGATTGAGTGCTCAAAACGCGTATGGGTGGCTCCGGGATAGACCTGCTGTGAGAAGGAGAGCTGACGGATGCCTTTCAGGCGGAGGAATGAAGGGTGCGAAATGATTTTTTTCAGGGGTCCGGAGAGGGGGATGTGTCCCCAGATGGGAATTCGGATGAAACCGCCTTCAGACCGGAAAAGAAGATGTTCAGCTATCATGGGAAAGGGGGTCGCGGTGGTTGGGAGGCGCAACTGAAAAATGCTCCGTTCAGTAGCGCTCGAGGCTGAACTTTTCGCCGAGGTACATTTTTCTGACCTCAGGGTTGTTTGCAATCTCTTCGGGGGTGCCGTGCATGAAGAGGCTTCCGTCAAAGAGCAGATAGGCGTGGTTGGTTATGGAGAGGGTTTCGTGCACATTATGGTCGGTAATGAGCACGCCGATGTTGCGGCGCACCAGTCCTTCAACAATCTGCTGGATGTCTTCAACAGCAATGGGGTCAACACCTGCAAACGGTTCGTCAAGCAGAATGAACTTGGGGTTGAGTGCCAGAGCCCGTGCAATTTCCGTCCGCCTTCTTTCGCCTCCTGAGAGGGCGTAGCCCATGCTTTTGCGGATGTTTTTAATGCTGAGGTCTTCAAGCATCATCTCGGTTCTTTCAAGCTGCTGTTGCTTTGTGAGGTCGGTGAACTCCAGAACGCTCAGAATGTTCTCTTCTACCGTCATGTTCCGGAATACCGAGGCCTCCTGCGGCAGGTATCCTATGCCTAATCGGGCCCGTTTGTACATGGGTACATCGGTAATGTTTTCACTGTCGAGAAAAACATCGCCGCCGTCGGGTTTGACGAGTCCCACAATCATGTAGAATGTGGTGGTTTTCCCGGCGCCGTTGGGCCCGAGAAGTCCAACAATTTCGCCCTGCCGAACCTCTATTGAGGAGCCTTTGACTACAAGATGCCGGTTATATGCCTTTTGCAGGCCTTTGCAGCTTAGTATTGAGCTCATAGGAATGGAGAAAAAGAAATTATGTCAGGACCGCTCACGGCAGTACATAGAGGTGTCCTTATGTCAGTTATTGCCGTATTTCGTGTTGAAATCTTCTTCGCTCATAATGAGCAGGAGAATGCCCTCAATGAAGCCCACAATGCCGGGTATGCCTGTCCAGCAGAGGAGCAGATAGACAACGCCCCATCCAACCCTGCCCAGATAGAATTTATGTATGCCAAAGCTGCCGAGAAAAATGGCGAAGAGTGCCGCAGCAAGTTTACTTCTACCGTTCGGCGCAAGGTTTCCGAGATTGCCGGGAAAGGGCGGGGGCGATTGTCGTACGCCGCATTTCGGGCATATTTCAGCTTTTGCGTTGATCAGTGCTCCGCAGGAGAAGCAGTATTTTTCATCGATGCTTTTTGTGTTCATGCCGGTATGGAAATTATACTCATTGGTACCATTGACATTCAGTTATTCAAAATACCACTGAGAGGGCAAGATGCAAAAATTTTCACCTGAAGTTTGCTTACCTTCAAGGACAGTGAAAGGCTTTCAGGGGGAGGTGTCCTCTTATCTTAAAGAGTACTGATCAAATGGGAAAAATTATGCCGTATGAGGGGGTGTGGCCCGAGTTGCATGAAAGTGTGTTCATGACTGACGGCGCTTATGTGATCGGTGATGTGAAGATCGGGGCGCATTCGAGCATCTGGTTCAACGCTGTTGTGCGGGGGGATGTATGCCCCATACGGATAGGAGAGAAGACAAGCGTGCAGGACAATGTGACGCTGCATGTGACGCATGACACGGGCCCTCTGAATATTGGAAGCAATGTGACCATCGGCCATGGTGCAACGCTACATGCATGCAGCGTTGAAGATTTTGTGCTTATCGGCATGGGGGCGACGCTACTTGACGACTGTGTTATAGAGCCATACTCGGTTGTGGCTGCCGGGTCGCTGGTTCGCTCGGGGTTCCGAGTACCAACGGGGATGCTGGTTGCTGGTGTGCCGGCGAAGGTGATGCGCCCGATTACTGATGAGGAACGGCGTACGATTGAGGAGTCGCCGGAAAATTATGTCCGTTATGCCCGGAATTTCCGCGAGGGCCGTGTGCTGGAGCAGGCTCGGGAGCGATAAGAGTGCGGGGCGGGAGGCGTTCTCTGGCTGGATTTAGGGTGTGGTTTCTGGCTGGATTTCACTAACTTACTGGACATTCTATAGCGTCGCTTCCAGGCAAATTCCTGTGCATGCAGGGCAGCGCTCTCAACCCTTTTTTTCCTTAAACCCAGTGTGAACTCATGATGCAATATGATGTAGTGATTGTTGGTGGTGGTATCAGTGGCCTGAGTATGGCATTTTACTGCGCCGAAGCAGGCATGAAAACGATGCTGCTTGAAAAAAATGAGACTGCCGGAGGTTCGTTTGCCTCCTATGAGTACACTATGGGCAACAAGTCGTTTTGGCTTGAGCTTGGTGCGCATACCTGCTACAGTTCCTACGCATCTCTTCTGGGCATTGTGGAAGCCTGCGGGATGATGGGGGAGATGATTCCCCGCGCCAAGGTGCCGTTTACTTTCCTGAAGGACGATAAAATCCACTCCATTGTTTCGCAGCTGCATATCGCTGAGCTGCTGATGTCGGTTCCCAACCTGTTCAAGCTCAAGAAAGATGGCAAGAGCGTGCGCTCCTATTATGAGAAGATTGTGGGGAAGCGAAACTATGATGAGGTTATCCGGCACTTTTTCAATGCCGTTCCCTCGCAGCCCGCTGATGATTTTCCTGCTGACATGATGTTCAAGAGCCGCGAGAAACGAAAGGATGTACTGAAAAACTATACTTTCAAAGGCGGACTGCAGAGTGTGGCCCGCGCCATAACGAAGAGGCCGGGCGTTGAAGTGTCGACCGGCAGCGATGTTGTTTCCCTTAGCAGGGAGGATGGCGGGTACCGGCTGAAAACGGCGGCGGGTGTCGAATACTCTGCTACACGGGTTGCTCTTGCGGTTCCTTCGGCTGTGGCCTCAAATCTTCTTGCTGGTGTGTCTCCGGACCTTTCAGGCCACCTCGGGAAGCTGAAGGCAGCTGAAGTGGATTCCGTCGGGGTTATTGTACGCAGCGCCAATGTTTCCATGAAGCCTGTGGCTGCAGTGATTTCGCCTGATGACCTTTTCTTCTCGGTTGTTTCGCGCGACACGGTTCCCGATGAGCATTTCCGTGGGTTCGCGTTCCATTTCCAGCCGGGAGTTTCTGAGAAAAAGAAGAAAGAGCGGATTACCGAGGTGCTTGGACTGTCGATGGGCAAAATTGAGCATATTGCGCTCAAGGCCAATATTGTTCCTTCCCTCCAGCTTGGCCATCATGAGTGGTTGGCAAAAACCGATTTGCTTCTTAAGGCGGAGAAGGGAGTTCTCTTGACGGGCAACTATTTTGCCGGCATGGCAATAGAGGATTGTGTCAGCCGTTCAAAGAATGAATCAGAAAGATTGAAAGGATAAGGGTATGGATGTATTGAATCAGGCATGGGAAAGCGGGTTTTTGCTTCCGGCGCTCGTTGCTGTGGCAGCACTCTTCTTTTATTTTATTGCCAACAGTGTTTTCCGCCGCATTGTAAAATCGGTTCAGTCGCGGGTTAGGGAGAGTGGGATTCCTTTTGAGTTGCTTTCCATGCCGTTCCGTCTCTTGGCTGTGCTTCTGCTTGTGTCGGTAACGCTGCCCTACCTGCCACTGTCGGAGTTGGTTGCTCCTGTGTTCCGTCACGCGTTCACCGTAGTGTCTATTGTGGTTGCGGTGTGGTTTCTTATGCGTTTACTTGCTGTTCTGGAGCAGTTTGTTCTCATCCATTATGCATCCGGGCTTCGCAACAGCGAGGCTTCGGCCCGCAAAGTTGCAACTCATGTGAGCCTGGCCCGCAAAATTCTCAATGTATTTCTGGTTGTGCTGGCTGTTGCCGGCGTCCTGATGACTTTTGATACGGTTCGCCAGGTTGGGCTGAGCATTCTGGCGTCTGCCGGTATTGCGGGGGTTATGATTGCGTTTGCGGCCCAGAAGAGCATCGCTACCCTGATTGCCGGTGTTCAGATAGCCATTACCCAACCCATCAGTATTGATGATGTGGTGATTGTGGAGAATCAGTGGGGACGGATTGAGGAGATATCCCTGACCTATGTTGTTGTTCAGATATGGGACCAGCGGCGCCTCATTGTGCCCATTACCTGGTTTATTGATCGGCCGTTTGAGAATTGGACCAGAAGCAGTCAGGAGCTGCTCGGTACGGTCTTCATTTATGCCGATTATGCCATTCCGATAGATTCCCTGCGTTCCGAACTGGAGAGGGCAGTGCGAGCTACGCCGCTCTGGGATGGCAGGGTGGTCAAACTTCAGGTTACCAATACCACTGAAAAGTCGGTTGAGCTGCGTGCGCTGGTGAGTGCTGCCAATTCTTCAGACTTATGGGAACTGCGTTGCCTGGTACGCGAAGAGCTGGTTGCATTCATCCGTACGGACCATCCGGGAGGCATTCCTAGAGTGAGGATGGAGATGGATCAGGGGCCTGTGGGATAGGAAAGGAGCTCTGACAGTGCCGACGACAATAAAGAGAGATACCCTGTTGTGATGTTTGCCATTTTTTCTATAGTTTCGCAGGCGAGTAAGGATTCGTGCTGGTGATTTCCGAACGGAAATATCAGGCACAGATTCCGCACTGTAACGCATTGTAATAATGGTATAGATCAGACGAATAAAAAGGAGGAGAGTATGGCACAGGCAAAACAGGGCGACAAGGTAAAGGTTCATTATACCGGCAAGCTGGATGACGGAACGGTGTTTGATACATCGGCAGACCGTGAACCGCTGGAGTTCACAGTTGGTGGAGGTCAGGTGATTCCGGGGTTTGATACTGCCGTTATGGATATGGCTCCCGGCGAGGTAAGGGTTTCGGTAATTCCTGTGGATGAGGCTTACGGTCCGCACAGCGAAGAGCTGGTGACGCCTGTCGACCGCAGCAGGTTCGGTACTGATATGGAGCTGGAGATTGGCCAGCAGCTGCAGGTTGGACTTGCCGATGGGCAGCAGGCCATTGTGATGATTGTTGACATGAACGAGGAGTCGGTGACGCTTGATGCCAACCATCCTCTTGCCGGGCAGGCGCTTACTTTTGAAATAGAGCTGGTTGAAATCGGCTGATCCCTACGGCTGAAGCGGAAGGGGACCGGCCTCACCGGTCCCCGTTTCGGGGCTCACTCACATACACCCTGTCGTTTTTCCTGACCTTTGCACACAGTATGGTGACGGTGTCACCTTTCCCGGCATTTAGTGCGGGAAGGTCATTGGCGTAGAATGCTTCTGCCTTCACTTCCAGGTTCCCTGTCAGGGGCCCCTGAATGAGAATCTTTTCCCCTGCCTTCAGCCCTCTGGCATGCATGAGGATTTCCGCAACGCCGGCTTTCGGGTAGTATTTTACCACTGTGCCGATGTAGGTTTTTTTCTCCTCTGCCTGCGATCCATAGGCTTCCGCCCAGGCGTCCATGGGTCGGCCAAAATAAAACCCGTTTGAAAATCCCCTGTTATAGACGAGCGCCAGTTCTTGTTTTAGGTTCGCCGAAAGCTCTTCGTTGCGTTTGCGGAATTCGGGTTTGTGGCGCTCATCAGTGCAGAAGTCTATGGCTTTTCTGTAGGCGGCTGTGGTGGCCTGCACATATTCCGGGCTGCGGTTCCTCCCTTCTATTTTAAATGCGCGTATGCCTGCGTCTATCAGAGGGACGATGAACTCAATGGCACAGAGGTCACGGGGGCTCATGACGAAGTCGGTGCCGAGAACCAGTTCATGGTTTTCTTCAGTGTCAGTAATCAGATAGCTTCTTCTGCATGGCTGGACGCATTCGCCGCGGTTTGCTGATTTTCCGAACAGTTCCTGGGAGAGGAAGCATCGACCTGAAACTGCCACGCACAGGGCGCCATGGACAAAACATTCAATGGATACCCGAAGATCCTCTTTTTCAATTTCCTTCGTAATGCTTTTTACCTGGGCGAGTGTCAGTTCGCGGGCAGGCACAATCATGCTGGCGCCAAGTCCGGCATAGTAACGGACTGCGGAGAAGTTGCTGACGGATGCCTGGGTTGATAGGTGGAAAGGAATTCCGGCTTCGCGGCAGGCCTCAATCACTGCTGTGTCCCAGCAGATGATGGCGTCAATCCCCGATGTTTTTGCTTTAGCCACAAGCGCCCTGATTCTTGGGAGTTCGCCGTCGTATATTGTGGTGTTGAGTGCGAGGTAGGCTTTTGCCTGGTAGCTTGAACAGAGTTTCCTGATTTCAGGAAATTCTTTGGGCGTAAAGCCATTGCTTGCTGCACGCATGTTACAGCCGTCCGCTCCAAAGTAGACGCTGTCGGCTCCGGCCTGAAGGGCGGCCTGCATTGAGGCGGCGTCACCGGCGGGAGCAATGAGTTCGGGGCGGTTTTCAGTCATGGGCGGAGTGAAGGGGTTTCATTATAATGACTAATAACGCTTAAATTCCCTTGAATTGCCAATGGCGCTTTGTGGCACCCGGCTGCAGAACCGTCTGAGAGGCTCTTTTTTATTTCTTTTTGTTATGAGTGATCGTCTTTTTGCGCTGAATTTTCTTTTTCTGTCCTCCATCTTTGCTGCTATCGAACTTTTTCTTGCCGTGTATGGGGGTATGGACGCAGGGTTTATGCTTCTGGTTTTGAGTCTTGCTTTGGCTGCCGCAGGTGTACTTGTTTCGCTGAGGACACTTGTAGGACAACGGGAACAGGCCGAGTCTGTTTCAGAGCGTCGGCGAAGGGCCCGGGAGGATTCCATGATGAGGGAACGGCTGAAGGCATATCCTTCTGATGATGATTTTTTCAGTGCGAGTGCCTGCGCTTCTGGAGATGCCCCTATTGATGAACGACCCTCAACTCTGGGGCAGCTGCAGATGGAGAAAGAGAGCTTTCAGGAGTATATAGGGCGGAGCATGAGTGCGCCTGAAGAGGAGGATGAGGTGGGGGTCGGGCCTATGACTGGGGGAACTATGCCTTCGGACTTTTCCCACGGCCCTTCTTCGGCTATTGAGAGCTTGAAGAGAGCGGGAGGAAAATCATGAGCGGATTGCTGTTTCCGCCGGCAGGCCAGGGTATGCTGAAACGGATGGTCAGGCTGCAGCGGAAGAAGTATCGTGAAGAGGAAGAGATGTTTCTTGCTGAAGGAGTGCGGACGGTGAGGGAGCTTCTTCTCCATCTTCCCGATCCGGATTCGCTGGTTGCTCTGTTCCTGACCCCCGATGCTGAGGCATTGCTGCCAGAGGCGGAGGCTTATTCGGGGAAGGTACTTAGTGTGGATTCGGTGGATTTTCTGCGGATGACCGGGACAGAGACTCCTCAGGGGGTTGCGGGGGTGTTTCGTCAGCCCCGTTTCTGCCCGCTGGAAGAACTTCCGGTCGGGGGAGAGGGGCGTATGGTTGTGGCGCTTGACGGGGTGCAGGATCCCGGCAATGCGGGAACCATTCTCAGGACTGCGGCATGGTTCGGCGCCGATGCACTGCTTTCAGGGCCGGGTACAGTTGATCTCTACAATCCGAAGACAGTCCGCTCCTCGGCCGGCAGTACGCTCAGTCTTCCCCATTACAGCGTCAATAATCTTGAGACGGAGCTTGAAGGGTTGCAGCGGAACGGGTACGAAGTAGTCTGCTCTTCACTTAAGGGTCACGATTTCAGGGAGTTTCCTGACTGGCCGGCGCGAAAGGTTCTTGTTGTTGGAAACGAGGCGAACGGCATCAGTGAAGGTGTTCTCTGCCTTGCCGACCGGTTGGTGCTTATTCCCCATGGCAGGGGAGGGATGCGGGTAGAATCGCTCAATGCATCGGTGTCGGCGGCTGTTCTCCTCGACAGGCTTATGCTGTAGCCGGCTGTTCTCAGTCGGTTTCTTCCTGCGTCTTTGCGTCTGTAGGGAGTGAAGGGTGTAGATGGACGGGTTCTGTTTTTCTTGCACGGAGTCGGATGTTGAGCATTTCCACCGACACTGAAAAGGCCATGGCGAAATAGATGTAGCCCCTAGGTATTTCATAGTCAGCTCCTTCGGCAAGCAGGGTGACGCCTACAAGTATCAGAAAGCTGAGGGCAAGCATTTTGATTGTCGGGTGCTGTTCAACAAATTCGCTGATTCCTTTTGCAGCGAGCATCATGATTCCGACGGATATCATGATGGCGATAATCATGACCGGGAGGTCGCGGGCAAGGCCGACTGCGGTGATGACGGAGTCGAGCGAGAAGACGATGTCGAGCAGGGCTATCTGCAGCATTGTGAAAAGGAAGTTGCCTGTGCTGCGGGTTTTGGAGTCCTCTTCAATTCCCTCAAGGCTCTGATGGATTTCATGGGTGCTTTTGGCCAGCAGAAAGAGTCCTCCAGAAATAAGAATAAGGTCCCGTCCTGAAATATGATGGCTCAAGAAGGTGAAGAGGGGTGCTGTCAGCCCCATGATGACGCTGATGGAGAGCAGCAGCATAATTCGGGTGAGCATGGCAAGTGCAAGCCCGATCGTTCTGCCTTTTTCACGCTGGTGTTTGGGGAGGCGGTTGGCAATGATGGATATGAAGATGATATTGTCAATGCCAAGGACAATCTCAAGAGCGGTAAGGGTTGCCAGGGCTACCCAGGCTTCGGGCTGCGTGATCCATTCCATTGTTTTCAGGGAAGACTGGTTGTCAATTATTTTTTTGTAATGTAGGCAACTGCATTGTTACAGCAAAGGGTTCTCCTATGGTGGAATATTTATGAAGCAAGAGCTAAAGCGGCAGCAGCTGGGACTGGCATTGGGCGGCGGGGCTGTGCTGGGCGCCGCACATATAGGAGTGCTCAAGGCGTTTGACCGTCTTGGGCTGGTGCCAGCCATGGTCAGTGGAACCAGCATCGGCTCGTTTGTCGCTGCCTTGCTTGCGTTTGGGAAAGGCTGGCAGGAGATAGCCGAAGCCGTATCCGATCTCGATTGGCTGGACCTTTCGGGCCCCTCGATTTCGCAGTTTGGCCTGCTTTCGAACAAAAAGTTCGGGAGTGTTGTCAACGACCTTCTCGGGCATAAAAACATTGAGGATGCCGCGATTCCCCTTGTCATTATTGCTACAGACATCTCTATGGGAAGGAAAGTTGTTTTGGAGAAGGGGGATGTGGCAATGGCCGTGATGGCCAGCTGCTGCATTCCCGGTCTGTTTCGGCCGGTGGACTATGCCGGTGCCTTGCTTGTGGACGGTATGCTGATGGAGAATGTGCCTGTTTCACCTCTTGTGGAGCATAGCCTCAGCCCTGTTATCTGTGTTGACTTGCTTGCCCGTCATGCCTTCAGCCGCCCGGAGAATATCGTCGGACTTCTCCTGAACTCTTTTTACAGCGCCATCACCAATACGACCCGCATGCAGACCGCTACAGCGGACATGTGCATAGCTCCCGACCTGTCGGGTTTCAATCTGGTCGATATGGCGCAGATTCCCGATCTCATCGAGGCCGGGTACTGTGAGGCAATGAAGGTGCTTGGCTCCTCATGAGGGCTTTTTTGGGGGAGTGCATTGGCAGAGTTGGATTCAGTTTCTGAAAACCGTAGCTTTAAAAAGCAAAGAGGTCGTACTGAAGCCGACTTCAACCAGACAACAGGGAGTTGCATTATGCCTATCAAGAGATTGCGGGAGTACCTTGACAGCCACTCGGTCCGTTACTTTGTTGTCAGCCATTCACCGGCCTACACGGCACAGGAGATTGCCGCTGCCGCCCATGTGCCCGGCAGGGAGCTGGCGAAAACCGTTATGGTGAAAATAAGGGGAAGAATTGTCATGGTGGTGCTTCCCGCTTCCCGTCAAATTGATTTCGTTCTTCTGCAGAAACTGGCTGGAATAGAGGATATTGTTCTTGCCGATGAAGAGGAGTTCAGCGACCTTTTTCCTGAATGTGAACCAGGTGCAATGCCTCCATTCGGGAATCTGTATGGTATGGAAGTCTATGTTTCTGAAGAGCTTGAGGAGGATGATGAAATTGCTTTCAATGCAGGAGCTCATACTGAACTGCTGCGTCTTCCATACAGGGATTTCAGGCGGCTGGTAAGTCCGGTGGTGGGGCGGTTGGCCATGAAGGAAAAGGGAACTCCCTGAGGCATGATGTTTTTTTCGGGAGGAAGTGTTACCTTTGTATCATGCCGATGAAGAACCGCCTGAATTGAAACGCCTGTCATGAAGATTGCTTTGTACGCCGGAACATATGTCAAGGACAAAGACGGCGCTGTAAAATCAATCTATCAGCTGGTTTCATCGTTCAGAAAAAACGGTCACGAGGTTATTGTCTGGTCTCCTGATGTTGCGGAAGGAGCAGATCATGACGGGGTTGAGGTTCACCGGATGCCCTCTGTGCCAATCCCTCTTTATCCGGATTACAGGCTTGGTTTTTTTTTGTCGGAGACCCGCAGCCAGCTAGATGCGTTTGCTCCTGATATTGTCCATATTTCCACCCCTGACATTATCGGCCGGAAGTTTCTTCTCTATGCTAGAGAGCGGTCGCTACCGGTTGCTTCCGCATATCATACCGATTTCCCCTCATATCTTGCTTATTATAGGCTTGGGTTCGCTGCTCCGGCTCTTTGGCGCTATCTCGTCTGGTTTTACAACAGCTGCAATACCGTGCTGGCACCAAATGAGATTGTCCGTGAGAAGCTTCTGGAAAAAGGAATCCGCACTGTCGGCATCTGGTCAAGAGGGATCGACCGTGATCTTTTCAATCCCGCACGGCGCTCCCTTGCACTGCGGAAGGAGTGGCGTGCCGAGGGCAGAACGGTGTTTGTTTTTGCAGGACGGTTTGTCTGGTACAAGGATATCCGTGTGGTGATGGATCTGTATGAACGGTTTATCCGTGAGGGGCTTGGAGATCGGGTCCGGTTTGTCATGATCGGGTCGGGGCCTGAGGAGGATGAGCTCAGAAGTCATATGCCGGAGGCGGTGTTTACCGGATACCTGACGGGCAGTGAGCTCCCTCGGGCCTATGCCAGCGGTGATATTTTTCTTTTTCCCTCCACTACCGAAGCGTTCTGCAATGTGGCTCTTGAGGCTGTTTCATCCGGTCTGCTCGCGGTGGTGTCTGATATTGGCGGCTGCAGGGATATTGTTGAGCTTTCGGGTGGGGGTCTTGTTGCCCGTGCCGGGGATGTGGATGACTTTTTTGACCGGTGCCGTGAACTGCTTGATTCGTCTGATACTCTGGAACGACAGAGGAAAAAAGGGCTTGCCTATGCTGAACGGCAGTCGTGGTCGGCTGTGAATGGAGCCCTTATTGATGCCTATAAAGCTATGATTTCCTGAAGAAGGGTACCGGTGCGGTAATCAATAATGAAGGCCCCGGCAGGTTTGAGTGGGCAAAAAAAAACGGGATGTTTATCCCGTTTTTTTAATTCCTTTATGTCCGGCGCTCAATCCTCAAATCGTTTTCCAACTGACTTGGTCGGCCTTGCATATCCTGATACTTCGGGTGACGAACCACGCATTACGCCTGCTGATCCACCGTCGTTGATATACGGGTATGCATTTTTAAGGAGACGCTTGGTTGTCTTTCCTACATTTTCCATGTAGTCGCCCATTGTCCACCAATGGCCATCGGTGAAGATCTCTGTGAACCTGCCAAATGCCACTGCCCACTGTGTGAATGCGCCTGCGAATTTATCCATAGCTACTGTTCCTTTCTCTTGAAAATGGTAGTTACTTACCAATAGTTTCTTTACAGGAATTTAGGGAAACATTCCAGCTGAACCAAATAAAAAAGCACCTTGAGCCCTAGGGCTCAAGGTGCTTTGAGAAAGGAACCGTATCAGGGCTTTTTATTTTTTGCCGCTGATTGCAGAAGAGACGCTCTGCAGAACCTGATTGACTGCATTCAAAGCGTTGCCTGCAAGGTCGGTCATGGTTTTGCCAAGAGGAGCGGCCATTTCAGATGCGGTTTTGATGCCGCTGTTGAGCATGTCAACCTGCTGCTGTCCAAGCTTGCCTACTGTTTCAAGAAGGCCGTTGATGGAGCCTGCGAAGTCATTGTTGGTTTCGTTTGCCATGGTAGTTGTTGTTTGGTTTGAAAAAAAACTGTTTGCTGTTGAAGACTGCGTCAGTAGCGATTAAAGGCCGCAACACTCTTATTTTTAGTAAATTAAAATAATCTTAGCCAAGAGCCAAACATTAAAAATTCCGTGTGTCTTCGCAGTTCTTTCCGTTAACGGGGGTTATCGGGTTGGCTTCTGTTTGCCGATAAACTTGTTGAGCATGAAGACGATGACAACGCCGAATATGAAATAAGCTGCCGGGGCAATAATTGCGGTGTAGTTGAATGGGGTTTCCATTTTTTTAGATGACTGAGGGTTAAAGAATGTTGAATTTTCTGGTCTTTTGAAGCTGGTGGTTCTCTTCAAATGTCCGAAGCTGTTCATGAAGGTTTTTCCTGAACGCAAGGCTTGTGATGAGGTTGAGGAGTGGGTAGGGATTGGCTCGTATCCGGTTGATTATTTTTTTCCAGGAATATGTGCCGTAGTAACTCGTCATGAATTTATGCTGGAATGCCACGGGCGGGTATTTTTTTGATTCAATGACGAGGTTCATTGCATTGTATTTGTCCCAGTCTTCGTCGGTAATGAGCCCCTTCTCCCGGTATTCATGGTACATCGTCGTTCCCGGATAGGGGGTGATGATTTGCATGATAGGCATGAAGACATTGTTTTTTCCTATGAACTCCACTAGGTCATCCATGTCTTCATAGGAGTCGAGATCCGGATTGATGAGAAAGTTGCCCTGAATGTTCAGCCCTGCCCGGCGGCAGCGTTCAATTACTTCGGTTATTTTGCTTGCCGAGTTGACATGCCCTTTGTTGTATGCCTCAAGCGTGCTCTGTTTGATTGATTCAAAGCCTACCAGCGCCATGAGGCATCCTGCATCTACCAGTTTCTTGACGGTTTCGTCATCTTCAAGAAAGTTCATGCTGAAAAAGACGCTGAAGTTGATGTTACACTCTTTGAGCAGATCGAGTGCATCCCAGAGCCGTTTTTTGCTGATGCCAAGGTTTTCATCACACAGCATGAACCAGGGTTTTGAGTTTTTCCCGTTCTGCTGGAAAAACATCTCTTTTGCTTCTTCAATCTGCCGTTTCAGGTCTTCGGGTTTCTGGGTGCGGTAGAGTTTGCCTGTGAAGTTTGGCGTGACGCAGAAGGTGCAGGTGAATGGGCAGCCTCTGGTTATGTATATGGGAATGGATTTTGTGCCATCAACCTTGCCCCGTTTTGAAGCTGCAGCGATGCGCCTGTAGTCCAAGGGCGCTATTTCCGTTACCGGCGGAAAGTCTTTTGCGTTGTAGGACGGTTTGAGGCGGTTCAACTGGGCATCCTCGAGCAGGGTACTCCAAAGGTTTTCCGCTTCACCGCAGACTATTGTGTCGGCGTGGGGGGCCGCTTCATCGGGATTGAATGATACATGCAGACCTCCAAGTATGACTTTCTGGCCATGCTGTTGGAACTGGTCGGCTATGTCGTAGGCTCTTGAGGCATCAATAGTGCGGGAGGTGATGGCTACAAAGTCGTACTTTTTGCTGTAGTCAATGGTGTCTCCGAAATGCTCATCTATTATTTCGATATGGTGTTCGGGTGGACTGATGCTTATAAGTACACCCAAAGCCATGTGGAACAGCGGCTTCTGGTTGGTTTTGGAGTCTTTTTCCCCTTTTGGGGCAATAAGGAGTATGCTGAGCGGTCGGGTGGCCAGCGATGAAGTTTCCAGTGAAGCAGTTGCCATGATGGTCATTATTTGAAATTCAGTGGCAGTTGCGGCGGTTCTCTTCTGATAAGAATTCTGAGCATAATTTAAATATATTAAATTATCCAGTTCACTTTTCGGAATGGCTGGTTCTTTTTCCTGTTGCCTCCCTGTCGGATGCTGGTTGGGTTCTGGTGATTAGTTCCTATATTAAGAGGTTTTTTGAGGTTTTTGAAATTTTCAGTTGCTGCCGACTATGCCCCGTTACACTCCCGATCAGCTCGCCAAAAGGAACGCTTCCGTCTGGACCGATGTTCAGCTGATTCTTGCTCCCATACAGTTTATTGTTTTTCTCATTGGAATAAGCGTGACAGCTCTCTATGCGATGGACAGTAGCCTGTTCAGTTTTTACTGGGTCAGTGTTGCCATATTGTTCAAGTCGTTTCTTTTCGGCCTGCTCTTTGTTACCGGCGCATACTTTGAGAAGGAGATATTTGACCAGTGGGTTTTTTCAAAAGAGTTCCTGTGGGAGGACATTGGCAGTGTTCTGGCGGCCGCTTTTCACCTGCTCTATTTTGTTCTTGCCTTCATGGGTGCTTCAGAGGATCTGCTTGTGCAGGAGGCATTTCTTGCATATTTCACCTATGTTCTCAATGCCCTCCAGTATCTGGTGCGGATTATTCTTGAAAAGCTCCATGAACGCCGTCTGAAAACAGTAGCAGGAAGATGAGGTGCGGTCTCGGGACGAAGCCGGGCCCTTATTTTGGAAATATGAAGTAAACTGAATCATTATGCTTGTTGGAAATTTCAAGGGTCTCTGGAACAGGGCTGTTTTTTCGGTTGGTTTGGGTTGGCTGGTGCTTGTTTCCCTGATATGGCAGTCGGGCCAGCTTGAAACTGCTACCGACCGCGCAGTGTTTGCTGCGGTTCTCTTCGCCGGGTTTCTTGTTACCTACCTGTTTGGATTTTTTCTTGAGGCGCGCCACAATAAAAGAAAGGTTTCTGGCCGTTAGGGGGGAACACAAATACGATTATCATGACCACTGTTGTTATTACCGGAAGCAGTAAAGGGATCGGTTTTGGATTGGCTCGAGCGTTTCTGGCTGCCGGATGTAATGTGACTGTTGGCTCTGAAGGTGCTGAAGGTCTGGCGGCTGCTGAAAAAGAGCTGACTGAGGCGGGTTTTCGGGAGCGTTTTCTTGCTGTTCTGTGCGATGTCGGGATTCTGGACGAGGTTGAAGCATTGTGGCAGCAGTCCGCTGACAGATTCGGGCGCATTGACATCTGGATCAACAGTGTCGCTTCGGCACACCGGATGGTGCCGTTATGGAAACTGGAGCATGAAGAAATAGCAGGGACTGTTGATGTTACTCTTACCGGAACCCTCAATGGCTCCTATGTGGCCATGAGAAACATGATTGTTCAGGGTGGCGGGCATTTATACAATATGGAGGAGCAGGGGTTGGACGGGAGCATTCTTGAGGGGATGGGTGTTTTTGGCGCGGCCAAAGCGGCTGTCCACTATTTTTCACGCTCGCTCATTGAAGAGGCCCGAAGCACATCAGTCAAAGTCAGTACGATTGTGCCCGGTATCGTCCGGACGGATCTTCAGGCTGAAACGGCCGGAGCGACTACGCAGGGCCGGTTGTTTCTCTCCGTGTTTGGTGAGAATGTGTTTCCTGCCACGGCGGATATTGCTGCGCAAATTCTCCGCAATCGTCGTCATGGCAACTGTATCAATAGAATGACGCCGCCGGATATGATTGGTAAGCTTGTCGGTGCGCCCTTACGGATCCTTTTTGGGCAGAAAGAGTAATTAATCTCTTTCCAGGGTTCCGCATTCGGCCATGCTTGAGGAGGCTGAACGAAGCAGGGATTCGGGAGGATTTGAGTGCCTGCTCGGGAATTTACATGATAGGTTTATTGTTTTCTAAAGAGAGGGTTGCTGTAGCATGTGGTATATGTTTTTTTAATGCAATTAACTTCTTATGCAGGCAGGTTTTATAGGTCTTGGTAAAATGGGGTTCAATATGGCCCAGCAACTGCTTGAACATGGCCATGAGCTTGTGGTGTATGACCTTTCTGAGCAGGCGGTAAGTCGAATGGAGGAGGCTGGTGCAATTCCGGCGGCTTCAGTTGCAGACCTTGTCTCAAGGCTTTCCTCGCTCCGCATGATATGGCTGATGGTGCCGGCGGGTGAGGCGGTGGACGCAGCGATTCAGGATCTTCTGCCGCAGCTTCAGGCTGGAGACATTGTTGTAGACGGGGGCAATTCACGGTATCAGGATTCACAGCGTCGGTCTATGGAGCTGGCTTCCCGGGGTATACGGTTTCTTGATGTAGGAACGAGCGGTGGTCTTGAAGGTGCCCGACATGGCGCGTGTACTATGGTGGGGGGTGATAAGGATGCCTATCTGGCCATAGAGCCCCTGCTTTGTGATCTCTGCGTTCCAGACGGTTATGGGTATATGGGGCCTTCAGGGGCGGGTCATTATGCAAAGATGGTGCATAACGGTATTGAGTATGGCATGATGCAGGCGATTGGGGAGGGGTTCGACCTTATGCAGGCAGGGGGGTTCGGTTTTGACATGGAGAAGGTGTCAAAAGTATGGGCGAACGGGTCGGTTATTCGCGGTTGGCTCATGGATCTTGCCCGGCAGGCATTTCAGAAAGACGGTAATCTTGGCTATCTCGACGGCACGATAGCGGATTCGGGTGAGGGTCGCTGGACTGTGGAGGCCGCCCTTGAGCGGGATGTTTCTGTTCCTGTCATTGCAACGGCTCTTTTTCGTCGCTACCGTTCGCGTTCTGATAACAATTTTTCCGATCGAGTGGTTGCTGCTCTCCGTCATGAGTTTGGCGGCCATGGGTTCCAGTCACCTCAATAACAGAGAGAGATATCTTCATGCATCCAAAGCCTGATAATTTCACCATTGTCATTTTCGGTGCCACGGGCGACCTTGCAGCGAGAAAACTCTTCCCTTCCATTTTTGAACTCGCCAGGTTCGACCACCTTCCCGATGAGTTCAGAATTATCGGTACGGGTCGCCGGGAGCTTTCCCACAGGGAGTTTCGTGACATTGCTGCCCGTTCACTCGCGGACGCTGCTGATGAAAACGGCAGTCTGAAGGGCTTTCTTGAGCGACTTTTTTATGTCTGTCTGGACATTGAAGAGCGGGAAGGCTATTACCGTTTACATAGCGAGATTATGGACACCGAAGGTCAGCCGGGAGTCTGTGCCAATATTCTCTATTATCTTGCAGTTGCCCCTGCCCTTGCCCCCTCTATTGTTGGG
This sequence comes from Candidatus Chlorobium antarcticum, assembly GCA_030765725.1. Taxonomy (GTDB): domain Bacteria; phylum Bacteroidota; class Chlorobiia; order Chlorobiales; family Chlorobiaceae; genus Chlorobium; species Chlorobium antarcticum. The sequence goes on along the minus strand of JAVCDF010000001.1, from coordinate 225,952 downwards.
AATCTTGAGATGGCCGGGCTTGGTGAAAAAAATGTTTCCTGCGGAGGATGGAGAAAAATTATTGTTGAAAAGCCCTATGGGGTAAACCTTTCGAGTGCTCGCGAGATGAACGGGGCAATTGGGCGCGTGTTCAGTGAGGAGAGTATTTTCCGTATTGATCACTATCTCGGCAAGGAGACGGTGCAGAACATTCTTGTGTTCCGGTTTTCCAATGGCATTTTTGAGCCAATCTGGAACCGCCATTACATTGCCGATGTCAGGATTACCATAGCTGAGGATTTTGGAATCCGTGATCGGGGGGCGTTTTACGAGGATGTTGGTCTTCTGCGCGACATTATGCAGAACCATGCCCTGCAGCTGCTTGTTTCGGTTGCTATGGAGCCGCCCGTGGATCTTTCCGCTGATGGCGTCCGTGATGAAAAAACAAAGGTTCTCCGCTCAATACGCCGCCACACGCCTGAGGACGCAGGAAGCTGCATAGTGCTTGGCCAGTATGAGGGGTATCGGAATGAAAAAAATGTGAGTCCTGATTCAAGGGTTGAGACCTTTGCCGCAGTGAAGTTTTTTGTTGACAACTGGCGCTGGAAAGGGGTGCCCTTTTATGTGCGGGCTGGGAAAAATCTTGAAAAGAGTTTGACGGAAATTGTTGTTTCCTTCAAGTGCCCACCCCAGAACTTTTTCAGCAATGGCGACGGCTGCAGTTATACCGCCAATCAGGTGATTATGCAGATTCAGCCCGAAGAGACCATTGCCCTGCGCTTCGGCGCCAAACGCCCGGGCGAGGATGTGGTGACCGACCCTGTCTTTATGAAATTTGATTATCGCGATGCCTACCCGGGTGAGGGGATGACCCCTTATCGGCGCCTCCTGCTTGACGCCATGGCTGGTGACCGGATGAACTTCATCCGTCAGGACAGTGTGGAGCACTCATGGGCGGTTATTGATGCCATCCGTGAGGCTGTGGACGGCCGCCGCCCTGAACCCTATCCGCCGCATTCAAGAGGGCCGGAGTCAGCCGACCGTATCTATGGCTGAGGGTACAGCCAGACTGTTCGACCATTGACGGGCTTTACCATTCCTGCCGGCAGTTCCGGCCGTTCTCCCCGTTCAATGGATGCTGCCAGCGACGATTTCCCTTTCCCCGGAGAAAAGAATAGAACTGTTCCTGCATGGTTCAAAACGGGAAGGGAGAGCGTCAATCGCATGACTCTTGGTTCCATGTCTGGCGCTTTTACAGCCTGTACCCATTTCCGTGTTTCATTGAGCGCGGCGGGATTGTCGGCAAAAAGCGAGGCTGTATGGCCGTCGGGTCCGAGACCGAGCAGTATCAGGTCGAAAGCTGGATAGTCGCTGCCGGCGGCTTTGTTTGGGTTGGCGAACACTTTCCTGAGATCAGCTTCATAGGCTGCGGCTCCTGTTTCTGGAGGAGAGGTTTCCCCGTGCATTCTGAACACATTGAGTTCTTCGGGATTCTTCTCGTAAAACAGCTCTTCAGATGCCATGCGGTAGTTGCTTTGCATGTCGTCCGGCGGGACGCATCGTTCATCCCCCCAGAAAAACAGGCAGTGCTGCCATGGCAACGATACCGGACCCTCTTTTTCCCGTGCCTCTGCCGGCAGCGGGAGAGCGTTGTGGGTAAAGATGGCGGGTGACAGTCCTTTCGAAATCATTCGGTAGAGCGGTCGTGGAGAACTGCCGCCAGAGAGAGCGATGGTGCATCGGCCGCGCTCGCTGGCGGCTTGCCAGGCGGCTTGAATAATCAGAGCGGCGGCCCGCTCAGTCAGTTCCGCTTCGGTTTCGCTATTATGCCGTGGTTCCATTGCTGGCTCTATTGGGTCGTTTGGTCGGTGGTCAGTTCATGGCAATATAGCGAACTGCGGGGAGGTGGACGAAAGAGGAGGCTTTGCTTCCTTGGGGTGTTTGGGTATTTTATCCCTAAAATATTTCTTATGCCCCTTGATGATGGATACGGTGTTCTTTCCGGCACCCTGGAAAGCTGGTATTGCGACCACGATGGGAGCGACCGGAAATATTATCACTGCAATATGCGGGTGAAGGCCCACGGCGGGCATTATCGCTGCCCTGTCGATCTCGACAGCAAGCATCTTGCTGACGGCCTGCAGTGGCGGGTGGTAGACCCCGTCCTGTCGTTGCCTTCGTCGCTGCATCATCTTGCCGATGGGTGGCATTTTCTTGATGCACGGCCCGGCAGTGGTGCGCTTGATTACTATCGCAGCCCTGAGCTTCAGCCTTCCGGCGAGTGTGTGGCGGCAGCCCTCTTCGCGTCTGAAGATGCGTTGTCCGATCCCCTTGAAGGTTGCCCTCCATGGAAATCGGGTAGCGGGACGGAGGCATTTGGGGACCTTGAGCGGCTTCTTCTGCAATGCGAAAGGATTATGGTGTTCGGTGAACCGTTCCGCACAGGCAGAGGGGTGCATAATATTCACCAGAATCAGGGGGATCCGCCGCGGAGCAGATGGCGGGCTGAAAACGGGCCATGGCAGGATGGAGCTGTTCTTGTGGAAAGGCGTGACGGCAGTATTGCCGCGTTTTTGTGTAAATTCAAGACACAGCATTTCTTTCCGCCGGTCTGAACCTGCGGGACTTCGTCACAGGGGACAATATGAGGGTTCGAGTGAAAAAAAGGATACTTGACCGCTATGAACGGACCGCTGAGGGCGGAGTGGTTATAGATGTTGCTGCCCGGCGGGTTGAGGACCTCTATGAGGACTTTGACAAGACCGCACCGTACCACCGGAAAGACCTTGATCCTGATCTTGCCGACTATCTCGGTGATTGCGTCCGTGAAATCGGGCGGGCGGATTTTCTCATTCGTTTTACTTTAGAACGGCAGCTTTCCGACGATCTAGTGCGTCGTATACGCGGTAGCGTTAACAGCTTTTTTCTCTATCGTCGCGAGCTTGAGCAGGCGTCGGTCCGCAAAATGCTCAGGGTCTCAGTTGGCATGCTTGTGGCTGGTGTAATGCTCCTTGGCCTGTCACTCTGGCTGCCGGGCAGGTTTTACTTTACGGGAGAAGGGGTCGCTTTTCCCGGCCGAATTCTGGTTGAGGGGCTCACCATTGTTGCATGGGTGGCCATTTGGGAGTCGCTCGTCAGATTTCTTCTCACTTGGCCTCCGCAGATTCGCCGTATCCGTTTGTATGGAAGGATTGCAGCCGCGTCGGTTCTTGTAAAGAATCACGAGGGTGGTGATGGAGAGAAAAAAGTCTTATATTAAAAGTTGATTATGATTGCGCGGCTTTTTGCCGTGCGTTGCACTATTATGTTTCCAGTACCTCGGCCCTTTGTGGCTGCGTCTGATTCCGATGAACATAAATTCTTTGCCTGTGCGTATGAACCGTCTGTTTTCATCTGTTCTTCTGCTGGTTTTTCTGGCTTTCCCTCTCAAGGGAAGCGTGGCTGCTCCTCAAGGGAGTGCTGCCAACAATACACTCATTACTCTTCTCAGCACCCCCGGTGTGAAGAATGCTATTCACCCCAAAGTTCTCCGCAAGGCTCTTGAAGGCTATTACGCGCTTCTGGAGCAGGGCAAGGTAGTGCGGGAGGGGATTCTGACGGTCATTGACTTCAACCGCCCTTCGGTTGATCGACGGATATTTGTTATTGACATTGAAAAAGGGAGACTGCTTCATTCAGGGCTGGTTGCCCATGGCATGGGCAGCGGTGAGGGGATGGCCGAGCGCTTTTCCAACATTCCCGGCTCCCATCAGAGTAGCCTTGGGTTCTTTTCTACAGGGGTAACCTATCAGGGAAGTCACGGGTATTCTCTTCGGCTTGAAGGGCTGGAGCCCGGCATCAATGACAATGCTGCCATGAGAAGCATTGTTATCCATGGTGCGGGGTATGTATCGGACGACTTTATCAACAAGCATGGCCGGCTTGGCCGGAGCCACGGCTGTCCGGCGCTTTCGTTCAGCAGTTTTCAGCAGGTGATTGATCTCATTAAAGGGGGGAGCTGTCTGTTTATTTATCAGGATGCTCTTGATGGAAATTCGGTCTCATAATCCGCTTTCATGCGGAACCGGTTTGCCTGCCTGCTTGGTCTGGACGCTTCCTCCGGCCGGAAAGATCGACGCACTGCAACGAAGCAGCTTGCCCTGTGGTATGCGGCCCGGGGATACCGTCCGGTCTGGACCAGTCAGCACCTGCGTGCTGAACTTCTCTCTGCGGTGAACAGTGCTGTTGATGACGGCCTGCAGCCCTCCGACTACCATCATGCCGATATAGTGCACTACCTGCAGCATCCGCCCGTCGGCATTGGTGAGCAGGCCCGTTGTGACATTTTGTTGACCGATGCGATGCTTTCCCTCGCCACTCATCTCCGCTACGGGAAGGTTGATCCCGAAAGGCTTGATCCGAACTGGAATCTCACGGATCCGAAAAGACTTACGGAGCTGCAGCTGAAGCTGCGGACTGCATTGGAGTCGGGCAGCAGCATCCGGAGTGCCCTGCAGGAGATGCGACCGGAGTATTTCAAGTACGGGCTTCAGAGAGAGGCCCTTGCCCGGTACCGCCTAATAGAGCAGTCTGGCGGGTGGCCCGTGGTGCCCGGAGGCCCGTGGTGCCCGGAGGGGTGGCAATCAGACCTGGGGCGAGCGACCCCCGTGTTCCTCTCATTCGGAGGCGTCTCTCGGTGACCGATGATTTTGAGGGCATGGGAGACAATTCCTCAACAGTTCTGGACAGTGCACTTTCTGCTGCGCTCCGGAATTTTCAGAAGCGCCATGCTCTTATGGTGGACGGTGTTGCTGGAAGCGCAACGCTTGCAGCCATGAATGTGCCGGCCCGGGATCGGGTTTGGCAACTCAGGGTCAATCTTGAGCGGTACAGGTGGTTTGTCGGAAAACTGGAGCCGACCTATGTTCTGGTCAATATTGCTGGTTTCAGCCTCCAGTATGTTCATGAGGGCTTGTGGCGCTGGGGCACGCGGGTGATTGTCGGCAAACCCTATCGCAAAACTCCGGTGTTCAAGGCTGATATACAGTCGGTTCTCCTTAACCCCCGATGGGTTATTCCTCCTACCATTCTTGCCGAAGATGCACTTCCTGCAATCCGGAGAGATCTGGGATATCTCAATCGAAAACAACTGCAGGTTATTGACAGCAAGGGACGGGTCATTGATCCTGCTTCAGTCAACTGGAGTGCTCTGCGTGCGTCCGGTTTTCCCTATCGGCTTCGGCAGAGAGCCGGAGACCATGGCGCTTTGGGGCGCATCAAGTTTGTGATGCCGAACAGCCATATCGTCTATCTCCATGATACGCCGACGAAAGATCTTTTTGAGAAAAACACGAGAACCTTCAGCTCGGGCTGTATCCGTGTTGAAAATCCTGTCCGGCTTGCAGAACTTGTGCTTGACGACAGTGTGAAGTGGAACGAGGCTTCGATAAGAGCGGCCATTGGGACTAAGAAGACGCGAGCCGTAGCTCTTCCCCGGCGGGTACCTGTGTTTATTCTCTATCTGACTGCTGTTGCCGAAAAGGGGAGGGTTTTGTTTCTTGAGGATATCTATCATCGTGACGGGGCAGTGCTGAAGGCTTTGAATACGCCTACCCAAAAACTGACACTGGAGAGCTGCGGCTTTTGACGCTATGGCATTTCAAGTTGAAATCAATGTAGAAAAGAAGTTTTGGACCTCCGCTTCCGTGGACGGGGTGTACGCTCTCTTGGCCGATGTTCCCCGCTCGGCATCGCATTTTCCCAAAGTGGAGAGGTTCGTGGATCTCGGCGGCAATGCCTACAGGTGGGAGATGGAGAAAATCGGTATTGGCGGTCATACCCTCCATGAAACCATTTATGCCTGTCTGTATACAGCTGATCCCGCCAGCCACACCATTTTCTGGACTCCAGTTGCAGGGGTGGGCAACGGCCTTGTTGAGGGTGGCTGGAGCATAACTTCCAAAGGTGAGGGAGTTGCTGTCACCCTGCATACCACAGGTCTTTTGAGTGTCGATTTGCCTTCATTCCTTCAGTTTCTCCTTTCCCCTCTTGTTGTCATGGAGTTCAACCTCATGATAGACCAGTATATCCAGAACCTTGCTGCTGCTCTCAACAGCAATTGACAGTCAGAATGGCTCCGTTTGAGTTCAGCCGAGGTTTGGCGAAAGCCATTTTTTGGCCTCGGCATTGCTCATTCCTTTCCGGCGGGCGTAGTCTTCCACCTGCTCGCCAGTTATTGTACCGAGGACGAAGTAACGCGATTCGGGGTGAGCGAAGTAGAGTCCGCTGACTGAGGCTGCCGGGTTCATGGCGAAGGTTTCGGTAAGGGTTATACCGGTGTTTGCTTCGGCATTGAGCAGGTTGAAGAGCGCTGCTTTTTCAGTGTGGTCGGGGCAGGCTGGATAGCCGGGTGCCGGGCGGATGCCCTGATACTTTTCGGTGAGGAGTTCCCCTGTTCCGAGTATTTCTCCGGGCGCATAGCCCCAGAGTTCACGACGGACTTTTTCGTGAAGCATTTCTGCGAAGGCTTCGGCGAGCCGGTCAGCAAGTGCCTGGGCCATGATGCGGTGGTAGTCGTCGTGCTCTTTCTGGAATGTGTCGAGTATGTTCTGGATGCGGAGTCCTGCGGTGAGGGCAAATCCCCCGATATAATCTTTGACGCCGCTCTCTTTAGGAGCGATGAAGTCGCTGAGGGCGAGGTTCGGCTTGCCTTCAGGCTGCGGTTTCTGCTGACGCAATGTGTGGAGGGTACAGAGCGGTGCGGTGCGGCTTTCGTCGCCGTAGACTTCAATGTCGTCTCCGGTGCTGTTGGCTGGAAACAGGCCTGCCACGCCTCTGACGCCCAGAAGCTGCTCGTTTTCAATCCGGTTGAGAAGGGCTTCAGCATCATTGAAGAGTGTTTTTGCTTCCGCGCCGACTTTTGGGTCGTCAAAAATGTTGGGGTAGCGGCCGTGCATCTCCCATGTAAGGAAGAACGGCGTCCAGTCTATGTAAGGCCGGAGTGCTGCAATGGTGACGCCTTCAAGCACGGTGACGCCCGGGTTCAGGGGTGCAGGCACAACGCTTTTGCTCCAGTCTGTTGCAAGGCGGTTTGCCCTTGCCTCGTCAAGCGTGAGGAATGTTGCTGCGGCTCCGCGTTCCTCGTGGTTTTTCCGCATCTGGGCCTGTTCGGCTTTGAGTTCTTCTGTGAATGCCTCCCTCTTTGCGGGGTTGAGGAGGTTTCCGGCAATTGGTACGCTTCGCGATGCATCAAGCACCTGGACGACAGGACCCGAATAGACCGGGGCAATTTTAACCGCGGTGTGGACTCTTGAAGTGGTGGCCCCACCAATGAGAAGCGGAATCTCCATTCCGAGCCGTTCCATTTCACTGGCAACATGTGCCATTTCGTCAAGCGAAGGGGTGATGAGGCCGCTCAGGCCAAGGATGTCGGGTTTTTCGCGTTCAACCGCCTCCATAATCTTTTCGCAGGGCATCATGACGCCGATGTCCACCACCTCGTAGTTGTTGCATGAGAGGACAACGGAGACAATGTTCTTTCCGATGTCGTGCACATCTCCTTTGACTGTGGCGAGAAGGATTTTTGCGGCGGCACGGGTGTCTTTCTGGCGCGCTTTTTCTTCTTCAATGAAGGGGATGAGCCATGCAACGGAGCGCTTCATGACACGGGCGCTTTTGACCACCTGAGGCAGGAACATTTTGCCCACGGCGAAGAGGTCGCCAATGGCGTTCATGCCGTTCATGAGAGGTCCTTCAATCACCTGCAGAGGACTTGGGTAGTTTTTGCGCGCCTCTTCGGTGTCTTCGTCAATGTATTCGACAATGCCTTTGATGAGAGCGTGCTGGAGCCGCTCTTCAACGGGAAGCGAGCGCCACTCGGCAGCTTTGGCTTCCATTTTTTCGCCACCTTCACGGATGGTTTCGGCAAAGCTGACAAGCCGTTCGGTGGCATCAGAGCGGCGATTCAGAAGAACATCTTCAACCCGAACAAGAAGTTCGGGGTCAATATCCTGATAGATGGCAAGCTGGCCGGCGTTGACAATGCCCATGTCGAGCCCGGCGCGGATTGCGTGGTAGAGGAATGCGGCGTGCATGGCCTCCCTGACGGACTCGTTTCCTCGGAAGGAGAAGGAGACATTGCTGATGCCTCCAGACACTTTGGCGTAAGGAAGGTTCTTTTTGATCCAGCGAACGGATTCAATGAAGTCCACTGCGTAGTTGTCGTGCTCTTCAATGCCTGTTGCAACAGTCAGCACATTGGGGTCGAAGATGATGTCTTCGGGGGGGAAGCCGACCTCCTCGGTGAGGATACGGTAGGCGCGTCCGCAGATCTCTTTGCGGCGTTCCAGGCTGTCGGCCTGGCCATCTTCATCAAAGGCCATGACAACGGTGGCTGCGCCGTATTCAAGGATTTTTCCTGCCCGCTGGCGGAAAGGCTCTTCGCCTTCCTTGAGGCTGATGGAGTTGACAATGCTTTTGCCCTGAACGCACTGCAGACCCTTTTCAATGACCGACCATTTTGAACTGTCGATCATCACCGGGACACGGGAAATTTCGGGTTCAGAGGCAATCAGGTTGAGAAATTCCGGCATCACCTGCTCACCCTCGAGCATTCCTTCGTCAACATTGACATCAATCACCTGCGCTCCGTTTTCCACCTGCTGGCGTGCAATGGAGAGCGCTTCGTCGTAGTTGCCCTCTTTGATGAGGCGTGCGAATTTTTTTGATCCGGTAACATTGGTCCGTTCTCCAACATTGATGAACCCTGTCGTTTCATTGACAATGAGCGGCTCAAGGCCGGAGAGCTGGAGATCGTGTTTCTTTTCAGGGCGTCGGCGGGGCTGAATGGTACTGACCGCTTCAGCAATTTCCTTTATATGCTGGGGGGTGGTGCCGCAGCAGCCGCCGACAATATTGACGAATCCGGACCTGGCGAAATCGGCAATTTGGCCGGCCATGTACTCGGGTGAGTCATCGTACTCACCGAACTCGTTGGGAAGACCGGCGTTGGGGTAGACGCTTACAAAGCTTTCGGCAACGGACGAGACGGCCTCAATGAACGGGCGCATCTGTTTGGATCCGAGGGCGCAGTTCAGCCCGACGGAAAGCAGGTCGGGCATGTGGGAGATGGAAATCCAGAATGCTTCGGTTGTCTGGCCTGAAAGGGTCCGTCCGCTGGCATCTACAACGGTTCCCGAAACCATGACGGGGACGCGGTGGCCGCTGCGGATGAAAAATTCCTCAATGGCGAAGAGTGCGGCTTTGCAGTTCAGTGTATCGAAAACGGTTTCAACAAGCAGCAGGTCAATCCCTCCCTCCATGAGCCCTTCAAGCTGCATTGTGTAATTGTCGACCATGTCCTGGAAGCTGACCGCGCGGTAGCCCGGTCTGTTGACATCGGGTGAGAGTGAGAGGGTTTTGTTTGTGGGGCCTATGGCGCCTGCTACAAAGCGGGGTTTCTCAGGGTTTTTGGCGGTGTATGCGTCAGCGGCTTTGCGGGCCAGTTTTACCGCTGCAAGATTGAGTTCCCGGACGATTGATTCTGCGCCATAATCGCCCTGTGAAATGGGGTTGGCGTTGAATGTGTTTGTTTCAATAATGTCGGACCCGGCTTCAAGAAAGTCGCAGTGGATGGCGTAGATGACTTCGGGCTGTGTGAGGACCAGAAGGTCGTTGTTGCCAAGAAGCGGGTGGCTGTGTTCTTTGAACCGCTCGCCATGGTAATCATCTTCCTGGAATTTGTGGCGCTGGATCATGGTGCCCATTGCACCGTCAAGAACAAGAATACGCTGCTGGAGAAGCTCTGGGAGTGTTGCCTTCATGGGTTGGTCATAGTCCGGTGTTGAAAAAAAGGAATATACGGATAAGTGGGCAATTCCCTTCCGTGTATGGAGATGAAGGTCGTTCGGCTTTTAGCGGGGGAGATGGCCCTTAAGCCAGGCGCGGATGGCTGTTACCCCTTCGCCTGAAATCTGGTGTGCTACTGGGTACTCGTGGTAGGTGAGGTCGTTGGTGTGCTTCTCAAGCCAGAGCCGGGCCGCCCTTCCTTTTTCAATGGGGAGGATGTCGTCATATATGCCGTGGAGGACGAGGAACGGAATGGTTTTGAGGAGTTCCGGGGACGGGATTTCTGGCATGGCTGATTCGGGTAGCTGTCCGGAGAGGGCTATGACGCCGTGCAGCAGGTCGGGGCGGGTGAAGGCTGTCATGTAGCTCATGATGGCCCCCTGACTGAACCCCAACAGAAAGACCTTCCCTTCGGGAGGGCGGAATGCGGCAATCACCTCTTCAAGATAGGCAATGCACTTGCCCTGGGCCTCTTTGACTGATTCAGGGTCTACACTGATTCCCTCAGGGGTGAAGCCGATGGGAAACCACCCGTACATTTCATGATCGAGCTGCAGCGGGGCGCGGGGGCTTGTGTAGCGGCATTCGGCGAGGAGTTCGGGGGCCAGCTGGATGAGGTCTTTCTCGTTGCTGCCGTAGCCGTGCAGCATGACAATGAGGTTGTTTTTCCCGTTTCCTTCGGGGCTCAGCTCAAGTGAAGTGAGGCTTCGCTGTTGTCTTTTAAGCATGGTTTTTTCTCTGTCAGTGGGTTGTTTTCGTAATGAATCCCCCTCCGAGCACTTCGTCGCTGCGGTATATGACAGCGGCCTGTCCTGCGGTGATGGCGCTTTTGGGGGAGCGGAATGAGATTGTTGCGCTGCCGTCTTCAAGAGGTGTGACGCGGCAGGGCGTCGGGGTGTCGCGGTAGCGGATTCTGGCGGTTGCCTCAAAGGGTTCCGTGGGCGGTTCGATCCCAATCCAGTTCATTGCGCGGGCGGTCAGTTCCCGGCTGAGCAGATTGGTTTTTTTTCCGGTATGGATACGGTTGTGCACAGGGTCTATTGAGGTGACATAAATCGGTTCGCCTGTGGCGGCGCCAAGCCCTCGGCGCTGGCCGATGGTGTAGAAGGGGTAGCCGCGGTGGTGGCCAATCACTGTGCCGGAAGCATCAACCAGTTCGCCTCCCTGAACCCTGTCGGCAAGGTCGGGGATTGCCTGTTCAAGATAGTGGCAGTAGTCGTCGCCGGGGACAAAGCATATCTCTTGACTCTCTTTCTTTTCAGCCGCTGGGACCCCATAGACCCTTGCGAGTTCACGGACTTCGGGTTTGGTGAGAGGGCCGAGCGGAAGAATGGTTTTTGAGAGCTCTTCCTGCTGGAGCATCCAGAGGAAATAGCTCTGGTCTTTTTTTGTGTCAGCCCCTTTATGAAGGTGGAAGCGACCATCGCTGAATGATGTTGAGGCATAGTGCCCTGTGGCAACAAAATCGGCTTGGAGCATGTTGGCGGCTTCAAGCAGTCCGGCCCATTTGATTTTTTTGTTGCAGACGATGCATGGGTTCGGAGTTCTTGCTGCCAGGTACTCTTCCTGAAAATAGTGGATGACATTCTCACGGAACCTTTTGCTGAGGTTGAGGGTGTAGACGGGGATACGGAACTCTTCGCGGTTGCTGACGATGAGGGGAGAGGGCTGCAGTGTGGGGTTGCTTTCGGGTGAGTCGAGCACCCTGATGTTCAGCCCTATCACGCGGTATCCTTCACTCACCAGCATGCAGGCGGCTGTGGCGGAGTCAACGCCGCCTGAAATGCCAACCAGAACTGTTGTGTCTTTTTTCATTGGGTTCAGCTGAGTCTGTATCCGGGGCCGCCTCCGCCTTCAGGGGGCGTCCATGTAATGACCCCATAGGGATCTGCGGACTGGCAGGTTTTGCAGTGCAGGCAGTTCGATGCGTTGATTTTTAAAGCCGGGACTGGCTTCAGTGTCAGTTCATAGACTCCGGCCGGGCAGAAGTGCTGGCAGGGGTTCCCATACTCCGTGCGGCAGCGCTCAAGGCATATTGCAGCAATGTCTTCCGGGCTGATGCGGAGATGGCAGGGCTGATTTTCCTCATGCATGGTGCCGGAGCGGTAGAGCGTGTCGGACTTGCTGAAAGTAGTTTCGCCGTCGGGGCGGTGTTTTTCTTTTGCTTTCAGGAGCGCCTTGAGATCTTTTCGGGCCCTTGCGGACGGCTGCTGAACGCTGCTTCCAGATGTGGAAACAGCTGAAATTCCCGGCAGGGTGAGCGTGAGACCGGTCTGGAGGAGGCCGTGGTAGAGCCCTTTCGTGAAGGCTTTGCGGTAGTTTCGTGATGCGTGGAGCTCTTCATGCGCCCATGAGTTTTTGAACCGTTCCGGGTAGCTGTTCAGTCGGCCTTCGGAGCAGTCGTCATGAATGAGGGCGTCAAGAATGGTTTCGGCTGCCAGAACGCCTGATTTCATGGCGAGGTGTATTCCCTTGAGGCGCTGCATGTCGAGTATGCCTGCGGATTCTCCAGTAAGGAGGAAGCCGGGACCGCTGATGCGCCCCATTCCCTCAAGTCCGCTTGATGTTATGGTTTTTGCTCCGGCCTCCACCATGTTGCCCCCTTTGAGGACGGCGGCAATGAACGGGTGCTGTTTGAAGAGCTGAAGGTTGAGGTGCGGGTCGGCAACGGGTGCGTTGGGCTCAACCGTTGTGACAAAGCCTATGGAAATTTCAGTTTCTGAGAGGGCGTAGAGCCAGCCGCCTCCATAGCGGTTGGAGGGAAGGGGGTATCCGAACGCGTGGTGGGTTTCGCCGGGCTGTACTCTTCCTTCAGGGATCTGCCAGACCTCTTTTACTCCGGTTTCATACTCTCGCCGCACTCCCTCTGGGAGCAGTCCGAACTCTTTCTGGAGCTCTGCGCAAAGTGATCCTCCCGCCCCTTCGCCAATGATGGCGATGCGGGTTTTCAGCAACATGCTTGGCAGGTAGTCAGGTTTCGGTTGGCCGTTCCGGTCGAGCCCTTTTTCATCGGTCAGTATGCCCTCAAGCCGTCCGTTTTCAATTGCGATGCCTGTTGCTGCGGTTTCGGGGAAGAATTCGATTCCTTTTTCTTCGGCTTTCTTCGTCATCCATTCACCCATGACGCTGAGGCTGCAGATGGTGTTGCCGCTGTTGCTGAAGGCCGCTGGCACAGCGGGAAAGGCGAGATGGCGGGTTCGGGTGAGATACCAGAGGTGCTCCTGTTCCACAGGCGTTCCGGCGGGGAACCCTTCGCTCTCCCCTTCGGGAAGAAATTCAGGGAGTGCGCGGGTGTCGAGAATGGCTCCCGATATCAGGTGCGATCCCGCTTGCCGCCCTTTGTCGATGATGGCGATGGAGGGTTGCAGCGGCTTCGGGGCGCTCAGGTTGTGCTTCTTCAGCAGCCGGCTCAGATGGATGGCTGAGGCAAGGTTTGCCGGGCCTGCGCCGACAAAGAGAATGTCGAATTCAAGTGATTCGCGTTCCTGGTGCACGGGCGAATGGTGTTGTCAGTGATGGAGGCGTCGCTTTTTCAGAGCAGAATGCCAGAGAGAAGCAGCGATGCCACGCTGAAATAGATCACAATGCCGGTCACATCGACCAGCGTTGCTACGAACGGTGCGGAAGATGTTGCCGGGTCGAGGCCCCAGTGTTTCAGGAGCAGGGGCAGCATGGCGCCGGCAAGGGTTCCGAAGAGGACAATGCCTATCAGCGAAATGCCGACCGTTATACCGATGAAAATCCATTGGATTGTCAGCTGACCGAAAATCATAGCCCAGAGAACCACTCTGAGAACTCCGATGATGCCGAGCATTCCGCCGAGAGCAAAGCCGGAAATGATTTCGCGCCGCATGACATTCCACCAGTCCCTGATGGAGATTTCTCCCAGGGCAAGGGAGCGGATGATGAGGGTTGCTGCCTGTGAACCGGAGTTTCCACCGCTTGAAATGATCAGTGGGATGAAGGTTGCAAGCACAATTGCCTTAGCAAGCTCATCCTGAAAAAACGCCATTGCTGAGGCGGTGAGCATTTCGCCGATGAAGAGCACTACGAGCCAGACGGCGCGTTTTTTGATGAGCTGGGGGATGGGCAGGTCTATGTAAGGCTCTTCAAGAGCCTCAATACCACCGAATTTCTGAATGTCTTCGGTTTCCTCTTCTTCGGCCACATCAAGCATGTCGTCAACAGTTACCAGTCCGATGAGGTAACCGTTGGAGTCGACTACCGGCAGGGCGACGGTGTCGTAGCGCTTGAAAGCTTCAAGGGCCTCGGTCTGGTCCTGGGTGGCAGTAAGGGTGATGATTTTGTCTTCTGAAATAATGTCGCGGACTTTGCTGTCGGGAGATGAGAGCAGGAGCTCCCTTGCCATCAGCTCTCCTTTGAGCTTGCCGTGGTCGTCGACCACATAAATGACATTGAGCGTTTCGCTCTCATGGCCGTGAGTGCGTATGTACTCAAGAACCTGATTGATGTTCCAGTCTTTCTTGACGCTGAGATAGTCCGGCGACATCAGCCTGCCAACACTGTCTTCGGCGTAGGCAAGCAGGGTTTTGGCGATCTTGAATTCTTTGAAGGAGAGCAGTTTCAGCAGCTCTTGGGCAACTGTTCCGGGAAGCTCTTCAAGGAGGGCGGTACGGTCATCGGCCGACATGCTGTTGAGAATGCGTGTAACATCCTTCTGGGTGAGTGCCGTCAGCAGGTTCTCTTGGGCGTCGAGATCGAGGTATTCAAAGGTTTCTGTGGCAACATCCTTGGGGAGCAGCCGGAACAGGATTGCTTGTTCGTTTTCCGGCAGGTCGCTGATGAGTTCAGCAAGGTCAACCGGCAGCCAGTCGTTGAATATTCTCTGCAGCGCGCTGAAGTTGCGGCGCTCGATCAGTTCCCTTATTTCGGGCAGCAGCGGGGTACCGATCATGACAGGATTCATTTAGGGTGTTTGTCGCCTTGTCACAGGTTTCCTAAAAAAGGACTTTTTTTTGCAACTTTGCAACAGGGACAGGGCATTTTCCCTTTTCCTCAAGAAGGGCGGCCTTTTGAAAGATAGGGGGAACCGATGACAAACTTTCTCCATTGCAGCTCCTTCCCTTGGGAAATACCGATGCGGGAGCTGGTGCCAATATCGGTTTCGGGGATTGATGGAGCATCTTCAAGAAAGAATTCGGCTCCGAACATGTTTCTCCCGCTGTGGCTGCGGGTGAGGTTGAGCGCCTGGGCGATTTTTGCCGGCCCGCTCATGAGGTTAGTTGCCTCAACTTTCCCTCTCTGCCGCTCCATGAACGCTGTTCCCTCCACTGGTTCCATGGCTCTGAGAAGGACGGCGCCGGCAGTGTGTTCGGGTTCGCTGACAATGTTGACCAGATGGTGACAGCCGTATGTGAAGTAAACATAAAGGGTTCCGGGCGCTTCAAACATTGGCCGGTTTCTTTCGGTTTCCCCGCGATGTGCATGGCTTGCTTCGTCGTTCTCTCCGAGGTAGGCTTCGGTTTCCACAATCCGCCCTTTCAGGATAGTGTTTCTGGGCAGGATGCGGACGAATGTTTTCCCGAGAAGGGCTTGGGCAAGCTGCAGTGTCGGGGTGTCAAAAAATTGTTTTTCAAGCCGCACCATCAGCGCACGAATAGAGTTTGTAATCGTTTTTTGTATATAGTATAATGTATCAAGTCACAGCCTAATTTCAACTTCGGTAAATCCCCCCCATTTTCTTTATGGGCCGAGTCATTGCGATTGCAAATCAGAAGGGCGGAGTCGGGAAAACGACCACCGCTGTCAATATTGCCGCATCACTTGCGGTATCAGAGTTCAAGACCCTGCTTATTGATATTGATCCGCAGGCCAATGCTACTTCGGGCTTTGGTATAGAGGTGACTGATGAGATTGACAACACCTTTTATCAGGTTATGGTGAAAGGGGGCGATCTTCAGAATGCCATTACCGCTTCGTCTCTTGAGTATCTGGATGTGCTGCCTTCAAATGTCAATCTTGTTGGCATGGAGGTTGAACTGGTGAACATGCATGAGCGCGAGTATGTGATGCAGAAAGCTCTGAAGGGGGTTCGTGAACGGTATGATTACATCATCATGGACTGTCCTCCATCTCTTGGGCTGATTACCCTCAATTCACTCACGGCGGCTGATTCCGTTCTGATTCCTGTGCAGGCTGAATATTATGCGCTTGAAGGTCTGGGCAAACTGCTCAACACCATCAGCATTGTGCGCAAGCATCTGAACCCGAATCTGGAGATAGAGGGAGTGCTGGTTACCATGTTTGATTCCCGTCTCCGTCTTGCAACGCAGGTTGATGAAGAGGTTCGTAAGTTTTTTAAAGACAAGGTGTACCGGACCCATATCCGGCGGAATGTCCGTCTTTCCGAGGCACCGAGCCATGGTAAGCCCGCATTGCTTTATGATGCGCAGAGCATTGGTTCCAAAGATTACCTTGACTTGGTCCGTGAAATTTTCGAGAGGGATGGAAACATCAAAAAATTTAAAGTCCGGCGGCCATAGCTGCTGGTTGCTCAGGAGCAGGGACATATGGCTAAAAATGCATTGGGCAAGGGACTGAAAGCCCTGATTCCGGACGAAGAGTATTCCTCTTCTTCCAAAGAGTTTTCAGATGCCTCTCTTGTGGCTGGTGCAATCGGGAGTCTTCCGGTTGAGGCAATTCATGCCAATCCTTTTCAGCCGCGAAGGGAGTTTGATGAAACGGCTCTTGAGGAGCTTATGAACTCCATTCTTGAGAACGGCGTGATTCAGCCGGTAACGGTAACCAGAGAAGGTGACGGGTATCAGCTTATCAGTGGAGAGCGCCGTCTTCGTGCGGCCCGTAAGGCCGGGTTCAAGTTCATTCCCGCCTATGTGATTGCGGCTCAGCAGGATCAGGGAAAACTGGAGATGGCTCTTATTGAGAATATTCAGAGAGAGGATCTGAACGCCATTGAGGTTGCCCTGGCCCTGAAAAGCCTTACCACCAAGTGCCGTCTGACGCAGGATGAAATTGCCCAGAAGGTGGGGAAGAACCGTTCCACGGTCAGCAATTTTCTCCGTCTTCTCAAGCTTCCCATGCAGATTCAGGACAGTATCCGCAAAAACGAAATATCGTCCGGACATGCCCGCGCGCTCATCAACCTGCCCAATGAGCAGCAGCAGGTGAAGGTGTGGCGTCAAATTCTCTCCCGCCAGCTTTCAGTCCGCCAGACAGAAGCATTGGTGAACAGCCTCTTCAGAGAAAGGCAGGAACCGGAGTCAATGGTCGGAGCGGAACGGGCGCCACATATTGCACAGCTGGAGTCGCTGCTTCGCAACAAGCTGGCAACAAAGGTCCGTATCATTGAGAAAAATGCGGGGAAAGGAGAAATCCATATCCAGTATTTTTCCGGGGACGATTTGGACAGGATTCTTGAAATTATGGGTGACGAGTGAACCGTATTCCCCGCGCAGCAGCTACCCGAAAGATAGAAGTGAAAACAGTATGAAGTTTACCCTTGTAGGAAATGGCAGGATGGGCCATGAGGTTGCCGCCGTTATAGAGTCATCTCCCCTTCACAGCGTTGCGGCTGTTCTTGATATTGACGCAGTGATTACCCCAGAGGTTTTTCAGGGCAGTGACGCAATTATTGATTTTACCGTTCGCGACGCCTTTCTCCAGAACCTCGACGCAATGCTTGTTTCAGGGGTACCTGTTGTTTCGGGTACAACCGGATGGGACGGGCTTCGTGAGGAAGTTGCGGCTAAAGTTTCCGCGGCCGGTGCGTCACTTCTCTCCTCGGCCAATTTTTCTCTCGGGGTCAATGTTTTTTTGCGTACCCTTCGTGAGGCGGCAAGGCTGATTGCTCCGTTCGGGCAGTTCGACATTGCCGTTGAAGAGCAGCACCATACCGGCAAGGTTGATTTCCCCAGTGGTACGGCACTGGCAGCTGCCAATGTAATTCTGTCGGCCAACAGTCGAAAACAGCGTATTGTTCGTGAACTGCCTCAAGCGGGACGGCTTCCTTCCGAAGACCTTCAGGTTGCCTCTCTTCGCCTGGGCAGCGTGTTTGGCAAGCACTCTGCATTCATTGATTCGGAGGCAGATGAAATAGTACTCTCCCATACCGCCAAAAGCCGTTCCGGATTTGCGTCGGGTGCGGTTGAGGCTGCGGCTTGGCTTGCCGGACAGCACAGAAAGTTGCCGGGTATGTACAGTATGGACGACTTTTTGAATGAACTGCTTGCCTGACCTGTTATGAACTCCCGTGAAAAATCCAGTACCGTTCTGATTGGTGTGGCAATCGTTCTTGTGACGACGACCGTGCCCTATCTGACCATGCTCAATGTGTTCCTGTTCTCGGGAATCTTTCTTGCAGGTCTCTTTGCTCTTACCGTAAGTATTATGCGGTACCAGGTACGCCTTTCCTACAATGAGGCCTTTGTGCTTGGTTTTTTTGCCGGCGTTTTGGGTGGTATCCTTTCGGAGGGGGCGGCATGGTTGCTGATGGAGTATGCCGGGTACAGACCTGGAACTGAAAGCCTTGCCCTGGTCATTGGGTGGGTGCTTGATATGGCCCGCGACAAACCTGAACTTCAGGATCAGGTGCAAGCGCTGCTTGAGGCTGAAAAACTTGCCCTTGCCCCCATCTCCCTTTCGTGGCGTGACATTCTTGCCAGTATGCTGTTTTCAGCAGCGTTTTATGCCCCTATTGCCGGTTTCGGTGGAATGCTTGCCGTGTTCCGTCTCAAACGCAAAGCCCGTCGCTGATCCCTCCCGTCCGATATTCCCTCGCCAGTCTCTGGTACCATTTCCTGTCTGTTTTCTCTGAGCCCGGAAGGGTTGCCCATTGGCATATTCTGAAGAGAAGTACTGGCGTTTTTAATGTTCCTGCCAGTTGCTGAACTTGCTTCAGGATGCTTGTTTCATCCGGGTATCCTAGTGTGGCTGTCCGGATGAAGGCGGCTGGCCGCTCACCGTATTCGCTGTCAGGGACGGGTACTACCAGTGCTTCAAGAATGCCATCCATCTCCAGGAGCGCTCGCTCAATTTCTTCAGGATGGATATTTTCGCCCCCTGAAATGAACATGTTGTCTTTTCTGCCCATCAGCTGAAGCCCGCCATCGGTTTTGATGGTGCCAATGTCGCCGGTATGGAACCATCCTTCAGCGTCGGTTGCAGGAATCAGGGATTTGTTGTGGAAATATCCGGAAAAGAGACATTTCCCGCGGACCAGAAGCTCCCCGTCAGGGGCGGTTGACGCTTCCCGTCCGGCGAGCAGCTTCGGTGGAGGGATGCCGGGGGCGGTGAGGGGTGCGGGGGTGGTGGCTATCTGTGAGCCCATTTCCGTGGAGCCGTAACTCAGATAGATGGCCAGATGGTGGCTGGCTGCCTTCTCGATAAGGTGGTTCGAGGCCGGGGCGCCGCCGAGCAGGATTGCCCTGAGGCGTTGCAGTGCCGCTTTCTCCTGTTCCATGGCAAGCAGCCGGTAGAGCTGCGTGGGAACAAGAGAGAGGTGGGTGAGGGGGAAACGGCCCATGGAGCTTTGAATGGAGGCTCCCGGGCTGTCAATGGCTATTGCGCCGCCGGAGATGAGGGAGCGGAAGAGAATGGCGCAGCCGCCGATATGGAAGAGTGGCAGAGAGAGTAGCCACAGGTAGCTGGGGCCGAAGGGGATATTGGCGTTTGCGCCCTCTGCATTGGCAATATGGCTGCTGGCGGTATGCATGACAGCTTTTGCCGTTCCTGTGCTGGCTGAAGTGTGGATGATGGTTGCGGGGCTGAGGGGGCCGGTCGCCGGCGGCGCCATCCTTTCCGGGCTGTTTCTGGCATAGGATACGAGGAGAGCGCATTCTTCAGTGCTGAGGATGAGGTTGGGACGGAGAGCTTTCTTTAAGCGGCTGAGGGTCGTCTCCGGGAGCCGGTGGTTCAGGGGGGCGGCCACCATGCCTGCCTTGAGGAGAGCATAGAGGCAGAGGACCATTTCAACCGTGTTTGGCGAGACAATCACAGCAATGGCTCCTTCCGCAAGCCCTTTTTGTTGAAGCCGGGCCGCAATGCTTTCTGCCAAGGCGTCGCACTCTTGAAAGGAGATGGTTCTCTCAGGCGTTATGAGTGCCGGCAGGGCGCCGAAGCGTTGTGCAGCTTCCCTTACAGGGTCCATATCGAGGAGAGGGTGAGGTTCGTGAGGTTGACCCGTTGCGCTTCGGGGTAGAGTTTATCGGAATCGAATTCTCCGTTTGTGGCATCGAAGGGTGAATGAAGCAGGTTGTCTTTCAGGTAGCGGTAAGTGTCGAGCCCGCAGGCAACGGGAGTGCCGGCTGTTGCTGCGGCCATTCGGGCATAAAACGCAACGCTGATACCGCTTTCAAAGGCTGAGCTGAAAACGGCTTCCAGACGGTTTTCAGTTGCATGCCGTGCCAGGTTGAGCACTGCGGCAATGCCGCCAAGACAGTTTGGTTTGAGGACCAGAGCTCTGAGTGCACGACGGGGAAGGGTGTGGAGAAGCGCCGGGTTCTGCCAGAGGGTTTCATCAAGAGCTGAGCGGACGCCTGTTCTGGCATGGAATTCGCCAATATCGCGCGGTTGCTGGAGTGGTTCTTCAATATAGGAGACGCTTCGGGGGGGCAGGGCCTTGGCAAAGTGTACAGCGTCGTCCAGCGCCATAGACTGGTTGGCGTCAAGACGGATGGTGATGCTGCTTCCGTATTTTTGGTGGAGTCGGGTTGTACTCTCTACCGCGTCTGCCATCAGTTCCGGGGTGACCTTGAGTTTGAATGTCCGGTACCCGCGTTCGATATACTCTTCAGCCCGCTGCATGACGCTTGCAGGTCTGCCGAAGAGCAGAGCATTGAGGGGCACCTTCGGAAGTGGTTGCGTTTCGCTCGGGGCAAACGGGCATGTTCCGCTGACGAGAGCCTCAAGGTTCAGCACAGCCATTTCAAGACCGAGGCGGACGGAGGGAAAGAGCCCTTCGGTTACCAGTGTTTTGTGGTGTCCGCCCTGCATTGCCAGAGTTTCAACAATCTGCCGTTCGGCCGCTTCAAGGCTCTCTCTGTGCAGGCCCGGCAGGGGGGCAATTTCGCCGTATGCCCTGTGCTCTCCGTTTTCGCTTTGGAGCGCAAGCACAATCCCCTCCCTGTCGTTCATCCTGTGACCTTTGACCGTCATTGGTTCCAGAAAGGGGACGCTGTAACGGTAGATATAAGCGAAAGCGGCGCTCACGGGCGTTTCGGGAATCGGCCGAAGTCGGGTTTTCTTTTTTCAACAAATGCGTTTTTCCCCTCCTGAGCCTCTTCCGACATGTAGTACAGCATGGTGGCGTTGCCCGCAAGTTCCTGCAATCCAGCCTGACCGTCGCAGTCGGCATTGAGGGCGGACTTGATGCAGCGGATTGCCATAGGTGAATTCTCGAGGATTTCCCGGCACCACTGCACTGTTTCCTCTTCAAGCTTCTCAAGCGGTACGACGGTATTGACAAGCCCCATGTCAAGGGCTTCCTTTGCGTTGTACTGGCGGCAGAGATACCATATTTCCCGGGCCTTTTTCTGGCCGACAAGGCGGGCCATGTAGCTTGCCCCCCAGCCGCCGTCGAATGAGCCGACCTTGGGGCCTGTCTGGCCGAAAATAGCGTTTTCTGCCGCTATGGTAAGGTCGCAGAGCATGTGCAGTACATGGCCGCCGCCGATTGCGTATCCCGCAACCATTGCAATAACCGGTTTGGGGCATGTGCGGATGTCGCGCTGGAAGTCGAGCACATTGAGCCGGTTTACCCCTTTGCCGTCGGCATAGCCGGCGTAGCCTCGTATTTTCTGGTCTCCGCCTGAACAGAAGGCCATATCTCCTGCGCCGGTTAGTATGACGACCCCAACTGTTTCGTCGTTGCGGGCGTCGGACAGAGCCGATATCATCTGTTCCACAGTCTGGGGACGGAATGCGTTGCGGACTTCAGGTCGGTTGATGGTGATTTTGGCAATTCCTTCGGCTTTGTGGTAAAGAATGTCGCTGTACTCGCCGGAGGCTATCCATTGTACTGTGCTCATGCTGGTTCTTCTTGGGTGTTGAAAAAATCCTGAAGACGGTCGATAAACCGTTGCTGTTTTTCTGTATGGAGGGTGTGACCGCAGCCGGGGAAAATTTCCTGGCTGAAGTATGATGATAAAGTAACCATTTGACGGGCAATCTCCACGAATTTGAGGTCTTTTTCACCCGTCATGAAGAGCATCGGCATGCGGTTTGACGCCAGCTTCTGATGCAGCGGTGGCTGGTTGCCGGTGCCGAGGAGGCGGAGCGCCATTGCCAGACTGTGGGGTGAGCCCTGTTTGCGGCTTGCCTCCACTTCCTCAAAGAGGGGGTGGCTTTTGAGGGTGGAGAACAGCGGCTGACTGTACCAGAACTCAATGAAGCCGTCGAAGTTTTTTTCAATCTTTCGTGCCATTCCCTCGTCGCTTTTTCTCCGCAGAGCCCGTTCCTCTTCAGTCTGGAGTCCGGGGGAAGAGGAGATGATTACTGCTTTTCCGAACAGCTCCGGATAGCGGAGTGCGAGAGCAAGTCCGATTCGCCCTCCCATTGAATAGCCTACCAGAAAGCCTGGAGCGGAGAGGGTGCGCTGGAGTTCAGCGGCCAGTGCATCAACGGTATGCATGAAGTACCCTTCCTGGTATTGTTCAGGGGTGAGGGTTTCGGGAAAAGTTGCTTCTGCGTGGCCCGGCAGGTCAACAAGAATGCAATGGTATTGTGCAGACAGCTGTTTGGCAAATGGCAACCAGTCGCTGCCTGCTCCAAGAAAGCCGTGGAGAAAGACGATAGCGGGCAGTCCGGCGTCTCCCACTGAAGTGAGACGGAGTGGAACAGCGGGCGGGTTGACAGAATGCATAAGCTTGCTGGTTGGAGAGAGACTTTCCAAATGAGGGTTATGGCATGGGAACCCTCAGCGAGCGGGACTGACTGCGTGTGCCGCCTGCTTTCGCCATGGCCGGGGCGCATTCTCTACAACTATGGGGTCGAACACCCTGTAGTTGCAGTCTACATGCAGGTCGGCCAGAGATTTCAGCGAACGGACATGCAGATGTTCCCTTTCAAGCACATTCCAGCGGTACCCGTCGGTTGGTTCTTTGCAGCGCAGCATCTGGCTCAGTTTGGTATCGTGGTAGGTGAGGTTGATGAAGATTCTTACATCAACATTCCGGGTGCGGATGGCGTAGAGTCCGTCAATAATGAGGAGTTGTATCTTGCTGAAATCAGTGTGCAGTTGGTCAACCTCTTCGGTGATGATGTCTATGCAGGGGATTGAAACGCTTCTGCTGCATCGGAAATCTTCAATATGCTGATGGAGCAGATCCCAGTCGTACTCTTCAATGCCTACCGATTCATAGTTGCTGCTGATGCGGTGTTCACGGCGCTGAAGCGGGTGGACGCGGTAGTAGTTGTCTGTGTGGAGAATTTTAACGCGGATTCCGCTGTTCTTGAGCAGGAGGGCAAGTGAGTGCGACAGCTCCGATTTTCCGGCGCCTGACTCTCCAGATATGGCTGCAACGAACTTGCTGCCGGATTCTTTTGCGCCCTGTGCTTTCAGGTCGCAGAGAATTCTTTCAAGAATTGCTCCGGCTGCTGATTTATGCTGATCATTGATCAGCAGGACATCTCCCAACATGGCTATCAACTTCAGTGCTGCGGCTTACTTTCGCCTCATTTTCAATAAAAGGTAACGCTTTTCGCGGGGAATTTCATAACAGGAAATTCTCTTCCGCAGTCATAGGGAACTGAACGCTTCTTTTGCCAGAACGGCAAGGCGGGCCTGCAGGGCGCGGTGCTGGTGCACATTTTCCTGACGGGAGCAGACAACTTCAATAATAGTGCTTCGCGAGCTGTTCATTGCCGAGAGCAGAGACTCCCTGAACTCATTGTGGGTGCGGGGAGCGGTGTAGTCCAGCCCAAACATTTCTGCAGCCGGACGGGCAATGAAGTTCTGCGGCGTGGCGAAATTGGGTTCGAAGATATCGGCGCATTCCGATACCCGAAGAAAGGAGAATATCCCTCCGCCGTTGTTGTTGAGCAGTATAATCTGCACAGGCACCCTCATTGACCCAATGAGCGAAAGAGCGTTCAGGTCGTGCAGAAAGGCAAGGTCTCCAATCATAAGGCATAGCGGCTGCCCATGACCTTCGGCAAACCCGGCGGCGGTTGAAATGATTCCGTCTATACCGCTCGCCCCCCGGTTTGTTCCGGTGATTACTGGAGTTTCTCCTCTGGCGGCTGCGTACGAGTCCATCGCTCTGACCGGCATGCTGTTTGAAAGAAAAAGTCTGTGGCCGGTGGGCAACATTTCCGACACAATCCGTGCGGCTCCTATTTCACTGACTGGCAGTTCGGGTGCCGCAACTCTGTCAATCTCTTTTGCCGCTTTGGCGAAAAACCCTTTCGCCTCCCTGATGATGGGGCACTCCCCTTTTCTGCATCCCAGTAGCGCGTTGGCGGTGAGGCGGAGCGAGGCCTCTATGCTGAGGGTGACGGAGTGGCCGGGGGCGTAGCGTTCGGGATGGTTCCTTATGACGCAGATGTGTTCAGGGCTCCATTTCTTCAGTGCGTCTGTGGGATGGCGGGCAATGAGGCCTCCTCCGAAATGGAGGACGAGGTCGGGGTGGAAGGCGTTCTGGAACTCCGGGGTGGCAAATGCCTGTTGCCAGGGAAGAGTTCCGCTGCTGAGGCGGAGGCCAGATGCCATATCCGCATAGAGCGGAATCTGCAGGTCATGAGCTAATTCTGCTATGGCGCGGCTGTCGTTTTCATCTGCAATATTTCCGGCAATAATCAGTGGTTGGCGGGCATTGCCTGTCAGTTCCCGGAGAGTCAAAAGGGCCTCTGTGTCGGGGTGCTTTTCGGGCAGCGCTGCAACTGTGGATGGACGGTGGTTTGCCTGCCAGGCTGTAAGGGGTTCAAGCCAGGGCTCAGGAGTTGAGCATGATTCTGGTTCAAAGGGTTCGCGGAAGGGCTGGTTCAGATGGACGGGCCCTGAGGGCGAGCTGAGAGATTTGGCGACACCGTGAGCAACGGTGGAGAGCAGGAACTGCAGTGGGACTGAGGTTGAGGGTTCCGGCAGCTCCATTTGCCAGCGGGTATAAGTGCTGAAGATACCATTCTGGCGGATGGTCTGGTTTGCGCCGCATTCAAGCAGTTCAAAGGGTCTGTCGGCGGAGAGAATCAGCATGGGAACGCGATTGCTTGAAGCCTCCACAACGGCTGGAAGATAGTTTGCCACGGCAGTGCCTGAGGTGCAGACAAGGACAGCTGGAATTCCAGTTGCCCGAGCGTGGCCGAGCGCATAAAACCCGGCGGAGCGTTCATCGGGAAACATTTTCCACATAGCGTCCCGGTTGCGGGCAATGGCAGCGGTGAGAGGGGTGGAGCGGGAGCCGGGAGAGATGCAGAAGAATGAGGCCCCCTGTCTTACAAGTTCTTCCACCATCATGCTGCTCCACAGTGTGGTGAGCTGAGGGTTGTTCATGCTTTTTCGCGGGTTATGGCCATCAGATCGCCGATTTTCTGCTCTACTTCATCCCATTCGGCTTCCGGGTCTGAACCTTTAACCAGTCCGGCGCCGGAGTACAGATAGGCTGTTCGCCCGTTGACAAGCGCTGAGCGGATGCCGACACAGAACTCTGCTGAATTGGAGCTGACCCATCCTGCCGGTGCTGCATACCAGCCTCGACTGAAGGTTTCGAGATCAGGGATGCGCCTCATGGCTTCCTTTTTGGGAACCCCTCCCACGGCGGGCGTGGGGTGCATGAGCGAAAGAACGGCCGGTTCGTTGCTGAACTCTTCTTTAAGCTCTGCCCTGCAGATGTTGTAGAGGTGTGCCAGGCGGTTCAGCTGCAGGACGCGTACCCCCTCTTCCATGTCAACGGAGCTGCATGCCGGCAGCAGCTCCTCATAAATCATGTCTTTTACAAAACGGTGTTCCCTGATGTCTTTTTCAGAGTTCAAGAGCGCGTCTGAGGCGTAGCTGTCGGCCTGGCCGGCATTCTTTTTTGAGTGTGTGCCGGCAAGGGCTTCGGTAACAAGACTTTTGCCATTACGGCGGTAGAGCCGTTCGGGGGTGAAGCTGAAAAAAGCCTGCCCCGCTGAGGGTTCAAAATAGAACCTGTAGGTGGTGGTGTTGGGGTAGGGGTAGTTTTGGAGGAAGAGCAGTGGGGAGAACGCTTCGGTGAACTCAAGCACTGTCTGGCGTGCCAGCATTATTTTTTGCATGCTTCCTGCGGCAAAAGCCTCAATGGCTTGCTCGCATGCGTTTATCCAGCCTTCCCTTTTTGGGTTGTGGGTGACTGAAAGCAGCGATGGAAGCTCATCGTCCGATTCTCCGGCACTGGGCTCCAGCTGGTCGAGAGCTTCCAGAGCCCTTTGGACCTCTGGCGCAACTCCGTTGGCCTCAGTGGTCCAGAGGTTACATATAAGGGTGTTTGAAGAGCCTTCTCTGGAAATCTGAAGAAGGGGGAGCGTGAAGGAGAGCGAGGGAAAAGCTTTCCATATCGGGTCTCCAGTTTCGGTGCTGTTGAAGCGGAATCCACCGAAATATCTGGCATGGGGGCTTTTGCCGGCCATGGCGTTGCCGAGCCGTCTGAAATTCTCGTCGTTGCTTCCCGCACCCTCATGGGTTATGGTGTCGGCGGCACCGATGGCAGCGGTCAGGTAGTCCTGTTCGCGGTTCATCCAGAAAATTCTGGGAAAGAGGCTCTGTGCGCCGAGCCACTTGAGGGGGTCGACGGCCGTAATGTCCTGACGGAATACTCTCAGCGCGCCACCCTTTGGCATGGGGGCGTCAACTGTTGCGGCGGCGTACTGCAGGAGTGAGGCTTTAAGCGCCTCAACAGCCTGTTCTATGGGAAGAGGATTTGGTGAGGGTATAATGATGTGGTGCTGCTCATGCATAAAGGCAACTCTGTTGACCTGTTGGGCAAAGTTCATGGGTTGTGCTCAATCAGCCTGTTTTCCCCCTTGCAGATGGTTTTGCAGAGAGACGGCAAGATAATTGTTTTTATCAAGAAGCCAGTTATAAATCTGGCGGGCTTCATCCATCCGTCCCGTGCGGGCAAAGCATACTGCGAGGTTGTAATGCGCTTCGGTAAAGGAATGGCTGTTGTCTATGGCTGCACTGTATGCGTCTGCCGCTTTGGCGTACTCTTTCATCTGCATCAGTGCGTTGCCGAGATCGTACAGCCTCAAGGAGTCTTTTGGTGAACGGGCCAGATGGCGTTTGAACCAGTCGCGAGCCTGAGGGTAGTCCTGACGGTTGAAGTACACCGCTCCCAGAGAGTGGTAAGCTGCGTCAAGTTCGGGGTCGAGAGCCAGTGCGTTTTTGTAGGTTTCCTCCGCTTCATCATACCGGTTCTGTTGTGCATATGCGTTGCCGAGCTTAAGCATTGCAGCCGTATCTTCCGGATTTTTCCATACCTCCTGTTGCAGAGCGGAGATGTTGTCATTTTTGGGGCTGCATGCGCCAAGCATGAGAGCGCCCGCAAGGCAGAGTATTGGCAGAATTGCTCCGAAATATGATGCGTATCGGCTGTTCGGGTGCGTCATCGGTTGCGTGGTCAGGTCATGCGGTTGTGTGAAGCTGTCGTAGTCGGTGTTTAAAATATAAACACTTGCCACCGTATCTGCCAATCTTCCCGTTGTTGCGCCGTCTTGGGGCAGGAAATATTTCCTGATGGCGCGCCATCTGCGTACTTTATCTTTTAAAGGTCCTGCACATGAGGAGAAAGGAGGGTGAAACGGGGGGAGGAATCCAGAACAATGCGACAGGGATGAACCAATGGCAGTAGAAAAATCGGAACGGCTTGCGGTGCTGATTGATGCCGACAATACACAGCCTTCAATCATTGAGGGGCTTTTGGCTGAGATTGCCAAATACGGTACTTCCAATGTAAAGCGGATATACGGCGACTGGACCTCCACTGCGCTGAAAGGGTGGAAGGAGGTCCTTCTGGAATTTTCCATACAGCCAATACAGCAGTTCGGCTACACCAGAGGCAAAAACGCCACCGACAGCGCCATGATAATTGATGCCATGGACCTGCTGTATACCGGCCGTTTCAACGGGTTCTGCATTGTGTCGAGCGACAGCGATTTCACGAAGCTGTCTGTGAGAATAAGGGAATCGGGTCTTATTGTGTACGGATTTGGTGAAAAAAAGACGCCGGCGCCGTTTGTCTCTGCCTGCGACAAGTTTATCTATACCGAGGTGCTGCGCGAGAAAATCAATGAGAATGAGACCATCAAGCGGAAATCATCTGCGGAGCTCAAGCAGGATACCCGTCTTGTGCGTCTGTTGAGAAATGCCGTTGATGCCTCTTCGGATGAAAGTGGATGGGCACATCTTGCGGCTACGGGGAGCAATGTAGCCAAACAGTCGTCGGAGTTCGACCCGCGCAATTACGGATACGGGAAACTTGCTGAACTTATTGCGGCAACAAAGCTGTTTGATATTGATGAACGCATTCAGGGAGAGGGGCAGTCAAAAGCAATTTACCTGCGCGACAAGCGGAAAAAGATATGAGCGGGTCTGTGAAATGAAAAAGGTCCCTCAAGGGGGACCTTTTTTCTGCGGAGCTGACGGGGCTCGAACCCGCGACCTCCTGCGTGACAGGCAGGCGCTCTAACCAGACTGAGCTACAGCTCCATTAAAGAGTGATTAATGTAGGCACTTCCATCGTAAATTCCAAAAAGTATTTTTCTCCAGGAAAACCCCCCGGACTTCGGTTTTTATTTGCGTCTCTTCTTCTCTATTTTGACTGGATTGCCCTGAAAAACGCCTTGTACTTTTCTTTCATGTAAAGCCCGATACTTATGACGCCTGCCAATTCAGGAAACTCACTGACAGTGACAGACAACAGGACAGGAAAAACCTATGAAGTTCCCGTTGAGAACGGTGCATTCAAAACAATGGATTTTCGACAGATCAAGGAGTCGGACGATGATTTCGGGTTGCTTGGATATGATCCCGGCTTTCTGAACACGGCTTCATGCAAAAGCAATATCACCTTTATTGATGGCGATCGGGGTATTCTCCGCTATCGCGGTTATCCAATTGAGCAGCTTGCCGAACACAGTACCTTTCTTGAAACGGCATATCTGCTCATCAAGGGCGAACTGCCCGACCAGGAGCGGCTGTCTCAGTGGACTTTCAACATCCGCCATCATACCATGACCCACTCCAATCTGGTGAAGTTCATGGACGGGTTCCGTTATGACGCGCATCCTATGGGTATTCTTGTGGGAACGGTAGGCGCGCTTTCCACCTTTTATCCAGATGCCAAGGATATCGGCAATATTGATTCCCGCAAGCTGCAGATTCGCCGCCTGATTGGCAAAATTCCGACGCTGGCGGCTATGAGTTTCCGCCACAGCATGGGCTTTCCCTATGTTCAGCCCGACAATGACCTGAGTTTTGCGGGCAACTTCCTCTCCATGATGTTTCGTATGACCGAGCTTCGTTACACGCCGAACCCGGTTCTGGAGCGGGCGCTTGATGTGCTTTTCATTCTTCATGCCGACCATGAGCAGAACTGTTCTACCAATGCCGTGCGTGCCGTGGGCAGTTCGGGCGTTGATCCCTATACGGCAGTTGCTGCGGGTTGTGCCGCGCTCTATGGGCCCAAACACGGCGGTGCCAACGAGGCTGTTATCCGCATGCTGATGGAAATAGGCTCTGTCGATAAGGTTCCGGAGTTCATCCAGTCGGTTAAGGCTGGTTCAGGCCGTCTTATGGGATTCGGTCACCGGGTCTATAAAAACTATGACCCCAGGGCGAAAATCATCAAGAAAATCGCCTTCGAAGTGTTTGAGGAAACGGGGCGCAGTCCTCTGCTTGATATTGCTCTTGAGCTTGAGAGGATAGCTCTTGAGGACGACTATTTCATTTCAAGGAAGCTCTATCCGAATGTTGATTTTTATTCCGGTCTCATTTATCAGGCAATGGGGTTCCCGATGGATATGTTCCCGGTGCTTTTTGCTATCGGAAGGATTCCTGGATGGCTGTCGCAGTGGAGCGAGCATGTGAAGGATGGCGACCAGAAAATTGCCAGACCCCGTCAGATTTATCTTGGCGAAGCGGAGCGCGACTGGGTGGCGGTGGACTCACGGCCGAGAAACCGTGTGGAAGAGCAGCTGCATGATACCTGCAGGCTCTGATTTTTTTTATTCAATTCAATGATTGTGCTGATATGTCTGTTACCATAGCTGATGTAACCTATATAGCTGAACTGGCCCGGCTGCGTTTCAGTGAAGATGAGGCGCTGAAGATGACCGACGAACTCAACACCATTCTTCACTATGTTGATACCCTCAACGAGGTTGATACCGAAGGGGTGCTTCCGCTGAGCAACATTCATGACCAGAAGAATGTGCTGCGTGCCGACGAGACGCATGAGTCGATTTCCAACGCCGCCGCGCTCAGCAACGCTCCCGACAGCCAGGACCGTTTTTTCCGGGTTCCGAAGGTACTTGGCTGAGAGAGAGGTGGTTGTCGTTCGTGAAAAGAAGGGAAATGCCGTCTTTTCGGTAAGAGTGCATCCTCGAGCTTCCAAAACCGCTGTTTCCGAACCCTATGCGGGTGGGCTGAAAATCACCCTGAAGGCCGCACCTGTGGACGACGCAGCCAACAGGGAGTGCTGCCGGCTGTTTGCTGACATGTTTGGGATTGCCGATGGCCGTGTGCATGTGGTTTCGGGTCGCAGTTCTCGGAACAAGTCTGTGATGCTTGATGGAGTCAGTTCCAGCGAAGCGGAGCTGGCGCTTGGCAGGCTTGGCTGGTGAGCATACGATCAATATATCTGAAAGGCATACATGAAGGCAGTCATTCTTATTCCCGCCCGGCTTGAATCCAGCCGTCTTGAGCGGAAAATGCTTGCCGATCTTGAGGGCGAGCCTCTTATTGTGCGTACCTGGCGTCAGGCGATGCATTCAACCCTTGCCGAACGGGTGGTTGTTGCTACCGACAGCCGTGAAATAGCTTCTGTGCTTGAAGAGCGGGGAGCCGAGGTGGTGATGACCTCTCCCACTGCGAGCTGCGGAACAGAGCGGATTGCCGAGGCCGCACGGAGCATTGAGGGTGATGTGTTCGTGAACCTGCAGGGTGATGAACCACTCATCAGTCCGGATACCATCGACCTTGTTCTGAGTCCGTTCTTTACTGCCGATCCTCCAGACTGTTCCACGCTTGTTTTTGCGCTTGGCCCTGATGAACGGGCGCAGATTGATGACCCGCATGTGGTTAAGGCTCTGCTCGACCGGAACGGCAACGCGCTCTATTTTTCGCGCAGCTCGGTTCCATTTATGCGTAACCATTCCCCCTCTCTCGTGTTTTATCGCCATGTGGGGCTGTATGCGTTCGGAAGGGATGTGCTGCAGCAGTTTGCCGCACTGCCACCCTCAATGCTGGAAGAGGCGGAGTCGCTTGAGCAGCTTCGGCTGCTGGAAAACGGGTTCAGCATTCGGTGTGTACCAACTACAGCCGATCAGCCTGGCGTCAATACCGCAGCAGATCTGGAGCTGGTTCGGGCCATTCTCAGGGACGGGGCCCGCTCCTGATTTCAGCCGGCAGCGTTCCATCATGAAAGAGCAGGTCTACAGTTTCTTCGGCGTGCAGGTGTTTTGCTGAAGTGACCATTTTCCCATTCTTTCTGACCATCGTATATCCCCGCTCAAGTGTTTTCCTGTAGTCGAGAAGCGCCAGATGCCTTGTAGCTGATTCAAGACGCATTCCGGTTTCCCTCTGTTTACCTTCAAGGGTTCGCGCCATTCTCTTAAGCGTGCCGTCAAGCTCTTCGGTGAACTGCTGCATCTGGAGCATCGGGCGGTTGAATGCGTAGCTGCTGCAGATTGATTCTATTTCCCGTTCGGCCCCGTCAATTTTTGCCTTAAGAAGGTTTTCTCTTGTGGCTGCAAGAGATGCGATGTGGCGCAGCAGTTCCAGGCTGTCGGGGACTGCGAGTTCCGCCGCAATTGAAGGGGTTCCGGCCCGAAGGTCGGCCACCATGTCGGCGATTGTGAAGTCGGTTTCATGGCCGACGGCGCTGATGACGGGTATTTGGGAGTTAAAAATGGCTTCAGCCACCCTCTCTTCGTTGAACGCCTGCAGGTCCTCAAGCGACCCACCACCACGGGCGATAATAATGACATCAGGCCTATATGGGCCGCTCTTCTGAGCGTTGAACCAGTTGATGCCACTGATGAGGGAGTCGACAGCGTCTCTCCCCTGAACTTTTGCCGGAAAAAGGAGAATGTTGGCGGGGGGAAATCTCCGTTGCAGCACTTTGCCCATGTCTTCTATGACAGCGCCTGTTGGCGAAGTGACAAGGCCGATGATTTTGGGGATTTTTGGAATCGGTTTTTTCCGCTCATCGCCGAACCATCCTGCTGCCGCAAGTTTCTGAAGCAGTTTTGCGAATGCCTGCTGCAGGGCGCCCTCTCCTTCCTCGGTAATTGATGTGCAGATGAGCTGATAGCGCCCCGATGGGGGATAGACCTCTATTCTCCCTTCAGCAATCACATTCATTCCATCTGCCGGTCGGCAGGTAAGCCGGGACGCCGCATGTTTCCATATAACTGCAGGGATTTGCGCCCCTTCATCCTTCAGGGTCATGTAGATGTGGCCTGAACTGTGGTGCTTGAAATTTGAAATTTCTCCCTTAACCTGAATTTTGGGAAAGAGGATTTCAAGTTCCTGTTTTATCTGCTGCGTCAGTTCGCTGACCGAGAGTATTGAGGGCGCCATGGCTGGGAAAGTGAAGAGTGCGTCTTAAAAGGGCTGTTTCCTCTAAATAAGAAAAAATCGGTCACCCTCCCATCCTTTGGCTGTGAGTGGAGTGGGGGGGGGAATTAAGGAGGAAGTGTTATATTTCGCGCATGACAGACCATACCCTCATAACTGAACTGACGGAACTGTTGGAGACTGATGCTTCGGGTGCATCATATCTCCTGAAGGAATTTACCGGTTCGATGTCGCGCGAACTGCTTCTTCATGGCAGGTTTGGCGTGAAGGGACTCGGTCTGTTCACGGTTGCGTATACGGCTCCCCAAAAGAAGCGGGGTGAAGAGGGATGGTTTTACGCTCCGCCCGTACAAAGCATTGTTTGGCGAGCCCGCTGCGGCAAAGATGATACTCTTCATCTTGTTCTGAACGGAATGCATCTTGAGGCTGGGGAGGCTGAGAGAGTTTCCTGGGCTCTGGGCCGGGTGTTTTCGCGTGCCGGAAAGAAACGGCTTGACCTTCACCTTGCCGGCTTTGGAGTCTTCGGTTCCGTAGGGAAAGGATACGGATTTACGGCGGATGAGGGTATCATCTCAATTCTCAACAGCGACTATGAGGGCCTTAAGGGGATGCCATCATCGTCTGCCGGCCCCTCCGCCATTCCAAAAATTGTTGCAGCTTCTGTGTTTGTGCTTGCCTTTTTGGCTATGGTGGCGTTCTTCTTTTTCCCTGTCGGGTCCAGCGTTCCGGCTTTGAAGCCCGAGTTGCCAGCACTCTCCCGATCCGTGTTGGTCGACAGCATGGACAGGGCGGTTCCGGCACCCGCTCCGCCAGCTGCTGTGGACCCGGTGCTTCTTGATGCAGGTGAGTTCACGGTTATTCTTGCTACCTACACCAGCGAAATGAAGGCTCGTCTTGAGGTTCGCCGGTTGGACTCCGTCGGGATTCAGACGGCACTCTGGCCTGCGTATTCAAACGGGGTGAAATACTGGCGCATCAGGATCGGGCGGTTTGTCGACAGAAGCGGTGCAAGGGCGGCAATAAGGGCGTTGGGGGACAATGCTGTTTCGGTTCCTTATATTCAGGAAGTAACAAGACAGGTTCTGACGAATGGAAAAAAAAGCATGTAACGCACTTCATCCGCAGTCCATGTGCCCCGCATTCGGGGGACTGCGCGTACTGACCCGTATTGATGGAGTTCAGGTCTGCCTTGCGGCTGACCAGGGATGCCTGTATGGACTTACTTTTGTTTCGCATTTTTATGCAGCCCGAAAGTCCATTGTCTCTCCCGAACTGATGAATGTGCAGATTTCAGGTGGCAGCATGATAGACGATCTCCGCTGCACCATAGAGGAGATTGCCCTGGATCCTTCCGTCCGGTTTATTCCTGTTGTCAGCACCTGTGTGGCTGAAACCGCGGGTATTGCCGAAGAGCTGCTTCCCCGCAAGGTGGGCAATGCGGAGGTGCTGCTTGTGCGGCTCCCTGCATTTCAGATACGAACCCATCCGGAGGCCAAGGATGTTGCCGTGGCAACGCTGCTGAAGCGGTTCGGTGCATTGGGTGAGTCCCGAAAACAAAAATCGCTGGTTGTTCTGGGAGAGATTTTCCCGCTTGACGCCATGACTATTGGCTCCATTTTGCAGAAGATAGGTGTTCAGTCGGTAGTGACCTTGCCGGGTACGGCGCTTGAGGACTATGTTGAGGCCGGCCGGGCTGAGGCTTGTGCCGTGCTGCACCCCTTTTATGGAACAACGGTTGAGCTGTTTCGGGAGCATGGGGTGAAGATTGTGGGAGGAAACCCTATTGGCGCTAATGCTACGGCCCAGTGGATTCGCGATATTGGGGTGGCGCTGGATCTTGACTGCGAAGCTGTTGAAGCAGTGGCTCTTGAGGAGTCGGAGAAGGTTCGCGAGGTGCTGGGACGGTTCGGGGGGCTCAGCGGCAGGGTGATTGTTGCCGGTTATGAGGGCAATGAGCTACCGGTTGTCCGCCTGCTTCTTGAGGCAGGTTTGGAGGTACCATATGCCTCCACTTCAATTGCTCGGACAGCGCTGGGCGAGGGCGACCACCGGGTGCTCAGCATGCTGGGTACGGAAATTCGCTATAGAAAATATCTTGAGGATGACATGGAAGCGGTTCTGCGCTTGGAGCCCGATCTTGTTATTGGCACCACTTCGCTGGACAGTTTCGCCAAGGAACGGGGGATTCCAGCTATCTATTATACCAATAACATTTCAGCTCGACCGCTCTTTTTCGCGACCGGGGCCGCTGCGGTGCTGGGCATGATAAGCGGGCTCTTGAAGGGGAAAGAGAGCTTCAGTGCGATGAAGGAGTATTTTACGGGAAACCGCAATACCCTTACACCTCCATGATCTCTTTTTCTTTATGAGACACCAGATCGTTGATCTGTTTTTCAAACTTGTGCAGAAGC
Source organism: Candidatus Chlorobium antarcticum (assembly GCA_030765725.1). Lineage (GTDB taxonomy): Bacteria > Bacteroidota > Chlorobiia > Chlorobiales > Chlorobiaceae > Chlorobium > Chlorobium antarcticum. The sequence continues at coordinate 191,008 of JAVCDF010000001.1, read as the reverse complement.
TCGTCAGCCTCTTTTTTCCCACGGTTTCGTTCGTCTTCGCCGATTGTTTTCTCTTTCTCCAGCTTTTCTATCTCCTGGATCATGTCGCGCCGAAGGTTGCGGAGTGACACTTTTGAGTCTTCGCCGTATTTCTTGGTGAGCTTGACAAACTCTTTTCTCCGCTCTTCGGTGAGAGGCGGGATGGAGACCCGAATGCTCTGGCCTTCGGCTACGGGGTTGAGGCCGAGGCTGGCATTCCTGATCGCTTTTTCAGTAGGGCCGACCATTGACTTGTCCCAGACTTGCACCATAAGCGTGTGAACATCGGCTATGCCGACATTGCCCACCTGTTTGAGGGGCATCAGCTGGCCGTATGCCTCTACCTTGACCCGGTCGAGCAGGGCGGTTGTGGCCTTGCCTGTGCGGATTGAAGCAATTTCATGCTGAAATGCTTCAATGCTTTTTTTGAGTCTGGCCTCGTTTTTCTGAATGACTTCTCTGACACTCATGGTGAATCCTGTGGATTGGTGCTTTTATTTTGCCTGCGCCTGTGATGCTGTCGATTTTGCGAAACGCTTGTTGAAGCGGTCGACGCGTCCGGCGGTGTCAACAAGGGTCTGCTTGCCGGTGTAGAAAGGATGGCAGTTGCTACAGATGTCGACCTTGATGGATGGCCGTGTTGAACGGGTTACAAAGGTGTTGCCGCAGTTGGCGCAGTTGACGGTGACCTCAGTGTACTTGGGATGAATATCTTGTTTCATGACTTTTCGTTGACTTTATCGTACAATAAATGGTTGTGTCCGGTATTAAAATAAGAAAGGTGCTAATATACAAGAATTCCTGTCCAGTTACAATTTGATTGCCTATGCAGGATAATTTTTCCCTAGAGTCCCTGAAGGGGCTTGGACCAAAAAAACTTGCCATTCTCCGCGAAGCCGGCATCAGCTCCCTTGCGGATCTTTTTGATTACTGGCCGCGCCGTTACCTTGACCGCCGGGCAATGAACAGCATTGCCGGGCTTCGAATGGGGGAGATGGCGACGGTTGTTGGGACGGTTCGCTCTGCTGGTGTTGAACAGGGGCATCGGGGGTCGGCCCGTTTCAAGGTAAAACTGGCTGATCAGTCTGGCGTGCTGGATTTGACCTGGTTCAGGGGAGCCCGGTATTTCTCTCGCGCCATTGTATCTGGCGACATTCTGGCAGTATATGGAAAGGTTGGGTATTTTGGCCGGCAGGCTCAGATGCAGCATCCCGATTTCGACCGCCTTGGCAGAGAGGGGGGGGACGGGGAGGCAGAGGGGAGCGACGCGGAGCTTTTCAATACGGGAAGAATCATTCCGCTCTACCCTACCAGCGAGGCAATGAAGCATTCGGGGCTTGCCTCTCGGCAGCTTCGGGGGCTTATTGCCCGTGCTTTCAATATTCTGCAGCCGGGCGGCACCGAGAACCTCAGCAGTGGGATTATCAATACCCATGGCCTCATGCCTCTCTCCGCCGCCTACCGTGAACTGCATCAGCCCTCTTCTCCCGAGCGGCTCCAAATGGCGGAGTACAGGATGAAGTGGACGGAGCTGTTTTATGTGCAGCTGTCGTTTGCTCTTCGCCGCCGCGCTCTTCACCATACTAGAACGGCAGCGCGTTTCAGCCATTCGGGTGATTTTACTGCCGCCCTTCATGCCGCTCTGCCCTATTCATTGACCGGTGCTCAGAAAAATGCCATCCGTGAGCTCTACCGTGACCTTAAAGAGGGCAGTCCCATGCAGCGGCTGGTGCAGGGCGATGTGGGGTCGGGCAAAACCATTGTTGCAATGTTTGCCATGGCTCTTGCTGCCGATAACGGTCTGCAGTCGGTATTTATGGCGCCTACCGAAATTCTGGCCGTGCAGCACTGGCTAGGAATGAAACGGATGTTTGAGCCGATTGGAATTCGGGTAGTTCTCTTGACCGGCCGTCAGCCCAAGAAAGTTCGTGAGGCGCTGCTTATGGAGCTTAGGGAAGGGGGGGCGCACATTGCGGTGGGAACCCATGCCCTTCTTCAGCATGATGTGGATTTTTACAGTCTGGGGCTGGTGGTTATTGACGAGCAGCACCGGTTTGGCGTTCTGCAGCGAAAGGTTCTGCAGGAAAAAGCCCAGAGCCCGCATGTTCTTCTCATGACGGCAACGCCCATTCCCCGAACCCTCACCATGGGGGTGTTCGGCGATCTGGATGTTTCCCTCATACGCGAAATGCCTGCCGGCAGGCACCCGATTCGCACCTTTGTTTCTCCGGAAGGTGACTGCGAGCGTGTTTTTGAGTTTCTTCGTTCCGAGGTGAAGGCGGGGCGGCAGGGCTATATTGTCTATCCTTTGGTGGAGGAGTCTGAAAAGATGGACCTGAAGGCGGCGGTTGAAAGTTTTGAGGAGCTGTCGGCTTCTGTTTTCCCGGACCTTCGTCTTGGCCTTATTCATGGACAGATGACCCCGGAGATGAAAGAGGGGGTTATGGATCAGTTCCGCGGCGGTTCGCTTGACCTGCTTGTGGGCACCACGGTTATTGAGGTTGGGGTTGATGTGGCGAACGCCACAGTTATGGTTATTATGCATGCCGAGCGGTTCGGCCTTGCGCAGCTGCATCAGCTGAGGGGCAGGGTGGGCCGTGGCACTCACTCCTCCAGCTGTTTTCTGCTCCATGCAAAACTGACCTCCGACGCGCGAGAGCGGCTTGAGGCGATGGCGTCAACAACGGATGGATTTGTGATTTCAGAGATAGACGCCTCCATACGGGGGGCCGGGAATCTGCTGGGCAAGGAGCAGTCGGGCACCTTCAGCGGATTAAAAATGGCTGACCTGACCAGAGATTTTGATATCATGCAGTCTGCACGCCAGGCGGCGTTCAGTCTTGCTGCCGAAGATGGAGAGCTTGCAGAGGCCGGGAACAGGATGATTCGCGACTGGTACATGCATCATCTGCATGAGCGGCACACTCTGGCAGAGATAGGATAGAGAGGTCGAAAAACAGGGAAACCACAACAATAGGGAATGAAAGCTTCGGCCGTGGAAGAAAAAGCAGTGTCTGGCATGGTTGTTGAAGTTGCCGGAGCTTCATATCTCGTTGAGGACGACGGGGGAACCCTGTACCGCTGCCGTACCGTTTCTGGGACCCGGTCTGGCAATGACGATGAGTCGCTTGTGGCCGTTGGCGACAGGGTGGAGCTCCGTCTTTCGGTCAGCGGCAAGGAGATGCCGGAAGCCATTATTGTGTCGGTTGAGAAGCGTCGCAGCCAGCTCTGCCGGAAACGCGACCTTCGCCGCAACCGGAGCCGGGAGAAGATTCAGGTCATTGCGGCCAATATCGACCAGCTTGTGGTTGTGGTGTCGGCCTACGATCCTCCCCTCAGTCCGCGCCTCATAGACCGGTACATTGTGTTTGCTGAATCTGAACAGCTTCGTCCTGTTATTGTGGTCAACAAGATGGACCTTGATGACGGTGGTGCGGTTCGGGGTATGATGAAACTCTACGAAGGGCTTGGTTGCCGCGTCTGTTATGTCAGCGCCATTCAGCTGACGGGCATTGAGGAACTCCGGGATATTCTCTCCGGCTGTCTGTCGGCATTCAGCGGCCATTCGGGGGTTGGCAAGTCAACTATCATCAACCTCCTGCTCGGAGAAGAGCGGTTGAGGACATCGGAAACCAGCCTCAAAACAGGCAAAGGGGTGCATACAACAAGCCGATCGGTAATGCTTACCCTGCCCTCGGGCGGCCGCGTTATTGATACACCGGGCATCAGGGAGTTCAGCCTCTCGGGCATCAGCCAGGAGAATCTTCGATTTTATTTCAGCGAGTTTCTTCCCTTCATGCCTGAGTGTGCATTCTCCTCCTGCTCCCATACCGTTGAACCGGAATGTGCTGTCCGAAGCGCTGTAGAAAAGGGCCTTATCGACCCGTCGCGCTACGGAAGCTATCTGCTGCTCCATGAGTCGCTGGAAGATGACGATTGAGAGGTGGAACGGGCGCACTTCGGAGTAATTCAGGCTTTTTCAAACCAACAAAATGCCCTATTTTACAGTTTCCCTACTACCTGTTACCCATGAATGCCCTTCTACCCATGATTACCACCATCAATCCATCGACAGAAGAACCTATTTCAAGCTATCCCGCCATGAACCAGGAGGAGCTTGGGGAGGTTATTGCCCTTGCCGACACTGATTACCGCGCCTGGCGTATGACGGATGCAAAGCATCGCCGGGAGTGCATGCAGCGCCTTTCAGCAATGCTCATTCGGGAAGCTGAGGCGCATGCCGAACTGATAAGCCGTGAAATGGGCAAGCCGCTTTCGCAGGCAGTGGCAGAGGTAAAGAAATCCGCATGGGTATGCGACTACTACGCCCTTCACGCCGAACAGTTTCTGCAGCCTGAGGAGACCGATGTGGACGGAATGCAGGGACTTGTAAAGTTTGAGCCTATCGGGCTGGTTCTTGGCGTCATGCCGTGGAACTTCCCCTTTTGGCAGGTGTTTCGTTTTGCCGTGCCTGCAATCATGGCGGGCAATGGCGTTTTGCTCAAGCACGCCCCCAATGTAACAGGATCATCCATAGCCATGGAGAGTCTGTTCCGGAGGGCTGGATTTCCTGAACATCTTTATCGTGCCATTCATATTGATCTTGAAGATGTAGACCAGCTGACAGGATTCATCATCGACCACCCTTCAGTCAGTGCCGTATCGGTAACCGGCAGTACGGAGGCGGGCCGTGCAGTGGCAACCAAGGCGGGCCGTGCATTGAAACGCAGTGTGCTGGAGCTTGGCGGCAGTGATCCCTATATCGTACTGGACGATGCCGACATTGCCTCTGCGGTGAGCCACTGTGTTGCGTCCCGTCTTCTCAATAGCGGACAGAGCTGCATTGCAGCAAAGCGGTTCATTGTCCACAAGGCGGTGGTGGCGGAATTTGAAGCACTTCTTTTGAAGCGCATGCAAAGCGCCCTCATGGGCGACCCGTTTGAGGCGGGTGTGGAGGTGGGTCCGATTGCCCGCGAAGATCTTCGCCGGCAGCTGCATGATCAGGTGGTGCGGAGTGTTGCTGGCGGAGCCCGGCTGCTCACCGGAGGAACCATTCCGGACAGGAAAGGATATTTTTACCCGCCGACCCTTCTTGCTGGGGTAAAGCGCGGCATGGCCTCATACAGTGAAGAGCTGTTCGGGCCGGTTGCAACTCTGATTGAGGCACAGGACGATGATGAGGCGGTTCGCATTGCCAACGACACCCCTTTCGGGCTCGGCTCAGCGGTCTTTTCCGCAAGTCGCAAGCGGGCGCTTGCCGTGGCGGACCAGCTGGATGCGGGGAGCTGTTTCATCAACAGTATGGTAAAGTCGGACCCCAGGCTACCGTTCGGCGGGGTAAAACAGTCCGGTTACGGCCGGGAGCTTGCCCGGTACGGAATACGCGAATTTGTCAATATCAAAAGCCTCTGCATCGCTTAACTGCTACTCAGCCTCTCCCGTGTCTGCCGATGTGGCGGGGGAGAGGAGAGACGCTCGGGGCTTTTACATGGTAACAGCCAGGTCGGACAGGTAGGTCTTGATGGACTGGTGCTTGCCGAGGCTGAGCTTTTTGTGCATGCGGTAGCGAATGCTTTCCATTCCCCTTGTTGAAATGCCAACGGAACGGGCGATTTCACGGGTGTCGTAGTTCAGCTTGACAAGCAGGCTGATGCGAAGCTCGCGCTGGTTCAGGTTGGGATGTTTTTTCTGCAGCTTTGAGAGAAAAACTGAATCGGATTCGGTTAGCTCGATGTTGAGCCTTTTTTCAATGGTTTCCGTCTCAATCAGGCTCAGGCAGGCATCGGTCATCAGGCGTTTCTGGGTCGGGTCAATCTCCAACGCGTAAATCTGGTCGAGGAGGTTGCGCAGTGCAGTGGTTTTTTCCGCAATTGCCGTTGATACTCTTGTCAGTTCAATGTCCTGGCTGGCAATGCGTGATTTGAGCTCAGCAATTTCCTTTTCGGAATCACGGCCGGTTTGTCTGTTCATTTCGGTTTGTGCATTCATTTTGATCACCATGTGTGTTATTCGCTGTTCAAGGTTGGCTGTGAGTTGATCGAGTTCGCGATTTTTTTCTTTCTCTTTTGCCCTGAGGTCAGACTGCAGCGCCTCAAGCGCTTTGAAGTAGGAATGATCGCGGTTGTCATGCAGAGGGATAGTTATATGCTGATCAAGCATATTCATCCATGATATTCTTGCAACAACAGCAAGAAATTCGTTTTTGGCGGCAGCGTCTTCATTCGTGAGATTGCTTTCGCCATTGAGAACCGTGGCACTGCCGGCCTTGTGGGCCCGTGCCGCAAGAAGAGCTTCATCATAACTCCCTGCCTTAAGAACAGGGATGGTGTCGGGGATGACGGCTGCGAACGATTCTGTCAGAATCCGTATCGCTTCGGGGATGTTGAAAAAAACAATCAGTTCAATGCCCGGTTTCCAGTTGAAGACGAGGTCGGCTATGGACTGCTTGTAGTTCAGTGTAATGCAGCCTATATGGCTGAGATCATAGAGCAGGATTACCGCTTTTGTTTCAAGCTCTGCATCGGTGACGGCTTGTTGCAACATGTTTAGATCCATAGTGTTGAGGACGATATCCTCTTGCGCCTCAATCCAGCTCAGCAGTATATTGTTTTCAACAAGGGCCAGTTTTTTTCTATAGCCTTCACTGCTGTGGTCGCTTTCCTAGATATTCTCTACTGATATGTTTAGTACTCGGGCCTGCATGTATACTGCATTGATGGGGGCACAGTGATTTGCGCCTGTGGCGCATTGTTTGATGTAATATCGAGAATTTATTCTTAAAAGAAGAAGGTTTTTTGCTTGTTTTGCATAAAACACGGTTTCGTATGTGGTTGAATTGCAGTAAGATGAGTATTTTTTCTGTTTTCGTTATTTTCTTTTGAATACATCGCCTTGCTGTAGATCCCTATTTTTATTGCTCTTTTTTTATGTAGCACAGTGCTCTCATGCCGGCTTCCCAAGGTTATACTTTTTTTAATCATTCAGTCAACAAGGGACGGGTCGCTCGGATATGTGTATGCCGTTCATGCGGGCGCTTATAGGTTATACTCCGTTTAAAATGCATATTAAATCACTCGTAATGATGGTGTTCCGGTGCTTGATCAGCCCCTTTGTGAACTGAGATGAATGAATCATGCAGGTAGTTCTCTTTGAAGACAGACATGTGCATCGCCTGATGCCTCTTGTGGGGCTCAAGCCGGTTTACGGGCTTACGGTCGGGTTCAGTACCCTTCGTGAGAAGTTTGAGTGGCACCTGCCCGGCATTGAGCTGTCGTTCCATATTCGTCGAGCGCTTGCCCCTCTTTACAGGGAACTCTGCCCCGATGCTCCGGTCAACAGGGCTGACGATGACGACCTTCTTCTTGTGAACGGACGGATTGTCTGCGACAGCGCAGTGGGCGAACTTATTACAGGGATCGCTCCTGAAAGCGGAACGGCACTGGTGCAGGACGGCGAACTGCTCTTTGCCCGCATCCCTGCATCGCGTGTTTTGGGTCCGGATGGACTGTTTGAAGACTGCATTGACGGGGAAAGGCTCAAGGCTGACCTTCGTTGCACAGCAGTTGAGGGTTTCCGGTTGCTCTCTTTCCTGTGGGATGCTGTTGCATTGCATACCGAAGAGCTGATGCGAGAGGCATCCTCCCTTCCACTTGGCCGCATTGAGGGTACGGTTCACCATTCGGCTGTGATTGTCAACCCGTCGAATGTTTTCGTGGCTCCTGGAGCTGTTGTGCGTGCCGGTGCGGTTATTGACGGCGAAGAAGGGTTTGTTGCCATTGGAGAAGGTGCCGTGGTTGAGCCGCTGGCTGTGGTGATGCAGAATGTATATGCCGGCCCCTCATGCAGGGTGAAAGCGGGGGCGAGGGTATACAGCAATGTTTCTATTGGGCGGGGCTCGAAAATCGGCGGCGAGGTGGAGGACTGCATCATTGAAGCGTATGCCAACAAGCAGCATGACGGGTTTCTGGGCCATTCCTATCTTTCGCACTGGTGTAATCTTGGGGCAGGAACCAATTCGTCCGATTTGAAAAACAACTACAGCCCGGTTCGTATTCTTCAGGGCGACCGGCAATATGAAACAGGGCTTCAGTTTCTGGGGCTGCTGATGGGCGAGCACAGCCGCTCTGCCATCAATACGGCATTCAATACCGGCACTGTTACCGGCATAGCCGCCAATGTTTTTGGCGCGGGTTTCCCCCCGAAGGAGATACCTTCATTCGTATGGGGTGGCGCAGACGGATTTGAGCCCTATGGAATTGACCGTGCGGTTGAAACGGCTCGGAAGGTCATGGCCCGCAGGGGTGTGGCAATGAGCGCCGCCTATGAGTCGCTGTTTCGTTTCGTGGCTGATACCCCGGAAGTTCGGGGTGGTTCAGTATCTGAATAACTCTTAAGCATTCCAGTGCACATGATTCTTGTTGTTGACAATTATGATTCCTTCACCTATAACCTGGTGCAGTATATCGGCGAGTCGGGTGCTGAGGTCAGGGTATTCCGCAACGATGAGCTGAGTGTTGGGGAGGTTCTTGATCTTTCGCCCGAAAAAATTGTGATCTCTCCCGGGCCAGGCACTCCAGAGGATGCCGGAATATCGGTTGATCTTATCAATGCAGTGAAGGGAGCAGTTCCATTGCTTGGCGTCTGCCTTGGCCACCAGTCAATCGCGGAGGCACTTGGCGGCAAGGTGATTCGTGCGGAGCATATTATGCATGGCAAAACCTCTCCCGTATTTCATGACGGAGAGGGTGTTTTCAGGGACCTTGACAACCCCTTCACCGCAACCCGTTATCACTCGCTGATTGTTGAACGCTCAACTCTGCCTTCCGAACTGACCATTCGGGCATGGACAGAAGACGGGGTAATTATGGGTATGGACAGTCGGGAGCTGAAGCTCTATGGGGTTCAGTTTCATCCCGAGTCAATCATGACCGGCGAGGGTCGGCACCTTATCCGGAATTTTCTGGAACTGTAGGGCACCTCTAAGCATCTCAACCACAGAAAGCTGTTTTTATGGAAAATAAAAATCAGGGTAAAGAGCCACTCAAACCCCTTTCCCCGCCGGTGCATCCAGCTCAGGGAGATCGCGGCAGCGACTTTATGGTTGACGGCTGGCGCGTTTTTAAAATCATGGCTGAGTTTGTCAGCGGGTTTGAGGTCATGGGCGATGCGGCACCAGCGGTCAGTGTGTTCGGCTCCACAAGGGTTGAGGAGGGGAGTGCTGGATATGAACTTGCCCGTACACTTGGAGGCATGCTTGCCCGTGAGGGGATTTCGGTTATAACCGGAGGGGGACCGGGTGTGATGGAGGGGGCGAACCGTGGTGCTCAGGAGGCCGGGGGCGTCTCTATCGGATTCAATATCAAACTGCCCAACCAACAGGCCGCTAACCGGTATATCGATGTTGACAAACTGGTGAGTTTTCAGTACTTTTTTGTTCGGAAGGTGATGTTTCTTAAATACTCACAGGCCTTTATTGCTCTTCCCGGTGGGTTTGGAACGCTTGACGAGGTGTCGGAGGCGATGACGCTCATTCAGACAGGTAAAAGTGAGCGGTTCCCAATCATTCTTGTGGGAAAAAGCTACTGGGAGGGATTCTACCAATGGATTCAGGAGTCCATGCTTCAGGAAAACGGCTTTATTTCCCCCTGTGATCTGGGTTTTATCTATCTCGAAGATGATCCTGAAGAGGTGATTTCCATCATCAGGAAATTCTATCCCGAAGGGTACTGCCTGAATTTTTAGCTGTAGCTCAAGGTTTTATTAGAGAGGCTTTGAGCCAGGTGATGACGGCTCCGCTTTCTCTGGGAGAGAGGGCTGAACTTGGTTTCCAAAGGTAGTAGAGTGGCTGGTGCTGAGTGCCCTTTTCAATGGTTGCAAGCATTGATTCCCGCAGTTCGTATGTTTTTTCGTTCCTTGCGTTCTCCCATTCAGTAAAGTTCAGTGCGCTGCGTCCGGCAGAAACAGTGCGGTAGATAACCCATGAGGCTGGAGCTATATACGCTGCCTTTGGCCAGCGGGTTTCATAGGAATGGCAGTCGTAGCAGGCGTTTTTCAGTATGCGCCGTATTGGCTGCGGGGCTTTGAAACTCTCGGTTGCAGGGGGATTGATGCGGCGGAGCGGCACAAACTGGATCAGGATCAGAAGAAGAAGAGTCCAGCCTGCTATGGATTTGAATGAAGTGTTCATGACCGAAGTGTAACCTTATAGACAGAGTTATCGTGATATTTCCCTGCGAAAAAGCCGTTTGGTACCATTTGCCGCAAATCCGGGCAGATATTGCAATAGGCCTGGTGAAGACAGGTATGACACAGTCTCAGGCAGCAAAAATTCTTGATGTTACCCCTGCAGCCGTTTCACAGTATATCCATAAAAAACGCGGACTGCAATTACCCAAGACCGAGGAGTACAAGAAAGAGATAGCTGTTGTGGTGGGGAAGCTCTGTGATGGAATTTCCGCAGATGAACTTCGTCTTCTTGTCTGCCGCTGCTGTCAGCTCCTCAGCCGGGAGAGCAATGACGGGGTTTCGATTTGCGGCACTTGACGGGTTTTTGGTCAATGTGCCCTGCCCCTTACAGTTCAACAATGATGTGGGACTCCGTTGCGTGGCCCTGGAGCTGGTTTTTTAGGGTGTCTACCAGTCCCATGCCGTATTTGTTCAGATAATAAAAGACATTGATCAGCCGTTCCTGCGGGATTCCTTCAGGGAAGAGAGCTGTTTCGGCTCTCTGTATCTGGTCCAGCAGTTCGTCGTGTTTTCTCCTACCCGCCTTCCAGGTTTTCTGCTCTATTCCCTCAACTATTTTCTCGGCCTGCGCTTTTGATGCGGCAAGCATTCCCTCAAGGGTGGGGTCTATTGTTGAGAGCACCGGCCCCAGTGCGTCCAGTGCGTCTTGAATCTCCTTTTTTGCCTGCAGGAATACCGGTTCAATGGTCCGGTTTTCAGCCAGTGCAAACGCTTTGGCTTTCATTGCTTCAAGTTCGCTGAAGACGGCATGGTATATCTGCTGCCGTGAAAAGCCGGGGCGTCCGGTTACCTGCAGCATTTTATCCATAATGCGGCTGATCTTCGGTTCCACCAGAGTGAAGCTTCCCCGTGGTACAATAAAGGGCATGGTTATGCCGAAGTGCTCGTAATTTTTTCGGTACTGAGCCAGGTAGCTGATTTCTCCCGGCCCAGCAATGTAGGCGAAGGTGGGGAGCACGAAGTCCTGCACTATGGGGCGGAGCACAACATTTGGGCTGAAGCGTTCAGGGTGGTCTTGGGCGGTTTCAAGCATCTGGTGCTTAGAATACTGCTGATGGCCGGACCCAATGGCGAATGTTTCCCCCGACGGCCGCTCAATTCTTTCCCTCTGCCCGAGATGGTTCAGGCTGAACATGTTGACGGCCCGCGGTTTGGTCTGTGCCCCGTAGCCTAACTGTTCAAGCTTTGAACTCTGGGCCACAACATTGTAGGATGTTGCCGGTGCGGTTTCTATTTCTTTGGCAAATATTTCGGCGGAGAGCTTCTTGAATACCGGGTCGAAGCTGGAGAGCAGTATCAGGGGCTGCTTGTGCATCAGCCGCATCAGTGTGGATGCAAAAGCATGTTCAACAGTTGTTCCGGGCTTGTAGCACTCTCTGAGCAGGGCTGCAATTTCTTCCCGGAAGTCGCTCTCGGGCAGTGCGTCAAGGAAGCCGTTGAGGGTTTCCTGGATGGAGCTGTCAAAGACGGCAGTGCCCGTCATCTGGTCCTGCTCGCGCAGATTTGTGTCGGCTCTGAACTTTGCAACACTGTTTGCGGCAAACAGGGCTGTGGTGGCAGCTTCATCAAAGTCGTGATCTTCGCCTTCAAGCCAGAAGATGGGGACGAAATCATATTCCGGAAACAGTGATTTCTGGCGCTGGGCAAACACAATTGCTGTCAGTGCTTTATATATGGTGTAGAGTGGACCGGTAAAGAGTCCGAGCTGTTGACCCGTAACCACGGCCATGCATCGCGGTGAGCGGAGCTTTTCAATCTCCTGTTCCTGCAGTGGGGAGCATCCGTAGCTTCTGTTCTGGCGGAGAAGCATGTCGGCCAGAGCGTCTCGGTTGAAGCTCCTTGATGAAAGCTGCCCGAGCTGGCGGTAGTAATCGGCCTCCTTCTGATAGTCGAGATGAAAGCATTCTGCCAGAAGGGTTTTTCGCTGTGCCCCTTCGGAGGTATAGTCACGGAAAAGCTGTGAAAATCCTTTTTTTGGGGTCAGGATGTGGCGGTAGTCAAGAAGAAAAGTGTTCACGCGATTATTGTTGCAGTTTCCATTGTTCAAGTGTGCCGAGAAAGTCCTTGTTGGTCAAGTCAAAGGAGAGGGGGGTGATGGTCACGAAGTTCCTCTGAACGGCATATTCATCTCTGTCCATCTCAGTGTCCTGCAGCATCAGTGTGCCGTTCAGCCAGTAGTAGGGGTTGCCGTACATGTCGTTCCTCTCAATTGCATCTTCCGACCAGCGTGAGCGGCCCTGCTGGGTAACAACTACTCCGGCAATGTCGGATTCAGGGACATTGGGGATGTTGGCCGAGAGAATGGTGTCTGGCGGCAGTCCCTTCTGCAGAACCTTCCGGGCAAGCTTGCGGGCGAATTTCCCCGCATAGGTGAAATCAGCATGCTCATAGGTGGTCAGTGAGAACGCAATGGAGGTGACGCCCTGGATTGCCCCTTCAAGCGCCGCGGCGACGGTACCGGAGTATATGGTGCTGGTGGCGGTGTTGCTGCCATAGTTGATGCCGGAGACAATCAGGTCGGGCTTTACCGACATGATGTGGCTTAGGGCCACTTTGATGCAGTCGACCGGGGTGCCTGATACGGTATGGCCGAAAAAGCGGTTGTTGCGTTTGCACACCCTTATGCGCAGTGGCACGCCGAGTGTCATGGCGTGGCTCATTCCGCTGTGCGGTTCGGCCGGTGCCACCACGGTCACATTGCCGAGTTTTTTCATTGAGGCGGCAAGCACATGAATGCCTTCCCCTTCAATGCCGTCGTCATTGCATACCAATATTTCGGGTCGTCTGTCCTGTTTTGTCATGTGTTTTGTAGTTCCGTTCAGAAGTCGTGGCCGAGGCTGAAGTAGAATACCGTGTCGGCAAAGCGCAGTGTGGAAGATTCGGGCTCATCCGCTTGACGAAGGAACGAGAATGCTTTTGCCGCGGTAAACCGTGCGGGGCCGATGGGCGTCTCCCAGACAAGGCTTGTCCCGATGCCGTGAATCAGTCTTGACAGCGCTATTTGATCGCGGCTTTCCCATGCGTTACCGGCATTGTAGTTGAACCGTAGCGCTGTGGGGAAGATGATGTCGAACGGAGGCCGGCATTGCAGCTGCACCCCTGCCGAAGCAATGTTGTTACCCGGTAGGGCATTCTCCTGCAGCCCTATGAAGCGCCGGCTGTAAGATGTTCCCGGGCCACCGAGGAAAAACTTTTCAGAGAGGGGGACCGAAACGCTACTAATTCCAAACTGGCCTGAAAGCTGGAGGGTTGTGTGTTCAGCAACCGGGATGTTCTGCTCATGCGTTCCTGAAAGCTGCCAGAAGAGGTTTTCGTTTTGCATGGCCGGCGTGGTGACGGCGTATCGCAGGTCGGTATAGCTGCCTTTTGTTGCTATAAGGGCGTTATCGCGCGAGTCTATGGTGATCCGGGAGCCGAGGGAGAGCAGGTCCATGTTCTCTGTGGTAAACCTGTCAGCCTGCTCAGAATCAGTGCTTGATTTGGAGTTCTGGAGGGTGATGTCGGCTATGAACTTACCGTTTTTGCGGATTCGGGTGCCGAATGCCGTGCTGAAGCCATATTTCTGAATGTCATAGGTGCCGCTGTTGTATGAACGGGTGTTGAAAAACTGCTTGTCGAAGACAATGCTTGCATTGTCAAAATCATGTTTGTCGTAAAACAGCTTTGAGGACATGGTGAAGTTGGTCGAGCCAATGCGGGGCATGTTGTACTCAATGTTCGCCACATTGTTTTTCTGGCCCACTTTCAGCCATCCACCAAGTGAGTTGGTTGTTCCTGCGAGGTTTTCGTTCCTGTAATCGAGCAGGAACTGAGCATTGCTGGTTTCATCGTAACGAAGGCCTATGCGCAGCACCGAGGCAGGCTTTTCATCCAGTGAGAACTTCAAAAGGGTGCGTTCGTCATCCCCCTCAGCGGTTGATACCGCCGATACCGACACGCGGTTGAACACCCCGGTGTCATAAAGATTTTTGACTGATGAGCGGGCCTCTCTGAGCCGGACCACCGTTGTGGTGTCAACCTTTATTTCACGGTTCACCGGGGTTGGGCCGGTTATGTTGCGGTCCTGCGCCACGGTGATTGCATCGGCTTTTCCCGAGCTTACCCGTACCTGCAGCGTGCTGCCAGTAACGCCGGTACGCGTTATATGAACAAGGCTGTATCCTTTGTCGCGGTATGCCCTCACAAGGCTTTCAAGGGCCCTTGTTCCGGCTTTGTTGGTGTAAACGCGCTCTATCAGCGGGGAAAAACATGTCCTCTGTTCATTGGGGGAGAGCGCGTCGGGAGGGCCGCCGCTGATCTGTATCTGCCGAATTTCCGGAAGGGGGGTTAGGTGGAAAACGGCCAGTTTCCCTCGGGAGTCAACCTCCGCATGGACCCTGGTGAACAGGTCAGTTTCAAGCAGTTCACGAAGAGCGACTCTGGTATTGGTGGCATTGCGCACTATGCCGGCGACGATATGGTAGTGCTCGATGAATTCTTGGCTCTCTCTGGGAAAACTGATTTTTTTGGTGTACCCTGCAATCGATCTTTTTGCAGGAGACGATTTCCTCTGTTTCTCAATGCTTCGCCTGATGGTTCCCGCAAGGGCTTTGCCTTTTGCATATCCCGAGACCACAAGGCTGTCGATCTTTGAAAAATCGGTTGCCATGCGGTTCTGCAGTTCGGGGCGGATGACTATGTCGGCCTTCTCAAGCTGCGCTGGGTATTGGAGTTTCGTCAGTATGGTTAGTGCCTGATCGGCGGCTTTCCATGGAAGGTCAAGTTCCCGTCCCGTGGAGTACATGCTTCCGTGTGTATCCACTGCAACCTTGTAGCCAGCATTGAACGACTCAAGTTCATCAACCGGAAGGTTGGCAACCAGGCCGCCGTCAACCAACTGGCGATGGCCGCGCGCAATGGGTGAAAACAGAACCGGAATGGTACTGCTTGCTCGCATTGCTTCAGAGAGTGAGCCAGATGAAAGGGTAACCCGCTTGCCTGAGACCAGATCGGTGGTGACGGCTCTGAACTTCACCGGTAGAGAGGAAAAGTCATCTGTTACGGAATAGAGGGAGTTGAGTGCCAGAAGGTCAAGCGTTTCGGTCAGCGCCTGTGCGGAACTGAGAGAGCGAGGTATGATCAGCTTCAGTTTCTCAAAGCGGATTGCTATTGTGGAGCGGTCGCGCACCCTTTGCTGTTCAAGAAAAATATTGGATCGGGAGTACTCGTTGTTCCCTATGCTGACAATGGACCCCCATGGCAGGGTATGGGCTATCTCTTTGAGTTCGTCGGGCGTGTATCCGCAACTGTACAGCCCTCCAATAACGGCGCCCATGCTGGTGCCCGCGATGAAATCAACTGGTATTCCCTCTTCTTCAAAAGCCTTGAGCACTCCTATTTGCGCCAAGCCGTTGGCGCCTCCGCCGGAAAGAGCCAGTCCAACCGTTTTCCTTGCCGGACGCATGGCCGGAAGAATGGTATAGCGCTGCATGGGTATGGAAAGCGTATCGGGCAGTACCCTCACATGTCGGGGGGCGGCGTCGGTTTCCGTTGTGGTCACTACAGTTGAAAGAGATGCCAAAAGGAAAACCGAAACGAGGAGTGGTCTCAGGTTCGGCAAGAAGCGGACTCCTTAGATGAATGGCCTATGTCGAGGGGGGTCATGAAGGCTCTTTTGAGATTGTGGTTCCGACTTTATATCTTGTGCTCTAATGTATAACCTTTAGTCCTAATTGTAAAGATGGCCTGGTTCAAACGGGTAAACCCCTCTATTCGCACCACCGACAAACGGGATACGCCAGAAGGGTTGTGGGCGAAGTGTGACAGCTGCGGCGCTATGCTGCACAAGAAACAGCTTGAAGACAACCTGTTTACCTGCCCCCAGTGCGCGCACCATTTCAGGATTGCCCCATACAAGTATTTTTCTCTGCTGTTTGATGAGGGCCAGTGCACGGAATTCGATCAGAACCTCCGCGCTGCCGACCCCCTTAACTTCACTGACACCAAGCACTACCCCGACCGTGTTCACGACACCATAGAGAAAAGCGGAAAGACCGAAGCAGCACGGAACGCCTACGGCAAGAGTGAAGGAGCAGACCTCGTGGTTTCAGCAATGGATTTCGGGTTCATAGGAGGTTCAATGGGTTCCGTTGTTGGAGAGAAGATTGCCCGCGCCGCCGACAAGGCAATACAGCTTAACGCCCCTCTCCTCGTTATCTCCCAGTCAGGCGGGGCCAGAATGATGGAGGGCGCCTTCAGCCTCATGCAGATGGCCAAAACCGCCGCGCGCCTCACCCGCCTCGGCGAGAAAAAGCTTCCCTTCATATCCCTTATGACCGACCCCACAATGGGCGGCATCAGCGCATCCTTCGCCATGCTCGGCGATCTCAACATCAGTGAACCTAAAGCCCTCATCGGCTTTGCTGGCCCCCGTGTCATCCGTGACACCATAAAGCGCGACCTCCCTGAAGGGTTCCAGCGCGCCGAGTTCCTTCTCGAACACGGGTTCATGGACATGATTGTCCACCGCAAGGAGCTCAAGCAGCGCCTCGCAAAGACGCTGGCCATGATGAAGGTGGAAGCCACTGTCTAAGGAGGTTCAGCTATTCGCTGAATGCTTCAACAATGAGTGATCGAATTCTGCTAAACACATGAAAAATCGGATCGACACTCCGATTTTTCATGTGTCACTACCACCCTAGCGCCGAAGCCGTAACGGGGAACTCCCCCACAAATGTCTTCCTGATTTCATCCGCAATCTCCCGGTGCTCTTTCTGTGTCGCCGGGTTGGTGCGCACTTCAAGGTAGTGTATCCAGCTGCGGATTGAGCCTTTCATGTAGAGTTTCGTCTGTGTTGCAAGCGGCAGCAGTGCTCTCGCACACTCCTTCGCAATACCTTTCTCCAGCGCCCCCTCGTATTTCTCCATCGCTACCCTTGCCACCTTGTCCTGCGCCTCGTCGAACCACCGAACGGTTTCCGCGTCCAAATCGTCCAGCGAATTCTGCCGGTTCTTGCTATCCTGCCGGCGCGGTGTGTAGCGCTCTATCGTCTGTGCTTTCGAATATCTTTGTGAAAATTCCTGGAATGTGAAGCTCCTGTGACGCAGGATCTGCGGCGAAATCGCCCGTGAGGTCACAATCTCCACCGTCATATCCACCATCTCAAACACGCTCCAGTGTTTGTGCTGAATGCAGTAGGCCAGAAGGTTTGCGTAATCTGGAGTTTCTTGATGAGGGCTCGACACGCGCGCGCAATAGGCCATGAGCCCTTCCGGGGTGAGGCGCTGCCCATCAATTGCGATTTCGGGCGAGGTGAGGGAGATAAGGCGTACCTGCATGATGGGAAAGGGTTTGCGGTTGTGGAAAAATGAAATATACCGGAAATCGGGCGGATAGTGAAACCGCCGGAACGGCATAAAAATAGCCCCATCTTGGATTTCGCCTGTTCCGGTAAGTTGACAGATAAGGCGGTATATTAAGTTGTTCAATAGGAAATTCTGTGACGAACGCCTGTCGGTGAGCTGGTTTCTGGATATGGTCCATGAGTGGAATGGCCGCGGATGGTCTGCTGTGCAAAGGGGTTCATCGGCAGACATTTTTGCGATGTCCTATACTCACAGCAAGAACTGAGACTTTGTTATCATAGATTTCATAATTCACCCGGTAATTACTGATACGATTGTTGCCAGAGTCTGGAGTGGTCACCTTGCAATGCCTTGCTGTAAGCCCTAGGATCAATAGATATTCTTTCCTGCAAATATTTTAGTGTACAGCGTCCCCTGGAAGGGAATTTGTTTTTTTGGAACGGGGGTTCTTGATTTGTTGCTATGAGTCTGTATTTTAGTTGACTTGTCATTCCGATGCTTTGTGCTTCGGGCAACCTTTTCAAATGATACTGAGTTATGGCGAACATTAATTTTGGGTTTGAGCATCATGCTTCGAAGCTGTATTCGGGTGCTATAGAACAGGGCATCCAGAATTCTCTGGTGCCGATGGTTATTGAGACTTCGGGCCGCGGTGAGCGGGCGTTTGATATTTTTTCGCGTCTGCTTCGTGAGCGCATCATTTTCCTTGGTAGCGGCATTGATGAACATGTTGCGGGGCTGATTATGGCGCAGCTGATTTTCCTTGAGTCGGAGGATCCTGAGCGCGACATCTTTATTTATGTGAACTCTCCGGGTGGAAGCGTTTCGGCGGGTCTGGGCATTTATGATACCATGCAGTACATCCGTCCTGATGTGTCGACGGTGTGCGTTGGTATGGCGGCGAGTATGGGCGCGTTCTTGCTTGCGAGCGGTGCGAAGGGCAAGCGGGCTTCATTGCCTCATTCGCGCATTATGATCCATCAGCCTTCGGGTGGTGCGCAGGGCCAGGAGAGCGACATTATCATTCAGGCGCGTGAGATTGAAAAGATCCGCAGGTTGCTTGAGGAGATTCTTGCGAAGCATACCGGGAAGGATGTGCAGCAGGTGCGTGAGGATTCAGAGCGTGACCGCTGGATGGATGCGGGAGAGGCGCTTGAGTATGGAATTATTGATCAGGTGTTTGAGAAACGCCCGGCGCCTGAAAAGAAAGACTGAGTTACGACAGACACAACCGATTTACCGCCTTGACAATGAGCGAACAGCACACTCCCTTCAATCTCGAAAAGACCTATAATCACAGCGAAGTTGAAGAACGCTGGCGGAGCGCCCACTGGGAGGCGCTCAGCTCGTTCCACGGTGAGCATTCACGGGTGCTGGAGGAGGGGAAGAGCCCCTATACAGTGCTGATGCCGCCACCGAATGTTACCGGCAGCCTGACGCTTGGCCATGTGCTGAACCACACGCTGCAGGATATTTTTATCCGATACAGCCGTATGACGGGCAAGGAGGCTCTCTGGCTTCCTGGTACCGACCATGCGGGCATTGCTACGCAGACGGTTGTTGAGAAAAAGCTTCGCAAAGAGGGCGTCAGCCGTCACGACCTCGGTCGGAAGGATTTTCTGGGTCATGTGTGGCAGTGGCGGGAGGAGTATGGCGATCTTATTGTGAAGCAGTTGAAACGGCTCGGCATTTCCTGCGACTGGCGGCGGAACCTGTTCACCATGGATGAACGGGCTTCAGAGGCTGTGATCAATTCGTTTGTTGCTCTCTACCGCGATGGACTGATATACCGTGGCAAGCGGATTATCAACTGGTGTCCGGTGTCGCAGACGGCGCTCTCTGACGAAGAGGTGATTATGAAGCCGCGCCGCGACCAGCTGGTGTATGTGCGATACGCGCTTGCGAAAGATCCGACGCGCTTCATCTCAATTGCGACGGTGCGTCCTGAAACCATTCTTGCTGATGCTGCCATTGCCGTGAACCCGAACGATGAGAGGTTCCGCGATCTTGTGGGTCAGATGGCGGTGGTTCCCATTGCGGGACGCCATATCCCTATTATTGCTGATGATTATGTTGACATAGAATTCGGTACGGGTGCGCTGAAAATTACTCCTGCGCATGACCCTAATGACTATGCTGTGGCTGGAAGGCACAATCTGCCGGTGATGTCTGTGGTTGGCAAGGATGGGCGGATGACTGATGAGTATGGCTACGGTGGTATGGATCGGTTTGACGCACGGAAGAAGATTGTGGCTGACCTTGAGGAGCTTGGCAATCTGGAGCGGGTTGAGGAGTATGAGCATAATGTGGGATATTCTGAACGGGCGGATGTTGTGGTTGAGCCCTACCTCTCGGAGCAGTGGTTCGTTTCAATGAAGCCGCTTGCCGAGCGTGCGCTTGATGTGGTCAACGACGGAGAGATCCGGTTCCATCCGCCGCACTGGATCAACACCTATCGCCACTGGATGGGCGGAATTCGTGACTGGTGCATTTCCCGCCAGCTTTGGTGGGGACATCGGATTCCTGCATGGTACGGGCCTGACGGGCAGGTGTGGGTTGCCGCGTCGTATGAGGAGGCGTGCCATCTTGCGGGAACAGACAAACTGGTGCAGGACGAGGATGTGCTCGACACATGGTTCTCTTCGTGGCTCTGGCCTCTGACCACGCTTGGCTGGACCGGTCCGGGAAGCGATAATGACGATTTGAAGGCGTTCTATCCTACTAATACCCTTGTGACGGGCCCCGACATTATCTTTTTCTGGGTTGCCCGGATGATTATGGCAGGGCTTTATTTCAAGGGGGATGTGCCCTTCCGCGATGTTTATTTTACAAGCATCATCCGCGACATGAAGGGGCGGAAACTCTCAAAGTCGCTCGGCAATTCGCCCGATCCTCTGAAGGTGATGGATACCTACGGCACCGATGCTCTTCGCTTCACCATCATCTACATTGCCCCTCTCGGCCAGGATGTGCTGTTCGGTGAGGAGAAGTGCGAACTGGGACGGAATTTTGCAACAAAGATATGGAACGCCTCACGGCTGGTCTTCATGCAGCGGGAGAAGTATTTCGAGGGGTCGGAGGATTTTGCGGCTTACTACGAAGGGTTCAATCCCGCGACCGAATCGTTCGATCTGGCCGGCGGGTGGATTCTTTCCGCCTATAACGGCATGCTGGAGCACTACCACATGGCGTTCGGCCAGTTCAGGATGAATGACATTGTTAAAACGGTGTATGACTTCTTCTGGGGCGACTATTGCGACTGGTACCTTGAGTCGCTGAAGGTGACCCTTGCCGAAGGGTGTTCTCCCGAAGATGCTCGCAAAGCGGTTGCGCTTGCGGTGCATGTGCTTGAGGGAACCCTGAAGGTGCTGCATCCGGTGATGCCGTTCATTACCGACGAGATCTGGCATTTTGTGCTGCCGCGCTCTTCATCGGAAAGTATCGCTTCTTCCGAGATGCCTGTGGCCGCTTCGCTTGCTTCTGTTGGTGATGATGGGTTCGGCCTGGTGCAGAAGCTGGTGACTGAAGTCAGGAGCCTGAAGGCGCTGTTCGGCGTGCCGCCGGGCCTTCGTGCCGAGGTGCTACTGAAGCCGGCTGACGCTGAGGCCGGGAAGGTTATGGCGAACGGGCTTCCGTTCATTGCTGTGCTTGGCCAATGCATGCCCTCGCTCATGCAGGACGGTGTTCGTCCGCCGCATGCCGCCGCTTCAGTGGTGGAGGGACATGAACTCTTTGTGCTGCTTGAGGGTTTAATATCATTCGAGAAGGAACGGGCCCGCCTGCAGAAAGAGATACAGAATGTATCCGGATATGTTATCCAGCTTGAGAAAAAACTTTCTAGTTCTGGTTTTGCTGATAACGCCCCTGCTGAGGTAGTGGCGAAGGAGCGCGAAAAACTCGCCGATGCCCGCGGCAGCCTGCTGAAGCTTGAGGAGAACCTTGCCGTGCTCAGCAATTGAGTGCAGGCGGGTTGAAGTCAGCTGAAAAAACGGTTTTTTTGGCATTATCATGAATGAGCCTATATTGTAATTTTTGCCGGTTTGTTCTGCAGACCGGCAGTGCAGTGTAGAACCAGCTGAAGTCCCCAAGGAGACTATTATATTATGAGGCAGCTTAAAATAAGCAAGCAGATTACGAATCGAGAGAGCCTCTCTCTTGATAGGTATCTGCAGGAAATCGGAAAATATGATCTGCTGACGGCAGATGATGAAGTGCGGTTGACCAAAGCGATCAAGGCGGGGTTCGATATGCCCCTTGACACAACGGAGTATAAACGGGCGAAACGGGCGCTGGACAAACTGATCAAGGGAAACCTGCGGTTTGTGGTTTCGGTGGCCAAGCAGTACCAGAATCAGGGTCTGACGCTCGGTGACCTTATCAACGAGGGCAACCTCGGCCTCATCAAGGCAGCAAAGCGTTTTGATGAAACGAGAGGGTTCAAGTTCATTTCCTATGCAGTGTGGTGGATTCGCCAGTCGATTCTGCAGGCGCTTGCCGAGCAGTCGAGGATTGTTCGTCTACCGCTGAACCGTGTGGGTACCCTCAATAAAATCAGCAAGGCTTACAGCCAGCTTGAGCAGGAGTATGAGCGCAATCCTAATACTAAGGAGCTAGCAAACCTGCTCGATATGGATTCGCAGGATGTGGCCGATACGCTCAAAATCGCTGGACGCCATGTGTCGGTCGATGCACCGTTTGCGCAGGGGGACGACAACCGCCTGCTTGATGTGCTTCAGAACGACGGTCACCTGCCCGACCACGGACTCAACCGTGATTCGCTGACACTTGAAGTGGAGCGGTCGCTCTCTGTGCTTGCTCCCCGTGAGGCGGATGTTATCAAGTCTTACTTTGGCATTGGAATGGACAACCCGCTGACTCTTGAGGAGATTGGTGAGAAGTTCAAGCTTACCCGTGAGCGTGTTCGCCAGATCAAAGAGAAGGCGATTCGCCGTCTCCGCCAGTCGGCTTACAGCAAGGTGCTGAAGGAGTATATCGGCAGCTGAGCTACTTGAGTTTTACGAGTTGAAAAATTAAAGCCGTCCTTTCGGGGCGGCTTTTTTATAGCTGTTTTTCAAGCCGGACCGAGTCACCGGGTTTCAGGTCGAGGCGTAGGAGGGCGTTGCCGTTGCGTATGGCGATCTCGAGGGTGCCAAAGCTGCCGGGGTAGGCCAGGGTGGCTCCGTCGGGGACATCGCTGTAGGTGGAAGAGAGAGGGAGGTTGATGGTGTCGGTATTGAGCACCCAGAGACCGTTTTCTGCTACGAAGACGCTATCGATGGAGGTGACAAGGTTGCCGTAGCGATCGGAGAAGATGATTGTGCCCTCCCACGATGTGCCGTCGTTCAAGGGCCTTGCCGCTGGCGTCGGGATGCGGATACAGGCATCGGGCGGGAGCGGCCTGCCGAGGTCGGTGACTGGGACAGCAGATGCGATATGGGCCGCTGCGGGAGCGAAGATGTCCCTGCCGTGGAAGGTGGTGCTCCGTTCCGGTGAGATATAGCGTCGGTTGGTTATTTCGACGCAACGGATCGGGGAGCCTTTTTCAAGGATCGGTGTGAGCAGGCCGTTGTCGGGGGCGAGGAAAGTGCGTCCTCCGCTTTCAAGTGCAATTGCACGGCGTGCGGTGCCGACTCCCGGATCGACGACTGCGACGATGGTTGAAGCGGGAGGAAGAAAGGGGAGGGCGCGTTCGAGAAGGAATGCGCCTTGGGCGATATTCTGTGGGGTGACGGAGTGTGTGAGGTCGATGATTCGGGCTTCGGGCGCGATGGTGAGGATGACCCCTTTCATCTGCCCGACATAGGTGTCGGCAAGGCCGAAATCGGTCATCAGTACGACGGCGGGTGGGTGGTGCGGTTCAGCCATTGTGTCAGTCGGGGGAGTATCGGTAGATGCCGTAACCGACGGCGAGGAAAAGCAGGTTCGGCAGCCATGCGGCCAGCATGGGGTTGAGTACGCCGTTGTAGCCGAAGGTTGCTATGGTTTTCTGGAGCCCAAGGAAGAGGAATCCGGCAAAGAGGCTGATGCCGATTTCTGTGGCCAGCCCGCCCCGTTTTTTCTTGGCTGAAAGGGGTACGCCTATCAGGATGATGATGAGGGAAGCAAAGGGGACTGCGATTTTTGTGTGCAGTTTGACCCTGGTGCGTTCAAGTCCAGCGAACCCAGCATGCTTTTTTTCGGAAAGGTATTGCCAGTGGTGGGTGAACTGCATTTCGTCGGGACGAAGGTTGAGTTCGGCCAAGGATTTGAGGGTGAGGGAGAGCGGAATATTGATGGTTGGCTGGGTGTGGTACTCCTCCCCGGTTGCAGTGAACTTTCGTTCTGCTGCTTTATCGACCGCCCATTCTTTTTTCTCGGAGTCGTAGCGCATGCTTTCGCCGTCGATTCTTTTGGCTATGCCTGTTGCACTGAATTCTTCAATGGAGATCTCTTTGGCGGCTGTAAGGCTGGTGTTGAGCCGTCCTATGGTAACGACGCGGTTGCCGGGTTCAATGATATGAAGGTTGCTGCCTTCGGCGGCGCTGTTGCTTCGGCTTTTGCCCAGATGGTCGCGTTCGAATGCGTGGTTGTGTACCGCTGCAATCGGGGCAACCCAGAAGGAGTTTAGGATGTTTACAGCGCAGATGATGGTTCCTCCTAGAAGAAATGGGTAGAGGAGCTGACTCATGCTGACTCCGGCGGAACGGATGGCCGGAAGTTCACTGGATCCGGCAAGCCTGCCGGCAACGAGAATTGACGCCAAAAGGGAGCTGACGGGAGAGGTGATGAGAATGGTTTCAGGTATGGCCCTCAGGTAGTAGAGGACTATGTCCGTGAAGTGCAGTTTCCTGTCCATGAAGTCGCCAAGGTTCTCGACCATGTTGATCAGAATGAACAGGGAAACGAAGGTAATGGTCGTGAAGATGAATGTCTTGACGAACTGCTGGAAAATATAACGGTCGAGTATTTTCATTGACTGGCCTCAGTATCCGAAAATGGTTTCCAGTGAGAGCTCTTTGATTGAACCGTATTTCTGGAGGGTTTTGAGGTCAAGCTGTTCTTTGTTGCCCAGAACCAGCATAACGAAATTCCGGTTCTTGAAGTGGTCGCGGTGGAACGCTTTGATGTCATCCAGAGTCATGGATTGTGCTCCCTTGAAAACATCTTTTCGTATGTCGTGATTGATGCCGAGGCGTTTGGCTTCTTCGTAGCTGAAGAGCACTTCGGTTCTGGTCAGCCGCTCCGTCGAGATTTTCTGCAGGATGCCGTTTTTTGCCGAGAGAAAGAGTTCGGGCGATTCCGGCAGTCGCTTCATCAGTTCGCTGATGCCTTCAAGGGCTTCTGGCAGTTTGTCGGCCTGGGTTCCGATGTAGCTGAAAATATAACTGTGTTTGTCTTTCTGTTTCGGTGTGCGGTAGATTGACAGCACCGAATATGCGAGTGCTTTGGCTTCACGAAGCTCCTGGAAAACAACGGACGACATACCTCCCCCGTAATATTCATTGAAGAGGGCTATGAGCGGTACCTCTGCGGGGTTATATATGTCGTCGCGGGTCAGCATGATTACCTCTGCCTGCGTCATGTCGTAATCAACCAGGTATATGGTGTTTCCGTCCTGTTCCTGCTCAACAAACGGGTCGGTAGCTGGCGGATCTAGGGGGGTTTCCGGGTAGTGGCGAACTCTCTTCAGTTCCTCTGTCAGTTCTGCGGCTGTTGCCGGGCCATAGTAAAGCACGCGGTGGCGGTACTGCATGAGGTTTTTGACTTCGTCAATCAGCTCTTCGGGCGATATCGCTTTGAGTTCGCCGTCCTCAAGTACATTGGTGAAGGGTGAAGATGGGCCGTATTTGCCGAAGCTGGTCATGGCCTCAAAAAGAATTTTCCGCTTTGAAAGCTTGTCGTCTGTTCTCTCTTTGAGAATGCCTGCCTTGAGTTTGGCGAGGGCTTCGCTGTCGGGCCTGGCGTCCGAGAGCAGGGTTTCAAGCAGTTGCAGGGCTTCGGGGAAGCGTTCGTGGAGCCCCGAGAGTTTCAGGTAGACGAAGTTTTCGGAGGTGAACGCGGAGAAGGTGGCCCCTATTTTATAGAGTTCACGGCTGAACTCTTCGGGGCTCAGCTTTGATGAGCCGAGGTAGGAGAGGTAGTCAAGCGCAAGCTCTATTTTTTTGGACTGGTTTTTCCCGATGTCGAACACATAGTAGAGCGAGTAGAGGTCGTTCTCACTGTTCTGCAGGTAGTGGAGCGGTATGTGCGGGTTGATGTTGTGAAACGCGATATCCTTCTGGTAATCGAGAAAGTGCGGGGCTATTTCTTTAGATGGCATGGCCAGAAGCTCGCCGGCAAATGTGGAGAGGGTGTCGCGGTTGACTTTGAGCGGAGTGATGGGGGGCTTTTCGATGCCCGGTTCGCTTTTTTCCTTGCCGTGTTCTTTGTAGACGGCCACAAAATTTGAGCCGTAGTACTTTTTTGCAAAGTCCGTGAGCTGCTTTTTGGTGATGTGATGTAGCCGCTCAATCTGGCCGTTGTAGCGCTCCCAGTCCATTCCCCAGATGAAGGAGTCGACATAGGCCTCAACCCTTCCACGGTTGTGTTCGTAGAGTTTCAGCTGTTCGATTTTCAGGTCGTTGATGGCGGCTTCAAGCAGCCAGTCAGGGAATTCTCCTTTTTTGAGCAGTTCCAGCTGTTCCAGTAGCAGCGCCGATACCTCTTCAAGGCTTTGGCCTTCACGGGGCTTGGCGCTGAGGATATGGGCGGAGTAATCTTTCATGAGCACCAGCATGGAGCCTGCGTCGAGCACGCGTTGCTGCTGGTTGAGGTTGAGATCGATGAGGCCTGCGGTGTGGTTGAAGAGCACTTTGTCGATGAGGGTGAGGCAGTCGGCGTCATGGGAGTCGGCGCCCTCGAAGCGGAAGCCTATAACTATTTCTTCGGATTCCGGTCCTTTTGCCCTGAACACGGTGGGCTTGCTGATGGGCTCTTCAACCGGAGGGGTGAAGGGGGGGATTTCTTTGGGTTGCAGCACGGAAAACTTTTCGTCAATCATCCGTATGGTGGTGTCGGGGTCGAAGTCGCCCGCCATGCAGAGCGCCATGTTGTTGGGTACATAGTACGACCGGTAGTAGTTCATCACATTGCGGATGGAGGGGTTTTTGAGGTGCTCCGCCCTTCCGATTGTGGTTTGTGTGCCGTAGGTGTGCTTTTTGAAGAGCCCTGCGAACAGGTTGTCCCAGATTTTTCTGCTATCGCTGTCCATGGTCATGTTTTTCTCTTCATAAACCGTTTCGAGTTCGGTGTGGAAGAGCCGCATGACTGGGTTGCGGAACCGTTCGGCTTCAATGGTGAGCCACTGTTCTAGCTTGTTGGAGGGGATGTCGTTGAGGTAGACGGTCTGCTCTACCCAGGTGTAGGCGTTTGTGCCCTGGGCTCCGATGGAGTTGAGGATTTTGTCGTACTCGTTGGGGACGGCGAATTGTGCGGCTGCGTTGGAAATGCTGTCTATGTCGCGGTAGATGGCTGCCCGCTTTTCAGGGTCTTCCGTTGAGCGGTACTCTTCGTAGAGGGTGATGATTTTTTCAATTTCGGTGTGCTCCCGGGCGTAGTCGAGCGAGCCGACTCGGTCGGTTCCCTTGAAGAGCATGTGTTCGAGGTAGTGGGCAAGGCCGGTGGTTTCAGCGGGGTCGTTCTTGCTTCCTGCCCTGACGGCGATGGAGGTGTATATTCTGGGTTCGTCCGCATCGGGGCTCAGATAGACTGTCAGTCCGTTTTTCAGCGTGTATATCCTTGTGTGGAGAGAGTCGCCAAGGATGGTGGTGTAGGGGTAGGCGGTTACTTCTTTGATCATAGGTTTGCAGGCGGTTAAATGCAGTAAAAATATCCCTACCGTGAAAAACGGGATAAGTAGACGGAAAAGGTAATAATCGGATTTATTGGCCATAATTGCAACCGGGTTCCATAAGTGCAGGGAGCGTTATTCATGATATTGCATATTTTTAAGAAGAACTAACTATTGTCCGTATTAGTTCTTTTATTGAATATTGCCTGTAGCGGTGAATATGTTGCGAAGTGGCGTACAATAATAGAGAGAAGGAGCAATCAGGTGGCAGGAGAAGAGGGTGGAGATCGACATGATGTTTTCCGGCTGGTAAGCCCGTATGCTCCTGCGGGGGACCAGCCGGCAGCTATTGCTGCGTTGACTGAAGGGCTGAAGTCGGGCACCGATTACCAGACGCTCCTTGGGGTGACTGGTTCGGGTAAAACATATACAATGAGCAATGTTATTGCCAATGCGGGGAGGCCTGTTCTGGTGATGAGCCATAACAAGACTCTTGCGGCGCAGCTTTATGGGGAGCTTCGCCAGTTTTTTCCCGACAATGCGGTTGAGTATTTCATCAGCTACTATGATTTTTACCAGCCGGAAGCCTATCTGCCTACTATTGACAAGTACATAGCCAAGGACTTGCGCATCAATGATGAGATTGAGCGGCTAAGGCTGAAGGCGACGAGCGCTCTGCTCAGCGGCCGAAAGGATGTGATTGTGGTGAGTTCGGTCAGTTGCATTTATGGTCTGGGTTCGCCGGAAGACTGGAAAAGCCAGATAATCGAGCTCCGTCAGGGTATGGAGAAGGAACGCGATGAGTTTCTTCAGGAGCTGATAGCTCTTCATTTTGTTCGGGACGATGTCAATCCGGGGCCTGGAAAGTTTCGGGTGCGGGGTGACTGCATTGATCTTGTGCCGGCGTATGACCAGATTGCTTTGAGGGTTGAGTTTTTCGGTTCTGAAATTGAGAGCCTGCAGTCGTTCGACATGGAGAGCGGAGAGATTCTGGGGAGCGATTCCTATGCCTTCATTTATCCTGCGCGCCAGTTCGTTGCCGAGGAGGAGAAGCTGAAAACGGCGATGCTTGCCATTGAGAATGAACTTGCCGGAAGGCTCAATGAGCTGCGTGCCGACAACCGGTTTGTTGAGGCGGGGCGGCTTGAAGAGAGGACGCGGTATGATCTTGAAATGATGAAAGAGCTTGGCTACTGCTCCGGCATTGAGAACTATTCGCGCCATATTTCCCAAAGGGGGCCGGGTGAGCGCCCTTACTGTCTGCTTGATTATTTTCCGGAGGATTATCTGGTTGTTGTGGATGAGTCGCATGTGACTTTGCCGCAGATACGGGGGATGTACGGTGGTGATCGGTCGCGAAAAAACATTCTTGTGGAGCACGGGTTCCGGCTTCCTTCGGCTCTCGACAACCGGCCGCTGCGGTTTGATGAGTTCGAGGAGATGGCGCCTCAGGTGGTGTGCATCAGCGCTACGCCCGGAGACCATGAGCTTCTGCGTTCCGGCGGGGTAGTGGTGGAGCAGGTGGTTCGCCCGACGGGGTTGCTTGATCCTCCTGTTGAGGTCCGTCCTGTGAAGGGGCAGATCGACAATCTGCTTGCTGAAATCCGCAGGCATATCGACATGGGGCACAAGGCTCTGGTGATGACGCTGACAAAACGGATGAGCGAGGATCTTCATGATTTTTTCAGGAAATCAGGTATCCGGTCGCGCTATCTCCATTCTGAAATTAAAAGTCTGGAGCGGATGCAGATTCTCCGGGAGCTTCGGACAGGGGAGATTGATGTGCTGGTAGGCGTCAACCTGCTCCGTGAGGGGCTTGATCTTCCTGAGGTCTCTCTGGTGGCGATTCTTGACGCCGACAAGGAGGGATTCCTTCGCAACACTCGTTCACTTATGCAGATAGCGGGTCGGGCGGCGAGAAATGTGGACGGCTTTGTGGTGCTCTATGCCGACACGATTACCCGTTCCATCCGCGAGGTGCTCGATGAAACTGCCCGGCGACGCACCATTCAGCAGGCCTATAATGAAGAGCATGGCATTGTGCCCCGCTCCATTGTGAAATCGGTCGACCAGATTCTTGACACCACTGGAGTGGCTGATGCTGAAGAGCGATACCGGAGGCGGCGGTTTGGCTTGGTGCCCAAGCCTGAGCGTCTGTTGGCGGGTGCTCTGGAGTCGCTCACGCCGGATGAGGGATTGGTGATGGTGGCGGAGCTTCGTGAGGAAATGCAGGATGCCGCAGTGAAGATGGAGTATGAAAAGGCTGCCTATCTGCGCGATGAAATTACGAAGCTGGAGGAGGGGCTCGGCGCACTTCCTGAAAAGAAGGGGTGAGTTTTTCTTTGCGGTTTGTTTTGTTATCGAAAAATTAAGTTATAGAGTACATGATGTATCCCGTTTTGCCCGTCAATCTCTTGAGAAGAAAGCACGAGTAAGCCATGCTGGCCCAAATAGACAAAGAACATTACAGGAAACTTCATGATATTCTCGGGCTTGCCCGCAAGAATCTCAAGAATGTTGACGAGTCGCTGATTCAGCGGGCCTTTTTTATGTGCTATCGGGCGCATGAGGGAGAAAAACGGGCATCGGGCGAGCCGTATTTCTACCATCCTGTTGAGGTTGCCACCATTCTGCTCAATGAGCTTCCGCTTGATGGTGTTTCGGTTGCAGCTGCACTGCTTCACGATGTGATTGAGGACAGCGGATATACTTTTGAGGATATTTCCGCTGAGCTGGGTGTTGAGGTTGCCGAAATTGTTGAGGGGTTGACGAAGATTTCGGGCATCATGATCAACCGTGAGACAACACAGGCGGAAGGGTTCCGCAAGATGCTGCTCTCCATGGTGAAGGACATACGGGTTATTCTTATCAAATTTTGCGACCGTTTACACAACATGCGGACGCTTGAATCGCTTCCCGAGCACCGAAGGCTGAAGATAGCCCTTGAAACGCGCGACATCTATGCTCCGCTGGCCCATCGGTTTGGCCTTGGCAAGATGAAGATGGAGTTTGAGAATCTGGCCCTTCGCTACATTGACCCTGAAATGTTTGCGTTCCTGCAGAAGAAGGTGCAGTTGACGAGGGTTGAGCGGGAGAACTATCTGAGCCGGATGATTGCCCCCATAACGGACGACCTGCAGAAGCAGGGGTTCACTGTGGAGGTGCAGGGGCGTGCGAAGCATCTGTTCTCCATCTATAACAAGATGCACAGCAAAAACAAGACCTATGAGGATATTCATGACCTCTATGGCCTACGGGTGATTATCGATACGGAGCGCATTTCCGACTGTTTTTCCGTGTATGGCTTCATTACCCAGAAGTATCCGCCGGTGCCGCAGCATTTCAAAGACTACATATCCATTCCCAAGCACAATGGCTATCAGTCGCTTCACTCGGCCATCATCGGCCCGAGGGGTACCATGGTGGAGCTGCAGATTCGGACCAAGCGGATGCATGAGTTTGCTGAACTTGGTGTGGCGGCCCATTGGCGTTACAAGGAGAAAATAAGCCGGGACGATGCAAACATTGATTCTTTCCTCCGCTGGGCGAGGGAGCTGATCAAGGATGCTGATTCGGCGGCTGCTTTTATGGAGGGGTTCAAGCTGAACCTCTATCACGAAGAGATTTATGTGTTTACTCCAAAGGGCGACATGAAGACCATGCCGTCGGGTGCCACACCGATTGATTTTGCCTATAGCATCCATACCGAAATAGGCAACCAGTGCATAGGTGCGAAGGTGAACGGCCGGATTGTTCGGCTGAATGCCGAGCTGAAGTCCGGCGACCGGGTTGAAATTATTACATCGAAAAACCAGTGCCCCAAACAGGACTGGCTGAAGATGGCGGTAACGCACCGGGCAAAGCTTAAAATCCGTTCGTCCATCAATGAGGAGAGGCGCCTGCAGATTGAAAAGGGTCGTGGCATGTGGGAGAAAATGCTGTTGGGGACAAAAAAACTGTTCTCCGACAATGATATTGTGAGCTATGCGCGCCGCTATGGGGTAAAGACTCCTGCGGATTTCTTCAGTGCTCTTGCCAACCAGCAGATTAACGGCGAAGAAGTGATGAAGCGGGTTGCAGGTAACCAGAAAGAGGCGGCTGAGCAGCAGCATACCCTCAGGGAGGAACCGGTAAGGGTTGAGGAGTATCTGAAGACAGCAAGGAAAGACCATGAACAGAATGCGGCCATCAGCCGGAAAGACGAGGTTGTTATTGCCGGCATGAGCAACATTGCCTATGCTTACGCCAAGTGCTGCCAGCCTGTTCCGGGCGACGATGTGCTTGGGTTTGTGACCGCGGATGGCGTGGTGAAGATTCACCGGAAGAACTGCGTGAATGTAAGCAATGAAAACCTGCAGAAGAGCGAACGGGTTGTGTCGGTGTCGTGGAATCGGAAGGTTGATGCTGAATTCCTTGCAGGCATAAGGATTGTGGGAGAGGATCGGCTCGGCATCTCCAACCAGATTACTCTGGTCATTTCGAAGTTTGATACCAATATCCGGAGCATTTCGCTTCATGCCCGTGATGGTATGTTTGTGGGAACCGTCATGGTTTATGTTCGCAATACGGAAAAGCTTACTTTCCTTATGGATAAGCTGAAAAAGGTTGCTGGCATCTTTACTGTGGAGCGGCTCATCAGTTGAAAATTATTTTTTTACATCAATCATAAAACACTGTCCCCTATGTATATGCGAGCGATAAAGATGTTTGTGTTCCTGCTGTTTTTCAGTGCCATGACTGGATGCGGCTACAACAGTATTCAACAGAACGACGAGTCTGTGAACCGCGCTTGGGGCGACCTTGAGTCGCAGCTTCAGCGCAGGAGCGATCTTGTGCCAAACCTTGTGGCAACGGTGAAGGGCGTTGCGAATTTTGAAAAAGAGACGCTGACAGCGGTTGTTGAGGCTCGGGCCAAAGCATCTTCAGTGAAGCTTACTCCTGAGATGCTCAGCGATCCTGCCGCTATGCAGAAATTCGCCGGTGCACAGGGTGCGCTTTCTTCAAGCCTGTCGCGGTTGCTTGTTACGGTGGAGAGATATCCTGAACTGAAGGCCAATCAAAACTTCAGGGATCTGCAGAACCAGTTGGAGGGTACGGAGAACCGTATCAGTGTTGCCCGTCAGCGCTATAACGGTGCGGTTGAGGTGCTGAATTTCTCGATAAGGCAGTTCCCCAATTCCTTTACCAACTCCATGCTACTAAAGCTGAAACCCAGAGAGTATTTCAAGGCTGATGATGCTGCCAGGGCCCTGCCCGAGGTGAAATTCTGAGAAGGGTTGCCGCTTACCTTGTTCTGTTTTTCCTGTTTCTCCTGCCGGGGTCTGATACCCTTATGGCTCTTGATGTGCCGTCCCTGTCGGGACGGGTGAATGACTACGGGGGAATGATTTCTCCCGCTGCGCGCCGGAGCATAGGAGCGGAACTTGAGCGCTTTGAGGCTAAAGAGTCAACGCAGATTGTTATTCTTACCGTCCCTTCGCTTGAAGGGGACTCAATGGAGGATTTTTCAATCCGTGTGGCGGAGCGGTGGAAAATAGGCAGAAAAGGATCCGACAACGGAGTGCTTCTGATTGCGGCAAGAGACGAGAGGAAGCTGCGCATCGAGGTCGGCTACGGCTTGGAGGGCAGCTTGACGGATCTTACTGCAGGGCGAATTGTTGACAATGAAATTGTTCCAGCTTTCCGTGCCGGCCGGATGGATGAAGGGTTCGCTCTTGGCGTTGCATCCATCATTAAGGCTGCGCATGGGGAGTACCAGGCTGAAGCGGCTGGGAAAAAGCCTCGTGGAAAGGTGTCGGGGCCGCTCTTACTGCTTATTGTCTTTTTCTTCTACTTCACCAGCTTCTTCAACCGTGGCCGTGGCGGCGGCGGGCCCTTTATCTATGGTGGTGGCGGTGGTTTTTACGGCGGTGGTGGCAGCTTTGGAGGAGGAGGCGGCTTCGGTGGTGGCGGTGGCGGTTTTGGTGGCGGCGGTGCTTCGGGAAGCTGGTGAGGGTTGATAATGAAAAATAGAGACTACGATGAAACACTCAGCAGATGATTTTCTTTCAGAGGACGGCAGGCGCCGGATTGAAGAGCGCATTAAGGCGGTAGAGCTGCGAACTGCGGGCGAAATAGTGGTAATGGTTGCCGGTTCCAGCGCATCCTATCCACAGGCGGCCCTTTCAGGTTCACTCTTGCTGTCGCTGGTTCTCGCAATTCCGGTGGCGGCCCTGTACGGCAGCCACGATATGTGGTTTTTCCTGAGCCTTTTTTTACCGCTTCTCATCCTGTTCAATGAGATATTGACGAGGGTTCCCTCTTTCTGCAGGCTTTTTGCCGCGAAGCAGGCTATAACGGAGGCTGTTGAACGGGCTTCGCTTGCGGCTTTTTACGCGCGGGGTATTACCCGTACCGATAGCAATACAGGCATTCTTCTCTATGTTTCAGTGCTTGAGCGCCGTGTTCGTGTGGTGGCCGATAAGGGCATCAACGAACATGTTGCCCCCGATACATGGGATGAACTGGTGGGAGGGATTGTGGGCGGCATTCGTTCTGGCGATCCTTCCGGTGCCATAGCTTCCGCCGTTGACCGCTGCGGCGGCATGTTGGAACAGCATTTTCCCATTCAGCCGGGTGACAAAAACGAGCTTGAGAACCGTGTCATCATTGGCTGAACATCCCCGCCTCTCTGAAATATTTCGTGGAGCACTCTTCTGCAGGAATGCAGTATTTGTATTATTGGCGTATATCATCTTTTATTCAACAGTAACGGCAGTTTCTGGCAGCTATGAAAAAAACTTCACTCTCTTCCTGGCATGAAAAAGCGGGCGCGAAACTGATTGATTTCGGTGGATGGCTGATGCCGGTGCAGTATTCAGGAATCATGGCGGAGCATAAGGCTGTGCGTACTGCGGCGGGCCTGTTTGATGTGTCGCACATGGGCAATTTTTATGTGAAAGGTTGGCGCGCTCTGGAGTTTCTTCAGGCTGTGACCACCAATGATCTCAGCCGTGCTGTCGACGGACAGGCGCAGTATACCATCATGCTCTATCCGAATGGTGGCATTGTTGATGACCTGATTATCTACAGGATAGATTCTGAGACCTTTTTTCTGATTGTCAATGCAGGTAACTGCGACAAGGATTTTGCATGGCTTCTGGACCATGTGGGTGATTTTGAGGGGGTTCAGCTTGAAAATCATTCGGACCGGATGTCGTTGATAGCGCTTCAGGGACCGAAGGCCTTCAGCATCCTGTCGCGGGTGATTCCTGAAATTGATGCCGACACTCTCCCGTCGTTTCATTTTCGTCAGCTGCCCTTCATGGGTGCTGAACTGATGGTTGCGCGGACGGGGTATACCGGTGAAGCTGGTGTTGAAATATGTCTGTCCAATGCTTTGGCCACTCCTCTCTGGGAGGCGCTGCTTGAAGCTGGCCGGGAGGATGGCCTTGTGCCTGTGGGGCTTGGTGCCCGTGATACGCTTCGCCTTGAAATGGGATATTCACTGTACGGCCATGAAATTGATCAGGACACCAATCCGCTTGAAGCCCGGCTGAAGTGGGTGGTAAGTATGGATAAGGGGTCTTTTATCGGCCGCGAAGCCTGCCAGCAGGTTGAGCTGAGCCCCCGCTTCGGTGTTGCTGGTTTTGCTCTTGAGGGCAGGGCCATTGCGCGACAGGGTTGCCGGGTGTTCAATGCCGACCGCCAGGAGATTGGGAAGGTGTGCAGCGGCACAATTTCTCCGACCCTTCAGGAACCGATAGGGACCGCCAGCCTGACGAGGGCGTATGTGAAACTGGGAACGCCGGTGTTTGTTGAAATTCGCGGGTCGCTGCATCCCGGACAGATACGGAGGCTTCCGTTTATTAAGCCGGCTCTCAATTGAGGGTCCGGTGCTTTTGAATTGAAAGGAGTGAATGCGTGTTGAAGAACAGCAAAAAAGAAAAAAAAGCCCCACAGACGAAAAAAAAAAGTGGCGGTAAGCTGAAGCGGGAGCTGGGGGGAATTGCCCTGATGCTGGTGTCGCTGTTTCTTGTGGGTGCCATACTTTCGTTTGACGCCGCAGATGTTGATGTTTTCAGCAGTCTTGAGTGGTATGACATTCTGGGCAACGGGGCTCGGGAGGCGGTTGCTTCCATCCATTCGCCTTTTGGTCTTCTTGGTGCGCGCCTCTCGTCGTTTTTTGTCTCTTCCTTTTTGGGTTATCCCTCTCTCCTGCTGTTTTCGGCCATATTTTTCTGGGGGTTGGAGCTTTTCCGTTCCAGAAGTCTGAAAAAGGCCCTTCTCTTTTTCCTCTACAGCACGCTTCTTTCTCTTGATTTTTCCGCTATGGCGGGGATGACTTCAACCCCGTACAGTGACTTTTGGTCTGGTGCTATCGGACGGATGAATGCTGAGCTTGTGACGAATGTTCTCGGCCCTGTGGGGGGGTGGGTGCTGCTCGTTGTGATTGGTGCAGTTCCCTCATTCTATCTGGGAAGAAGGATTCTCTTGCGATGGAAGGCCCGCCGGGCTGAAGGGGAGGGTGCCGGTTTGGCGGTGGCAGCCGGAAGTTGGCTGTCGTGGTCCCGTAAAAAAAAAGATGATGGGGCCGGAGAGTCTGTGAACGAAGACAGGCCGTTCAAGTCTTCTTCCCCCGTTGCGGTTGAACGGGTAGAGTCACCTATTAACGCCCTGTCAGAACCATTGATTTCCGACACTTCTGACTCAGCGCTTTCCGAGAGTAGTGGTTATGATGAGAGCGGCTGGCCGGGCGAGGTGGGGGAGCTTGAGACGGTCATCACACAGAATGTGAAGGAGAAAGAGGCGAATCTTGACGAAAGGACGATGAAGGTGGCTACACGGGATCATGTCCCTTACCGTTTTCCTTCAATCGACCTTCTGGAGAAAGGGGAGGAGGACGACGGGCAGATTGACAGGGCCTATCTTAATGCCAGCCGCGACAAGCTGCTTGAGAAGCTTGCCATATACAAGATTGAAGTGAAAAGGATTTCAATGACTGTTGGTCCCCGCGTTACCCTTTTTGAGATGGAGCTTGCACCCGATGTGAAGGTGAGTCGGGTGCTGGCGCTGGAAAACGATCTTGCCATGGCGCTTGCGGCGCAGGGCATCCGTATTATTGCTCCCATTCCCGGAAAGAATGCCGTTGGAGTGGAAATTCCCAACAGCAAACCCAAAACAGTCTGGCTCCGATCGGTTCTGCAGGTGGAGAAGTTCAAGAACACCCGGATGACCCTCCCGATTGTGCTGGGCAGAACCATTTCCAATGAGGTCTATATTGACGATCTCGCCTCCCTCCCCCATCTTCTGATTGCTGGCGCAACCGGTTCGGGCAAGTCCGTGGGGATTAATGTGATCATCACCAGTCTGCTCTACTCGTGCGGGCCCGACAAGGTGAAGTTTCTTCTGATTGATCCGAAGCGGGTAGAGCTGTTCAACTACCAGCATCTGAAGAGTCATTTTCTGGTCAAGTTCCCTGATATTGATGAACAGATCATCACTGATCCGCAGAAGGCGATCTACGCGCTGAAGTGCGTGGAGAAGGAAATGGACATGCGCTATATTACCCTGCAGGAGGCCGGGATGCGCAATATCGGGGATTACAATAAGGCTCTTCCCAAGGAGGCGATGCCATACATTGTGGTGGTGATTGACGAACTGGCTGACTTGATGATTACTGCCGGAAGAGAGGTTGAGGAACCTATTACACGGCTTGCGCAGCTTGCCAGAGCGATCGGTATTCATCTCATTCTTGCTACCCAGCGCCCTTCGGTTGATGTCATTACCGGCATCATCAAGGCGAACTTCCCCTCACGCATTGCGTTCCAGGTATCCAGCAGGATTGATTCCCGTACCATTCTTGACGGTTCAGGTGCCGAAAAACTCCTTCGTGACGGCGACATGCTCTACCATCCGGCAACGCTTCCCAAGCCAATCCGCATTCAGGGACCCTATGTTTCTTCCAAAGAGGTGGAGGCGGTGACTTCGTTCATTGGTGCGCAG
Organism: Candidatus Chlorobium antarcticum; assembly: GCA_030765725.1. Taxonomy (GTDB): domain Bacteria; phylum Bacteroidota; class Chlorobiia; order Chlorobiales; family Chlorobiaceae; genus Chlorobium; species Chlorobium antarcticum. Next base: position 153,610 of record JAVCDF010000001.1, on the reverse strand, counting down.
CATGCCCTGAAGAACATATACATGCTTCCTTCGGCGGATATGTCGAGGGTTAATGGTGGTTCGCCCATCGGCGACAGGCGGGATGCGGGAGGTCGTGATTCGCTGTTTGAGGATGCGGCACGGCTTGTGGTGCTGAATCAGCAGGGAAGTGTTACGCTACTACAGCGAAGGCTCCGCGTCGGGTTTGGTCGGGCGGGGAGAATCATGGACCAGCTTGAGTACAGCGCTATTGTGGGGCCCGCTGATGGAAGCAGGGCAAGGGATGTTCTCATCGGAAGCGAGGAATCCCTTGAACTGCTTCTCAACAATCTTGATGCGGAGTGAGAGGAGAGCTCAGACTGACTCTACGCGAACGATTTCAGGAATAGCTTTTTTGATTGCCTGCTCAACACCTGCGCGCAGCGTGAGGGTGCTCATGGGGCAGGATCCGCATGCTCCAAGCAGTTTTACATCCACAACCATATCCTTGCTGATGCCTACAAGCTGGCAGTCGCCGCCGTCAACCTGAAGGTAGGGGCGAACGGTTTCAAGTGCTGCAATTACCTGGTCGTATAGTGCGTCGCTGTTTGGCAGATAGTCTTTGTTGGTACTCATGGTTTGTATCCCTTTATGAAATAATGGTTATAAAAATTTTTGGTACATCCTGATCCGGGAGTCAGGTAATATCCTACCTGATTCCCAGAAAAACAACCTGTCCTGTGCAGTTCGTTCCCGCCAGTTATGTTAAGAACAGCAGCAGGAAGACGACGAGGAGGCATTGCTAATGGAAATCTGCCGGGCCACCTCCATGGAAACACTTTTGAGTGCCACAGCGGCTGATGAATCGGGAGTTCCGATAACTGCCGGGGTTCCGTTGTCACCGCCCTCACCCACGCTTCTGTTGATCGGGACAGAGCCGAGGAATGCAAGCCCACGGGCTTTTGCAAAGCGCTCGCCGCCTTTCTGTCCGAACAGATAGTCCCTGCCGCCATCGGGCAGTTCGTACCAGCTCATGTTCTCAACAACTCCGAGTATTGGTACATTCACCTTGTCGAACATATTGACCGCTTTAGACACATCGGCCAGAGCTACATCCTGGGGAGTTGTGACAATTACGGCTCCGGTAAGGGGGATGGTCTGCGCCAGGGTGAGCTGGATGTCGCCAGTTCCGGGAGGAAGGTCGAAAATCAGGTAGTCAAGTTCTCCCCAGGCAACTTCCGTGATGAACTGCTTGATGGCGCCGGAAACCATCGGGCCGCGCCAGATGAGCGCCGTGTCGGTTTCAACGAGGAACCCGATGGACATAAGTTTTACGCCGTATTTTTCAAGCGGCTGGAGCATCTTCTCAACCACCTTCGGCTGCTCGGAATGGAGTCCGAACATGGTGGGGATGCTGGGGCCGTAAAGGTCGGCGTCAACAAGGCCGACTGATGCGCCGGTTGCCGCAAGGCTGACTGCAAGGTTGACGGCAATGGTCGATTTGCCGACTCCGCCTTTTCCTGAAGCAACGGCAATAATGTTTTTGACCTCTTTCAGGGGACGCTCGTCATGGTCGCCGCACTGGCCGCTGTTGCACTGATGTCCCTCTTCATGGTGATGGTCGTCGTGGCCGTGGCTGCAGCCGCCTGTGACCTCGGCGGTCATTTCCACATCAATGCGGCCTGCTTCTGGCAGTTCTGCCCGGATTGCGTCGATGCATGACTGGCGGATCTCGTCTTTCAGGGGGCAGGCTGGAGTTGTCAGCACTACTTCAAAGGAGATGTCTCCGCTTTCTGTAACGGCGATGCCGCGGATCATGCCGAGGCTTACCAGATCTTTCTTCAGGTCGGGATCGAGAACGGTGGAGAGGGCTTTCTGAATCTGATGCACTTCTATTGTTGGCATGGCTTGATGAGTGTTAAAAGTTTTGCGGAAAGTGTCTGTATGGTTATTTCTGCATGAAACGGAGCGATATGGTGACCCCTTTGAGGTTGAACTTCTCGCGAAGCCTGTTTTCCAGGAATTTCCGGAAATTTGTTTGCACAAGCTCTGGATTATTGCAGAAAAATGCAAATACGGGCCACGGAGCCTTAATCTGTGTCATGTATTTGATTTTCAGTTCTGTCCCGTTTTTTGTGGAGGGGCGGTTTACAGCAAGCGCCTCTTCAAGAAAGCGGTTGAGCGCGCTGGTGCTGATTTGCCTGGCTCGATTGTCGCGGATTTCCTTGGCGGTGTCGATTGCGCGGTAGAGGTTCTTTTTGGTCAGTGCGGATATGAAGATTACAGGAACATACGCCAGGTTCCCCATGTGCGAACGGAGCGTGTCTTCATAGTGCTTGCTGGTTTTGGAGTCTTTTTCAATCAGATCCCATTTGTTGATGAGAAGCAGTACGGCTCTTTTCCGCTCGGTTGCCATGTTGATGATTTTCAGATCCTGCTTTTCTATACCAGGTCCGGCGTCAAGCATAACCATAACAACTTCGCAGCGCTCTATGGCTTTTTCGCTTCTGAGCGAGCTGTAGTATTCTATGCCAGCACTGATTTTGGTGCGTTTTCTCAGGCCCGCAGTATCAATGAGCAGGAACTCCTGCTGGTTTCGGGTGAAGCGGGTATCAATTGCGTCGCGGGTGGTTCCGGGAATGTCGGAGACAATCTGGCGGTTGTTGCCGAGAAGGGAATTGACAAAGCTTGATTTCCCAACATTCGGCCGACCGACAACTGCAAGGCGAATGGCGCCGTCCTCTTCCTGGCCTTCTTCCGATTCGGGCAGTGCAAGGAGGATGGCATCGAGCAGGTCGGCAACTCCGCTGCCGTCTTTTGCTGATATGCACCATGGCTCGGTGAAGCCGGTGCTGACAAAGGAAGCGGCCTCGTAGGTGAGCTGGGGGGATTCTACCTTGTTGACAGCAAAGAATACCTGCTTGTGGCTGAAACGCTGCTGCAGAACCTTTGCGAGTTCGAGGTCGTCGTAGGAGAGTCCGGCCCGGGCATCAGTGACAAAAACAATGATGTCGGCATCGGTGATTGCCGTCATGGTCTGTTCGAGCATGGCGTTACTGATGACGCCGTCTTCGGGCGCATAGCCTCCGGTATCCATCAGGCGGAACGCTCTGCCTTGCCAGAACCCTTCGGAGATGTGGCGGTCGCGGGTGACGCCGGGAGTGCTGTCGACAATGGCGGCCCGCTCCCTGAGTATGCGGTTGAAAAGGGTTGATTTGCCGACATTCGGTCGGCCAACCAGAGCGATGAGAGGTTTCATGTGAAGAAGGGTGAAGATGGAGATTCGCGCTCCCGGGAAATTCCTCGGGATGGAATGGTATAATTTGTAGAATTAAGTGAATTAATTTACATTGATAAACTTTATTTTTCGGAAAAGACCAGTTAATCTATTGTTAACACAAGCATGAGCAAGACGCTAAGTTTTAAAACATATTCGGCAAAGCCAGATGATGTCGAACGCAAGTGGTATGTCGTAGATGCAGAAGGCCAGATTTTGGGCAGAATGGCTGCTGAAATTGCAAAGGTCCTGAGAGGCAAGCACAAGCCGGAGTTTACTCCTCATATCGATACCGGTGACTTCATTGTGGTGACCAATGCGGAAAAAGTGGCGCTATCAGGCAAGAAGCTTGATGTCAAGGCCTATTTTTCGCACTCCAACTATCCCGGCGGTGTGAAGTTCAATCATGTCAAGGACCTGCTCCGCAAAAAGCCGGAGAAAGTTATTGAGCACGCTGTATGGGGAATGCTTCCTCATAACAATCTCGGTCGCCAGCTTTTCAAGAAGCTGAAGGTATACCCTGGCGCGGCGCATCCGCATGAGTCGCAGTCGCCTATTGAAATGAAAGTAAGTTAAATCATATAACGAAAGAGGGAATGAAAGAGGTTATCGATACCGTAGGACGCCGTAAAACCTCGGTTGCAAGGGTGTTTATGTCTCCGGGAAAAGGTCGGGTCATCATCAACAAGTTGCCGGCTGAAGAGTATTTCAAGGATGAGGTTAAGTGTCGCGTGGCTCTCCGTCCGCTGGCTCTTGCTGAAAAGACCGAGGATTTTGATATTAAAGTCAATGTGCACGGCGGCGGCATCAGCGGCCAGTCAGGCGCGGTCAGTCTTGCCATTGCAAGGGCTCTTACAGAGTTTGATGAATCGGTTCGTGCTGTGTTCAGGACGGAACGCCTGCTTACCCGTGATCCGCGGATGGTTGAGCGGAAGAAGTTCGGTCGCAAGAAGGCTCGTAAGTCGTTCCAGTTCTCCAAACGCTGATATTCCCTTTTTCATCGCCTTTTCAGGACAAAATCACTCATATCGTGCTGTTCCGGGTCAGTTCTCGGATAGAGTTTTCCGGCAGTGTCCGGCGCCTTGCGCCGGATTCCGGATGGCAGGCACGGTAGAAGAATCAACTAAACAGAAGGAAACCCACAATGTCGTACTTTCAGCTTGAAGACATGCTCCGCGCAGGAGTCCATTTCGGACACCTTGCCCGCCGCTGGAGCCCGAAAATGAAGCCTTACATTTTCATGGAGAAAAACGGTGTTCACATCATCGATCTCCAGAAAACCCTTGTCCTTGCAGACGATGCGCTCAACGCGCTTGATGCCATTGCCCAGACCGGGCGGGAAATCATGTTTGTGGGTACAAAGAAACAGGCAAAAAACATTATTTCATCCGAGGCCGAACGGGCTGGAATGCCTTATGTGTGCGAGCGCTGGCTCGGAGGCATGCTGACCAACTTTTCGACCATCCGCCAGAGCATACGCCGCATGAACTCCATTGACCGCATGGAGACGGACGGCACCTACGACATGATTACCAAGAAAGAGCGCCTCATGCTTGGCCGTGAGCGTGAGAAACTTATGCGGATTCTGGGCGGAATAGCCACCATGAACAGAATTCCCGCAGCCCTGTTTATTGTCGACATCAAAAAAGAGCATATCGCCATCAAAGAGGCCCGCTCGCTTGGTATTCCCATCTTCGCTATGGTTGATACCAACTGTGACCCTGATCTGGTTGATTATATCATTCCTGCAAACGATGACGCCATCCGTTCCATTCAGCTCATGGTCAAGGCTGTAGCCGACACCATTATCAACGCCCGTGCGTTGAAGGTGGAGCAGGAGGTTCTGGCCAAGATGGATGAGGCCGACGGCAGTGAGCCCGAAGAGCCGGAGATTCCGGCCGTACCTGCTGCGCCAGTTGCACCAGTTGCACCGGTCGCGCCAGCTGCGCCCGCTGCGCCCGCTGCGCCCGCTGCGCCCGCTGCGCCTGAATCCGTCGAATAACAGTAACCATATTTAAACTGAAGCGAAAGAGAATAGCAATGAGCCAGATTTCAGCAAAGGATGTAAAAGATCTCAGAGATACGACAGGTATCGGCATGATGGACTGCAAAAAGGCGCTGGAGGAATCCGGCGGCGATATGGAGAAGGCTGTTGAGTACCTTCGTAAAAAAGGTGCTGCCCTTGCCGCCAAAAGAGCCGATAAAGACGCCCGCGAGGGAATGATCTGCATTAAGATTACCGATGACCGCAAGGCTGGAGTTATTCTTGAGCTTAACTGCGAGACTGATTTTGTTGCCCGTGGAGAGGTTTTTACCGGTTTTGCCGGTGCACTCGCCCAGTTAGCGCTTGCCAGTTGCGCTTCATCTTCTGAGGCTCTTCTTGAAATGACGCTTTCTGCTGAATTCGGTGGTGAGCGGGTTGCTGATGCAATCAAAACCATGACTGGAAAGCTTGGTGAGAAGATTGAATTGAAGCGTCTTGCTTTTTGTGACGCCGCAGATGGTCTTGTAGAGGCCTATGTGCATCCCGGTGCACAGCTGGGCGCCATAATCCATATCGCTTTCGCTCAGCCGGACGGCGTGAGGGATCTTGCTCGCGACCTTGCCATGCAGGTTGCTGCAGCTGCACCGATTGTGGTTGACCGTTCGGCAGTGCCGGCGGAGCTGATTGCAAAAGAGTCCGACATCTACCGCCAGCAGGCGCTGGGTCAGGGAAAGAAAGAGGAATTTGTCGAGAAGATTGTTCGAGGCCGTATTGAAAAGTATTACCAGGAGGTGGTGCTTACCGAACAGGCCTTCATAAAGATCAACAACATGAAGGTTTCGGATGTTCTCGTTGAGTTCCGTAAGCAGCATGAGGAGGCTGCGGTGGAGGTCAGGGAGTTTGTCCGATATCAGTTGGGAGAGTAAGAAAAAAAGCCTCGTATATCGGGGCTTTTTTTTCGTTCAATAATATTTTCTCAAGGAGGATATGACTATGCTACAATACAAACGCATCTTGCTGAAACTCAGCGGTGAAGCTCTGGCAGGAGAGGACGGTTATGGAATCAACAGCGATATGCTTGAGAGATATGCTGAGGAGGTGAAGGAGGCTCGTGATTTAGGGGCTGAAGTTGCTCTGGTGATTGGGGGTGGCAATATCTTTCGCGGCGTTTCCGATGCTGCACGCAATATGGACAGGGTGCAGGCTGATTACATGGGGATGCTTGCGACAGTGATCAATTCCATTGCTTTTCAGGATGCGCTTGAGCGCCAGGGCGTGTATACACGACTCCAGACCGCCATAAAAATGGAGCAGATGGCTGAGCCGTTCATAAGGAGACGGGCTATTCGGCATCTGGAAAAGGGGCGGGTGGTCATTTTCGGTGCAGGGACGGGAAACCCCTATTTTACGACTGATACGGCAGCATCGTTGCGGGCCATAGAGATTGAGGCTGATGTTATTGTGAAGGGAACCCGAGTTGATGGCATTTATGATTCCGACCCTGAAGAGAACCCCGGGGCAGAATTTTTTTCACAGATATCCTACATTGATGTGATGCGAAAGAATCTTCGCGTTATGGATATGACGGCCATTACCCTCTGCAGGGAGAATGTGCTGCCCATCGTGGTGATGAACATGAACGAGCGGGGGAATCTGACGAAGCTGATCAATGGAGAAAAGGTTGGGTCACTGGTTCATTCGTAATCCTCTCCATAATAAGCCGAGGGCTCTTCATCCGTGAATCCCCCAAGCATTTTTTTTTCTGCATTCCGAATTTCCTGCCAGCCGAATCCTCGGTTATGCAGGAATACCTCAAGTTTCTTTTTCCGCACAGCAAGGGTAAAGCGCTGAAGGGAAGCCATTTTTTTTTCTGCCGCAGCCAGTGCCCCTTGCATGCCGTCATAGCTCTCGAGTAACTCCTCAATCACAGTGTCGGGCATCCCTTTTTTTCGGAGTTCCGCCCTAAGTTTCATGGTTCCTGCCGGTCTGCGTTTCAGGCGCCCTCTGATGAACTCTTCGCCAAACACACGGTCATCAAGCATTCCTCTTTTTTTCAGCCGCTGCAGGGCCGCCGCTGTGTTCTCCGCGGGGCACCCTTTTGTGAGGAGTTTTTTTTCAAGTTCAGCAATGCTGTGATTGCGCAGGCCGAGCAGTTTGAAGGCCAGCATCATAGTTTCACCGGGTGTTGGAGGGGTTCTTTCTTTCATGGCGAGGGATGGATGGTTTGTTGGCAGTGCCCATAGGTAATGTAGAAGAATTTTCTCGAAGAGCGTGTTCCGGAAGGTCTTCGTCTTTGTTTCTCTATAATGGAATTTCGTATATTAAAAGCTGTAAAGCATTTAGCTGTCGTCATTCAATCAGCCTTTTCCGGTTTCGTATTGAGGGCTTTTGGTGGAAAACGCACATCAGGCTATGGACAGGCGTGCATCGATCCGGTTTGCTTCTGCAAGCGAATCCTGCTGAGTAGGTTTTATTAAAGCAGCGCTCCCGTGAAGAGCGTCACAATGGCATACACCATGCGGAATTTATGGAATGACAGGGATTTTGATGAGGCACTTGCCGTAAGGCCTTTAGACGGGAAGACTCCCCGTGAACTCTCGGAACTTGTTTATGCCTCAAGACTTCTGGGACAGGAGAGCTCTCTGGTGATGCATGGAGGGGGCAACACCTCCGTTAAATGTGAGTTAGGCGATATTATTGGCATTCGGGTGAATGTGATTTTCATCAAGGCGAGCGGAGTTGACCTGGCCGATGCGGATTTTCACGATTTCACTCCTGTCCGTATTGACCCCCTGCAGAGGCTTCAGCATCTTTACGCATCTGGCGAACGGAGCAGTGTTAATGATGTGGTGCGGTTTTCCACACGGGAGTTTAAAAACTTTCTCTACCTGAATCTCCTTGATCTTACCGACCATATGGTCAACCAGGCGTTGACTCCGTCGATTGAGACGCTCCTTCATGCTTTTCTCCCCCACCGGTTCATTCTTCATACCCATTCGATGGCGCTCCTTACTCTCTCCAATCAGCCTGATGGAGAAGAACTTTGCCGCAGCGCTCTGGGTGGGAGTTTCGGTTCCGTGCCATACTCCAAGCCGGGTCTTGAACTTGCAAATTCCGCATCTGCGGCCTACGAAAGCAACCCTTCTATTGCGGGTCTGGTGCTCCATAAACATGGTCTGGTTACCTTTGGCGACAGTGCGCGGGAGGCTTATGACAGGATGATTGACGCAGTGACGGCTCTTGAGTCCTGTATTGCAACTGCTCCGAAAAAGACGGTGCAGACAGTGCAACTTCCCGGGGAACTGATAACGGTGGAGGACACGGCCCCGGTTATCAGGGGTGCCTGTGTGCTTGAACGCACTCCAGATTCGAAGGACTATGATCAGTTCATTCTTGATTTCCGGACATCTCCGGAAATTCTCAGGTATGTCAATTGCGCCAATTTGGGGGAGCTCTCTCGCAGGGGGGCTATGACGCCGGATTTTGTAGTCCGTTCCAAGCATTGGCCGCTTGTGGTTCCTGCTCCTGACGCGGTTGATCCTGTCGGTTTCAAGGCATCGGTTCATAAGGCAGTTGAAGCTTACACTGCTGAGTATGTTGCCTATTTTTCAGCGGGAAAAGCAGCTGTTGCCACGGAGGTTTCCATGCTTGACCCTCTGCCTCGTGTTGTTCTTGTTCCGGGGCTCGGACTGTTTGGACTTGGCAGGAGCGCCCGTTCCGCCTGCGTAAATGCCGATATTGCAGAGGGGAGTGCAGCCGCAATTCTTGATGCTGAGTCTATCGGGCGCTTTGAGTCCATAACGGACGCTGAGGCTTTTTCCATAGAGTACTGGGAGATGGAGCAGGCGAAGATGCAGAAGGTTCGCTATGGTGAGTTTGCCGGTAAGGTTGTTCTGGTGAGCGGAGGGGCTGGAGGCATAGGGCTTGCAACGGCCAGGGAATTCCGGAGCAGAGGGGCGGAAATTGTGCTGCTCGATCTGCATCAGGACGCTCTCGACCGGGCGATGGAGGATCTTGGCGGGGGTGTTCTCTCCATGACCTGCGATGTGACCCGGCGAAGTGATGTGCGAGCTGCGTTTGATGGTGCCTGCCGGTGTTTCGGTGGGGTGGACATTATTGTTTCCAATGTTGGCGCCGCACTGCAGGGGCGAATTGGCGAGGTGCCCGATGAGGTGCTCCGAAAAAGTTTTGAGCTGAATTTCTTTTCACACCAGTCCATGGCTCAGGAGGCAGTCAGGGTTATGAAGCTGCAGGGAACCGGCGGGGTTCTGCTGTTCAATGTGTCTAAACAGGCGGTCAACCCTGGGCCTGATTTTGGCCCCTACGGTTTGCCGAAGGCTGCAACAATGTTTCTTGTTCGGCAGTATGCGCTCGACCATGGACGGGACGGCATCCGTTCGAACGGTATCAATGCCGACCGCATCCGCAGCGGTCTTTTGACTCCCGAGATGATTGACGCGCGTTCAAAAGCGCGTGGTCTGAGTGAAAAGGAGTATATGGCAGGCAATCTCCTTCAGCTGGAGGTGACCGCTGAGGATGTGGCCGATGCTTTTGTGCATCTGGCGCTTGAAAAGAGGACGACGGGGTCAATTACCACGGTGGATGGCGGCAACATTGCGGCTGCTCTGCGGTAAGCCTTTACTGTCGAGTGTTTGAGAATTGACAATACCAAATGAAACAGGAGAAGCGCAATATGGCTGAGTATGACAAGGATAAACAGGCCAAGGATTATTATACCGACATTCCCATCAACACCCACGGATTTTTTCTGAAGGGAGCTCACTCTCTGGATTGGGGGATGAAAAACCGTCTCTCTCGGATTTTCCGGCCGGATACGGGGAAAACGGTCATGCTCGCTATTGATCATGGGTATTTTCAGGGGCCGACCACGGGCCTGGAACGCCCTGATGTGAATATTGTTCCTCTCATGCCCCATGCCGATGCAATTATGCTGACCCGTGGCATTCTCCGCACAACAGTGCCTCCTTCGCTGACCAAGGCGGTGGTGATGCGCTGCAGCGGCGGGCCCAGCATTCTCAAGGAGCTTTCCGATGAGGAGCTTGCTGTTGATATTGAAGATGCAATCCGGATGAATGTTGCCGCCATTACGCTTCAGGTATTTATTGGTGGTGAGTTTGAGACCCGTTCCATCCACAATATGACCCGTCTGGTTGATATGGGGCTTCGTTATGGAATTCCCACCATGGCGGTGACAGCTGTTGGCAAGGACATGGTCCGCGATGCGAAGTACTTCCGTCTGGCCTGCCGGATTTCTGCCGAGCTGGGCGCACAGATTGTGAAGACCTATTATGTGCCTGAGGATTTTGATACCATTGTTGCTTCATGTCCGGTTCCGATTGTGATGGCGGGCGGCAAGAAGTTGCCGGAACAGGATGCTCTTACCATGTCGTGGAAGGCTATTGCGGAAGGTGCTTCGGGTGTGGACATGGGACGAAACATTTTCCAGAGTGATGCGCCCCTGGCCATGATGAAGGCTGTCAATAAAGTGGTACATGAGGGTTTGAGCCCTTCAGAGGCGTATGAGTATTTCAGCTCGATCAGGGCTGAGGGCTGAAGTGGGGCTTATGGCAGGAACTGTGAATTTTTTTAATGCCAATCCTGAACAGTCCGGTTGCGGTGCTGTTGGGGGGTGATGATACTGTTTTATGAACACAACGGATGTCAAGGGCTTTTTTGCCTCACCGGAGCAGCTTGAGATGGCTGATTACCTGACGCTTGAGTACTATGTGGAGTGTGTGGGCGATATTGAAATCGCACTTGCGCATTTTTGCAGTGAGCAGTCAACGGCACAATGGAGCCGGATAGGGTATGATGAGGATTTCAGGGTGCAATTCGGCGCGAAGGTGATCAATCTTCAGATTCTGGGCGAGAGGGAGCAGCTCAGTTATCCGGTGACGCATTCCGAGCAGGGTGCGATTCATGCATGCCGGGTAACCATTGCCCATCCGCACAGGAATTTCGGCCCAAAACTTCCGAACCTTCTGACCGCGGTCTGTGGGGAGGGTGTTTTTTTCACTCCTGGCGTGCCCATTGTCAAGCTTCTTGATATTTCATTTCCCGAGTCCTATCTCCAGGAATTCGATGGACCGAAATTTGGTATCGAGGGTATCCGCGATCTTCTTCAGGCTTATGATCGCCCGATATTCTTCGGTGTGGTAAAGCCCAATATCGGGTTGAGTCCGGAACATTTTGCCCAGATTGCTGAAGAGAGCTGGATGGGGGGGCTTGATATTGCCAAGGATGACGAAATGCTTGCCGATGTGGAGTGGTCAACGCTTGCCGAGCGGTCGCGACAGCTGGGCATTGCCCGTCAAAGGGCTGAAAAGGCCACCGGCGTGCCGAAGGTTTATCTGGCAAACATTACCGATGAGGTCGACCGGATGAAGGAGCAGCATGATGTTGCTGTCAGAAATGGTGCCAATGCGCTTCTGGTCAACGCTTTGCCGGTTGGGTTGAGCGCCGTCAGAATGCTTGCGAAGTATACAAAAGTTCCTCTTATAGGCCATTTCCCCTTTATAGCTGCCTTCAGCCGGATGGAGAACTATGGGATTCATTCGCGGGTGATGACCAAGCTGCAGCGGCTTGCGGGGCTTGATTCCATCATTATGCCGGGATTCGGCAGCCGGATGATGACCCCTGAGGAGGAGGTGAAGGATAATATCGCCGAGTGCCTTCAGGAGTTTGGTCATATCCGCCGCTCATTGCCTGTTCCTGGCGGGAGTGATTCCGCTCTGACGCTTGAAACAGTTTACCGCAAGGTTGGGTCCGTTGATTTTGGGTTTGTTCCCGGAAGGGGCATCTTTGGCCATCCGCTTGGACCTAAAGCTGGTGCGACCAGCATCCGGCAGGCTTGGGATGCGATTGAACAGGGGGTCTCTCTTGAGGCCCATGCTGTTGGAAAGCCTGAACTGCAGGCTATGCTTCGGTCGGGAAACGGGGGCAATGGGAAGGCTTGAGGGAAAGGTAGCCGTCATTACCGGTTCGTCGCGAGGAATTGGGAATGCCATAGCCCACGCGTTTGTTTCTGAGGGGGCCAAGGTTGTGGTGACTTCATCATCACGCACGAATGTAGATGCCGCAGTTGCGCGATTCCCTTCCGGCTCTGTTTACGGTCTTGTGTGTGATGTTCTTTCCTCCAGTGAAGTAGAAACTCTTGTTTCTGAAAGTGCCTCCCGTTTCGGGAAAATTGACTGCTTTATCAACAATGCGGGGATTTCCGATCCTTTTTGCGCTCTGGGTGAAAGCGACCCGGCCGAATGGGGCAGGGTGATTGACACCAACATCAAGGGAACATACAATGGGAGCCGCGCGGCCATCCGCTATTTTCTGAGCGAGAACCAGCACGGCAAACTTATCAATATGGCTGGTTCGGGAACCGACAGCGGCTCGAACACCCCATGGATAAGCGCCTACGGAGCAACCAAGGCGGCCATTGCCCGTTTTACGCACGCCGTTGCCGCTGAGTACCGACATACACCAATTTCTGTGATGCTTCTTCATCCCGGTCTGGTGCGGACTGCTATGGTCAGCGCCGAAAATCCCACGGCGGAACTGCAGAAGCAGCTTGCCACATTCAACACAATTCTCGATATTTTTGCTCAGCCGCCCTCTGTGGCAGCCGGGCTTGCTGTAAGGATGGCCTCCGACTGGAGTGATGGCAAAACAGACATGTATCTGTCTGCTCTCAGCGGAATGAGAAAAAAAAGGTTGCTCCTGACCTTTCCCTTCCGTAAAATATTCAACAGGATAGATCGTCAAACCTATTAACACCGGGCGAGGGTTGCTTTATGTTGAAAACCGTTATCTCAAGAGTGCTTTCCTCGGCTCTGCTTATTCTCTTCCTCGGAGGGTGTTACAGCCTTGGTGGGGGCTCTCTTCCTGAGCACATAAAAACAGTTGCCGTTCCGGTATTCGCTGGTGGCTACGGGTATGGCAATGATCTCAACAGGGCAGTGACGAATAAAATTGAAGCTGTCACTCCGCTCCAGATAACCTCATCCATTGCCCGGGCGGACGCTCTTCTGGAGTGCTCCATAACCACCTGGTCTGACAGCTCGAGCCAGCTCTCGGTCGATACGGAGCGGGCTATCACAAACAGGATTACGATAGGAGTGAAGGCCTCTATGGATGACAGGGTGGAGAAAGAGCAGATGTTTTCACAGTCGTTTGTTGCTTTTGCCGATTACACAGTGGGCGACTATCTTGGTCAGCAGGAGGCCATACGGGTCTGTATGGAGCGTATTGCCGATCAAATTATTGATGCGATCGTATCCGGATGGTGAATTTAACGGAGGGACTCATGGGCTTCATGAAAGATGTTGATTATCGCTTTCAACTTGTGAGGGGATTTCTTGATGAGGCCCGGCAGGATTTTGTCGGCGGGCGCTGGCGCGCAGCTGTTTCAGGCTCGGTGCTTGCAGTTGAAAACGCGGGGGTAGGGGTGCTGATGCTTTTTGGTGTCGCTCCGTCCACGCATAGGCCGGGAGAGCATCTGTCGGGACTGATGAAGGAGGGAACGCTTTCGGCAGAGGTTGCCGGCATGATCGGGCAGCTTTTGCCCCTGTTTGAGAGGCACGGTTCCCATCAGAAGATGCTGACGAAATATGGCGATGAAGAGGGATATCGGCTTCCTTGGGATATTTTTGGAGAGGAGGATGCGCGTGAGGCGCTTGGGTCAGCAGAGACAGCCATGCGCGTTGCATCGGAAATAGCTGCGGTGATTTTTCCTCCCGGCGAAAAAGAGCGGGACTGACGGGAGCCTCACCCATGTCGGTAATTTGACAGAACGAACAATGAGGCACCATGAAAGGTATTATTCTGGCCGGCGGTTCCGGCACAAGGCTTTATCCTGTGACGAGGAGCATTTCAAAGCAGCTCCTTCCCGTCTACGACAAACCGATGATATACTATCCACTGACCACCCTCATGCTTGCGGGGATCAGGGATATTCTCATCATTACCACTCCCGAAGACCAGCCATCATTCCAGAAACTGCTCGGCGATGGCAGCGACTGGGGCATCAGCCTTACCTATACAGTACAGCCCTCTCCCGACGGGCTTGCGCAGGCGTTCATTCTTGGCGAGGAGTTTCTCGGTGGTGACGATGTGGCTCTGATTCTGGGCGATAACATCTTTTTCGGCTACGCTTTTACCCCCATGCTTGACCTTGCTGTCAGGACGGTTCGTGAGCAGCGGAAGGCGACAATTTTTGGCTATGCAGTCAGTGACCCGCAGCGGTACGGTGTGGCGGAAATTGATGGGGAGGGAAATGTGCTTTCCATTGTGGAAAAACCTGAGAACCCGAAGTCCGATTATGCGGTTGTGGGGCTTTATTTTTATCCCAATGATGTGGTTGAAGTTGCCCGAAATGTCCGTCCTTCCGCGAGAGGTGAGTTGGAAATCACAAGCGTGAACGAAAACTATCTGGAGGCTGGCCGTCTGAAATGTTCCATGCTCGGCAGGGGGTTTGCATGGCTCGACACCGGAACGCACGAGTCGTTTCAGGAGGCTGGTAATTTTATTCAGACCGTCGAGAAACGGCAGGGGCTCAAGATTGCCTGTCCTGAAGAGATTGCTTGGCGCAATGGCTGGATAGGTGACGAGGATTTGCTGCGGCTTGCCGTCCCTCTCTTGAAAAGTCAGTATGGAGAGTATCTGAAACGCCTTCCTTCCAGGCGCTGAAAATGGCCGAGAGCTTTTCTCGCCAAGAATCCGAAGCACACTAAGTCTGTATTATAATTATGCGAGTAACGAGTACCGCCATTCCTGATGTTCTTCAGTTTGAGCCCGATGTGTTTGGTGATGAACGGGGATATTTTTTTGAATCCTTCCGTCGCGACCTGATTGAGGAGCATATCGGACGGGTGGATTTTGTGCAGGACAATGAGTCAAAGTCTTCCCGGGGCGTGCTTCGGGGGCTCCATTTCCAGCTGCCGCCTTACACCCAGTCGAAGCTGGTGCGGGTTGTGCAGGGCAGGGTTCTTGATGTTGCCGTGGACTTGCGGAGGGGATCGCCATGGTATGGCCGCCATGTTGGCTGTGAGCTTGATGGCGAGCGCAAAAACGAGCTTTGGGTTCCCAAAGGGTTTGCCCATGGATTTGTTGTCCTTTCAGATGAGGCCGTGTTTTCCTATAAGTGCGACAATTACTATAAGCCCTCTCATGAGGGGGGGCTGCTCTGGAACGACCTCTTGCTTGGCATTGACTGGCAGCTTGAGGGGGAGGAAATCCGGATTTCAGAAAGGGACAGAGGTCTGCCCAGTTTTTCGGGCGTTGAGGCTTTCCCCTACAGTGAGTACAATGCTGAATCAGTCTACCGCCGATGAATATTCTTGTAACAGGCAGCAGGGGCCAGCTTGGCAGTGAGCTTCAGGAGCTTTCGCGCAAACTTCCCGACCATCGTTTTTTCTTTTATGATTTGCCCGAGCTTGACATAACGGACAGTGGGGCTGTTGGGTTGGCTGTATCGGAGTGCAAGCCCTCTGTGCTCATTAATGCGGCGGCCTATACCGCGGTTGACAGGGCGGAGAGGGATCCTGAATCCGCGTTCCGCGTCAACCGTAACGGTGCCGGCGTGCTTGCCGCCGCCTGCAGAGATGTGGGGGCGCTTTTGCTTCATGTGTCAACCGATTATGTGTTTGACGGCAATCTACCGCGGCCCTACCGTGAAAGCGATCCTCCCTCTCCCTCAAGCGTCTACGGCTGTTCCAAGCTGCAGGGGGAACAGTTGATTGGTGAAATTGACCCTTCGCACATCATTGTGCGGACCTCCTGGCTCTACTCCCGTCATGGCGCCAATTTTGTGAAAACCATGCTTCGTCTCGGGGCTGAAAAGAGCGAGCTGCAGGTGGTGTTCGACCAGACCGGCACGCCGACCTCTGCTGCCGACCTTGCCGGAGCCCTTATGGAGATTTCAGGGCACTTTGACCCGTCCCGTCATTACCGGGAAACCTATCATTACAGCAATGAGGGAACTGCTTCATGGTATGATTTTGCCTGTGCCGTGATGGAGCTGTCGGGGCTCGGGTGCAGTGTCCTGCCTGTTGACAGTTCTGGCTACCCTCAGGAGGCTCCCAGGCCATCATACAGCGTGCTTGACAAGGGAGCCATCAAGAGAGACTGGGGGATACGGATTCCTTACTGGCGCCACTCGCTTGGTGCAATGCTCAGCCACCAACCTTAACCGAAGAGAACCATGCATCTTCTTGTTACCGGCGGGGCCGGCTTTATTGGATCCCACCTTATCCGCTATTTTCTCGGGGCTCACGGCGACTGCCGGGTGACCAACCTCGACAGCCTTACTTATGCAGGAAACCTCGCCAATCTTCGTGATCTTGAGGACAGCAGCCGGTATTGTTTTGTTAAGGGCGATATTACCGACGGGGACTTTCTCATGCGGTTTTTTGCTGAAACCCGTTTTGACGGGGTGATTCATCTGGCTGCCGAGTCGCATGTGGATCGCTCCATTGCCAATCCGACAGCGTTCGCAGAGACCAATGTGCTTGGTACGGTGAATCTGCTCAATGCGATAAAGGCCTCCTGGGAGGGTGATTTTTCGGGCCGCCTGTTCTACCATGTGTCCACCGACGAGGTGTATGGTTCCCTTCCTGCAGGGGAGGGGCTTTTCACTGAAGAGACCCCGTATGATCCGCACAGCCCCTATTCTGCTTCAAAAGCTTCATCGGACCATTTTGTGAGGGCTTATCATGATACCTACGGTTTACCGGTGGTCATCAGCAACTGCTCGAACAATTATGGGCCGTTTCAGTTCCCCGAAAAGCTCATTCCGCTGTTCATCAACAATATCAAAAGCGGCAAGGCGCTGCCACTGTATGGTAAAGGCGAAAATGTTCGTGACTGGCTCTGGGTAGAAGACCATGCGCGGGCAATCGACACCATTTATTATCACGGGAAGATTGGCGAAACCTATAATATTGGGGGCCATAATGAGTGGAGCAACATTAGTCTTGTCCGCCTGCTCTGCCGCATTATGGACGACAGGCTCGGCCGCAATGCAGGTTCCTCCGAAGAGCTGATTTCGTTTGTCACTGACCGGGCGGGACATGACATGCGCTATGCAATTGACGCTTCAAAGCTGAAGCAGGAACTGGGCTGGGTGCCCTCGATTACCTTTGAAGAGGGGCTTGCAAAGACGGTGGACTGGTATCTTTCAAACGGTGATTGGCTTGAGGAGGTGACTTCGGGAGCCTATCAGGATTATTATGAAGACCATTACGGGAAACGCTGAGCTGATAAACAGATTTTTATGAATATTCTTGTTATCGGGGGGGCGGGCTACATCGGCAGCCATGTTGTGCGTGAGTTTCTTGACCGGGGCTACGGGGTGACTGTTTTCGACAATCTGAGAACGGGGCTGAGGGAGAACCTTTTCAGTGAGGCCCGTTTTGTTCATGGCGACATTCTGCAGCCGGAACAGCTCAGGGAGGCAATGGCGGAAGGGTTTGATGGGTGCGTTCATCTGGCTGCCCTGAAGGCGGCGGGTCAGTCCATGCTGCAGCCGGAAGCATATGCGGAGGCGAACCTGAAAGGAACAATCAATATTCTGAACCAAGCTTCCATGGCCGGCATTCGGGCGCTTGTTTTTTCGTCGTCGGCGGCGGTCTACGGGAGCCCGCAGTATCTGCCCATTGATGAAGAGCATCCGAAGGAACCTGAAAATTTTTACGGGTTCACCAAGCTGGAGATTGAACGGCTGCTTGAATGGTTTGACCGTCTTCGGGGGCTGCGCTATGGGGCGATCCGTTATTTCAATGCTGCCGGGTATGATACCCGTGGCCGTATCGGCGGGTTGGAGATGAACCCGGAGAACCTGCTTCCGCTTGTGATGGAGGTGGCGTCGGGCAAACGGGAGAAGCTTTCCGTTTTCGGTGACGATTATCCAACGAGGGACGGAAGCTGCATTCGCGATTATGTGCATGTGAGCGATCTTGCAGTGGCTCATGTCAAGGCGTTCGAGTATATGCTTGAGCATGACCAAAGCCTCTCGGTGAATCTTGGCAGCGAAACCGGCGTGACGGTTCTGGAGATGGTGGAACGGGTCCGCGCCCTGACCGGAAAACCGGTGCCTGCGGTGGTGACCGGTCGTCGGGCGGGCGATCCTGCAGAGCTTGTGGCCACATCAGCCCATGCTCGCGAACTGCTGGGCTGGGAGCCCTCGTTCAGTGATCTTGATACTCTGATTTCGTCAACATGGAAAATGTACCAGCGCCAATGATCATTCCTGTCATACTCAGCGGCGGTACGGGTTCCCGGCTCTGGCCGCTTTCACGGGCCCTTTACCCGAAGCAGTTGCTTCCCCTCTGCGGAGAGAATACCATGCTGCAGGATACCGCCCTGCGCCTGAAGGAACTTCCCGATGTGGGACCGCTCTATTGTGTCTGCAATGATAGCCATCGCTTTCTGGTTGCTGAGCAGCTTCGCGAAACCGGAGTGGAAATAGGGGGAATCATTCTGGAGCCCTCGGGCCGTAATACTGCTCCGGCAGCTGCTGTTGCGGCTCTTCTGGTGGAGAATCAGCATCCCGGTGCGGTGATGCTGATTCTTCCCGCTGATCATGTTATCCCCGATACCCGGGCTTTTGCTACTGCTGTTGCCGCCGGCCTTCCCGCTGCGGGTGAGGGGGGAATGGTCACCTTTGGTATTGTTCCTACTGCGCCTGAAACTGGTTATGGATATATACGGGCTGTAACAGAGAGCCAGAGCATGAGTGAGGCACTTCCCGTTCTTGAGTTTGTGGAGAAACCTGATCGTGCTACAGCGGAGGGGTATCTGGCTTCGGGAGGGTACTTTTGGAATAGTGGCATTTTTCTGTTCAGTGTCCGTACGCTGATTGACGAACTTTTCCGGCACGCCCCCGCCATTCTTACGGCCTGCAGGGAAGCAACCGAAGGGGCTTCGCGCGATCTCGACTTTCTGCGTCTGGATCCCGAATCATTCCGGGCCTCTCCTTCCGATTCCATTGATTATGCCCTTATGGAGAAGACCGACAGGGCGTTTGTTGTTCCTCTGGACGCAGGATGGAGTGATGTGGGCGCATGGTCGGCCCTTTGGGATTTTCATGAACGCGACGAGTCTGGCAATGTCCAGAGGGGTGATGTGCTGCTGCATGATGTGACCGACAGTTATGTTCATGCTTCTAGCCGTCTGGTTGCGGCCATTGGACTTGACCGACACATTATTGTTGAAACTTCCGACGCTGTGCTGGTTGCCTCACAGGACCGGGTTCAGGATGTCAAATTGCTTGTTGAAGAATTGAATCGCCGCGAGAGGGACGAGACTGCTATCCACCGGCGGGTGTTCAGGCCGTGGGGCAGCTATGAAACTGTTGACAGTGGTGAGCATTTCAAGGTCAAGCGCATAACCGTCAACCCCGGGGCGGCTCTCTCCCTGCAGAAGCATGAGCATCGGGCGGAACACTGGGTTGTTGTGCACGGAACTGCGAAGATAACTGTTGATGATAAAGACATAACCCTTACGGCGGACCAGTCGACCTATATTCCTGTGGGCGCGCTCCATAGACTGGAAAATCCGACCGAGCGTCCTCTCGACATCATTGAGGTTCAGACCGGAACTTATCTGGGCGAGGATGACATCATCCGGTTTGATGACCGGTACGGGCGAGGGCAGTCTTCGGACTCCTGAAACTTTGAGGGAAGCTGTTAAAGTGCTAAATTCAACGCACAGTACCCTCGCTTTCTTTGCATGAACCATAACCATGATTGCTCTATGGCTGAAGAAATGAAGAACCCTTTTCAGGAAAACGAACCGATTCAAGAGCCGGGACAGGATGTTGTTAAAGGTGATCTCGGAACCATTATTGTTGGTGTGGCGACACTTCTTGACAGCGCTATTGCGCCCATGGGCAAGGCTGTGGCTCAGGCTCTTGATGCCATGACGGTGGTCGCAAAACAGATTCTTGAGGGCGTGTCGACAACTCTCAACGAGAAAAAGTAATCCATTTCGTTCCTCCCTGTTGGTTCGGGGCACAGAAAACAGCTGTTTACAGGCAGGCTTTTCCTCAGGTGGAAGGTCCTGCCTGTACTGTTTTTACGGGCGATTCTTTTATATTGGTTTTTTTGCCGCCAGCCGGTACACTGACCCTGAACGATTTTCATGACCATGGCCGATAAATTTGCCGAGTATCCACAAAATGTACCCTACAGTGAGACGGAAGCCGCAGTTCTCTCTTACTGGAACGAACACGGAATTTTTCATAAAAGCCTGGAGGAAAAACCTGCTGACCGGGTTTTTTCCTTTTATGAAGGTCCTCCTACCGTCAATGGAAAGCCGGGTGTTCACCATGTGTTCAGCCGTACCATAAAAGACGCTGTGTGCCGCTACCGGACTATGCAGGGATACCGTGTGCCGCGCAAGGCTGGCTGGGATACGCACGGCCTTCCTGTTGAAATATCTGTTGAGAAGAAACTTGGCCTGAAAAACAAGGCCCAGGTTGAAGAGTATGGAGAGGAGCTTTTCAACACTGAAGCCCGCTCGCTGGTCTATCACCATATTGATGACAACCGCGAAGGGTGGGGGAAGCTCACCGAACGAATGGGATACTGGGTCGATATGGACCACCCCTACATCACCTGCGAGAACAACTATATTGAATCGGTCTGGTGGGCGCTCAAAACCATTTTCAACAAGGGACTGATTTACAAGGATTATAAGATTGTGCCTCAGGATCCGAAGTCCGAGACGGTACTGAGTTCGCATGAGCTGGCACTTGGCTACAAAGAAGTGAAGGACCCGAGCGTCTATGTGAAGTTCAGGGTTAAGGGGGCGGAAGAGTCTTTCCTCGTCTGGACCACCACGCCGTGGACCCTTATTTCCAATGTTGCACTCAGCGTTGGTGCCGACATTGATTATGTCCGGGTACGCCATTCCCTCACCGGCGAAAAGCTGATTCTTGCCGAGTCGCGCAGGCAGGTTCTTGTTGAGAAGGATGAAGAGGGGAACTCCCTCTGGGAAGTTGAAGAACGCATGAAAGGCCGCTCGCTTGAGGGGCTTGAATATGAGCCGATTCTGCCCTATGCCGTACCTGCAAAAAAATGCTGGTTCGTGACCATTGCTTCCTTTGTATCAACGGGAGATGGAACAGGGATTGTCCATATAGCTCCGGCGTTTGGTGCAGATGACTATGAACTTGCCAAACAGTACGACCTGCCGATGCTCCAGCCGGTAGGTCGTAACGGCTGTTTTACTGCTGAAGTTGCCGAGTACGACGGGATGTTTTTCAAGGATGTTGATCTGCCTGTCATAGCGCGGCTCAAAGATGAGGGGAAGCTCTACCGCAAGGAGACAATCACCCATACCTATCCTTTTTCGTGGCGCTATGATGTGCCGGTTATCTATTATGCCCGTGAGTCGTGGTACATCAGAACCACCGATATTGCTCCGAGGATGGTTGAGCTCAATAAAACCATCAACTGGTGCCCCCCGGAAATAGGCGCTGGCCGTTTCGGCAACTGGCTTGAGGATAACAAGGACTGGGCTCTTTCGCGGGAAAGGTTCTGGGGTTCCCCGCTCCCTTTGTGGGTGGCTGAAGACTTTGCGATAGGGGACACTGCTGCGTCGGGAAAAGTGTTTGCAGTAGGCTCTGTAGCTGAACTGCGTGAAGGGTTCATTGATATTGACGGGGAGAGGTGGGTGCTTGGCGAGGCGCTCGACAGGGAACTTGTGGAGCTTGACCTGCACAAGCCCTTTGTAGACCGAATTTATTTCATCCGTGACGGGGTGCGTTTCATGCGAACGCCGGAGCTGATTGATGTCTGGTTCGACAGTGGTTCCATGCCGTTCGCCCAGCTGCACTATCCGTTTGAAAACAAAGAGCTGTTCGACCGGACTTTCCCTGCCGATTTTATTGCCGAGGGCGTCGACCAGACCCGTGGATGGTTCTATACCCTCCATGCGGTTGCAGCGCTGCTGTTCGACAGTACCGCATACAGGAACCTTATTGTCAACGGACATATACTCGACAAAAACGGCCAGAAAATGTCGAAGTCGAAGGGCAATGTTGTCGACCCCTTTGAAACCATGGAACGCTATGGGGCAGACGCCATCCGCTGGTACCTGATGGTTGCAAGTCCTCCCTGGCGACCAAAGTCGTTCAATACGGCTGAGATTGAAGAGGAGCAGAGGAAGTTTTTCAGGGCATACATCAACAGTTATAACTTTTTTGTTCTCTATGCCAATGTTGACGGGTTTACAGGTCTTGAACCAGCGGTGGAGCTACAGGAACGCAACGGGTTAGACCGTTGGGTCCTTTCCAGTCTGAATACGCTTGTTGGTTCGGTACATCTGTGTATGGAGCGCTACGATCTTACTGGTGCGGCCCGCCTCATCAATGACTTCATTGTTGACGATCTTTCGAACTGGTACATCCGCCGTTCACGCAAACGGTTTTGGAAGAGCGACATGGGGCCAGACAAACTTGCGGCCTATCAGTCACTTTTCAGCTGTCTGGAGACGCTTGCAAAGCTGCTTGCTCCGTTCACTCCCTTCCTTGCTGAGCGCCTCTACCTGAACCTGAACGCCGGTGGGCGTGAGGGCTCAAGGGAGTCGGTGCATCTTGCGGATTTCCCGTTGGCTGATGCCGATGCAGTCGACCTGCCGCTGGAAGAGCGTATGAAAAAAGCCCAGATCATCACATCGCTTGTACGCACCATGCGCGAGCGGGCATCCATTAAGGTCCGCCAGCCGCTGCAGCGGATTCTCCTCTCTGTTGCCGATGCCCGGGAACGCGAGCAGTACAGGCTTGTGGCCGACATTATCATGGAAGAGGTGAATGTCCAGAAGATCGAGTACATAGAGGAGGGTGGCTCGGTGATCAGCAAAAAGGCGAAACCAAACTTCAAAACTCTCGGACCACGATACGGCAAAGACATGAAGCTTCTTGGTGAAGCAGTGCGTTGCATGAGCCACAAGCAGATTGCGAATCTTGAAAAAGAGGGAGTCATTTCGCTGGAGTGCGACGGGCGGCAGTTTGAGATTCAGAGGGGAGATGTTGAAATTCTGCATGAGGATATTGAGGGGTGGCTTGTCGCATCAGACGACGCCCATGGCATTATGGTTGCCCTTGATACTGAAATGACCGAAGAGCTTGAAATGCTTGGCCTTTCCAGGGAACTTGTTAGTCGCATCCAGACACTTCGGAAGGAGAGTGGACTTGAAATCACCGACCGTATTGTGCTTTTTGTAGAGGGAACTGAAAAACTTCTCGACGCAGCCAAGAAAAATGATGCGTATATTAAAGACGAGACGCTTGCTACAGAACTTCGGCTTTCGGTTATTGCTTCAGGGGATGCTACCGGAGAAAAGGGTGAATCGGTGAACGGTGAGTCCTGCCGATTGAGACTTGAAAAATCCTGATGGAAATGGTATTATGAAGTCCTCATTTTTTTCAGCGTGCCATTAGAATCAGAAAATACTGAGTATTATGCCCAGAAAAAGCAGCAGTGCGGCAAAAAAAGAACAGGAGATTATTGAAACGCCGGCGCCGCTCAAGACCTATCTGAATGACGAAGAGCTTGAGCATTTCCGTCAGCTTCTCCTGAAACGGCGTGAAGAGGTGCTTAGGGATCTTGATATTCTCCGCTCTTCGCTGTCGGACGAAAATGTGGAGGATTCAATCAACTCCAACTATTCCATGCATATGGCTGATCACGGCACGGAAACCATGGATCGTGAGCAGCGGTTCATGTTCATTGCACGTGATGAGAAATATATAACCTACATTGACCAGGCGCTGGACCGCATCAGAAACCGAACCTATGGGATCTGCATCAAGTCAGGCAAACCAATTCCCAAGAAAAGGCTTGAGGCTGTGCCGCATACGGCAGTGCGTATTGAGTTCAAGCAGGGCAACAAGAAATAGCGGCCGGTTTTCTCTGGCTGCATCATACGAAAAAGGCGCATCGGGAGATGCGCCTTTTTCGTATGGGTATGGGTAAGTGCCTGTTGGGAGTCAGTCGTTTTCGTCCTTGTCGATTGAGGCCTCGCTGACCTGAATGGGGTAGTCGCCGCTGAAGCATGCTGTGCAGTAACTGCATGTTTCCCCTTCAAAGGAGGGGACGCTGGCAAGAAGACCCTCCATTGAGAGGTATTTGAGCGAGTCAACCCCTATGTATTCCCTGATTTTATCAATTTCCCCTATTTCCCCGTCCAATGAGTCGAACATGTGGGTAAGCAACTGCCGTTTGGTCGGGAAGTCCATACCATAGAAGCAGGGGTTTGTAATGGGGGGGGAGCTGATGTGCAGATGTATTGCGCTGGGCTCGGCTTCACGGATAAGCTTGATGAGCATTCTGGCGGTTGTTCCCCTGACAATAGAGTCGTCAATGAGAATGATCGGCCTGTCCTGCAGAACGCCACGCACTATGTTGTATTTGGAGCGTACCTTGATGTCGCGGCTCTGGACGCCGGGCTGGATAAAGGTTCGCCCGACATAATGGTTCCTTATCAGGCCATGTTCAAAACGGGCGACACGGTTCATTCGGTTGCTTTCCCGTACAAAACCGAGGGCGGCCGTGTTTGAGGAGTCAGGCACGCTGACGACGGTCAGCTCTTTTTCTCCCGGTATCGGTGTGATTGTTGATTCCCTGGCAAGATTCTTTCCGAGATTACGACGAACCTTGTCAACCGAGTTGCTGAAAATAAAGCTGTCCGGACGGGCGAAATAAACATATTCAAAAATGCATCTGGCTTTCCGTTCGGAGGGGGGAAGGAACAGTGATGTCGGCTGTTCGTTTGCTACGGCAAGGTGGTCTATGAGAAGAATTTCACCGGGCTCTATGTCGCGGATGTACTCCGCCTGTATAATGTCGAATGCGCAGGTTTCACTGGCAACCACATAGGCAAGTTCTCCCGTGATGGGATCGGTTTTTTTTCCGAGGGCAAGCGGCCGGAAGCCATAGGGGTCGCGGGCGGCAATCAACTGGTTGTTGGCCAGAAGAACCATTGAGTATGCTCCCTTGACTTGCGTCAGCGCATCATAAATCTGCTGCAGAGGTTCTTTTTCGCGGCTTCTTGCTGCAAGATGAGGAATGATTTCCGTGTCTGAGGATGCCTGGAAGATAACGCCGAGTTCCGTCAATTCGCGCCTGAGCTGCCGGGAGTTTGTGAGGTTGCCGTTATGTGCTATGGCAAGGCTTCCTGACCGATAGGTGAGTGAAAAGGGCTGGATGTTGCTGGTGGCGGTGGAGGAGCCGGTGGTGGAGTATCGGTTGTGGCCGATTGCGGCATAGCCGCCGAGTTCCTCGAAAATTGATTCGTCGCGGAATACTTCCGAAACCAGGCCCATTCCCTTGTGCTGCCTGAATCGGGTTTTCTTGCGGGCCTTACTGTAGTCGGCAACCACAATTCCTGCTGCTTCCTGCCCTCTGTGCTGTAGGGAGTAAAGCCCATAGAATGTGTCTTCCGCTGGAGTTTTTGAGTTGAAAATTCCGAAAACTCCACACATAAGTTGGGAATATTAAGGTTATGTAAACTCCATTGCTTCTTAAAATCGCAATTGAAGCCACAACTTCAAACCATAAACTAAAAAAAATGATTTCGCTCTGATTCCTTTCCTGAAGTGACGGAGAAAATGCAAAAAGCACGGTACTGTGCCGTGCTTTTTGGGGTGTGGAGCTAAGGAGACTCGAACTCCTGACCCTTTGCATGCCATGCAAATGCTCTACCAACTGAGCTATAGCCCCTTGTTTCAAGGTTTAATTAAAAGAAAAAAAACTTGTTTTTGCAACTTGTTTTGTTGATTCTTTTACTACAATTGACCTTTGTCAACCTGAACTAATCCATTATCCTGTCCTATCATGTCACTCATGTTTGTTCTCAAGGAGGGGTTTTCTAGCATCGGAAGGGCGAAACTGCCTGCCGCCATCACTGTTGCTATCAGCTTTTTTTCTCTTGTTCTTCTCGGCCTGTTCGGTACGGTGTCACTCAGTTTTTATGATTTGATACAGGAGCTTCGCGGGAGGGTTGAACTGGAGGTTTTTTTCAGTGACTCCATGACGGGCGAGTCTTCGGGAAGTGCGGCAGAGAAAATGAAGGGGCTTCCGGGCGTGCGGGATGTCTCTTTTGTGAGCAGGGAGGATGCCGCCAGAATTTTTTCCAGTGAGTTCGGTGAGGATGTTGTCGGCATTCTCGGCTCCAATCCGCTGCCACGGTCTGCAAAGATATCCGTACAGCCGCTCTACGCATCTGCCGACAGCCTTGCCCTCATGGTTCCGGCAATCAGGGTAGTGGCTCCCGGTTCAGATATCCGCTACAATAAGGCGTTTCTGGGACAGATTGAGGAGAACGCCCGCCTGTTTACTCTTGTGACAGGTGCTTTGGGGATTCTTATTTCGCTTGCGACGGTGGTGATGATTGGTTATACAATCCGTCTGGCCATGCATGCCCGCCAAGAGAAAATCAGGACTATGAGATTTGTTGGAGCTTCTGGATCGTTCATAGCGGCCCCATACATCATTGAGGGTGCGCTGCAGGGGTTGCTGTCGGGACTTCTGGCCGCCGGAGCACTGGCTGCGTTGTTTGAGCTTGGCATCGGCCGTTACGAGCCTGCGCTTTACTCAGTGCTGCGCTCTTCAGCTTTTCTCGTCTACCCCTCAACTGTACTGCTTGGTCTGCTTCTCGGCTTTGTGGGCAGCGCAACTTCGGTGGGTCGCTCGCTACGTCTTGTGGGAAAAAAGGGGTAGAGCCTCTCCCTTCCTTCAAGATTCTTCCAGGCTGTAAAGCAGTTTTATCTCTTCCTGCCACCCTTCGGAGTCGGGGGTTTCCAGGATAAGCGGTATCTCCTCGAACAGAGGGCTTTGCATAATGTAACGGAAGCCTTCAAGGCCAATCATTCCTTTCCCTATGCAGGCATGCCTGTCAAGCCTGCTCCCGAGCGGGCGAAGGGCGTCATTCAGGTGCATGCCTTTCAGGTATTGCATGCCGACTGTCCGGTCAAAATCTTCAAAGGTTTTTGCGGCAGCCTCCGCTGTCTGGAGGTCGTATCCTGCTGCAAACAGGTGGCATGTGTCGAGGCAGACGCCGATGCGCGATCGGTCTTCGATGCGGTCGATGATTGACCGGAGATGTTCAAACCGGCTGCCGAGGTTTGTTCCCTGTCCGGCAGTGTTTTCAATGACGGCCGTTACCCTGTCGGTCGCTTTGAGAGCGAGGTTGACGGAGTCGGCAATGAGCCCAAGGCATTCCTCCTCTCCAACGGCGTTCAGGTGGCTTCCGGGGTGGAAGTTCAGAAGAAGCAGCCCCAGTGTTTCGGCCCGTTCCATCTCCTCAATGAAGGCATTTCTAGACCGTTCAAGCTTGTCAGGATCGGGATTGCCGAGGTTGATGAGGTAGCTGTCGTGAGGGAGGATGTGACGGGCATCAAAGCCACCTGCTTCGCAGTGTCGTCGGAATGCGTCCACCGATGTTTTCTGCAGCGGCGGAGAGTGCCATTGCCGCTGGTTCCGGGTGAAGAGTGCGAATGCCTTTGCCCCAATGGCTGTGGCGTTCAAGGGGGCGTTTTCAACACCTCCGGCTATACTGACATGGGCTCCGACTCGTTTCATGAGTTGATGTTCTGTTTCTGTTGATTGGTGAGATTTTCTGTTTCCTTTATGGCGAACCGGCTCTCAGTTGGTGCTGAAATCGAGAGCATTTCACCCAGCAGTCCTGTTGAGAAGAGCTGGACTCCAAGAATCAGCAGCAGAATGCCGAGAAAGAGAATGGGACGGTTGCTGATGTAGTGGCTATTGATGATTTTGTCGAGGGTGACATAGAGGCTGATGCCGAATCCGGCAAGAAAGCTGATGAGACCGGCCATGCCGAAAAAATGTATTGGGCGGCGGAAATATCTGGTGATGAAGAGGACTGCAAGAAAATCGAAAAGTCCGGAAAGGAACCGCCCGGCTCCGTATTTGGTTGTGCCGAATTTTCTTGGTCGGTGGCTTACTGCAACTTCGCTGACTTTGAAGCCTCTCCATGCGGCCAGAACAGGAATGTAGCGGTGCATGTCGCCATGAAGCTCCAGGCTGGCGGAGAGGGAGGAGCGGTAGACTTTGAGGCCACAGTTAATGTCGTGTATGCGCAGGCCGGTAAAGAGCCTGGTGACGGTGTTGAACAGCTTTGAAGGGATGATTTTGGAAAGAGGGTCGCGGCGGTGGCGTTTCCATCCGCTGACCAGATCGTCTCCTTCAAGCAGTTTCCTGAGCAGCGGTTTGATGGATGCGGGGTCGTCCTGCAGGTCGGCGTCAATTGTGCAGACAAATTCTCCTTCGGCTGCCCGGAAGCCTGCAGAAAGGGCCGCTGTTTTACCGAAGTTTTTCTGGAATGATATGAGCTTCAGCCCGGGAGTGGTTGCTGTCAGGCTTTTTACCACATCAGCCGACCCGTCGGTTGAACCGTCATCAACCATAATGATTTCATGACTGAACGGATGGGTGACGAGCTCCTGCAGCTCTCTGTCATGGAGGGCCAGGGAGAGTTCACTCAGGAGTTCGGGAATGGACTGCCGTTCGTTGAAGAGCGGGACAATGACGGAGAGGGTAATCAAAAGTGATGCATTGAATGTGAAAAATGAAAAGTAATCAGGAGCATCGTAAAAGTCAACGCCTCCCTCTTTCCTGCTGTTATGCGCCCCGCGTGCGCTCTGGCCATATCAGTTTGTGAAGCTGCAGTTGCATGCGTATCCTGAGACTGTCTTCAAGAATCCAGCCTGCAAGCCGGTCGGGTGAAAGCGTGCCGGCAACCACCCCCATGAGGACGGTGCAGGACTCCTGGAGAGGATTCTGGCCCAGCAGGTCCCGGGCCCAGAGATAGTCGTTCCTGTCGGCCAGTACCAGCTTGAACTCGAATGATTTGCGCATCCTCTCTCCTGCTTTGAGCGCAAGAGTGATGTTCTCCATGCAGTTGTCTTTCTCGTGGCCGGAAGAAGGGGGTTTCAGGTCAATGATTTTATGGACCCGGGGATCAATCCCCGCCACAGGCATGAAGCCTCCGGTTTCCAGAAGAACCTTCCTTCCGGTGTTGCAGAGTTCGGTCATCAGCGAGTGGGACTCTGCCTGTTCCAGAGGTTCGCCTCCGGTAATTTCAATGATATCCGTTTTTAGTGCCAGTGCACGGGTGAGAACTTCTTTTGTGGTGAGTCTCTCTTCAGTGATTTTTGCATAGAGTGAATCACAGTGCCTGCAGTTGTGGCTGCAGCCGGCAAGACGGATGAAGGTACATGGCCATCCGGCATACGACGATTCTCCCTGAATGGAGCGGAAAATCTCACTGATGTTGAGGCGTGTATCGTTCATCAGCAGGGCAGGTCAAGAAGTTTTTCAAGGGCGTCGGGGTAGAGCTTGTGTTCGCATTCGAGCACCCTTGCAGCGAGTGAGGCGGGGGTGTCGTCTTTTTCTACCGCAACGCTCTCTTGCAGAAGAATGGCTCCGCGGTCATACTCTTCGTCTACAAAGTGGACTGTGGCTCCGCTCCGGGTTTCACCGGCGGCAATAACAGCCTCGTGCACAAGGCTTCCGTACATGCCCTCGCCTCCAAATTTCGGTAGAAGTGCCGGATGGATGTTGAGAATTTTCCCGCTGTATCGGCTGACTATCTCTGCGGGTATTTTGCGCATGTAGCCGGCAAGGAGAATGAACTCTATCCGGTGCTTTTCGAGTGTTTCAATCATGGTACGCGAAAATTCGCCGAACGCACTGAACTGTTTTTCTGAGAGATGGACGGCCGAAATGCCTTTTTTCCGGGCAAACTCCATAGCTCCGCATGCCGAGCGGTTTGAGATGCAGAGGACGATTTCAGCCGGCATAGAGCGTTCGTCTATTGCGTGGAAGAGGGACCGGAAATTGCTTCCACCTCCTGAACAGAACACGGCAAGGCGTCTTTTATGGTTACTCATATTGGGAATATTTCTTACATTTCCGCTTCTGAAAGCCCTGTCGGCATGAATTGCCGCGGACTGGGTCTCCTTTGCAATAATACCATAAGATAACCATTCCTCAAATGTCTGATCCGCTTATCAAAAGAGCACTGGTGTCGGTTTCTGATAAAACCGGTATTGTCGATTTCTGCAGGGAGCTTGCCTCTCTGGGTGTTGAAATTTTTTCAACCGGCGGCACCCTCAAAACCCTTCAGGATTCGGGCGTCACAGCTTCGTCCATATCCACCATTACGGGGTTCCCTGAAATTATGGACGGGCGGGTGAAAACACTCCACCCTAAAATACATGGCGGCCTTCTGGCGGTCAGAAACAATCCCGACCATTCTGCACAGGCGATTGAAAACGGCATCAGCTTCATTGATATGGTTGTTGTCAACCTCTATCCTTTTGAGGCAACAGTTGCAAAACCGGGGGTTTCGTTTGAAGATGCAATTGAAAATATAGATATTGGCGGCCCCTCCATGCTTCGGAGCGCAGCCAAAAACAACGAGTCGGTGACGGTGCTGACCGACAGCGCCGATTATCCCGGCGTGCTTGCTGAAATGCGTGCCGGCGGCGGTGCAACCCTTCGTTCCACCCGCCTCCGTCTTGCCCTGAAGGTGTTTGAGCTTACCTCTCGTTATGACCGTGCGATTGCCGGTTATCTTTCGAAAACGACCGGTGAGGGAGGTGCTGCGGCTGAAAGCATGACGGTTCAGCTTGAAAAAGAGCTTGGAATGCGCTACGGAGAGAATCCCCATCAGAGTGCCGGATTTTACCGGTTGACAGATGCAGATGGTACCCGTTCCTTTGGCGATTATTTTGAGAAACTTCACGGCAAAGAGCTCTCCTACAACAACATGCTCGACATTGCCGCAGCTGGCGGATTGATTGAGGAGTTCCGCGGAGAGGATCCGTCAGTCGTCATCATCAAGCATACCAATCCCTGTGGTGTTGCCCAGGCGTCAACCCTTCTTGAGGCCTGGAAACGCGCATTCTCTACTGATACGCAGGCTCCGTTTGGCGGCATTATCGCGTTCAACCGTCCTCTCGATATGGAGACGGCAAAGGCTGTGAATGGAATCTTTACTGAAATTCTCATTGCTCCGGCCTATGAGGAGGGTGTGCTCGACATGCTCATGAAAAAGAAAGATCGCCGTCTGCTTGTTCAGACGGGCGCGCTTCCCAAAGCGGGATGGGAGTTCAAGTCTACGCCGTTCGGCATGCTGGTGCAGGAGCGCGACAGCCGCATTGCGACCCGTGAGGAGCTGACGGTTGTGACGAAGCGTCAGCCGACCGAGGAGGAGCTGGGAGATCTTATGTTTGCCTGGAAAATCTGCAAGCACATCAAGAGCAATACCATTCTCTATGTGCGCAACCGCCAGACCTACGGTGTGGGTGCCGGACAGATGTCGCGTGTTGATTCCTCAAAGATTGCGCGCTGGAAAGCCTCAGAGGTGAACCTCGACCTGCACGGTTCCGTTGTTGCCTCCGACGCGTTCTTCCCGTTTGCCGATGGCCTGCTTGCTGCGGCTGAAGCAGGGGTAACCGCAGTCATTCAGCCGGGCGGGTCCATCAGAGACAATGAGGTGATTGAGGCGGCCGACGCCAACAATCTTGCCATGGTTTTTACCGGCATGCGCCATTTCAAGCACTGAGCCCTTCGTTTCACGACAGAAAGCCCGCTTCGGCGGGCTTTCTGCGTTTATGGGTTTCTATAGGGGGCCTCTCTTTATTGACAGTAATCGCAGTGCGCAACAAATAAAGAGGCGTGCTAGAGGACTCGGGCAAGAATGAACACCCCAACCATCACGAAGGCGACGGTGATGCGGATGGCCGTGCCTGCAGCAATCCCGACCCAGACGCCCAGCCCCGCAGTGCCTGCGGAGCGAAGGTCTTTGTGCTGGTAGAGTTCTCCGAGCACGGCTCCGATGAAGGGGCCGAGGACTATTCCCGGCAGGCCGAACGCCAATCCGACGGCTGTTCCTGCAGCCGCTCCCAGCAGGCCGGATTTGCCGGCTCCGAATCGCTGTGCTCCAAGCAGGCCTGCAAGGGTGTCAAGGAGCCAGGCGGACAGGGTAAGGATGGCGAGAACAGTGATTGTGGTCCAGCCGACATAGGCGAACCCTTCGGCCCATGCGGCGAACACCAGTCCCGCAAAAATCAGCAGAATGCCCGGCAGGGCGGGGATGAGAAGTCCTGCAAATCCGGTGATGAGCAGAATTGCAGAGGCGATCCAAAGCAGTTGCGTCGTTTCCATACTTCTCGGGGCATCAGGGTTCAGAATGTTGATGTGTTGCTCTTTGTGGCAGGAACTGCTCGGCCAAGGTTGGCGAGGACAGCGCGTGCATTGCGTTTCATGCGTTTGAGTCCAATCCTCCAGATGGGGGTGCCTCCGAAGAGTGCCTTGAATTGACTGCGGCTGAGCTTCAGGATTTCCTCGGGGTCAAGCTCAAAGAGTTCTGTTATTGGTGCGAACGCAGGGTCTGCGGTGATGAGAGGCCGCTGGTTATGGGGGCAGAGTTCCCCGCATGCGTCGCATCCGAAGAGCATGGAGCCTATTATTGTCGATTCTTCGGGTGTGAAATCTCGTTTGAGTTCAACGGTAAGGTAGCTTATGCAACGGGTTGCGTCAAGTTTTCCGGGGGCTGCAAGGGCTCCTGTGGGGCATGCGTCCATGCAGATGCTGCAGCTGCCGCATGGGTTTGGCAGTGGAGGGCGTTCTTCGGAGATAGCCTCATCGATGAGAAGTTCGGCAAGAAAAACATGGGATCCGGCAGAGGGTACGATGAGGAGGGTGTTTTTACCTGTCCGACCGATTCCTGCCTGTTCTGCGTGCTCTTTTTCCAGAACCGGAGCGCTGTCGACCGCAATGTATGCCTCAAGGCGTCGGCCGAGTATGTGCCTGATTTCTTCGAGTAGGGCTTCTGCCCGTTCCCGCAGCACCCTGTGGTAGTCGGTAATCCTTGCGTAGCGGGCAATGCTGGACGCTACGCCCTCCGGGCGGGACGGGGTATGGTAACTGATTGCAAGCGACACGATCGTTTTTACTCCCGGCAGCAGCAGATGCGGTTCCAGTCGCCCGGCGAGCCCCCGCTCTAGATAGGCCATTTCACCGTGGCGGCCCTCTTCGAGCATTTGCCTATAGTGTATCGCTGCCTGTTGGCGGGGAGGGGGAGAGCTGAACCCGACGGCGGCAAAGCCGAGCTGCAGAGCCGCGCGGCGTATCTCTCGGGCGGGGGTTTCGGGGCGATTGGTCATTCGTCGTTCATTATGATACCGTCAATTTTATCATTAAATATAATAAAAGCAGCTGTTATGGGCTGGGGCGGCACACAATTTTTAATTTACGGCAGTATGGATCGACGGGAGTTCATCGGGAGGTTTCTGAAGAGAGCAGGCATTGGGGTTGGTGCGGGAGCAGCAGTGACGGCCGGTCTTGTCGGGTATTATCAACCACGGAGGGAGCTGTATTCTTCAGGACCCCGTTCCGCAGATGCCAGTCAGACAATGCCCGAAGGGAAACGATGCGTGGTGATCGGGGGAGGGCTTGCTGGCATCAGCGCTGCTCTTGAGCTTGCAAAGAAGGGCGCCTGCGTGACGCTGGTGGAGTCTTCAGGTGCTCTCGGGGGAAAGCTTACCGGATGGGAGATTGAGGCTCTTGGGGAGCAGATGCCTGTTGAACATGGGTTCCACGGTTTTTTTGACCAGTACTACAACCTCAACGAGATGTTTGCTTCGGCGGGTATTACGGATGATGTTTTTGATGCTTCTCCTGGCTATCCGGTGCTCTTCAGGGAGCGGCCGGCGGAGACTTACGGCCAAACGCCAAAAGTGTTTCCTTTCAACATACTCTCCGTCGTCGGTCAGTCCCGTTCTCTTGATATTGCATCGTTTCTCAGGGAGTACCGGGGTCTCCTGCCGGTTGTGAGCATGTTCGGATATCAGTATGGAAAAACATTCCGCGAGTATGACGGGATTAATTTTATGGAATACTGCAGGAAGGGGGAGATTCTTCCTGCTTTTATCGACACGGTGCTGCATCCGTTCGCTGATGCTACCATGAACCGGATGGAGGTGCTTTCAGCGGCTGAAGCCATTCGATATTTCCATTTTTATTTTATGGGAAGTCCTGAAGGCCTTTCGTTCAACATCACAAACCGCGACTGTATGACGGCCCTCATCAACCCGCTTGAGGTAAAGCTGCGGGAGTTGGGGGTCACGGTGCTTTCGGGGCACCGTGCACTTTCACTCAAGGTTGAGGGTGAGCGGATTGCGGGGGTGGCGGTGCAGGGTGCCGGTGGCAGTGGAGAGATTCTTCATGTCAGTCCGGCTGATGTTCAGGACTCCGGGTGGACCAGCCTCGTCAGCCGCGAAGGCGTTCCCGTGCTGGTGAAGCGCGAGGGTGGGGGGTATCTCGCTTTTGACGCCCGCTGTACCCATATGGGTTGCCCGGTTGTGCCGGATGAGAGCGGCGGTTTTTTCTGTCCATGCCATGCCGGAAGGTTCAGCAGCAATGGAGATGTTCTTGGCGGGCCGCCGCCGGCAGCTCTGGTAAGACTTTCGGTGAAAAGCGGGGATGGCATGCTGGTTCTTCATTCTCCTGAAGGAGGTGGCGGAACAGCCGAAAAGCTTCTGGAGTGTGATTACTGCGTGATGGCCACCGATGTCCGCGGTACACGAGAGATTGTGGGAAATTCCAGCCTTGCCAGCCCGAGCTTTGAAAAATCCGTAGCGGATCTTGGTGAGGCCGATCCTTATGCGGTTTACCGTATCTGGCTTGACAAGCCGATTGATTCAGCTTCTTTCCCGTTCTATACCGTTTCAGGATACACCTATACGGATTCCATTTCTCTCTATTCAGCCTTTCAGGAGCCTTACATCAGCTGGGCCGGGAAAACGGGCGGGTGCGTGGTTGAACTGCATGCCTACGCCATTGCGCCGGAGGACATGCGTCCTGAAGAGGAGATCAAGGCCGCTATGATTGCCGAAATGCACCATATGTTCCTTGAAACTGAAGGGGTCAGGGTTCTGCATGAGCTCTTCATGATACAGTCCAACTTTACCCGCTGGGCTCCGGGCGATCATGCCGGACGGCCCGGTGTTGAAACGCCTTTCAGCAACCTCTTTCTCGCGGGCGACTGGGTGAGGGTGGAGGCGCCAGTGTTTCTGATGGAGGCGGCCGCCTTTACCGGGCGCATGGCGGCCAATGCGGTTTTTAGGAGCGAAGGGGTGGAACAGGTTCCACTGCCCATTGTACCTATGGATGGTATTTTCGCCTAAATAGAGATGCTTTAGAGGTGTCCTGGAGGTGCCCTACTGTGTGTAGGTGGGGCCGTAGCCGAGGCACCGGGCAACAGTTGTATGCAGAAGGGGCCTGAACTCTCTGATTGCTTTGTTCTCTGGAGATGGACAGACTCTGTTTGAGAGCATGATGACTGCCAGATCTTTTTCGGGGTCTATCCATAGGCTTGTGCCGGTGAAGCCGAGATGGCCCCACGATTTATCTGAAAACTCCGGGCCGGTTGATGCGTAGCCGTCCATTGAACGGAGATCCCATCCGAGCGCGCGCTCTTCTTTGCCCTCTCTTTTAGTGAATTTTTTGAGGGTTGAGGATTTGAAATACCTTACTCCCTCCAGCTCTCCACCTTCCATAAGCATTCGGGTGAAACGGATGAGGTCACCGGTGGTTCCGAACAGCCCGGCATGGCCGGCAACGCCCCCCATGATGGCGGCGTTCTGGTCGTTTACGAGCGGCCGTTTCCAGTTGAGATCCCAGGTGTTCTCCCGGCTTGTGAGGGCTACTCTCGAAAGTAGTTCCGGTGGAGGTGTGAAGCCTGTGGAGTGCAGACCGAGGGGGCCTGAAAAACGGGTTCTGAAGTTGTCGGCAAGGCTTCTTCGGGTGATGGCTTCAATGATTTTGCCGAGAACTATGAAGCCGTTGTCGCTGTACACGGTAAGGGTTCCAGGTTCAGTAAAGGTGGTGTCTTGCGATACGGCTCTGAAAAGCTCACTTTCCGTCCGGCAGGAGTCGATGTAGTCGGCGTGGGAGCGAAGGCCGGAGGTGTGTGTCAGAAGTTGGCGAACGGTGATGCGCTCTTTTCCGTTGTTTCCGAATTGGGGGAGGTAGCGGGCGGCTGGACGGTCGATTTCAAGCGAGTCGCCTTCAACCAGCTGCA
The DNA here is from genome assembly GCA_030765725.1 of Candidatus Chlorobium antarcticum. Lineage (GTDB taxonomy): Bacteria > Bacteroidota > Chlorobiia > Chlorobiales > Chlorobiaceae > Chlorobium > Chlorobium antarcticum. Next base: position 117,263 of record JAVCDF010000001.1, on the reverse strand, counting down.
TTGCAATGGCGGTGGTGGCTATTACCTTGGTGAGTGAGGCCAGGTCATAGATGGTTGTGGTGTCAGCGGGAGTGGGGCGCGGTGTACATTTGGTGTTTCCGAATGCCTGGTGGAAAACGGTTTTGCCTTTATGGATGACGGCAATGGATGCGCCGGGAAAAATGTGTTTTTTTACCCCTTCCTGCATAAGCTGCTCAACAGGCGTTAAGTCATAGCCGTGGGATATGGAGGGTCTGAACGCAAGGCAGAGCATGAGCAGCAGCAGTGCCTTGCGTCCTCTGTTGCCGGGTGAAGTGCGAAGGGCTGTCTGGCGTTTAAAAAAGCGTGAAGCGGACATAGCGGTCGGGGTTCTTTTTCATGTCGGCCAGAAGCGTGTCGAGCGAACCGAGCGCTTTTGTCAGGTTGTTGTAAAGCGCAGGGTTCTCCTGAAGCTGGCCGAGCGTGCCTTCGCCACTGTTGATGCGCATCATCACGGAGTCGGCCTGCAGTGCGGCATGGTTCAGGCGGGCAATGGTGTTTTCGGTGTTGTCGGCAAGCTGCCTGTCATTGATGAGTTTTGCGAGCAGCCCGTCGCCGTGTGCGGCTTTTTTCGACATTGCAGCAAGCTCTTCGGCGGTTGAGTTGAGGCTTTTTATGGTGCCGGCAAGTTCTTCGCCCATGTTTTCATCGGAAATAAGCCGTCCCGCCACCCCTTTCCCGCTGTTGAGCTGTTCAAGCAGTGTGTTGAGCTGGTCAACGGCCTGTTTTGCGCCGCTGGTCAGTCCTGCCATGCCGTCCTGGGTATTGAGGGCGATGTAGTCCCCATCCACAACCGGGGCACCTTTTCCTGTGGTGATGTCAACATACTTGTCGCCCAGAACGCCTAATGACTTGATGGTTGCTTTCGAGTCTTTGGTGACCAGTCCTGCAAACTCTTCGCGAAGCCGGAGGTCGGCCACAACAAAGAGCGAGTCATTGCTGCCGACAAATTCCATATTGGAAACCGTGCCTACTTTTTTGCCCGACACGGAGACAAAGTTGTTTTCAGCCAGGCCCTGCATGTTTTCGGCAAGTACTTTTACTGTGGTTACTCCGGTGAAAAGGCTGCTGTTTTTCCCTATTACCAGCCCAAGATAGGCGGCAAAGCCAATACCGAAAATGAAAAATATTCCAGTTTTAAGGTCGCTCCATTTCAGCGCGTTGGGGTTTCTCATACCTGTGGAGTTCTTTAGTCGTTTACAATTCGAGAATTTTGTCGGAGAGGATGGAGCGAATGAACGGATGCTCGGACTCATGCAGTTTCGGGGTAACATCGTCAAAAATAATTTCCCCTTGGTACAGTACTGCGGCGCAGTCGGCAACATTGAAAACATCGTCAATAATATGGGTGACGATGACGGCTCCGAGGTTGTTGTGCTGACGCAGAGAGCTGATCAGTGAAAGAATTTTTTTTGAGCTAACAGGGTCAAGTCCCGCCGTTGGCTCGTCAAAGAGAATCATGTGCGGCCTGAAAATCAGCGCCCGTCCGATTGCTACTCGTTTGCGCATGCCACCACTGAGGCTTTCGGGCAGCTGCTCTTCATATCCCTCAAGGCCAGCGAAGCGGATCTGCTCTTCAACCCGGGCGAGCACCTCTTCTTCGGGAAGATTGAGGTTTTCACGGAGAAAGAACCCGAGGTTCTGGCTGATTGTCATGGAGTCGAACAGTGCGTTGCCCTGAAAAACCATGCCCATTTTCCGGCGGATGGGGAACAGTTCCGCTTCTGAAAGGCTGGAGATCTCGACGCCGTCCACAAAAACCTGGCCCGAGGTGGGGCGCATGAGGCCGAGCATCAGCCTGAGTATGGTGCTTTTGCCAACACCACTGGGGCCAAGAATGGCCTTGATGGTGTTGTCTTCAATGGTGAGCGAGATGTTATGCAGTATCTCTTTCTCGCCGTATTTCAGGCTGACATTGCGTAATTCAATCATTCACTTACATGTTTTCAAGAACGATCTTCGAGACATAGAAGTTGGCAATCAGCACCAGACCTGAAGAAACCACGATTCCCTTGATGGTTGAGCGGCCAACACCGGCTGTGCCTCCGCTTGCTGAAAAGCCGTTGAAGCTGCTGACCAGAGTGATTATGACGGCGAACACCGGAGCTTTGGCAAAACCGACCACAAAGTCTTTCAGTGCGAGTCGGGGGTAGACCGAGTTCCAGAAAATGCCGGGGTCGAGATGGTGGTAATGTTCGGCCATGTAGGCTGCGCTGTAGAGCCCCGCAAAATCTGAGAGAGCGGTGAGCGGCAGGAACATGATGAGGGCTGCGACAAGGCGCGGCATCACCAGTTTTGCTATCGGGTCTGTTCCAAACGCTCTGAGCGCATCAATCTGTTCTGAGATTTTCATTGCTCCGAGTTCTGCTCCGTTTCGTGAACCGAAGCGGGCCGAAAGCATCAGTCCCATAAGCAGCGGGCCGAGTTCGCGGATGACAGAAATGGAGGTTGAGCGGCCCAGCATTGTTTTTGCGCCGAAATCCTCAAGCAGGTTTCCTACCTCAATGGCAAGAAGCGAGCCGATTGAAATGGCGCTGACCAGCACGATTGGAATGGAATCGGCTCCGCATATTTTGGCTTGGTCGAGAAAGTCTCTCCAGTATCGTCTGATTTTGGGTATGGTAAGGAACGCGCGCACGCCAAAGAGGAAAAATTCCTGCATGGTGAGAAAAAAATCCTTGAGCTTGTATACAAGGTTTTTTTCGAGGGTCCGTATGAGTGTCACCGGCATGTGCAGAGATCTATGGGGTTCACGCTGTCCATAGTGCAGCGCTGCCTGAAACGAGAGTCGTGATAATAGCAAATCTTCATCAATTCCCCAATCTCGTATCTGCTCAGGCCTCTACCAGCCGGCTTTTCATTTTCGTTACCCAATTCATAGGGATGGTTAATTTTCCGAATATTTCATCCTCACGGTCCTTGAGTCCGTGAAAGTCGGACCCTCCGGAAAAGAGCAGGAAATACTCGTTGGCTATTTCGCGATAGTAGTTCTGTTTGTAGCTGTCATGAGAGGGGTGGACAATTTCAATTCCGTCAAGCCCGAAGGTGATCAGCTGTTTGAGAATTTCGTCTGAAACGCTCTGTGCCGGGTGGGCCAGAAACGACAGACCTGAAGCCTCATTGATGAGCTTTATGACCTCTGCCGGATGGGTCTCTATGCTTTTGACATACGCGGGGCTGTGCGCGCCCAGATAGCGGCTGAAGGCTTCGCTGAAGCTTTTTACATATCCCCCGTCTTGCAGCACTGCTGCAATGTGGGGCCGTCCTACACTTCCGTTCTGCGCTTTGAGTATGATCTGCTCAATTCCGATCTTGACGCCCATTTTGGCAAGCTTTCCTACCATCCGCTCAGCCCTTTCGGTTCGCTGGAGTCGGCAGTGGTCCAGATACTCCTTGAGGGCGGACTGCTTGTAATCAAAAAAATAACCAAGGACATGAATGTCATATCCCTTGTAGGCCGAGCTCATTTCTGCACCGGGAATAAGCTCGATACCTTTTTCTATGGCAGATGGCTTTGCTTTGTCAATACCGGCAACGGAATCGTGGTCTGTAATGCTGATGGCTTTCAGCCCTGCGGCTGCTGCTTTTTCAACAATCTCTTCAGGTGTACAGATTCCGTCAGAACATTTGGTGTGTATATGTAAGTCCGCTTTTTCAAAGCCATTATGCCCTGTGCCTGAAAGGCTGGATGGCATGGCTGATTGGTGATTAAAAGGTTATTTCAAGTTCTTTATATATAAGAAAAAAACCCTTACTGATCTGTAAAAAGTTGCACCGGGGAAGGGTGCGGTCCGTTTCAGTCTGTCCACCGGCTGTTTCAGGGTTGCAGTATACCGGTGGAGAGCAGCATAAGAAGCAGGATTCCTGCAAGGAAGCGGTAGAGGATGAATACGGTGGTGGTGTGTTTCTTGAGATAGTTGAGTAGGAATGCAATGGAAAGATACCCTACAATAGCGGCGGTGAGGGTTGCGGCGGCAAGGTTCATGATGTTCCCTTGCGAGGCTGTGATGATATCCCAGGTTTTGTAGAGCTGGAAAATGCCTGCTGCAAAGACGGCAGGCAGGGAGAGCAGAAACGAGAATCGGGCTGCGGTTTCCCGGGAAAGGTTCAGGAAGAGCCCTCCGGTAATGGTAACGCCTGAACGGGATGAACCGGGAATGAGGGCAATGCTCTGGGCAAGACCTATAAGGAGCGCCTCTTTCCATCCGATCTGTTCCATTGTTTTCAGTGACCGCCCGCTGGAGAGCCGTTTTTTTATGTTCCATTCTCCGAGGGAGAGCAGAATGGCAAGGCCTATCAGTGCGCCGCTTATCCAGTAAAGCGAGCGGAGGGTGGTCTCTATTTGATCTTTGAAGAGTAGCCCGAACACAACAATCGGGATGGTGCCGGCTGCTATCATCCAGCCCATTCTGGCTCCATTGCTTTCCAGCGGTCTGCCTTTGATGAGGCCCGAAATGACAGCGGTCACAATGGAAACAATGTCGCGCCAGAAATAGATGAGCACGGCGGCGAGGGTTCCAATCTGGATGATGGCTGTGAATGCGGCTCCGGGGTCGCTCCATCCGAGAAGGGCGGGAACAATTTTCAGATGTGCTGTGCTGCTGATGGGGAGAAATTCCGTCAACCCCTGCACTATGCCGAGCATGATGGCTTGAAAAAGGGTCATGGCTTATGGTACGGGTCAGTGTATGGAGTGAAGGAATGCAATGGCTTTTTTTGTGGCGAGTGCCCGATGGCTGATCCTGTTTTTTTCGTCCCCGCTCATCCGGGCAAAGGTTTTTCCTGCGGCAGCAACCATAAATATCGGGTCGTATCCGAATCCGCTGCTGCCGTCAGTTTCAGTGGTGAGGGTTCCCTCAACTGCCCCTTCAATCGTCTGCTCAATTGTCTTTTGGGCGACTTCGTCCGGGCCTCCCTTTCCGGCAATGATGCCTTTGAGTGCAATCACCGTCCGGAACCGGGCGCTTCTGTCTCTTTTCCCCTCCATTTCGTGGAGCAGGTGGGTAACATTGTCTTTATAGGTTGGTTCTCCTCCGTCCGCAACTGGGGCATAACGGGCAGAGTATACTCCTGGAGCACCTTCTAGTGCTCGGACTTCAAGTCCGGTGTCGTCGGCAAAGGCGATCATGGAGGGAAAGCGGCCATTGAGCAGGCTGAAAATGGTTTTCGCCTTCAGCATGGCATTGCCTTCAAGGGTTGTTTCTGTTTCCTCTATGTCAATCTGCACGCCTGCTTCTGCAAGAGAGAGCACGCTGAATCGTGGGTCAATACCCTCAAGAAGCGGGCGGAGTTCGCGTACCTTGTCGGGGTTGGCGGTGGCAAGGATGATTGTGACGGGTGCTTTGGATAAGGAGGTCATGTCAGCTGATGATGTCGAGCATTTCCTGGACGGCTGCTGGAATACCAACAAAAGCGGCCCGTGCAATGAGGGCGTGGCCTATGCTGACCTCCTCTATCTCTTCAATGTCGCGGAAGGGGTGGATGTTCTGATAATTGAGGCCGTGTCCGGCAACAACCCTGAGCCCAAGGCTTTTGGCATATGTGGCAGCCTGGCGGATTCTTTTGAGTTCAGTTGCCTGTTCTTCACCCGATTTCAGTGCGTATGCTCCCGTGTGAAGTTCAACCAAGTCGGCGCCCACTTTTTCAGCCAGATCAATGGCTCGTTGTTCTGCTTCAATGAAAAGGCTGATTTCAATTCCAGCTCCTTTGATCGGCTCCAGAAAGTCAACCAGGCGGTTGAAGTGCCGTTCAATGGCGAATCCGCCTTCTGTTGTGAGTTCTTCGCGTTTTTCGGGCACCAGTGTAATCAGTTCTGGCATGGTAGCAACCGCAATGGCACCCATTTCGTCCGTCATGGCCATTTCAAGGTCGAGCTTTGTTGTTACCGCTTTTCTCAGCGCTGCAAGGTCATGGTCGCGGATATGGCGACGGTCTTCACGAAGGTGGCATACAATGCCTGCGGCTCCACTTTTTTCTGCGAGCAGTGCGGCTGCTGTCGGGTCGGGCTCGTGTTCGTTGCGGGCATTGCGCAGCGTAGCTATGTGGTCTATATTGACTGAAAGGCGCATGGCATGATATACTATTGGTTCAAGGCAGGATAAAGTATCTTCAGGTGTGGCATTATACGAAACTAAAGAAAAAAAGGGCAAAGCGGAAAATTCCGGCAAACGATTGTAATGGACGGCAGAAATCATAAAAAACTTGAATTTGACAGGGTTTCCGGCTACGCCGCCGGGCTCTGTATGTCGGCGCCCGGCCGGGACGCCCTTCAGGGGCTTGCCCCGTGCTCCGGACAGGAGGAGCTGCAGGTGGAGCTTGAGCGGGTGCTTGAGTTGAAATCACTTCTTCAAGAAGGTTCTTCACTACCGTTTTCCGCTCTCCCTGATACGCGGGCTCTTCTTGTGAAAATTGGCATGGAGGGCACCCGCCTTGAGCCCGAAGAGCTTCGCGATATTGATGAGTTGCTTCAGGCCTCAGCGGCACTCCAGCGCTTCTTTGCCGCAAACTGTGAAAACTGGCCGCGACTCGATTCACTCTGTGAGAGGATCTGGCTTGATACCTCCATACGGCCCACCATCAGGGCGGTTATTGATGAGGACTGCAAAGTCAGGAGTTCGGCAAGCGATGAACTGAAAAAAATCAGGCACGCTCTTGGTGATGACAGGCAGCTTCTTATGCGCAGTATGGAGAAGATTCTCGGCCATTGCAGGAGGAGCGGCTGGTTGATGGAAGAGGGCGTTGCCATAAAGAATTCGCGTCTCTGTCTTCCCATGAAGCTGGAGTACCGCCACAGAATTCCAGGGTTTGTGCAGGACTGGTCGGGCAGTGGACAGACGGTGTTTGTTGAGCCGGCTGAAACCCTTGAAATTGCCAATCGCATTCAGGAGGGCGAAATACATGAGATGCGGGAAGTTGACCGGATACTCAGGGATGTGACCGATCGTCTCCGTCCCGACCTTGGGAATTTGTCCCATAACGGTCAGCTGCTCGCATTCTTTGATTCCCTTGTGGGGCGTGCCCGTTTTGCACTTGAAACAGCCTCTGTGCTGCCTGCCATCAGTAGCGGAGGTGAGTTTCGCCTCGTCCGGGGGTATCACCCATGGCTGCTTATTTCCCACCCGGACCGTGAGGTTTTCCCGCTCGATCTTGAGCTTTCCGTTGACGAATCAGTTCTGATCATTTCCGGACCTAACGCTGGTGGCAAGTCGGTGGCTATGAAAACCGTCGGACTGCTTGCTCTCATGCTGCGCCACGGCTATCTGCTTCCGTGCAGCGAAAGTTCCGTTTTTCCTCTCTTCGGGGAAATAGGGATTGAAATAGGTGACGAGCAGTCCATCGAGCACGATCTTTCCACATTCAGTTCTCATCTTTGGGAGGTGCGCCGCATTCTTGATGGTGCCGGCAAGAACTCTCTTGTGCTGATTGATGAACTTTGTTCGGGAACCGATGTTGAGGAGGGAGGGGCCATTGCGCGGAGTGTTGTTGAGGAGCTTATGCGACGGGGGAGCAAGGCCATTGTGACTACCCACATTGGGGAGCTGAAAGCCTATGCTCATGAACGAAAGGGGGTTGTGAATGGAGCCATGGAGTTTGACCGCACGGCCCTGCAGCCAACTTTCCGCTTTATCAAGGGGGTGCCAGGCAGCAGTTTTGCCTTTTCCATGATGCAGCGGCTGGGGTTTCCGAAGTTGATGCTTGATGAAGCTCGTGCTTTCATGCATGAAGAGCATCAGGCACTTGAGGGACTGCTCAGCGATCTTCACCGGCAGCTCTCTGAAAACCGGATTCTCGGGGGTGAGCTTGAAACGGCGGAGGCGCGCCTGAAACTTCGGGAGCAGACTGTTGTCGACTCTGAGGCGGCCCTTGCGCGTCGGGGGCGCGAGCAGAAACTCAAAGCGTCAAAAGATATACAGCGCGAGGTTGCACTTGCCCGACGCGAAATCCGGGACATTCTTCAGGATGTTCGCAATGCTCCAAGGGATCCGCGAATGCTGCAGGAGGCCCGCAGAAAACTTTCCTCCAGGGCGGTTGAGGCTGAAAAAAGAAGTGCCGCTTTGCATGAGGAAACAGCAACTCCCCCAGACCTGAGTATCCGTGAAGGTGACTTGGTGAGAATTCTGGACTCTTCGGCAACCGGAGAGGTGGAAAGCCTTATGGGTGAGGGCGCAGTAGTGCTGTGTGGTAACTTCAGGGTGAGGGCGCTTTTGAAAAATCTTGAAAAAACTTCACGGCGGCAGACTCGAAAAACGGAGAAATCTGCTTCTGTTCCGAAAGGCTGGAACTCCATACTTACGCCCGTAGAGTCAACAACGCTCGACATCAGAGGTTTGAGCGGCGACGAAGCGGTGCTGAAGGCGGAACGGTTCATTGACGCCATTCACCAGAACCGCATCCACTCGGCCACAATAATTCATGGTACCGGAACCGGGGTACTCCAACGACGGATTCGGGAGCTTCTCAAACGCCATCCCGAAGTCAAGTCATACCGTCCCGGAGCCTGGGGTGAGGGGTATGATGGCGTCACCATTGTCACGCTTTGAGGGGTGCTCTGAATGAAGATGGTGGGCTGTTTCTTTGCGGTAGGGTAAACTTTTTTGAGAGAGTCGTATGGAATGGTTTCCTGCAGAAATAAAATGAGTTGAATTTTTGGTATCTTGACCCCGAAATTCATTTTCACCGTTCAATCATGTTACCCTTGAAAGCCGATTCTGAACGCTATATGACCATACCAAACCAGCTTACCGCCCTGCGGATTCTGCTGGTACCGGTGTTTGTGCTGCTCCTCCTGAATGAGGATCCGTTGTTCAAGCTTGTAGGGGTTATTGTGTTTACGGTGGCTTCACTGACTGACCTCTATGACGGGTGGCATGCCAGAAGGTTCAACGAGGTGACTCGTCTCGGAGCTTTTCTTGATCCGCTTGCCGACAAATTGCTGATAACCGCGGCGTTTCTGGTCTATGTATGGATGGGCTATATTGCTCTCTGGATGGTGGTGCTGGTGATTGTTCGGGATGTGGTGGTGACGGCGCTCAGGAGCTGGGCCGAGTTCAGGAACCAGCCTGTGGTGACAAGCGTTCAGGCCAAGTATAAAACCCTTCTGCAGAATGTGTTTGCCTATCTGGTGATGGTGCTGATCTTCCTTCAGGAATCGGCACTTTTTGGCGATCAGTCGGTTGAGCTGATAGGCCGCTTCCTTTTCTCTCCTACGCTCGACTGGATTATGCTCGCTGTCACTGTGGTGACGGTGGCTACCGGGGTCTCCTATCTGAAAGACAATTGGCAGGTCATTACAGGGAAACATGAAGGGGATGCATGAAAGCCGCAGCTGAAGGGGTGAAGTTCCAATTTGCCAGAGCGCTCTCCACCGTTTTCTGGGTCGGGTATTTTCCTGTTGCTCCCGGTACCGTTGCCAGTGCTGTTGCCCTTCTGCTCTTCGTTTTTTTGCCTGTTCTTCAACAGCCGGCCGTGCTTGCCGCAGGAGTGCTTCTTTCGACGGTGATTGGTGTGTGGTCGGGTGGCATCATGGAGGATGCTGTTGGAGAGGATCCGTCTGAGGTGACGCTGGACGAGGTGGCCGGTCAGTGGCTGGCGCTTCTTGCTCTTCCTTCAGGGCTTCTGCCGGCAGTGCTTGCGTTTGTTTTTTTCCGTCTGTTCGACATTCTCAAGCCCGGCCCTGTAGACCTTGTCCAGCGGCTGCCGGGTGGATGGGGAATTATGATGGATGATCTTCTTGCGGGTCTTCTGGCCAATCTTGCCGTCCGCATTCTTCTCTTCTCCGCTGCTTTTGTTCAGCTTCCTTTTCCTGTATAGAACTCCCTGATATTTTCGGCTACTGCTGGCGTGTCCAGCCCTGTTTCCCTGTAGAGGTCTTTCATGCTGCCGTGGGTGACGAAAGCGTCGGGCAGGCCGATTCTGAGCAGTCTGGTTTTTTTTGATGCTGCGGAAAGATGGTCGGCAACTGCACTGCCGAGCCCTCCTATGATGCTGTTCTCTTCGAGAGTGACGATATGGGTTGCCGAGGCAGCGAGCCTATCAATGAGTTCGGTGTCGAGTGGCTTGAGGAAACGCATGTCGGCAATTTCCACATTGATTCCTTCGTTTTCAAGCAGTCGTCCTGCTTCAATCGCCGTTGCCGCCATGGTGCCAAGGGTAAGGATGACCGGGCCGGTTCCCTCTTTGAGCATCCGTCCTTTTCCCTGTTCCAGTGCTGTGAAGTTTTTGCGCAGGTCACCCCCGATGGCGCTTCCCCTCGGATATCGGATGGCCACCGGCCCGTCGATGTGGTAGATCGCGGTATGAAGCATGTCGCGGAGTTCCTGACCGTCTGAGGGGGCCATGATGGTGAGCCCCGGAACGGCATGCAGATAGGAGAGGTCGAAGGCCCCGTGGTGGGTAGGACCGTCTTCGCCTACAAGTCCGGCGCGGTCAATGGCGAAGACTACATGGAGATTCTGCAGGGCGACATCGTGTATGATTTGGTCAAGGGCCCGCTGCAGGAATGTGGAGTAGATGGCGCAGACTGGTTTCATCCCTTCAAGGGCCTGGCCGGCCGCAAAAGTGACGGCGTGCCCTTCGGCAATGCCTACATCATAAAAACGGTCGGGGATGGCGCTCTGGAACATGTCAAGCGAAGTGCCGGTGGGCATTGCGGCAGTAATGGCGGTAATGGCAGGATCTTTCAGGGCCATTTCCACAAGGGCTTCTCCGAATACCTCCTGATATTTTGGTGCAGCGGAAGGGCTATCTTTTTTTTTGGTTATTCCTGTAACGGTGTCAAACCCTCCGCTGTGGGCATGCCAGTCGCTCTGGTTCTCTTCAGCGGGCAGGAACCCTTTCCCCTTTGTGGTGATGACATGGAGCAGTTTCGGGTTGGGGAGTTGCTGCATCTCCTCGAGCGCCCGGACAAGCTGCCCCATGTTATGACCGTCTATCGGGCCGAAGTAGCGCAACCCGAGTGCTTCAAAAAACGCTCCCGGGGTGAGGGCGGCTTTCATACCATCTTCAAATCGTCGCAGAGATGTTTTGGCTTTCTCTGCGAGGTCATTGTTCATTAATGACATGCTCTCCCACAGGAGGCGGCGGGCTTTGTTGTAGGTTTTGTTGAGGGTGAAGTTGACCAGATGCGTCTTGAGTCCTCCGGTGCTGGGGGAGATGGCCATTTGGTTGTCGTTCAGGATAACCAGCACATCGCTTTTCAGCTCTCCGAGGTGGTTCATTGCTTCAAAGGCCATGCCGCCTGTCATGCTTCCGTCGCCTATGACGGCAATCACCTTTTCTTTGCCTCCCTGGAGGTCCCGTGCTGACGCCATTCCTGCAGCTGCGGAAATGGATGTGGATGCGTGCCCTGTTCCAAAAGCGTCATGCTGGCTTTCGTGGATTTTTGGGAAGCCGGCAATACCACCGTATTTGCGGTTTGTGTGCATCACGCCTCGCCGTCCTGTCAGCATTTTATGGATATAGGCTTGATGGCCGACATCCCAGACAATCCGGTCCGTTTCCGTGTTGTACACATGGTGGAGCGCTACGCTCAGCTCCGTGACTCCGAGACTGGAGGCGAAGTGGCCGCCATTGAGGGAAATGAGGTTGATGAGTTCGCGCCGGCATTCATCGGCAAGGGTCTCCAACTGCCGGATGTTGAGCTTCTTCAAATCGCCGGGGGAGTTGACTGTTTGAAGCAGGGAGTGTGATTCTGCCATGATTTACAATGCTTTTCAGATGCCGCTTACCTGCATAAGCAGGCTACGCTCGGGACGGGGACCGTCAAGTTCAATAAAGAATATTGACTGCCACCTTCCAAGCAGGAGCTTTCCTTCCCGGAAGGGAATGGTTTCAGAAGTGTTCATGAAGAGGCCGATGAGGTGGGAGTGGGCGTTGTCGCGCCTGTCTATGGGCTCAATGTTGTGGCTGTAGTTTCCGTCCCTCGGTGCAAGTCGTTTGAGGAATGTTTCCATGTCTTCCATCAGCCGTTCTTCGTTCTCATTGATGTTCAGGCAGGCGGTTGTGTGCTGGCTGAGGAGGGTGAGCAGCCCCTCCTGCATGCCCGATGCCTCTACGGCTTTGGCTGCATCAGCGGTTACATCAATGATTTCAATCGGCTTCAGGCTTTTCAGCGAGAGCGTGGAAGTGACAATCTTCATGACTTGAATCGTGTAGGGTGTTGTTCAGAATGTGACGACAATCGCTTCATGCGGCGCCAGCCTTGTTTTCAGTAAGTCACCCTCCAGATGGGTTGTGTTGCCGCGGTTTCCCGGTGAGGTGCTGAGAATGTTCAGCTTCTCTTCACTGATTCCGCTGAGCGCCGGGTGATGGAACTGAGTGGCTATTCCTGTTGAACTGAAATTGACGAGAGTCATGGCGTGCCGGTCGCGGGTGAATCGGTGGAGTCCGAAACAGTGAGTGTGCGAGGCTCCCTCAAAGTTGATCCATTCAACTTCCCCTTCCTGAAAAACCTCCTCGCTCTGCAGTCGGAAAAGCTTTCTGTAGAGCTCCATAAGCTCCCTGTCTTCATGTTCAGGTGCCTGGCGTATCAGCTGTACGGGAATTTTGTGCCGGTACCCTTCCATCTGGTCCTGATGGACAAGATGCATCCCGGGTGCGGTGAGGAATACCATGGCGGCCGCTCTGTTGTTGATTCCGATTTTTCCTGCAGCGCGGTCTTCGTCATGGTTCTCAAGAAAGCGGCAGAGGTGTTTCTGATAGTTCCACTGCGCCTTCATGTGGCCCATGAGTTTGTCGCCATTGACCGGTGCGCTTGTGAGAAAGTCGTAAAAAGGTTTGTCGTAAGTGTAGTCAAAACCCTGCTGCTGCAGTTCCCACTCCTTGTTCCAGTATGATTCCGCCAGAAAGAGAAAGTTTGGATGGAGCTTTTTGACGGCTGCGATTGCTGGCCCCCAGAACTCTCCCTTCATATGGCCGCTGAGGTTTTTCCATGTGGTGTTGAAAACGCTTTTCAGCACCAGCATGGCTACATCGCAACGCACGGCGTCGCAGAGTTCACTGATGGTGAAGAGGTTCTGGGTCATCATTGCATGGGTGGCGGGATTTGCATAGTTGATTTGCAGTGTGTCGGTCCATGGTGCAAAATAGGGGTCCCTTCCATGTGCAAGGTATTTGCCCTTGGCATATTCAAAACAGGCATCGGGGTCCTGGCTCTGTTCCTCTGCGGAAACAGAGATGAAGTGTTCGGGGTGCGCTGGAAGCCACTGGTTGTCGAGCGCCATGTGGTTTGGTACGAAGTCGAGCATGAGCCGGATGCCATATTCCGCAAGTTTTTTGCGGAAAACGAGCATTTCACTTCTTCCTCCAAGGGCTTCGTTGACGGTGTAGGAAGGTATGGAGTAGGGTGAGGAGGCTATGTCTTCGGGGTGGAGTGAGGAGAGGTGACTGAGAAGCTCCCCGCGGAGACCGGGATGTGATGTGGCAATTGATTTGCTGTAAAGGCTTGGTGTCCATACTCCCATCAGCCATACCATGGTGAATCCGGATTCTTTGAAGAACTGGAACTCGGATTCGGGGACATTGCCCAGACTTACGCTGTGCTCATTGAGACGACTGAGTTTCTGAAGCCAGATTCTGGTGTTGATTTCGTAAACGAGAGGAAACATGGATTACCTGCGGTTTCAAGTGGTTGATATGTCTGGTTTGTTTTTCAATATAGGAACTCCGTTACTCAATTACTGAAGGAGATGCGGATAAAAAGAGGAAAAACAAATGGGGCTCAAGGGGGTGCGGTGGTTTGTGAAGTAGCTGTAAAAAGGGTTAAGTTGTCGCATCATCCCTTCTCCCTCAACTGACTAACGGGTACTCTCTGATTTTTGACTGATTTATTGCAAGACCTCAGCGCAGTGCAGCGAGACGCCGCAAGCGCAACTGAAGGGCCGGTAATGGTCCTTGCCGGCGCAGGCTCGGGAAAAACCCGCGTCATTACCTATCGTATCGCCAATCTGATAGGCATTCAGGGTGTTCCGGCCCGAAATATTCTTGCCCTTACCTTCACCAACAAGGCGGCAGGCGAGATGCGCCATCGTGTGGATCAGCTTCTGGGGCCGGGCAGTTCGGGAGGTCTCTGGATAGGCACATTCCATTCCGTTTTTGCCCGAATTCTTCGCGATTATATTGATCGTCTCGGCTACAGCCGGAGTTTTTCGATTTTTGATTCCGATGACAGTAAGAGCCTTATCCGCCAATGCATGGCGGAGCTCAACATCTCTCAGGATTCCGTGCCGGTAAATACGGTTCAGGGCATTATCAGCAAGGCAAAAAACAGCTTTATCCTGCCGGCTGATTTTCACCGCAATGCCGCCGATTACAACCAGCAGAAGGCGTCGCAGATTTATGAGCTTTACGCCCGAAAGCTGAAGGAGAACAACGCTCTTGATTTTGATGATTTGCTCATCAAGCCCCTTGAGCTGTTCCGTGCTCATCCTGATGTGCTTGAAGAGTTGCAGGAGCTGTTCCGCTATATTCTTATTGATGAATATCAGGACACCAACAGGGCGCAGTATCTGGTGACGAAAATGCTTGCATCGCGCCATCGCAACATTTTTGTGGTGGGCGATGACGCACAGTCAATCTATTCCTGGCGAGGGGCCGACATTTCCAACATCTTGAACTTTCAGGATGATTATGAGGATGCCAGGACCTTCAAGCTTGTGGAGAACTACCGCAGTACTGAGACCATACTCCAGGCGGCCAACAGCGTGATCAGCCGGAACCAGCGCCAGATTAAAAAGGAGCTTGTTGCGAAGGGGTCGAAGGGGGAGCCGCTGACACTCATTGAAGCGTTCAATGAGCGGCAGGAGGCTGAAAAAGTTGGGGACTGGATCCGAAAACTTTCGGTTGAAAAGCAGATGGATTTCCGGAGCTTCGCTATTTTTTACCGTACAAATGCCCAGTCGCGGGTGCTGGAGGATACCATGCGCCAGCACAGGTTGCCCTACAAGATTTTTGGCAGTGTTTCGTTTTACAAACGCAAGGAGATAAAGGACGCTGTTGCCTATCTCCGTTTTGTGCAGAACGATCGCGACAGCGAGTCGCTGCTCAGAATTATCAATTTCCCGCCCAGAAAAATCGGTGATGTGAGCATTGGCAAGCTCCGCGATTTTGCCCTCCAGCGCGGCATTTCCCTGTATGAGGCTATCCGCTGTGCCGATGAGGGGGGATATCAGCAACGGCTTGTCAATGCCCTCTCTTCATTTTCCTCAGTGATTGAATCGCTCAGGACGATTGCTGAAACGGGAACTGTATACGAGGTGCTCAATGAGCTGTTCGTGCAGACGGGGCTTCTGTCTGTTTTGCAGGCGGAAAACACCCCGGAATCAATGGCCCGGCATGACAACCTACAGGAACTTCTCAGTATGGCCCGCGATTTTTCGGACCATAACTCCGATGCGGGGATGCTTGGAGATTTCCTTGAGAATATTGCCCTTGCCTCTGACTATGACGAGACGCAGGAGTCCGACAATTTTGTTTCCCTGATGACGGTGCATGCATCCAAGGGGCTGGAATTCCCCGTGGTGTTCATTACCGGTCTTGAGGAGCGGCTGTTCCCTCTAAACTGTTATGAGCCCGAGCAGATGGAGGAGGAGCGGCGGTTGTTTTATGTTGCCGTAACACGGGCTCGTGAAAAGATTTTCCTGTCGTGGGCACAGAGCCGTTACCTCTACGGTCAGCCGCAGCACTGCCTCCGCTCCAAGTTTATCAATGAGATTGACGGCGATATTGTGCATACCGAACAGGGTAGGGTGCACAGCGGAGGGCCAGGGGCGCGCGTTTCTCCACGAAGAGCTGAGCCTCTCCGCCGGCCTGAAGGCGGAAACACGCCTCCTCCCAAGGATAAGGGGGGGATCAGGAAGGGTGCGCGGGTTCACCATGCGGTGTTCGGGCCGGGTACCGTTCTTGAGCTTCAGGGGAGTGGGGCACAGCAGAAAGCCAAAATACTGTTCAGGGGTTCGGGCGAGAAAACCCTGATGGTGCAGTATGCAAATCTCAAGGTTCTTCCGTAACTTCAGCAACCGTTTTTTCAATAAAAGAAAAGAGCAGCATGAGGATCCTTTTCGGTGTGCAGGGTACCGGCAATGGCCATATCAGCCGGAGCAGGGAACTTGTCCGCAAACTCCATTCCGATGGGCACGAGGTAGAGGTGATTGTGAGCGGCAGGAAGGAGGAGGAACTGAAGGAGATTGAAGTGTTCCAGCCCTGCCGGGTGATGAAGGGGATGACTCTCATTACCTACAGGGGACGGATGAACTATATGGAGACGATGTTCCAGCTGGATTTGGGTCAGCTCATGAATGATGTGTGGAGGCTTGATACGGCGGGAATTGATCTCATCATTACCGATTTTGAGCCGATCACCTCCATGGTGGCTCGCATACGCAACATACCCTCTCTCGGGTTCGGCCATCAGTATGCATTTCCCTATCCGGTTCCCATGGCCCGCGGCAATATTTTTGAGAAATATACGCTGCTCAATTTTGCTCCTGCCCGCTATAACGCGGGTCTTCACTGGCATCATTTCAATCAGCCAATTTTTCCTCCCGTCATCCCCCCTTCGCTTTACGGAGTTGCCTCGGTTGCTCCGCTAAAGGGTAAAATTCTCGTGTATCTCCCTTTTGAAGAAATTGACGATGTAGCCCGGCTTGTTTCGCCTTTCAGCGATTGCAGCTTTTATATTTACGGGAAGGTTGAGGTCGACCGGGACGAGGGAAATATGCATTTTCGCGGGTATTCCCGTGATGGATTTCTCCGTGACCTTATGGAGTGTGGGGGAGTGGTGTGCAATGCCGGATTCGAGCTTCCCGGAGAGGCACTGCATCTCGGCAGAAAGCTTCTGTTGCGGCCGCTTGACGGCCAGATTGAACAGGAGTCGAATGCTATGGCGATGGAACAGCTTGGTTATGGAATGTCAATGCACTCGCTCGACAGCACCATTCTTGGGTCCTGGCTTGAAATGCCAGGTCGGGAGCCGTTGCACTATGCCCATACGGTCGATTATATTGCCGAATGGATAGCAAGCGGACGGTGGGACGACCTTGCCCATTTCGCTGGGGCGGCATGGCGTGAAAAGGGTTGACGGAAGTAAAGGAAAATGACTTTATGCAGTTCAGAGATCTTGTGAGTCGCTCAAGGAGTTGCCGTCGGTTTGAGGGTGGTGCTCCGGTTGGCGAAGAGGCTGTAGGCAATCTTGTGGAGATTGCCACCTGCCTGCCGTCGGCGCGCAACCTGCAGCCGCTTCGTTATATTGCCCTTACCGAAATGGCAGAATGTGCCGGGCTGTTTCCTCTGCTGCAGTGGACGGGCTATCTTGAGGACTGGCCAGGGCCGGAAGAGGGTGAGCGGCCAACCGCGTATTTGGTGATGCTCAATGATCTCTCCATTGCTGCTGACTCATCCTGCGACTGCGGCATTGCTGCCGGAGCCATTCTTCTTGGTGCCACTGCTGCGGGCTTTGGCGGCTGTATTGTGGGTTCAGTGCAGAAGGGTGCTGTTCGTGAACTGCTGCGGATTCCAGACCAGTACGCTGTTCAAATGGTCATAGCTCTTGGCAGACCAGCTGAAACCATTGTTATTGACAGGATCGGGGAGGGTGAGGGCACTGGCTACTACCGCGACCGAAACGACATTCACCATGTGCCGAAGCGGGAAGCCGCTGATGTGCTGCTTCGGTTTCATTGAAATTTCCCTCTATCTTTCCTCCTTTTTGATTCCATGCTTGCCATTGCCACGCTTCTGAAGGCCTACCGGGAAGGGTTTTTCCCCATGTCGGATCCCGACGATGGAGAGCTTTACTGGTGCCGTCCCCATATGCGGGCGGTGTTCCCTCTTGAGCTTTTCCGCCCCTCAAGGGATGTGCGCCGTCTTGAACGGAAAGGGGAGTTCAAGCTCACCCTGAACCATGATTTTGCCGGGGTTATCCGTGGATGCGCGGCTCCACGGAAAGGAGATTCCGAGACCTGGATTTCAGAGCCTATCATTGCAGCTTATCAGCATCTTCATAAACTCGGGCTTGCTCACAGCATTGAGTGCTGGCAGGAGGGAGAGCTTGCGGGCGGGCTTTACGGCATGTCTATGGGAGGGGCTTTTTTTGGCGAGTCGATGTTCTCCCGCCGCTCCTACGCATCACAGGTGGCGCTCTCTTTTCTGGTGCGCCGGCTCAGGCTGAAAGGGTTCCGCCTCCTTGATGCGCAGATTATGAATCCGCATCTCAAGCATCTCGGTGCCGTGGAAATCAGCCATGAGGAATATATGGTGCAGCTTGCCGGGGCGCTGGCCAAAAAGACCGTTTTTCTCTGATACGGGAAAATGGTACCTTGCGAAGTTATTATATTGAGATTTGTGACCATAACCGGAATGAGCATATGCTGTCAAGGGATTTAACTGAGAAGGGCTCCAAAACGAGGGTCATCATCTATTCCGGAAAAGGCGGTACCGGTAAAACCACAATCTCCTCATCGACGGCGGTGGCTTTGGCAAGACAGGGGAAAAAAGTGCTGATCATGTCGTCCGATCCGGCACACTCGCTTTCAGATGTTTTCAATGTGCGCATCAGCCGCAATGATCCACAGGAAATCGAGGAGAATCTGTACGGCCTTGAGGTTGATACGGTCTATGAGCTCAAAAAGAACATGTCGGGGTTCCAGAAGTTTGTCTCCACATCCTATAAGAATAAGGGAATTGACAGCGGCATGGCTTCAGAACTGACAACCCAGCCCGGACTTGACGAAATTTTTGCCCTCAGTCGCCTTCTTGATGAGTCGCATTCCGGAAAATGGGACGCAGTAGTGCTGGACACATCTCCTACCGGCAATACTCTCCGTCTTCTTGCCTATCCCGAAATCATCATCGGGGGCAATATGGGCAAGCAGTTCTTCAAGCTCTACAAAAGCATGTCATCGCTTGCTCGTCCTCTTTCGGGAAACTCCATTCCCGATGACGATTTCTTCAATGAGGTCAATGTTCTGCTCAAGCAGATGGAGGACATCAACCAGTTCATTCTCAGTCCTGAGGTTACTTTCCGGCTGGTGCTGAATCCTGAAAAACTCTCCATCCTTGAGACTAAACGGGCATATACTTTCGTGCACTTATATGGCATCAACATCGATGGCATTTTCATCAACAAGATTCTTCCCACCTCCACAACGGTTGGCGAGTATTTTGAGTTTTGGGCCGATCTGCACAGCAAGTACCTGATGGAGATCGATAACTCCTTCTATCCCACCCCTGTTTTCCGCTGCCATCTGCAGAGAACCGAGCCTATCGGGCCCGACGCTCTCCATGAAATCAGCAAACTGGTGTTTGGTGAGCAGATGCCTGACAGAATTTTCTATTCGGGAAAGAATTTCTGGATTGAGAGCAGCAAGAATGATCTGCGGGAGGACCATCATGAAATTCTCTGTATAAAGATTCCTTTCCTCAAAGATGCCGAGGATGTGAGTGTTGAAAGGATGGGAACGGATATTGTTGTTGCCGTTGACCGCGCGCAGCGCATCATTACCCTTCCCCGGGCGCTCTACAGTCTGGAAATGGAAGAGTTTGTGCGCGAAGACAATCTCCTGCGGGTGATTTTCCGTGAAATTCCCGTGCCAAAGGAGGAGGCGGAGCTCAATGTCAATAAAAATGTTCTCGACAAGCTCCGCTCAATGCGGCGCATGAAGATCTGAAGCCTTGCAGGGGGGCTGAACCACCCTTGAAGAAGAAATATCAGGGTAACCTTTTAAGTTTTCACGGGAATCTTGTATCTTCATTGTTTAAAATATTGAGTCACTGGGGTCTTGTCTCCCATTTTGTTAAAGAATCAGCTTATATCATGTCCGAGAAAGCGCATTATGGTCTGTTGAAAGGGAAGAAGGGAATCGTATTCGGCCCACTTGATGAAAGCAGTATAGGTTGGCAGATTGCGGCTCACGCATACAAGGAGGGCGCCAGTATTGCAATATCGAATGTTGCGGCCGCCATGCGGTTCGGCAATACTGATGAACTTTCCGCTCTCTGCGGAAACGCTCCAGTTATTGTATGCGATGCATCCAAAAACGATGATGTCGACCGCTGTTTCAAAGAACTGAAGGAAAAAGTTGGCAAGGTTGACTTTATCGTCCATTCCATCGGCATGTCGCAGAATATCCGCAAGCAGTTGCCTTATGAAGAACTCAATTACGAGTGGTTCATGAAGACGCTTGATGTTTCCGGACTTTCGCTCCATCGCATCGTATCTTATGCGTTGAAGAATGATGTGCTCAATGACGGTGCAAGCGTGCTGGCACTCTCCTATATAGCTTCACAGCGCAATTACTGGACTTATTCGGACATGGGCGACGCCAAGTCCCTTCTTGAGTCAATTGTCCGCAGCTACGGCCCACGGCTTGCCAGCAGGGCAATTCGCATCAATACCATATCCCAGAGCCCTACCTACACAAAGGCAGGCAGCGGAATACCCGGTTTTGAGAAAATGTACGAGTACAGCGACCTGATGTCGCCTCTTGGCAATGCATCAGCCGAAGAGTGCGCCGAGTATGCCATGACGGTGCTCAGCGACCTTTCACGCAAGGTTACCATGCAGAACCTTTTTCATGATGGCGGTTACAGCTCCATGGGTGCGACCATACCCATGATCAAGCTTGCCCATGAGGTTCTTAATGATCAGGAACTCGCCGCAAGGGTAGGGCTTGAGGATTTCAAGCCTTCCGCATAACGAATAGCGGTTGGGAACTGCCACACCGGGTGGTTCCCTGTTCCACTGTATGATTCTCTGGAGTGTCTCTCCGCCGCAAAGCTCTCGCTGAAGCGGTTCGTATTACCCTATTTTTTTGCCGGGCGTTATGTCCGGTTGTATGGCGCCGGCAGCTTTCTGCCCGCAGCTTTCCTGTTTCAGTCATAGGTATTTCAGCACCCCTCGCATCTCTGTAAACACCGGTGCGGTGAGACGATGTTTTGGCCTTTATGTTTTCAGTCCGAGCAACCACACAACACAAACCCATAACACCAATGGCAAAAAACGCGACCATCATTTATACAAAAATTGACGAGGCCCCTGCTCTCGCCACATACTCGCTTCTTCCAGTCATTCAGGCTTTTACGAGTGGAACCGGTATCGCTGTGGAAACCCGTGATATTTCGCTTGCAGGCAGAATTATTGCCAACTTCCCGGAAAATCTTACAGAAGATCAGAAAATCTCCGATTATCTGGCTGAACTCGGTGAGCTTGCACTGAAACCTGAAGCAAACATCATCAAGCTTCCGAACATCAGCGCCTCGATTCCCCAGCTCCAGGCGGCAATCAAAGAGCTTCAGTCGCAGGGGTTCAATATTCCCGATTATCCGGAATCACCCTCAACCGATGCTGAAAAAGCTCTACAGGCACGATTCGCAAAGGTTCTCGGAAGCGCTGTGAACCCGGTGCTCCGCGAGGGTAACTCCGACCGTCGCGCACCTCTCTCAGTGAAAAAGTACGCACAGAAAAATCCTCACAAGATGAGCCCGTGGTCCTCCGCTTCGCTTTCCAGCGTTGCATTTATGGATGGTGGCGATTTTTATGGCAGCGAACAGTCTTTGACAGTACCAGAGGCTGCAAGCGTTCGCATTGAGTTCGCCGGAGCTGATGGATCCGTGACGGTGCTGAAAGACAAAACCAATCTTCTGAAAGATGAGGTTATCGATACCGCAGTCATGAATGTCCGTGCGCTTGAAAGTTTCTTTGAGGCACAGATTGAAGCGGCCAAAAAGAACGGCACGCTGCTCTCTTTGCACCTGAAGGCCACCATGATGAAGGTTTCCGATCCCATCATGTTCGGACATGCTGTCAAGGTTTTCTACCGCGATGTGTTTGAAAAACATGCCGCCGTCATCAAGGAGCTTGGAGTCAATGTCAGAAACGGACTTGGCGACCTGTACGCGAAAATCAAGAATCTTCCCGATGCAAAAAGGGCTGAAATAGAGGCCGACATACAGGCTGTATATGCTACCCGTCCTGCACTGGCCATGGTTGATTCCGATAAGGGAATCACCAACCTGCATGTGCCTAACGACATTATTGTTGATGCTTCCATGCCGGTGGTTATACGCGACGGTGGAAAAATGTGGGGTCCTGACGGCGAGCTGCATGACACAACGGCCATGATTCCTGACCGCTGCTATGCCACCATGTATCAGACAATGGTAGAGGATTGCAAAAAGAATGGTGCTTTTGATCCTTCCACTATCGGCACTGTGCCCAATGTTGGACTTATGGCGCAGAAGGCTGAAGAGTACGGTTCGCATGACAAGACTTTTAATGCGCCTGGCGAAGGCACTATTCGCGTGGTGGATGCCGCTGGAACAGTGCTGATGGAGCAGGCTGTTGAAACTGGCGATATTTTTCGGATGTGCCAGGCCAAGGACGCCCCCATCCGCGACTGGGTAAAGCTTGCCGTTTCACGGGCTCGCGCCACCGGATCACCTGCCATTTTCTGGCTCGACAGCAGCCGTGCACACGATGCCGAGCTGATTGAAAAAGTTGGGCGTTACCTGAAAGAGCACGACACTAGCGGTCTGGATATCCGCATCATGAAACCGGTTGAAGCCATGCAGTTCACTCTCGGCCGTATCCGTGCCGGACAGGACACCATTTCGGTTACCGGTAATGTGCTTCGCGACTATCTGACTGATCTGTTCCCAATCATTGAGCTCGGTACCAGTGCTAAAATGCTCTCTGTTGTGCCGCTGATGAATGGTGGGGGACTGTTTGAAACGGGTGCGGGTGGTTCTGCTCCGAAGCATGTGCAGCAGTTTGAGAAAGAGGGATATCTCCGCTGGGATTCGCTCGGCGAGTTCTCTGCACTTGCCGCATCGTTCGAGCATCTTGCCTCAGCGTTCGGCAATGAGAAGGCGACTGTACTGGCTGCCACTCTTGATTCTGCAATCGGAAAGTTCCTGGACAACAAAAAGTCGCCTGCCCGCAAGGTTGGTCAGATAGACAACCGTGGAAGCCATTTTTACCTTGCTCTTTACTGGGCCGAGGCTCTGGCTGCCCAGAGTGGTGACGCGGAACTGAAGAGCCGTTTTTCCGATGTAGCTGCAAAACTGGCTGCCGGTGAAACTGCAATCAATGAAGAGCTGATTGCAGCACAGGGAAGCCCTGTCAACCTTGGAGGTTATTACCATGTTGACGATGCACTGGTTTCCGCAGCAATGCGCCCCAGCGCAATCTTCAACGCAATCATTGACACCATGTGATTGCGTTCTTGTTCTGAAGAGTAAAAACAGAAAAAGCTCGGTTTATTCCGGGCTTTTTCTGTTTTTGGGCGGTTCTTTCCTTCTCGGTCTTTTCTATTCTGCTCCTGCATGCGTACCTTACTGATATGGAACATAATGGCGCCGGAGAGGTGCCCATAAACAAGCAGGACCGAGCAAGTATGACACAAAAAACCCTCAGGGTACTCTTTATTGGCGATGTGGTCGGCACTCCCGGACTGCAGATGGTGGGCAGGATGCTGAAAAGCTTCATCAGTAGCCATCATATTGATTTTGTGGTCTGCAACGGTGAGAACGCACACAATGGTAAGGGTATGAGTGTTGATGCCCTCAATCAGTTGCTGGAGGCGGGCGTAAATGTGGTGACAGGAGGCAATCATACCTGGAGCAACTTCAACTTTTTCGATACTCTCAAAACTCATCCTCAGGTCCTGCGCCCTCTCAACTATCCAAAAGGAACCTATGGAAAGGGAGTGGGCATTTATCGCCTTCCGGAGGGTATGGGTGAAATAGCGGTTGTCAACCTCCAGGGAAGGACCTTCATGTCGCCAATCGACTGTCCGTTCCGGACTGCCGATTGGGTTATCAAGCAGGTAAAGGATAGGGCCCGTTTTATTTTTGTTGATTTCCATGCAGAAGCGACAGCTGAAAAAATTGCTCTCGGCTGGTATCTTGACGGTAGGGTATCGGCTTTGATAGGAACCCATACCCATGTGCAGACGGCTGATGAGCGGATTTTGCCAAAAGGTACGGCATACTGCACCGATGCAGGAATGACGGGACCACACCAGTCGGTTATTGGCATGCAGATCAAGTCCGCCACGGACCGCATGCTTTATCAGACACCGCACAAATATGAGTGTGCACAGGATGATGTCCATATGTTGGGCATCATTATGGCTTTTGATGCGGCTACCGGCATGGCGACAGGCATTGAACGGCTTTTTTATCCGCCCTTTGAACGGGGGAGTATCTGAAAAAAGAAAAGCTACCTGAGAACGGTGGCTTTTCTTTTTTTCAGTGAAGGGTGTTGGGGCAGTTCAGCGAATGCCCTGCTCAAACTCCTCAGCTACCCGTACATCATCTTCGCTTCCTATGTAGAGCGGTGTGCGCTGATGCAGTTCGCTCGGGTCAATGTCGAGAATGCGGCGCCTTCCGTCAGTTGCCCGTCCGCCCGCCTGCTCACAGATGTATGCGAGGGGGTTGCCTTCATACATAAGGCGAAGCTTTCCGTTGGGGTGTGTTTCTGTAGGTGGATAGACAAAGACGCCGCCAGTGAGCAGGTTGCGATGGAAATCGGCAACCAGTGAACCGATGTATCGGGTGCTGTATGGCCGATTGGTTGCGGGGTCCTCCTGTTTGATATAGCTGAGGTATTTCTTTGTTTCCTCATTGAACTGTTCGTATGAACCCTCGTTGATCGAATAGTATTTTCCGCTTTTCGGGGTGACAATGTTCTCATGCGACAGGAGAAATTCGCCGATGGTTGGGTCGTAGGTGAAGCCGTGAACTCCGTGACCGGTGGTGTAGACCATAACCACTGAAGAGCCGTAGATGACATACCCAGCTGCAACCTGTTCAGAGCCTTTCTGCAGGCAGTCGCTGATATCTGCTTTGCGGGGGTCGCTGTTCTTGATTTTGTAGATGGAGAATATTGTGCCGACACTCACATTAACATCAATGTTGGAAGAGCCATCAAGGGGGTCGAAGAGCAGGGCGTAGCTGCCCTTTTCGTTATTCGGGGGGATTATGATCTCTTCGTTTTCTTCAGAGCCCATAATTGCGAACCGGCCGTGCTGGCCGATGGCGTTGATGATTTTATCGTTTGCGAACAGATCAAGCTTCTTTACCTCTTCCCCCTGAACATTGGTGCTGCCGGCAAATCCAAGAATGTCGACCAGTCCTGCGCGCACAACCTCCCGTCTGACCAGTTTGGCGGCAAAGGCAACATCACTGAGGAGATCTGTCAGTTCGCCGGTTGCTTCGGGAAAATTTTTCTGCTGTTCAAGAATGTGTCGTTCAATGGTAATCAGCTTGCTCATGCTCGTGGGTTCAATTGTGATTGATGCAAGAGTACAAAGGATGGATATGTTTAGAGTTCAATGTAGTGATATCCTGACCTAAATTCAAGCCGCAGCCCTTTCCTTTTGCGGGTTCAGGGGGAAGCGTTACATTGATTCTTTGCTATCATTCTGCGCTCAATTCCGTCCTCTTTTTTTTCATGAAACGCTACCGTTGGAACCTGCCTCCCGTTGATGATGAAGCCCTTGCTTCTTTTGCAGAGAGTATCAAAGCATCCCTACCTCTTGCCCGTATCTTTTTCAAGAGAGGGGTGATGAGTTATGAAGCTGCAGAAGCTTTTTTTACCGCTCCTCTTGAGAGCCTTCCACCGCCATCTCTTTTTGGTTCCATGCCCAAGGCGGTCGGCCGGGTGCAGGAGGCAATGCGCTCGGGTGAAAAGGTTATGATATACGGCGACTATGATGTTGACGGTATTACCGGAACGGCGATGCTGCATCTTTTTTTTAGGGAGAGGGGGGTTGATGTCTCCTATTATATCAACAACCGTTTTGAGGAAGGATACGGGCTTTCAATGCAAGGCGTGCAGACGGCGGCGGAGCGGGGAGTTGGCCTTATCATTACAGTTGACTGTGGTATCAATGCCAATCTGGCAATAGAGCGGGCTGCTGAAAACGACATTGATGTTATTGTCTGCGACCATCATGAATCGGCTGAACTGCCCGATGCCTATGCCATTCTGAACCCGAAAGTTCCAGGCTGCACCTATCCGTTCAGGGAGCTTTGCGGCTGTGGTGTCGCGTTCAGGTTCATTCAGGCCATTGCCGAAGAGCTTCAGCTCAGTAAAGAGAGCTGGCAGAAATATCTCGATTTGGCAGCCATCGCTACGGCTGCTGACATGGTCGTTCTCTCGGAAGAAAACCGTACGATGGTGCGGGAGGGGTTCAGAATGATGCAGCAGCGGCCGCGGCCAGGCATTGAGGCTATGCTGTTCCTTATGAAGATGAAACCTGTAGATTTGAGCATGACCAGCATCACTTTTGGCATTGCTCCCCGCATCAATGCGGCAGGCCGGATGGGATCTGCCGGCAAGGCTGTCGCCTGTCTGCTTTCCGAGTCGGCGGTTGAGGCAAAGAGACATGCCGGAGAGCTTGAAGAACTGAATGTTCTGAGGCGACGGACAGATGCCGATATGCTGAAGAGGGCAGAGGAGATGGTTGAGGGACATTTTGCATCGTACTGTTCATCCATTGTGCTCTATGACGAGAGCTGGCATCTTGGAGTGGTTGGTATTGTGGCTTCAAAAATGCTTGAACGGTATCATCTCCCGACAGTGATTATGGGGGCATCAAAGGAGATGGTGAAGGGGTCTGTCAGAAGTGTTCCAGGATTGAACATTTATGATGTTCTGCAGGAGTGCTCTGAATTGCTTGAGCAGTTCGGGGGCCATCATCAGGCTGCAGGGGTGACTCTCCGCCCGGAGAATCTACCCCCTTTCAGAAAGCGGTTTGACGAGGTCTGCGCCAGATTGCTCGGTATTGAAGAACGGCAGAAGGCGTTGGATGTCGATACGGTGCTTGCTATGAATGAGATGACTCCAAATTTCATCAAATCACTTCAGCGATTTTCTCCGTACGGAATCGGAAACCGTGAGCCGCTGTTTCTTTCCGAAGGTTTGCAGTGCAACGGTTCTCTCCGGTTGCTGAAAGAGCGCCATGTGAAATTCACGGCAATGGACTGGTCGGGAAAAAAGCTTGAGGCCATAGCTTTTGATCGCAAAGATATTTATGAGGCGTTAAAGAAAGCCTCTAACCCGGTTTTTTCAATGGTCTACTCTCTTGAAGAGCATGAGTGGAACGGCAGGGTTGAGCTGCAGGCAAAAGTGCGGGATCTTTCCGTAGAGAGCCCGCTGCAATCTACTCTGTAAGTCTTTGTTGGCGAAGCATGTTATTCCGTTTGCTCTGCATCCGGATGGCTTGATTCGTGCCTGATGCGGGTAAGGATGCCGGCAAGTGAGGAGAGTGCTGAAATGGCAAAAAATATCAGCGAGAGGGTAATGCCTGTGGTTGTGTCGAGGTGTAAGTAGTTCAGCAGGTAGTAAAAGGTGACTTCGCGTGCGCCGGCTCCGCCGATGGTGATGGGCAGAATGGTGGCTACTGTTGAAATAAGGAAAATGGCAAGATGGTCTATGACCGGCATTCCAGGGGCAATGGCCAGAAGAATGAACCAGGCGGAAATAGCCTGTGTGGCCTGAACCAGAATCGATTCCCATGCAGTGATTGCGAATATCGGCAGAAACTGCCGGTATGCAAACCTGTTCAGAAGAAAGGCTACAGGGTAGATGGCTATGATGCCTGCCCAGGCGTAGGGCAGGGTGCTTGGAAGTGCTACGGCGAACGAGCTCGGAATCAGGAGGATAAGCGAGAGAAAGACAAGGGCGAAAATTCCGCAGATTCTATCCCAGAAAACGGCATGGAATACATTGATTGTTTTGATTTCATGGTTCTTTTTCAGAACAAAAATCTTGTATCCGTCGCCTCCTATCCCGCCTGGTAGGAAGAGGTTGTAGAACATGCCGAGGTAGTAGAGCTTGAGGTTGTAGACCCATGAGAGCTCAAGCCCAACTGCTTTGAAAAACCGGCTCAACCGCACGGCATTGAACACCTTTGAGATGTTGAAAAACAGAAGGGATGCCAGCAGGTACCAGATATTGGCGCCCTGAATGATCCTGCCAATTTCACCAATGTCGGTTTTCTGCAGGACAAGGGAAAGGGCTATGACTGTAACGAGTATCTGAACTGCTGTTTTGAGCAGTTTTTTTACTTTTGAATTATTGTTTGCCAACGATTTTTCTGATGATGTAGGGTTTCTTGTTTTGCGACTCATAATAGGTTCGCATGATGAATTCCGCTATGAAGCCGGTTGTAATAAGCTGAATACCGATAAAGGTCAGGATAATGCCGAGCGAAAGCAGGGGGCGGTTTCCTATGTCCTGTCCCAAAATTTTTAGAACCAGCAGGTAGAGGTTCATTCCCAGGCCGGTAAAGAGCGAGAGAAAGCCGAGGGTGCCGAAGAGGTGCATCGGCTTCTGGCTGTATTTCTGGAAAAACACCATGAAGAGCAGGTCGGAGAGAACCTTGAAGGTACGCCCGATGCCGTATTTTGACCGTCCGAACTTCCTTTCGTGATGGCGGACATCGACCTCCTCCATTGTTGCTCCGTAAAGCTGTACCAGTACCGGGATGAAGCGGTGAAGCTCACCGTAAAGACCAAGGTTTTTTGCGACATCTTTCTTGAATACTTTCAGGGTGCAGCCGTAGTCGCGGATGTGCACATCGGTCATGTTGCGGATGAGGGCGTTGGCGATGAGGCTCGGAATTTTTCTGAGGACCATGCCGTCTTTTCTTCCTGCGCGTCTCCCGGCCACAACATCAAGGTTGTGGTCGGAGAGGTACTGCATCATCATGGGGATGTCGCCGGGGTCGTTCTGCAGGTCGCCGTCCATGGTTGCAATGAGTTCACCGGAGGCTTCGTCAATGCCTGCAGCCATGGCTGTTGTCTGGCCGTAGTTTTTGTTCAGTACCACCAGCTTGAGGTTGGGTGGGCGGTTGGCCTCAATTTTTGCGACGGTGCCGTCAGTGGAACCGTCATCAACCAGAACAATTTCATGTTCTATTGAGGAGAGAGCGGCAGCAAGGGCTTCAAAAAGTGGTTTGATGCTCTCTTGCTCATTCATGACCGGGATGACGACCGAAAGCTTCATTGCGTGCGCTTCATTCAGATGTTTTCAGAAGAACGATGCCGTTTTTCCGGTAGAGTACTGTGGGGTTTTCAAGTTGGTTAATATGGCTTGTGGTGGTCAGGACGATTTCGCCGCCACGGGGGGTCCTTTTTTCGACAAAGGACTCCGAATATACTAAAAAAGAGGGGTAATCGACTTTCCACATCACGATTTTCCAGCCATTGCTTTTGGCCATGAGTGCAGCTTCTTTGACTGGCTCCTGCATAAGTTTTCCGGCAAGGGGCATGACATGCAGATTGATGAAAAGAGAGAAGATGATGCCCGTTCCTATGAGCCGCGTGCTCTCTGAAATGCGGGGCCACACAACAAGCGCCCCTATGGCTCCAGCGGCAGCAAGTGTGATTGCTGTATGGTGGCTGTCGAGAAGAAGTATGGCGGCTTCAAGGATGTCGTGGACATAGGCGTTTGGTGCCTCTTTTGCCGTTTCGGGTAGCATCAGGGGCAGGGCAAGCATGAGGGCGCAGAGGAAGAGGGGCCATATGCCGAGCAACCGTGGGTAACGGGAAAGTGGAAGGGCTCGGGCCATAAGGAGGAAGAGCGGCGTATAGCCGTAAATCATATAATGGGGGAGCTTGGTGCCGGAGAGCGAGAAGAACACGAAGACAAATGCAGCCCAGATGAAGAGGAACCGGTTGATCCTGTCGGCCATGAAAGAGCGAAGGTGGAAGAGGAGCGTGAAGAAGAGGCCGGTGAAGGGGAGCAGCCCGATGAGAATGACGGGGACATAGTAGAGGAGTGAGCCGGAGTGGCCTTCAAGAGAGGAACTGAACCGATTGACATTGTGTTTGAGGAAAAATCCTTCAATGAATGCCATGCCCTGGTCTCGGTACTCGAGCAGGTACCAGGGGAGCGCTATTCCAAGAAAAAGAAGAATTCCCCAAGGGTTAAGCACCATGCGGAACCACTCTTTCATCCGCAATTCTAGCAAATTGAAGAGAAAGGTGACGGCAATGGGGATGAGCAGCGCGATCGGACCCTTTGTGAGCATGCCGAAACCCATGGCCGCAAAGGCGACGAGAAGCATCCGATTTGAGCCTGTCTGGTAATGGCGCATGATGGCCAGCATGGTGAGGGCAAGGAAGAAGTTCAGGAGCGCATCGGCAATGGCTGCTTTTGCAATGATGGTAACCTGCAGCGACAGAACAAGCATGGCGGCACCCAGAAAGGCATCTCTCTGGCTGAACTCCCGACGGGCAAAAAAGAACATGGTCATTGCCCAGCCACCGGCAAAGAGGGCGGAGGGGAAGCGGAAAGCAAACTCGCTCAGCCCGAATGTGCGAACGCTGAGGAGCTGCAGCCAGTAGATGAGTACTGGTTTGTCATAACGGGGGACATCGTTTAGGTAGGTTGTCAGGTAATTGCCGCTTCTCAGCATTTCGCGGGTTGCTTCGCTGAAGGCGCCTTCGTCCACATCAAATAGCGGGGCGTTGCCGAGCACGGCGAAAAAGCCTGCAAAAATAAGAACGCCGAGTATGGCGGCATAGAGCCCGGCACCGGACTGTGGACTTTGGTCAGTCATGCAGCTGTTTTTTGAAGTAGTGACGGTAGAGGAGGATGCTTGAGGCTATGCCGATATACGATCCTGCGATGACATCGCTCGGGTAGTGCTGGGTAAGAAATATTCGGCTGAAGGCTATCAGTGCGCCAGCAAGGAGAAAGAACGAGCGCCCTTTCGGCCAGAGCAGGGCAAAAGCCATGGCTGCGCTGAATGCCGTTGCGGAGTGGCCTGAAGGGAAGGAGAGCCATGCGTGTTCGATATGGAAAAAGTCGAACCCGTTGATGCTTTCGCTAAAAAACAGTTTCGGTCGGGCCCTTCCGGCAATGAATTTCATCATAAGGACCACGAGGCCGGAAACGGCTGTGGTGGTGAAAATGAAGAGTCCGGTAGCCGCAGATTTCAGGTTTTTTTTGCGGAAAAACAGATAGAGTACGAGACCGCCGACAAGATACCACTCCGACTGCCCTAACCGGGTGATGGCTTTGAATACAGTGTGGTAGGGCGGAGAGTCGAATGCATGGAACAGGATGATGGCTGGCAGATCCATAAAGAACCACGAAACGGCACAGGCAAGGACGACGGCAGCGATGATGAATGGGGATGCAATGGAGCGGTAATCATCCATATGGAGGGGCAGTGCAATTTATAATCGTTGAAAGTCGTTCTGAAAAAAGATAAATATACATAATTACCTGAACCCTTGAAGCATACACCCCGCATGCCATCACTGACCCCCGTCGCTTCTGGCGGCAACGCAGTTCTTCTTCTCTCCTGTCCTGACCGCCGGGGACTTGTTTCAATGCTGTCGCAGTTCGTTTTCGAACGGGGCGGCAATATTGTGGATCTCGATGAACATGTTGACCCTGTAGAGAGGCGGTTTTTCATCAGGATTTCCTGGAGCCTGGAGGAGTTTTCCATACCTGACTATGAGCTTGAAGAGGCGTTTCGGCCTCTTGCTGAAGAACTTGGAGCGGAATGGTCTCTTCGTTTTACCGGCAGGAAGAGCCGGGTGGCGGTTTTTGTTTCCCGTTATGACCACTGTCTGCAGGAACTTCTGTGGCGCCACGCCGTCGGAGAGTTTCAGATAGACATTCCCCTGATTGTATCAAATCATCCCGATCTTCGGCCTCTTGCGGACCACTACGGGATTCTTTTTCAAGTGATTCCCCTCACCGGAGACAACCGGGCTGCTGCCGAAGAGGAGGCGACCGCTCTCCTTGAGGTACACGATGTTGACTGGGTGGTTCTGGCCAGGTATATGCAGGTGCTTTCCCCCGCCTTTGTGGAGCGGTGGAAGGGGCGCGTCATCAACATCCATCACTCTTTCCTGCCCGCGTTTGTGGGGGGCAATCCCTACCGGCAGGCGTATGAGCGGGGGGTAAAGATTATAGGGGCGACCAGCCATTTTATTACCAGTGAGCTGGATCAGGGCCCCATAATTGAGCAGGATACCGTTCGGGTGACCCATCGCGACAGCGTGGCCGACCTCATCAGGCGTGGGCGCGATCTTGAACGGCTTGTGCTTGCCCGGGCTGTGCGGCTTCACAGCGAACATCGAATTCTTCTGAATGGGAGTAAAACTGTTGTGTTTGACTGATGGGTGTCTGAACCTATTTCGGGGAGGAGGCTCTCCCTGGAGGGTATTTTTATTAATTCAATTTTGAACAGCCATGATCAAACGACTGATGACTTTTCTTATGCTTCTTCTGCCTGCCGGCTGCACCGGCATTCCTGAAGGGCTTACCGTTGTTGAGGACTTTTCGCTTGACCGGTATCTGGGTACATGGTATGAGATTGCCCGTATTGAAAACTCCTTCGAGAAAAATTTTGAGGAGGTGTCGGCCACCTATTCTCTCAAAGAGAACGGGACGGTCAGGGTTCTGAACAGTGGATTTGATACGGAGAAAAACCGCTGGAAGAGGGTTGAGGGCAAGGCGAAGTTTGTTGGAGAGTCGGACAGGGGAGCCCTGAAAGTCTCGTTTTTTGGTCCGTTCTATGCAGGGTACAACATTCTTGCTCTTGACCGCGATAACTATTCCTGGGCAATTGTTTCGGGTCATAAAAGGAGCCTGTTCTGGATTCTTGCCAAAACGCCGGAAATTGAGCCTTCTCTGCTTGCTGAGCTGACGGCAAAAGCAGGGACAATGGGCTTTGAGACCGATACACTTCATTATGTCCGCCAGAGTGCCGGAGAGGACGAAAGAAATAAAGCAAGGCAGGGTGACTGATTGCACAACCAGAAACAGCTTGGTATGGATGAATTGAAAATTGAGGGAGTGGTGGAAGAGATTGTGGAGGGCTGGGCTGCAGGTAAGCCGATAAACCAGTCGCCGGGATCCACTTCCACTAAGCCTGCCGGGTATTACCGGCTGAGGGGCTATCTGCTGGAGTATATGCAGCGGCATGGTGCGTTTCCCGGCGGGGTGCATGAAATGCCTGAAGGGCGCGACAGTTTCAACCGGGTTGAGCCCTCATTCCCAGTTGATTTTGATATGCTTCTCGGTTCCCGTGTGTTTGAGGCGTAGCGCCAGCTTTAAAAAACAGCGTGGGCGCCGAGCTCCTGTCCGGCGAGCCCCTCTTTGAGGACCCGGGCGTAGAATTCCTGAAGGGTGTCTTTTCCGTATGAGGGGGTTATCTCTTCATCGTATCTGCCGGTTTCGGTGTTGAGCACCAGCATTGATTCGGAGCTGTAGTATTTCCCGATTCTTGCAAATTCAGCTTTGTCCTTCAGTGTTGGAAAAAGTTTTGAGAGGGCGGCAAGCACTGGAATGATGATGTCGAACATCTGGATGGGTACCCTGCGGAATTTCGGTTCGCGGCCAAGAAGCGTAAAGAGCATTTCTCCCTGCTCTTTTGCAGTGATTGCTTTGCCGGGGCCGCCGATGGGTAGAATGCGGTTCTGTTTGTCTGCATCTTCAAGGCAGTCGGCCATGAATCGGGCCAGATCGGCTTCGCTGATGGGCTTGCATGCGGTCAGTTCACCGTTGCCGAACATGAGATAGGGGCTGCCGTTTTTAACTTTCTCAACCTGCCCGGCTATTGACTTGAAAAAGGCCGTTGGCCTTACAATGGAGTAGGTGACGCCTGAGGCTATGAGCTCATGCTCAAACTGTAGCTTCGCCCTTTGGAATTCAAGCATCGGTTTCTGGACGCAGATTGCCGAGAGGAGGATAAACTGCGATATGCCGGCGCCCATTCCGGCGTCAAGGGCGTTGCGGGTGGCCTGGTAGTCAATGGCCCATGAGTCCTCCAATCCTCCGGTTCGTGAGGTGAGGCAGGAAAAGACGGCGTCAAACCGCTCGCCCCGTATGCCCTCGTGTACTATCGACTCCAGATTTCCAACATCACCGAACCGTACTTCCGAACCGACAAGCTGCCGTCTGGTCTCGGCTTCCGTGGCACTGGCGTTCACACCTGAGCGGGGTCGCGCAAAGCTGACAACGCTGTGGCCTCGTGCGGCCAGTTCATGGGTGACGAATTTCCCGATATAGCCGGTTGCCCCTACCACCAGAATGTGTTTGGGGTTATTCGTTGTGACTGTTTCCTGTAAGGGGCTCGGGTTGGTATTCACAGAGTGATGCGGATGATTGTTTTGCTTCTATGTTTTATGGAACATAAGCAAAATCAGCTGGTTTTGGGAATGCGGCCCGCTCCGTTCATTCGGGAGTAGACGCCGTTTTGGTTGATGAGTTCCCTGTGTGTTCCCTGTTCGGCAATGCTTCCTTTGACGAAGAGAAGAATGGTGTCGAAGCGCTCCATTGCCTTCAGGCGGTGGGTGAGGGTGATGAGGGTTTTGCCTTTTGTGAACTGTTCCATTGTGCGGTTGATCTCCTCTTCGGTGAGGGGGTCGAGGTTGGCTGTTGCTTCGTCAAGAATGACGATTGGGGCATCCTGCAGGATTGCGCGGGCTATGGCTATGCGCTGCCGTTCTCCTCCGCTGAGCTGCATGCCGTGCTGTCCGGTGAATTCGTTGAGGCGGCTTTTGAAATGGCCGATGCCAGCGCCCTCAAGGGCTGAGGAAATTTCTGCCTCGGTGGCGTTTGGTCGGGCAAGGAGGAGGTTTTCGCGGATGGTTGTGGCAAAGATGTAGGTTTTCTGCGATACCAGAGAGATGTGGCGGCGAAGCTCTTCAGGGTCGAAAAGGTTGATGTTGTGCCCCCCGAGGCACAGTTCTCCTTCGCTGCAGTTCCAGAAGCGCATGAGGAGAGATGTGAGGGTTGATTTGCCTGAACCGCTCGGGCCGACGATTGCTGTGTGGCTACCGTGGGGAATGGTGATGGATACCTGGTCAAGGGCCTTTCTGAAGCTGCCGGGATAGGTGAAGGAGATGTTTCGTGCCTCAAGGGTGAGGTCGGTGGGAATGGTGAGTGGGGAGAGGGGCGCGGTGACTTCCGGAGTTGCGTCAAGTATTTCAAAAAGCCGTTCTCCTGCATGGATGTCGGCCTCCAGATGCCTTGCCGATGCGGGAAGCGGCAGAATGGCTTCAAAGGAGGCCATGACGGCAAGGGTGACTATTGATAGGGCAATGCCGCTCGTCTGTCCTGATTCCACGAGTGGCATGACGGCCGAGAGAACGGCAATGACTGCTGCGTTCATCAGGAGTCCTGTGAGGGCTTCATGCATGCCGTCACTTAGCGCATTTTTTCTTTCAAGTCGGAGTTTTTCAGTTTCTGCGGCTTCAAGCCGTTCAAGGTGGCTCTGGAGGTTTCCGGAGAGCTGCAGCTCTCCAAGACCCATGGCGAAGTCAACTGCGAGAACCTGCTGCAGTGCCTGCTCTTGGAGTATGCCGCTGGAGTTGCCGCGGCTGAGAAATGCGGAAAGGGCAGGGATGCCGATGCCAGCGAGAAGGTGAAACAGAAGCAGAAGAAGTGCGGCTTCTTGGGACCAGAAGCCAAGCAGGAACCACATCAGAATGCTTGTCAGAATGGCTGTGACGGGCGGAGCGAGTACTCTGGTATAGATGTTTTCCAGACTGCCTATGTCGTCCACGATTCTCTGGAGGAGATCAGCGCTCTTGAACTGCATGAGCCTTGCGGGGGCAAGTGGTTCAACGGCATCGTAAAACCAGAGGCGGAGGCTGGCGAGAATTTTGAATGTGGTGTTGTGTGATATGAGCCGTTCTGTGTAGCGCAGAACACCTCGTGCAATTCCGAAAAACCTGACGCCGACAATGCCAATCTGCAGAGCGGCAAGAGGGGGCTGCAGTGCGGCTTTTGCAATCAGCCATGCGGCTGTGAGAAGCAGCCCGATTCCGCTGCCGGTTGCTGCGAATGCCGTAAGGGCTGCAAGCGCCATCCACCAGAACCATGGGCGGACAAGGGATGTCAGTCGAAGAAAGGTTTTCATGAGGGCTCCTTTTCACCTGCCGCGAGCGCTTTTTGATAGAAGGGGTTCATACGGAGCATCTCCTCATGCGTACCGCTGTGCATCACTGTGCCGTCCTGAAGCATGATGATTTGGGCGGCACTCTGTACCGTTTCAAGCCTGTGAGCAATTATGATGGTTGTCCGGTGCTGCATGAGGGTTTTCATTGAGGCACTCAGCGAGGCTTCGAGTTCAGGATCGGTGTGTGAGGTCGGCTCATCAAGCACCAGAATCGGCGAGTTTTTTATGAATGCCCGGGCAAGGGCAACCCGTTGGGCTTCACCGCCGCTGAGCCGTGCCCCCTCTTCTCCAATCGGGGTGTCGAGCCCCTGCGGGAGGCCGCCGATCACACTGTCAAGTCCTGAGAGATTGACGGCTTGCTGAAGCTGCTCCGCTGAAGCTTCCCGGTTAGCCATCATTATGTTTTCGCCGAGGGTTTCATTGAAGAGAAACGGATGCTGCGGAACCCAGGAAATCAGTTGCTGCCACCCTTCAATAGTAAAGCTTTCGAGCGGGTCATGGCCGATGGAGATGGTTCCGGAGTCGGGATCGGCAAAACGGAGAATCATGGAGACAAGGGTGCTTTTGCCTGAACCGCTCGGGCCGATAATGGCGGTGGTTTTGCCGGCAGGAATGCAGCAGCTTGCCGAGTTCATTGCCAGCACGCCGCTTTCGGGGTATGTGTAGCTGACCTTGCCGAAGGTTATGGGAAGGCTTTTGACCGATTCCCTGTCGGGGGATCTGGATCCGTTTCGGGGTTCCGGGCCCTCAGCTTCAAGAATGGCAAAAATATCTTTTGCGGCGCTTGCCCCTTCCATGCTGGCATGGAATTTAAGACCGAGTTGGCGGAGCGGCAGGTAAAAGTCGGGGGTCAGAATAAGGACAAAGAGTGCCGCCTGGAAGGCAATGGATCCGGAAAGAAGGCGCACTCCTATGCCGACGGCAATCAGTGCGGTGCCTATGGTGCCAACCAGTTCAAGGGTGAGGGAGGAGAGAAAGGCGATTTTGAGAACTTTCATTGTCGCCACCCTGAAGTTTTCTCCGGCCTCCTCTATGGCACTGTGCTGTGAGCGGCTGCGTGCGAAAATTTTCAGAGTGGTTATCCCCTGAAGCATGTCGAGAAAGTAACCGCTCATGCGGCTGAGCGATTCCCACTGCCGGTCGGTCAGGGCTCCGGCCCGTTTGCCGATAAGCGCCATAAACAGGGGTATGAGGGGGGCGGTGAGGAGCAGGATGAGCCCGGAGATGGGATCGATGGGGAAAACGGCGATCAGTATCAGAACCGGGATGGCAATGGCAAGGTAGAGCTGGGGGATGAACTGGCTGAAGTAGGCGTCCAGAGCACCGACTCCTTTCTGCATGGTGAGGCTGAGTTTTCCGCTCTGCATTGAACGGGCGAACAGCGGACCGCGTCGGGCAATGGTGTTGGTGATTTGCAGGAACAGTTTCTTTCGGATGTGAAGTGTTCCCCTATTGGCTTCCGTATGCCCTGCCCATGAAAGGAGCATCCGCAGCAGGCTGAACAGCGCAAACAGTGCAACCTGTAACCGCAGTGCGGAGAATGGTTGGTGCAGTATGAATGCTCCGTTGATGAGGGTACTGAGGCAATATGCCTGACCTATCATCATGATTCCGGCCAGTGTTCCTGACACAAACGACAGGATGAAGGGCGTCCTGCATTCGCCTATCAGCCCGAATAGGCGCTGGTCACGATTCATGGGCAGTTCTCTCGTGCTGTTCAGACTGTGCCGGGGGCATCAGTATTCAAGTTTTCCTCCGGTGGAGACCCGCTGCCGGAAGACCCAGTAACTCCAGCCTTGATACACGAGTACCAGCGGTACAAAGATAAGGGCTACAATCGACATGATGCCGAGCGTGTACTCTGAAGAGGAGGCATTATAGATGGTCAGGCTCCATGCCGGGTCAAGGCTGGATACCATAACCCTCGGGTAGAGCCCCATGAAGATGGTGATGGTTGAGAATGCTATGGCGATGCCGGTCATGGCAAATGCCCATCCGGCAGCATTCTTCTGCAGAAGGAAAATAACGGAAACAAGCGTGATGACGCTGAAGACAGGAATAATGCCGGGGTTGATGCCGAGGTGGCTGTAAATATCGGTTTCATAGTTGGTGTAGACCATGAAAATAAAAGAGAGGAGCACTGCGGGCAACCACGCCATCTTTGCTGTTTTCATCGCTTTTTTCTGCAGGTCGTCGGTGGTTTTCAGGGTCAGGAACACCGCTCCGTGAAGGGTAAAGATGGAGAGGGATGTCAGGCCGCAGGCAAGGGCATAGGGGTTGAGGAGGTTGAAGAAGCCTCCAGCATAGTTCATCTCTGCGTCAATGGGGACGCCTCTGATGAAGTTTGCCAACGCAACACCCCATAGCAGTGAGGGGATAGCGCTGCCAGCAAAAATGCTCCAGTCCCAGAAGCTGCGCCAGCGGGGGTTGCTGTGCTTGCTGCGGAACTCGAATGCGACGCCACGGAATATCATGGACACAAGCATCAGAAGAAGTGCCAGGTAAAAGCCGCTGAAGAGGGTGGCATACCATTCGGGAAATGCTGCAAACATTGCGCCGCCGGCTGTAATGAGCCAGACTTCGTTTCCGTCCCAGAA
Organism: Candidatus Chlorobium antarcticum; assembly: GCA_030765725.1. Classification (GTDB taxonomy): domain Bacteria; phylum Bacteroidota; class Chlorobiia; order Chlorobiales; family Chlorobiaceae; genus Chlorobium; species Chlorobium antarcticum. Next base: position 78,718 of record JAVCDF010000001.1, on the reverse strand, counting down.
TGGGCCGATGGTGTTGATGATCGTACGCCTCTCAATGTCTTCCTGGCTCATAAACGGAAGGAGTATGCCAACGCCGAAATCAAACCCCTCCAGAAAGAAAAAACCGGTGAAGAGGACGGTTATGAGTATGAACCAGATTGTCTGCAGTTCCATCAGTGTCTCCGTTACGGTTTATTCTGAATGATCAATTCCTGCCATGGCATACTTCTTCATGAGGAAGAGGTCGGTGGCGGCAAGCATCAGATAGACAAGGAAAAACGAGGCGATTGAAACCATCAGTTCGCCACTGCTGACGACGGAAGCGGGTGAAACGCCCTGCTCGGTTTTCAGCAGCCCAAAAACAATCCAGGGCTGACGGCCCATTTCCGCCAGTATCCAGCCGGTTGAGTTGGCAATCCACGGGAGCAGGAACGACCAGAAAAAGAGAGCCTTCATGAGTGGGGAAAACTCATAGTCCTCCCGTATGATTTTAATCAGTCCGAGAACCGATACCAGCAACATCAGCGTGCCAGCGCCAACCATGAAGCGGAAGCTCCAGTAGGCTGTAATGACAGAGGGAATGTAGTTGCCTGGGCCGTACTTTTCTTCATACTCCTGCTGCAGCTCCTTTATGCCCGTTACTTCGCCTTCAAAGGAGTTGTAGGCAAGGAAGGAGAGCATCGCGGGGAGGCGAACGGAGAAGACATCCTTCAGGTTTTCTTCATCACCGATGGTGAAGAGTGAAAAGCTTGCAGGATTTTCAGTTTCCCAGAGCGCTTCGGCAGCGGCAACTTTCATGGGTTGGGTGGTCATGAGGTGCTGCATCTGCGTGTGGCCTGCAAGGGTGACCATAATGGTGCCGATAAAGGCATAGATGGTGCCGAATTTCATGGAGGTGATGAAGGCTTCCCGGTCTTTCGTTCCCTGTGCAAGGTGCCAGACGCTGATGGCAAGAACGAGAAAGCCTGCGGTCACAATTCCTCCGGCCAGAACATGGGGAAACTGTTTCCATACATTGGGGTTGAAGAGGAGTGCTCCAAAGTCAGTCATTTCCACTCTTGCGCCGTCGGCTGACATTTTGAATCCGGTCGGGGCCTGCATGAAGGAATTGGCTACGAGAATCCAGAGTGCTGAAAGGTTTGAGCCGAGAGCCACAATCCAGATTGCCGCTGCGTGCATTTTTTTGGAAAGTCGGTCCCATCCGAAGACCCAGATGCCGAGGAAGGTGGATTCGATAAAGAAGGCTAGAAGGGCTTCAATGGCAAGAGGGACACCGAAAATATCGCCAACGAATCGTGAGTACTGCGACCAGTTCATGCCGAACTGAAACTCCATGACTATACCGGTAACCACACCGACGGCAAAGTTGATAAGGAAGAGGTGTCCCCAGAAACGGGTCAGCTGACGGTACTTTTCTTTTCCGGTACGAACCCAGGCTGTTTCCAGAATGGCTATGAACATGGAGAGACCAAGGGTGAGGGGGACGAAAAAGAAATGGAAAATCGAGATCATCCCGAACTGCAGCTTGGCAAGGAAAAGAGTGTCCATAAGTTAAGTCCTGTTGTGTTGATGACGATTCCAGAACGAATTTAGTTTACTGAAGGTACGATTATATTCAATAATCCCACAAAAGGACGAATCTGGTCCTGTTTTTAAGGACTGGAAACCGGGCAGCGAAGCCCGGTTTCCAGCGTTTCAGTCTGTTACTGTTCTGTAAACAGCTTCCTGAGGTTGGTTTCATAGTTGCCGACAACAGCTTTCTTTTCGGTGATGATGCCGCGGAGAAGTTTTCCGGGGGTCACATCGAAAGCGTAGTTCAGCACCGGCGTGGTCGGTGTGGCAACCTGCGTTCCGAAAATGGTTCTCAGCTCGTCGGCGTTCCGCTCCTCAATCGGTATCTGCGATCCCTCGTTGAGGGTGATGTCTATGGTGGAGACGGGTGCGGCAATATAGAATGGAAGGCAATGATGGCTGGCACTGACTGCGTGGGCATAGGTACCGATTTTGTTTGCCGTGTCGCCGTTGGCAGTGATGCGGTCGGCACCGACAACGCCGAAGTCGATCATGCCTCGTTGCATGAGGAAGGCCGAGGATGAATCCGAAATTGAGATGAACGGTATGCCGTCATGCTCAAGTTCCCATGCGGTCAGCCTGAGTCCCTGCAGGAGCGGACGGCTTTCAGCGGTGATGACGCGTTCAATGAGCCCTTCCTTCCACGCCAGCCTGATGACGCCGAGCGCCGTGCCGATGCCGCAGCAGGCAAGGGTGCCGGTGTTGCAGTGGGTCAGCACATTCAGTTTCCGCGTTTTGAGGATTTCGGCGCAGTCGCGCTTGATCTGCTCAACGCCGTGGCGGGCGATTCGGTCGCAGTTCTCTACTTCGTCAGTGTAGATTTTGTGAGCCTCGTCGGTCATTTTTGTTTTCAGCACCTCAAGTGAGTTCGACTCGAAATTGGCGTCATACACAGCCTTCATTTTCTTTGAAGCAAAGAAAAGGTTGACAGCCGTTGGGCGTGATGCTTCCACATCGGCAATGAGCTGGCGGAAGTATGCCGGAAAATCTTCCTTTCTGCCGCTGAAGTTGTTGACGCCGAGCACGATGGTGTATCCGGCTGACGCACCGATAAGTGGAGCACCCCTGACGGCGAGAGTTTTGATTGCCTCAATGGCTTCGCGGTGGTCTCTGGTTTCCACATGGAGTTCCTGCAGCGGAAGGAAACGCTGGTCGAGGTAGCGGAAAGTCCCTTCCTTGAATGAAATGGCGTCAATCATAATGTTCCTGCTGGGGTGTTAAAGGTTGGCGACAACATTTTTGAAGATGGTGGTCATTTTCGGTTCGGCTCGATTTGAGACCTCAATGATTTCCTCAATGCTTACTGCCTGCAGGCTGTCGGGAAAGCATTCATCAGTAACGATTGACATTCCGAAGACCTCTGTGCCCTGATGGACGGCGGCGATGACTTCCGGGACTGTTGACATGCCGACAACATCGGCACCGAGAGTTCTGAGCATTCGGTACTCAGCGCGGGTTTCAAGGCAGGGTCCTGGAAGTGCAACATAGACGCCCCGCTGGACTTTCAGTTTGTTTTCGAGTGCAACCTGCTCGGCTATGGAGAGAATGCGTTTTGAGTATGGTTCGCACATGTCGGGGAAGCGGGAGCCGGCATCGGGATCGTTCGGGCCGATGAGCGGGTTGCCCGGAAGCATGTTGATCTGGTCGTCAATAAGCATAATGTCGCCTTTGCTGAAGGCCGGGTTCAGGCCGCCGCAGGCGTTGGTGATGCCGAGGGTTTTGACTCCCAGCTGTTTCATGACGCGGATAGGGAAAACAATCTGGTGCATGGAGTAGCCCTCATAAAAATGAAAGCGCCCCTGCATGGCCACAACATTCTTTCCGGCCAGCTTTCCGAAAATCAACTTGCCGTGGTGAGTTTCTACGGTTGAAATGGGGAAGTTGGGGATATCGGCATAGTCCAGCGCAAACTCAACATCAATCTCTTTGGCAAGGGCTCCGAGTCCGGTTCCCAGCACAATTCCTACCGGGTAGTCTGACTGTGTTTTTTTTCTGATGAAGGAAACAGCTTCCTGAATTTTGGCCTTCTGTGAGATCATGATGGATTGTATTTACAGGTTGACGGCGTATTATGTACGGGATGCTTCTCTGGAATGGCAGTTTTACAATATAATCCTGAAGGCGGTGAGAAAAAAATTACGGGTTCTCTCTTACAGAACGCCCCGTGCGCCGAAGATGGCGGTTCCTATTCTTATCATGGTGGCCCCTTCCATGACGGCAGCTTCAAAGTCGCCACTCATTCCCATGGAGAGTTCACTCAGCTGTTCGGGATTTGGGGCTGCATCGCGCAGCTGTTCAAGCAGCTGACGGAGTTTGCGGAACTCTTTGGGAGCCGAGGCTGCATCGGGGGAGGCAATGTTCATGAGGCCCCGCAGGGTTATGGCGGGAAGGGTGAAAAGGGTTTCAGCCGCTGAAAGTACCTCATCTGGCGCCATGCCGTATTTGGTGGACTCGCCGGAGGTGTTGACCTCAAGAAGGTACTCGGCGTGCAGGTTCTGTCTCTGAGCCTGTCGGGAGAGTTCCCGAGCGGTGGAAATTTTGTCGATCCCGTGTATGAGAGCCACTTTGCCGATGACTGATCGGATCTTGTTGGACTGGAGGTGGCCGATGAAGTGCCACTCGATTGGAAGGCCTTCAAGCAGTGGGTCAGAGCGTTTTTCAAGAAATTCCTGAAGGTAGCTTTCCCCGAAAAGCCTGTGACCTTCATCAAAGGCTTCCCGGACCATGCCGGCCGGCTTGGTTTTTGATACCGCAATCAGCCTGATGGAGGCGGGTTCTCTTCCCGCCTCCACAGCTGCAGCCTCAATGCGCCGGTAAATGTCCTGAAGTCCTGATGAAATTGATGACATCGGCGTTCAGTTTGCGAAGGTCGGCTCAATTGATTCAATGGTAACCGGTGTCAGCGGGTTGTCGTTGGGGTCAACCTTTACCGAGGCTATCAATTCAACCACATCCATACCATCATCTACCATGCCGAACACCGTATAGTTGCCGTCAAGAAAGCCGTTGTCGGCGTGGTTGATGTAAAACTGGCTGCCCGATGATGCTTTTTCTGGGTTGTTGTCGCGCGCTGCGGCAAGTGTTCCTTTTTTGTTCGGATGAAGGATTTCTGCGGGTACTTTGTGGGAGGGGCCGCCGGTGCCATGGAGCGTTCGCTTATCGTCATGACGGGAAAGCGGATCGCCTGTCTGGACCATGAAGCCGTTAATGACCCGGTGGAAACGGATGCCGTCGTAGTATTTTTCCGCAACCATTTTCATGAAGTTGTCGCGATGCAGCGGGGTATCGTCGTAGAGGCTGAGGGTGATGTTTCCAAGACTGGTTTTGATGATAAACTGTTCTGCCATGATGGTACTCGTTTTTGTGAATAAAATAGGGTTACTCTTGGCCGGAAAGCTTCCAGAGCGAACGCTGCGCGGAGGCGGCTCCGGCTGAGCCGGGATACTTTGCTATGATTTCCCTGTATTGGTCCCGAGCTTTTGCCTCCTTCCCGTCAGCAGCCAAATTGCCAGCTGCATAACCAAGATACGAGGCTTTCAGCGCGTTATTGTCCGCTTTGCGGGAAGCCTTTTCAAAGTTATCGGCAGCTTTGCCGTACTCTTTTTGTTTGCTGAAGCAGGCACCTTTTCCTGCAAGTACCGCGGCCTGTAGGTCGGGGGACTTCATGGATACTGTATTGAATGCAGCAAGCGCAGAATCGGGTTCTCCAAGTGAATACCATGCGTTCCCAAGCAACAGTGCGGCCATTTCACCATTTTGGGTGCCGTTGTAGGAGTCGGCAATCTTTTCAAGTCCCTGTTGTTCCCTGTCGCCTTTAATCGCTGTGCGATAGTCACCTCTCTGGAGCAGTTGTTCAACAGAAGAAAGCTTCAAGCCTGCCTCCAGTTCGCGATCAGCCTGCCGGTTGATCCAGAAATATGCCCCAACTCCAGCGAGAATGCAGACTAGAACTGCTCCGATGAGAGCGTTTTTATATTTGATGCTGAAATAGACAAGGCTGTCCACTGCCGACGAGGCATTGTCATTGATGCCGTCCTGCTGTATGTCGTTCATTTAAAAGTCGTTGGTGGATCGTTGGTGTTGTTCTGAAATTTTGTTATGAGCTACCGTACTATCTGATTTTTAACCTAAACAAGTTTGCCTGATTTTCAAAAAAATCAAATCTGCCGTTTTCAGGAGAGCGTGAGCTCAAAGGTGCTGATGGTGTTCTTCATGATCGCTGCTGCGGCAGCTTCAACGGGAATTTCCCTGATTTCGGCGATGGTTTGTGCAACAATGGCGGCGTGGGAGGGTTCATTGCGTTTGCCGCGGAATGGGACCGGTGCCAGGTAGGGGGAGTCTGTTTCCGTCAGCAGGCTCTCAAGGGGGATTGCTCGAACCACTTCGGGAAGGGTGGAGCGTTTGTAGGTAAGGGTGCCGGGTATGGAGAGGCGGAAGCCTTTCCTGAGGCATTCCTGCGCAATTTCCAAGTCACCCGAAAAACAGTGCATGATGCCGCGAAGGGCCGAATGCCGTTCTTCATCAAGAATCCGCAGAGTATCTTTCCATGCATCGCGAGAGTGGATGACAACCGGAAGATTGAGGTTTCGGGCCATCCTGAGCATTGTGCGGAACGCTTCCTGCTGTTGAAGGGGGTTGTTTTCCGGGTAGTGGTAGTCGAGCCCTATCTCTCCTATTGCCACCACCTCAGGGTTTCGGGCAAGCTCAAGCAGTTCGTTGAATGTTGCTGCGTCAACTCCGCTGTCGGCATCGTGCGGGTGCAGGCCGACATTTGCATAAATAAAGCTGTGCTCCCGGGCAAGATTTATGGAGTTTCTGCTGGTTTCCACATTCACACCGGGGTTGATGAGGAGGGTAACGCTGGCCTCATGCATTCGTTCAATGACTGCCGGACGGTCTTCGTCAAATGCGGGAAATGAGAGGTGGCAGTGCGAGTCAGCGAACACTGTTGCCTCCCGGAGTGCTACTGTCGGGAAAAATTCTGCTGTAGAAGAGGACGAGCATGCATGCCCCTATGGTGATGGCCGAATCGGCTATGTTGAATATGGGCCAGAGTGATATCCAGTGGCCGAAAAGCTCTCCCCTGTAAAGATCGAAATATATGAAGTCAACCACCCGTCCGGTGGTGAAGCGGTCAATCAGGTTTCCTATGCCGCCTCCTGCAATAAGTCCGAACGAAGCGAGAAAAAGCGGATGCGGGTTTTCCTGACGCAGTGTGTAGAAAATAACTCCTGAAACAATAATTGTTGTCAGGGCGAGAAGGACGCTGGGGGGCAGGAACTCCATGCCGAAGGCGATTCCTCGGTTTTCAGCATAGGTGAAGGAGAGCATGCCGGGGATGATGGTAATACTTTCTCCGGTGTTACGGAGGAAGAGGATCGCGAGCTGTTTTGTGAACCGGTCGAGGCCGATGATGGAGAGGAGCAGAAAGAAAAACCATCTCATAGTGCAGGTGGGTGAAGATTGTATTTGGTTGGCGTTTCAGACGGCGGTTTCGCCTATTTCATGGAGAAGTACGCGGCGTACGGCTTCCACCGGCATTTCAAGTCCGGTCCACAGCCTGAACGCAGCAGCCCCCTGAGCCAGCAGCATTTCCATGCCCGGAATGGTCATGGCTCCGGCTTTTTTGGCTGCAAGGAGAAGCGGGGTGTCAATCGGATTGTAGACCATGTCGTAGATGATCTGCCCGTCGTGGAGAAGATTGTTTCCTGTTGGCACAGGGCTCAGGTTGGAATCGGGACGGCCCAGTGTTCCTACTGGGGTAGCATTGACTACGACAGCTGAGTTACGGAGGATTGCCGATGCGTCACTTCCGTTGACCTTAAGATCGTCTAGAGCACAGCGGTTGACGGCGCTCTCTGTTATGTAGCATTCGCTGAAGGCATCCTTTCGCTTCGGGTTGCGCATGAACAGTGTTATTGCTGACGGGCTGAACTGGCGGCGGAATGCCTCAATTGCAGCACGGGAGGCTCCTCCGCTACCAAGAATGGCGACCGGACGGCCCTTAATGAATTCAGCGTGCGGTAGGAGGGGGGCGGCAAATCCCGCAATGTCGGTATTGTGGCCAAAAAGAGTTCCTTCATGGTTGACAATGGTGTTGACTGCCTGAATGGATTGGGCCTCTTCTGAGAGCGAATCCATAAGGGGTACGACCGTTGTCTTGTAGGGAATGGTGACGCTGAAGCCGGCAATGCCCAGAGCTCGGGCCCCTTTAAGGGCGTCGGCAACCAGGGTCTCTTCGGCTATATTGAAAATGGTGTAACGGCAGGGAAGCTCCAGCTGCTCAAAGGCAGTGTTGTGTATCAGCGGAGAGTAGGAATAATTAACTGCACGACCGATAAGACCGTAGATTTTCATGACCCCACTCATGAAATTCCGAGCATCCTCCTTACAGCATCCTGCTGGTAGAGTTCAGGAAAAGTACTCTGAAAGAGCTGTTTCTTGTCGGGGTCTATCTTGAATGCTTTGCTGAGCGCTTTCAGTGTGCTGAGTTTGTCGCCGGCGGCAAAGTAGGCTGTGGCTATTTCAAAATGGGCATCTGCCGACAGCGGCTGCAGTTTGAGAGACTGTTGAAGGGCTTCTATGGAACGGTCAATCTGGTCTGCGTCTTTAAGCACCACAGCAAAATCAACCCATATCTGAGGATTTTCGGGCTCAAGGTTTATGATTGTCTGATAGGTCTCTATGGCACTGTCGAGATGGTTGATATTATACTCTATCTCCGCTTTTAGGAGCAGAAACTCAACACTATCAGGTACGGATTCAAGAGCGGCGGCTATGGAGGTATACGCATCTTCATACTCGTCAATGGCTTCCTGACAGCAGGCGAGTGCGAACCATGCATCGGGAAAGTTTCCGCTGAGCTGAATGCAGCTGCGGTAGCAGTCAATGGCTTCCTGATAAAGCTCAAGTTCCTCGCAGGCTATGCCGAGGTTGTATAGCGCATTGAGATCATCCGGCTCATGCTTCAGTGTTTCGCGGTAGCTTTCAGCAGCCTCTTCAATGCGTCCGGTGATGGCCAGCACATTTGCGCGGTTGTACCATGCTGAGCTGAAATCGTCGGCAATGGCCAGCGCCATGTCGTAACACTCGAGCGCTTCGTTGTAGCGCTTCATTTTACTCAGTACCAGCCCGTTGTTGTACCAGGCATTGATATTGTATGGCTCTTCGTCAAGCGCCCTGCGGTAGCACTTAACGCTCTCTTCGAATTTGTCAAGGAGGTCTTTGCAGTAGGCCAGTTCATACCAGGCCTCTGCAAAATCACCATCAAGTTCAAGGGTCTGTTCAAAGTCGGCCTCGGCTTCTGCAAATCTTTCAAGCCGCTGGAGTATGATTCCTCTGTAGTAGTGGAACTCTTTTTCAATGGAGCTGTCTGCAATGATTCCCTCAATTTCTTCAAGCGCTCGGTCAAGGTGCCCTGTGTTGAACCATGCAAGGGCAAGGTTTAGGGCCATTTCACTGTCGGAGGGGCTGAACAGAACTGCTTTCTGGAACGCACTGAGCGCCTCTTCGAAAAAGCCGTTGAGGGTGAGGCAGTTTCCAAGGTGAAACCATGTTTCGGTGTTGTATGGGGCTATTACTTCAAGCCGGCGGGCAACAATGAGCGCCTCAGGATTGAAGCCATCTTCATTGAGCTGATTAATCCTGTCGAGAAGATCTTCGGAATCAAAGATGGAGTCAATTCCTTCCAGATCTGGCTTCTCTTTTCCCGACAGCTTTTTTGGGGTATTTCGGTCGTCGTCGAAAAAATCAGGAAAGTTCATATGCAGTCGTAAAGTGTTTCGTATGCTTCGGCCCGTGACGAATCAAAATCATGAAATAAATATAAGAGAAATTCCTTAGAAAACAGACTCCCTAAAAGTTACAATTGTCGTAATTCTTATTGAGAATGATAATGTTTAAACACCGTTTCTGCTTTCATTGTTCCGGCAGTTTCCGCAAGTTCTTCGAGCGTTGCGGCGGCCACCCCTTCAGCTGATCCGAACCTTTCCAACAGTGTGAATGCGGTTTTTTCACCAATGCCCTCAATGGTGGTGAGCTCTGTCTGCAGCGTGCGTTTTCGGCGAAGGGTGCGGTGATAGGAAATGGCAAAACGGTGCGACTCGTCGCGCAGCTGCTGAAGCAACTTCAGGGCAGGCGAGGTTTTTGGCAGATTGAAGGGGTCGGGGGTGAAGGGGATAAAAATTTCTTCAAGCCGTTTGGCGAGGCCGATGACCGGGATGGGAATGCCAAGGGCGTCAAGCGCTTTACGGGCGGTATTGACCTGCCCCTTGCCGCCGTCAACCACAATAAGGTCGGGGAGCGGGAGCTCTTTGCTTAAAGAGCCTCCATAGCGGCGGTTGATGGCCTCCTCCATGGCAGCATAGTCGTCGGAGCCCACAAAGGAGTTGATTTTGAATTTTCGGTATCCGCCTTTCAATGGACGGCCCATCACAAAACAGACCATGGCGCTGACATAGTCGGTTCCTTGAAGGTGGGAGTTGTCGAAACATTCAATTCTGTTCGGAGCCTTTTCAAGATGCAGGGCTTCTGCAAGGGCAACGCTGCCGCTGTGTTCGCGCGCTGCCTCCCCCCGTTTCTGTTTCTGCACCATGTATTCAGCAAGATGGTGCCGCGCATTCTGGCGGCACATGTCCAGCAGGTGGGCCTTTTCTCCTATTTGCGGCACAGTGAACCGCATTTCCCTTTGTCTCGTCCCTTCGTTTTGCTGTTCCCGTCCGAGAGCCCTCAGCGCCTCGGCGGCCTCTTCTTCGGGCAGTTCCGGAAGAAGAACTTCGTCGGGTATTTGGTCGGCAGTTTTGAGGTAGTGGGTTTCAAGCACTTTAGCGAGAAGAGCCGCTTCGCTCTCTCCTTTGGTGTTGGTGAGAATGAAGTGCTGCGAGCCGAGCATTTTCCCTTCCCGTATCCGGAACACAACACCGCAGGCTTCGTCTTCCCCGATTGCCGCAGCAACTACATCACGGTCCGCTCCGTCGGCGGCTACAATCTTCTGGCGTTCGCTGTATCGCTTGAGACTGTCGAGCTGGAGCTTGAGTTCAGCGGCCTCTTCAAAGCGCAGTTCTTCAGCGGCCTTGAGCATTTTTTCGTGAAGGTCCCGTCTGAGCCCGGCTGTTTTGCCTTTCAGCAGGCGTACAATTTCTCCAATCATTTCCAGATAATCCTGCTCTTCCTGCAGCCCCTCGCATGGCCCTTTGCATTTATGGATATGGTAGTCGAGACAGAGTTTGTATTTTTTTGACGCTATGTTTTCGGGCGTCAGAGGGTGACGGCAACTTCTCACTGGAAAAATGGAGCCGATGAGGTCGAGGATGGTGCGCAGTTGACCAGCTTCCGTATAGGGGCCGAACCAGGTGGAGCGGTTGCGTTGGCGGTTCCGTGTAATGAAAATCCGGGGAAAGGGCTCAGCTGTAATGACAAGCCAAGGATAGGTCTTGTCGTCTTTCAGATTGATGTTGTATCGGGGTTTCAGCTCCTTGATCAGGTTGTTTTCCAGAATCAGCGCCTCCACCTCCGATGAGGTGATGATGATTTCAAGGTCGCGGATATGGGTAACCAGCACCTGTGTTTTGCCGCTCTGCTGCCGTGGGTTGCTGAAGTATGAACGAACCCGCGAACGGAGGTTTTTCGCCTTCCCTACATAGATGACCCGCCCTTTGTCGTTCCTGAACTGGTAGACTCCGGGTTCTTTGGGGAGAGAGGCGACTTTTTCCCTGAGGAGCTTCTCCGGTTCATGTTCTCCTGCTTGTTTTTCGGCAGCCATAGTTACCGCTTGCTGTTCTGTGTGTTGGTTGGTGCTGTTTTTGGTGCTGTTCAGCGAAAGGTACAAAAAAAAGGCGCGGTTGGTTCCGCGCCTTTTTTTTGTTGAATCAGGAGTGCTTCAGTGAGCAGAAGCCTCGCCAGACCCTTTGGGGTAGCGGAGGCTGTCGACCAGTTCCTGTATCTCCAGGGGAGGTGCAGGGGTGAATCGGGATACCACGAAGCTCACAGCAAAGTTGATGAGCATGCCGAGGGTTCCAATGCCTTCAGGCGAAATGCCGAAGAGCCAGAACTCGGGTTTGTTCATGCCAGGGTTCACAAACTTGAAGTATATGATGTAGGCTGCCGTAAAGATGATGCCTGTCAGCATACCGGCAATTGCGCCCTCCTTGTTCATCCTCTTCGAGAAAATTCCAAGGATGATTACCGGGAAGAACGATGCCGCAGCAAGGCCAAAGGCGAATGCTACCACCTGAGCCACGAATCCCGGAGGGTTGATGCCGAAGTAACCGGCAATCACAATGGCTACGGTAACAGCAATACGGGCTGACAGCAGCTCCGATTTTTCGCTGATGTTCGGGTTAAGCTGCTTTTTGATGAGGTCATGCGCTATCGAGGTCGAAATGACCAGCAAAAGACCTGCGGCCGTTGAGAGTGCTGCGGCAAGTCCTCCAGCTGCAACAAGGGCAATGACCCATGCCGGCAGTTTGGCGATTTCGGGGTTGGCAAGCACTATGATGTCGCGGTCGATATAGAGCTCGTTTGCATTGTCTGTAGTTGTCTCGTTGGAGAGAAGTCTCTGACCGAGTTCGCCTTTTTCGCCGGTGAATGCGGGCTTTCCTGCAAACGGATCACCTTTGACATACTGAATTGCCCCATCGCCGTTCTTGTCGGCCCAAGCAAGCAGGCCTGTGCCTTCCCAAGTCTTGAACCATGAGGGGAGTTCGGAATACTGCTGATTGCTGACCGTATTGATCAGGTTGTAACGGGCAAAGGCGGCAATTGCGGGAGCTGTGGTATAGAGAAGTGCGATAAAAATAAGCGCCCAGCCAGCGGAGATGCGTGCATCACGGACTTTGGGAACCGTAAAGAAGCGGACGATTACATGTGGAAGGCCTGCGGTCCCTACCATCAGCGCAAAGGTGATGAAGAAGACATCAATCATTGGTTTTGAGCCGTCGGTATAGGATGCAAAGCCGAGTTCTTCATGCAGTCCGTTAAGCCTGTCGAGCAGAAAACCACCACCGTCCACAACTTCGCTGCCGAAACCGATCTGCGGTATGGGGGTGCCGGCGATAAGCATGGAGATAAAGATTGCCGGAACCATGTATGCGAAGATCAGTACGCAGAACTGTGCTACCTGGGTATAAGTGATTCCCTTCATGCCGCCTAGCACTGCGTAGAAGAAGACGATACACATGCCGATGATGATGCCGGTGTTGATGTCGACTTCAAGGAAGCGCGAAAAGACTACGCCTACGCCGCGCATCTGTCCAGCTACATAGGTGAAGGAGACGAAGATGGCGCATATGATGGCAACGGTCCGTGCCGCGTTCGAATAGTAGCGGTCACCCACAAAATCTGGAACCGTGAACTTGCCGAACTTGCGCAGATACGGGGCCAGAAGGAGCGCCAGCAGCACATAGCCGCCGGTCCATCCCATCAGATATACTGAACCGTCATATCCCATGAAGGAGATGAGACCCGCCATTGAAATGAACGATGCCGCCGACATCCAGTCAGCTGCGGTCGCCATGCCGTTGAGTACGGGCGGAACGCCGCCTCCGGCAACATAGAATTCTTTCGTGGAACCCGCTTTCGCCCATATCGCAATAGCGATATAGATCATAAAGGTTATTCCGACGATGGAGTATGTCCAGGTTTGTACATCCATAGCGGTAAAGTGTTAATGTTTGGTGTGTGTGCTTTTTTTTGCGATGTCCTCAATCCTCGCGGACATCGAATTTTTTGTCCAGCCGGTTCATCAGTGCGACATAGACGAAAATCAGAACCACGAAGGTGTAGATTGAGCCCTGTTGCGCAAACCAGAAGCCAAGCTTGAACCCGCCAACATGTATGGCGTTGAGTTGGTCGACAAGCAGTATGCCGAACCCGAACGAGACGACAAACCAAACCACCAGCAGACCGATGAGGTAGCGGAGGTTGATTTTCCAGTACTCCTGGAGTTTTCCTTTTTCCATGGTTGTTTCGAGTTTTGTGTGTTGCAAAAAGCCATGACTTAAATATACGGAAAAAGTCTGATACAGCGGGTTTTAATGATTGTTAATTACACCAGATTGCCGATTAAAAAAAGCCGCAGTCTCCTGCGGCTTTTTTTAACAGTTGTCCTTCTTTAGAAGGTGACCGTTGCAACCAGCTCAGTACGGAACTTCTCGTACATGTCGACGGTAGAGCCATCGTCGGGATCGGTAGTCACTGCGAGGTAACGCACACGCGGGGTCAGGCTGAAGGTGCCAGCTGCCGCCTCGTAGACGCCGACCTTGTACTGGGCCCAGACGAACACATTGTCGTATTCGCCACCATACCCGTTTGTTTTGTCGTTGGTGTGGGCATAATCAACCCATGCCATGGCATTGCCGATTTCACCTTTCAGGCGGAACAGCATGCCGTTGTAGTCAACCTTGACGGTGTTGTCCTCTTCGCCTGCATTATTAAGCGGTATGCCATTGTCGTCCTGGCACCAAGTGTAGAAACCGCTCAGGCTGATTTTTGCTTCGCCGGCAGGCACGGTGACATTGGCTCCAACGGTGTTCGAGGAGACATTGTGGTAGACTCGGCCATCGCCATCAGTCAGGGCGATGATTGCCTGCGGGTCAACGGTGACATCACCCACATTGAACTTGTAGCTGAGGTGTACGCCGTAGCTGTCGTTGAAGATGGCGTCATTCCCAGTGCGATCACCAAAAACAAAGAGGGTGGAGTTCAGCTCACCGTCACCGATTTTGGTGCCGTAATTCATGCCGAACAGGCGGTCCATGTTTGCTGTGGCATAAGGGATGTCCGTCGTGTTGACCCTGCTGCCGTCAATTTCCTTGGAAACCGGATACAGTGTCAGATCGAAAATCGGATTGTTGAAGCTGTTCATTGGAAGACGGCCGATTGCGTAATGGCTGTTCTCCATCATTCTGCCGAAGTAGAAGTTGGAGAATTCAATGTTGGTGTCTTCCGTGTTGCCGTTGCCAACTGTTGTCCATCCACCAGCGGTGTTGTCGGTGGTGAGCATGGTTTTGAAGAAGTAGCCACTTCCAAGGTCAGCTGCGCCCTTCAGGCGGACACGGTAGGAGAAGTACATATTGTCATCGACTCCGTCAACGAATTCGGCTCTGAGGCGGGTAGAAGCGTCACCACTAATTTTAAATTCGGCGGACGCAGGTGATGCGTATGACAGTACTGCAAACATTGCAGCAAGTGACAGCATTTTTTTCATGTGTGTTCTCCGTTAGGTTGTGTGTGTGTTGCAAAAAAACTCAACCGCCCTTCAGTACAGGGGTCAGTATTGTCCAAATAAAGAACATGTGTATGTGTACATACACTTATGTGTACACATACACTTCAATTTAATAAAATCAACACAAAAGGAACAAAATTTATTTTTTCATCACTGCTTTCCTGTGGGTTTTTATGATTATATGGTTATGTGGTGTGATTTTGGGCCAGGTTGGCATTTATGGTGGAAAATGGCTATTCTGGTTGTGATTCATTTGTTGTGGGTGGAGTTAGAGTTGTTATAAAGGGAGGGGTTGCGAGGATGGAACAGGTGACGCTCAGAGTAAGTGCGCTCTGCATAAGGGACGGTGAGGTTCTGCTCATTGAGCATAAAAGTTTTGCGCCCGATGACCCTGCGTTTCCGGCGAGTTACTGGATTTTGCCTGGAGGTCGGGTTGAAAGGGGGGAGACGCTTCGGGATGCCCTCTGTCGCGAGATGATGGAGGAGACGGGGCTCAGCTGCAGCGTTGGCAGCATGCTTTTTGTGAAGGAATTGCTCTATCCCCATCCCGGTGCACAGGGGCAGGGAAGCCGCCACCATTCTCTGTCGCTGGGTTTCCATTGCGAGGTGACCGGAGGCGAGACAATAACGGGGAAGGATCCTGAGTATCCGGATAATGAGCAGATGATCATGCGGGTTGCATGGCTTCCGCTCGGGGAATTGGACCTGTATGAGCTGTATCCCCCCTTTCTTGGCGACTATGTCCGGCAAGGGGCGGAAGACGGTTTTGTTGACGCTGTGCCGGAGTTTTTTGATTCACTTCTCTAAAGAAACGGACAACGCAAAAGCCCCTGTGCAGGAACTGGACTTTCCCGGTACAGGGGCTTTCAGCTGTTTCTATCCTTACAGATCAACAATCAAGCCGAGGGTGCTATCGCTTTCGCTGCGGTAAAAGAGCATGCCGTGGCGGCTCATACCGGAAAAGTAGTTGTAGGTGATGCGGACACGGTTCAGTCCGAGGTCAGTAAGGCGCATGCCTGCCTGCAGGTTCCATGTGCCATGGAATCCGTTTGTTTTGCCTGTTGCTCCGCCTTCCCATTCAGGAAGCATCTTGAAATCGACGGCAAGATAGCTGTTCATTGGTGTGGCAACCTCAGCTCCGAGCTGGAAGGAGTGCGGGTTGATATCGCCGGGAATGGTGTGGAACATATACTGGTATCCGGCATAGACCCGGTAATCGTTATTCTGGCTCAGTGCGACAACCATGTTCAGATACTCTCTGCTGTAGGTGAAGGGGATGGTGAAGGGGCAGTCGTTCTGCGCCCATTGTTCGGTATCCTTGTCGTATCGGCCATCTTCAAAGTGTGCAGAGATGTGCCCGAGCCTTACTCGTGCAGCAAGTTCATTGAAGGGCATTCTGCAGTTTTTAAGGGGCTTTTTCCATGTTGCATTGACTCCGAACATATAGTCAATGGTGTGAACCGGAAACTTGAAACCGCTGCTTCGTTCAAGGAGCGAGAAGGTTCCAAAATCAATGCCGATTGCCCGGTCTTTGGTTTCATTTTGCCAGAGGTCGGCCGAGGTGCCGATGTCGAGCTGGAGATAGCTGTCGCTGAGCAATGGCATGACCGCTATTCTTGGCTCGAGCGGGTCGGCCAGAAGTGGTTCGAAGACGGTGTTGAGGGTTGGTTCCAGAATTGGCTCGGCATGGAGGTTCTGCATGGGGGAGCAGCTAATGGATGCAAGCAATAGCGCACCCGTGAGAAGCCGTTTTGTTCTTCTTTTCATGATCGGTCTTTTATGTGGTTGTGTGATGTGTGTACTACGCTGGTTGGCTCGAAAGCAGTGTCTGGAGTACCGCCATTCTGATGGCGATGCCGTTGGTGACCTGCTCGAGCAGCATGCTTTTGGAGTAGCCGGGAGGCTGTATTCGGTCAGCTACATGGTTCGAAATTTCTATTTCACGGTTGATGGGTCCGGGATGCAACACCAAAAGATGTTTTCCGATTCTGTCGAGCCGTTCGTCTGTCAGCCCGTAATGCATTGAGTACTCCTCCAGAGAGGGGAGATAGGTGCCGCTGGCCCGTTCAAGCTGCAGCCGGAGGACAATGGCGGTATCGGCCCAGGCAATTGCTCGGTCAAGGTCGGTGAAGAGACGGACTCCGAGTTTTTCGGCATCCGGGGGGAGAAGCGTTACGGGGCTGCAGAGCCCCACTTCGGCGCCTAAGGCCAGCAGGCCGTATATATTTGAGCGGGCAACTCTGCTGTGGAGCACATCACCGATAATCGTAACCTTGAGTCCTTTGATTGAACCGAAGTGTTGCCGAAGGGTGAACATGTCGAGCAGAGCCTGGGTTGGATGTTCGTTTGAACCGTCGCCGGCGTTGATGACAGGTTTCGGGGTGATTCGGCTGATGAGGTTTGCGCTGCCCGATGAGGGGTGGCGCAGGACGAAAGCGTCAACTTGCATCGCCTCAAGGTTCTTTATTGTGTCGCTCAGGGTTTCGCCTTTGCTTACACTGCTTGATGCGGCGCTGAAGCCGAGGGTGCCGGCTCCGAGGTTTCGGGCGGCTATTTCAAAGGAGAATCGGGTCCGGGTTGAGTTCTCGAAAAAAACCAGCGCAATGCGCCTGTTCAGGAGCGTAGGGCTGAAGAGAGCCTTCCCGGAGGAGAGCGTCTGCTTGAACCCGGCTGCTGTATCAAGGAGTCCGGTGATGGAACTGGCACTGAGCTCGCTGAGTCCGGTGAGATGCTTCATTTCCTCCATAGGGATCGGCTGATTGTCTGGGGTCATTCGTTTTTAAATATACTGAACTTTTTTCTGTTCGGGAAAGAGGGACTTGCTGTTGGCTTCTTATCCTCCGGCGGTTTCCCAGTCAGCAAAAAGCTTTTCCAGTTTTGCAGAGAGCCCGTGGTACTCTTCAAGCACTTTGGCGGTCTCATTCTGGCTTTTTCTGTAGAAATCTTCCGTGGCCATGAGTGTTTCCATGCGCTCTTTTTCCTGCTCGAGGCGGTTGATCTCCTGTTCTATGGCGGCAATCTTTTTCGAGTCTTTATTTTTCTTTGCCTTTGCCTGGCCTGTCGGTTTTTTTGCCTCCGGTGCTTTTGCTGCTGCCGCTTTTGCTTTCAGCGCGGCTGCCTCAAGGCGCTTTTCCTCCTCATGCTCCTGTTCCGATTTTTCCAGATACTCGGCATAGGTGCCAAGATAGAGCTGCAGAGAGCCGTTTTTAATGGCAACCACTTTGTTGACGAGGCTATCGAGAAAATACCTGTCGTGGCTTACCAGAAGAAGAGTGCCGTCGTAGTTTTCCAGCGAGTCGATAAGCATCTCCTTCGAGCGCATGTCGAGATGGTTTGTCGGCTCATCCATGACCAGCAGATTGGAGGCCTGCAGGAGTATTCTTGCAAGCGCCACGCGGGATTTTTCGCCGCCCGAAAGCACCTTTATTTTTTTTTCAATGGCGTCTCCGCTGAAAAGGAAGCAGCCGAGGATGTCGCGCACTTTTTTCTGTGCCTCTGCCGTGGGTGCGGCATCAAGCATCTCTTTGTAGATGCTTTTGTCGGGGGCGAGGTTTTCAGTCTGGTGCTGCGCGAAGTAGTTGAGCGACACATTGTGGCCGACGGTGAGTTTTCCGTCAAACTCAATCTCATCGGCAAGAATTTTACAGAATGTGGTTTTTCCGGCACCGTTTGACCCTACGATGGCAATTCTGTCGCCCCGCATGATTTCCAGGTCAATGCCATCCAGAACTTGCTTGACTGTACCGTCCGGCAGGGGGTAACTTTTCCCTATGCCTTCAAGTCGCATGACCTCGCGCCCCGAAGGCTGTGCTTTGGGGAAACGGAAGGAGATGCGGGAGAGGTCCTCTTCGGGGCATTCGATTTCCTTCTCAAGCTTTTCCATCTGGCGCAGCCTGCTCTGGGCCTGCCGAGCTTTGGTTGCCTTGGCACGAAACCGGTTTACAAAGGTCTGCAGTTCGGCAATTTTCTTTTTGTCGTTCTGATACTTGCCCATCATCAGCTCAAACCGTTCCGCTTTGTCTATTTCATAGCGGGAGTAGTTACCCTTGTATTCGTCAATGCGCTGGAAGGAAATTTCAAGCGTTTTTGTGGTCAGTTTGTCAAGAAAAAACCTGTCGTGCGACACAATCATGTAGCTGTGTTCGTAATTCAGCAGGTAATTTTCGAGCCAGCGGAGTGAGTCTATGTCAAGGTGGTTGGTTGGTTCATCAAGCAGGAGCAGGGTGGGGTTCTGCAGGAGCAGTTTGGCTATGTGCAGACGCATCTGCCATCCGCCGGAAAATGATTTGACCTTTTTGTGGAAGTCGATTTCACTGAACCCGAGTCCGGCAAGCACCTTTTCCGCATCCGACTGCATACTATAGCCACCGAGATGGTCGAACTCATGCATGGCGTCGGAGTACCGTTCAATCAGGTCGTGGTATGCAGCGCTCTCATAGTCCTGTTCGGGAAGAGCCAGTTCGTGTTCCATCGAGGTGATTTTTCCCGAAAGCTCAAACAGGCGGGCATTGGCCTGCAGTGCATAATGGAGAGCTGTTTTTTCAAGGTCCCCCTCAAATGATATTTCCTGGGGCAGGTATCCGATGGTGGTTTCAGCCGATTTGATGAACTGCCCGTTGCTGATAAGTGCAGAATCGCTGCCGGTGCCGCTGATAAGGCGAAGCAGTGTGGACTTCCCTGTGCCGTTCAGCCCTACCAGACCAACATGGTCGGTGTCGCCAACGCGGAAAGATGTGTCGGAAAGGAGCTCTTTGGTGCCGACGCTGAGCGATAGGTTTCTGGCTTCAAACATGGTCAATCATTATTGTATAATAAATGCATCATCAGGTACTGCGGGATGAAGGTAGCAATTTTTCCCGAATGTTATTGACTTCCGGATGGCTGGACATTCATGACTGAGTGTATTTGTTTTGGCTGTAGGGTGCGGTTTTTTCGTGTTTCTTTGCGTGCTTTTTGCAGAGAGTGTGGTTCGGGTTTTGCTTATTGTAAGATCGTGGTGTTGTATGGTGGGAGGATTCTTTCGTGTTGGTCGTCAAACAGGTAAAATTTCTTATGAGAATTGTGGTGTTTGTGCTGCTGCTTGTTTGTGTTTTGTTGCCTTTTGCCTCTTTGCAGGCGGAGGAGGTGCTGAATTGGGAGCAGTGTGTTGTTGAGGCGAGAAGCAACCATCCTGATCTGCAGTCGGCAATTGCGTCCATCCGGGCGGCTGAGGAGGAACGGAAGATAGCCGGAGCCGGGCTTTTACCGTCGCTTTCCATTCAGGGCGGGGTGGTGGAAAGCGGCTATACGGGAAGCGGGGCGGGTTCGCCGGGCGCCCGCTATTCGTATGCTTTGTCTCTTGGTCAGCTGATTTATGATGGTGGTCGAAACTCTCGGCTCGCTGGTGCTGCGGGGGAGGGGATTAAAGAGGCCGAAAGCTCCAGTGAAGCGGTTTCTGCGGATGTTCGTTTCGCTCTGCGAGCGGCTTTTACGAGTCTTTTGAAAGCTCAGGACTATGTGACGCTGGCTGCCGACATCCAGGGCAGGCGTCAGCGCAATGTGCGCCTTATCGGCCTTCGCTACCGGGCAGGGCGGGAGCATATCGGTTCACTTCGCAAGGCGGAAGCTGATCTTGCTGATGCTGAGTTTGAGGTTTCAAGGGCTTCGCGCGGACTTGGTGTGTCCCGTTCCGCTCTTTCAACGGCGATGGGTTGCGGTAGCGGAAGTGCATCTCTTCGGGTACGGGGGTCATTCATTGCCTTGGAGCCTGATGCCCCGACGCCTGATTTTATGGCTCTTGCCGCCTCAAGTCCGCTTGTGCGGCGTCTGGAAGCGCGGACCCGTGCATCCGAATATGCGCTTGGTGCTGCCCGGAGCGCCTTTTCTCCCGAACTCTCCTTAAGCTCTTCCATTGGACGCAGTGCTGTGGATGACTGGAATCCTGATGAGTCGGAGTGGCGGGCGGGTCTTGATCTTGTTGTGCCGATTTATGAGGGAGGCAGCGGCCGTGCCGGTGTTGCGCGTGCCCGTGCGGTTGTGAGCCGGGAAGAGGCGGATTTGAAAAGTGGGTTGCACGGTATGCTTGATCTTCTGGAAGAGCGCTGGAAGCTCTATATGGACGCAAGGCAGTATGTGGCTGTGCGGAAAAAATTTCTTGAGGCTGCCGTTGAGCGGGCGGCTATAGCCAATGCACAGTATTCGAACGGGCTGATTTCGTTTGACGACTGGGTTATTATTGAAGACAGTCTGGTCAGTGCAAAAAAGGAGTTTCTCAATGCTGGGGCGAATCTGCTTGTCGCCGAGGCTCAATGGATACAGTCAAAAGGAGAAGGGCTTGATGGCATCGGGGAATAAGGTTGTGTGGGGAATATCGGCAGCGGCGGTTGCTGTCGGGGTGGCGCTGCTGTTTCTGTTTGCAGGGAAAAAGACTGCCGGAGAGCAGTACAGTGTGATTTCTCCCTTTAGGGGGACAATTGTTGAAAAGGTTTCGACAACTGGTGTTGTTGAGCCCAGAAACAGGCTGAAAATCCAGCCGGCCATAGCCGGAAGGGTGGAAGAGGTGATGGTTCAGGAGGGGGAAATGGTGGAAAAGGGCCGTGTGCTGGCGCTTCTCAGTTCAAGCGAACGGGCGGCGCTGCTAGATGTGGCAAAGCTTCAGGGAAAGGATGAACAGGCTTACTGGAAGGGTGTTTATCGTGAAACGGCTGTGTTTGCGCCGATTGATGGCCAGGTTATTGTG
This sequence comes from Candidatus Chlorobium antarcticum, assembly GCA_030765725.1. Taxonomy (GTDB): domain Bacteria; phylum Bacteroidota; class Chlorobiia; order Chlorobiales; family Chlorobiaceae; genus Chlorobium; species Chlorobium antarcticum. The sequence goes on along the minus strand of JAVCDF010000001.1, from coordinate 57,224 downwards.
CGGAGCATTGAGCCGGGTCAGACCGTGAGCGCTTCCGACTCCCTTTTTGTGCTTTCAGACCGGTTGACTGTGAAGGCATTTGTGGATGAGACGGATATCGGTCGGGTGAAGAATGGCCAGAGAGCGTTGATAACCCTTGACGCTTATCCCGACATCAGGGTTGGTGGATGGGTATCGCATATTTATTATGAGTCGCATCTGCAGAACAATGTGTCAATCTATTTCGTAGATGTTGTTCCTGACAGCATCCCTTCGGTATACCGTTCCGGGATGAGTGCCAATATTGATATTGCGGTGAAGGAAACACTGCATGCGCTGCTCCTTCCTCAGGCGGCAGTGAAGGTTTCGGGAAAACGGTCCACGGTTATGCTCAAAGAGGCTGGGGACAGTGCTGAAGAGGGACGGAAAGTAAGGGTTATGACAGGCATGGCAGATGAAGATAACATTGAGATACTCAGCGGGATTTCCGACAGCGCCAGGGTGCTTATGCAGGACGCTTCGTTTGTTCTCCCTGCTGAAAAAGATGCAAGCAATCCATTCATGCCAAGGCGAAAGAAGAAAAAAGACTCATGACGCCGCTGCTTGAACTTGTTGATGTCCATCGCTCCTACAGGATAGGAGAGAGCACGGTGCACGCCCTTCGTGGTGTGTCGCTGAAGGTGCGTCGTGGCGAATTTGTAGCCATTATGGGCTCATCGGGGTCGGGTAAATCATCCCTTCTGCATATTCTTGGCCTGCTCGACAACCCTGACAGCGGCGAGTACCTGATGTTTGGTCGCAATGTGAATGCCCTCTCGGGAGATGAACAGGCCGGGCTTCGTAACCATGTAGCCGGATTCGTGTTCCAGCAGTTTCATCTGCTCAAGCGGATGACGGTTGTCGACAATGTGCGTCTTCCTCATATCTACAGTGGTGAACAAGGGGATTTCCGGCAGGAGGCGCTGAGCCGGCTTGAGGATGTTGGTCTCGGGCACCGGACCGATCACACGCCCAACCAGCTTTCGGGGGGCGAGCAGCAGCGGGTTGCCATTGCCCGCGCGCTCATCTGCGATCCCGGGATTATTTTTGCTGATGAGCCTACCGGAAACCTTGATTCTACGAACTCGGCAGAGATCATGAAGATTCTTCAGGGTCTACACCGCCAGGGACGGACCATTATCATGGTGACGCATGAGCATGACATTGCGGCGTATGCCGGGCGGGTCATTACCATGTGCGACGGTCTGGTGGTGAGTGATGAGCGGAGAGGAGGCGAGGAGGAGCTGCCTGTGCCTTCAGCGGATTATACAGTGGAAGGGGAGGCTATGCGATATGCTTCGCAAAAAATTTCTCTCTGGAAAAATGGCCGATTCCTTGGATTCATGCGACAGGCTTTTCAGGCGATTTTCGCCAATAAGGTCCGTTCTTTTCTTTCCGTGCTTGGTATTCTTGTTGGTGTTGCTTCGGTGATTGCCCTTATGGCGCTTGGCGAAGGGGCGAAGTTTGCCATGCAGGAGGAGCTTAAATCTATGGGCTCGAACCTACTCTCTGTCCGTGGAGGCTCTTCGAAAGTCATGGGCTCTGCTCGCGCTGCCGGCGCAATTGCCCCTTTTACCTTTGCTGATGTGAAAGATATTGCCGCTATGCGCCCCATGATCCGCAATGCGGCTGGTACGGTCAGCGGCAGTGCGAGGATAGTGTATGGCAATAAAAACTGGAGCACAAGTCTTGACGGGGTTGGTTATGAGTTTGGCGTCATGCGGGCGGCAGTTCCCTCAATCGGCAGGTGGTTTACGCTCGAGGAGATGCAGCGACGCGATAAAGTGGCCATTCTTGGCATGACGGTGGTCAAGGAGCTTTTTGGCAACACAAACCCTCTCGGGCGCACCGTGAAAATAAACCGGATAAATTTCAGGGTTATCGGTGTGGCTCCGCCCAAAGGTTTTTCGGGACCGATGGATGGGGACGATGTGGTGATGATTCCTGTGACAACCGCCATGTACCGTGTTCTGGGAAAAGATTACCTGAGCTATATCTATGTAGAGGTTCGCCATGCGGAGGAGATCACGAAAGCCAAAAAGGCCATCAGTGCGCTCATTATGAAAAATCACCGACTCAGAGAGGAGGATGAGGCGTTTTACATCCGGGATATGACGGAAATACAGGAGATGCTTTCCAGCACAACACAGACGATGAGTCTCCTGTTGGGCTCAATTGCGGCAATTTCACTGCTTGTTGGCGGAATAGGCATAATGAATATTATGCTGGTGTCTGTGACGGAGCGGACCAGAGAGATTGGTCTTCGCAAGGCAATTGGCGCACGGCGGGGAGACATTCTTCTGCAGTTTCTTGTGGAGTCGGTAGGCTTGACCCTCATCGGCGGCATTATGGGTGTGGTGAGCGGTATCGGTATTGCGTTTCTTCTCGCCTTTTTTGCTGGGTGGAGCGTGAAGACCTCGCTTCTTTCGGTGTTGTTTGCAACAGTCTTTTCAGCACTGATTGGTATTTCTTTTGGTCTCTGGCCTGCGAGGAAAGCTGCGGACCTCAAGCCTGTTGAGGCGCTCCGTTATGAATAGTGGACCTTTTTCTGCTCTCTGAATGAAAAAAATATTTTTTTGTGCAAGGTTCGGCAACAATGCTCGTCTTACTAATTGAACGCACCTGTGTGGTTGCAGATGAGTTCACCGAAAGGTAGTGTGATGTGTAGTTGGATTTCGGCAACCTGTCTGCTCTGTAGTTATGGTGAATCCATGATGATACTGACCTGAAACGATGAATGATGACTGTTAGGCGGGGTATGACTTGTTGTTGATTTGGACAGGCCTGTGGAGAAATCTGCCGGCCTGTTCTTTTTTTTTACATGATCTGGATACAAAAAAACACCCCGACTGTTATCGGGGTGTTTTTTTGTGTGCGATTTATGTCTGTCCTCTGAAGGGCCAGTCGGCTTCTCAGGCAGAGAGAGCTTCGGTTACCTTCTGAGCGGCGTCTTTCAGGCCGTCGGCTGCAATCAGGTTCAGTCCCGAATCGTCGAGCATTTTTTGTGCTATGTCGGCGTTTGTTCCCTCAAGCCGGACAATGACTGGCAGATTCAACCCGATTTTTTTTGCAGCTTCAATTATGCCGCCTGCAACTCTGTCGCATCGGACAATGCCGCCGAAAATGTTGACGAGAATGGCTTTGACATTCTTGTCGCTGAGAATGATTTTAAATCCTTCCTCAACAGTCTGGGGGCTTGCTCCACCGCCAACATCCAGAAAGTTTGCGGGTCTTCCACCTGCGAGCTGAATCATATCCATGGTGCCCATGGCCAAGCCGGCACCGTTCACCATGCAGCCGACATTACCGTCAAGTCGGACATAGTTGAGGTTTGATTTTGACGCTTCCACTTCAAAGGGATCCTCTTCGCTGATGTCGCGGAGTTCAAGGAAATCCTTGTGGCGGTAAAGGGCGTTGGAGTCGAAATTGATTTTGGCATCAAGCGCAAGGACACGGCCCTCTTTGGTGACAACAAGTGGGTTGATTTCAGCCAGTGCTGCATCAATGGAGGTGTAAGCCTTGTAGAGGGCGCCAATAAAGCTGACGGCATTGCGGAACTGCTCGCCTTCAAGGCCGAGGAAGAATGCGGCCTGACGGGCCTGAAATCCCTGAAGTCCGAAGAGCGGGTCAACCTGGATTTTCAGCAGCCTTTCGGGGGTCTCTTCAGCAACCTTTTCAATTTCCATGCCCCCCTCGGTAGAGATCATCAACACATTCTGTGATGTGGCGCGGTCGAGGGTAATGCCGACATAAAATTCTCTGTCAATATTCATTCCCTCTTCAACAAGAAGCCGTCGCACCTCTTTGCCTTCAGGGCCGGTCTGGTGGGTTACGAGGGTGGTGCCGATCATCTGGCTGGCAATGTCATAAGCCTCTTCGGGCGACTTTGCGAGTTTCACTCCGCCTGCTTTGCCTCTTCCGCCTGCGTGAATCTGGGCTTTGACAACAACAACGGGACTGCTCTGTTCTTCAAAAAGCTGTTCGGCTGCCTGCTTTGCCTCTTCAGCTGAATAGGCGACGATTCCTTTCGGAACGGCTACCCCGAATTTTCTCAGGATATCCTTGCCTTGATATTCATGAATGTTCATATTGGTTCCGGTCTTGGGTTACTGGCGGCCTTTTATGCGCAACAGGGAGGGATGATTGAAATTTGCGCATAAACTGTAGTATAGTGAAATAAACCCTTACGGTGAAATATTGGATGCTCCTCAAAGCACTTTCCCCCTTCTCTTTTTTCCTCTGAGGGCCTCCGTCAACAGGAATGTGCGGTCTCAGAAAGCGTGCTTCCATAACAGACAGAATGATGGATTTCAGTTATTGTATGGAACTGGCGTTCCGGGAGGCGCTCAAGGCTTTTGAGAGCAGGGAGGTTCCTGTTGGGGCAGTTGTTGTTGATGGCAGCGGCCATGTGGTTGGCAAAGGGTACAATCAGGTTGAGGCGCTGTGTGATTCCACGGCCCATGCGGAGATGATTGCCCTGACTTCCGCCATGGCAACACTTGGAAACAAATACCTGCAGGACTGCACCCTAGCGGTTACTATGGAGCCTTGCCCGATGTGTGCGGGTGCCATAGTGAATGCGAAGGTTGGCCGTGTTGTGTTTGGTGCTTATGACCCAAAGATGGGGGCCTCGGGTTCAGTGCTGAATGTTACTGGGTGCAGACCGCTGAACCATCAGCCGGAAGTGTTCGGAGGTATAATGGAGGGGCGTTGCCAGGGGCTTCTTCAGGACTTTTTTAAAGAGCTTCGGAAAAAGGGCTAACTGTTTTCCCTCATGATGTGCTTGATGGAGCTGGCAAGGTGCGAGACGATATCCTGCGCAATGCCGCTGCCGGCAGACGGGGTTGATACTGTATCAAGGCTTTCAATCCCTGCTTTTTTGACGGAATTGCTGATGGTCAGTGAAAGTATCGGATTGCATTCGCGGACAATTTCCTTCAGCATGAATGCGGCTTCAAAGGTACTTTGCTGAACAATCTCCCTGTGATCTTCCTCTGACATTATCTGGCATCGGCGGGCTGTTATGATGCCCGCAAGGCATGTGAGGTATGCGTTGGTTGCACCAGCCATAAAGAGGTTAAGGAACAGTGGGGCCAGAAGATTTCCTGCAGGCAGCAGCGAGGAGAGCGTGTTGCTGAATGCGGACTGTATGATTGGCTTGATATGGGTGGGGATTTCCTCTTTCCGGAAATCAGACAGGGGCATCAGCCGATAGACGCCAAGAATCACCGAGCTGAACTCCCTCAGGTTCTGGTTTCTATGGTGCATACCATAAATGCGCCATGTCAGCTTGAGCATGTTGAGGGTTGAGGTGGTGGTGCCGTATGATGTGTTCTGGGCAAAAGCGCCGACAAAAAAGTTTTTTGTGGCAATCTCCTTGGTTGCAGCAAGAGCGTCAACTTCAAGAAATTTCAGGTTGGTTTTGACCCACCGTAGGTCTTTCTGTTTTGCATTGGTCTCGGGGTGCATAGGGTGTGCCGGCATACGCTCTGCAAAATGGCGGGCATACTTTTCCATCGCGCCTGAGCTGTCATTTTCTGGCAGGGATGGTCGGCGGGGCATTCTGAACAGTTGGTATGCGCTGAGGAAAAGAGTGAGAAACGAAGCGGCGGCAAGCGTCAGGAATGCTGTTCCTGCATAGGGGTGTAGCGTTGTGAGCTGGTTTGCCGCTGTAGTGAGCTGGTTGAATGTAAAGACTGCTGTGAGCAGCAGTGCCGCACCCAGAAAGGCCAGAAGAAATGTTATGGTTTTCTTTTTCATGCCGCCGTCCCTCTGCCGAAGTTGTATTGAGCCGGAAAAACCTTCTCCTGCATTACTTCATGCAAGGTAAGAATTTCTCCGGGGAAAAAATCTTCAGGCGCCCGTTTCGGGTTTAGGCAGTTTTATGGAATGGTTGGTGCTGTGTTGATAGTCAGTAAAGATGTCTTCAGCTGAAGGGATTTGCCAGCTGCCGTCGGGGAGGCGGTTTGTCGTCTCTTTGAGGCGATATGTGGTGTGGCCGCAGGTCCAGCAGTCGTATTTTGCCATGCCGGTGCAGAGGCATGTTTTTTCCTCGACGACGAGCGGTTCTCCCGGTTTCCTGTTGGCAAGCGCTTTGTAGTAGGCGTCGATGTATGTGCATTTCCCGCCGTTTTCTAGCAGGTAGCCCATCCCCTCGCAGTTTGGTTTAATTGCGTATCGAAGTGTTGGCGACTGGCGGAGCATGCGCATCGGGTAGCCTGTGGTTGAGGCCATATTGATGACAATGTCCTCTTCCTTTGCGTTCAGATAATGCTGTTTGACAGCCGCTGGCAGGCCGGCCTCTTTGGATATGGCAAAGCGGGTGGCTACCTGAACGGCTCCGGCTCCTTCATTCAGGTACTCTGCGGCATCTGTTCCGGTGAAAATACCGCCTGCAGGAATGACGGGAATGTTGAGATCTTCTTTTTTCAGGAAGGCAAGCACCTCAGTAAAGATGGTATGGAGGTCGAAGGTATGCCAGTCGTCCGGACCGAATCCGAGATGGCCTCCTGCAAGCGGTCCTTCAACAATAATGTAGTCCGGCAGGCGGTTCAAGCGGACAGTCCGCTTGAGGAAAATGGAGAGCGCTCTGACAGAGGAGATGATGATGCCGATTTTGACATCATTGAAGCGGGGATGGTCCTGAATCAGGTCGAGAGTTCTGAGGTTCAGTCCTGCTGCAAGCGTGAGGCCGTCAATGCCGGCGTCCATGGCAGATGCTAGGCGGACTTTGAGGGTTTCGGAGGCGCTGTTCATTGTCAGCTTCTCCATGCAGTTCAGAAAAATCGCCCCGTTGCCTGTTTTCTGGGACACAGTGTGTTCTACATACTTTTTTTGCGCGGCGGCTACCTCTTCAAGGTCGAAGAGAACTTTGGACTTGTCGGGGTTGTCGGCGAATTCGGCATACTTTTTTCTTTTTCGGCTGACGAAGGAGGTGTTGAAAATCCTGTCGCAGATATAGCCGTTTTCAGCGTCGGAAATATGGCCGATTCCTCCGAGTTTTTCAGCCGCAAGGGCAAGTTCGGTTGTTGATATGTTGACCCCCATTCCTCCGATGATGATGGGAACATATTCCTTTCCGCCCAGTGTCAGCCTGAAATTATCTACCTTCATGGTCCTTTGTTAATAATCAGATATTAGAGCAGTTGCCGGCCGCTTTACTCCTTGAGAGATTGGGGGGCTGACTCGTGCGCTCCGTTTACCCGCCGTCAAAAATTATTTAAGATATCATATTTTGCGCTATAAATCTATAGCCAATTCTGAGAAAAACCCATTGCAGGAGCGGTCTTTAGTATTCTGTGGCTGCTGTTGGCCTCAATTAATATCATGTTTGAGAAAAGGTGGGGAGAATAGTAAATTAGTGGCTTGTCAAATAGGGCTCAAGCGGATTTTCTGCACTTTGAAAACATCCTGAATTTAGGGGACATTATGATCAAACTGGTACTGTTGCGGCATGGTGAAAGTCAGTGGAACCTTGACAACCGGTTTACTGGATGGTACGATATTGATTTGACCGACAAGGGCCGCCGTGATGCTTCCAATGCCGGAAAGCTGCTTTCCGATGCGGGTTTTGCGTTTGATGTAGCGTATGTTTCGGTGCTGAAGCGGGCCATCAGGACTCTCTGGAATGTACTGGACGAGATGAATCTGATGTGGATTCCCGTTATCAGGAGCTGGAGGCTCAATGAACGCCATTACGGCGCACTTCAGGGTCTCAACAAAGCCGAAACGGCACAGAAATATGGTGACGAGCAGGTTCTTGTGTGGCGAAGAAGTTATGACACCCCTCCTCCCGCACTGGAGCGCACCGATGAACGGTGGCCGGGTTCTGACCGTCGCTATGCTGGACTTGGCGCCGATGAGGTTCCCCTTACTGAGTGTTTGAAGGATACCGTTGCGCGCTTTCTACCGTTCTGGCATGAGGCCATCGCTCCCGAAATCAGCAAAGGCCGCAATGTTCTTATTGTAGCCCATGGAAACTCACTTCGTGCCCTGGTTAAATACCTTGATGGTATTTCCGAAGAGGATATCGTCGGGCTGAATATTCCGACAGGTATTCCTCTTGTTTATGAGCTTGACGATAACCTGAAGCCGCTGAAAAGCTATTATCTTGGAGACCAGGATGAGCTGAAAAAAGCCGTTGACGCGGTGGCTGGACAGGGAAAAGCCTAAAGGAGGAGCGGGGCTTACCAAGAATGTTTTGCTGAATCGCCTTATATTCCGCACTTTGGGTTCCCAATTGCCTTTTTTTTGAATCTTCCAGAAAAGTTGTGCCTGAAAAATATGAATGTTACTTCCAACACCGGGCTTTATGATCCGCAGTTTGAGCATGATGCCTGCGGCGTAGGGTTTGTTGCCAATATAAAGGGGGTCCGGTCTCATGCCATTATAGAGCAGGGACTGCAGATCAATGAAAATCTCAAGCATCGCGGAGCATGCGGCTGTGAAAAAAATACCGGAGATGGTGCGGGTATCCTTATTCAGGTTCCCGACCGTTTTCTCCGCAGGGTATGCAGTGAGAGGGACATCGAACTTCCCGAAGCCGGCCGGTATGGTGTTGGCATGGTGTTTCTTCCCCCCGATATTTCACAGCGCCGTGCCATAGAGGATATATGCCGTCTGATGATTGAAGCGGAAGGGCAGAAGTGCCTCGGGTTCAGGAAGGTTCCTACCGACAACTCCACTATCGGCCAGACGGCCCGTTCGGAAGAGCCGGTTGTCAAGCAGCTTTTTGTTGGATGGGGAGAAGAGATTACTTCTGAGCTGGAGTTTGAGCGGAAGCTCTATATCATCAGGCGCCGTATCACCAAGCGGGTCAAGTATACGGCCGCTCTTCTCGGAAGCAATTATTTCTATGTCAGCAGCCTGTCGGCCAGGACCATGGTTTACAAGGGAATGCTCCTGCCCGAGCAGGTAGGCGATTATTATCCGGAGCTGCACGATCCGGACATGGAGAGCGCCATTGCCATGGTGCACTCCCGTTTCAGTACCAACACATTCCCGAGCTGGGACAGGGCCCACCCCTACCGTTTCCTCAGCCATAACGGAGAGATCAATACTCTCAAAGGCAATGTCAACTGGATGAAGGCCCGTGAAAAGAATGTGAGTTCCGTAGTGTTCGGGGACGCCATTGAAGATATCAAGCCGGTTATTCTTGAGGATGGCAGTGATTCTGCTATTCTTGACAATGCGTTTGAGTTTCTGGTTCTTTCGGGCCGCTCGCTTGCCCATGCAGCAATGATGATTATCCCCGAGCCTTGGGGCAAGAACAAGTTCATGTCGCCTGAAAAGAAGGCGTTTTATGAGTACCACAGCTGCCTGATGGAGCCCTGGGACGGCCCGGCATCGGTAGTGTTTACCGACGGTGTGCAGATCGGCGCCATGCTCGACCGTAACGGCCTGCGGCCCTCTCGCTACTATATCACCACGGACGACCTTGTCATTATGGCGTCTGAAGTTGGCGTGCTGGATATTGAGCCTGAACGGATTCTTCGCAAAGACCGCCTGCAGCCGGGAAAGATGTTCCTGGTTGACACTGCCGAGGGACGCATTATTTCCGACGAGGAGATTAAGGACGGCATTGCCTCAGAGAAGCCCTACGGAGAATGGATTTCCCGCAATGTGATTGATATCGAGTCTTTGGCGGACCATCCGCAGCTGAAGAATCCGGACGAGGATAAATACAGTCTCACTGCCCGCCAGAAGGTTTTTGGCTACAGCCGTGAGGATATAACGATGCAGATTGTCCCGATGAGCGAAAAGGGCGTTGAGATGGTCGGCTCAATGGGTAACGATACCCCTCTGGCGGCACTCTCCAACAAGCCGAAGCTTCTGTATGATTATTTCAAGCAGCTCTTTGCCCAGGTGACCAATCCTCCCATAGATTCATTGCGGGAAGAGATTGTTACCTCTACTTCAGTTATGCTTGGCACTGAAGGGAACCTTCTGGAAGCCCATGAGGTCAACTGCCGTCGCATTAAGCTTCCTCACCCCATTCTGACCAATCAGGATCTGGAAAAAATCCGTGGCATTGACCGTCCCGGTTTCAGAGCGGTTACCATCCCCATTTTTTATGATGTAGCGAAGGGTGGCCGCGGCATTGAATCGGCCATGCAGGACATATATCGTCAGTCGGAGCAGGCTGCACAGGTTGGCGTGAACATCATCATCCTTTCCGATAAAGGTGAGATTGACAGCAACCGCGCGCCGATTCCGGCTCTCTTGGCTGTTGCAGGACTGCACAATTTCCTCATCAATGCGGGCATTCGTACCCAGATAGGTCTTATCCTTGAGTCCGCAGAGCCTCGTGCAGTGCACCATTTTGCCATGCTTATCGGCTATGGCGTTGGTGCCGTCAACCCCTATATGGCGTTTGAGACCATCCGTTCGCTTGTTTCGGACGGACATATTCGCTTTGATGAAAAAACCGCGATAAAGAACTATGTAAAGGCCGCGGTGAAGGGTGTGGTGAAAACCATGGCGAAAATGGGTATTTCCACTGTTCAGAGTTACCGCGGGGCGCAGATATTTGAGGCAGTGGGCCTGAACTCGCAGCTTGTTGATTCCTACTTTACCCGCACACCCAGCCGTATTGAGGGTATAGGCCTTGCGACGGTTGCCGAAGAGGTCCGTAAACGCCATGAATCAGTATTTCCCGCTACCGGGAACAAGGTTGACCGCGGCCTCGATGCTGGTGGCGACCGCAAGTGGCGCCATAACGGCGAGTATCACCTGTTAAGCCCGGAGGCGATCCATTTTCTTCAGCACTCCTGCCGTACCGGCAACTATGAGCTGTTTGAGAAATATGAGAACCTTATTGATGACCAGAGCCGGCATTTCTGTACCATTCGCGGCTTGATGGATATCCGTTTTTCCGGTGAGCCGATTCCTCTTGACGAGGTGGAGCCGGCCGAAGCAATCATGAAGCGCTTCAAGACAGGAGCCATGTCCTATGGTTCCATCAGTCAGGAGGCTCATGAAACCCTTGCAATTGCCATGAACAGAATTGGCGGCAAGAGCAATACCGGAGAGGGCGGTGAAGATTCTGCCCGTTTCAAAAAAGATGCAAACGGTGATTCCAGAAAGTCGGCAATCAAGCAGGTAGCCTCCGGACGGTTTGGCGTCACCAGCGAGTATCTTGCCAATGCTGTTGAAATTCAGATTAAAATGGCGCAGGGAGCCAAACCCGGCGAGGGTGGTCAGCTGCCTGGAATGAAAGTGTATCCGTGGGTTGCAAAGGTTCGCCATTCAACCCCGGGAGTTGGCCTGATTTCGCCTCCGCCGCATCATGATATCTATTCCATTGAGGATCTTGCACAGCTCATTCACGACCTGAAAAACGCAAATCCTTCGGCACGCATTAATGTGAAGCTGGTTTCCACCGTTGGCGTTGGTACCATTGCCGCGGGTGTTGCCAAGGCGCATGCCGATGTGGTTCTTGTCAGCGGCCATGACGGTGGAACCGGAGCCTCTCCCGTTTCAAGCATCATGCATGCCGGCATGCCCTGGGAGCTTGGCCTTGCCGAGACGCACCAGACCCTGATGCTCAACAACCTGCGGAGCCGTATTGTGGTTGAGGCGGACGGTCAGATGAAAACGGCGCGTGATATTGTTATTGCTGCATTGCTCGGTGCTGAAGAGTTCGGTTTTGCCACAACTACTCTGGTGGTGATGGGATGCATTATGATGCGTGCCTGTCAGGACGATTCCTGCCCCGTTGGTATTGCGACCCAGAATCCAAAACTCAGAAAGAATTTCAAGGGCAAGGCGGAACATGTTGAAACCTTTATGCGCTTTCTTGCCGAGGGTGTGCGAAGCTACATGGCCCGTCTCGGCGTGAGGAGCCTCAACGAGCTGGTTGGCCGTTCCGAACTGCTTGGCATGAAGAAAAATGTTGACCACTGGAAAGCGCACGGAATAGATCTATCCAAGATTCTCTACCAGATGGATCTTCCCGACGAGGGGACCCGCTACTGCAGCATGGCTCAGGAGCATGCGCTTGAGGAGAGCCTTGACAGCACGACTCTTCTTGCTATCTGCGAGCCCGCAATCAAGAGGGGCGAGAAGGTTGTCAGCCGTCTTCCAATCCGAAACACCAACCGTGTGGTCGGTACCATTGTTGGCTATGAGGTCACCAAGGCCTATGGAGCCGCGGGGCTGCCTGACGATACAATACATCTTTCCTTTACCGGTTCGGCCGGACAGAGTTTCGGCGCATTCATTCCGAAAGGGATGACGCTTGAGCTTGAGGGTGATGCCAATGACTATGTGGGCAAGGGGCTTTCGGGAGGGCGCATTGTCGCCTATCCATCAAAAGCCTCTTCCTTCATGCCGGAAGAGAACATTATTATCGGAAATGTGGGTTTTTACGGTGCCACTTCCGGTGAGGCCTTTATCAGGGGTATGGCCGGTGAAAGATTCTGTGTCCGCAACAGTGGCCTGACGGCTGTGGTTGAGGCCATTGGCGACCATGGCTGTGAATATATGACCGGGGGTACCGTCATCATTCTTGGTAAAACAGGCAGAAACTTTGGTGCTGGCATGTCAGGCGGTTCGGCATATGTGTACGATGCAGACGGTTCGTTTGCCGAGCACTGCAATCCCGATATGGTTGGGATTTATCCTGTTGATGACCCGGCTGAATGCGCCATGCTGCTCTCCTGGATAGAGAAGCATGTGGCCACTACCGGCAGCGCTCTCGGCAAACGCATTGCAGATGATTTTGAGGCTCAATGCCCCAGATTCGTCAAGGTTATGCCGCATGACTACCGCCGCGCCCTTGAGGCCATGCAGGAGGTTGAGGCCACGGGCATTACCGGTGATGAGGCTGTGATGGCAGCATTCGAGAAAAATGTTCATGACCCGTCGAGGGTGTCAGGAAATTAAACCACTGGAGCCGGGCGGTTGCTCCGGACACGAAAAGACTAAATTATTGCTATGGGCAAAGTGAAGGGTTTTATGGAGTTTCAGAGGGAGTTGCCTGCTGACAGGGCTCCTCTGGAGAGAATAAAAGACTGGAAAGAGTTTCATTTGGAGATGCCAAGTGAGGCGCTGCAGAGCCAGGGAGCTCGCTGCATGGACTGTGGTACTCCGTTCTGCCATACAGGAATAATGCTCGGCGGCATGACTACCGGCTGTCCCATTCATAACCTGATCCCCGAGTGGAACGATGATGTTTACCGCGGATTTTGGCGCGAGGCATACGACCGGTTGATGAAAACCAACAATTTCCCTGAATTTACCGGACGGGTATGCCCAGCTCCCTGCGAGGGGTCATGTGTGCTCGCCATTATTGAGCCGTCGGTCACCATAAAAAATATTGAATGCTCCATAATTGAGCATGCCTTCAGAGAGGGCTTTGTTGTCCCTAAAAAAATTGTGCGCCGGACAGGCAAGCGAGTTGCTGTTGTTGGTTCCGGGCCTGCAGGGTTGGCCTGCGCCGACCAGTTGAACAAGGCCGGTCACAATGTGATGGTTTTTGAGCGCGATGATCGGTGCGGTGGGCTTCTGATGTATGGCATTCCCAACATGAAGCTCGACAAGCAGGCCGTTGTTCAGCGCCGGATTGACATTATGGAAGAGGAAGGGGTTGAGTTCATGACGAATACCGAAGTTGGCGTCAGCTACCCTTCTGAAAAGCTTCTTGAGGATTTTGACGCTGCGGTGCTCTGCACTGGCTCAACCGTGCCCCGTGACCTTGATGCCGAAGGGCGCAGGGAGAGTGGCGGCATTCATTTTGCAATGGATTTTCTCCGTTCCTCCACCAAAGCGCTTCTTGGCACAACACAGCCGGCTCTTTCAGCCGAGGGAAAAAATGTGGTGGTCATCGGCGGCGGCGACACAGGAACCGACTGTGTGGCAACCTCACTGCGCCAGGGATGCCAAAGCGTTGTGCAGCTTGAAATTATGCCGAAACCCGCGCTGGAGCGGACGGAAGACAACCCCTGGCCCCAGTGGCCGAAAACCTTCAAGGTTGATTACGGGCAGGAAGAGGCCGCCGTACTGCAGGGTGAAGACCCGAGGCGTTACTCCATGATGACAAGAAAGTTCATTGCCGATGAAAGCGGCAATCTTAAAGCTCTCCAGGTTTCAAAAGTTGAATGGGTCAAGAAGGACGGCCGCTTCATTCCTCAGCCTGTAGCCGGTTCCGAAGAGATTATTCCTGCCGAGCTGGCTCTGCTTGCCATGGGCTTTACCGGTCCGGAAGCGGCTCTCGGGGAACAGCTTGGCGTAGCCTGCGACGAGCGTTCAAACATAAAGGCGTCTGAAGATCAGTACCTTACAAGCCGCGCACAAGTGTTTGCGGCCGGTGATGCTCGGCGCGGCCAGAGTCTTGTGGTTTGGGCAATTCAGGAGGGTCGTGGAGCCGCACGCGAGTGCGATCGTTTTCTTATGGGAGAAACTTCGCTGCCCTAAACGATCTGGGGATTCCAGCAGTTATACAGAAAGAGGGGAGACGGGGGAAACAGTAACTAGCCAGAGGCTTATTTATGGAACAGGAAAAACTAAGAGAACAGCTTGAAGCGCTTCACCACGAGCTTGAAGCGGTAGATTGTGTTGACGATACGACATCCCGAATTCTCTCCACCCTTCGTGATGATATTCGCAACATCAGTGAAAAGCAGGTTGGATGCCCAACGGTTGAAGACGAGCCTCTTATGGAGAGGATGAGTGACGCGGTCGGGCACTTTGAGTCCGACCATCCCAAACTCAGCATGACCATTAAACATCTGCTTGACAGCCTCGCCAATATGGGGCTGTGAGCACAGTAAGTTTTCAATAATCAGTTGACGCATAAGAATCAGATATAGATGACAAGAGAAAAAGTACCGGCAAAAGGAAAGGCAAGAACGACCGGTGGCCCCGGCGAACCTGTTTACTGCTCTTTCTGCGGAAGAAGTTCACAGGAAGTGGAGAGTATGGTTGCCGGCCCCAATGCTTTCATTTGCGACCGTTGCATACGGACCTCACATGATATTCTCCGTAAAGAGCTCAGCGCAATCCAGCATCCCGAGCCCGTATCAGATCAGCCTTTCCTCCTGAAGCTTGTCAGCCCGAAAGCACTCATGGAGTCGCTAGATCAGTATGTGGTCGGTCAGCAGCGAGCCAAAAAAGCGCTTGCCGTGGCTGTATACAACCATTACAAAAGGATTGATTCGCAGGAATGGCAGCACGACGATGACGAGGTGGTTATTGAAAAGAGCAACATTATGCTCATCGGCCCCACCGGTACAGGAAAAACACTGCTTGCCCAGACACTTGCTAATCTGCTTGAAGTTCCTTTTTCCATTGTTGATGCAACCTCCCTTACCGAGGCAGGCTATGTGGGAGATGATGTTGAAACCATTCTCGCCCGACTGCTTCACGCCTCCGACTTCAATCTTGAAAGGGCTGAACGGGGCATTATTTATGTTGATGAAATTGACAAGATCGCCCGAAAATCCGCCAATGTTTCCATTACACGCGATGTGTCGGGAGAGGGTGTTCAGCAGGCACTCCTGAAAATTCTTGAAGGTGCCGTTGTCGGTGTCCCTCCCAAAGGAGGACGGAAACATCCCGAGCAGCAGCTCATCAACATCAACACCAAAAACATCCTCTTTATCTGTGGAGGCGCTTTTGAAGGGCTCGACCGTCTTATAGCACGCCGTATGTCAAAATCATCAATGGGATTCGGCTCCGGTGTTACAGACAAAAAGGCGGGATATGATCCGGGCATACTCAAATTTGTGATGCAGGACGACCTGCACGAATATGGTTTGATTCCTGAATTCATCGGCCGTCTTCCTGTGTTGTCATCACTTGACCCTCTCGATGAAGAGGCCCTGCGCAGCATTCTCGTTGAGCCGAAAAACGCGCTTGTCAAGCAGTACGCCAAGCTGTTTGAAATGGATGGTGTTGAGCTTGAGTTTACTCCCGAAGCGCTCGACAGGGTTGTTGCCATAGCTCTTGAACGGGGTACCGGTGCCCGTGCACTGCGTTCCGCACTTGAAAATGTGATGATTGACATTATGTTTGAACTCCCCTCAATGAAAGGAGTTGAAAAATGCACCATTACCGCAGAGGTCATTGACGGCACTGGAGCTCCAACCTACCTCTCGGTTGATGGGAAGAAGAAAAAAACTGCATAAAAGAACAGTGCGAACCCGTTTCGCTTTGCAAGTTTATGCGGTGTGTCCTATATTGACAGCCGTTCACTTAGGAAGGGCGATTAGCTCAGTTGGTTAGAGCGCTACATTGACACTGTAGAGGTCAGAAGTTCGAATCTTCTATCGCCCACACACATCTTAAAGCCCTGTAAGATAATGTCTTACAGGGCTTTTTCTTTTCCTCAAAAGCTCATCGTATTACTTCGTAGTTATCGTTTTTGATCGTTGTTTCGTCTTTTTTATATTCTTTTTGTTACGCCATTGCCACGCGAACATGTACCTCTAACCTCATGGGGGCTATTATGAGACTTGTTTTAAGACATCAGCAGCCCGGTTGCCACTCATTCTATCTTGAGATTTATCATAATGAGAAGCGCTCATATGAGCCTCTGGACATCGTTGCAGATCCAAAAGACAAGGCTAATTAGGACTTGCTGAATAACGGCTAAATAATTTCATTATAATGAATTAAGCGGTATCTTTCGTATCTTACATGCAAGGAAATCCCTGAAAACGCCCTAAAAACTTTGCATCTCGAAACCGCCGATTCATGTACCAGCCGAAGTTTTAGCAGCTCGCCTTTGAGAATTTCCATCTGCCGTTTGGCGGCAAACTCGATCCAGGAAACCGGTGGGTAAAACTGGCTGATGTGATTCCGTGGCATGTTGCCGAGAAGATGTATGCCAAGAACTTTCCCTCGAAAAGAGGAGCTCCGGCACTGACGGTACGCATGGCGCATGGCCCATGGCGCTGGGAGCGCTGATCATCAAGGAAAAGCTTGGTCTTTCGGATATGGAGACGGTCGAGCAGATTAAGGAAGGCTCGTATCTCCAGTATTTCATCGACCTTGAATCGTTCCAATATGAAGCGCCCTTCGATGCCTCGATGCTGACCCATTTCCGCAAGCGCTTGAAGCATGCCGATTTGACTGCGTTGCAGGAGGAACTCCTGCAACGCCATCTGGAAGAGGATCGCAGGAAGGCAAAGGGCAAGGAACAGGATGATGATGATGCGGACGGTGGTTCCACCAACAAGGGGAAACTCATCGTTGATGCGACATGTGCACCAGCCGACATCGCCTATCCGACCGATATCGGGCTGCTCAACGAAGCACGAGAGAAGACTGAGAAGATCATCGACGAACTGTGCGCCATGCATCCTGAAGGCATAAACAGACCGAGAACATACCATCGGACAGCAAGGAAAGATTTCCTTGCTGTCGGCATGAAGCTTTCAATCAGCGTTGTCGACGACCTAAGCATGCCGGAACGGATGAGCTGGAACGCCTACAACGAGGGTTGTGACCTGGTGCGCGACATCGGTCGTTACCGTGAGCGATACGGTCACTACCCTGAATCAGGGCATGCCGACAAGATCTACCGAACATTGGCCAACAGGATGTGGTGCAAGGATCGCGGTATACGCTTGAGCGGCGTACCGCTAGAACGCCCGCCCAAGGACATTGAGAAGAACCGGGCCCGGCGTCGGCAGATCAGAGAAGACGAAGGAATCCGCAACGCCGTCAAAGGCAAGTTCAGTCAGGCAAAACGCTGGTACGGGCTGGGCCGGGTGATGGCAAGGCTGGTCGAGAGTAGCCTGAGCGTAGTGTCCATCACCTTCCTGGTGATGAACTTGGACCGGCTGCTCGCCTCTCCTATTTTGCGCCTGTTTGCACGGCTCCTTTCGGAGCTGGGCGTGAGTGAAAATGTGTTATTGTGGCCATCATCCCGAGCGGCGATTGAGTGCCGCTGGGCGATGGCTTGAATTTTTCAGTAGACCCTAAGTACTCTTAATTATAACGGGACCGCTGATATGAAAACCGGCAATCGCGACGATAGGCTTCCGGGAGTTAGTTGCAATATTGTCAACAACGAGTACGGCAACATCTTTGTTGCTGGGTATATCATTTTTGTACAGGGTGTTATGGACGCCCGGCTGGATCTAGGTGTCGTCGCCGATGCTTAAGTCGGTGGGGTTGCCCTCAGCGATTAGCTGTCGCATGATGGGGACGCGGTTGTGTCGATTGGCAAAGGTGGTCCATTAGCCCGAGAAGCAGCTGTAGAATTAATTCTTAAACCATTCTATAATAATGCCTTGCGATTTCTGTGCGAGGTTGTGGGGTATTCATGGAGTCAAATTGGCTTTGTGGCATTATGACGCATTATCTTGAGCAGGCAGTCTTGTCTCTCAGAGGCCCTTTGTTTTTATTGCCAGGTTGCTTTATATTTTAAAGTATTTGTGCTGTCCAGGAGTTCCGGGCGGTAGCAGTACTCCCCTGTTTGTAGTCTCTTTTTAATCCCCCTTTAGTAGTCCCCCAGTTGTTCCTGTGATAGCCGGTAATCAGAACGCGTGACGCACCAAGAAAGAGAACCCCGCCCTTTCCCGTCATCTTTGCATCAATTGACTTGATCAATATTGATGGCGATTGTTGCCGGAATACTTTGATGTGAATGTACTTCAACACACGCAGCGAAGGAGGTGATATCAAATAGTGGACACAGTCCTGCCGAAGACAGGAAAAAGGCAGTGAAATGCAATGCTTGTAAAATGCTTGTAAGCCAAACACTCAAAGGAGATTTACAGTGCCAGTACTCTGTGATTTCATTCAGATTGTGGGGGATACTCCGGTCACCATTGGCGACTCACAGGCGGTGTGGGAAGCAAACTTCAACACCGGGGGCCGTTACTCATCAGGGACCGCATTTCTGATTTTCAACATTCGTGGGTTGACTTACACGAACAAGAATGTCAATGTGAAGATCAACAACAAAAACATCGGCCAGATTGCCCGTTATGGAGGATTGAGCAACGAAGAGAGGAATAATATTGCGGGCTTCTGGTATACACAGATGATTGCGATGAACGGATCGACTCTCAACGACGGAAAGAACGAGATTCAGATTGAGGCGGTTGGTTTCCCTGGTTCAGACAACGCCAACAAGTTTGATGATTTTCAGCTCAAGGATGTGATGTGCTTCTTCCATCAATCTGCGTAGAAGGCCAGGAGTTTCGGTTGCTTCCTGGCAACTTTTTAGAGAGGGGCTTGGCGTTGCGCTTTGCTCCGCTCTGAAATTTCTCCTATTGGTAAAACACAGCAAGCCAAACGGTTCGCTGAGTGCTGTCCGTCCAGAGAACCCTGTGGCGTGTGTGTGCTGGAATAGCGATGGCGTCTCCTGCCGAAAGCTCCACCTCATCTCCGTTTTCGTACCCTATTGCGGCTTTCCCTTCCAGAACTGCTACCCATTCCGACTCGTTTTGATCGTACCAGAAATTTTCCGGCGAGGCCTGGCCGTTTGAAACAATGCGTTCAATACGCACATGTGGCGCGCGAAGCAGTTCTTCAACCACTTCGTGCGGCGGTTTCTCCTGAGTCTTCTTGAAAATATTCTGCATAAGGGAGATGTTCTTGAGTGTAGGCCCAGTGTTCCATTATGAATAAGGTGTTCTTTTTTTCTGGTGAGAAGAAATCTTCGGTTTCACCGATACTGAGTTGATGGGTTAAGGAATAATTGGGAAAAGCGTATTTTGGGTATATGAAAACATTTGAATTCAATGGCTCCGCGTATCGCCGGGCTCTGGTGCAGCTTGTGGCACTTCTTGTCGCTCTCTCTGGTGCGGCATCTCTTCAGGCGGCTGATTTTCTTGATTCTGATTCAGCTTTCAGGGTCCGTGCCGCTCTTCACACTGACGGTTCGGTTGCCCTCCATTGGGACATTGCTGAAGGATACAAGCTCTATCGCGATCAGATAAGGGTTGTGGTTGACAGCGGTTCGGTTGACATTGGAGTGCAGGAACTTCCAGAAGGGATTTCGACAGTTGATGTTGAAACGGGTGAGTCGTCTGTTATTTATCATGACCAGCTGGATATTTTAGTACCCGTCACTGCCTCACAGGGTCCATTTAGGCTCAGCGTCACCCATCAGGGGTGCTCAGAAGACGGGCTCTGTTATCCCCCATCAACCACAAAGTTTACTGTGGATCCGGCAACACCTGGCGCTCTTTCTGCAGTCCATGAACAGAGCTCTTTTTTGTTGAGTCCAGAGTCGCCTTTCCAGGCGGAACCACCAGTAGCAGCATCTCCGATAGAGGAGAGTTCTCTTGCAACTGCGACACTGCAGGAGGGGAGTTTGTGGAAAATAGCCCTTGCCTTTTTTGTGTTCGGCCTGCTGCTTGCCTTTACTCCCTGCGTTCTTCCGATGCTGCCCATCCTATCCGCCATTATTGCCGGAGAAGGGGAGACAACGAGGTCGCGAAGTTTTCTGCTCTCTCTGGTATACAGTGGCGGTTTGGCTCTGGTATACACCCTTTTGGGCATTGCGGCAGGACTTGCTGGCGAGGGACTTGCCGGCTTCCTTCAGCAGCCAGCCGTTCTTGTCGGTTTTGCAGTTCTTCTTGTGGTTCTTTCCCTCTCAATGTTTGATGTCTACCAGCTTCAGGTACCTTCATCTCTGCAGAACAGCCTGAACAACGCGTCAGGCAGGCTGAAGGGTGGTCGTATTGTCGGTGTTTTTCTTATGGGGGCCATCTCGGCACTTGTCATAGGGCCCTGTGTTGCAGCACCGCTTGCCGGTACGCTTGTCTATATCAGCCAGACGAAGAATGTGGTGCTCGGCGGGCTTGCGCTGTTTTCAATGGCGGTGGGCATCAGTGTGCCTCTTCTGCTTATCGGTCTGTCTGCTGGGTGGCTTCTACCACGAGCGGGCGCATGGATGGCGGGTGTGAAATATGTGTTCGGCATTCTGCTCATTGCCGTTGCTATATGGATGGTTACCCCGGTATTTCCTGCATCGGTTCTTCTGTTTCTGTGGGGCGTACTCGCCATTCTTTCTGCGGTGTTTCTGGGAGTGATGAACGGTCTGCCTGAAAAACCCTCAATTGGCAGCCGATTCCGTCTGGCACTCGGCATTGTTATGCTTATGGTCGGTCTGCTTGAGCTTGCAGGGGCTTTATCGGGAGCTCGGAACCCGCTGGAACCACTTTCGAAAATCCGTTCAGGTTCATCCATTGGCGGCGAAGAACAGGTTGCCCTGCGCTTTGCCTCTGTGCGTTCCTCGACTGAGCTCGACAGTGTGCTGCAGTCGACTGCCAGCCCCGTCATGCTTGATTTTTACGCGGACTGGTGTGTTTCCTGCAAGGAGCTTGAGCACAGAACATTCAATGACCCGGCTGTTATGAAGCAGCTTGCTTCAATGACACTGCTTCAGGTAGATGTTACCGCTAACAGTGAAGATGATCGGTTCTTGATGAAGCGGTTCGGGGTTTTCGGTCCTCCAGCCATTGTTTTTTTTGACCCGAACGGTACGGAGATTCCAGGTAGCCGAGTTATAGGGTTTGTTCCCCCCGACGATTTTCTCCGGAATCCCGGCCTCCGCTGACCCATTCATTTGCTTATTTTTTTGCTGAAGTGTCCGTCAATGTTATTAACTTATATGACATTGAAAAAAATAAAACGAAGAGAAGCAGTGGCAAGACAGCGTTACAGCAAAAAAACAAAGCCTCAGGAAGGAAACCGTCGTCGCCCGGATACACGGACGAAATCTCGGCCGAGTGGGGAACGGGTAAAGCCCAATGATCATATCCTCATCAATGAGTTCCTTTTCAAACGCGGCGAAAGCTCCATGGCCGCTGAAATTGTCAACTTCCTTTCCGACCATGAAAAAGAGCGGTATCGCTCGGTAGACCTTGCCAAGGTGATGGGTTACGGAGAATCCCGTCACCTTCCCGGTTTCTGGTATGTGCTCCACAAACTGCAGGAAGAGGGCGCTGTTGACAAGGATTCCAATCGATGCTACGGCATGGCGAGTCCTGACGCTTCATATGAGGAGCATATACAGCACCAGAAGACCTTCCCTGTTCCCGACAAGGAGCAGTACAAGGTTGATAAGAGCTACACAGGCGTTATTACCACCCATCCCAATGGTTACGGTTTCGTAAAGGTTGACGGGTTCGATGATGATGTGTTCATCAAGGCCAACGACATGGTCTCCGCCATCCACGGTGACGGGGTCGATGTGCTGGTAACCAAGGTTCCTTCCTCCTATTCATCACGGTCCACGCCGCACCAGCGATGCGAGGGCATGATTACCAATGTTATCAACCGCCGGGTATCCACTATTGTGGGGACGCTTGTTCGTGCCAATCGCCGCTTCATCCTCAAGGCTGATGAGAGGAAGATTCTGCCTGAAATCATTGTGTCGATCAAGAATTCGGCCAAGGCCAAGGACGGCCAGAAAGTGCTTATCGGTGAACTCGACTTCAGCAAGGAAGGCACAATTCAGGGCAAGGTGCTCGAGATTCTCGGTACTGCCGGCGACTCTGCTGTTGAAGTGAGTGCAATCGCCCGCAGCAAGGGCATCGATGAAACATTCGACAAGGAAATTGTTAAGGCGGCAGCAGCCATAAAAAAGGGTGTTACCGATAAAGATCTCAAAGAGCGCCTCGACATCCGTGACAAGGTACTCTTTACCATTGACCCTGTTGACGCCAAGGATTTTGATGATGCGCTTTCTGTAGAATCTCTGGGTAATGGAAACTGGCGTATCGGCGTCCATATTGCTGATGTATCGCACTATGTACCCGAAGACTCGCCTATCGACAAAGAGGCTCTGAAACGAGCTACTTCTGTGTACCTTGTTGACCGTGTTATCCCGATGCTTCCTTCACGACTTTCGGAGGATATATGCAGTTTGAACCCTGGCGTCGACCGGATGGCCTTCTCTGTGTTCTTTAACATGAACGAAAAAGGGAAGGTGAGCAAGCATGAGTTCCACAAGACAGTAATACACAGCAAGCGTCGTTTCACATACGAAGATGTGCAGGAGATTCTCAATAACGGCAAAGGCGATTACCTGATGGAGCTGCAGCTGCTCGAGAAGCTCAGCGTGCTTTTGCGTGAAGAGCGTTTCCGCCACGGTGGCCTCGACTTTGAAACCGAAGAGGTTCGCTTTAAGCTTGGTAGCAAGGGCGAGCCGCTTGAGGTTATGAAAAAAGAGCGCCTCGGCAGCCACCGCCTTATTGAAGAGTTCATGCTGATGGCTAATCGCAAGGTGGCCGAGTATCTGACCAAAACCTTCAAAGAGGGTAAAAAGGATCCGCAACCGGTCATTTACCGTGTTCATGGTTCTCCTCAGCAGGAGCGGGTGACCATTCTGGCCAACTTTGTCAAGAAGATGGGTTACGAACTCAAGCTCAACAAAGCCAAGGATGGCCCGATTGTTTCAGCTAAAGCGCTCCGTGAGTTGCTTCAGAAGGTCCGCGGCAGCAATGTGGAGTTCCTTGTCAATGAGCTTGTACTTCGTTGCATGTCGAAAGCGGTATACACCGGTGAAAACGATGGCCATTACGGCCTCGGTTTCGATCACTATACCCACTTCACCTCCCCGATCAGGCGATATCCTGATCTTATCATCCACCGAATGCTCTTTGAGTACGAAGCGTTCCGCAAAAAGCGCCGCAAGATTGCCCCTGCAAGGATTGCTGAGCTGACTCAGAAAGTTGAAACAGTCTGCCGCATTTCCAACGAACGGGAAAAGATTGCTGTTGAAGCTGAGCGGGAATCGATTAAGCTGAAGCAGGTAGAGTATATGCAGAGCCACACCGGCAAGGTGTATCCTGGCGTCATATCGGGAGCAACCGAATATGGGATTTATGTTCGCATGGTTGACTTTGCCATTGAAGGACTCGTGCACATGCGCAACCTCAACGACGACTACTACGAATTCGATGAGAAATCGTATTCACTTGTAGGTAAGCGTCATAAAAAGCGTCTGCAGATTGGCCAGAAGGTAAAGGTGAAGGTGCATGAAGTAGACATGCAGCGTCGCACCATAGACCTCACTCTCGGTTAAACTGTTTCCTGCCGCGCAATGTAGCGTTCCACATCGAACTTCCTCTGGCACCCGGAGGCGTTCATATACCTGATTTTCCCGTAGACCGGCCGTTCAAACCACGGCCGGTCATGCAGGCCCCCTATCGACCATGCCACTCCCGCATACCCGTTCGGGTCCCTGCCATCAAGCGCATATCGGTCGTTAAGCCATAGGGCCGTTTCAAATGCTTCGCGCGGCGACGGACTCCATTCAAGAATTTTTTTTGCCCAGTACATCCGCATGTAGCCGTGGATTTTTCCTGTGTTCAGCAGCTCCTTCTGGGCAGCGTTCCAGAGCCGGTCGTGCGTTGCTGCCGTTTCGAACTCCAACGGCGTGTATATGGCATCCCTCGGGTCCAGAGCGTGTTTTTCCAGGCTGGTATGGGCCCATCCGGGAACCCCTTCGTATGCATCATATCGTTTCTGGTATGCGCAGTAGTTGTCCGACAGTTCCCTGCGCACAATCAACTCCTCCAGAAAGGCTGCTTTTGATTCCTCCGGAGCCTGACTGCTTTGTACTTCAAGGGCAACCTGCCCTGCGCTGAGTTGGCCGAAATGCAGGTAGGTGGAGAGAAGTGATGTTGCGTCGGCCGTGGGGTTGTTGCGAAGGTCTGCGTATCCGGCCAGTTTGTTTTTGATGAAGAGGTTGAGGTGTTCCTCGGCAGCGCGCTCTCCGGGTTTCAGCCATGTGACAGGGGCAACCGTTCTGTCAACCGAGAGGTTGCCGATGACTTCTGTCCAGTTCACCGGTGGTAGCTCCGGCGCTTGAGGCATTGCCTCAATGGGTGGCTGCGACAGCAGGAACTCTCCAAGCAGCCGGTTGATTTTCGGGCGGAAGGTGCGTGCGGCATACTCCTGTTTGCCTGATGCAGCAAGGCATGGAACGATGTTGTGCGCGTCAACTTCATAGAAGGGAGCCTTGAGCAATGCCGCCGCTTCTCGCTTCCATTGCTGGCTGATTCTGAGGGGAGAGTAATCAGTAACAACGCATCCGGCACCCGCGCTACTGGCGTACCGTGCGAGTTCCATTCCTGGGCCACCCATCTCCGGGCTACACTGCAGCAGGACGAACCCGATGTTTAGTTCGCCGAGAAGATTTTCGGTCTCGCGGAGACCCTCAAGCATAAAATGGTACTGGCGGAATGTGGCGCCGATAAAGGATGTGGCCAGCGTAAAGACGACAATCAGCGGCTGATGGAGAGCCGTTGCCTTCATTCGGGCAAAGAGCAGTGCGCGGTTGTGTTGCACCCGCTGATCGCGCGACATCCAGTAGATGACCGGACCTTCTTTTTCCTCTGCTTCGTTCAGCCTTGAAATGCATCGCGGGTCGATCATTGCTTCCGCCCCTTTCCGAATCCTGCAATGGCAAGAAAGTTGTCCAGCAGCCTTAGCCCGGTTGCCCTGTAGTCTTCCGCCACTTCATCAAACTGTCTGAAGAGCTTGTCTCTATCCATTGCCTTCAGTGAGGGGTCAATTTCCATCCATTGATGGAACATGTCGGGTGTCATCTCAAAATGGCACTGGAGTCCGTAGGCTGAGTCGCCGACCTTAACTGCTTGATGCGGGCACTCTGTTCCCCGTCCTATCAGTTCGGTTCCCGGTGCTGGTTCAACCGTCTCCCCATGCAGTTGGAACACCCTGAACCCCTGACCCAGTTCATTAAAGAGCGCGTCACCAGCTCCTGTTTCAGTCAGCGCCATTCTGTAGGGATCACCCGAGGGGGAGAGAAAGCCGGTTTCAGGCAGAGGGCACGGAATAACCCTGCCGCCGGCCGCTTTCACAAGAGCCTGCATGCCGAGGCAGATGCCGAGATAAGGGATTCCGAGGGAGAGCGCGCGTTCAATCTGCTTCAGCTGCTGACGCATGGCCGGCGTGTTGTCATTGACGCTTTGGGGGCCACCGAGCACCACCATTCCTTTGAACCCTATGGGATCCGGAACAGTGTTGCCTCGGGAGAGGTCGATCCGCCGAGTGGCACTGTTCTGCTGAAGGAGGAGTTCTTCAAGAAGCCCGGGGCCTTCATGGCTGATGTTCTGGACAATGAGAAGTGTTTCGGGCATGTGAAGATGATGTGATGTGACGGGGTTGGTGGGAATATCAGCACCTGATTGCTATTTTACAAACATCCCCTTGTCCAGAACTGTTCTTGAACCTTGAAACAATGCGAAACAGGTGCCAGACACTGACAGACTTTCTCCTGACGGAGCCCCTGACCGTGGATGTGGAAATAAACGATCCGGTTGCAGGAAGTTTCCCCCTGAAATGTGTTTCATTCGATGCAACCGTGCTCCATCTCTGGGTGCACGATTTCTCGCGTCTGTCGTTGGAACTCTCTCCGCCTGAAATCATACTGTATATGAACATGTTTATGGGCTGGATGCGTGAATCGATTGAACAGGAGGGAGTTTCTGTTGTAGAGCGGTTTCTCGACAGTTCAGTCGTACTTCTTTTTTCAACACGGTTCGGTTCTGCAAATCCTTTTTTCGATGCGCTTCGCACAGCTCGGTGGCTGGGAGATCATGACGGGCTGCTGTTCAAGCCTGATATGGGCATTGCCAGCGGAGAGGTTGCCGCTGGTTTTACGGGAACGCCGAAAGAATATGCAGCCTCTGTTTTCGGCCGTCCGTTGCTGCTTGCGGCTGCCAGTGCGAGAATGAAGCCGCTCGGGGATATGGCTGCCCGCATCACTTTTCCTGAAGCAGAGTGGCAGGGGTTTTCGCTTGATGAAGTTTTTCCGCTGCGGGAAATGGAATGCCGTGGTAAGGAGAGGATGCGTGAGCCATCGGCATGGCAGCTTGGAGATCCTAGGTCTGTTGACTTTCCAGGAATCGGAGAGACGGAACTGAGGGATATTTGCAGCTTCGTTCCCTGGGTAGCCACCGTTTCTGCCCGGGAGAAGGCAAGGGAGTGGTTCGGGCGTATCAAGGCGAATGGGTATTACAAACCGCAGAAGTAGGAAAGCCAAAACCCCGCCTTGCGGCAGGGTTTTGCGGAGAGGGAGGGATTGATTCCGGGCCGTAGGCCCTTCACCCCTAAAGGGGCGGTCTCACTGTCTGTTCGCCGTCGAAACAGCCTGTGGCTGTTTTCGAACCCTCCTTTCGGGTTCAAATCCCTCCCGTTCCATATTCCGACGCTCAATAACACAAAAAGCCTCCTGTATGCTGGAAGCTTTTGTTTTGTCTGCGGAGAGGGAGGGATTGATTCCGGGCCGTAGGCCCTTCACTCCTAAAGGGGCGGTCTCACTGTCGTTCGCCGTCGAAACGGCCTTTGGTCGTTTTCGAACCCTCTCTTCGGGTTCAAATCCCTCCCGTTCCATATTCCGACGCTCAATAACACAAAAAGCCTCCTGTATGCTGGAAGCTTTTGTTTTGTCTGCGGAGAGGGAGGGATTGATTCCGGGCCGTAGGCCCTTCACTCCTAAAGGGGCGGTCTCACTGTCGTTCGCCGTCGAAACGGCCTTTGGTCGTTTTCGAACCCTCTCTTCGGGTTCAAATCCCTCCCGTTCCATATTCCGACGCTCAATAACACAAAAAGCCTCCTGTATGCTGGAAGCTTTTGTTTTGTCTGCGGAGAGGGAGGGATTCGAACCCTCGGTGCACTTGCGCGCACAACGGTTTTCGAGACCGCCACATTCAACCACTCTGCCACCTCTCCGGGGTGCTTTTTTTGAGGGCGTTCCACAAGGGGCTTGAATTTAACAAATGGGGGGATATTCTCAAATATTCACCAGGTTACTCGTTGTGGAGGTATTTGAATTTGATGTTCTTCCAGGATTTCGAGTTGATGATTTCGAGAAGGTTGCGGTTGAGGGATTCCCTTTCCTGGCACTTGGAAGGAAGGGCGAGGGCATAATATTCATGTCGGAAGGATCGGTTGACAACCTGAATTCCGTGTATGTCGCCCGTGGTTATGAGATAGCGTAGGATCGGTTCGTCGTAGACGACTGCTTCAAGTTTTCCTTTCTCAAGAGCATGCAGTGCGTCGTTGATAGTTGGAAAGTTTTTTCCACGGATTCCTAGCTCATCGAGAAAGCTGCTGCTGGTTGAGCCATTGACGGTGCCGACTTTTTTCCCGTAAAGGTCATCTGCCTGACGGATGCCGCTGCCGAGGGAACCGACCGTCAGGGATGTGGTTATTGCGGCAGTGAAGCCGGAGATGACAACAAGGCTGGTGAACATCCAGACAAGGGCAACAATTCGTCCGGGAGTGGTTTTGGGTGTTTTGTCGCCATATCCTACGGTGGTCATGGTTACGGCTGCCCACCAGAATCCCGACCATATGCCTTCAGCCGGACCGCCACCGAAGTTGTCGGGGTTTTTGCGTCGTTCGAACAGCCAGACCAGAAATCCTGAAAGAAGCAGCAGGAGAGAGAGTCCTGCAAGAACGCGCAGGAATGCGGGCGAAAACAGGCGCTGGAGGGCATATTCCCAGCCATCGTCCTTTTCTCTGACAGCGATGGCGAGACCTGACTGGAAATAGGGGTGAGAAAAATCGAGATGCTCTTCCCGTTCCACGGTCATGGTGAGGGCTGCGGCTGCAAGATCAACTTTTTGCCGCGCAACAGCATCAAGCATTTCGGGGAGACTCATCGGGATGAATGTGATGCCTACGCCCTGTTTTTTTGCGATGGCGCGGATCAGGTCAATGGACATGCCTTCCCATTCACCGTTTGCGTTCTTCATGGCGAAAGGAGGGGAGTGCTTCGTGGCGACAGTGATCTCTTTATCCCAGGCTGTAGCGGTTCGGATTCCGGTGGCCATGACGAGGGCAATGGTCAGTAAAGAGATGAGTGCGAGGCGGACTCGGAAATTCCGGCAGGGCTCATGTGTGATTCTGCGGGGCCGGAACGATGTATGAGGGCGGGTCTGAAGCGGTCTGTGCATGAGGCTTCGATTTGTTGTTTCATGCCGGCAGGTGGCTGAAAGCAGAAAAGCCTCTGAACGGTATCAGAGGCTTTTTGTGTTCTGGAGCGGGAAACGAGACTCGAACTCGCGACCCCAACCTTGGCAAGGTTGTGCTCTACCAACTGAGCTATTCCCGCGTTAATGAGCCATAAATATAAGGATATTTTTTTTCTGTGCAACCCGCTTCGTTTTTTTCTGTCTTTTCTTTTTAGCTGCATGAAAAGCCTTTGTCTTTGTGGCTTTTCAGAGGTTGAGTTCTTTGATGATTGTCTCCATATCTTTATCGCCTCTGCCGGAAAGGTTGACGATGATGATTGCGTCTTTCGGCATTGTGGCAGCTCTCTGGGCAGCGTAGTGTATGGCGTGGGCTGACTCAAGCGCACAGATGATGCCTTCGGTTTGGGCCAGGGTTTTCAGTGCCTGTAGTGCCTCAAGGTCAGTTGCTGAAGTGTAGGTGACGAGGCCGAGTTCCTGCAGGTGGCAGTGCTCGGGTCCAACGCCGGGATAGTCAAGTCCTGCGGAGATGGAATGGGCTTCTTTTATCTGGCCGTCTTCGTTCTGGAGGAGTTTGGTCATGGCCCCGTGGAGCACTCCGGGGCTGCCCATGGTGAGAGATGCGGCATGGCGCCCTTCAAGCCCTTCACCGGCGGCTTCAACGCCGACCAGTTCAATGGTTTTTGCGTCGGGCAGAAAGTCGTAGAACATGCCGACGGCATTACTTCCTCCGCCGATGCATGCGGTTATGAGGTCGGGGAGGCGGCTTGCCTGTTCCAGTATCTGTTGTCGGGTTTCTCTTCCAATGACTGCCTGAAAGTCGCGCACAATCATGGGGTAGGGGTGCATGCCAACGACGGAACCGATTATGTAGAATGTCTCTTCGGGGTTGTTCATCCAGTCGCGGATTGCTTCGCTGGTGGCATCTTTAAGGGTTCTTGAGCCACTCGTGACGGGTCGTACCTCGGCACCAAGGAGCTTCATTCGGGCAACATTGGGAGCCTGGCGGCGGATGTCTTCTTCTCCCATGTAGACGACGCACTCGAGATTGAAGAGCGCGCAGACGGTTGCGGTGGCCACGCCGTGCTGCCCTGCACCGGTTTCTGCTATGACCCGTTTTCTGTTCATTCGTTGGGCAAGAAGAACCTGCCCGAGAGCGTTGTTGATTTTATGGGCTCCGGTGTGGCAGAGATCTTCCCGTTTGAGATATATCTGCGCACCTCCGCACTGTGCCGAGAGTCCCTCGGCAAGGTAGAGGGGAGTCGGGCGACCTACATAGTCTTTAAGCAGATGGTCGAGGGTTTTCTGGAACTGCGGGTCATTTTTTGCCTTGATGTAAGCCTTTTCAAGTTCTGCGGCGTTCTGGACAAGGGTTTCAGGTATGAATTTCCCACCGAATTCGCCGAATTTTCCGGCCGGATCGGGGGCAGAGTAGGGTGTTGATGACATGAGGTATGCGAGTGGTTGAAACTGTAGGCTATAAAGCCCTGATTGTCAGAAAATACCGTATCATACGGCAATAAAAATTATATTTAATAATTTCCTGACCAATATCACAACAAGAGACAGCCGACTGCCATTCCGTGAAGAGCTTGCAACGAACCATAAAGATACTTTTCCTGAGCCTTTTGCTGCCGTTTTTTTCGTGCGTTGGTTTTTCTCTGGCGGCCCTGGGGCAGGAGCTTGTAGCCGCTGATACTACTGATTCACATTTCGTAAAGCCCTTCATTGGGTTGTTTGATGACCTGCCGGATCCCGTTTCAACAAAGCCAGCTTCAGCACCAAAAAAGCCAGCTTCTGTTCCAATAAAGCCGGATTCACTTTCCAAACAGCCAGATTCCCTCTCCGGGGCTGCTACCATGTCGGCGCCGGTGGTCTATGCGGCTCGTGATTCAATGGTATATTTGATTGACTCGCGCAAGCTGGAGCTCTGGGGGAAGGGAGTTGTGACGCATGAAGGCGCCACCATCAAGGCTCCTAAAATAATTATCAACAATGCGTCCTCCACTCTAACGGCCTACGGGAAGATGGACTCCACGAGAACACTTGTTGACCCGGCAGCGTTTTCTGATTCAGGCGGGGGGTTTGCTGGTGAGGTGATTACCTATGATTTTGAGTCCAGAAAGGGGCGGACCTTTGATGCCTCATCTTCTTCCAATGGAATTATTTTTGATGGTGATGATGTCACCCGCCTTCCTGAAGGGGATTTGAGCATCAAGGGATGTACCTTCACAACCTGCGACCTTGAAGAGCCCCATTACTGGTTTTCTGCTTCCCGTGCCCATGTGGCGCCTGACAGCTGGCTTTCAGCGTGGCCGATTGTGATGTATGTCCGCCCTGAAATTTTTTCGTACCGCCTTCCGGCTATCCCTCTGCTTCCTCTTCCTTATATGGTTTTTCCCATTTCTACCGGTAGGAAGTCAGGGTTCCTGATTGCCCGTCCTGGTATGGACAGCAACGGGTTCATGCTCTCCAATCTGGGGTATTTCTGGGCCATCAATGATTACATGGATCTCCGCCTTGAGGGGGATACCGGGGCGAGTGGCGACTGGCGGATTGGGGAGAGGCTACGGTATGTGAAAACTGGGGACTATTCAGGGTCGGTGACAGGAGAATACAGCGAGGATGAAGACGGCAGCAGCTGGAAAGCGAGGATTATTCACAGTCAGGCAATTGACGCAAAGACCACCTTCAGTGCGAACATGCAGTTTATCGGCGGTGAGCGGGAGACCGACCTGAATTCCATTGATTCGGAGTCGATTGTGACTGAGCAGTCGAACGCTTCAGCTTCGCTTTCAAGAATATTCCATGACAATAACAGTATTGCCGAGTTGTCATACAACCGGTCTAAGGATTTGCGTAACAGCAACTCTTCACGGAGGGCGACCACCTCATATTTCCAGAACCGGATCTATCCGTTCCTGCAGGAGGATGACTGGCGCTCGCATGTTTCTGTTACAACCGGGTTTTCTTATATCGGTGAGTTTATTTCGTCCGATGACACTGAAACAACCGGTCATTCCCTTAATACCAATGTGGATGTTGGGTATTACAAGCGGTATTCCGACAACTTCACTGCGCTCTTCAGCCAGGGGTTAAGCCTTCAGAATGCAGTACCCGATACATCTCTCTATCCAACTGCCTATGAGGGGGCGCGGGTGGTGATGCCGCTGAGGATGCAGTCTACCCTCTACCGTCATTTCAATGTGAACCCGTCGCTGACTTTTGTCCACTATATGCCTGAATCGGATTCAGGCAGCCCCGTTTCAACTGCGGTGTTTTCAACCGAGGTCAGTACTCGGCTGTACGGCACTATGGAGACAGGGGGAGGGCTTGAGAGTATGTTCGGTCTAAAGGCTTTGCGCCATACCCTGATTCCGTCGTTGAGCTACACATGGAATCCCTCTTTTTCGGGGACTGATTTTTCCTATGATGCCTATAAGTGGAACGATCCTCTTTTTTATGGCAAGTTTGAAGGCCCGTCATTTACCGGTATACCTGCAGGTCAGAGCACGCTTGGTATTTCGTTGAAGAACCTCGTTCATGGCAGGTTCCGTGGCAGTGAGTATCCGGCTATTGAGGGAACTGAAGGGAGTGATCGCAGCGTGCAGCTTCTTTCGCTTACGGCTGCAACGGCATACAACGCGGCGGCTGATTCGCTGCAGTGGGCTCCGCTTACCCTTAGAGCCGAGGTCAATCCTTTTTCTGATCACTTCCTTTTGAGTGCAGGAGGGATGTACGATTACTACAGCTATGATCCGGATACGGGGGTACGAATAGACCGTTCAAGCAGTTCTGACGGCCACGGTCTCATGCGCTTTGTGAAGGGTTTTGTGAACATGAGTTTGAGTTTCGAGGGAGATCGTCCGGGGAGGGAAGTGTCTCGTACTTCAGCGGTCTCCGGGGCTCCGCTTGTCATGAATGCCAATCAGGCGACATTTCTTGAGAGCATGAACATGGGGGATTTCAGTGACATTGATTACACCCTGCCATGGCAGTTCCAGATGTCGCTGCTCCTCAGCAAAGACAGAACGGATTCGGACTATCCGGGTCAGACCGTTTCGGCAGAAACAATGACGCTGCTCAATGCCATGGTGAAACTGGGTCTTTCCAGCCATTGGCAGGTTTGGTTCAATGCGGGCTATGATCTTCAGAAGAACGAGATGGCATTTCCGATGGTGCAAATCCATCGCGACCTCCATTGCTGGCAGCTGGCGTTTCAGTGGGTGCCGTTCGGCGAGTTCAAGAGTTACTCTTTTCAGATTGGCCTGAAGGCGCCTCAGCTTCGCGACATTCGTCTTAAACAGAGCGGGACATCACTGGGCGGGGGCTCTTAAAGTGGCAGTTAGAGCGTGTCGAGAATCTGGCGGAGCCGTTTGTTGAATGCTTCATGAGCATCGTGGTGGACGCAGTGCGAGGCTTTGGGAATAATAAATGCTGCGGCTTCTGGCAGAAGTTCCTGAAATTCAGGTATGATTTTGTGTGGAGGCAGTGCTACATCTTCTGCTCCCCATATTAGAAAGGTTTTCCCTTTGAAGTGTGATGGTTTTTCCAAATGGTTGAGTTTGAAGTCGTTCGGATGCCGTGATGGAGAGAGGTACGACCATGAGGCTCCACGGTCCTGCAGAGGCTGGGTGAACTGTGTGACCAATTTGCTGTCGACCTTGCTCTGGTTATAGTATGTGGGAGTCAGGCTTTGCCCTACGCCTACGGGATTGGCGAATGCATTGAAGAGTACCTCGCCGATGAGCGGGGAGGCGACAAGGCCGAAAAAAACGCTGTTCATGCCGTCCATGGTGTCGCCAAAGAGTCCGGATGGGTTGGCAAGAATAAGAGCCTCTACATTGCCGGGCTTGTAGTGGGCATAGAAAATTCCGCTTGCAGCTCCCATGGAGTGGCCTACAATGATGACCCTGCTGATTTTTTTGAGTTCCAGAAAAGCGTCAATCTGTGTGGCAAACAGTTCAAGGCTGTAGCGGACATTGGGTTTTTCGGATTGCCCGAATCCGATGAGATCCATGGCATAGATTTTGTGGCTGGCTGCAAATTCTGGGATGTTCAGGTCCCAGTGCTCTATCATGCCGCCATAACCGTGCAGGAAAAGAATGGGAGGGTTTCCGGCGTGCTCTGTGCCCTGTTCTGTGTATCGTATTTTTGCGGTCACTCCGTGATCAAGTTCCCATTGGAAATAACGATCTTTTGCCGATGCTTTCATGATGTGTCCGATGAAGGGGCGTGGGTAAAACTTTCATTGCAATATACCTGGTTGACTATGATAATCATATATTGTTTGATGATGAAGGGAGCTTTCGATTTCAGTGAGGACTGTTTTTGCGTATCGCGACCGGTAGCTTTTCGTTAAATAATCGGGTAGTTGGCATTATGCTGCAGGTTTCCAGAAAATTTGAATATGGCCTTCATGCTGTTGCCTATTTGGCTACAAAGGGTTCCGGGGAAGCAGTGACCGTCAAGGAGATGGCGGGGGATATAGGTTTTTCGCAGGAGTTTCTTGCCAAGGCGATGCAGAGCCTTACTCGCGCAGGTATTGCCTCTTCCGTTCAGGGGGTTAAAGGGGGATATATGCTTGCGCTGCGGCCTTCAGAGATTACCGTTGCCGATATTGGTCTGGCCATTGAGGGAAAGCCGCATTTGGTTCGCTGTGTTGTCAATCCGGAAAGCTGCGAAATCTATTCATCCTGCAGAATGCGCGGTTACATTACAGAACTGCAGAGCAACATCCAGGGTCTTCTTGCCTCCACAACCGTTGCTTCACTGCTTCAGCGCACTGAACACTAACGATCAAGACATTCACAAGCTCATGATAAAGAAAAGGCTCACGGATTCAGTTGACACTGAGTCGAGTCTGCCGGATATTCTTCTGAAAGGCATTACCACCCACAATCTTCAAAACATTACCGTCCGCATTCCCAGAAACCGGTTTGTCGTTCTGACCGGGGTCAGTGGTTCGGGCAAGTCGAGCCTGGCGTTTGACACGCTCTATGCTGAAGGTCATCGTCGTTATGTGGAATCGCTTTCAGCCTATGTTCGCCAGTTCCTGGAACGCATGCCTCGTCCTGAGATAGAGTCGGTGGAGGGGATTGCTCCTGCCATTGCAATTGAGCAGAAACCCATTCCAAAAAATCCGCGTTCAACGGTGGGTACCGTGTCGGAAATTTATGACTATCTACGGCTTCTGTATGCGAGAATAGGGAAGATTTATTCGGCTGATACCAATGAGCTGGTGTTGAAGCACACGCCTGATGATGTTGGTATGCAGGCCGGCTTTTTTGAAGAAGGAACAAAATTTTACGCAGGGTTCCCTTTCCCCAGTCATCGCGACAGCTCGCGGCACGCATGTCCGGTGCGTGACGAGATGGCGAATCTGAAGAAAAAGGGCTTTTTCCGTCTTGTTTCCGGAGATGTTCTGCTTGATCTGAATGATGTCGAGGCATGGGAGCGGGTTGCGGCAATGCGTGACGCTGAAAGGGGCTCTCTTCTGGTTCTTGTCGACCGCTTTGTGACGCGCCATGATGAGAAGTTCAGCAGCCGGGTTGCCCAGGCTGCCGAGAGTTGCTTTGCAGAGTCGGGGGGGTATGCGATACTGAAGGTTGTAGGGGAAAAAACCTACCGGTTCAGTGACCGGCTTGAGCTCAACGGCGTTGAGTATCAGGAGCCCTCTCCCCAGCTCTTTGCGTTCAATTCCCCTATTGGTGCTTGCTCTTCATGTCAGGGGTTCGGACGGATAGCCGGAATTGATGAGGATGCTGTCATTCCCGACAAGTCCCTGACACTTGAAGAGGGGGCAATTGTGTGCTGGAACTCCGAGAAGTATCGGTGGAATTTGGCTGAGCTTCTCAAGGCAGCGCCCAGGGCGGGAATTGCGGTTGATGTTCCCTATGCAAAGCTGTCGCAGGCGAGCAGGGACATTCTTTGGAAGGGTTTGCCGGAGACCGACTACAAGGGGATATGGCCCTTTTTTGCCGAGATCGAGAAAGATGCCGGCTACAAGATGCATTTCCGTGTTTTTCTGAGCCGGTATCGTGGCTACGCTACCTGCCCCGACTGCGAGGGATCAAGACTCAACCCCGATGCGCGGATGGTCAGGGTTTCGGGGCGGAGCATCAGTGATGTTGCCCGGATGAATATTGATGACGCCCAATCTTTTTTTCAGAATCTCGAAATTTCTCCGTTTGACCGGAAAGTAGCCGATGCAGTGTTGCAGGAAATACAGAAGCGGCTGGGTTATCTGCTTGATGTGGGGCTCAACTATCTGACGCTTGACCGGCTGACACACAGTCTTTCTGGAGGAGAGTTCCAGCGTATCAATCTCTCGACTTCGCTCGGCTCTCCTCTTGTGGGGGCAATTTATATTCTTGATGAACCGAGCATTGGTCTTCATCAGAGTGATTCAGCCCGTCTCATCACCCTCCTCTGCAAATTGCGCGATCTTGGCAACACGGTAGTGGTGGTTGAGCATGACCGGGAGATCATTGAGGCGGCTGACGAGGTTGTTGATCTTGGTCCCCGTGCCGGAAGGCTTGGCGGTGAAGTGGTTTTCCATGGCACAGTGTCGGCCATGAAGGAGTTGGGGACCTCTCTGACTGCTGAGTATCTTCAGGGAAAGAGGTGCATTCCCATTCCAGAAAAGCGCCGGGAGGTTGACTTCAGCAGCTGCATTGCCATTGAAGGGGCCATGCAGAACAACCTCAAGAATATTGATGTCCGTTTTCCCATCGGCGTTCTCACCTGTGTGACAGGTGTCAGCGGATCGGGCAAGTCCACTCTGGTTAATGATATTCTCAAAAAGGGTCTCCTTCTGGAAAAAGATATCCTTAAGGAAAAGGTTGGAACGCACCGTTCCATTACCGGTGGCTGGCTGATTGATCGTGTTGAGCATGTAGACCAGTCGCCCATTGGCCGTTCGAGCAGGAGTAATCCGGTTACCTATCTGAAGATTTTTGACGATATTCGTGCTTTATTTGCCGGAACGGCGGACGCAAAAGACCGCGGATGGAAAGCGGGGTATTTTTCGTTCAACATTCCGGGCGGCCGCTGCGAGGCCTGTTCGGGCGAGGGGAGTGTGCGCATTGAAATGCAGTTTCTGGCCGATATTGAGGCAGTCTGCGAGGATTGCGGGGGGCTTCGTTACAAGCCTGAAACCCTTGAGGCGAAATACCGGGGGCTGTCAATAGCCGAAGTTCTGGATCTTACCGTTCTTGAGGCGATTGATTTTTTCCGTACTGAGAAAAACATTTCCAGAAAACTTGCGGTTCTTGACGAGGTCGGCCTTGGATACATACGGCTCGGCCAGTCGTCTAGCACGCTGTCGGGTGGTGAGGCCCAGCGGCTGAAGCTTGCAAGTTTCATTGCCAGGGCGGATGTTGAACACACCCTCTTCATTTTTGATGAACCGACAACCGGTCTTCATTTTGAAGATATCCTGAAGCTGATCCGGTGTTTTGAAAAACTGCTGCTGCAGCAGAACACGCTGGTGGTTATTGAACATAATCCCGATATCATTTTGCAGGCCGACTGGGTGATTGACCTAGGGCCGGGGGCCGGAGACAGGGGAGGAAGCATTGTGGGTGAGGGAACGCCCGAGGAGATTGCCAAAATGGATCATTCGCTGACAGGCGTTCACCTCCGGCCTTTCATAGAACGCGTCTCCGGGGTGAAGGGGTAAAAGAGGTGTTCAGTCGAGTATGGGGTCGTCTTCGAGTGCGCCGCCGTGAAGCCGAATGTGCGGAAAATGTGATTCGGAGGTTCGTTCAACCCATACATCGCTCCCTTTTTCGAATCCGGTTTCGTTCTCCTCCACGGAGAGGCGGTTTTTCGCAAGTGCCGTTATTTCCTGCAGAATGGCTGCATGAAGACGGTCCTCTTTTGTTGCCGTGTCATCGCTCATTTTTGACAGGAGGCTCTCCATTTTTTCCGTTGCCACCTTTCCTATGCTCCAGTACAGTCTACCTGTGCCGTTTTCCGTTTCTTCTTCAGACATAATAAATTTGTGGTTGCTGTTTGGAGGCAATCTCTTTTTGTGTATACTTGAATGTTCTTTTAGCACTCATCGTTTCCGAGTGCTAATAACAGGGAACATTCAGTTGCTGTATCTATAGTAATCGTACGATTAATCTGAAACCCAAACAAGAGAAAGACAATGAACCTGAAACCTTTAGCTGATCGAGTTATTGTGAAGCCAGCCCCCGCAGAGGAAAAAACAAAGGGTGGCCTGTACATTCCCGATACCGGAAAGGAAAAGCCGATGTACGGTGAAGTTGTTGCCGTTGGAGCTGGAAAAATGTCTGACAGCGGTCAGCTGCTTGCCATGCCTGTGAAGGCCGGCGACAAAGTACTCTATGGTAAATATTCCGGAACCGAAGTAAGTGTTGAGGGCGAAGATTACCTCATCATGCGCGAGTCGGACATTTTTGCAATTCTGGGCTGATAGATCCTTTTTGAAATTCAAAAACCTTTACTGGAGGAAAGTTATACAATGACTGCCAAAAATATTCTTTTTGACGCTGACGCCAGAGCAAAACTCAAAATTGGCGTGGACAAACTGGCCAACGCCGTGAAAGTAACTCTCGGACCTGCCGGTCGCAATGTGCTTATCGACAAAAAATTCGGTGCACCAACCTCAACCAAGGATGGCGTTACCGTTGCCAAAGAGATCGAGCTTGAGGATGCAATCGAGAACATGGGTGCACAGATGGTTCGTGAGGTTGCTTCCAAAACCAGCGATGTTGCCGGTGATGGAACTACCACTGCAACCGTTCTTGCCCAGGCCATCTATCGTGAAGGCTTGAAGAATGTTGCTGCTGGCGCCCGCCCGATTGATCTTAAAAGAGGCATCGACCGTGCTGTCAAAGAGGTTGTTGCTGAGCTCCGTACCATCAGCCGCAGCATTTCCGGAAAGAAAGAGATCGCACAGGTTGGTACCATTTCCGCCAACAACGATCCTGAAATCGGCGAACTGATTGCCGAGGCAATGGACAAGGTTGGCAAAGACGGTGTCATCACTGTTGAAGAGGCAAAGGGAATGGATACCGAACTGAAGGTTGTTGAGGGTATGCAGTTCGACCGCGGCTACCTCTCTCCCTACTTTGTCACCAATTCGGAGACAATGGATGCCGAACTCGACGATGCGTTGATTCTCATCTACGACAAGAAGATCAGCAACATGAAAGAGCTGCTTCCGATTCTTGAGAAATCCGCTCAGTCCGGTCGTCCGCTGCTTATCATTGCAGAGGACATCGAAGGCGAGGCTCTTGCTACGCTTGTGGTCAACAAGTTGCGTGGCACTCTGAAAGTATGTGCTGTCAAGGCTCCTGGCTTTGGCGACCGCCGCAAGGCCATGCTTGAGGATATTGCCATTCTGACCGGCGGTACCGTCATCTCCGAGGAGAAGGGGTACAAGCTGGAGAATGCCACCATCAACTACCTTGGCCAGGCTGCCCGTGTCTCTCTTGACAAGGACAACACCACCATTGTTGAAGGCAAAGGTACTCAGGAAGAGATCCAGGCCCGTATCAATGAGATCAAAGGCCAGATTGACAAGTCAACCTCTGACTACGACACCGAGAAGCTGCAGGAGCGTCTTGCAAAACTTTCAGGCGGCGTTGCCGTCCTCAATATCGGTGCATCCACTGAAGTTGAGATGAAAGAGAAGAAGGCTCGTGTTGAAGATGCGCTGCATGCAACCCGCGCTGCCGTTCAGGAAGGCATCGTCGTTGGTGGCGGTGTGGCTCTGATTCGTGCTATCAAAGGTCTGGATAATGCAAAGCCTGACAATGAAGACCAGAAGACTGGCATGGAAATCATCCGCCGCGCTCTTGAAGAGCCGCTTCGCCAGATTGTTGCCAATACCGGCACAACTGACGGTGCTGTTGTGCTTGAGCATGTGAAGAATGGCGAGGGTGATTATGGCTTCAACGCCAGAACCGAGCAGTACGAGAACCTTGTTGAGGCCGGCGTTGTCGATCCGACCAAGGTGACCCGCAGCGCTCTTGAGAATGCGGCATCCGTTGCCAGCATCCTTCTGACCACTGAAGCCTGCATTACCGATATCAAGGAAGACACTCCTGACATGCCGGCAATGCCTCCGGGCGGAATGGGTGGAATGGGCGGCATGTACTGATCCTGTTTTCTCATTGTTCTCTACAGGCCAGCCTTCGGGCTGGCCTTTTTTTTTGTTATTTTCAATTCACTCAGGAGCCCTTCAGAAATCATTGATTCAGCAGCTTATGAAAGCCGTTCTGCTTCTCAGCGGAGGGATGGACAGCCTTGTCGCTACCGCAATAGCCCATAATGAGGGGCTTTCTCTTGCCGCCATGCATGTCAACTATGGCCAACGGACTTGGCAGAGGGAGCTGGAGTCTTTCCGCAGCATTGCCGCCCATTATGGCATTGGTGACCTGCTTGAAGTCAATGCTGATTTTCTTGGTGCCATCGGTGGTTCCTCACTGACAGACCATTCCATGGCTGTTAGCGGTGCCGACCTTCAGGGAAGCACCATTCCGACAAGTTATGTGCCGTTTCGCAATGCATGTTTCCTCTCCATGGCTGTCAGCTGGGGGGAGGTTATTGGTGCTGGGAGGATTTACATCGGTGCGGTTGAGGAGGACAGTTCCGGCTATCCTGATTGCCGGAAGGTATTTTACGATGCGTTCAACAGGGTTATTGATCTGGGGACAAAGCCCGAAACCAGCATAGAAATTGTTACTCCGCTGATTGCAATGCAGAAAGCCGGTATTGTTGAAAAAGGGATGGAGCTCGACGCCCCTTTTCTGCACAGCTGGTCCTGTTACAAAAGTGAAGGAAAGGCCTGCGGGGTCTGCGACAGCTGCGCCCGCCGCCTCAGGGCATTTGAGCTTGTAGGGGTCCGTGACCCAATTGACTATGAGGTCCGTCCACAGTATATTCATTGAAACTAACCCCTGTTGCCATTCAATCGTCAGGAAGTAAATAGCTCGTTTTTATGAACTCTCCCGTCGTTTCCTCGCCGCCATCTTCTCCTTTGGCCCTGCGTTTTTCACTTTCGTTTGCTCTTGTTGGGCTGATCTGGATATCAGGCCTTACCGGTCATTTTACTCCTCTCGGGGAGTGGCCTGCGCTGTTTGTATATGTTATTGGTTCACTGGGTCTAGCGATATTTCTCGGAAGAACCGCTGTCGATCGCCAGTCCATATGGCTAGCGGGAGGCAATGCAGGACGATCTCTTTTCTGGGGAGCGCTTGCCGGTGCCGTCCTCTTCCTTATGGACATTACCAATACCATACTGTACTACAAAAGCGGAGGGGCTCCGATGGTGGAGATGGAGACGCTCTTGGTGCACCGTTCCCTGCTCTATCTTTTTCCTCTGCTTATTCTGGCTGAAGAATTTCTGTGGAGGGGCGTGATGTTTTCTTCGATGATAGAAAAGGGCTTCAACCCGCATATTACTGTTTTGTTGACCACCATGCTGTACGCGCTGAACCATTTTGCCGTTGCCCCTGTGGGCATAAAAGAGCGGGCACTCATGGCAATGATGGCCGTTCCCATTGGTGTTCTTGGCGGCTATCTTGTGCTTAACACCCGGAATGTATGGGGCAGCGTTATTGTTCATATGATCACAATGGTGTCTATGCTGATTGATATTTTTGTGATTCCACAACTTCTTTTCAGACCCTGACAGGACTTTTGATATGACTGAAAACAGAATTACAGCACTGCTCCGTGAGGATAAAAAGCTGTTGCTTGCTTATTACATGCCCGAGTTTCCTGTTGCGGGCTCAACGCTGCCGGTGCTTGAGGTGCTTCAGGATAGCGGAGCGGACATTATTGAGCTGGGGATACCCTTTTCGGATCCTGTTGGCGATGGGCCGGTGATACAGGAGGCGGCTCACAGAGCCATAGCCAACGGGGTGACGCTTCGCTGGCTGCTTGATCTTGTTGGCCGTGCACGCAGGGGAGAGGGGTGCCGGAAAATAACCGTCCCCATTCTTTTGATGGGATACTGCAACCCGCTGATTGCCTATGGTGGGGACTGTTTTCTTACCGATGCTACCCAGGCCGGTGTTGACGGGCTTCTTCTGCCCGACCTGCCACCCGAGGAGGCGGGCGAGTTTTTGGAACGGGCCAAAGCGTTCGCTATGACGGTGGTTTTCCTAATTTCACCGGTGACTCCGTCAGAGCGGATTGAAATGATTGACAGCATGTCGACTGATTTTTCCTACTGTCTTGCCGTCAATGCCACAACAGGAACCGCCAAGCTTTCGGACGGTGGCACTGAAGCTGCGGTTGACGACTACCTGAAAAGGGTTCGCATGCATACGAAAAAAAAGTTTGTGGTCGGATTTGGCATTAAAGACCGCGAGAGGGTGGAGCATATGTGGACTCTTGCCGATGGAGCCGTTGTTGGAACCGCCCTTCTGCAGAACATTGCTTCAGCCGGAACGCCCGAGGACGCGGCCCGTCTTGCCGGAGATTTCTGGCGCACATTGCGCTGAGGGAGGCCGCTATTTCAATGGATACAAACGCTTCCCGCTGCCCTACTGTTGACATCATCATTCCCCACTATCTGAGGCGTGATATGCTGGAGCGCTGTCTCAAGGCGCTTGCCGATACCGGCTACCCTGCAATGCACATTATTGTTGTTGACAATGGCGGGAGCCTTCCGGGTCTCGCCCTCCTGCTTGATGAGTATCCCAATGCACGGCTTTTCAGGCTGCCCGAAAACAGAGGGTATGCGGGGGGGTGTAATGAGGGTCTGAAACACTCTTCAGCAGAATTTGTTGCGTTTCTGAATGATGATACGCTTCCCCAGCCGCACTGGCTCGACCCTCTGGTGGTAGCGGCCCTTGCCGACCCGTTCGTTGCGGCGCTGCAGCCGAAAATTCTCTCCACCAAAAGGGTCGCCGGGCCAAAACGGATGTTTGATTATGCCGGCGCTGCCGGAGGCATGCTCGACCGGCTGGGGTATCCCTACTGCCTTGGACGGAAATTGACAGGTGCGGAAACCGACCGCGGCCAGTATGATGAGCCGCAGGATATTTTCTGGGCATCGGGAGCTGCAATGTTTGTGCGTAGGGAGGCTGCGGTGGAGGTTGGAGGTTTTGATGAGGACTTTTTCATGCATATGGAGGAGATTGACCTTGCCTGGCGGCTACAGCTTGCGGGGTACCGGGTCCGCTCGGCTCCCAATTCAGTGGTGCTGCATGAGGGGGGGGCGTCGCTTGGTGAGGGGTCGCCGGAAAAGGTGTTTTTCAATCATCGCAACAATCTGCTTATGCTCCTGAAAAACAGGGGCGGCGGCGCTCTGCTGGGAATTCTTCCTCTTCGTTTTCTTATGGAACTGGCAGCTACCGCGTATTATCTCACCCGCTATCCCGGAGGTCTGAGGAAATCTGGCTCCGTTTTCAGGGCAATGGGGCAAGTGATCATCCTGCTTCCTGAAACACTACGGAAACGGCGCCTTGTGCAGTCCATGCGAAAAGTGGGGGAGCGTGCCATTTTTTTCCGAATGCCATTTTTCCAGCTTCTCCGCAGGTGATCAGCAGCCTCATCTCTTTTCAGGGAGATGAAGGTGCCGTATCAGGTCTTCTACTGCTTCAATAATGCTCTCTTCGACCGGCTTGAAGGTCAACCCCAGTTCCTGCTGTATTCGGGTATTGCTGTAATGGACGCTATGCCCGATATGGGTGCGGATGAAGGTTCCTGTATTTCGGGGCTGTGTCCAAGAGAGCACTTTCATGAGTGCTGTGCCGGCTGGGCCCGACAGATCAAGTTTCGGGAGCTGGTAGCGGTTCAATCCCGAAGAACGGAGCAGGGCTACAAGGTCGCGCATGTGCAGCTCTTTTGCTGAACAGATATAGCGTCCGGAGGCTTCTGGGGTTTCCATTGCAAGAATATGGGCCTCGGCTGCATCGCCAGCGTCCACAAAGCCCCAGTTGAGGTCCATAATGCCCGGGTATACTCCGCTCATTATATCGCGGATCATGCCGTTGGTGGTATTCAGAGCGGGGCCAAGCGACGGGCCTGTAACCATGGAGGGATTGATGCAGACTAGGCTGAACCCTGGTCTGTTCTTTTCCATGAATTCCCATGCAGCCCGTTCAGCCATCGTTTTAGCATAATGGTAGGGGTTCCTTTTGAGGGATGAACGGGTGTTCCAGTCCTCTTCGGTTAAAATCTTTGAGCTGTCAGGCTCATCGGTTATGGCTGCGACGGATGAGGTCAGAATAACCCTTTTGACGGACGGCGTTTTCATGGCAGCTGTCAGCACCTCCAATGTTCCTTTGAGGGCAGGATCCAGCAGGTCCTTCTCAGGGTTTTTGACATTGATGACATAAGGGCTGGCCGTGTGCATTACGGTGCTGCACCCTTGCATGGCCCCGTTAAAAGAGCCTTCGTTGAGCAGGTC
Source organism: Candidatus Chlorobium antarcticum (assembly GCA_030765725.1). Taxonomy (GTDB): domain Bacteria; phylum Bacteroidota; class Chlorobiia; order Chlorobiales; family Chlorobiaceae; genus Chlorobium; species Chlorobium antarcticum. Next base: position 12,896 of record JAVCDF010000001.1, on the reverse strand, counting down.
GGCTATGACTAGTTCGAGCCGGTTGTCGGCTTCCGGCAGGCTGGTGAGCCAAGGGTAGGCAGAGGGGGCGCGTCTTACCGTGCCACTGACCCGGTATTCCTTTTCCAGCAGTTGTTTGACGATATGGGATGCAAGGTAGCCTGAGGCTCCGGTGACGCAGACGGTCTGTTCAGGGGTCATATGTGGCGCGGTTGTCTTTGGTTTTCATCCAAAAGCTGAGGGTAATCTCAAAAAAAGAATATACCGGTTTTTCCTGTCTGCTCAAGCTCGACCCCGCTACCGTTGTTTGGCAGTATCCGGCTTTTCGTTGGGGTTCGCAGGATTACTATTATATTGCGCTTGAGCTCTTTGGGTCAATCCATCCCCATCAGGCCATTGCCGTTACCCGCAGGAGGATGGCGTCGTTTTGAGCGCTATGTTGCGAATGTGCGCTTAACCGCATAACTTCAATTTGGAAGCTTTCGATCTTAGATTACTATTTTTATGCCCCTGTTTCATGTTTTTTCTGTTGTATGTGGTCTTGCTCTCCTGGTTTGGAGTGCTGAAAAGTTTATAGAGGGCTCGGCTGCGCTTGCCGACCATTTGGGGATGCCTTCGCTTCTCATCGGTATGCTGGTTGTGGGTTTTGGTACCTCAGCTCCCGAAATTGCGGTTTCAGTGCTTGCCTCGCTTGAGGGGAATCCCGATTTGGCCCTTGGCAACGCCTATGGTTCAAATATCACTAATATAGCCCTTGTTCTGGGCGTCACGGCACTCATCAGCCCGATTGTGGTAGAGTCCGGCATTCTTCGAAAAGAGCTTCCCGTACTTGCCGGCATTGCTGCTGTGTCGGCGCTTCAGCTGTCTGATGGAGAGCTTTCCCTGCTTGATGCTCTGTTTCTTCTTGCTCTTTTCTGCTGTATGCTGGGATGGACCTTTGTGGTTGGGCTGCGCAAAAAGCGGGATGCCCTCAGCGAGGAGGTTGAGCAGCAGCTTGAAGAGCACAGCATGCCGCTCAGAAAGTCGCTCCTGCTGGTTGGTGGCGGATTGGTGCTTCTTATTGTGAGTTCACGAATGCTTGTTTGGGGCGCGGTTGGGATTGCGGGTATGCTTGGAGTGAGCAATCTTGTTATCGGCTTGACTGTGGTGGCGGTAGGTACATCGTTGCCCGAGCTGGTTACTTCAGTCATTGCGGCACGAAAAGGCCAGCACGACATTGCAATTGGCAATGTTCTGGGGTCCAATATGTTCAACCTTCTGATTGTTGTGGGCATTGCTGGAGTCATCCATCCGTTTGCCGTCAATCCTGAGGTCTTTACCCGTGATCTGCCGGTGATGGGATTTCTGACCCTTCTGCTTTTTGTCTTTGGATTTGGATTTAGGGGTCCTGGTACGGGAAGAATCAACCGTCTGGAGGGAGCAGTGCTGCTTTCGGCTTACATCGCCTACATTGCCTATCTTCTTGTTACGACTTTTCAGGGGGGGTGAGACGGAAAATATCGGCCAATTCTCAGACTGCGAGTGGTTCGGCGTGGATGATTACCCTGCACGCGAGAGGAATGGCCTGATAAATGGCCCCTTCAAGGCGGCTTGTGAGCTCATGCACATCTTCCACGAGAACATCTTCCTGAAATGAGCAGTGCAGGGTGATGAAGCGTTTCTGTTTTTCCGTATTCAGAATGGTGATGTCGTGCACATCGGCAATGGCCGGTATGGTTTCAGCTGCATCAATGATGACTTTTCTCAGTGCAGCCTCTTCCTCTTCCGGCAGGAGCGTGGTATGCCGCTCTTCACAGCGGAGGGGATCGAGATGGATGCAGATTTCGGGGTTGCCATCAAACTCCCTCCGCAGTTCATCTTCAAGGGATGTTACAGCCTGATGCGCATCTTTTATTGTGAGCCTTTGGTCCACTTCAACATCAAAAGTTATCAGTCGCGCTCCTTCGTTGAAGTTGGTGGCAATGTTGTGGGCGTGCAGTCCGTGGTTGAGGCCGATAACATGCACCCGTTCGGCAATGGATTCTCCCGTCAGGGCAACCGGACGGGTATGGATGGTCATGTCGGCGACGGGGAATGCGGCGTGTACTTTCTTTTCTATGGTAGTGCAGATGTCCCGTACTTTTTCAACCGAGAGCGTTCTGTTGACGGCAATGCTCATTTCAATGAACACCTGTGGACCTGTGGGTTTGACACGGATCTTTTCAATGTCTATGACACCCGGAACCTGACGGGCAAGCTCTTCAGCTCGCTCAGCAATGCCTTCGGGCGCTGCATCGATCAGAATGTCAATGGTTTTTTTTCCGAGCCGGAAAGCCGCAAGGGCCACCAGTACCGCCACGGCAATACCGGCAGCGGCATCGGCCCAGAAAATCCCGTGTGATACGAAGAGTAGGCCGATAAGGACAACTGCAGAACTGAGGATGTCGGAACTGAAGTGAAGAGCGTCTGCTTCAAGGGCGGCGCTGTTCGTTTCCTTTGCGACTTTACTGAGTGCCCTCGCTCTTGAAAAATCAACAATGATTGAGATGATGAGGACGGCTATTGCATACCAGGTTACATTTACTTCAGCCTCTCCTCCAAGCAGCCGTTCAGTTGCTGCGGAAATAATCCAGACGCTTGTCAGAAGGAGCAGTCCTGCTTCAATAAGGGCTGTAATGCTTTCAATCTTGGCATGGCCGTAGTGGTGCTTTCGGTCGGCGGGCTTGCTGCTCATGTTGACGGCAAACCAGGTCATCGCCGCAGCCCCGAAATCAAGCAGGGAGTGAGCGGCTTCCGAGAGAATCCCGATGCTGCCCGTCATAAGTCCGGCCACCAGCTTCAAAATGGTAAGCAGTGCGCTGGCCAGAACTGAACTGACGGCGACCCGTGTTTTTTTCTTGTTTGCGTCCATAGTGCCCCATAATACCATTATTCCCTAATCTGTCATAATCAGCCTGTCCTCTGTGCATGGGGCTCCTCGGTGGCCGGAAGACCGGTTTTTTTGCTATTTTGAGCCTTCGGCCACTGGAGTGGCCATGAATTTTTACCCCAGGTAAGATGAAAATTGGTATTTCGTGCCAGCATACATACGGAGGGAGTGGTGCTGTGGCGACAGAGCTGGGAAAGGCTCTTGCCTTTAAAGGACATACGGTACATTTTTTCAGTCAGTCGGCACCGTTCCGGCTGGGCGCTTTTTCCTCCAATATCCACTACCATGAGGTGGAGGCGATGCATTATCCGCTGTTTGAGTGCCCCTTCCATTCTCTTGCACTGGCTTCCAAAATTGCTGAAGTGGCCTTTTATGAGAAGCTGGATGTGGTCCATGCCCATTATGCCATTCCCCATGCCATGAGCGCAATGCTTGCCCGGCAGATGCTTGAGGACAAGTGCCCTGAAAACGACTGTTTCCGTCTTGCAACCACGCTGCACGGCACTGATATTACGGTTGTTGGGGCCGACAGGGGGATGCATGATGCAGTCCGCCTTGTTATTAACAAATCTGACGGGGTGACGGCGGTTTCAGAGTATCTGAAGGATGAGACGGTGAAGATGTTCAGTCCGAAGAAGGATATAGAGGTGATTCCAAATTTCGTTGATACCGGGGTGTTCCGGCGTATACCGGTGCCCGATATCCGCCGGCAGCTTGTGCCTGGTCAGGGGAAGACGGTGATACATATCTCGAATTTCCGTCCGGTGAAACGGATTTCAGATATTGTCAGTGTGTTTTACCGGTTGATTCAGACTATTGACGCAACATTGTTGCTTGTGGGTGACGGTCCGGAACGAAGTGAGGCTGAAACAGAGGTTCGTCGTCTGGGTATAGAGGGCAGAGTGCATTTTCTCGGGAAAATTGACGACATCGTTCCTCTGCTGTCGGTTTCAGACCTGATGCTGATGCCGAGCAACGCGGAATCTTTTGGTTTGGCAGCCCTTGAAGCCATGGCGTGCGGTGTTCCTGTGGTTGTGACGAGTGCGGGCGGGTTCCCCGAGTTTATTGAACAGGGGCGGCACGGGTACCTCTGCCAACCGGGGGACATTGACGGGATGACTGAAAAAGCCCTGCTGTTGCTGTCGGATGAGAAGCTCTGGAAGGAGTGTTCGGAGGCCTGTGTCCTTCAGGCGAAGCGATTTGAAACGGCCAGGCTTGTTGACCGTTATGAGGCATTTTATGAGCGTCTGATGGGGTAGGAACTGAACCACCCCATTTGCCCCAGAAGGCTGTTGCTTTAGGCGGATGGGGCGGATGAATCGGGTATGGTGGGGGTCAGTAACGCTTTGTTGCAAGAAGAACCGTCCGGTACTTTTCAAGGTTTTCGAGAACCTCTCCCGTGCCTCGAGCAACTGCAGTCAGCGGGTCTTCACTGATGTGAACCGCGAGGTTGGTCTCTTCATTGATTTTTTTATCAAGCCCCTTGATGAGCGCGCCACCGCCTGCAAGAAAGAGTCCCCTTTCAAGAATGTCTGAAGAGAGTTCCGGTTTGGTGACTTCAAGGCTTTTCTTGATTGATGCGATAATCTGACTGATTGGTGTGGCTATGGCTTCCCTAATGGTGGGGGAGTTGACTTCGCGCTCTTCAGGCAGCGCCGTGACGAGGTTTCTTCCCCTCACGGTTATTGTCAGCTCCTTGTCAAGCTTGTAGGCCGATGCGATTTTTATTTTCACATCTTCAGCGGTCCGTTCGCCAATGGCAAGGTTGTATGCTTTGCGGAAATGCCGGATAATGGCGCTGGTGATATCTGTTCCAGCCACTCTGAGAGATTCTCCCGATGCAATGCCGCCGAGTGAAATGACTGCGATTTCCGTTGTGCCTCCGCCGATGTCGACAATCATGTTGCCCATTGGTTCCTTGACATCCAGCCCTATGCCGATTGCGGCAGCCATGGGTTCGCCCACCAGATAGACCTCTTTTGCCCCTACATGTTCTGCAGAGTCGCGTACGGCCCGTTTCTCAACCTCGGTAATGCCTGAGGGAATACCGATGACCATGCGCCTTATTCCGAGGGAAAACTTGGTTTTTGTTTTGATGATGAGCCCCTTGATGAGCTCTTCAGTAGCTTCGTAGTCGGCTATGACGCCGCTGGCAAGAGGGCGGATGGTCACAATGCCGGGATGGGTCTTTTCATGCATGAGGAGGGCCTCCTGGCCAATGGCAACCACTTTGCCTGTATTGCGGTCGCGAGCGACAATTGAGGGCTCATTGAGAACAACTCCCTGGTCACGGATGAAAATAAGGGTGTTTGCCGTTCCCAGGTCAATGGCCACATCGCGGAACAGGGTGTTGAAAAGGCTCATGGCGGGTTTGGATCGTGATGGAGTATCGTTGTATTCCGGAGCAGAGCGTTTCTCGCCTGTATTACTCCAGAACAATAATTAATATAACAAAGTACTAAAGTAGTTAATGCCGCTTTTTTTTCAAATCAAAACGGTGTTTATCGGGCTGTTTTTTTCCTGCTACCAGTTTGTTCATCTGAGGGGGGCAGGAGAGGGTTTCGATAAATGGCCGCATTGCGTACATTATGAGCGAGTGAAATACCCCCATACGCCAATAAAAACCAAGGCTGTGCTGAAAATTTTTCGATTTGCTGACGACCCTGATGCGCTGATGGCGCACCTCTCGCGCACTGTCTCTTTTGATGAAGGAGTACAGAAGGCCGTTGATGAGATTCTCCTGGAGGTTCGCCAGAGGGGCGACGAGGCTGTGCTTGACTATACCGAGCGCTTTCAGGGCGTGAGACCCGAAAGCATGAAGGTTGCTCCCGAGGCTATCCGGCGCGCAAGGGAGGAGGCGGATCCGGAATTCATCAGCGTGCTTCAGGAGGCGTATGACAATATTCTGGAATTTCATCGCCATGAGGTGGAGAAAAGCTTTTTCTATGAAGGCGAGGGGGGCGTGCTGCTCGGTCAGCGGGTTACCCCGATGCAGCGGGCACTGCTCTATGTGCCAGGAGGCAAGGCGGCCTATCCTTCATCGGTTCTCATGAATGCCGCACCGGCTCATGTGGCGGGTGTGGGTGACATTGCAATGACCACACCCTGCGACAGCACGGGAGAGGTTAGCAGCCATATTCTTGCTGCGGCTTCGGTAGCCGGAATTTCGTCCGTATACAAGCTTGGCGGAGCGCAGGCCATTGCCGCATTCGCATACGGGACGGAGAGTATCGGGAAGGTCGACATCATTACCGGTCCCGGCAACAAGTTCGTGGCGCTGGCAAAGAAAGAGGTGTTCGGGCATGTTGCCATTGACAGCATTGCTGGCCCTTCAGAGGTTGTCATCATTGCTGACGCTGACGCCAATGCCGACTATATTGTGCTTGATATGTTTGCTCAGGCGGAGCATGATGCCGACGCATCCTCTGTTCTTATTACAACATCCGCTCTTCTTGCAGAGCGCGTTGTCGCCCTTACCGAAAAACGGATAGGGGGAATGCTCCGCCGTGAGGTGATTGAGTCTTCTCTTCGGCAGAACGGCGCCATTGTGCTTGTTGGCTCACTTGAAGAGGCTGCACGGGTTTCCGACATGCTTGCTCCCGAGCACCTGGAGCTGCATGTGGAGCATCCATGGGAGTTGCTTCCGTCACTCCATCATGCCGGAGCAATTTTTATGGGGAGCTCGTCTTGTGAAACAGTGGGCGACTACTATGCCGGACCAAACCATACGCTTCCAACGAACGGCACGGCCCGCTTCTTTTCGCCGCTCTCCGTTCGTGATTTTGTGAAGCATACCTCCATTATTGCGTATTCGCAGCAGCAGCTTCTCCGTTGCGGGGAGCGGATCGCCTCATTTGCTGACCGCGAAGGGCTGCAGGCGCACGCCGAGGCTGTGAGGATAAGGCTCGGAGGGAGATGAGGGTTTCGGATTTTGATTATTCCCTGCCTGAAGAGAGGATTGCGAAATATCCACCCGAAAACAGGGGCGCCACAAGGCTTCTTGTGCTCAGCCGTACTACCGGAGTAGTGGAGCATGCCCGCTATTGGGGGCTTGACGGGTTTCTGAAGCGCGGGGACCTGCTTGTGATCAACACCACCCAGGTGGTTCGGGCGAGGCTGTTTGCCAAGAAGCAGACCGGAGCTGCAATTGAGCTGATGCTCCTTGAAAAACATGAGGGTCCACAGAACCTTGCCCTCTACCGAGGCCGTCTGAAAAAAGGCGACAGGCTTCTCGCTCATGGATATACACTGACTGTGGAAGAGATTGTCGGCGAAGGCGTTGCGCGTCTTGCGGTCGATGGCAACGAGAGCGTGCATGACCTTTTTCAGAGGTTTGCCGAAGTGCCCATCCCTCCATATCTGAAGCGTGACGCAGAGGCGCTTGACCGTGAACGATACCAAACCGTTTTTGCCCAGCATCCCGGTTCCGTGGCTGCCCCTACAGCCTCTCTCAATATGACGCCGGAACTTCTCGTAAAGCTGGAGGAGGTAGGGGTGTCCACGGCTGGCATGACCCTGCATGTTGGGCTTGGAACCTTTCTTCCTATCAGGACCGAGACGATGGAAGACCATGTCATGCATCGGGAGTTCTACTCCATTTCTGCCGACACAATTGAAAGAATCCGCGAAACGCACAGCTCCGGGGGAAGGGTTGTAGCGCTCGGAACCACTGTTACCCGGGCTCTTGAGCATGCGGCTTCCCGGATATCGTCGTTTTCGGGTTCGGCGCCGCTACAGGGCGAAGCCGATATTTTCATCTATCCTGGATTTTCTTTCAAAATTATCGATGCGCTTCTCACCAATTTTCATGCTCCCCGTTCCACTGTTCTCATGCTTACCGCTGCCTTTGCGGGATCGGACCATCTTCGTTCCGCATACCGGGAAGCGGTTGGTGAGAAGTACGATTTTTTGAGTTACGGCGACAGTATGCTGATATGCTGACCCCCCTCAGTCCGGGACTTAAAAAAGAGCTGTCAACGGCCTTGATGCACCTTAAGATGTAAGGCCTGGACTCTCTGGAGAATGGTGGGGATTCTTGGTTTTCCGGAATCACAGTGGTATTTTTAAAGTTGAGTTTATTTCATTCCTCTACGACTGTAACCATTTCAACCACAACATCCGGAGATTGATTGTATGAGTCTTATAAGCCAGTATCGTGAACATACCAGTGAGCGTGCGCAGCTCGGAATTCCCCCGCTTCCGCTTACCGCGGAACAGACCCGTGAGCTTGTTGAGCTGCTGAAGCAGCCCGCTGTCGCTGAAAAAGAGTATCTCCTGGAACTGTTCTGCGAGCACATAAGCCCCGGTGTTGATGACGCCGCGTTTGAAAAAGCGGCATTTCTTGATGCTGTTCTGAAAGGCGAGGTAGCATGCGCCGTCATAAGCGGAGTAGAGGCCGTGAAGATTCTGGGGACGATGCTTGGCGGTTATAATGTGAAGCCGCTTATTGACGCACTTTCCCACAGTGATTCCGGTGTTGCTGCAGAGGCTGCGGAAATGCTGAAGAAAACACTGCTGGTGTATGATTCATTCGATGTTGTTGTGGGGCTTGCCAAAACCAACAGCTATGCCAAAGAAGTTCTTGAGTCGTGGGGGCGTGCCGAGTGGTTCACTTCACGGGAGAAGGTCGCTGAAAAACTGACCCTAACTGTATTCAAAGTTTCGGGTGAAACCAATACCGATGATCTTTCTCCTGCCGGTGAGGCCTTTACCCGCAGTGATATTCCCCTTCATGCCCTGAGCATGCTCGGTTCTAAAATGGATGATCCCATCGGTGTTATTGCCGGACTGAAAGTAAAAGGCCATCCGCTTGCTTATGTGGGCGATGTGGTTGGTACCGGTTCAAGCCGGAAGTCGGGCATCAATTCAGTACAGTGGCATTTGGGCGAAGATATTCCTGCCGTGCCAAACAAGCGGACGGGCAGCGTTGTCATCGGCAGCATCATTGCTCCGATATTCTTCAATACAGCCGAGGATTCCGGCGCTCTGCCGATTCAGGCTGATGTGTCGGACATGGAAACCGGTGATGTGATTGATGTTTTCCCTTACACGGGTACCATTGAGAAAAACGGCAAGGAGATTGCCAGTTTCAGTATGTCTCCCAACACACTCGGTGACGAGGTTCGGGCAGGTGGCCGTATCGCACTTATCATTGGACGGAACCTGACGAAAAAAGCAAGAATGGCGCTTGGTCTTGGTGATGACGATATCTTCCAGACTCCAGAACAGCCCGCAGATACCGGTAAAGGATATACACTTGCGCAGAAAATGATAGGAAAGGCATGTGGCCTTCCGGGTGTGAGGCCGGGAATGTATGTGGAGCCTGAAACCCTGACGGTGGGCTCGCAGGACACTACCGGTGCCATGACCCGCGACGAGGTTAAGGAACTTGCCGCTCTCAGCTTCAGCTCCGATCTCTTCATGCAGAGTTTCTGCCACACGGCAGCCTATCCTAAACCTGCAGACATTAAGCTTCACCGCAGTCTTCCCTATTTCGTGATGAGTCGCGGTGGTGTTGCATTGCGCCCGGGCGACGGCGTTATTCACACCTGGTTGAACCGTATGGTTCTGCCAGATACGCTTGGTACCGGCGGCGACTCACATACCCGTTTCCCCATTGGGATTTCGTTCCCTGCAGGTTCAGGTCTTGTGGCATTTGCAGGTGTTACCGGCACCATGCCGCTGAATGTTCCTGAGTCGGTTCTGGTGCGTTTCAGCGGTGAGCTGCAGCCCGGAATTACCCTTCGCGATCTGGTCAACGCCATTCCCTATGTTGCCATCAAGCAGGGCCTCTTGACCGTTGAAAAGAAAGGGAAGAAGAATGTGTTTGCCGGTCGTGTGCTTGAAATTGAAGGGCTTCCAACGCTCAAGGTGGAGCAGGCGTTTGAGCTCAGCGACGCATCAGCCGAGCGGAGTGCTGCCGCCTGTACCGTCAGGCTCGACAAGGAGCCGGTGATCGAGTATCTCAGCTCGAATGTTAAGCTGCTTGAACAGATGATTGAAGATGGTTACGGCGACGCCGACACTATTCGCCGCCGCATTGGGAAAATGCAGGCATGGCTTGACAGCCCGTCACTCCTGGAGCCGGATGCCGACGCTGAGTATGCTGCAGTGATTGAAGTCAACATGAGCGAAATTACCGAGCCGATACTCTGCTGCCCGAACGATCCGGATGATGTTATGACGCTTGGCGAAATTCTTCTTGATGAGAGCCGCCCGAAACAGATTGACGAGGTGTTTGTGGGAAGCTGCATGACCAATATCGGTCATTTCCGCGCACTTGGAGAGGTGCTCAGGGGAAGAGGAGCCGCAGCGGCAAAGCTCTGGGTTGTGCCGCCTACCAAAATGGATATGAAGCAGCTTGTCGAGGAGGGCTACTACTCGGTGTTCGGGGCTGCTGGAGCCCGTACTGAAATGCCGGGATGTTCGCTCTGCATGGGCAATCAGGCCAGAGTTGCCGACAATGCTGTTGTTTTTTCCACAAGCACCAGAAACTTCGACAACCGTATGGGTGCCGGAGCACAGGTCTATCTTGGTTCAGCTGAACTTGCAGCCGTTTCGGCACTGCTCGGTCACCTTCCGAACCGTGAAGAGTATCTGGAAATTCACAGTCGTCAGTTATCCGGAGACAAAGCTGAGGGCATTTATCAGTACCTGAATTTCCATAAGCTGGGTAAAGAGGAACTTGAGATGCTTGTTGAGTGAACGAATAAAAAAAAGATTTGTGGCGGGATATGGAATATTTTGCATATTCCGCCATACAGTGGTTTTTTTATCTCACTGTTTTTTTTACTATTCTATAGCTGAAGAAGCTGTGAATCAATCAAACAACACAAACAACCAACGAACGATGAAAAAACTTTTTATTTTTCTATTCCTCCTTAGCTCAGTTTCATTTGTGGGCTGTGCAAAAACTGAAGCTCCTGTAGAAGCACCTGTAACCGAAGAGGCTGCTCCTGCTGTTGAGGCACCTGTAACCGAAGAGGCTGCACCTGAAGCTGAAGCACCTGTTGCTGAAGAGGCTGCGCCTGAAGCTGAAGGCCACTAATAAGGTTCCGTTCTGCGGAGTCTTGTGATTAAAAGGGGCTGACCTTCTGGTCGGCCTCTTTTTTTTGCACTCAAAGGCCAGAAACAAAAAAACCGCCCCGGTTAATGATGATGGGCGGTTTTTTCTGTTTGTGCTGAGGAGGCAGGGTTTGGACAAAAAAGGTGACATTCCGATAATAGAGTTGGCTTTCGGCACTGAAGCGCTTCGAGATTATCATCGATTTTTTGTGCCACAGTATGGGTTGGTTAATGCCTTTCGGTTTCCTCTTGCAAATGCGATTATTGCAGGAAGAATGTAACCGGTAATGACTGCGGTTAGAATCAATAGTTCATTGGAACCAAGACCGAACATATGGGCCTCCTGAGTTTCAGTTTCGTTTTATTCTTCACCCCACACACGGGCTATGGTTGCCTATGTCGGTGCTTATGATTTCGTTATTGCAGCATCAAATTGGTCCCTAAGGTTCAGTCCTTCAGAGGTTTTCTTTTCGGCAATAAGAAAAATTCCCTTCCCATTGCTCTTGGCTGCCCAAAGCTCGCCAATATTGCGTTTTTCCTTTGTGTCGTCAGCTGAAACCCGATCCGCTCCCTGATACTCCACGACCATAATTCGGTCATCATACAATTGAACGACGAAATCTGGGTAAAAACGATCCGTAGATGTTGATAGCCAGAAAGATGATTTTTTATGTCCCGAGAGATTTCGAATCCAGTATTTCACATCGGGATGGTTATCAATGGTCTGAGCCCAATCAAATTCCTCCCCATCACTTTTCAATTCCCCAATCTTGCCGAAAAAGTGCTTCTTGAATTGATACCTGCCAGCATATGGCCAAGCTACAGGATAGAGGAGATTCTCGAAAGCGAATCCATCAGTGAAGCCGGTTTCAATGGAGGCATCAGGAGAAAAAAGAAATTTCTGGTAGTCACTCGCATAGGCTTGTCTTCGATAGCTATCAATTTTTTGCTGCACAGCTTTGGCAAGCTGATATTTGAATCGCAAGAGTTCATGCAGTTGAATTCCACGCTTCTCAATAAAGGTAGGCAATCGCTTTGCGGCAAAACTCCAACAGTACAGCCTGTGTGATATCCTGCTGGCGACATTGTTTGTCAAGCCAACGCGAAAGAGCAAGGTCATTCCAGTCCAGTTTGAGCGCTCCAATTTCAAGCTAATTGTTTTGGTCCAGATGCTGATACACAACCTTTTCACCCTTCAGGTCAACCTCCCATCGCTCCGCAGTTTCTTTAACGGAAAATTCCGCGGGGGTGAGTTCAGCATGGTAATCATTCAGTGTCCATCCTCCCAGGTCAAGAATTAGTTCTTTTTCGGCAAGCTCTAGTGTCATGTCAAGGTCAAACTGACGGATAAAGCCTTTTGAGCTTGATCCGCGCATCTTTGGTTGTAAACCGCCAGTTGATGACGGCTTCTTTGTTGTTTCGTTCTTTCTCCCATGCTCCAACCTGTCGACGCACTTCAGTCATAGTATCGATGCGGCAATTCAGGCATTGGTTTGACAGCACTCTCAAGTCGATCTCGGCCATGTTCAGCCAGCTGTACTCGTAATCGTAGCGTGCCAACTGACCGGGTCTTGCTGGAATGGGGAGCTTCGTTTCAGCAATCAACTGTTTCGGTGACTCATCCATGCACACAACTGGATACCGAGGGTCAAATGGATACTTGTACATGTCCAGCACCGTTTCCATCTGGGCAACAAAATCACCATTCTGTGATGGCGGAATTACCCATCCTTGCGTTTTCTAGGGCTTAATGATGTTTTTTTTAAAGCCTGCCGGACGGTTTCATACGAGATCTGATCGACATACTCCAGTTCAACCGCCTTATCGGCCAGAAGCCGCAATGACCAGCGCCTGTGACCGACAGGAGGTTCGGAGCAGCTCATGGCAATCAGGTGCGCTTCAAGATCACCATCAACCTTGGCTCGAAACATTCTTGTTGAAGGCT